>NZ_JBSWVK010000004.1:0-426705 GCF_056159545.1 Rossellomorea sp. ABR4_012
ATTAGCGGTTATTATTTTGACCGGCTTCATCTTTGATTTCACTTCGGAATGCATCGAGACTCTCGCGGCGGCGTTCATTTTTAGCCTTTATAGACTGAAGCTGTTCTTCACTATCTGTGAAAGCCATAGACTCTTCTGCTTTCTCCATGTTTTCAATCGTATGCTGTACCATACCTTGAAGCTTTTCGACGTTATCACTGCGATCATCCGGATTCGGTTTACTGTTCCATGCCATCCTGCATTCCTCCTAAAGATGTGTTGAAGACCAACGTTCAGATGGTCGGTCCCTCAATTATTTTTCATCAAACGAAAAGATGTTATTCACCTTTTGTCTGGATTACCTGTGCATGTTTCCCTGATGTATCCTGCATTTGCTTCCCTTTATTCCCGCCAGCTTCTCTGGACTGTGTACCAATATGATTTGGATTGAAATGTTTATTGTTTCTTTTCGGATTGCTCATTGTACTTCCCCCCTTAGTACTATCATTTCCATTTTGATGAGGAAGTTTAGGCGTAATAATTGGTATGTATTATAAAAAGACTAATAATCACCGCTGTTGATTTCCATGCAAGACTTCGCTTTCCGCGGGCGGTTGGTGAGCCTCCTCGGTCGTACCTCCCTGCGGGGTCTCCCCTAACACGCTTCTCCCGCAGGAGTCTTCATCTTGCACTCCAATCAACAGCTGAAACCACTTTGAAATTAACACCGTTTTCCAAATAAAAAATAAAGCCTCGTAAGTGATTACTCGGCTTTATTCAGGGGACGCTTGACTTCAAATCGTGCGTCGATTCTCTCTTCTATTGCATTCATTGCATCCTCATCGAGAAGTAACTGTTTTTTGTTCTCTTTCACCAAATCAGCGAATGATTTCTTTCTTGGTCTGCGCATGTAAAGGAAACCTCACTCTCTTTATTGTCTTGTATAAATAGTATATCCAAATTTCAGATATTTTAAACAAAGGTAATAAAGAGAGTCCGCTCCTCACTTCACTATAGCATTGAAGGCTTCTAGGCTCGTGATGGCACCGATTTGTTTGTGAGTGATGATGCCTTGTTCATTGATGACGTAGGTTGTCGGGACGGTAAGGATGTCATAAGCTTTGTTGATTTTGTCATCTTTGTCGAGAAGGATCGGAAAGGTCAGCCCCATTGATTCCTGATATTCTCTTACGTTATATTGAGGGTCAATATTGATCGCAAGGACTTCGATATTATCCCTATTCTTTTTGTAGAATTCCTCCATAACAGGCATTTCTTCCTTACATGGCGGACACCACGTCGCCCAGAAATTAATGATTACTTTTTTCCCTTTAAATTGGGACAGGGTCACGTCGTCACCTGACAGGTCAGATAGTTTGAAATCTATAGCTTTATCCCCCACATTTGGTCCGGGAAAATGTTCAGCAGGTTCCGAACTGCCTGCCACTTCCCCTTCTTCGATATCAATCAACTGGTCGTATGATTGATTAGCAGCAGCTTGTTCAAACTGATCCCTTGTAAAAGCATTCGGGCTGGACTTATTTTCCACGTAAAATGTATATACCAACAAAGCGACAAGCAATACTCCAAAAAAAGATTTCAACAGTCCGTCTCTCCTCTTCTGATTATTCGATAATAACATCTTATGTAAGCTTGTCTCAGATTAGTCTTTTAAAGTGCCTTTTATGGTTAACTGCATAAAATAATAATTTAACCAAACCGTTGACCTTTACTCCGAAGTCACATTCTTCTCATCAGACACAAAAAAGCCCTGAGAATAAATTCTCAGGGCTTTTCCATTATTCCTTATGCTTGGAACTTGCCGCGAAGTACCATTTGCAGGATACCGCCATGACGGTAGTAGTCTACTTCAACTTCTGAATCAAAGCGTGCAAGTACATCAAATTCTGTCTTTGTTCCATCTTCAGCCACTGCTGTGACAGTCAGGATATCACGAGGTTTAACATCATTTGTGATGTTAACAGAAATGGTTTCCCTTCCAGTTAAGCCAAGAGTCTCAGCGCTTTCGCCTTGCTTGAATTGAAGTGGAAGAACACCCATCATCACAAGATTTGAGCGGTGAATACGCTCGTAGCTTTCAGCGATAACTGTTTTGATGCCAAGAAGGTTTGTACCTTTAGCTGCCCAGTCACGGGAAGATCCCATACCGTAATCTTTTCCTGCAAGGACAACCAAGCCAGTGCCGTCTTCTTGATACTTCATGCATGCATCATAGATAGGCATAACTTCATCTTCAGGCCAGTACGTCGTGAATCCGCCTTCTGTACCTGGGGCGATCTGATTACGGATACGGATGTTCGCAAACGTTCCGCGCATCATGACCTCGTGATTACCACGGCGGGAACCATAAGAGTTGAAGTCACGTGGTTCTACACCATTCGCGCGCAAGTATTTACCAGCTGGTGTATCTTTACCGATCGCACCTGCAGGGGAAATGTGGTCAGTTGTCACTGAGTCACCGAATTTACCTACAACACGAAGTCCATTTAATCCTTGGATATCTTCCGGAGTTGGAGCAAGTCCCGTGAAGAATGAAGGATTTTGGATGTATGTTGATTTATCATCAAAGCTGTACAATGGTTCGTTGCTTGTTTTGATTTCATTCCAGCGTTCGTTTTCTGTGAACACATGCTCATATTCTCTGCGGAATAGTTCAGGGGTCACTGTTGCTTTCACAACATCCTTCACTTCATCCTGTGAAGGCCAGATATCCTGGAAGAACACATCTTTGCCGTCTTTGTCTTTACCGATCGGATCATTTTGAAGGTCGATATCGACTGTGCCTGCGAGTGCATATGCAACGACAAGCGGCGGTGAAGCAAGGTAGTTTGCTTTCACTAATGGGTGGATACGTCCCTCGAAGTTACGGTTACCTGAAAGTACAGATGTTAAAAGAAGATCTGCTTCAGATACAGCTTTTTCGATTTCAGGGCGTAAAGGACCTGAGTTACCGATACATGTTGTACAACCGTATCCAACAAGGTTAAATCCGATTTGTTCCATATAAGATAATAATCCTGAATCTCTCAGGTAGCCTGTAACAACTTTTGAACCAGGAGCCAATGATGTTTTTACAAAGTCAGGAACGTTCATTCCAAGTTCCACAGCTTTTTTAGCTACAAGTCCTGCTCCAAGCATTACATATGGGTTGGATGTATTCGTACAAGATGTGATCGCAGCGATTCCGATCGCACCGGTAGGCATCGTTACATCTTTACCCTCTTCAGTCGTATATCTAGCTGTCTTATTGATTTCAGATGCATCCAGACCAAAGCCCTGAACGCCTTCTTTTGCAGTGATCGACTTGTGGAAGGTTTCTTTCATGTCTGAAAGTGGAATTAAATCCTGTGGACGTTTTGGTCCGGACAGGTTTGCTTCCACAGCAGAAAGGTCGATTTCCACTACGTCAGTGTAAGTTGGTTCTTCTTTTTCAGGTGTGAAGAACATTTCGTTTTGCTTCAGATATTCTTCTACCATTTTGATATGAGTGTCATCACGGCCAGTTAGACGCAAGTAGTCAAGTGATTCTGCGTCAACCGGGAAGAATCCGCATGTTGCACCATACTCAGGAGCCATGTTGGCGATTGTCGCACGGTCTGCTAATGGCAGAGTGGCAACACCTGGACCGAAGTATTCAACGAATTTACCTACAACACCTTTTTGGCGAAGTACTTGAGTTACTTTTAGTGCCAAGTCAGTGGCTGTTGCTCCGTTTGGTAGCTCGCCAGTGAATTTAACACCGATCACTTCAGGGATCGGGAAGTATGAAGGCTGGCCAAGCATACCTGCTTCAGCTTCGATTCCGCCAACACCCCAGCCAAGAACACCGATACCATTGATCATCGTTGTATGAGAGTCAGTACCAACAAGTGTGTCCGGGAACGCTTCAAAGTCGCCCTCAGTTGTTTCAACAGCGTGGACAACGTTTGCCAGGTATTCTAGGTTAACCTGGTGAACAATACCGGTAGCCGGTGGTACGGCACGGTAGTTTTCAAATGCTTTTTGAGCCCAGCTTAAGAATTGGTAACGCTCGGCATTACGTTCAAATTCAAGGTCCATGTTTGCTTTTAATGCATCTGCTGTACCGTATTTATCAACTTGTACAGAGTGGTCGATTACAAGGTCAACCGGAATTTCAGGGTTGATTTTTTGAGGATCTCCGCCGATGTCAGCCATTGCTTTACGCAATGAAGCCAAGTCAACGACAGCAGGTACTCCGGTGAAGTCTTGAAGGATGACACGTGAAGGCTTGAATGGAACCTCCGCATCCTTGCTTGCTGCTCCCCAGTTTGCTAAATTTTCAACATGTTCTTTATTGATTACACGTCCGTCAAATTGGCGCAGTACGGATTCAAGTAATACCTTTACACTGTAAGGTAAACGGTTGATGTTTGAAACGCCTGCTTCTTCAAGTGCTTTTAAACGATAGTAATGATAACGTTTTCCTTCCAGTTCGAAAGAAGATCGTGCATTAAATACATCGTTCTTTGCCATTTCGATTCCCCCTCTAACTACATATACACATTAAGTCGAAAAGTCTTCGTTCTAACTAACGAACTTTTCTCACATTAACAATCTTAATACAAGCGATTACATAAGTAAATAACAATAAAGTTATTGTTTTTGATAAGTTTTACTTATCTGAATAACTAAACACCTTTCATTTTCTAGCAAAATATTGGCATAACGGCATTTTTGTCCATGTCAAATGATGTCGGGTCCAATTAAATATTATTTCGCAAAAATAATTACTTCTTGCTAGGCTTTTCCTCTAATAGCTCTGCATGCATGGTGGCAATCTAATCATATGGAGGTGTTTCTATTGGCTAAACGCAAAGCAAATCATGTCATAAACGGTATGAACGCAGCAAAAGCACAGGGCAAGGGTGCAGGTTATAATGAAGAGTACTCCAATGAGCCGCTGACGGAAGCTCAGAGGCAGAATAATAAAAAGCGAAAAACCAATCAATAATTGTTTTGTCAGAAGAAATGCCTATAGATCTTTGAGAATGTACCAGTCGTCTATGTCCGGACTCCCTTCTCACTTACCCTTTCTTGATAAAACTAAACAAAAAACTCTGCAAATTCACTTGCAGAGTTTTTTTCATTTACATATCGTGGCTGCCGTTATGCTTTTGACGCGTATGGTTTTGGTTTTTCACTTTGTGGGAGCCGCTTAACGGTTCAGGCTGGCCCGATTGTTTAGGTGCGTTTTTTCTCATGTCTTTGCTGTCATTTTTGTTCATCATCCATCCCTCCTCTTGTTTAGAATGGATACGATGGAGAGAGTTTATGCATACGTATAGAATTGTGGTGAAATGCCTATAATAGAAAGGCTATTTTACTTTTGAAGGAGAGAATTAAAATGCCATATCATAAAAATAAACAACAAGCATTTCAAGCTGCACAGCAAGGGTACACGGACGTGCAAAATAGTGTAAATGAATTGGTTCTCGATGGCGGCAGCTACGGTTCACAACTTTCACACCTTAGAAATGAAGTGAACGAAGCGTATCAGCAAATAGAGAATGCACTTGAAGTGGCTTCAGACACACAAAAAGAACAACTGCAGAAATTCAAGACAGACCTTGAGTCGATTGTAAATGACGTCAACGGGCAGCAATAAAGCAGAAGAGGCACATCTCAATCATCTGGATGTGCCTCTTTTATGGGCAATGATTACGATCGTTTAAGCACTTCGGCCTCTATTTCCTTCCTGATTTTATCGAGTGCTTCTAGTATTTCCCCCTGTTCCTCGATTGAAACGGTTCTCAAATCAATCAAAAGGCGATCCTGTTGAATCCTTGTAATAATGGCAGGTTCATGGAACCGTAATCGTTCGTGCAATACATTTGAGGAAATAGTTTTGTGCTTTATAGAAATAAGATACGTTTCAAGTTCGACTTCCGGCATGGTCCCGCCGCCCACTCTGCTCGTACCTTCCATCAACTCAAGAATAAATGAAACATTTCGCTGCTCCAGATGTTCTATCAGCTCCATTGATTGGTGCATGATGTCTTCTTTACGCTGCGTTATCCCGTAAATGGCAGGAATCTTGTGTTCCTCGTTTTTCAAATAATGAAGCAAGGTCATTTCAAGTGCAGCAAGTGTCATTTTATCCACCCGCAGCACACGGGCGAGCTGATGTTTTTTTAGTAAGTCCACAACCTCTTTCCTGCCTGCGATGATTCCGGCTTGAGGTCCTCCCAATAACTTGTCCCCACTGAACGATACAATGTCTGAGCCTCGCTCGATCACTTGTCTTACTAACGGCTCTTTCCCTATTCCATGTGTTGAAAAGTCAAAAAGAGCCCCGCTTCCCAAATCTTCATAATAAATGACATGGTCATACTTTCCGGACAAATTGACAAGGTCTTCAGTTCCAATTGAAGAAGTGAATCCTTTCATGACAAAATTGCTTTGGTGCACTTTCATGATCATCGCTGTTTCTTCTCTGATATGTCCTTCGTAATCGTGTAAATGGGTTTTATTTGTTGTGCCGACTTCCACTAGCTTTGCCCCGCTCTCTTCCATGATGGAAGAGACCCTGAAGGAACCTCCTATTTCCACAAGCTCCCCTCTCGATACAATAACTTCCTTGTTTTTAGCAAGTGCAGAAAGAATGAGAAATACAGCGGCAGCATTGTTATTGACGACCATCGCAGCCTCAGCGCCAGTCAATTCACATATGAATTTCTCTGCATGGATGTGTCGGGAACCTCTCTTTCCTTTTTCTACATCATATTCAAGATTGGTGTAAGAGCCTGCCACCTTGTTCATATGTTCAATTGTTTCAGCTCCCAGTCGTGCTCTCCCTAAATTTGTATGTAAAACCGTTCCGCTGGCATTGATGACTTTATGTAAAGATAGCGAGAATTTCTCACTTTTAATGAGTTCGGCCTGTATGTAGATTGCCTCAATGAAAAGGTCGGTATCAGGATGAGGACCATCCCACCTGTTTTCCTGGATGCACTTTCTTATGAACGCTACACTTTCTTTCACAAGCTCCGTCCCTTTATCGAATGAAAGGTTTTGATCGGCTATGAAGCGCTCGAAACCGACTGTATGTTGAAGTTCATGTATAGGGGGTATTTGTCTCAGCAATTCTTTCATGATTACCTCCTTTATTACTTTTATCCCATTATAACACCCTCACCATTTAAAGGAGAAAGAATAGAATGTGTAAAAGAGAAAGTTAGGGGTCAGATGTAAATGGGTAAGGACAAGGAGGATTTCTATTTAGAGAACTGGGAAGAGAGAATGAAGGATTGGTTATTGGATCCTGATACAGTTCGGCTAGATGAAAAAGAATTCCGAATCGACTTCCTTGATACAACAGAGGCATTTATCGTGGAAGTCGAAACTGAAAATATTTGTCCGGATGAATTGATTCTGACGAAGAATGATCACCGGCTGGTTATAACAATCAGATTAAAAAATGAATTGAAGACAAGGAGCAGGAATATTGACTTTCCTTTTTGCCTGCGTCAACGGAAATTATCCTACTCTTTAGAACACCATACAATTGAAATCAAGGTACCTAAACACGAATGCACGGAGAAAACTTCGTTAATCATTCGTGTTCAAGGAATTTGCGACGATGATCTCCATTCTCTCTGATAAGGTAAAAAGCCTGGGATCCCAGGCTTTTTCTTGTGTTTACATGCCTTCAATCTTGGTGATGATATCATTTGGATCTGGAAATACACCTGTTTCCAGTTTGGAATAGATCTTTGTATCCCCTACCGTGATTTCAAAGGCTCCTCCAGATGATGGAATGAGCAATACTTCTTCAATATCGTAGCGGAAGTGGGTAAATAACTGTTCCGCGAAACTCGCGGCTTTTGGTGAGTAGTTTCACCTTAAGCAGAATTCAATTTTAATGTTACGATTGGTCATCCGATAACCCCCTTTTTTTCAAAGTGCTTTATTTCATTGTAGAGGAGACCTATTTCAGTTGCAAATAAGTTGGAAATCCCTTCTCCTATTTTGCCCGTTCTCTTATCTTTCCTGTACAATATAAGTATCTATACATAAAGGGGTGAAAGCTATGAGTAAAGAAGAGATCATCCGTTTGACGGCTCTTTCTTCTAAAGCCGGCTGAGGATGTAAATTAAGTCCAAGTGACTTGGCGCAAGTTTTGCGTCAGCTGCCTCCTCAACCAGAGAATAAAGAATTGTTAG
Source organism: Rossellomorea sp. ABR4_012 (assembly GCF_056159545.1). Classification (NCBI taxonomy): domain Bacteria; kingdom Bacillati; phylum Bacillota; class Bacilli; order Caryophanales; family Bacillaceae; genus Rossellomorea; species Rossellomorea sp. ABR4_012. The sequence goes on from NZ_JBSWVK010000004.1 coordinate 8,184, forward strand.
TTGGAAATGAATCCTCCGACGATGCAGGGATTTATCAGTTAACCGATGAGATCGCTCTTGTTCAAACAGTCGATTATTTTACTCCTGTCGTCGATGATCCCTATCTGTTCGGTCAAATTGCAGCAGCCAATGCTTTGAGTGATGTGTACGCCATGGGCGGAACTCCAAAGACAGTATTGAATATTGTCGGATTCCCAATTAAGAAACTCGGCAGTGAGATGCTGACTCAGATACTCGCAGGTGCCCAGGAGAAAGTATTGGAAGCTGGTGCAATCACTGTGGGAGGCCATTCGATTGATGATGCAGAGCCAAAGTTTGGATTGAGTGTAACGGGAGTGGTTCATCCAGAGAAATATTGGACCAATAAAGGCGCCAAAACAGGAGATGTTCTGGTGTTGACGAAACCGATCGGTACAGGAATCGTAACGACCGGCATCAAACGTCAGGCTGTGACGAAAGATCAAGAAGCTGAAGTGGTGGCATCGATGAGTATGTTGAATAAGATAGCGGCTGAAGTTTTACATCATTATCAAGTAAATGCTGTCACTGATATTACGGGTTTTGGACTTTTAGGCCATGCCTTTGAAATGGCGAAAGGAAGTCATGTAACAGTCACACTAAGCTACTCATCAATCCCGCAGTTACCCGGTACAAAAGAACTTGCGGAATCAGGCGTGATCCCGGGAGGATCGAAAGCGAATCACCTTTGGCTTGAAAATGAGGTCTTCTATGACTCAGCACTTACAACAGAAGATCAGCTGATCCTTTGTGATGCGATTACATCCGGCGGATTATTGGTGAGTCTCCCAAGAGATCAGGCCATTAAATATATCGATGAATTACATGGACATTCTGTTGGAGCGTGGCTGATCGGAGAAGTAACTGAAAGAACCGACAAACCGCTTTATGTTTCAAAATAGGTTTAAATTCAAAACGGCTCAAATAACAAAACGCCAGAAATGTGTGATTACATTTTTCTGGCGTTTTGTTGAATCAGCTTAAAGAATTGCTGATTCACCTTTTTTGAAAAAATTCTTACTTGATAAGGAAACCTTTTGTTCCCTTCACTTGAGAAACAATTAAACCATAGCACTTTTTTGTCCAAGCTGATAAAGGGGATGTTTGTTGTCGAGTCAGCTGTTTCAACAGGAAAGGTTTTGTGTTTTTTCTGTTTACATAATATTTTTACGGTTATATTATGTTCGACTTCCTTCAATACTTTTAAAAATCCAGGAGGTATAACGCTCATTGAGTTAACATTCACGATAATCTCCTCTTTGCATGCAAGAAGGTCTTTCATTATCCTTTTATTGTCCAGAATCGAATACCATTTCAATCTTTTGGTAGAGCTTATTTCTGATTCTGTAAAATCCGAACCAGTTTTAACATACCCATCTGTATATAGAAAATCGATCAATTGATGAATTGGCTGTAATGGACGAGTCTTACTTCTTATGAAGTGATCATCGGCTACCAGTATGAATTTCCCTCTTGCCCGTGTAACCGCCACATTGATCAGCCTCTCGCTTCCTTTACGCGTAAGTAAGGCACCTGCTTTTTCATGAGCGGTCCCATCGACGACATCGAAAATAATCATATCATTTTCGGATCCTTGAAAACCATGGACAGTAGCCGCGTATAGGCTCGGTTTCTCTCCCTGGTAGAGGGGCTCGATAAGTTCTTTAAGAAGCAGGTTGTACCATCTTGCCTGTGCCCGGTATGGTGTCACGATTCCGATGGAACGAGTTCCATCATCCAGTGCTTTAATAGCCATCATAACTGTGAGGAAGCTTGAAAGGATATTCCATCTTGAGCCGCGGTCGATTCCCCCCCATTCTGACCCTTCCTGCAGGGATAATAGAATGCTTCCTTGTTCGGGAAAGGGTTCCCTGAACAGAATTTCTTCCCTCATCTTTGTCGCATCGGGATGGTCACCCACTTTCGAATGATAGATAAAATGGTTTGTGAAAGCAGAAATGCTCGGATGCATACGCCTTTGTTCGGGGAGAAGCAGCAATTGCGGATGCTCCTTCCCTTTTTCTACGGAACCAGCCACGTTAGATAAATGGAAGATATCTTCCTTTAACCACTTCGAGACCGATGGATGAAAGCTTCCTGCGATAGGAGGGAGCTGCTTGAAATCTCCGCATATGATGATTTTTTTCCCTATCGATGCAGCAAAAGCGACTTGCGGCACATACGCCATACTCGCTTCATCTACAATGACAAGGTCAAATTCCTCATCATAAATAAGAGGGTCGATTGCAGCTTTACTTAATGTGGTCCCGATTACCTTAGCATCATTTACGAGTCCGCCTTCCCGTCTTTTAAGCTGTTCCTTCAGTTTTTGATAATGTACCTCTAACTGAGAAAGGCGTTCGGAATCGTAGTTGGAGAATGACTTTGAAAGTTTATTCTTCAGTTTCCTTCGGTATGTCTCCACTGTATTCTTTTCCTGAGCAAGCTTCGGATCCTGATGCTCCAATAGCTGTATCACGCTCAAATCAGTGATCCCCTCCCCATACGATTTTCGATTGATTCCATATCGGATGACCTCTCCAGATTTCCAACGGTCATGCTTGGAAAGAAAATGGTGCATTTCTTCTATTAATACATCAACCGCTGCGTTGCTATGAGAAAGGAGGAGTACTCGCTTTCCTTCTGAATAATGATAGGCTGCCACACGGGCTAATGTGTAGGTTTTACCAGTCCCCGGCGGTCCCCAGAGATAGGTGACTGGATTGTGTTTACTTCTTAGATATGCTTCGTGCAGTGTATCTTTTACAACGGCTGCGTTATGGGATATTTTTTGTGGAGGAACCATCAGATCTTTGATCCTGCTTGCTTTTCCATGTCTTTCTTTAGCTTCTTCCAGCCTTTCAATCAGTTTCTCCAGCAACTCCCATGCTTCGTAAAAAAGTTGTCCGACTGTAACTGGGTCTCCAATGTACCGATCGAACTCTATGATGCATTCCCGGTCTTCTGAGCTGATCACGACCCCGGACAGCAATTTTCCCCCTGTTTTAAATATTACAGTGCTTCCTTCGGGAAAGGAGGCGGAATATGCAAGAGTAAACCAGTATATGTAAGCAGTATCATCCTTCCTCAAGCATCTCCCCTCTTCTATATAAATTCCAGTAGTTTCTCGTTTTCTTAAATGTGCAATTTCAATCTCCAGAGCAGTCTGCCACTCTTCTATTAAACTAGTAACTTTCATTCTTCAACCACCTGTATACTCTAAAAATTAAACAAAGAATAATCATAACAATTTTTGATAGTGAAGGGAAATACTATGAATGTCACAAACATCGTAAGGTTCATAGATAAAAAAAGAGAACCTTATCATACCACGGTTCTCTTGTGAATCTTGAATACAGGTTTTTTTGAAAATTTTTATGAATGATGAGGAGCCTTTGAATTACTATTGTTTTTCTTCCTTTGGTTTCTCAATATATCTCTCAGCGAAATACAGAACATCCTCTACATACTCCGTACTATGATTATAAGCAAATACAGCTTGTTCGATCTCCCCGTTTGCTGCTCCATTACTTGCTAGATAATTTGCTGCACTGAATACGGCGTCTTCAATTTGAAACGGATCGGCAACCCCATCTCCGTTCCCATCCACTCCGTATCCCCCATATTTTTCAATGATGTCGGGATCGGTTTTCTGATCATCGGGAATATCCCCTTTGCCCAAATTACCGCATGTCGGATGAGACCAGCCAACAAACGTGCAGGGCATAAACTGCATATGTCCCTCAGCACCAACAGGGGAGATGAGTGATTTCATGGTGGAAAACTTTGTTTCCACGCGATGGTGAGCCGCCAATAGATTCCACGGGACACCATATTTTTTTTCGGCCGCTTTATATATCGGAATATATTGAGGCGGTACCTCTTCTTTACCAAACAAAGAGAGCTTATTGGTGGTGTGTATATCGTTAACTGCAAAATAAATCATCAGAATGAAAAAAGGGATCAATAGTATTTTAAATGGAGAGGCGTGTTTCTTTTTAAAGCTTGTCTTTTTCTTTTTCGATTTTTTTTGCATACAGTCACGCCTCCTTCCTCTGTGATGATTCCTTTTAGTATTTTAATATGAGAACTGGATTAATACAATCGGAGAATGGTATGTAAAGTAAATACTTTCAACTCCAATGTGTTTTGTTAACATAAAAAAATGACCCGATTGAGTCATATCTGGACTCTTCGGATCATTGGCATTTATTTTTTTATTAGTGAACAAACGCTGCTCCAACGATAATTAACAAAATGAATAGAACTACGATTAATGCGAAGCCTCCCGCGTATCCTCCTCCGCAGTATCCGTATCCAGGGTATCCGTATCCATACATAATCAGTCACCTCCAGTTATCTAACTACGATATTAATGTATGTATGGGACAAATTGTAGGTTAATCAAATCAGTAAAAGTCTTTTGTATAGTTTATAAAAAGTGCATAATAGAAGGGTTTATAATAGCCTTCAGAACTGATAAATGATGAAAATGTCTAGTTATTAATAAAGAGCGAGATGAACGCAGGCATTTTCCCCAAAAAAATACGCCCAGACATTGTCTGGGCGCAGAAACTCATTTAAATTTTTTCATGTGACTCAGTGGTTTTTCTTGGTTTGGGTTTAATGTAAAGACCAAGTTCTTTCTTCTCATGATTAAGTGCTTTGTATAATGAGACCATCATGAGTGCCATGATGACTGAGAATGGCAGTGCTGCGACAATAAGCGCATTTTGAAGGGCTTGTAATCCTCCGCTGTATAATAGGATCAATGCCACGGTGGATTGTGCGATCCCCCATGTTAATTTTACATAGTTTGGAGGAGTTAATGAACCGTATGTCGTTTGCATCCCAAGAACGAATGTTGCTGAATCGGCTGAAGTGATAAAGAATGTGCTAATCAGTGTAATGGCTACAACGGACAATATAGTGGACCATTCAAAGCTGTTGAATACAGCAAAGAGAACTTCTTCTGTAGCAAATTTAGTTAAATCTGTTCCAGCTTGTTGTACCTCGATTGCAGAAGTACCGAACGCAGCAAACCAAAGGAAGCTGACAAGTGCAGGAAGCAGCAATACTCCGATCAGGAATTCGCGAATCGTTCTGCCTCGCGAAACTCGGGCGATAAAGATACCGACGAATGGAGACCAGGAAATCCACCATGCCCAGTAGAAGATGGTCCATCCATTAATCCATGAACGATGCTCTTCGTTCAGTGGTGCGATTCTGAAGCTCATAGCTGCGATATTCTGGATATATGCACCGATTGTATCTGTGAACATATTCAGGATTAATAGCGTCGGTCCGATAAAGAAGACTAAAACGAATAATCCAATAGCCAATACCATATTTGTATTAGATAGATATTTAATCCCTTTACTCAAACCTGACCAAGCAGAAATCATGAACAGCACTGTAACGACAGCGATAATGATGAACTGTACAGTGAAGTTGTTAGGAATGCCAAATAGATAAGATAGCCCTCCGTTGATTTGAGCAGCCCCGAATCCAAGTGTCGTCGCGACTCCGACTACCGTTGCGAAGACAGCAAGTACATCGATGACAGTTCCTAAAGGACCGTTTACTTTGTCTCCGAAAATGGGTCTGAGCGTTGAAGAAATTAACCCTGGTTCATCTTTACGGAACTTAAAGTACGCAAGAGCTAAAGCAACGATTGCATAAATTCCCCAAGCATGTACTCCCCAATGGAAGAATGTATAGCGCATCGCTTCTTTATTTGCTTGATTGGTGCCTCCTTCTGCAAGTGGGGGTGTGATAAAGTGGGAAAGCGGCTCTGCAGCTCCCCAGAATACAAGTCCAATACCCATACCTGCGCTGAATAACATAGCGAACCAAGTCCCTTTTGTGTATTCAGGCTTTTCATCCGGTTTTCCTAATCTGATCGTTCCCATAGGGCTAAAGATAAGGAAGACACAAAAAATCACGATTACGGTTACTAATATTAGATAATACCAGCCGAATGTAGATGTAATGAACGTCTGCATATTCGAAGTTACTGTTTCAAAAGATTTTGGAGCAATCACTCCATATGCTACAGCTGCTGCTACGAGTGCAACAGTAATCCAGAAAACATTTGAAATGCGTTTCATAATGATCTCCTTTCATTTTTTTCTTTTTTTTCTAATTTGTAAAATAGAAAGAAAGCATGGAAATAGGCCTATTTCCATATTCCCTCTTTTACGCCCTTGAAACCAACATTCATAACCCTAGCAAAAGTAGTGATGTAAATGCAAGTGAAAACCATTAATTTTGACTAGTGTTTGCCAATAGAGCGTTTTCATTCCAATTAATTTCAATAAAAATGAAAGTAGTTTTTTATTACCTACATAGCCTTAGGGCAAGGCCGAGATACAAAAAAGACGTTCTCCAACTTGAGAGAACGTCTTTTATATCTATTCTTCAATAATTTTCACTTTTACATCTCGAACTCCGTATTGAAGGGCATCTTCTTCATGCTCCATGTAAATATCAATACGATTTCCTTTAATAGCTCCGCCTGTGTCTTCTGCACGAGCGTATCCGTAACCTTCAATATATACTTTTGATCCCAACGGAATAACATCCGGGTCAACAGCAATGACTCTTGCATCAGGATTGGCAATTAAGTCAACACCGGTTTTGGTGATACCAATGCACCCTTCACAGTAGGCTGTATAAGCTGTAGCAGTCATATCTATTTCTTGAACAACATTATCATTGTTTTTGTCAGCATCATTTTGTTCTGTAGCTGCAGTCTTCACAGCTGCATCTTGCGGTTCTTTCCCATTCACAGTTATACCTTTTTCGAGCAGTTCCTGACGGGTAACTGCCTCTTCAATGGAAATATGATAACGATTGGCAATCTCCCAGAGGATGTCGCCTTTTTCTATATTATGATAATCCTTAAGTGCTTTTTCTGTGTTATCGTCCGATTCTGCCGCTGCAGAGGATAGTCCGATTGAAAGAATGACTGCGAAGGAAAAAATGGAAAATAAAACTTTTTTCATATTGTCAAATTCCTCCTTTTGTGGTTTATAGTAAAAACCAACAAAAGAAATAGTAACATAGACATGCATCAACCATATATCAAACTGTTTATAAACAATTAACAATTAGATGACATCACTGTAACAGTAATGAATATTGAAACTCTTTAATAATCTTGAATTCCAGCAATTCCAACATTTGTATTCATATAGAGAATATGACAGTTTTAAAGGAATTTTTTAAGAGAAAATAGATATATAAAAAACCCCATTGAGAATAAATTCCCAATGGGGCGATCTATGTGAATTATTTTGTTTCAAGGACTTTTACGTTTACTGTTTTTCTTCCCCAATCAGTCGCTTGATCTTTTGAAGGAATGAAAACGTCGATGCGGTTTCCTTTGATTGCACCGCCAGTGTCTTCAGCAGTTGCATATCCATAACCTTCTACATATACCTTTGATCCAAGTGGAATGACATCAGGATCTACTGCAATTACTTTTGCGTCAGGGTTTTCTTTCAAATTTACTCCTGTAGCAGTGATTCCTGAGCAGCCTTCACACTCAGCTGTATATGCTGTAGCTTCAACAGTAAGCTCTTTAGCTACGGCATCTTGTTCTTCTTGAGGTGCTGCTTCTGCAGGCTCTGCTGCCGGTTCTTCAGCTTCTGGAGCTACTTCTGGTGTTGCTTCGGCCTGAGGCGCAGGTGCAGCCTCTTCTTGCTCAGAAGTATTTACAGGAGTTGAAGTTGCTTTATCATCCAGGTTAATTAGCAATTCTTGTCCAGGCACGATAAGGTCACTTTCCAGTGCGTTCCATCCTTGCAGACTGTCTACTGAAATGCCATAACTTGATGAAATACCCCAAAGAGTGTCACCTTTTTTTACTGTATAATATTCTTTAGATGATACTTTCAGCTCCTGGTCAGGAAAAATAAGATCTGAGCCTAAGTTGTTCCATGTTTTAAGTTGATCTACAGTTGTGCCATATTCCTTCGCCAATCCCCAAAGCGTATCTCCCTTTTTGACTTCGATTTCTTGTGCTGAAGCGCTAGCACCACCGGAAACTGCTAGAGTAGTGAATGCAGCAACAGAAATAATCGATTTTTTTAGTTTCATAGAAAAATTCCTCCTTATGTAGCTAGCACTATTTATTTTTGCTAACAGGGAAAATACTAACATAGTAAAATCTCAATACAATAACAAGAAAATTATAAACATGCGTCAGAATTATTTCATATCTGTAATATTAAGCGTTTTCCTGTATAAACTATCATGCAAAGGAATAAAAAACCAATAAATATAGATAATATTGGATTTAGTGGTTATATATAGTTAAATGTGAAGCTGGATTAACCAGGGTAGAAATTTTTTTCTCTTAACAAGTCATTGGTTACAATTTATACTTATATAGATACGTGAACTAGCGTGGGGGGTTAACAAGTGGAAAATCAAGAAGGCACTATCGTACTTTATAAAGACGAACCGGATGAACATGCCGGTAGATGTGAATGCGGAAATAATGTCTTTAAATCCCGTGTATTGGAAGGCAAATTCTATCGTAAGTGCCAGGAATGCGGTAAAACAAAAATCGTTTAACTAAAAAAGAGGGACGGACCTTATCAAAGGACCGTCCCTTACTGTTTTATTTGGTCAAAATAATTGGTTCGTTTTTAGTAATGATGATAGTGTGTTCGATTTGAGCTACGAGGCTCTTGTCAGGCGTGATGTATGTCCAGCCGTCGCCTTTTTCGATCACGTTTTGAGCTCTTCTTGAGATGAATGGTTCGAATGCGATGACCATTCCTTCTTTCAGAAGACCGTTATCCCATGGATCGAAGTAATTCAGGATATGGTCCGGTTTTTCGTGAAGTGATTTACCTACACCATGTCCGGTCAGATTTTTGATAACCGTGTAGCCATTCTTCTTCGCTTCATTATGAACGGCTTTTCCAATTCCGTTCAGCTTTGAGCCGGCTTTTGCTTTACGGAGTCCAGCTTCAAATGATTTCAGGGCTGCTTCACACAAATCAGTGAGTTTGGGGTCTCCTTCACCAACCACGAACGAAATACCGGTGTCTGCATAATAACCGTCTTTCGACCCTGACACATCAATATTCACAAGGTCTCCCTCTTTAATAATTCTTTCTCCCGGGATGCCGTGTGCAACTTCTTCGTTCACGCTGATACATGTAAAGCCCGGAAAGTCATATTCACCTTTAGGCCCTGAAATAGCACCGTTTTCTTCAAACATTCTTCCTGCTATCTCATCGAGCTCTTTCGTCGTAATACCAGGTTTTGTTTGAGATTTCAATTCATCCCGGATCAGTGCGACGATACGGCCGATTTCTTTCAAAGCTTGTAATTCTTCGTCTGTTTTTACTATCATACAATCTTCCTTCTCTTTATGAATTTCGTCTTCCCTTACTATAACTAAACCAAATCATTTTTTAAAGAAGCAGGTTTTAGCTGATCAATTTTTTCATTTAGATAATACATATCCCATTCCTGCATTTCTTCTTTTTCCATGCCATGAATGACGTACTTGTGGAAATCATAAACGATATGTTTCCTATCGATATCCACTTCCTTGTAAATCATAATCAAGGCGTCCATGATTGATAATATAACTGAGATATCTGCTTTACTATAATGTGAAATCTGATAGAACGTTTTATATAGAATTTTGTTAAAAGAAAATAGATGGATAAATACCCTTGTACAGTCATCTTTATCTTTCATAGATATAATTCCATCTTTAATCCCGTGAATTTCACTCAGGATCAGCCCGATATATTTTATTGCATCCCTTGCTGTATTGGGATCATTTATCCCCGGAGAGATTGCCCTTAGAGCGATTTCGACTATTTTCTGCAGGGAATAGGCTAAGTCGTATTCACCCATTCGTTCCCTTCCTATGTATATATATGATTTGGGATGAGTATGTACTTCTCTTATACCGTAGACTTTGCAAACTGTTTCACCTTTTTTTACAAAGTCACCAACTTCTTTTGTGAATTCAACAATTACATCTTCTTCCCTAGCCATATTTATCATTTCAGAGAAATCAATATATTGAATGAAACCTGATTTAGCTGCAGGGATTTCAGAAGCCACATAGTACTCATCCGGTATATCCTTATATGGATGGACATTATGTTCTTTTTGAATTTTTTTGTAAAACGCGATGACTTTCAAAGCTTCCTCTTCCAGCCGTTGAATCAGTCTGCTTATCTGGATGGAAGTGGCGATATGATGAATAAAATAAGCAAAAAATGACAGACAGACAATGGCGTAAAGAACTCCGACGAAAGCAGAAGAAACGAGATGTTCTTCAAGACTTTGCCTCATGAATAATAAAGAAATAATAGAGTAAATAAAGCCGCCCAGGAATATGCCCAATCCTCTCATCGTTGTTTTATCCTTCACAAAATTTTGAAGTGTTCTGGGTGAAAACTGTGAAGAATAAGTAGTAAGGACAATCATTACAGTCGAAAATGTAAAGGTCGTCATCGTCAGCAGGGATGATGCGATGGCACTCAGGACAGTCTGAGCAAGGTCAATACTTGTAAGCATAACAGTCGGTAAAAAAGGTTCGATTCTGTGAATCCAGTATGTATCAAGTGAAATTGTGAGAATAGCAAGACCAAGAGAAACTATACTATATACCGCGGGAACGACCCATATTCCTTTTTTTATCTTCATTAGTACTCTTTTCAACATTTGCGCTCCTTTTACTGAGGAAGGTAGCAGTCAGAATTTCCCTGTCTGCATCAACTATTTTCTCCCTTAAAGCCATTAATCAAACAAACAGGAACACAATGGGAATGATAAATGACATGATTACTGCTGTTAACGCCATTGCCGCTCCGCTTATGGCTCCTTCCTGTTCTCCCTCTTTAAGAGCCTGAGCTGTTCCAATTCCATGCGAGATGACGCCGAAAGGAAGTCCCTTTGCAATCGGGTTAGAGATATTAAGCGCTTTGATAAGAAACGGCAGAAACATAGCCCCCATTATCCCTGTAATAATGACCACAGCAGGGATGACTTCTATCTTTCCATCTATCAGTTTTCCTATATCAACTGCTACCGGGGTAGTAACTGATTTTACAAGGAAGGATCTATTGAAGTCTGCAGGTATATCCATGAGGACGGCGAGAAAATAAGAAATCACCATGGATACTCCGCTTCCTGCTAATATCCCTGATAAGATAGGCTGCCAATGCTTCGTGAGAAGTTTCCTGAATTGATATAAGGGATACGCAAGCGCCACGGTGGCCGGTCCGAGTAAATATGTAATTACTGCAGTGCCATTGGCATACTTTTCGTATGGTATATCAAGAACAAATAATGTAAGGATAAGAGCTGACGAGCTTAAGAAAATGGGAATTGTCAATGGACTGGACCAAAGACGATGAATCTTAATTGAAAGAATAAAGTAAAGGATTGTTATTCCAATTGCTGCAATCACATTAATGGGATTCATCATAAGACTTCTTCTCCTTCATTTGAATAAATCCCTGAACCCAAAGGGAAGTGGCAGCAAATCCGGCAAAAACGCTGATGACAAGAATTAATGCGAGTCTCCACCCGTATTGATTCAGATAAGGTCCAAGAGCAATCGCACTTACGGATAATGGCAAGAAATAAAATGAAAAATATTTCAAAAAGAAGTTTGCCCCTTCTATCAATAACTTTTCTTTTATAGTTCCTGTGACTAATAGGGTAAACAACAGAAGCATTCCGAGGATACTTCCTGGTATTGGTAAATGAAAGAAATCAGCAATCCATTTGCCGGCTTCATATAATGAGCAGAGGATGAGTATCTGAATGATTACTTGAAGCATGGGCTTGCTCCCTTCAAAGATCTTTTGAGATGATTTTAACATATGGGTGCTGTCTACCATAAATATGAATATCAGTAGAATGTAAAGAAGATGACCCCTGCTCAACACAGAGATCATCTCATTTTATCATTCTGTTCTATTTTTATCCGTTTCTTCTCCTCTCGGGTTTTTAAATCCCTTGGTTATAGCACGTATTAAAGTACTTTCACGAAGGCTTCCGCTGTCGACTGACTGGATTGCGGATTTTGACCTGTCACGAATTTCCCGTCTGTTATGACATGGTCACTCCACGCTTCTGCCTTTTCGAATTGCGCACCTTGTTCACGAAGTTTTGTTTCTAACAGAAACGGCATCAAAGAATCAAGGCCTGTCTGCTGTTCTTCTTCGTTTGTGAATCCTGTCATGCTTATTCCATCCACCAGCCATTTTCCGTTTGATAATTTTGTACCCACAAAGCCTGAGGGTCCATGACAAACTGCTCCAATGGCTTTATTATTTTCAGCGAAATGTACAAGTGCTTGTTGCAGGTCAGGGCTCTCAGGCAGGTCAAACATCGTTCCATGTCCGCCAGGAAGGAAGATTCCGCTGTACTCATTCACATTCAGCTGGGAAAGGACCAACGTCTGGTCGAGTTCTTTCGTTACTCCTTTCCACGTTTCCACATTTTCATCATCCAAACTGTTGGGGTCAAGAGGTATCCTTCCCCCTTGGAGGCTTGCTACATCGACTTCAAAACCTTGATTTTTAAACTCGGAGTATGGTTCTGCAAACTCTGATAACCATAATCCTGTTTCATGTTCATCATCAATTTTACTTTCATTTGTTAATACCATTAATACTTTTTTCAATGTATTCCCTCCAGTATCTTCAAATATCTTTTGTGTACATAGTTGTTTTATCCTTTCTGAGAAGAAATAAACGTGTAAGTAAATGTTTAGTTCGATTGAAGACAATTTAATTGTATACATCAAATCAGCGATGCCCCTACTGGGCATCGCTGGTTTCAAGTGGTGAACAGGCTGTTATTTTACGTCAAATAGAAACTGAATTTTCTTTTGTTGAGGATCCCATCCAAGGTAAGCAGAAAATTGCTTGTCCCCTTTTTTAAATCCATCGATGCGATCTGATTTTCCTTCCTTCAAAACTTTTTTTACAACGGTTCCAGTTATTTTTTTTGAAAGGATTGTTTTCGATATGGTAAAGCTGCATTTCGTCTTTTGGAAATTGGCGCAGCCGTAAAACTTTCCCTTATCTATCACTTTACCACCACATTTCAAGCATGTGCCAAGGCTGACTTTACTGCCCCTCTTTCCCTTTTTCCCTGATGTTCTCTGAATGGATGCTGTATCAAGGTCCCCAAAATTCCACGATTCCGCTTCACTCAATGCGTTCTGTACGAGTGAACGGCTCAGTTTCTTTACTTGTTCCATAAATTCTGGTGCAGATGCTTTTCCATTTCCAATCTGTTGAAGACGCTGCTCCCATTTTGCTGTCATTTCAGCTGATGCCAATACATTGTTACCAATGGCACGTATGAGCACCTTTGCTTTATCAGTTGGATAGACGATATTTTTCTGAATGTCTATGTACTGACGGTCTTTCAGCATCGTAATGATTCCTGCCCGAGTTGCTTCCGTACCCAATCCTTCCGTCTGCTTAAGGACCTTCTCGAGTTCATCATTATCAATAAATTTTCCAGCGGTTTTCATCAAGGTAATCAACTGTCCTTCAGTGTACCTTTTAGGTGGCTGGGTCTTTCCTTCCTTGATGTTCACTTTGGTCACCTTTCCTTGATCTTTCTCATTTACGGGAGGAAGCAGAGGTTCATTTTCTTTTTCATTTTCAACAATGATCTTTCTCCAGCCCTCCTGAAGAATCTGTTTTCCTTTGGATACAAATTCAGCACGGTCATCCACAAGGGTTGTAATGGTTGTATAATTTATGACGGCTTTATCATAGTGAGCAGCAATGAAACGCTTAATGATGACATCGTATATTTTTTTCTCGTCCGCAGAAAGGGAAGACGGATCAGTAACCTGTTCGGTAGGAATAATTGCATAGTGATCTGATACTTTTGCGTCGTTTACATATCTCTTGTTATTCATCAAGCTGGCTTGAGGAGTTGGTATCCATTGATTGTATGGACCATATTCCTTCAATTTGTTTAAAGTCTCGGGAAATGTTTCAGCTTCCCCTCTGGTTACGTATTGGGAATCCGAACGTGGATAAGACACAATTCCTTTTTGATAAAGCTTTTGGAGTACATCCAGTGTTTTCTTTGGTGAAAATTTAAACATCTTATTGACTGTTGCCTGCAAGGATGAAAGGTTAAATAACATTGGAGGAGAGAACTCTTTTCTTTCCGTTTTCACTTCTTTAATATCTGCAGGCTTATTTTCAGAGAAGGAAGCTATTTTCCTGGCAAGTTCTTCACTCTGAATACGGCTCTCCCCGTCTTTTTGCCAGATCCCTTCATACGTATGATCTCCAAATTGGAAATCCGCCTTCACTTCCCAGAAAGGTTCACTCTTGAACCTCTCAATTTCATCATCCCGCTTGACAATCAGTGCAAGCGTCGGGGTTTGTACCCTTCCTGCCGAAAAAACATCCGACATACCCTGCTGTTTCAGTAAAATACTATAAGCTCTTGAAGCATTCATTCCAACCAGCCAATCGGCGCATGCACGTGAATATGCTTCGTAGTAAAGGTTTCGCAGCTCTGCTTCTTCCTTCAATGTTCTAAAGCCATTGACGATCGATTTTTCAGTGAGGGATGATATCCACAGTCTTTTCATCGGTTTTTGGACACGTGCCATAGAAACGATGTTACGGATAATCAATTCACCTTCCCGACCAGCATCTCCTGCATGGATGATTTCAGTTACTTCCTTGTTATGCAACAGTTGTTTTATAACTGTAAATTGCTTCGATTTAGCTCTTGACAGCTCATACTGAAATCGTGCCGGGATGATCGGCAGTTCTTCAATCGTCCACTTCTTCCATTTGCTATCATACTTTTCAGGCGATTGCAGACCGAATAGATGACCTACTGCCCATGTAATATAAGCTCCTTTTGGAAATAGTTCGTTTGGTTGTACTTCTATGTATCCTTGTTTTTTCCGATGAGGAAACGGTTTGGCTAAAGTTGCTCCTTGATCAGGTTTTTCGGCTATCACAACTTTCATCGAATGTCTCCTGTCCATTTTATTATTTCTTCATTATAACACGTTTTCACGAACCCTTGTTCTAGAAAAAGAATGATTACCTCGTTCGTCATCCTTTACCATTTCCTGAATAAAAAAAGAAGTGTCGCAGTTTAGTATGTCATTTTCTTACCTGCAACACTTCACTACTTATTATTGACCTAAGTTATCCAGATTCCCTTTGATTTCCTGCAGTTGATTAAAGGTTTCCACAATCTCCAGGTTTTGAAGCTCACTCAATTGAACTTCCCCTTTATCGATTTGGGTCTGCGCCTGTTCTATTCCCTGGAGTGCTTTATTGTTATATTCCTCTACTTTTGTATGAAGATCCTCCGCAAGAGATGGAGGGGTCAGGTTATTTATTTCCTCTATTTCTGCTTTCATCTCATCCAGGCGGTCTTGAAGTCTTGGAATGGCTGACTGATCGGCCGACGCCTCTTCTACTAATGTCGGAAAATCATTTGCAAACTGTTCCGCTTCGTTTAAGTAATCCGTCATTTCTTCTACATAGGTTAAGCTATTATTTGCTTCTTCTAATAATCCGCAACCGGAAAGAAGGAATAATGATAACAGTAACAGGATGATCTTTTTCATGTTCTCTCTCCTTTTCATTACTTGATACTAATGTATACGTAGAAAAAACGTAAAGGTTTCACTTCAATTCTTTTAAGAAGAATGTTCAAATTAACGCCATTAAATAAAAGAAGAGCTGATTCTTCATCAGCTCTCTGCGACTTATTCGATAATCTGAAGTTCTTTTGGGAATTTTGTTAAAGTTTCATACCCATCCTCTGTAATGAGTACATCATCTTCTATTCTGACTCCTCCGATTTCAGGAACATAAATGCCCGGCTCGATCGTATAAGTCATCCCCTTTTTAAGAATACCGTCATTTAAATGGCTCATTGATGGGAATTCATGAACATTGATTCCGAGTCCATGCCCGATCCTGTGAGGGAAGTGATCTCCGTATCCTGCCTCAGTGATGATATCACGGGCTATTTGGTCCAGGTCTCCTATACGGTTACCGGCTTTGCTAGCTTCAAGAGAAGCAAGCTCTGCTTTAAGAACAGTTTCGTAAATTTCCCTTTGTTCATCAGAAACTGATTTATAAGCAAATGTCCGTGTGATATCCGATGTGTATCCTTCAAGAACCACTCCGAGATCAAATAGGACAAAGTCTCCCGCTTTCAGCTTTCTATCACCGGGGTTGCCGTGAGGATCCCCTGCCTTCTCTCCGAACAATACCATTGTCGAGAAGGACATTTCCCGGATTCCTTGTTTCTTCAGCTCGTACTCAATCTTCGCAAGAACTTCCATTTCCGTGATGCCTTCTTGAAGTGCATCAACCCCTACTTCGACTCCGAAATCTGCCATTTTAGCAGCACGGCGCATGATTTCAATTTCCTTCTCATCTTTGATTACGCGCATGTCGTTTAATTTGTCTTCTACATTTACTACCTCGGGATTTTTGAAGATGGATAAAAACGCTTCACTGCGTCCGTATGTTAAGACCTCTTTTTCAAACGCAACTTTATTTCCATTCACTCCACGCTCTTTAATTGCCTGTTGTATAAAATCCCATGGATTCTCGTGGTCGGAATAACCGATCACTTCGTTTTGCCATCCAGCTTCCTTAACTTGCCGTGCTTCCATTCCTGGAACAACCGCAAATGGATCTGAATCGGGGAATACGAATAGACCCATCAAACGTTCATGAGGGTCTGTGTGAAAATTCGTCAAATAAAATACGTTTTCAGTTGAGTTGATAAATGCTGCTTCAATGTTCTCATCTTTCAACCATTGTTTGAAGTTCTCTAATCGCTGTTTCATTCTTGGTTCCTCCTTGATTCACTTGTTTATATGTAATCGTTTGAAATGAGCATACTTATGCTAACATATTTTTGTCCATACGTGAAATATGGCGTACGAAATTGAAATGGTAACAAAAAACACCCTGCTGTTTATTTGACAGGGTGATGCTTTTCCTACCTCTAGCCTATAAAGACTTGAACCTTAATATGATATAATTTGGATACACAGCAGATGTAGGGTGGGAGTGGCCACTTCCTGGCTAAAGGAGGTGGTGCCTATAGTGACAACGTATGAGGCTTTGACGCTAATGATAACCTTTAGCTCTTTGATCGTCTCCATCATTGCCATTGTTATTTCGAATGACAATAAGAAATAACCCCACCCTCGTTAAGCGCCTAAACTTTTGAAGGGCAGAGTTATTTCCTTTCTCTATTGGGCCACTGCTTTCCTTGCAGTTGCTGTGTGGCAAGAGACATCGGCTGCAACCGGTGTCTCTTTGTTAATAGTTATGCTCTACTTTTAAGATAGTATAGAAGCCAATTAAAATCAAGGTATTAATATAAGAGGGATTTTTCTCCAATGACAAGAATATGTTAGTGATAATGTATTTAGATCGGAGGATAAATATGATAAAAAAGATCATTATGGAGGCGTCGATTGAAGACGCACCTGAAATTCTTGAAATACAGAAGTTGGCTTATGTGATTGAAGCAGAAATTGATGGGAATTATGAGATCGAGCCCCTTCTCCAAACCATTGAAGACGTGGAAAAGGCTTTCTTGGATAATTATATTCTAAAATTGGTTTTGAATGAAAGGATCATAGGTTCTGTACGTGCGAAACAATCAAGTGGTACATGTCACATCATGAAATTAATGGTGCATCCTGATTTTCAAGGAAATGGCTACGGGAAAGAATTGATGAATGCGATTGAAAGAAAATATAAAGGGTTTCGTTTTGAGTTATTTACAGGGAGTAAAAGCCAGAGGAATATAACGTTTTATAAAAACCTTGGCTATAAAGCATATAAAACAGAGAAACTCCCGAGAGAAGAAACAGTCTTTCTATTTATGGAAAAAGCTTAGAGATATAATCTCTAAGCTTTTTGTCTTTTTCACTGATTAATATCCAGTTTCACTCGGCTTAGGCTTTCGGACAAATGCCATGATCCCGGCAATCAAGAATAATAGACCAGGAATGAATCCGAATCCGATAGTACCAACCCCAATCACCAGGGCAGCAAGAATGAACATGATTCCTGAAACGATTGGCTTTCTGTTCTTCACAATTGTGAGAACGGCAATCAATCCAAGAATGGAAGCAATGATGCCGATAGCGATTAAATACCATCCCATTGTTTCTGCTATACCAAGAATAAATGTCGTATCCTCAGGTGTCATAGCGGGATCACCTTCCATCATATTCTCCATTTCATCCATGATAGCAGGATCGCCCATACTCATATTCGTTGCGATACCGATGATGGAGAACAATGCGGATAATACGATTCCGATGATTCCCATCACGACTTCTCCCGTTCTTTTTATCATTCTTTTCCTCTCCTTCACTAAGTCATACTTTACATTTATATTGAAAGTTTTAGAACATATCACTCCGCTGTATGTATCGTGAGTCTGTTTTTCATATAAGATTCCAGTATGCTGATATCTTCCGGAAATGCCAGCGGAAGGTTCCGTAATTCTTCAAGGGATACCCAATCAATTCTGTGTATCAATTCATGGGGATCTTGAATTGTCGCTTCCCCGCTAATGACAGACGTCTCAAAATAAAAGATTTCAGTAGAAATTTCTCCTTCAGATCCCCATTTTGTATAAACATGCTTTCCGACTTCAACTTTATATCCCGTTTCTTCCCATACTTCCCTTTTGCAGCATTCTTCGATGGTTTCATTCGGTTCTAATCCTCCCGAAGGAACAGACCAGCGTTTCTCTTCATTCTTTTTCCCTTGGTAAACCATGAGTAAACGCTCATTTTGAATGCAGAGAGCGGACGCTCCTTTCCAATTCATTTGACCTCCTCCTTTCAATCCTTTTACTGAGTGTATAGATTGCTATTATGTAATTCTGCTTTTTTACAAATTTCTCCTTCTTTCGCGATGAAGTCCTATTATTCAGATAATTAAAAATAAGTGCACGGTAGAATAATTCTCCACTGTACTTACCTTTGCTGCGTTTACCCATGTGTTTTTTGTCCCATCCTAACTAAAAATATTTGAATTGGGACTTTTTCTTTTCAATACAATCATACTCGATAGTGGAGACCCGCCATGAAAAACTCTAGAATTATTTTTACACGGGTCCTAAGTCTGATGATGTCTGGTTTACTGCAAAAAAACGAAGTATAGACTGCGTTTCAGGCATGATTAATGGTTAAGTTTTTTCAGTATCAATTTTTCTAATGTTCTCCAGGGCAGAATACCCTTTAACAGGATTGTAAGTCTAGTACCCCTGCCGGCAGGGATCCTGAACGAGGTTATTTTTCCAGCAGCAATATCACCAACAAGAACCGCTATATCAGCCGGGTTCCCTAACCGTTCCTGGCCCTTTTCCATTTCTGATTCTATCTTTTGCATGTAAGTATAATATGGTGACTCTTTTTCAAGAGATCTGGAGGCAACCTTCTTTCCTGAAGTCCAGATGTTTGTTTGATAGGAACCGGGTTCAATTAAAAAGACCTCAATGCCAAACGGTTTAAGTTCCAGCCGCAGACTCTCACTGTATCCTTCAAGTGCATGTTTGGAAGAAACATATGGACTTAACCCCGGAAAGCCGAAACGGCCGCTGATGCTGCTCATATTGATGATTTTCCCTTTTCCCTGTTTTCTCATAAAAGGCAGCACCATTTGAGTAACAGCCATTACCCCGAATACATTTGTTTCAAATTGTTCCCTGTACTCTGAGATGCTCACCTCTTCTGCAAAGCCTCCAAATGCATAACCAGCGTTGTTCAATAGAAGATCGACTGAAGTATACTGATCGGTGAGAGTTCCTTTAAATGATTCAATCGATTCTTCTGAAGTCACATCCAGAGACAATATTGTTATGTAAGAATCCACTCCACGTATTCTTGCCAAATTATTTAATTCTTCAGCCTTCTTTACATCACGCATCGTTGCAAGAACATGAAATTCCCGACTTGCAAGTTCAATTGAAGATAGTAATCCAAAACCGCTATTAGCACCCGTCACGATGGCAATTTTCCTATCCACTATTCATCCCCCTTGGCCAAGTTATCTAATAATAGTATAGCAATATGGAAAATATACATAGAAAAAAGACGGCTTCATCCCATTGAAGCCGTCAAAGTCGAGGATATGGTGTCAATTTCACTTGTAAGTGTACTTATTTATATCCTATCTTTCAACTCCATTATCAAGCACTTATTGCTTCTCTGCTTAGATGTACTAAAGTGTGTGGTGGTTTACGCACGAATTCATATATTTATATAATTTTAAGCATAACGTAAAAATTCCCTATTTTGCAGGTGCTGTGGCTAGCTCCTCGCCTTTATTGTTATAAAATATGACCAATGGTACGCTGAGCTGTCCATTGTAGGTTTCCACTTGAATAAAATAGGGATCATTCCCCAGTTTAACTTTCTCGAAGTCTATAGAATTACGGTATTGAAAGTAATCTGCCCCGCTGTCCCTCACATTACCGTACACGATGAATTGTTCGTTATTCAGAAAGCTTGAACCCAGTAAACCATGATTTGCTTCTTCATCCCTAATCAGTTCATAAAGGGGAAAAAAATCTGTTTTTGTATAGAAAGCTATTCCTATCTTATCGTTCTGATTATCAGAAGTATACAAGAGAACATACTGATCCCCGAGCTTTCTTTTTAGAACAACGGTGACTTTATAATGACCATCTCCCTTGAAATCTTCAAAATGGGATTCGATCTTCTCTTTTTGAGTAAGGAGTTCTCGTTTTTCAATGAAATTAATAAGGAGAGTACTGATGACGGTACTTATGATTACAATCAACAGGGCCTTGGTGATGTTTGACTTCTTCACTTCATTCACCATCAATCAACCTCTTTATATACATATTCCCTGAAGACCTTAAATCCCTGCTTTTCATAAAAACTCCTGGCCATATTATTGTTATGCCAATAATCCAGTTCCACTATAGATAAATGATGATCCGCTGCGAAACGAAAGATTTCCTTCATGAAAAATGTGCCATAGCCCTTTCCCCGAAGATGTGCTTCGATACTTAATTGATGAACGAGTAATGACTTGTACGATTTCTTAAACGGATTCTCGGGGTAATGCTTTATCTCTATCCACGCATATCCGATGGTATTCCCTTCATCTTCAAGTATGAAGAAGGTATGATGAGGCTTCGAAATGATCCCTTCAAAGAATTCTTTTATCTCTTCAAATCGATATTCTTTAAAATATTCGGGATAAGCTTCGACATGCACTTTTTGAACTGCCTCATTTAATTCAGCGATTTTTCTAAAATCCTTTGTCTGATAGATGTTCATGAACTTCCCCCATTATTTCCTTGTTTTCCAATTATATCAAATTAACTGGATTGTGCAGAGAGTTCTTTGGAAAAACGGTAAAAAAATCAGCAGGGTCAGTCCCCTGCTGGTTCATCATTTCTACTGCTGATCTACCGGAACAACAGCATTTTTCAGTTCTTTTTTCAACTCTAACGTATACTCTATTTTTTGTTCCGGATTCCAGTTCAATAGCTTCGCCATGATGTCTATTGCTGCTTCATGCCACTTCTCAACCCATTCGCGGTCAAAGAACATTGCACCTGTTCTGCGGATAAAGAAGTCGACCGGCGTTGCGGCCATTTCTTCCTGGACAGCATAGATAAGCTGGGCGTATAGGGTGACAGGCACCGGACGCTCTTCAGATGAGCCGCTGTATGCATGAGCGAGCTTGAACAATTGGTCGACGTTTGAGCCATACATACGTGAAAGCTTCTGTCCTTCTTCTTCTGTCAGTCCGTATTGAACAGCTTCTTTGGATTTTTGCTGGATAAAAGCCTGAAAGTTTTTCGATCCTCCTACATGACCGCCGGAAATAGGCATGTTCTTGGTTGTGGAAGAAGGGAATTTCTGCTTCGTACCTTCTTTTAATCGCGTGGATACAAGATCGACAACTGTCTCTGCCATTTTACGATAGCCAGTCAATTTTCCTCCTGCAATGGTGATAAGTCCGCTCTCACCTTCCCAGATTTCGTCTCTACGGGAAATCTCAGATGGATCCTTCCCTTTTTCAAAAATGAGGGGGCGGATACCAGCCCAGCTTGATTCAACATCTTCTTTCGTTACAGTTACTTCAGGAAACATAAAGTGTATCGCCTCAAGAATGTAATCTCTATCCTCTGTTGTCATTTGCGGTGTCGCTTTGTCTTTATCATAAAAAGTATCTGTCGTTCCGACGTAAGCTTTTCCGTCCCTTGGAATCGCAAAGACCATACGGCCATCAGGTGTGTCGAAATACACAGCTTGTCGGAGAGGGAATTTACTTTGATCGATAACAATATGCACTCCCTTTGTCAGGCGGAGCTGCTTATTGTTCGTGCTGTAATCCTTCCCGCGCACTTCATCAACCCATGGACCGGCGGCATTGACGATTTTCGAACCTCGTATTTGAATGGTGTCTCCGTCAATCAGATCCTCGGCTTCTATCCCGACGGCTTTTTTATTCTCATAGAGGAAGCGTTGGGATTTGGTGTAATTGATGGCGGTCACTCCATGAGCAATCGCTTCTTTCATCACTTCGATCGTAAGTCGGGCATCGTCTGTACGATACTCTACATAGTAACCTCCGCCTCTTAACCCATCTTTTTTCACAAGCGGCTCCTTTGAAAGGGTCTCTGCTGCAGAAAGCATGGATCTCCTTTCGCTTTTCTTGACCCCGGCCAGGTAATCATATACTTTCAAGCCGATCGATGTACTGAATTTTCCGAATGTACCTTCCTTATGAAGGGGAAGCAGCATCCATTCAGGAGTGGTCACATGCGGTCCGTTTTCATAAACGATTTCACGCTCTTTCCCTACTTCAGCCACCATCTTCACTTCAAATTGCTTTAAATATCGCAAACCTCCATGAACAAGTTTCGTTGACCGGCTCGATGTACCGGCAGCAAAGTCCTGCATCTCAACCAGTGCCACTTTCATACCCCGCTTGGAAGCGTCAAGCGCGATTCCTGCACCCGTAATACCGCCTCCAATGACAATAAGGTCATAGTTCTGGGAGGTTAATTGATTTTTAATCTCTTGTCTAGCCGTACTTGAAAAGGTCATAAAGTCCTTCCTCCTAAGTATTCATTTGTAGAAGTGAATGTCATTTTCACTCTATAAATTATGTTCTAGTAAGTGTATATCCATAAAAAAAGAGACCAAAACTATCATTATGGATTAGCAGGTCCATAATGCTGTTTGGTCTCTCTGGATCTCTTACCGGTTTATTAACTTGTTATCAGTATAACATAAATGAATTTTATTTAAAAGCCATTGCAGCATTAACGGCTTTTTTCCAGCCGCCATACAATTCTTCCCGGCTTTCTTCAGGCATTTCGGGTTCGAATTCCCTGTCTTTATTCCATTGTTTAGAAATCTCTTCACGGTCTTTCCAATACCCTACTGCAAGTCCTGCGAGATAAGCAGCGCCCAATGCAGTGGTCTCATTAATAACAGACCTTTCAACCGAAACATCTAAAATATCACTCTGGAATTGCATCAGGAAGTCATTTTTCACCGCTCCGCCATCTACACGGAGTTTTTTCAGTGCTATGCCTGAATCTGCTTCCATGGCTTTTAACACATCTTTCGTTTGGTATGCCAGGGATTCCAATGTGGCACGAACAAAATGCTCTTTCGATGTCCCCCGGGTCAGGCCAAATATCGCCCCCCGGACATCGCTGTCCCAATATGGTGTGCCAAGGCCGACAAACGCTGGCACTACATAAACCCCATCAGTGGATTCGACCTTTTCAGCGTATCCCTGACTGTCTTTGGCATCCTTCAGCATCCGAAGTCCATCACGCAGCCATTGAATAGCGGAACCGGCAACAAAAATGCTTCCTTCCAATGCATATTCCACTTTGCCATCGATTCCCCATGCAAGGGTCGTTAATAATCCATTCTCGGATTTCACTGCTTTTTCTCCAGTATTCATAAGCATGAAACAGCCTGTACCGTACGTGTTTTTGCCCATGCCTGTTTCAAAGCAGGCTTGTCCGAATAATGCGGCCTGCTGATCGCCTGCTGCACCCGCTATCGGAATCTCTTGTCCGAAGAAATGATGAGGAATAGTTTTTGCGTATACTTCTGAAGAAGGGCGCACTTCTGGAAGCATTGATTCTGGAACGCCCAGTATATCAAGGAGTTCCCTGTCCCATTCTAATTCATGAATGTTGTACATCAATGTTCTTGAGGCATTAGAATAATCGGTTACATGTGCCTTTCCACCGGACATTTTCCAAATAAGCCATGTATCGATCGTACCGAACAGCAGCTGTCCTTTTTCTGCTTTCTCCTTTGCTCCTTCAACGTGATCAAGAATCCACTTCACTTTTGTTCCTGAGAAATAAGCATCGATCAATAAACCCGTTTTGTCACGGAAGGTGTTGTTGTGTCCCTGTGACTTCAACTCTTCGCAAATGGCTGCTGTCTGTCTTGACTGCCATACGATTGCATTATAGATAGGAGTACCTGTTTCTTTATCCCAGACAACCGTCGTTTCACGTTGATTCGTTATACCAATCCCTTCGACTTGCTCCGGCTTCACGCTGGACTCCGATAATACGGTTGCAATAACAGACAAGATAGAACCCCAAATTTCATTTGCATTGTGCTCCACCCAGCCCGGTTTAGGAAAATGCTGTGTGAATTCTTTTTGGCTGGTATGAACAATTTCTCCTTTTTTGTTAAATAAAATGGCTCTTGAACTTGTCGTACCCTGGTCTAACGATAAAATAAATTTTTCCATGATGATTCCTCCCGTGAACTTAGTTTTCAGCTGATAATTTTTCTACCTTTTGTGAAAGGGTCAATTTTCTGTCGCTTAAGTAAGCTGCTCCCAGAATGGATAATGTTATGATTAGGACAACCCAGAAGCTTGCCGTGACTTGACCGGTGAATACGGCTTTGTAAAATACGCCTCCGAATGATCCGCCTAGTACCGGCCCTAACACCGGTATCCACGAATACCCCCAATTAGAAGGTCCTTTTCCAGGAATCGGCAGCAAGAAGTGTGCGATGCGCGGTCCGAGGTCACGTGCTGGGTTGATCGCATAACCGGTCGTCCCGCCGAGAGAAATCCCGATTGCGATAATTAAAAATCCCACAATAAATGGATTTAATCCATCTGTAAAAGTATTCGCCCCGATTGATAATAATCCTACCACTAATACAAAAGTTCCGATGATTTCACTTAACAAGTTCGAAAATACATGCGGAATGGCCGGACCAGTGGCGAATACACCTAATTTCACGCCTGGATCCTTTGTCGCGTGCCAGTGAGGTAAAAAATGCAAGTACGTAATAATGGCACCAATGATCGCTCCAAGCATCTGTGCGAGAATATACTGCGGTACCTGGCTCCATGGAAAGTCACCGTTAAATGCCAGTCCGAGAGTCACCGCGGGATTGATATGGGCACCGCTGAATTGGCCGACAGCATACACACTCATCGCCACCCCCAATCCCCAGCCGAAAGTTATGACGATCCAGCCGGAGTTATAAGCGAACGATTCCTTTAAATTAACATTCGCACATACTCCTGCACCAAAGATAATGAGCAAGGCTGTTCCAATCACTTCTCCTAAAAATGCTGTCATGTCTAAACCTCATTTCAAATTGGATTTCTGTGAAGAGACCGTTTTCAAAAATAGTTATTTCATATTTTGCTATATCTGTATATATCCTGTTTATTTCAATAGAAAACAGATATTGCAAAAAAATTCTTAAAAATAAAAAGAGACATACGAAACCAGGCCCCCTTAAGGCATGAAATTCGTATGTCTCTTTGTCTCTCTACACAGTGTATTAACTTGGTTACTATACTAATACGCAATGAAAACGTTGTCAACAGGCAATTTGCCGTTGGTGAATCAATAACGATCAAAGTGCTTCCATAACGCACGATCGGATGTCGTAATGGCAGTGGCACCGGCCTCGATTGCCGCTTCCACTTCCTCAATGGTATCAATGAGTCCCCCTGCAAATATCGGCTTCCCTGTCTTTTCGCGAATTTCAGTAATGATCTTCGGTACAACCCCAGGCAGCACTTCGATGTAATCAGGTTCGGTTTTATGTATCAATTCGATACTCCGTTTCATCGCACTGGAGTCAATCACGAACATTCTCTGTGTAGCATAAACACCTTTTTGCCGCGCCTTTTTAATCACATTTCCTTTCGTGGATATGATACCGTATGGTTTGATTTCCTGGCATACATACTCCGCTCCATATTCATCATTAGAAAGTCCGTGAATTAAATCGATATGCAGAAACATTTTCCTTTTTTGCTGCTTTGCATATTGAAACACACTTTTCAGCATTCCAACATGGAGGTCCAGGAACACGCCATATTCAAACGATGTTTCAAGCATTTTATCAAAATCTTTCATCGACCTGATCGCAGGAAGGATTTTTTGTCCTTCGAAGCTCATAATTTCACCTTCTCTTTATAATTGGTATGAGTTTTATCATTATAAGATGTAATTTAGCATAAGAGTCTGATGTGCTCGAAGGCTTATTTTGACAATCGAAGGCAGCAAAACTTCGATAAGTTTCAATTGCACAGAAGTTTAGAAAAAAGAGCATATTAATTAGAATCATTCTTATAAGATCATAAATTTGGAAATAGGATCATAAATCCGTAGATAGGATCATAAATGTCCAAATAAGATCATAAATCCTGAAATAGGATCATATCTTCACTCCGTCATGAAAAACTCTCCGTTTTATTCTTGTTACTTAAGGGCAAAACAGTCTATCTCATAAAAACAAGCAATAATTATCTTATTTACCCCATATAAACAGTGTGTCTGCTTTCATTTCTCTACAGATGTCTAAAAATTTCACGCCTATTTATCTTCTCCCAGTGCAATTATAGTATGAACACCATGGGATTGAATCATTTCAATTATTTCTTCACTTGCTTCATCATCTGTGATGACATAGTTCAGTTTCGACAATGGAATATTCATTCCCGCAAACATGTCCATGCCTAATTTATGATTCTCCATCAACACGATGTTTTTTTTTGAATTAGATAGAACCGTATTGTGGAAGATTGCTACTTCAGGTGTTGCCGTGCTGAGCCCGCGTGCCGTTAATCCACCTGCAGTCGCAAAATTTTTGTCCACAGTGAATTGTTTTGCAAATTCATTCGCCAAGCCATCAGTGATATTCCCAGAAGCTTTCATCATTCCACCAATCAGATACGTTTCTACATTTGCATATCCCTTAAGGTGATAAGCAATTTCCACTGAGTTGGTAACAACAGTGAATGCTATATTTCTGGGGATGTATTTTAGCATAAGATAATGGATGGAGGATCCGCCGATAAATACGGTTTCGTCTTCTTTGATATACTCTGCAGCTGCTTTTGCAATTGCTCTCTGAGCGAGGGTCCCCTCTCCGTACCGAATTGAAGGGGCATCTGGTTTATTGCGGGCTTTCGGATTGGGTATCGCACCGCCATGAGTCCGCTTCAGCAAACCGTCTTCTTCCATGATTGATAAATCCCTGCGAATGGAGTCAATCGATACGTTGTATTCTTCTGCAAGATCTTTAGCCAGCACCCTGCCGATTTTTTCAACTTTTTCTAAAATCTTTTCTCTTCTTTCTTCAGAAAACATTAGATCCCTCCTTTGTTCACGTTTATTCATGTATGCTAGTCGTTTATTCTCATATTATTTCCTGAATAGTACTGTGTCAATGAATACTGCATGTTTTTTCCTGTCTTTTCAGTTTTAAGTAAAAAAACTGCCAAATTGATATCAGGCAGTTTTTTCTCTTTATGAAAATGAATATGTTTTCAACAAATAAAGATCTAAGTCGTCATATTCCTTTAATTTGATTCCTTCATTCCATAACATAATATCATTGATTTCATCATTTTTTATGAAAGGCTGTATTTCTTCCACTTTCCGGTAATAAACGGGGTTGTATTTGACCATTCCTTCAGCGGTTTTCACTTTCATCAATCCCTTGAACTCCATGAAGTCCAAGTTCTGCCCTGTTTCTTCATGCAACTCTCTCATTGCACACTGTTCATATGTTTCACCGTGTTCTCTTTTTCCAGCAGGAAGCTCCCATTGGTTCCTATAAATGTTATAGCATAATAGATAGTCGCCGTCCTTCTGCACAATAGCATATGAACCTGCAATAGGCTGATACCGTTTTATTTCCTCTTCCTTCAACGGAATGAATTCTACAAATTGTCTGCCAACATTATTTTTGATCATCTTATCCCTCCGACTTGATCCAAAAACGAAGAATCACGTTTCCGTCTTCTTCTATAAAATCACGGTCGGGTATCCCTCGATTGTTAAGGATGGTCCTTTTAGAAGCTTCATTCCAATTATCACAGACGACCAATGTTTCATTGATTCCAAGTTCCTTTGTCTTTTCCAAAGAAAGTGAAAGCAGCTTCGTTGCATATCCTTTTCTTCTTTCTGAAGGTCTTATTCCATATCCAACATGTCCTCCCGCATTCAAGAGGTTTTCTGTTAGGCTGTGACGAATGTTGACCACACCCAATACTCGATTATTTTCACCCACTAACCAATAGGTGGAATCAGGAACCCAGCCTTCTGGCAGATTTTCACCTTTTTCTGCATCAAGCAATGATTGAATCATCTCATTGAAATCAGTGGGATCTTTTTTGATGACCCATGGAACCATTTGTTCACCAGATGCTTTCCACTCATGGTAAAATTCCAGGTACTCTTCTTTTAATTCACCTGTAGGCTTTTCCAGCCTCACATTCTCACCCATCCCATACTCCCCTTTTTGAAATTTGAAATAGTTTACCATATCAAGAGATTATGTGGAAGAATTTTCTTATGACAAATTCCATTCAAACCATTTCCCGTGTCCATCTGTATCCCCGATGACATGACACTTTTCTTTTCCGTTGAGATAACAGTCGAGATGGAGCTGTCTGTCCCACATATTATTGTATAGATGAAATACATTCCGGGTACTGCCTATATCTTTGATCTTATCTTGAAGTGCTTTTTTAGAGGACTCGGGTATTTGATTCGCTACATGGGTATGGAAAATGCATACTGTATGGTCATCAGGTATTTCTTTGAGTTTATCAGGGAAACGTTGGACTCCGTCTCCTTCAATAAAATCAATATCGACTTCTTTTGTCATTTTAACTGCAGAGGTAAATAAGTCTCTTCTTTCAGTGTGTTCGGGCCAAATCAAGGCTAATAGCCATGGATGGTCTTGTTCAGTGTTAATATGTAAGTCATATCCTGTTCTGGAGGAGACAGGTGGCGGAGAAATTTGAAGCTTAGGGAAGTTGTCTCCTGCTATTTCAGAAGAAATCAATACATCCGAGGATGATAACCCGTAACGTTTCTCATCCAGATCATATTGGTACTGGTATAGGTCCCAAGCCAGCTGCAAGCCTGTACTCGTTCCTATTTCAATCAGTGCAAGAGGTTTCTTTGTTTGTTCATACATATAACAAAATGCAGGGTACAGATACGCGCTTCTTCTTACTTCATTGGTTTGGACGAGTTTGGTTTGTAATATATGAATAAGTTGGTGTTTATTCTGCAGGCAGAAGTCTTTGAAGTGTGAAAAGGATTCTGTTATGGGCAGGGGGTCCTGCACCAAGCTGGGATAGTAGTTTCTTAAGGTATGGGTTGATTTGTTCATTAAGAGGAAATGCACTCCACCAAATAATAGGTTTGGAACAGGCTGTCCATCCCGGCAGAAAGTGCATATTTCAAGAAGCTCATCATCACTTGCTATCTTGTAAGAAAGATACTCATAGAGCGGACTCGATTGATGACATTCCATTTCTGCGAAGGCTTTAAATCGTTGTGATAGTGTATATTTACTCATTTGATATGCCTCCCTAAAATCGTCACGATTCTGTTCTGGATTTCTTGTTGGTCCATGTATTGGAATAGCCCGATGCCGTTCCCCCACGGATCCTTAAACGTTGCCCATTTGACGGGAACCTCTTTCCTTGAGTGAATACGGAAGTCTTCAACATCCAATAATTCCATCAAACGTTCTTTTTCTGCTTCCAAATCAGCTACACCTAAACGGATGGGTCCGCTTCCCGGGGCGGGATTTCCTTCTGCTACCTGAAGCCAGCATCCCGGGAGGAGTTCCCACTCGGCAAATCCATCATGCGCCACAAAGTCTGGTTCTCTGCTTAATAGCTTTTCATACCATGATTGCCCGACTTCCATATTTGGTACACGTACCTGAATAGTCATTTCATAAATCATTCTTAATCTCCTTCCTTCACGTGAAATATGAGAGAGCAGTGTGAGACTGCACGCTGCTCTCTTTCTTTTGTTACAGTTGCTTAAAACGCCCAATTGCCATTTCTGAAGATTGGAACCTTGCTCCCGTCACGAAGAATTCCTTCAATATTCATATGAGAAGAGCCAATCATGAAGTCTTCATGGACAATACTTTCATTCAAACCCTTTTCTTCTTTTTCTTCATCAGAAAGAATATTCCCATCCTTAATACATGTAGGATAGGCAGAGCCGATTGCTAAATGATTGGACGCATTTTCATCAAATAATGTATTGAAGAAAAGGATGCCTGTATCAGAAATTGGGGATTTATGCGGAACTAGCGCAACCTCGCCTAAATAAGAGGCTCCCTCATCAGTTTCAATCATTTTTTCTAAAACATCCGAACCCTTTCTGGCATACATTTCAACAATTTTGCCTTCTTTAAAGGTCAGGGAGAAATCCTCTATCACATTCCCGTTGTATGCGAGCGGCTTCGTGCTCCTTACTGTCCCGTTCACTCCTTTCCTTACAGGAACAGTATAAACCTCTTCTGTAGGCATATTGGCAATAAAATCGCTTCCATTCGGTGTTTTACTGGCCCCTGTCAGCCAAAGGTGATCTTCATGCAGCTCAATGGTAAGGTCTGTCCCGTCAGCTGTGTAGTGGAGTTCTTTTATGTTCATCTTATTAAGTTCGTTGGCTCTCCTTTTCAACGTTTCTATATGGTTTCGCCATTCTGTCACAGGGTCTTGAGAGTCGATTCTGACAGCTGTGAAAATACGGTCCCACAAGGCTTCCATCTGTACTTCCTTTTTAAGTTGTGGAAATACTTTAGCTGCCCACTTTTGTGACGGCATCGCGATAATTGACCAGCTGATTGAATCAGTGTCAATCGCCTCAAAGAATCGATCCAGGGCAAGCCCTTTCGCTTTTTCAAAATCCTGGATCCTTTCGGGATCGATTCCTTTCAATAAGTCGGGATCATGTGACTCAACCTGAAGAAAGGCCCCCTTCCGATCGACAACCCATTCATGAGCATCCGACAGCCAGATGGGGAACTCCTGAAATGTTTCATCAGGGGCAAGTTCATAATGCGTGCGGATGATTTCTTCATCCTCCCATTGTACATGAACGCTTTTCGCCCCAGCCAGATAAGCATGTCTGACAATCTTTCTTACCAGCTCTTCCGTTCCAAGCGGTGCAGCCACCCATAGATCCTGCCCCTCTTGAACATTTACACCGACCTTGACGGCAAGCTCGGCATATTGATCCAATTTATGTTGAAATCCTTTATGTATTGTCATTCTATAACTCCTTTTCTACTATTCTTTCGATATATGACTTCATCTTCTCAGTTGTGATTTCGAAAGGTTCATCCGGTTCAGCGATTGATTCGTCTTCTTGATAAAAGCAAGCAAAATCCTGTCCCTTGTATCTCGGCACAACATGCATATGATAATGAGTCAGATCGCTAAAGATCCCGCCGTTCTGGCAAATGGTGATACCATCAGGTTTATAGAGTGCATGTATAGTCTTAGATATAAGCTGGATGGCTTTCATGACAGTCATGTTCATCTCTTCGTTGAAATCTACACCTTCTTCCAAGTGCTCTTTGGGCAGGATCATGACATGTCCCGTATTGTAAGGATCATGATCCAAGATGCAGCTCAGAAGAGAATTTTCATAAATGAGATAGACCTTTTCCTCTTTATTGGCAAGTCTGCAGCCAAGACAACGATGATTGCTCAATTTACCTCCTCCTCAGTGTTTAAAGGATTTTACAAATATTAATCGAATATATATTAATTCAGAAGCGTATTTGTTTCTACTATCATAACACTTTATGGAAAGAAGGGTAGTAAATAATGGAAGTATTGCGTTTGGACAGGTCGCATGCCGAGGCCTATCTTCATCTAAGGCTGGAAGCACTTCAAACAAACCCGGAGGCATTTGGAGCAAGTTATGAAGAGACTATTTCCAGAAGTAATCCGGTTGAGCATACAGCAGCGAGACTCGATCAGCGAGAAAATTATACATATGGTGCTTTTGTAAATGGAAAGCTCGTTGGGATGTTGGTGTTAGTACCTGAAACAGCTGAAAAAATGAAACATAAAGCGTCCATATTCAGTATGTACGTAACGCCACAACTAAGAGGGAATGGGGTTGCCAGGGGACTGATGGAAAATGCGATATGTAAAGCCAGAGAACTTGAAGATCTTGAACAAATTAACCTTACCGTCGTAACGTCAAACGATTCAGCGAAAGGATTATATACTTCGATGGGTTTTATTTCTTTCGGGTTGGAAAAAAGAGCACTTAAGTATAAGGGAGAATATTTAGACGAAGAATATATGGTCCTGTTTTTATAGATATAAAAAAGAACGAAGAATGAAGAGAATTCTTCGTTCTTTTAACAGGAGCAGATTAATCTTCCGGATTGACTATGGCAAAATGCTGATGATCTTCCCATTTTCCATTGATTTTTACATTTTTTATGAAGATGCCTTCTTTATGAAAACCAGCTTTCTCTAAGACCCTCATAGAAGCAATATTATGAAGCATGACTCCCGCTTCCACTCTATGAAGCTTCAATTGTTGAAAAGCATAGTCTACTGCCAGTTGAACAGCCTCGGTTGTATAGCCCTTCCCATTTTGCTTTTTTGAAGCAGAGTAGCCGATATAGCAGCATTGAAGCGGTCCTCTTATCACGTCGGAGAGAGAAATGTTCCCGACTAATTCATCTGTTTCATTATGGAATATCCCAAATGCATAATATTCATCGTTCTCCATTCTCTTTTTTGTCCGTTCAACCCGCTCTTTCTGAGATTGTAGTGTGTAAAAATCCTCTTCCATCAACGGTGAGAAATCTTTGAAAAATTCTCTGTTTTCCAGCTCGAATGAGAGCATTACTTCTGCGTCATCAAGTGTGTAGGGTCTAATATATATGTTCCTTCCGATTCTTTTCATTTGATTCTTCTCCTTTCGATCCGCTTTTCTACATTTTAGCTCCTTATTACCTTCACTTTATTGTGATACGGTTTTAGAAGAAAGCTTATGTATTGTTTATCTTCTGTTTCAAACCGATGATTCCATTGAAACATCTTCTTCAGCATCGGAAATGTTTGTTTGTAGTTCCCTTTTTTAAGACCCGATTTTTCTTCTATGAACCGCTTCAATATGCGGACTGTGCGTCTCACTTTAGGGGTATCGAGAAACAGGATCAAATCTGAATGATTAAGGCTTTCCATCATCCACCCTTGATAATGTACGCCTTCTACAATCCACAAATCTGTCCTGACTATAGCCTGTAGCAAGGCAATTCTCTCTTCTTCCGACCTCCGCCGGTCTCCATTCTCTCCCCGCTCCCACATGATATTATCCAATTCATAATAAGGAATATTCATATCTTGGGAAAGCTTTCTTGCAAGGGTGGATTTACCGCTTGCAACTGAGCCTATGATGTGTATTTTTCTAGCTTGAAGCTTCATATCTTTCCCGCGTATCATCTTCAAGTCAGTTTTCATCCAAACACCCCTAGTCCTAGTATCCCTCTCCTACCATTCTAGAAAATACGTTAGGATTCCTTCATGAAATTGGAATTCGCTGGCAGGATATTAGGAGTTTTTGATATAATACGAGAGTCTAGGGGGGAAATAATGAAAAAAATCAAACAAAACAGGTTCATCTTTTACTTGTTTTCCTTTACAGCTGTGATCAATTTCTTTGTGTTTACTCTGGATCCAGAGTCGATCAGGTATTTGTTTATCAGTATCATTTTCTTTATGAATGCATGCCTTTATTTTATTCACAGCAGAACGTCTGAAAGCAACTATTGGAAACGTTGGAGGAAAATCAGGGAAAGAGGGAAATGGTATTATTCAGCGGGGTATGGAATGCTGATTGTTGGAGTATTATTCAGTATCGTACTTTCAATGGTGATCAGAAATAATTATATGTGGATCATTCTCTTGTGTTTAGTTGGAGGTCTGATCTGGGGCTTCTTGATGTGGATAATCAATGAAAAAGGATATAAATCTTTGTCTTGTTGACCTGGATTACCAAAAGAGGCTGGGACAAAACTATAAAAAAACGAACAATCTAGAGTAGTCTCTAACACCGCTACTGATTTCCGTGCAAGATTTCGCTTTCATTCCAATCAACCGCTGGAAAGAGCTAACACCTAATTATACATTTAAACGAAAAACCCTAACTAATTTACCAGCTGGAAGGCGAATTAGTTAGGGTTTTACTTAGGCTAAAACACTTTTGTCCCAGCCCCTTTTGGCTAGATTAAGACGAGCGTAGTGCTGTGAAAGCCACTTACCTTCCACATTTCAGCGGTCGCTAGGCTTTGTACTTAAGGTGCTCCCCTTCCATTCTGAAACCAATGGAGTATCCAAATTATTTAAAGTGTTGTTTTAAAACTCCCTTGCCTTCTGCAACTTCTACCTCAGCATACGCACCGTTGATGAGTGTGAGCTGAGGCGGCTGATGCCCGCAGTCAATATCAAAGATAACCGGCACTCCTAGCTCTTCAGATAATTCCTTATAGACTTCTTTGGGCCCGTAGCCATTCACATGGGTATTTGCAGCACTTCTGCCGAACATGATCCCCGAACAGTGATTAAACCAGCCTGAAAGTTTCATTTGAAGCAGAGACCGGCGAAGTTCGGTTGTGGTTAATTCGCAGTTTTCAAAATACCAAAGAATCTGTTCGCTGTCCAAATACTTCTTTTGGTAAGCAGCTACATCTCCATATGGTGTGCCTGCAAGATGATGGATGATATCGATGCAGCCTCCGAGCAATCGGCCATGAAGCTTTTCACTCTTATTCGATATCGTTTTCCATTCCGTGTCCTCAGTTAAGTGAAATACACAGGGGGATGGGTGCTCATGACTCCATTTTTCCTGGTATTTCTTTGATGATGTTTGAGTAATCGCCTCACCACGCTTTACTGACAATACTTTTTCCCACATCGCTGTCGTATCATCCCAATATTCCCCCCTGAGATCAATGAAGTTCGTACCGTGGGCAGTGGCTATGCCTGTGTTCAAAGTAATTGAGAATAATAGGGCACTGGTATCTGAATAGCCTAATACCCATTTTCCCTTCATTTTTTTAAAATCAATGTGCTCTAAAATTTCCAGTAATAACTCGCCTCCCCACGGAGGTATGATGATTTCTATGGAATCATCAGTCATCATCTTCATTAACTCTGCCGCTCTGATTTCCGCACTTGCAGCCCGTACCTTCTCTTGTGTCCATGCAGTATCACTGAATGAAACAGCATAACCTTTGTCTGTAAGCCGGTTCTCAGATTCTTTCAGTAAGTGATGAAGATTGGAAGGCACCCCTGAAGATGGAGCAGTTACGCCTATTTTTGCATGTTTGTTTAAATTAGGGTAGGTGATCACTTGTTTTTAACCTCCATGTTGTTTTAAAGATTTTAACAGATTGATAAATTTGGAACAAGAAGTATTTTCCAGTCAAAAGTATTACATTTTTTCACTGTGATCCGCTTTTCTATAGATAAAATTGAACTGATCAGGCTTTAATGAAGCCCCCTTGCTCTCAATTCCTTGTTCACTTTGTGGATTTTTTCTTATGCCATGAGCTTCAGTATCCATTAATCCCTCGATACATTTAGTGATTCCATTAAGTAACAGAATCGTAACGGCGAAGCAAAGCATAGGTCCCATGAATATCCACCATGAAAGGCCCAGCTCCTTATAGCTCGTTCCCATCAACCCGGACCATTCCTGTATGATTGGTTTAGGAGGATCACAGAATGGCTCATAACAAACATCGGTGCCCCCGAAATAAAGGGTGAAGAATCCTAAATGAGCGATGACGAGCAATATTTGAATGACAATCTTCGGATAAATGATAAACAGCCGCATTTTTAAATGAGGCATCAGATGCTTATAAAAAAGAAAAAATGAACTCCCGCCAAGAACTCTTGCTGAAGTGATGAACTCTTCATTAAGAATTTGTTCCGTTTCATTTGATATGAGAATGGCTGTAGTGGGGGTTACAATAATAGCGAGCACCAGTAACTCGATGATCATTCTTTCAGGAAGCGTTGTAGCGAACCCTTCCACTGGTTCCCATAAAACTGGATACAGGATGTTATAGGCGATGATGGACTGTGGGATAAAATAAAAAGATGTAAAGAATTTATGGGAAACAGTTTTTATTTTCAGTTTCGTAAATCCACCAAACACCCCTACCCCAAATGCAAGAGCAAAGCTTAAAAGAGATATCAGGATGGCTGCCCCCAGTGTGACCCCGGCTCCTTCAAGAAGTTTGTACGCAATATGAAATCCTTCCCGGTCGGTTCCAAAAGGGATTTGCATTGAAGGCGGGAAAGGTGCACTTCCGCTGATTTTTCCGTTCTCATCATACACAAGCACGGTTTGGGGAATTTCTTTTTCAGCACCAAGATGATAGATCAGGCTCGCCATTATCAAGAACAGAATCAAGCTTGAAAATAGTATGGTCCCTGCCCAATATAATGTACGTGTTCTCATAGCCCCATCTCCTTCCCTGTCTTCCTGTATATGACGAGCTGTAAAATTTTCAGCAGTATGTATAATGGGAGAAACAAAAGAATGGAGGCCATTGCAAATATTGAAGGAGTATTATAGGTAAATAAGAAAGAAGTAATACCAAATACATTAAAAAGGTATTCCAATATCAATAGATTTGAGATCATCATCCACCCAATCTGCTTTCCATGATAGGTCAGGCTGATGAAGACGTTCCTCATCATATGGATAAACAAAATCTTGAAGCGGGGAAGCCCCTTGCTCCTCGCCAGCTCCACATAAGGTTTCCCTTCCTCTTCACTAAGAAATTGAACCATATTACTGAAAAAGAAAAAGGCAGGCAGAACACTCAAGGTAATGGCAGGTAATAGTATGACCTGGTTCTCCCCGACTGAAGCAAGGTCGATCAGGAGGATTCCGGTTTTCTTAAAGAACCAGACGATTGTCAATTGAGTAATTACGATAATAAATATATCGGGTAAAGAGCCAAATAAAAACGATATGATCTTTATAGCATTTTTAAAAACTTTATTAATAGAAAAATACAAGATTAACAAGATGATAGAGACAGCCAATGCAAGAATCAATGAGAGAAAAAAGATGCGCGCGCTGCTCCAGAAAGCCAGCAGCAAAATCGGAAATAAATTTCTCTCTATATCAGATATGGGATTGATATAAATAAGGTCTGAAGGTGAAAGCAGATCTGAGAACACTTCCCCTATTTGTATGATATAAGAGACTATTGAAAGAGATTGATGCTCAAATAGTGCTGAAGTGGCACTTACGAAGATGATACCCATAATGATCAGTAAGATTTCTCCTGCCATGTGGATTAATTTTTTTGGCATGTCGCCCCCCCTTTCGTCAGCTTCGTCTATCTCTACTAAATAATGGTAACATTTTACTTTTAATTAGCAATAGTTTTTTACAATTGTGTGACTTGAAGAATCATACCTGTTATTTCAATTTTCTATGTTAAAATAATTTAGTTGTGAAAAATTCACTTGGAGGTACTGGTTTGAAGAAAGTCAGATTTAAACAATGTCTATCTGTAGCAATTATTTCGGTGATGGCGTTCTCCTCTTTTGGAGCTTCCGTCCATGGAGAGTCAAAGACAAAGATAAATGCTGATGCTGCAATCTTAGTGAATGCAGATACAGGAAAGATTGTAGACAAATATAATGAGGATCAAATTTTAGGAATTGCTTCCATGACAAAAATGATGACGGAATACCTTGTACTAGAAGCAATTGATAAAGGGAAAATTAAATGGAGTGATACATACAGCGTCAGTGATAAAGTATATCAACTGGCAAATGCGCCGGGACTAAGCAACGTGCCGCTCCGTGCTGACGAAGCGTATACCGTAAAAGAATTATACGAAGCGATGGTCATCAAGTCAGGGAACGGTGCGGCTATTGCCCTAACGGAAGTGGTTGCCGGGAGTGAAGGAGAATTTGTAAAGCGGATGAATGCCAAGGCAAAAACTCTGGGAATGGAACATTACCAGTTCGTCAATTCCAGTGGTTTGAGTAACTACGATATGTTCGGCATGCATCCTGAAGGAACAGACGTGAATGATGAAAACATGGTTTCCGCAGAAGATATGGCCACTCTGGCCTATCATTTAATAAAGGATTATCCTGAAGTCCTGGAAACCTCAGGAGCAGGATATAAGTACTTTAGAAAAGGCACGGATGAAGAATATTTGATGAAGAACACAAACGCAATGCTGAAAGACCGTGCTCATTTTTATGAAGGGGCAGATGGGCTCAAAACAGGGACGACCCCTTTTGCAGGCTCCACATTCACTGGTACTGCTGAACGTGATGGTGTAAGATACATCAGTGTCATTCTTGATGCTAAAGATCAGTATGGACAGCCGAGCAGTGCAGAGCGTTTTATCCAAACTAAAAAGCTTTTGGATTATGGATTCAATCAAGTACAAACTGTTCAGTTCAACTTGGATGATGCCGTAAAGGAAAAGACACTCCCCGTAAAAGACGGGAAGGAGTTTGAAGTAGAGCTGGCTGTCGATAAACCTCTGAAGGTTCGTATGGCTAAAGAAGAGATCAGTAACGCAAAAGTAAGTTTTAATGTTGATATGGGAAAACTGAATGAAAACGGGGAAC
Organism: Rossellomorea sp. ABR4_012; assembly: GCF_056159545.1. Taxonomy (NCBI): domain Bacteria; kingdom Bacillati; phylum Bacillota; class Bacilli; order Caryophanales; family Bacillaceae; genus Rossellomorea; species Rossellomorea sp. ABR4_012. The sequence continues at coordinate 47,231 of NZ_JBSWVK010000004.1, forward strand.
TCCAGGCTCCAATTGAAAAGGGCGAAAAGATCGGCGAACTCGTTCTTGTAAATAAAAAAAAGGATGAGTACATTTTAGACGAACTAGAAAAAGAAACGAAGGTTGATGTATACGCTGTATCCACTGTAGAAAAAGCAAACTGGTTTGTCAGAAGCGCCCGGAATATAGGGGAGTTTTTCAAAACGTTATTTTAATGGCCGGGATGGTCAATTTGTTTTCCAGCTAGTTGGTGAAGCTGCAGTATCTCTACCTGATTTCACCTTTTAAATAAAAACAGTTGCTTTCTTTACCGATTAGTGACAAGCTTACTAGGTCAGTATTTTATGAAGAAGGTGAAAAAATGATTGAAGTTAAGCTATCCTCACTGAGTGACGGTGATTTAAATAGAGGTGTATTTGCCAAGAGGGATATCGCCAAGGGTGAGCTGGTACATGAAGCACCGGTAATCCCTTACCCGAATGAAGAACACGAACATATCGAAAAGACATTTTTGGCGGATTATGTTTTCGAGTATGGAATAAATCACACCGCCCTGTTATTGGGTTATGGTATGCTGTTCAACCATTCGTATACCCCAAATACGATTTATGAGATAAATTTTGATAATCATACGTTTGATTTTTACGCTTATAAGGATATAAAAGCGGGAGAAGAACTTCTCATCAATTATAATGGCGAAGTCGACAATGATGATCCACTTTGGTTTAACAAAGACGACCAAGCAGAAGAATAAACAAAATGTAGAGGGACGGGCTTTTAGCATACTAAAGGCCCGTCCCTCTCTTTTGGTGACTCACTTAGGTTTCCTATATAGGATGAATCTTGTGGCAGGATGATTCCAACTATCGATTATGTCAGTAATTTTGAGAATCTGCCAAGGGTTAAACATGGTTTGTCCTTGTTTATTGAATGCGTATTGACTGTTCAAGACAATACATGAATGAATAACTCGATTAGCCTCGTTGAACCATATTAGGACATCGTTCTCTCGGAGGATGACAGTCTCTATTGGTTCATAGCCTGACTTAGAAATGATCTTTAAAAACTCTGCCTCTTTCATCCAACTATCAAAAAATGTCTCATCCCCTGTAAAGGCGGCAGCAACTGCTGCCAGGCAGTTAGGACCATTCGCAACTGGAAAACGATCGATTTTATTCTGTAAGTGAGGATATTTCTCTATAATCTCTTTTTGACAATTCCCCTCTAAATTCTCCCAAACGGCCTCTTGATCCACCCAGAGAGATCCATAGTTTACTAGAAAGTTCAGCCGTTCTGAGTGGTCAAAACTCTCCCATAAAGGCTGGTGAAGTAAAACAATTTCTTTATAGTCATCTGTTGAAACGGCTGGTAGTGAACGCCTCTCTTTTCCTGAAAGCTCAATTAGTTCTTCCAATTTGAACACAAGCCCTCTACGCGCTTTCCATTGTTGTATGATAATCTCAGATTGAATGGATTCATGCAAGTCTGTAAAGTCCTTTGGATTCATTTTTATGTAATACTCCGTTTCACTGCATAATGACCAAGTGCCATAAGAGGTACGAATATCTAACGGCACTTTTGAAAGATCCGATGATGTTAAGGGAGACATTTCAATCCCTGGAATCCTCTTATGAAAATAAAACCATTCTGTTCGTGGAATAAGCCTCTTTTCCCATTCTTTTAATGTTTCTGTTGGTACAGGATAACCTTTAATGTTAATGATGAACATCTCCCCTTGGCTATTCCGCCTGCTGCTCCAGTTTTTCAAGAATTCGCCGTTTTCTATAAAGCATGCGTCCGGCCTCACCTATGTCATGCATCATTGATCTATTAATAAATGATCCGAATAGGATCCCTGCTATCGGGATCATTTGAAATAATTTTTTCCAGCCCAAGTTATCACGGAAACTGACCATGACCTCCCTCCATCCCTGGAGCTGAGAAATCGATTGGTCCCTTTTGTCAGGAGAGGCTTTATTAAAGTCCGACAGTTCCTGAAGGATGGCCTGTTTCCCGACGATATCAGAAGAAACAAATTGAAGACATTTAATGATAAAGACCCTCTCACTCTGCACATTCGGATCATAGCCATAACTTAAGGCGATTTCCTGCAGGGTTTTAAGAGATATACCTAAAATAAATGGAATATCGATACTTAATGTGAGAAATCCCCCGATGCCGGTAGTGGCACCTTGAGTCATGGCCATTTTCTTCCTGGAGTTAACAATGGCTTCACTGATATCATCCATCATCGGTAATGGTAACTCTTTGATTGATTCGATTCTGATTTCTTCATTGCCTGTATGTTTTTTTACTCTTTTCAATACTTCTTTTTCGCTTGTAAGATAGCTTCCGCCTTTTTGTATGAAGCTTCCAATTTCATCGAGAGCCTGTCCCAATTTTTGGTGTACCATTTTGGGGGTTATGCGATCCAGTATCATAAATGGGACTTTGCCAATCTTCTCCCAGAACCACAGCCCTTTCTGATCTTTTTCCCACTTTGCAACGACTTCGAGTTCTTGAAGCAAATATTGTTTCGTTTCGTGTTGGTTCATATATGTATAGTCCCCTTACTTCATCTATTCAAAAAAATAACAGGCAGTCGACTGCCTGTTATTTTATCTATTTCTAGTACGCTTTTAAGCAATATTATGATTGCAATACGTCTTCTGAAGCCTGATCCAAAATGTCAACTTTGATCGTTCTTACTCTCCGGTTGTCGACTTCGTCCACGGTGATTTTTAAATGTTCGTATTCGAAGCTTTCACCTTCAGTAGGAATATCCTCAAAGCTTTCCACTACCCATCCACCAAGGGTATGATAGGAGCTTTCGGGCTCAGGGACATTCAATAGTTCTGTAAAGTCATCGAGCTGGAATTGTGAATCGAATTTATACAGCTTTTCATTGACTTTTGTCATTGAGTGAATCTTCTCATCCTGTTCATCCCAAATTTCCCCTACTATTTCTTCCAGGATATCCTCTAATGTAATAAGTCCTGTAGTCCCGCCAAATTCATCGACCACAATCGCCATATGAACTTTGTCTTTTTGCAATTTTGTAAGCAATGAAGAAATCTTTGAGGATTCAAAAACAAACATCGGCTCCCGAATCAATCCCCTGATATTAACTTCACCGAACTTTAATAAATGTGTGAAGAACTCTTTCTCTGAAAGGATCCCGATAATATTATCGATATGATCCTCGTAAACGGGGATACGGGAGAATCTTTCTTCAAAAAACATTTCTTTGATTTCATCTATTGATTGATTCACTTCTACCGCTTTCACATCTATTCGAGGGGTTAATACCTCTGATGCGATAATTTCATCGAAATCCATTGAGCGATAAATTAATTCCCTTTCCTCTTTATCGATTACACCCTCTTCTTCGCTAATATCGAGCATTGCCTTTAATTCTTCCTCTGTTACAGAAGGCATCGCTTCATTCTTGGAGAACAGCTTAGAAACCAGTTCCTTTAGCTTAAGGAATAGATAGTTAATCGGTGTAAGGAGCTTGATCAAAAGAAAAAGAACTCCGGATATCGTTAATGCCCATCCTTCTGCATTTTCTTTAGCCAATGATTTTGGCAGGATCTCTCCGAATATGAGGATGACGATGGTCATTACAAATGTACTGATGACCAATCCTGCATTACCTCCAACAAGCTTTGCTGCTAGGCTGGCTGAGATACTGGCTGCCGCAATGTTTACGATGTTATTGCCGATGAGTATGGTAGACAAAGCATTATCAAAGTTATCTGCAATGTAGACAGCTTTTTTACTTCCTTTTACCCCATCACCTTCAAAGTTTTTCAACCTGATCTTATTCACACTTGAATAAGCAGTCTCTGCTGATGAGAAAAAGGCAGAAAGCAGAATTAATACTCCCAATGAAACCAATGAATACAGTGGTATATCGTCCAAAAAAACGTCACTCTCCTAAAGATGTTTATCTATATAGACTGTTTGAAGATTCAAACAGAAAAAACCGCAATAATTGAAAAATGCCAAAACCATTAAGGCATTTGGCTGAGAAAAAATCCTCTCAGTAAGTATACACTTTTTTTAGAAAAGCGTATAGTATCCTATAGTGTACAATTAAATACAAATTGATAGACAGGAAAAATCTGGGCTTTATGCTGCAATCAGCCAAATTTTAATCTTCAATTGACAAGCCGGTCCCATTTGAATAGGAGCAGTAAAGTGAAGAGTGCGACTCCTCCTTCACTTTACTGCTCCTTCATTTGATCAAGTGAAACGACACCCGGAGTCTCATCGTCCACCACACCAACACCACCAATTATTTCACCATTTAGTTCATAAATTACTGCCTGTAATTCATCATCCCTATTGAATTTCTCATTTAAATCATAGTGAGTGACCGTAATTTCCTTCCCTTCATAAAGACTGATATCAAAGCCGGCCTTTCTCATATTCATGGCGTTCATTGGTTCTATATCCTCAACCAATAAAGTATCCTTTGCATCTTGTGCCTTTATACTCCATCCGTTCTCTTCTAAAAACTCCTCATGTTTATCAGGAATTTCATCCCCGCATGCTGTCAGAAGTACACTCGTACAGATTATCAAGAATATATGCGTCTTCATGTAACCACTCCTTTTTTCATGTGAATAGTAAACAAATAACATATGAATCCATTCGTTAAAGTCACAGGAGCATCATCATTATAACTGCTAATTCATTGAAAACGATTACATCCTTTTGTATAACTGTACCCATATTTTTAAAAACATAACATTATTTCCTGTACGGACGCAGTGCTATACGAATAAGAAAGATTCGGGGGAAGTACTGAATATTTTCAGGTTTACAGAACAATCCGTCATTAAAAAAGATGCATGAAAATTACTCATGCATCCTGATATTATTGACCACCGCCAAACCAGCTGCTCGCTTTGATTCTTTCTTCTTCTTGTGTTTGACGCTCATTTGCAGTCGGGTCTTGGAAGGTTGAGCTTCTTCGTTTCAACATCGAGCTTATTACCCCGAAAAATAAAGCTATTGCAATGATGAACCATAGCATGTCATCCCCTCCTTCATTCAATTTATATTTCTAGATTGTATTCTCTCTTTAGAATATACGATTAGCGATTATAAAAGTTTCAATATTCGATTAATTTCAGATGTTTAAGCATTCCCGATTGGTTAGAAGCATCCTTTAATTCGAAAATATTTTGTTTCAGTACCTTCTAAATCTGATATAGTAATAAAAATACATATTTTAGATAAAGCAGGTGTTCGTATGAGACGGCCTATTCATTATGCATGGATTGTATTGTCCCTGGCATTTATTGCCCTACTTTCAGCTCAGGGTGTCCGGCTTTCATTCGGGGCGTTCATGAATCCGTGGGAAAATGAGTTTGAAACAAACCGCGGGATGATCTCATTCATCGCTTTTATCAGTTATGCAGTGTTTGGTCTATCCCAGCCTTATGTCGGAAAAATGATTGATCAATTCGGAGTCCGGAAAGTTCTGTCTTTCAGCATCTTGTTAATTGGTGTAACGACAATCTTGAGTTTTTTTGCAAGCAGCCTTTGGCAGCTGGTTCTCATTTACGGCATCATAGCCTCAGTCGGATTCGGCGGGGCATCAAATGTTGCCGGTTCTATTGCTGTTGCCAATTGGTTCAGCCATAAGAGAGGATTTGCGCTTGGACTGATGTCGGCAGGGACTGCGGCAGGACAATTGCTGCTTGTTCCCTTATCACTATTTTTAATCGAAGGATTTGGCTGGAAGCAGACCGTCCTATATATAGGAGGCTTTCTAACGATTGTCATCTTCCCTCTTGTGTATCTGTTCATTCGTTCTTCACCACGAGAAAAAGGAATGGCAGCACTGGGAAGCAATAAGAAAGAACTTGATGCAGCTGCGTCTGTTTCTAATCCTGCATCGGCATCCTCCCTTTCGATTAATCAATTGCTGCGCAGTAAGGCGTTTTTGTTTCTTCTTCTGCCATTTTTCGTATGCGGGGTTACAACCAGTGGATTAATCGACACTCATTTAATCCCTTTTGCTCAATATTGCGGCTTCACCCCGACCGTTACAGGTGCTGCTGTCAGCTTATTAGCTGGATTTAACATCATGGGAACCATCTGTTCAGGATTTTTGGCGGATCGTTGGAGTTGTGAAAAGATGCTTGCATTTCTTTATGGAGTGAGAGCTATCACGATTGTCTTATTGATTCTAATAATGCAAGACATCACATTATTAGGATTTTTCACAGAACGGTCTCATCTACTCATTTTGTTTGCAATTTCCTTTGGGATTGTTGATTTTGCAACTGTTGCACCTACAGTTAAATTGGCAACAGAATACTTTCAGAATTTGTCGGTCGGAGTGGTAATCGGCTGGCTCTTCTTGAGTCATCAAATGGGGGCTGCACTGGGATCTTTCCTCCCGGGCCTTCTGTTTGACTTTACAGGCGGTTATATGATCTCGTTTGTTATCTCCTTCATTGTCCTGATTGCAGCAGCGGTAATGAGTGTAAGCCTGCCACAAACACATGTTGTGAAAATGAAGAGCGATATTGCTTTGTAAAAATAACAGCTAATCAAAAAAGCGCTGCCTGATGGCTGCGCTTTTTGAGATTATTCTGTTTCTTCTGCCTCTTGATCATCAGCTTCATCCATCGTACGAACTTCACCTTCAATGGACGTATCTAACAACCCTTGTTTTTCTGCTTCTTTTTTTAATTCGAAATATTTGTCCATGATCCGTTTCGCGATTGTTTTATTGACACCGGGATCTTTGTCTAAATGTGACCATGGAACAACGACTGAATAGGCTATTTCAGGATTATCATAAGGAGCGTAACCTATTAAAGTAGTGTTATATGTCTTTGTTTTATTGATATATGTTTCAGCAGTTCCTGATTTAGCTGCTGCATTATATGGAGCATTGGTGAACTGTACCCTTGCAGTACCCCTTGATCCGTGTGCAACTTGGTAGAACCCGCTTTGTACTTGTTGCAGTTCTCTCTCTGACGCATTTATTCTATTTATGACCTTTGGTTTATTCTCCCACACAATTGGTCCAATTTTGTTTTTTTCATGATTCGGCTCGCGTATTTCCTTCATGATGTGAGGTTCTATCCGATAGCCGCCATTGGCGATAGCTGATACATATTGAGCTAACTGCATTGGAGTATATAAATCATATTGGCCAATAGCAAAATCCAAGAGCAAACCAGGTTTTTTTTCAGAACCCTTAAGACCATATGTTTCACCAGGTAAATCAATACCAGTATTCACCCCTAGACCAAATTGACTAAAATGGTTTCGCATGATATCAAACGCTTTTACATCAATGTCAACAAATGGTTGGTTGTGTGTGGTTGGTGCATTTCCAATTCTCAATGCCGTTTTAAACATATACACATTCGATGAAATTTCCAAAGCCTGAATGTCATTTAAATACTTACTGCCTTGGGTGGCATTGAACCAGGAGCTCTTCTTTGTCCCACCGAGGTTCATGGGTGCATCATATAGAGTTTCTCCTATGCTTAATTTGTCCGTCATATAACCAGTCAATACCGTTGCACCTTTCACCGCCGAACCTGCTTCATAAGCTGATGTGAAAGTCCCCAACGCATAATCCTGCATCTCTGTTTGACCGTCTGCATTCTCGCCATACTTCTTTCCGACCATCGACATGAGTTCACCTGTAAGGGGATCCATCATCACGACAAATGCGCGTTCCAGAAAAGGCGATTCCCAATATTTCGCTGCCTGCTTCCCTAACTCTTCCTCAACGATCTTCTCGACTTCCTTCTGCAATTTCATATCAATTGTGAGCACGACATCTTTTCCGCTGTGCCCCTCTTTTAGGAGCTGCTCTTCAAGGACACTTCCCTTTTTCGTGATGTATTCAATTTCTTCCTTCTGTCCTTTTAATACATCTTCATATTGCGCTTCTACATAGCTCGTTCCCACCCTGTCGTTCAGGGCATATCCTTTGGCTGTATAAGAGTTTACTAATTCACTTGGAAGACCTTCTTTGGAAGAAGAAACTTTCCCAAGGATCGAACGAAGTGTATCATCCCCGACATATCTTCGCTTCCAGTCGGTCGTGACATTCACTCCGGGCATTTTGGCCAAATTTTCATTTACCCTTGCCATCTCTTCAGTGGAAACCCCCTCATTTTTGACAATTTGGGGGGATAATGCATAGCCTGTATTAAACTCCCTGAAAACCGCAAGTACTTCGAGTTCATCGTTGTTAAAAGAATGGATGTTTTCTTCAGTAATTCGGTCCAGCTGCATTTGATAGACCTTTTTATTAATATCATCCTTGGATAAGTCTTCATTATCTTCCAGTCTCTTAATCTCTTCCCTTGAAACCAGTTTTTCTGCTTCATCCGGATGAGTGAGCAGCCAGAAATCCTGCCTGTCACGGTCCGTGATTTTTTTTGTATCCATCTCAATCAGCAGAGCCAGTTTTCTGGCAACCTTAAGCATCTCATCCGGCTTTGTCGATTGTGTCCTCGTATAGGTAATTGCATTCATCGGGACATTGTCAACTATGACATTCCGGTAACGATCATAAATCTTCCCCCTCGGAGGACTGCCGTTATTTGCTTTGACATTTTCAGTGCGCTGAACTTCTTTCAGATAATCATTCCCGTGTACAATTTGTACGATTCCGAGTCTCAATATCAGCAGAGTGAATAAAACGAATACAGCAAAAAACAAGATGTTCATTCTGAATGGCAGTGTATTTTTCTTTTTTTTATTCTGTTTTTTACCCTTCAATGATAAAACTCCCCTAGTCTGTAATGGTATAAATCCCTGCCATCATTGTACCGAAAATCTCTGTTCATTTCTACCTTGTTTTACCATTATTGGTTGTAATTAAAATAGATGTAAGGATAAGTAAATAGTATGAGGATTGTATGAATTTGAGATTAAGCAGTGTACACTGACTAAGAAAAATAGAAGTTTAATACGATTAATCGAGGTCCGCAAAATTTGTCGACAATGGGGGCTGGACAGTACGGGTTCTTTCTCTTACAATAAGGTTTGAATTTGAATCGAATCTTATAAAAATTGAAGCCAAAACTCTCCATGCAGAATTGGTAACTAGATGATTGAGAGGTTGAATTGCTTTTATGTTTAATAAACTGATGTGCAGATTCGGTATAGGATCTACTAAAATTGATTTGGTTTTAAACAAAAAAGATTATCGCCCTGGCGAAGTCATCCAAGGTGAATACGAAATCATTGGAGGAAGGATCGAGCAGAAGTTGAAACGTATTGAAACGGAGCTGCTGCAGTATGACCATAACAGTGACCGATCCTCTGTCCTTCATCACAATACCATTTTAAGTTCCTCGACCATGAAGGCAAATGAACTTAAAAAAATCAGTTTTTCATGCAGATTAGCGGATTCTTATCCGCCAAGCAGTGAATCAATCTCTTATAAGCTCGTCACCCGTCTCGTATTTGATGATGGCATTAACAGGGTTGACCATGATGATTTTCGTATAATAGCTTAGCAGTTTAAGATACAAGATTTATAGAAAAAACGTTCAGTCATCCTGAACGTTTTTTTGTATCTATTTTTTCCTGAATAATGCTGCAATCAATTCGGATATTCCAAACATCCTGTCTGATTCGTGCTGGTCTCTCATCTTCCTGATCTCAACAGGTTCAAAATCAGAGAAAATACGTTCTAATTGAAATTTGTTATACCCGAGTCCACCTTGAAGTGAACCTGTTCTGTACACTTCCCAGTCAGAAATGACAGCACCGCCCAGTTTACCGCCCCTTATAAAAGCAGTTAGTGCAAAGTGACCTCCCGGCTTCAGAGCCTTGTTAATTAATTGAATATAGCTCAATCTACGGTGGGGAGCGATATGATGGAAACAACCTGAATCGTAGACAAAGTCATACCCGCCTTCTTCGATGTCCAAGTCAAATATATTTTTATGTAAAAAATGAATCGAAGCACTGCTTTCTACTGCACGTTCTTCAGCCCATTGAAGGGATGTTTCCGAAATATCCACCGCATCAACTTCCCATCCATTATTGGCGAGGTAAATGGCATTTCTTCCAGGGCCGCAGCCTAATTCCAAGACTTTCCCCGCCGTTAACGTTCCTTTGCTTAGATAAGAAACTAAATTTTCATCAGGTACATTTTTGAAAAACGGAATTTTCTTGTCTCGATCACGATAAAAATCTGTCCAGAAATCGTCAGGTTCCCTTAAAAAAGAGTCGAGCATTTCAAATAATTCCTCTTCATTATAAATCGTTTCTTTCATACAGTTCCCCCTTCCTGGTATAACTTAATTTTACCTGTATTGCTTTAGAATTGGGTTACCACGATTTTACAAAAATGTTAATTAAGGAGTTGAATTGTTGTCTAATCCACTGAAAAACACAAGCGAGAAGACGTCCTTCTTTTAGTATGAGGAGCAGAATACAAGGTAACATACTCTCCTGCATAAAAAGCCTAAAATCTCTTACGATGGATTGTGACAACATTCAGAATGAGTGCTTACTGTGAATTTCTGGAGTAATGTTACAATTATTTCGTTAATATTACAAAAAATGGACTACAACACAAGAAACCACTCACCATAAGAATGAGAGGCTTCTTAATATATGTAATCAGCCAAGAACGTTTATTATCAAGAAGTTCAGATAATGCGTCGAGCGCTGACTATTCTAAATAACCTACGGCAAGCACACTGAGTATGCATCCCACAAGGACAAATAAAGTGGTCAAGGTATACACCTCACATTCGGTAATTATTCCTTACTTGTGCTGTACTGTTTCCCTAATGAAAATCCAGCGAACAGCCTGCCTCCATGAGGCTGTAACACTGAGTCCACCAGTGATATGACCCGATGTTTATCTCCTGTTTTATAAAAGTACTCAAAGCAGTTAACGAATTTTTCTGCAAAAGCAATATCGTATTCTCGCAAGGCACGAACAATCCATTTACCAGAACCGATCCATTTTCGGTTGGTCCTTAATACAAATTCATGAAGGGCTTCAGCTAGGCTGCCTGCAATAAAAATGGTTTCTCCGTGCTGGGTACTTCCGACAAAATCATCAAGCAGATCAGTTAGGAAATATCTTTTCATGCGTAAAGTCGATGAATTCCATTTAGGAGGTCCCTCTTTCAAAAATGCCTCAGCAGTTTCCTTAAATTTGCTGCTTAAACCATTATCCTGGACGATGATCCCTTCAGCGACCATTCTTGGCAGGGATGGCCTGGCTCTCTCACAATCGCTTTTGATGTATTCAATCAGAGATTCCTGGTTATGGACGAATACCTCAATCGGCCAGTTATAAGTAATTCGTGATTCTCGGTATGCCGTTTTTACTTTTTCATCAATTACTACAATATCCAGATCGGAAGTGTCCGTGGCTTCTCCTCTAACAACACTTCCCCCTAATATGACGATTGAACTCCTCGAAAAGTTTTCGTCTGTGAACATTTTTGCTGCTTTCAGTGGTTCGATTCTTTTACTTTTCATATATACTTACCCCTCTCAGATTATTCCAGATATAACTATATTAGCTTACTAATTAATGAGATAGTTATATTTTCTCAATTATGCATTTTGAGCCAATATTCCCCGTTTGGTTTTTCTCCTATTGGGAACAATGGAGGTAAACAACAAAGGAGGTCCCATTGTGAAAAATATTAAACTTTTCAGCTTCGTATTAATTGGAGGCTTGTTACTGGGAGGATGCGGTGGAAGCGATAATGCCGAGGAAGTGAAAGAAGTTACCCCTTCTGAAGAATCACAGCCGACTACTGGTGATGGTAAAACGGAGGAAGATCCTTCAAATGATGAAGAAACACAAGATCTCCCTAAAGGTGTTGAGGATACAACCAGCTCTGTGGAAAAATTAGCTATGACACTGTCTAATGGTCCTGATGATGCCCAGAAATTAAATGATCAAGGAAAGATGATAGAAGAAAAATGGGACAAAATCGAAAAACAAATAGAAGAAAAATACCCCGAAGATTATGAGAACATTGAGAAAAGCCTCTATCCATTGATTGAAGAAGCAAAGAAAGATACACCTGATGCCGATAATCTAAAGACATTGGCTGAGGATACGAAAATTAAATTGAATGAGTTTCATGAAAAAATTAAAAATCAGTAAATAAATCCACCCGCAGCAACGAGATTGCTGCGGGTTATTAAATGTTGAGGAACTCCTCGATATAATGTGAATGATTGAATAATGTATCATCAAGATCAAACAGTAACAGATCATAATTCTCGATCAGCATATAAATCCTCCTTACTAATATCATGTTAGTACAAACTCCTGCTCCTATTTTAGTCTCGTACTAAGCCAGTCACCACCGCAGACATATGAATTAGGAGTTGAGTCGTTTCATTCACAAAAACTCAACTCTTAAATTCATGGTAATTGAGCAAGCTAATGGTAGGTAAGGCGGTGATAAAGTTGACTCGATTTATTCTAATAATAATAATGGCTTTCTTATCCTTCCCCTATATTACAGTTAAAGCTGATTCACAAATGAAGGTGGCCTTTCTCAGAGGACATAATGTTTGGATTTTGGTTGATGGGAAAGAACAGCAGATCACGACTTCCGGAAAAGTGACCGAATCTCCCCAATGGTCCCATGATGGAAAGTGGGTCCTTTATCAAGAAGAAGCCCCTTCAGAATTTGAACAGGGCAGACAAAATGAGCTATGGGTGTACAATCTTTCTTCTGGTGCAAGGAAGAAAATATTCTATGATGGTTATGCACCTTCATGGGCTCCAAATAAAAATGAAGTATCCTTTTTACATCGTGGTATTTTGAACATTTCTGACCTTCATCACTTTTATAATATCGCTGGAGGTGTAGATGGATACTCCTGGCAGCCGGACGGCAGTGGATTTATATTATCTGCACAAGCTTACTTCCTTCCTGATGGCTGGACAAACCCGATTATTTACATCAAGAAATTATCTTATCCATTGGACAACCTTTCCGAAACCAAAAATGTCAAATCACTGTTTACCATTCCTAAAGAAGTTGGGAAAGGAGAAAACAAAGTAATGGCTGTTGGTTCATCACATTTCCGTTACTCACCTAGTCAGAAATGGATATCCTTTTCAGTATCACCAACTGCTTCCCTTGCGATGGACAGCAATATGCTTAGTGTCATCTCTTCCAATGGTGAAACATTCGTGGCCCTTGACGAAATAATCTTTGGTGTCGGGAAACCAAAGTGGGCGCCGAACAAGGACATTCTTGCCTACATCGCAGGAAGCGGGCGAATAGTATATGGATTCACCAATAAAGAACTCAAAGCGAAAGAATTTCCTGCTGCAGCATCATTGACCCCTGATTCATATGCAGAGCTTGATTTTACCTGGTTAAATGATGAAACCATTGTTTCTTCGAGGGTTAAAGAAAAGGAATGGTCAAATGATTTTAAAGAACATCCTCTTCCTGTTCTTTATCTGATAAGACTGAAATCTGATAAGGGAATGGCCATTACCGATCCACCAGCTGGGTTTGGAGACTACAACCCCAAATATTTATCTTCTTATCGAAAGCTTATGTGGTATAGGGGCAGCTCTATTACCGCTCAATATCGTGATATCTGGATTTCTGAGCCTGACGGTAAAGGAGCAAGGAAATGGCTTGAAGAGGTCGAAGCTATTTCGGTTTATGAACCGAATTGATTTAGGTGGAGAGAACAGGAATATCCCTGCCCTCTTCTCTCCCTTTCTGTCCATAAGTAGTTTCCACCTCCCGTTTATAACTCCATCATGCATCCGATTTATTTTTATGTAATTTGGCCTTTAAGAAAAATCTGTTCGTTTTCACTTCAAAAAAACCTTTTGACTGAATCGTTTCATGAATTGTGTAAAGAGAGTCTTTATATCGTTCGATTGAAAAATCAGGTACTTGCCAAGGAATCGCTTTCAAATAGTAAACAAGCGCACCGATATCATAAAAACGTTGATAAGGCTCTTCTTCCTTACATTCAATGATGTCGAACCCTTCCAGAATTAATTCGTTACTGGCGTATTCCAGATTCCAGTGAAGAAACTCATCGTTTACAGGTGCACCCAAGGCGTGATTGATTTCAACACAGTCATTCCCTCCTACCTGCTGAGTGATGAATGTACCCTGTGAAGAGATCATTCTCTTCACTTCACTTGGTAAATATTCCTCATGCTTGTTGATAACAAGGTCAAAAGTTTCATCATCAAATGGGAGAAGATTATCTTTTTTGACTTCTTTTACTGTCACACCAAAAGACTCGAGGCGTTTTTTAGCTATAGGAAAGTTAGGGGCATAGCCTTCGGTTGCACATGTCACCGGAGGAAGCGGCTGAAACTTTGACAACAGCTCTCCTCCCCCAGTTCCCATATCTAACATCGCCTTTGACTTACGTATGTATGGAATGACGATACTTCCATATGACCAGCTCAGCAACCCATTATTCATACGGCCAGAGTCTGTAATATAGGAAAAATCCCATCCTGAAAAGTGTTCTTCAATATCTCGCAGGTAACTTACAAATAATTCATCATTCATTTTGTCTTCCCCCTTGACTCATCTCTGTTTCTAGTATATCAATAATCTCTGGAATTTGGATGATTATTCCTTTATTCTTCAAATCAGATTCTAGTAAATATTACTAGATGTTGATAAATATACGGTTCTCAAGTCATGGTAACAACTACCTGTTTAAACGTTTTCAAAATTATATTTCAATAGAATTATGAAAACTATAAAATTATTTTTTATCCTATTGTTGTCTGTCACTTTAGTCACTGGTTTTGGGAAAAATTCGGAAGTCTCTGCTGCAGGTACATACACTGTGAAATATGGAGACACAATATGGAAGATTGCTGTAAAGCACCAGGTGGGAGTTTCTGAACTGATTGATGCGAACCCTCAATTGAGTAACCCGAATCTCATTTATCCTGGACAAAGCATCTCCATTCCAGCAGGCGGAGATCAAACAGCTCAGAATTATACATACGAAGTAGTTAAATTAGTGAATGCAGAACGTGCAAAAGCTGGCTTGGCACCACTTAAAGAAAACTGGGAATTATCAAGAGTGGCCCGTTATAAGTCGCAGGACATGATCGACAAGAACTATTTCAGTCATACTTCTCCTACTTACGGGTCTCCATTTCAAATGATGAAAGACTTCGGCATTTCATATCAAGCTGCAGGCGAAAACATTGCCGCCGGACAAAGAACGCCAGCCGAAGTGGTCGATGCATGGATGAACAGCGAAGGACACAGAAAAAACATCCTTTCTTCAACTTATACGGAAATCGGGGTAGGATATGTTAAAGGTGGATCGTACGGTCATTATTGGACACAGATGTTTATTAAAAGGTAAAAACGCTAAATAAATTGGGAGGTTAATCAAAAAGGGACAAGTCACAGAATTTGTGATTTGTCCTCTTTTAACATTTCTGAAGGAAGTCTATATGATTTTACGACCTGCCTGTGCAAGAGCAAAATGAATGCCATGTTGTAACGTTTTAAAACATTCGAATCTTGAAAAGTCAATTTCTGTACGTGCGATGTGAGCACCAAGTTTAGCTGAGATCCCAACCAAAATTGTGTTTGTCCCTATTAATGACGCAGCTGCACCAATCTTGTCAATCAGGCTGGTAGTATGGTCATCAATGTCATCATCAAGAGCCGTTAAATCCAGGATTAAGTAATTAGCATTATGGGCTGGAAGATTGTTTAAGGTTTTGGCGACAAGGTCCTCGGCACGCTCCCCGTCATATTTACCGAGAAGCGGCACAACGACTACACCTTCAAGAACTGGAATCATAGGAGAGGATAAGTCTTTTACCAGTTCTTGGAGGTCTCTCGTTTTATCTTCCACCAAAGCTTCCAGTTGTCTAATATGCTCATTTTCTCTTTTGCGTGTAAGTTCATGGATGTTGTTATTGACGGTAATATCTGAAGGGAAGTATTCAACCTTAGAGTACTCATGACCATTCAGCTGGTACTGAATAACATTGTACCAAATGTTCGTTTTGAAAAGTCCGGTAAATATGCCGGCGAAGTGAGCCGGAAGAAACTTTCCTCCATTACTTTTTTCCTGAGCGACGTTAATTTTATGTTCCCAGCTGTCTTTTAAAAGAATGGTTGCTTTTTTTGTATCAACATTCAATTGATCAGTGCTTATTCGTCCCCATCCTGCAGAAGCGTATGTATGCCCTATCAACTTTGCAGCTTCCTCAGCCCCCACATGCTTCAATTTCTCAAAATACTCTCCCACTATAAGTCCCTGACGGAAACCCGTAGTTTCAAGTACTAATGTAGCAGCCTCTTCTCCGGACACCTCTTCAATCGTATCAAAGAACATTTTCATCGCACTCGAAATCCAGAATAAAACAGCATCCTGACCTTCATATGAGAATTGCCCCTTATCCATATTCCATCCAAAATTGATTTCCTCTACTTTAAAATTTGTTTGAGCTTGCACGTTAAAACCCCCAGTTAAAATCAATTACTCTATTAAAATTAATATGACTTCAAGTTTTAATGTAAGGATCTCTAAGACTCAAATGATTTCTGTTCACCTTTCACCCTTTTCTCTCCCTTTAAATGAGTCTCTCATATCTCATGGTAACACAATTTTATTAGCGATTTGATAATTATACCTGTTTTACAAGAATACACCTTTGGTTTGTCAAGGAAATATTTTACAAAGTAGAATTCTTAAATTAAGCCTGCATCACTACAAAAGGCGTAATGATCGAATCATCACGCCTTTTGTTTCATTAAATTCCTTTAATTGCTTCTTCAATCGAATCGTTTCCTGAAATGAGATCGAACCCTCGATTAAACGTATGCTCTTCTGTTAAAGAAGCGTAGATGGCTTTCGCAACATCCTCACGCGGAATGGATCCCCTTGATAAATTTTCGGCGGCAGAAACTTTTCCGGTTCCAGTTTCATTCAACAAACCGCCTGGACGGAGAATTGTATAAGTCAAACCGCTTCTTTCCAGCTCCTTATCTGCAAAATGCTTTGCAGCATAATATGGCTTTAATGATTCGTTCCAATTTTCCCTATTGTGAGCTTGAAGTGCACTTACAATGATGAATCGTTCTATACCAGCCTGCTTTGCGGCTTCCATTGTTTTAACAGCGCCGTCTAAATCGATAAGCAAAGTCTTGTCAGGACCTGTATGCCCGCCTGAACCTGCGGTGAATACAACTGCATCCGTTCCGACTAAGCCTTCTGAGATTTGATTCACAGAATCTTCTAAATCTACCAGTGAAGATTGAATGCCTTCATTTTGGAAGATTCGCTCCTGCTCTTCTTTTCTGACAATCGCTTTTGGAGTGAAGTCCTTGCTATTTTTCAAAAGCTTGATCAAATGTTTTCCGATTTGTCCATTAGCACCGACTACTGATACTTTCATGTTCCTCATCTCCTTATCCGATTAAAATGATATGGTTTAATGATGACATGTTTATTTAGAGTATACAAACATTCTGATTTTGTAAGCTATAAGGAAAAAAGGGTCAGTGTCGGTCCCCTAAAACATATTCACTATATTAGTCTTGGCAAACCATTAGTTTATTGCCATCGGGATCTTTGAAGACAAAAAACTGATTATGTTCGATAGAAGTGACAAGTTCTACCCCTTTATCTTTCATAAATTGATATGAGGCATGTATATCGTCCGTACCGAATTGAATGACAGGGACGTTTAGCACAGGCTGCTTTTCACTCTCGTCCCGCCACCTCGGCATCGTGTCCAAAATCATTCCGGCCCCCTCCATATCAGCAACGAATAAATGATTGAAGAAAAACTCTCCACGTTCAATTCCAAGCATTTCCGAATACCATTCTCTAGACTTCTCAATGTTACTTACAGGAATGAAAACGGTGTTTATCTTGTTTTTAATCGGGCTTTTTGGCATAGTGATCCTCCTTTTGGTTTGACCATTGTATCTAGATAATAGCGGAATTCCCTTAATTCAAGTCCAGTGCTCATGCCTTTACAATGCTAAACACAAATCCATCATAGCCTTTCGTTCCGACAGTTTGAATGGCTGTTGAATCGATCCGTTCGCTTTCTGAGAGAATGTCTACAAATTCTCGTATCCCTTTTATATTTTCGTCTTCACTGGCAGCATCCGTCACTTTGCCTCCTCGAACCACGTTATCTGTAATGATCACCGCGCCTGGGTTGGAAAGTTCAAGGGCCCATTTGAGATAGTGAGGGTTATTCTTTTTATCTGCATCGATGAAGATAAAGTCGAATCTTAGATCCTTTATGGAAGGCAAAGTATCTAGTGCAGCTCCAACAAGTACCTTAACTTTTTTATCAAGACCTGAATGTTTAATATTTTCACGGGCAACCTCAGCATGTTTTTCACTATATTCCAAAGTAATCAGAGTCCCGTCGTCAGGCAAGGCTTTTGCCATCCATATGCTGCTATAGCCTCCGAGAGTACCGATTTCCAGAATGTTTTTTGCCCCTTTCATCTTTACCAGCAGATGAAGGAGCTTCCCTTGGTTGGGTGCAACATCGATTGCAGGCAGTTTTGCTTTTTCATTTGCCTCTATTGCTGCGTCCATCCCTTCATCTTGTTTGTGCAGCTTGGTAGTGAAATAGTAATCAACTTCTTGCCACGTTTTTTCATTCATGTGCAGGCTCCTTTTTAACTTATTGTTGAATTGAATTCGGACTTTTCGAAATTATTTTACCATGAAATGACAATAAATGTATCGATTCAAAAAAAAGAGCCAGCGAATCGCTGGCTCATATGCTTAAAATGTATGTGCAAGATCCTTCGCACGGACAATTCCGTCCTCTTTGATTTCTTGTGCTTTATCCGGCATTGCTGCATGTCCTTCGATGAATAACCCTTCAAATGAAGGCACTCCATAAAATTGCATCATGATGTCCAAATAACGGTGTCCCATTTCCATTTGAGCTGCAGGGCCTTCAGAATATATGCCTCCGCGTGCCTGGATGTGAAGAGCTTTCTTAGCAGTAAGCAAACCAATTGGTCCGTGCTCTGTGTATTTAAATGTTTTTCCTGCCACTGAAACGGAATCAATATAGGCTTTCATCACTGGAGGGAATGAGAAATTCCAGAATGGAGTAACAAACACGTATTTATCCGCATCCACGAACTGGTCTACGAGTTCCGTTAAACGGCCTACCTTGGCTTTTTCGCTTTCTGATAGTTCGTCAAAACCTTTACCAGTCTGCAGCTTTCCCCATCCGCTGAATACATCCGCATCAATTTGAGGAATATGTTCCTTATATAAGTCTACAGCCACAACCTCATGTGTTGGATTTACTTCTTTGTATTTTTCAATAAATGCTTTTCCAGCTGCCATGCTGAAAGATTGGGTGTCATCGTGAGGATGAGCTGTGATGTACAATACCTTAGTCATTTAAATGACCTACCTTTCTCTCTAGTTGTTTAAGTAATATATCTATCAAATTTAGAAAACCTATATCTCAAATAGATATATTCTTAATTCGAGATTATTGTAAGGCATACAAAAACATTGTTCAAGATATTTGCTCGCGTTAGAAAATGGAAATAATTAATGAAAAAAAACCCTATTTGCAGGGCTTTTTTGACTTAGCTTTTATGATTAAAAAATGTGGATTCGTCATGAGGTAGTGATACGATTTCTCTTTTATCGATTTCATCATTTCGTCAGGTTTCGGCTCAACAAAACGTTCAAGAATAAAATGCCGGGTCGTGTCGTTCATAATTCGTTCGAGAGGTTTTCTGTAAAATGTGACATCTATTGAAATATGAGGCTTTTTCCAAGTTTCAGTGATTGTTTCTGTATGAAAATAATCGTCACAATCGTTTCGTGAAAAATCCATGAACGGATGATGGATGGAAAATAGAAAAGTACCGTCAGGTTTTAGTACACGGTGAAATTCCCTAAAGGTATCCGCCCAATTTTCAAAATAGTGAAGAGTGAGAGAGCTAACGATAAAATCAAATGAATCGTCTTCAAAAGGTAAAGGCATTTGCAGGTCATGGCATAACACTCTCGCCCTGTTTCCTACTCTCACTTTTGCAGCTTTAACCATCTCAGGACTTAAGTCTATGCCTGTGACAATTGCTTCTTGCCGGGCAAAATAATCGGTATACCAGCCTGCTGCACAACCTGCATCCAGAATTGACTTTCCCTTCAAATCCCCCTGCAGCTCTGCAAGCATAGCCGGTCTCTCATAGTAAGCATTGTAAGGACTTGCTTTATCAATATCATATTGATAGGTATCTGCCAATCGATCATATGTATCTTTGGTGGAATCAGACATATAACAATCCATCCTTTCACTGGGGCAGTGATTTTATTGATTGTAGTCTACCATATATTCCTATAAACTATAAGGTAGTTATGTCTATCTAGCATATTCTGGAGGTTCATGATGGCTTTTAATATTGGGGATTTATTATTTCAATTGATTATGTTCGGGCTCGTTATTACTGGAGTGATTTCATTTACACTTTTTATCCGCAGAATAATACTAAATGCTAAAATTCAGTCTCAGACTTCCTATGATCTGAGCCAAAAGCTTGATCGGATTATTGAACTGCTGGAAAAGAAAGAATCCACTAAGTAAGCATCCTCAAATTTACAGAGGATGCTTTTATCTTGTAAGAGAATAACATAAAAGTTCTTCTTTTACTCTGCATCCGTTTTTGATAAACGTTCGGATCATAGGCTGGTTATTGTAACTGGTACTTCCTATATAATATGTAGCTTTGAAGTCCTTATAAAGCATATAATGAGCGTCCTGGTGAATGATCCTGCTCTTTCCTTTTCCACGTTCACTTTGAATGAGTCCAAAATAAAAGAGTCTGCCCTCATCTTCAGTACCTGGTTCGATATGCGGTATGATAACACCAATTGGTTTTTCTTTCTCATATACAGCCATACAAGAAAGGTCGTAATTTTCTCCCAATTCACTAATGACGCTTTGGATATGTTCATCTATATTTAAGCTTGACTGTGCATTCGGAGATCCTGCCATGGATAGATTCCACAAATGTTTAAACTCCTGTATCGAGAGTTCTTTAAGGTTTTTATATACATAAGGGGAATCGTTAACAGAACAACCTTGACAGTTTAATCCTCTTTCGACTCTCACCAATTTATCGATCATTTGAAAATCATGTAAATGTAAAAAAGAATCAAGTTCATTTCCCAGACTCTTGTCTAACAGGAGTTTAATCGAATTGATATGTTTGTATGACGGATGATTGATGAAGTGCGGGATGAACTGCCGGATTTCTTGAGGTGTAAGGTTGTTGGCATTTTCAATGGTAAGATAATTATCACCTATGATAATCGTAAGTTTGGAATAAAGATGAGATAGATATCGTTCAATATACATCCGATGCCCCCTCATTTCTATTGTCTTGGATTTATTGTATCATATGGTGAGAATGAAATTTAAGGAACTCAAGGTTTATTCTGGACACATTCAAATTTATAGTAGATTATAGTAAAGATTAATATTTAAAGAAAACCGGAGGAGTAAAATGGAATCAAAGATCAATTCAAAAGCGATAATGATCACCTTTATGATTGGCGCTTTTTTTGCCATTTTGAATGAAACATTATTGAATATTGCACTAACTGAATTAATGGAAGTATTTGGGGTTAACGCACCCACTGTTCAGTGGCTGGCCACAGGTTTCATGTTGGTGATGGGGGTATTGATGCCGATATCAGCATTATTGATTCAATGGTTCACGACTAGACAAATGTTTATCGGAGTCATGACGGTATTCTTGCTCGGCACAACCATCGCTGCATGTGCAATCAATTTTCCGATGCTATTAACCGGACGAATGATTCAAGCCGTCGGAACGGGTTTGTTAATACCGGTCATCATGAATGCAATATTGCTTATCTATAAACCTGAAGTACGTGGGAAAATCATGGGTACGTTCGGATTGGTGATTATGTTTGCACCTGCGATCGGACCAACTTTATCCGGTGTCATCGTAGACACGCTCGGATGGAGATGGTTATTCATCACTGTCATACCTTTCTCATTGTTTTCCATTCTATTTGCATGGAAATACCTTCAAAATGTAGGGGAAGTGACACGACCTGGTGTCGATGTATGGTCAATCGTCCTTTCTTCAGTCGGTATTGCTGGAATCGTTTATGGATTTAGTTCTGCAGGGGAAGAAGGTGAAGGGTTCACTTCGGTAAAAATCCTCACCATTATTATAGTTAGTATAGTCAGTCTTGTTTGGTTCGTTTTAAGACAGTTAAAATTGGAGGAACCATTACTGGATGTACGGGTCTTCAAATATAAAAGTTATGCCCGAGGGGTCGTTTTATTCATCATCGTGATTATGGCGATGTTTGCTTCTGAGATCGTCATGCCCATGTATTTACAGGGGCCTCTCGGCTTTTCGGCAAAGGTTGCAGGACTGCTCTTATTACCCGGGGCACTGTTAAACGGTTTAATGTCTCCTGTGATGGGATCTTTGTTTGATAAATACGGTCCGAGAAAATTAATCATACCGGGTACAATCGTACTCACAGGAGTCATTTTATTTTATAGTAATATCAGCCAGGCAACCCCGATTTGGCTTTTCATCATTGTCTATGTACTGTTGATGTTATCAATATCGGCAATCATGATGCCTGCGCAGACAAATGCATTGAATGAGCTTCCAAAGAACCTTTATCCTCATGGAACAGCCATCGCGAATACCCTTCAACCCGTTTCAGGTGCTTTAGGGGTATCGGTGTTCGTAAGCATAATGACACAAAGTCGTGAGAGCTACATTGATGATCATACCGGAACAGTTACTCAGGATGTGATGAATGATGCAATGACATATGGCGTTCACCACGCTTATTGGTTCGCGTTAGCGCTGGCACTGACAGCGTTTATCATTTCACTTTTCATAAAAAAAGCTGTAGCAGCTGATGTTGATGAAGCTTCTGGGGAATAAGAACGTGAAAAACCTCGTCATTTATGACGAGGTTTTTTTAAAACTTGTGATGGATGAAGTAAGCCAGTCTCTTTCAAAATAAAACCGGCTTACCATTATCAAGCTGTAGTCTTCACTTTCTTAGGTTTCTTATCTTTCACGAAAAAGGCAAGGATCAGTCCTATTAATGCGGAGATGGCTGCTACGAAAAAGGATACGTTCACTCCATGAACGAGGCCCTCCACTCCTCTTTCAGGTTGGGCAGCGGTCGTCATGACTGTTACGAGCAATGCAGTTCCCACTGCACCGGATACCTGCCTCATCGTATTGTTCATAGCAGTTCCGTGCGGAATCAGAGAATTAGGAAGCTGATTCAGACCGGCAGTGGTGACAGGCATCATTACCATTGCGACACCAAGCATCCTAACCGCATTGACGACGGTCAGATACATGAACGTTGTCTGAGGGGTGAGATTTGTGAACATGAATGTAGTGACGGAAATCAGGATCAACCCGGTGACTGCAAGCCACTTTGCACCGAACTTGTCAAAAATCCGTCCTGTGATTGGGTTCATGAAGCCCATGATGAGTGCACCAGGCAGCAGCATAAGTCCGGACTCAAAAGCAGTAAAGCCAAGCATGTTTTGCATCAGAATCGGCAGAACAGTCGCCCCTCCTATCATGGCAATGAAAACCAGCATGCCGAGTGCAGTCGTAATCGTAAATAATTTTATCTTGAAGACACGAAATTCAAGAATAGGCTGTTTCAGCTTAAACTGTCTTAAAATGAAGAACGTTAACGCGATGGATCCTACGATCATTGCAGTTACAACTTGTGTACTTCCCCATCCAGTGCTTCCAGCGGTACTGAAACCGTACAGCAGTCCTCCGAAACCGAGTGAGGATAAAATAATTGATAAAATATCCACTTTCGGGAACGTTTGTTTCGTAACATTTACGAGGATAAAGTAAGCCACGATGAGATCTATGATGACAATCGGCAAGATAACGTAGAACAAGCTTCTCCACGGGAATTGATCGACCAGCCACCCTGACAGAGTGGGTCCGATAGCTGGCGCAAAGGAGATAACCAGTCCGAACATCCCCATCGCACTTCCCCGTTTTTCTACTGGGTAAATCAGAAATAAAATCGTCTGCATCAGCGGCATGATGATACCTGCCCCAGAAGCCTGTACGATGCGCCCTGCCATTAAGATGGTGAAATTTGGGGCAACCGCACATATCAATGTTCCGGCTGCAAATAACCCCAGTGCTGTCAGAAATAATGAGCGGGTCGTGAAACGTCCGATCAGGAATGCGGTAATCGGAATCATCACTCCGTTCACCAGCATAAAAATGGATGTTAACCACTGTGCTGTACTAGCTTCAAGATTCAAATCCTCCATAATATGAGGCAGCGCTGTGGCAAGCAGCGTCTGATTTAGAATGGCCGCAAAAGCCCCTGAGATCAAAACGAATAATAACGGAAATTTATTGAAGGTTTCTGTTGACTTGGATACATCATGTGATTGCGGCTTCATATTCTCCCTTCTTTCTTTGTCCTTAACATCTGTCTATTAAGTTATTTTTTGATAATCCAGTTTTAAGCAGCTCGATTTCAAACTTGTACTTAGAAACTGCCTCCTCGATACTTAATTCGTTTGAAATGCTGTGTACCAGATTATGAAATGTAACGGCTGATAAAATTTGCAAGACGTGATAAAGCTGATTTTCATTCGAGATATTCAGACTCCCCCAATCCACTAAATGAAATACTTCATCATATCTTTTGCTTAATTCTTCTTTACTGAGAAATTTCGTGAACGCTTTTTCAATTTTATAGTTCATATTAAGGAGGACATTTTTAATAAAATTATTCTGCCCTTCAGAATGGGAACGCTTTAAGGTATGGTAGAAAATTTCTGTAACCGCTTCAAAGATATCTCCGTCGAACTTCTTTAAGTTGTATAAGAATTTTTTATGTCTTTCCTGGGTATGTTCATTCAGCAAATAAAAAAATGCATCCTCTTTGTCTTCAAAATACTGATAAAAACTTCCTCTTGGAATTCCTGCTGTTTTCAATATATTTGAAATCGAGGCTTCATAAAGGGAGACACGAGAAAATTCTTTATTGGCAGCTTCTATCAAAACCTGCCTCTTCTCTTCATTTAAGTTAAAAAACGTCGGCTTTGGCATGCTGACCTTCATCCTTTCAAAGTGACACAGTGTCATAATCCAGACCCTACTCACTATAGATGACACGGTGTCATATGTCAACGGATATACTTCAACGAATGGGCTCAAGAGATGAGATAAAACAAAGTTTGCGAAAAGAGCCTATCACAAAAAGCGCTCATTTCTGAGCGCTTCTTGTCTTTGGTGGCTGCTTCCAGTTCTGCCTCATTATGACTGTGACTGTTTTGCTAAAAATGATACACCAGCAGCTTCAATCATAGCGTTTTCTCTTGTTCTTGTGATTTACTTATCAATTGACAGCGTTGAATATCCAATGACCAAAGTCCTGAATTCAATTTGACTCCTGATTGTATCAACTGCACTTTCTTTTTGAAAATCGGGCCGTCCACAACAAACGTATGGTACTCTCCATATTCACCCATTACACAAATACCTTTCTGCTGGACTTCTTCATAAAATTGTGAGTTCAGAATACGTCCCGGCCATGTATGGTCAAAGTGTTCCTCCGAAGCACGGCAAATAACTGCAGTAAAGCCCAGTGACAAAAACTCTTCCAGGAGGTCATTTGTTTTTTCAGGAGAAATCCATGAAGGGAATACTGGCTCCATCCCAGCTTTAATTGAAATTTCTTCATTCCATTTCCTGTCTTCTTCTGCAAATAAACTTCCAAAAGCTACCTGCTCAACACCAAACTCGTCTTTTATTTGTCTAAGTGCATCAATCAACGACTGTTCATAATCACCGGCAGAGTCCACCAGGTGCAGCCGTATTCCTAATGCTTGTGCCTGGGATTCGAGGATTTTCAATTTGATGCCATGTGCATGACTGCGTGCGTCTTTATCTGATATCATTGATACCAGGCAAGCGACATTTCTGTTTTCTTGTAAGAGTCTATATAGTGCTAGACAGCTGTCTTTGCCGCTGCTCCAGCAGACAGCAACCTTTTCCTCTTTTGAGTTATTCAACGTTTTCCCCTTCCTTTTCTTTCGGATATTTGCAAGCAGTATGTAAAATTTGTTCATACAGTGGATTCCACTCATCATAGTAGCTTTCTATACTGGCGGTTTCAATAAATATCCTTCCTAGGGACTCATGCTTTTTTTCAAAAGGGTGCAGATGCTCTATATCCATTTTGTAAAAGACTTGAAAGCCTATTTTCGGATACTTGGTTGTTTCATCCCAATTAGGATTATGACTGTGATCAACGATTATGTAACCGAGTAAAACGGAATCTCCTTCGACACATCCCTCTTCCAGTGCTTCACGGCTAAATGCCTCTTGTGGTGTTTCATCTGCTTCCAAATGGCCGCCTGGGAAATCCCATCCCCTGTGTTCAAGATTAACAAGCATAAGTTCATTTTTATGAAAACATAAACCATGAGCACTTGTAATCAGTTTTCTATCGGGCAGAGAACTGCTGATTACCCAGGTTAATTTAACGATTGACTCTCCCCAGTTCACGTGTATCGATGACATCCGTATCCCTCTTTCAATATAAAAGAATTATAATATTTGCTGTACAGACAAATAGCCAGCCCTAAAATAACCTTGATTCGATAGTAGCACAGAATGGAATGTGTATATGCAAAAGATTCGGAAAATCTCCATTCTGAATAGGAAATGAAAATTAACAAAAGATAATACAAAAACTGGGAGGGATACACAAAAATGAAAAAAATAATCTTGTGTTTGTTCGTTATTCAACTGGTCACAATCGGAATACATCAGCCCATCACTCTAGCTAAAAATCTCGATAGTATCGGTGTGACAGTACCTTCATATGCGAAATGGGGAAAAATTGCCATGCAAAAAACGAAAGAACGTTACCCTGAAGCCCAGATCATTGATTACCTCCATATTGGGAGGGAGGATAGTGCTGATTTTAGCACAGAAAAATTTAAACTTTGGTTAAAAGGAAAAGATAAGGAATTCGGGGTGATGATCGACATCAGGTTTGATCCTAAAACAGATGAAATGAAACAGATATCCTTTAAAGAGGTAACTCGATAACCATAAAAGAACTGCTGACAATTCAGCAGTTTTTTTGTTGATTAAATATTTGGAAATGAATAGAAGATAAGAAGTTGGTAAAAGTCGGAAATATCAGGACGAGAAGTGAACATATATTGATGGGATTGAGATAGTAAAAAAGCTCCTCTTCCAGCAGGAACAAGTATGTATTAATTCCAACTCACTAATTACTGTTTTCTTGCTTTTAAAAAAGCCCCAGAGTTGAAAATCGTATCATATACGGGTGCCCATAATTTGTAGATGGCTTTATTCCATGTACTATTCATGTTCATCACACCCTCCGAAAATGTCCTTCACCTATTGATGATACCATATATTCCCACGTAACAAACCAAAAAAAAGAGTACAAAATCAGCAGATCTCATACCCCTCGTCCTATCACTTATTTGGTTGTTTCTTCAATACCTTCCGGATACGTTTTCTTCAAAAATATAATCGAAGCCTGTATCAATTCCCTTAATACTTCTACCTCTATATCGTCTACCTTATTAATGTATACACATGCTTTTCCTGTGGTATGTTTCCCGAATTTCTTCAGGAGCTCTTCCCGTTCTATTTCCCCCGGAGCAAAATAGAGACTGATTTTCGCTTTGCGCGGAGAGAATCCAGCAAGAAATGAATCTCCTTCGTGCCCAGATTTATATTTGTAATGATACGAGCCAAATCCAATGATGCTCGGTCCCCACATTTTTGCTGGGAAGCCCGTTTCTTCGGTGAAGATATCCAAAAGTTTGTAGGCGTCTTCCCGCTTTTTTTCACTATCTACACTTTCAATGAATTCCAGGACACTATTCTCATTCTGCTTAGTTTTTAATTCGTACAAATTGCCACCCCTCTACTTTTTCACTTTGATTATACATTCGACCTGTCATCACGATATTCCTTCATGAGATGCTGTATGTGTTTCAGATGGGAGTCCCATATCTTCAGGCTTGAGATTTGACGATTGCGGAAGGGATCTCAGCGTCTTGTTCAGTACCCACACAACGGCAATAAACAAAATACCGCCCGCACTTGAAAGGTATACGGTGCCTGGTTCGAACTGATTCGCAAGATATCCCCCAAGGAGGGACCCTATCGGCATTGCCATTGCACCTAATGAAGCCGTTACCGAAAATATCCTGCCGAGCAGGTGGGAAGGAACCATTGATTGAATGGCTGCGCCAAATATGACATTGGTGGCACCTATCGGAATCCATGATAATCCAAATAAAAGGATGCTGACACCATTATAAGGAACGATTCCCGAAACCAGCCACATGCCCCCTCCGAACAAAAATAAAAGTATGGTAAGCTTACCGATTGCAAAGCGTCCAAACCAAGATGCACATAACGCACCGATCAGAGCTCCGCCTGAAATCGACGCCAAGTAAAGTCCGTAGAGCCCAGAACCTCCTCTTCCATCTGCAAATGCAGGTAATATGGCGTATACAGATCCGATGGCAAAGTTTGCAACGATCGAACCAAGCAGGAATTGAGCTAAATGGGATTTGAAAACAATTGAGAAGCCTTCTGCTAAGTCGTACTTGTACTGCAAGGCAGCTTCTTTCACATTTTGTTTTTCTTTAACCGTATCTTTCTTTGGGAGATGCAGCAAGCTGAATAGGATGCTTGCAGCAATGAATGTAACAGCATCAATCATATAGAGGGTGATGGCTCCGACCACCGTCAACAGAAGACCCGCAAGTGCGTTGAAGGCCAGATCGACACCCTGAAATGCAAAAGAGAATAATGAATTACTTTTGACAAGCTGATCTTTCCGGACAATTCGAGGAAGCAGAGCAGCCTGACCGGGATATGCAAATTGATTCAGAGCAGAAATCACCGGCATGATAACCAGGATGAACGTCACAGTAAGGAGTCCGGTATAGTGTACAATGGGGATCATTAAAATAAGAACCCCCTGCAAAAGCTGAGTCCAAATCAATACCCTCTTGATCTGCCATCTGTCTACAAGCGGTCCGATCAGGAATTGAAGGGTACCCGGCAGCAGCGTCAGAAATCCAGCCAACCCTGTGTAAAACGAATTCCCCCCCAGCTCATAAACAAGCCACATCGCTGCAACATAATAGATACTATCCCCCATATTCGTGACCAGTCTCCCGAAAAACAAATATGCAAAGTTCCTATTTTTGAATAATAATTCTTTCATGTTTTAACCTCCTTATATCTGCTTAAAATTTTTATTCAGATTAATCTTTATACCGTTTATTCGAAAAATACTTTTATTCAGTAAAAATTATTTTACTGACATTCCAAAAAAAAACCGTTTACCGGTCTTTTTCTTTTTCGTCATCCATTATACCCTCTGTAAATTTTGATTCTTCTACTTCGAATCCCATCCCGGTCATATAATAAATTTTTTGATCAGTTTCTTTTTCTTCTTTGGCTCTTTTCTGGAATTCGCCTACAAGTTCGAAATACTCCTTAACGAACCATTTGAAATTGTCTTCGGAACTGGTGGTTTCCCAAGAAGTTGCAAGTATGTTCCATTCAGAAGGGTTCTTGTCTCCGGCTTCTTCGAATGCTGTACTCGGAGCTTCAAGGATCCTGCTCATCGTCCGTTCAAGCATACCGTACATCATAAGCCTCTTCGTTTCACTTATTTCTTCTTTATGAGGCAGCAGGCTTGCATCAGGATAAAATCCGCTTGAGACCGATTGAAAAAATTTCTGTACAATCCCGTTCTTTTCTTCGGTTTTAACAATTTCTATCAAGCCTAGCTTCTCTAACTCTTTCAGGTGATAATGTATTCTTGCGCGTGACATTTCGAACAATTCAGATAGCTGCTGTCCTGTATATGGTTTTTCTACAAGGCGCATCATCAATTTGATCCTGAATGGATCGCTTAACGCTTTTAACTGATCGTACTCCTTGATAATAAACATCGATTTCATAAGAACATCTCCTGAAACTAATTTTACTCAGTAAATTTTATTTTACCGCGTAAATGAAGTTTAACATAGTAAATGATTTACATGCAATAACCCATACTTTTTTTCTCTCGACAAATCCCGCAAGCGCTTTTCATTTGACAGTTCATTTTAAATCAATTAAGATGAACTCATAAATTCATATTCTCCTAAAGGGGAGTAGCTTTTACAATAAAGTCGTCATTACGGAGTCACAAACTCTCGGCTTTATTGACAACCATGTTGTTAGCGAGACCTTTACCAGCTGGTGAAGGTTGATATATGCAGGATATAAGACCTTTGCCAAACCGGTAAAGGTCTTTTTGTATATCCAGCTTAAATTTGAAAGGATGAGAGGAACTTGATTAAAAAAAATTTACAACAATTGATTCAGAATAATAAAGAGCAAATTATGCGTGATAAGGAAGAGTTAAAAAAAATCGAAGAGAAATTAGATAAGAAACATACAAAACTCGAGAAGGAGAATGCCTGAATGTTACTAAGAAAGTACGTTTCCATGTTTGGTGTCGGATCTGCAAAAATTGATTTGATATTGCCGAAAACAGCCTTTCATCCTGGAGAGCTGCTTAATGGGTACTTCTTATTGGAAGGTGGAATTGTGAAGCAGAAGTTGAGGCGAATCGACTGTGATCTAGTAAAGGTAGATAAGTATTCAACAGAGAAAACAATCGATACTACCACGATATTAAAATCGGAAGAACTAGAGCCTGATGAATCTAACAAGCTTAATTTTATTTATCGAATACCCAAAACGCTACAAGTTGATGAAAAGGGTATACGCTATCTCTTTAAAACAAAATTGACGTTCGATAAAGGTGTTGAAAGCTTAGATGAGGACTGGATAATGGTTGTTTCCTAGTTTAGCTGAGAGAAAACGCCCTAAGTGGGCGTTTTCTTGAATTTAATACTTAATATTATTCAACTCTGAACACGTCAACTTATTCATAATGGCCGTAACTACAGCCTGCACTTCCACATTCTCTGTATCTATATACTCACCAAAATCATATTTTTCAAATGCGTTAAGACATTTTTCGGTTTGCTGGAAACACCAGTTTCCTTCTTCTTCCCCCCTGTTTCGGAGCCTGTCAAAAATCGTTTTCCTGCTGGCTTGTAAACAAAAGTGGTGAGTGTCCTCGTCAATTTGTTTGAATCCGTTGATTATATAAGTAAAGTATTCAGGAACTCTAAGCGTCATGGGGACGATAAGGTGCTTCCCATATTTTTCTTTCAGTTTTCTGGCAGTTTCCACTGTAAGAACTCTCCAAAGTTCATAATTTTGGAAATCACCGTTCTTTGATTCTTTCAGTTTGATATCTTCAGGCAAAATCTCTCTTACCATATATCCGACTAATTCTGGATCGAATATCATACTGTCATTGATTTTATTTAATAGCTCGGTTGCAATGGTTGTTTTCCCAGAACCAAAAGCACCGTTTATCATGATGATCACGTTAATTTCCCCCTACACATGGAAAGTTCGTCTTTTATAATGGAGTAATGATACGTTGATAATGCTTGTTTAATAAGGAATTCATCATATCCATTCTCTCTCATTGACAGAAGTATGGATTGTACTCTTTCTTCACGTTTTCTTCTAAGATTCGACTCCAGCTGAATTTCCAGAGGAACCATCCTGATTGTGTGACCACAAAAGCTTATTGTCTTGGCTAGCTCCCAAATGTATTGGCCTCCCTCCCAAATCCCGCTGCCTGTCAGGGAGTCAGGTATTCCTGCAGAATCAGCAATATGTACAATCTCCACTTCAAAATGATTAACCTTATATCGGGCTTTTGACCAAGAAAATCCCGAAGGAAAGGTTTGGTGAAGAATTGGTACTCCCCTTGTTGACAACCATTCAGAATCAGACTTGATATCACCTTTTGATGGCTGCGCATACTCAGTCATCAAACGAGCGAATTCCTCAACTCCTTCTGGATGTTTTGTATAAATATCAAGGTCTCCCGGCTTCATATCACACCCCTGCAGCACCGACCCCACCGAACCGACTATCATCCAATCAAAATGTTTATTGCTATTTTCATAGATGTCACATACAGTTTGTAACGCACTCTTCCAGCTCATTTATACACCTCGTTAAAATCGTTATTCTTTTGAATGGTTTGTAAAATGGATTCCCACAGGCTTTTACAATTCCCCCTATTTTTTGATGAGTCCCTGTATTGTTTTCAACGTGAACATGAGAATACCCTTTAATTTGGTATATTTTAACTGGATCAGCATTTTATTCTTTTAATGAAAAGAGCAGCCCGAAAGCTGCTCCTTTAAATAAAGTGATTTAATCATGAAATATATTTAATTTCAGCTTCTCAGACAGCATACGTAAGACTTGTCCTCCTGCTACGCTGTTACCTTTTTTATTAATGGAAGGACCGATGATGCCGATTCCCATTCTCCCCGGAACCGCACCGACAATGCTTCCTGAGACACCGCTCTTAAGGGGAAATCCTACTTCAACGGCGTAGGTGCCAGATTCATTATACATCCCTGATGTAAGCATGATCGCTTTCACAGTCCGGACGTGTCTAGCCTGGATCAGCTGCTCTCCGGTTTCGATACTCCTGCCGTGATTGGTCAGGAAACATCCAAGCTTTGCTAGTGCAAGTGAGGTGATGTCGATGGAATTCACGCGATAATAAAGATCCAGAGCTTCCTCCGCTTCTTTACCCGAAAGAACACCGGTACTCTCCATGAAATAAGCAAGTGAACGATTTCGGGCACCATTTTTGATTTCAGATTGATATACTTCTTCGTTAAACATTACTCTTTCGTCACTTGTAATGGTTTGAAGAAACGATATGATCCGCTGGAATCGTTCTTCAACAGTTGATCCGTTTATAAGACTCGCCGTCGCTATGGCTCCTGAATTAATAAGTGGATTGTACGGCCGGTGTCCTTCATAGTCTTCCAGATTAGATATTGAATTGAAGAAATCATCAGTCGGTTCCATGCCTACCTTTTGAAAGACTACTTCTTTTCCGAAGTCTTCTAACGCCATTAACAAGATGATGACTTTTGAAATACTTTGAAGGGAAAAGCTGCAGTCATCTTCTCCTGCTGAATAAACGTCACCTTCTTGAGTGATGATGGTCACTCCCAGATCGGTTGCATGAGACTGATCCAAACCTGGTATATGATCTATAACTTCGCCTTGAGCTGTATATGGTCTGCATGCCTTCACTACTTCTTCCATAAACTCATTTGATAATTTCTCCAATCCAGTTCCTCCTCATATTGGTCTGATTCTTAGTATTTACCCAAAATATGAATACTTAAATAGAATTGGGAAGAGAAATTGTAAATGCCAGCAGAAATGTCATACAGTATTAGTCTTATGTAGGGTTCAAACTGACAAATGTACTATTTCCATGATAACCGGATTTATTCAAAGATACGTAACTGACTCTTCTCCCCGTCGATCGCATCCTGGATTCGTCTCCGGTTCCAACAATGCATGTCAGAAGGTAGATCTACCAGGTCAAAGAAATCAACTTTCTCGATTTCTTCATCAGGAATCCACTCTTTCTTATCCACTATGCTGGCTTTGAACAAGAGCACCAGATCATCCTTTGAAGGTGCAGAATATACAGATACTAAATGGTCAACTTCTATTATATATCCGGTTTCTTCTATAACCTCTCTCCGTACACCATCGAATGGAGATTCATTCCGCTCCAAACGACCGCCTGGCAAGGTCCAGTTCCCCGATCCATATCTGATTTTAGTTAACAGGATTCTGCCGCAATCATCCTGTATCACGGCAAATACTCCAACTGATGGCATCTTCTTGCTCTCCTTTTCTAAAATATCTTTAGCATTTCCTCGAATGAATCGATTACATAATCGTGAATTTTGGCTTCACCGAATCCATACCTTGCATAGACGAAGGGAATACCCGCAGACTGAGCTGCTTTTCGATCTCCTTCTGTATCTCCTACGTAAACCGGCTGCTTTAAGTGATTTCGGTTGATAATCAGTTTAATATTTTCCCCTTTTGATAGACCGGTTCTTCCCGGGTTTTCATAATCAATGAAGTGCTTTTCCAATCTATGATACTCATAAAATGCTTCAATATATCCATGCTGACAGTTGCTCACGATAAAGAGCTTGTACTTTTTCGCCAGTGCTTTCAGTACTTCCTCCACACGGTTATAGAGGATTCCTCCTTTTTCACTAAGATATTGGGTTTCAACTTCAGAGCAAGCATTCATGAACTCTTCCCTTTCCTCTTCATCAAGTTGAGGAAACAACTTTCTTCCGATTTCATGCATCTGCAGCCCCATCGTTTCCCTCAGCTGCTGCGACGTTAGTTCATTCTTCACTTTATCGTGTGTACTAATTACCCCATTCCATGCCTTTAAGACCGTTTCCCTCGAGTCCCATAACGTCCCGTCCAAATCAAAAATGATACTGTCCATCGTTATTCCTCCTTGTTACATTTAATTCTTTCCTCAAATTAGTGACCCAAAATCCTTTTTCTATTTCCTTTTCACCCAAAACTACAAACCCGAATTTTTTATAAAAATTAAGAGCTGTTGTATTTTCTGATCGAGTTGAAACTACCATAGTATCATTCTGTTTACCCTGCACTTTCATCAATTCTTTGTCTGAAGTGAGTGGGATGGACCATCAACCTGTGAATGTCGGACAACGCGGTTGTCTACTTAAAGGAAATGACTTCCCATAATTTCTCATCTTCATAATAGCAAAAGAATGTTTCTCCTGCTTGGTGTAATGAAGCTAAGGTATCCTTTAGTGGTGGCAATTCATCGAATCCAATCAAATCGGCTTCGATTTTATAAGACAAATATTGAATATGTAATACTTACTTTGCGCTCGATTCCTTTTCGATGTCAACCCGTTTAATCATAAGCCGTCCATGTCTAATCCTTTTTTAACATAAATGATTTCAGGGTCTCCTTCATCAAGGTTGTCAACAAAACCGCTTTTCTCATAGCCCAAAGAACGGAAGAGATGATGCATGATATCGTTTGATTGATTCGTGGAAGAGAAAACCTTTTCTCCATTCATTTCTTCCTCAAACGCTGAGATGAGGGCTCTCGCCAATCCTTTTTTTCTATGAAAAGATCGGACGACGATCAAAGATATAAACGCATGACCGAAGAAATGTCTGTTATATAGAAGAAAGCCAGCTGCCTCTCCAGCCATTTTGCAAACTATACATTGACGATTCTTGATCGCTTTTTCAATCTCCTCACGTCTTTGATCACTCCCTACCGTTTCTTTATCAATATGTACTAATTCGTTTAAATCTTTCAGTTCTCCCCTATGTATGTTCTTCACAGAATAACCTCCACACAATAAAGTTCTAATCTTGCGTATCAAACCTTTGTTGATTTTTCATACACTTTTATTGAACTTCCGCCTAATCCAAACGCCACAGTTGTATGAATCCACTGATATTTTTCATA
Source organism: Rossellomorea sp. ABR4_012 (assembly GCF_056159545.1). Taxonomy (NCBI): domain Bacteria; kingdom Bacillati; phylum Bacillota; class Bacilli; order Caryophanales; family Bacillaceae; genus Rossellomorea; species Rossellomorea sp. ABR4_012. The sequence continues at coordinate 82,775 of NZ_JBSWVK010000004.1, forward strand.
GTAACCGTCAATATCAGTTGCCAGATAAAGCTTTTTATAACCTTTCCGGGCCGCCTCATCTAAAGCATACTGCAGAAACTGTGAACCAAGCCCCTTGCCACGGAATTCAGGGTCTACATATAAACAAGCAAGCCAAGGAGTCAGGTCCTGCCGGCTGTTAATATCATTGCGTAAAATAGCAAAAGTTCCGATGATTTTCTCATTTTCCATCGCTATATAAAACCTCGGTACCTCTTCATCCGTTTCACACGATCGCAATATGCAATCTTTATAAAAATTGTAGCTTTCTGCGCTTCCCCATTGTTTCCAAAAAGCATTGACTGCCTTTTCAAATAAATCTTTCCGTTCACTCAATTCATAAATGTGCACCTTAATCCCTCTTATTCTTATTAAAAGTCTATATTTACAAATCAAATACCGTTAAAATCCTAGTTCATATTTTTACAATTATTCGAGAATTTTTTCTATTCATATAGTAAAATTATACAATATTACATTATGGGGGTGTAGATAATGTTTCTACATAAGATTGATGAAGATTTGTCTTTAAAATTGGTCGACTTGAATGATTCTGAAGAGCTGTTTCATTTAGTCGATACTGCAAGAGACCATTTGAAAGTGTGGCTGGGCTGGGTGGATTACACGAAGAAAACAGATGATACTAAGGAATTCATTCAAGGCTGCATGCGGAGCTATGCTGAAAATAAAAGCATGAACACCGTCATTCTTTACAAAGGGAAAGTGGTCGGCACTGCTGGATATAACTCAATCGATTGGTCCAATAAAACAGCCTATATCGGGTATTGGCTCCATCAGGATTATCAAGGAAACGGTATCATGACGCGCGTTGCGAAAGCATTGACGGATTACGCTTTCGAGTATCATAAATTGAATAAAGTCGATATCAGGGCAGCTAAAGAGAACAAGAAAAGCAGAAGCATTCCCGAACGGCTGGGCTTTGTGGAAGAAGGCATCATCAGGCAGGCTGAATGGCTGTATGATCATTATGTGGATCATGTTGTATACGGAATTCTTTATGAAGAGTGGAAGCAAAAAAAATAGAAGATATCAAGAAATTCAATTATATGAAAAGAAGCCCGGGACAGGGCTTCTTTTCAAAACTATTTACTGAATTCCCATTAATTCAAATGTCTCTTCATTCGTTCCATCCCATCTGATGGTGACTTCAATGGTTTCTTCTTTTTCAGTAACAGAGCAGCCCGAGCAAGAGTTTGAAACGGTTATTACGGGTGCACCACTATACTCACGAACTTTGGTGTTTGATTAGTCTTTATTAATGATGATTTCAAGACTGTCGAACTGGATTTCCTCTTTTCCCTTTCCATCTTTAAACCTGAATGTATATTCCCCATCCTCCATATCCCCGCCGACGATGTTCGCCTTATATTCTCCGGTCCAATTTTTACTTTCTCCATTAAATATGAGTTGCTCATTACTGCCGCATCCGGCTAAAGTAACAGCTATTAACATCACCAAGAATAAATATTGTTTCATTAAATGCCCCCTTAAAGTGATCCTTGGATTATCTTAGTCTATGAGACCAACATTATATGAATGTGATATTTAGTCTTTGACGTCCATGAACGCTCCAGGTTCCAATTCAGGGGATTCAATTACGATCGCGGTCATTCCACCATCCGATTTTGTTTCATGCCACTCATTCTTTTCCCAGAAGACCGCCTCACCAGCTTTTACGGCAGCATATTCGCCCTTTTCCCCTCTGACCAGCCCTTTCCCTTTCACAACCAATAAAAGTTGTGGCACGACTGCCTGGTGGTAGCCTACAACCCCTTCTTTTTCAAGGTATATACAACCTATATGTGCTTCTTGATTTGTTTGGACGATCCTTGTCATGATGAAATTCGAATTGAATTTTGTTATCTCTCTTCCTTGATTTGGATAAAAAGTATAGATCTTCATCGTTTTTCCCCTTGCTTGTGAATCGTTATCGAATCCAGATTGGCTTTCACATTTTCTACATGTTTCATTCCAGCCATTGTAGATAGAATTCCCACAGTCTCTGTTACATCTTTTAATAAAGCAGCTGTGTCACTTTCATTTACCAAGTTACCGAGATCGAATGGAGCACTCGTTGTTACATGGATACCCAGTTCATCAGCAGCTTCCAAAGTGGTCAAAGGTGTTTCAGACACCATTTGATTCTTGCACTCTGCCGCTTCCCTTCTGTTTTTATTAAGGGGGCATTGAATAAATTTGAAATGATGATTTTCGCCTCCAGCTTTTTCCGCAATCTTTATACACTTCTCCAAAGAAATATAGGATGGATTGTTTTTGGTGACGAGGAATGCCTCCCAAACAGCCATGCCATAGAATCGGATTTTACCTTGATTAACCGCTTGTTCTAGATACGTAAAGAGATCACTCAATTTTTCATAGAATACGTGTGGCCCCAAAACTTTCATTGAAATTTCAGGATTATGAATGTAATAGATATCGATGGTGTTGAGGTTTAAATGTTTTCTGCTTTCATTCATTGCAAACTCGTAGTAGCTTGGTGCCAAAACATGCTTCATGTGTCCTACGATATGCAAGTCACTTTCAGATATGATTTCTTTGAATAAAAGTATCTCTTTCAAGTAGTCAGCAGGGACCAGTTTTGCATCAATGTCTCCAGGGATGAGACCTGCTTTAGTGGAAATGATTACTTCTTCTCTTAACAAGAGTTTTTCATCGATCAATTCCGTAATGACCCTGCCAATATCACGTTCAGATTTCATCCCTCTATAGTTGATGGCTGTATCAATAAAATTGAGTCCATGAGTCAGTGCATAGGATAGGGATTGTCTATAAAGAGACGAATCAGCTTCTGTCATGTCTCCAAGATGAGTCCCCAATCCAATCGGAGAAACTATAAACCACGGTATTTTTCTGGCAGGTATGTCACCATGCCGGGAAAAAAATTCAGATGTCCCTTTTAAGTCCGCAAACCCTCTAATCATAGTCACGCCTCCTTCATTCAATTTTGATTATAGAGGAGAATAAAAGTTAAAAACAGTCTGAAATTTCCATATATTGTGTGATATACTTTAGTTATAAGAACAAGATTTTTGTAATCCACAGGCTAAGTGTCAATCAAGACTCTTAGCCTTTTTATTATTTCTATTATGAAACCACAATTTGAATAAGGCAGACGATAATCAATATTGCCAATGAAGTGCCTAACTGAAGAAGTGTAAGAAGGGGAACCTTGTTGTTATGATCAAGCCTCCATTCCATCCATGCACTGATGGATAAAAATAAAACAGCTGCGCTTAAAAAGTAAAGCTCAGAACTTATAAAATCTTCATTAATAAAACCAAAGTAAACGGCACCGGCCCCCATAAGAGTCATCAGCATCCCTCCGCACACTTTTTGTATAGGATGCAATGACTTCTTTTCTAATGAATGCTGCTTTTTTTTAATATTCTTTTCAATTCTATTGCCAATGAAAAATAGTAACAGCATAGATGCTGAAGTGAGAGTCCATTCTGTCACTGATCGTTTTCCCCTTTCTAATTTTTCCCTAGAGCTACTTTTAGTTTCGATGAGGAAGATTATGTATTGGAATCTATAACCAGTTATCATTCTATCATTAATCTATCTAGTATTAAGAACATTTTCATCAAAGTAAAGAATTATCTCCCATTACGTAAAAAAGACGCATTCAAAGATGAAATGCGCCTTCTTCCATTTATTTAATTTTTCCGTAATGAGGCCCAGCTCCCGATTGTCCCTGAAGTGACAAAAGCTGGGAGACGGTAATGAATTGGTATCCTTCCCTTTCCAAGCTTTCGAGCAGCTCAGGCAGCGCCTCGGCTGTTGATGGGTGAATATCATGTAATAAGATAATGGACCCTGATACAATTTCTTCTTTCACCTTATCATTCACCTCATTTGCATTACGCGACTGCCAATCAAGTGAATCAACAGACCATAAAACTAAAGGTGTGTTTTTTTCCTTTATGTAGTCTTTTACGTCATTATTATACGCTCCATATGGAGGACGGAAAACAGATGGGTTTTGACCGCTGGCCATTTTGATAAGCTGATTTGAGGCTTCGATCTCTTTAATCATTTCTTCTTTATTGAGATTGGTGAGATCCATATGGCTCGTCGTATGATTACCGATTTCATGTCCATGCTGCGCCACTTCCTGTGCAACAGAAGGGTAATACTCTGCTTGATTACCCAGCATAAAGAATGTTGCTTTTGCATCGAATTTATCCAAAGTGGAGAGTATTTCAGGAGTAACTTTTGGGTGGGGCCCGTCGTCGAAAGTTAAGGCTACAACCTTTTTATCCGGATCAAGATCAACGATATCAGGAGTTAGTTCTTCAGGCAATTCATCTTCCGCCTTCTCTTTTAACCCTTCCAGGATTTCTTCATTAAGATAGGGTGCCATTTTTTCAATAGGTATTTCGATGTTGACTGATCCAGCGGCTCCTGCAGCAATTTCATACTCATCAAAATAGAGAGAGAATCCACTTTTATTTATCGACCATTTCCATTTGCGGGTATCTTTCAATGCTTCGTTCAAAATATCATCAAAAACATACATGGCAAAGTTGTTATCTGCCATTATTTCTTTCTTAACAAGAGAGGCAATCTTCTTCTCAGTATTGTTTTTTACTACATGCTGCAATGTAAGTACCTTTTCAGTTTCCAAGTTGATCGTAAATGGCTGAACCTCTGTCTTACCATTTGCTCCACCTGTATATTGGTAAGATTCTAGGGTGAAACTATATATGTGCTCATTAACCTTAGCTGTATCAATATTTATGTTCAAATGTGCACGCTTATCTTTACTGAGAAATGCTTCATTCTTTTTTATATCTTTCATAAACTCATTCTGTTTTTTCTGGATCCAAGCATTGATTTGGCTATTAAGTGCATCACTTTTCGTGTATGGCGTAGAAATTGAAGATGTAAAAAGCTCTCCCTCTTTGGTCTTTGTCTCCAGATTTAATCCTGGAAAATCACTTAACTCTTTTTTCTCTACATTTACAACTGCTTTTGAATCATTTTCAGCCCATTTACCATTTCCAAACAGTGAAAATGAGGCAATTAACAGAAACAGAATGACACTAATGCCTAGTAATCTTCTATTCATTTGATTCATACCCTCCCCATAATATAGGTATTTTCTTTCAAACTTACAGAACTTAATCTCTTAATCTTTATCCAAGTATAAAATTATATCATCTCTATTCTCATTATCAATAGTCGAATGGAGCCCCAACGGAATGCGCTAATAAAAGCCAAAAGCTTCAACTTATGTAAAAAATCTCTTGTATAATCGGGCGCTCGTCCATACGAATTGGACAAATATACATAGAATGTACTAAGTCGAGGTATTACCTCTGGCAAATACGCGGAGTTAGGGGGAAATAATATGTGGTTTCCAAATTTTCATGGCTGCGAGAGAAAGAGAAGAAGACATAAACGCTGCAATTTCTGGGACAACTTGATGTTTATACACTGCTCCTTCTATGATGACGACTTTGACCATGATGACTGCAGGGACTCCAGAAGAAGTGAGGCCGTGGAACAAAAATGTTTCAAAATCAAGGATTCTCATTCCTGCAATTGCCACAGAAAAGATAACCATCATCACGAATGGAACAAGTGCGGATGCAAGAAAGAGCATCATCATGGCGGCTGTGACTGCATGAAGCATCATAAATGTAATTGTCATAAACACCGCAAACATGAACATCACGGTAAAAAATGTAACTGCGGCAGATAACTAATAAACCCATCCAGAGTCGGATGGGTTCGTTTTTTAAGTTTAATTACGTGATCAGGAGCAGTATCTCTTTTAAAGGCCTTTGTAAGGTCAGTCCTCTTATAGTATCCAAACAAGCCGTCAATTCCCATAAAAGAAAAGACCCCAATCACCATTATGGTTTCTTCCCTCCAAAATTCTTATTTCTTAGTCACCGGTATTAATATATCAAAATGTGGATCCTTTAGATCGCGGTCATGAGGATATCGTTCATGTTTAATCGGCAAATCATCATAGTACTCTGCATCGCTTTCAAATAAAGGGGTATACTCCTCATTTTCTTTCATCCACTTATAAATCTTTGCATAAGTATGACCGATGTCTCCGCCTTTTTTATGATGGATTTTTAAATATGTCATTGGATCCACCAGAATCTCTTCCATACCTTCTGGAATCTGTTGCTTCTGGCCTACCTCGTATGCAGAATAGTGAACGAATCCATCGGGACGAACGTGATAAGACAAACCTAATTGTATATGTGTATTAACAGCGTGTTCCAGTTCCCCGGCACGTGCACTCATTTCGTAAATTTTTTCTTTTAAAGCTGGAATTTCCAAATATGCTCCGTCCCACTTTAATCCAATGGCGCGGTATGCAGGCAGATCAACTATTTCAAAGTCAAGTTTCTCCATATTTCTTCTCCTCCTAAAAAAGATTCCAATAAAATACTTTCTAGAAATAACATAAAAGTCCTTTATTAATAAATAAATATAGATGAAGAGAACCAACAGTTCATAATTAGGATTAACATGGCAGTAACATTAAAGAAGAAGCAAGAGATATCTCGATAGAAGATAAAGAAAGCTTCCCATAAAAAATGCTCACAGCTGCCTGTGCAGCCATGAGCATTTTTTAAAATCAATGTCTTGAGGTATACTCATCTTCATTTAAGTTTTCAAGTTCCTTTTTCGATTTACGCTTGAAAAATAAAACAACGAGTAATGCAGGTATGGATAAAATGACGTAAGCTAATAGTAGATTTAGAATAACCCTCAACCTCCTTAGGACCTTTATTCCTATTGTAACTCTTACAGCTCTTATTTTACACGGAAACGTTTGAATATCATGTGACGTTCAAGCTATCTCGTTGGAGTGATTTGTTTCTTTTCCCCAAACATTACAGTTAAGCTGATCAAGGTGACCAAGATCGTTGCTCCCATATCAGACAATATGGCAATCCAGAGTGTCAGTAATCCGGGGATTGTCAATAATAATGCAATCAATTTCAGACCGAGTGCAAGTGAAATATTCAATTTGATTATTTTATTTACTTTTTTTGATATCTTAATGGCTGAAGGAAGTTTTCCCAGATGATCCTGCATCAAGACAATATCAGCTGTTTCAATTGCGCTGTCTGTTCCTTTACCCATGGCAATGCCCAGGTCTGCAGTTGCCAATGCAGGTGCATCGTTAATACCATCACCAACCATGGCAACCTTCCCGCCAGCAGTCAGTTCTTTCACTTTTGCCACTTTTTCATCTGGCAGCAGACCTGCAAAGTAGTTCGTCAATCCGACTTGCTTCGAGACTTTTTCAGCCGTTTTATTGTGGTCACCCGTAAGCATCACGGCATTTCTGATTCCGGCTGAGTAAAGTTCACCTATGATGTCTTTACTCTCCTCCCTGATTTCATCGGTGATACCAAAGAGACCTAGAACATTTTCTTCACTCGAAACAATTACAAGTGTATATCCTTCACTTTTCAAGATATCGATGTTTTTTTCTACCTCGGAAGGTAATGGGAAGGCAATACTTTTTTCATTACCTACCTTGTATGTTTTACCGTTAATGACTGCAGATACTCCTTGACCGGAAATGGTGTTGATTTCTTCAGGTTCAGCAAGAGGAATAGTTTGACCATTCACTTTTTCCATCACTGCTTTAGCAATTGGGTGGGATGAAGATTTTTCTACTGAACCCGCCACTAGGAAGAAGTTTTCTTCATCAAAGACAACCATTTTCTCAACATATGGCTGCCCTTTCGTTAATGTACCAGTCTTATCAAATGCAATAGTATCAATCTTTCCAAGCTGTTCAAGGAATACTCCGCCTTTGACAAGGATTCCATTCTTAGCATTCCGTGCAATTCCCGAAACAATTGCGATCGGAGAGGAAAGGATCAATGCACAAGGACAGCCTACAATGAGGACCGCCAATCCTTGGTAGAACCAGAATCCCCATTCTCCATTTAATAAAAGTGGAGGTAAGATCATAACGAGAGCAGATATCACCATAATGATTGGCGTATAGTATTTGGCAAAACGATTAATAAATTGTTCGGTAGGGGTTTTTGTTTCCTGTGCTTCTTCGACCAAATGAAGGATTTTTGCCAGGGAGGAATCCTTATATTCTTTCGAGATCCATACTTTTAATACCCCTTCGTTGTTAATGCTTCCAGCAAATACCTTTTCATCTGCTACTTTTTCAACAGGCATCGCCTCACCTGTAATGGCAGATTCGTTTACAGAACTTTTTCCGGAAGCCACAATCCCGTCGGATGGAATCTTCTGACCGGATTTCACCAGCACCAGATCCCCAACATTCAAGGTGCTGATCGGTACTACCCGTTCTTGCCCATTTTCAATCAGGATTGCTTCTTTCGGAGCCACTTTGAGAAGGTCTTCCATAGACTTCCTTGCTTTTTCCATTCCTAACCCTTCCAGAAGCTCGTTGATACCAAACAGGATTGCAACAAGTGTTCCTTCTTTCCATTCTCCAATTGAAAAAGCACCGATTAAAGCAATAGTCATGAGCGTATCGATATTGAATTTAAGTTTTAAAAGATTCTTGGCACCCTTTATAAAAGTAGTATAACCACTTGTGGCTGCTGCTGTGAGATACATGGTAACAGGCACGAGGTTATTCAGTTGGCTGTCTACATATATAGCAGAAAAGAAAATAATCGCAGACAAGCCGATTAAAATTTTCATATTGTCATTGCTGGTATGAGAATGAGCATGAGATTGATTAGAATGATCATGAGGATTTTCTTTCATGATTGCCGCCCCGTCAGATGAAAGAATTTTTTCGACCTCCTGCATGTCTACTCCATCGCTCAACACTAGCTTGCTGCTGTTATAGAGGATTTTTGACCCATCTCCGTTTTCTAATTGATTGATACTCTCCTCCATTTCCCTCGCACAGTTACCGCAAGTGAGGCCCTGGAGTTTATATTCATTCATGTAAATTCCCCCGGTGATTTTTAGTGATGTCTCGCATGATGGATCGTTTGCTGAAGCATGTTCATCACATGATCATCATCAGCAGAATAATAAAGAGTTGTACCTTCACGTCTGTATTTGACCAATCGAAGATTCTTCAAGAACCGTAATTGATGTGAGACGGTTGTTTGAAGAAGTGACAGTCTTCCCGCAATTTCATTGACTGAATGCTCCTTTTGGGCTAATAAATGCAGTATTTTCACCCTGGTCGGTTCAGACAACGCTTTGAATGTTTGGGTGACGATAAAAAGAGTTTCTTCATCAATTTCCACGCAATCTTCATGACAATCTTCTTGATTGCTGGCTGGCTCTCCCTTTTTTAACTCGACTAATTTATCTTCATTATTATTTTTTCCCATGGAGTCACTCCTATTCCTCTTCAATATATGACAATATGTTCATGTATTATATTTTAATCATAAAAAAAGTACATGCAGCTGTCAAATATAATATTATAGGGTTTACAGGATATGTTCTCACAGTCACCTTTGATATACTTTTACCAATGCTATTTTATGAAAGGTAGTGTTCAACATGTTGACTGCCATTGTTTTATTTATCATCGCAGGGCTGGCGGAAATTGGCGGCGGATATCTAGTCTGGCTTTGGCTGAGAGAAAATGCTTCACCTTGGTACGGGGTATTCGGGAGCTTGATCCTGGTGCTTTACGGAATTATTCCAACACTGCAGAACTTCCCGGCCTTCGGGAGAGTATATGCTGCATACGGTGGAGTGTTTATCGTCCTGGCAATTCTGTGGGGCTGGTGGATTGATAAAAATACTCCTGATGTATACGATTTTATCGGTGCTGCTATATGTATGATCGGTGTGTCCGTTATTTTATGGGCACCAAGATAAAGAAAAGCTGAAGTTATGACAACTTCAGCTTTTCTTTATTGTTTGGATTTTGTCCAAAGGAAAGTAAATATAGTGATTAAAGTAAATGCAGTCAATGCCAGAAATGGAATCGTGATAAAGCCCAGCCAATTGATATATTCAGCATTACACGGAACGCCGCTTGCACATGGCTTGATGCCCCCGAATCCTGGCACTTTCTGCTCCATATAGTGAAGGACTGAAATGATTCCTCCGAATATGGAAATTGGAAGGACGATTTTCTTTAAGCTTACGTCATTTTGGAAAGTGGCCACCCCGAGTATCAGAGTTAACGGATACATGAAAATACGCTGATACCAGCATAGTGCACACGGAATAAACCCTTTCACTTCACTGAAATATAAGCTTCCCAAAGTGGCAGTAATTGAAACGAGCCAAGCAGCATACATGAACAGTTGGGTTTTATCAATCTTTTCCCCGTTCATTACTCCTGACCTTCTTCGATAAGAGATTTAATTCTTTCATAGTCATATGGATCTTCTAATTTTGTACCGTTAATAATAATTGTTGGTGTTTGCTCGACGTTAAATTCTTCTACCAGATTTGTATCGATGTTAAGCTGATCTTTTGCTTCTTCACCTTCGATATCTTTTTTCAATTGCTCAATATCCATATCTGTGGTCTTATCTGCAACTTCGATTAGCTTGTCCACCGTCACCCACGCGGCGTCATGATTTCCGCCCTGAGGTTGTTCTTTATATAATTCCTTCTGGAACTCCCAATATGAATCGGGATCATGTTTAAATACTGATTCTGCAGCTTGTGCTGCAAGGATTGATTCTTCTCCATGGAATAAAACATTTACATAGGTTAAGTTCGCTTTCCCCGTATCGATAAAGTCACTCTTTATTTTAGGATAAATCTGTTCCCCCCATGCCTTGCATGCAGGACATTTGAAATCGCCGAACTCTACAATTGATACAGGTGCATCTTCTTCACCGAGAGTCGGCTGACTTTCCGTTGATGGATGGGACTCAAGAGTTTCATCCTTTGGCTGGGCTTTATTGTTCAGCATGACAATTGCAGCTAATAGAACGGCAACCAGTAGAGTAACGATGACTAAGTATTTCATTGGTGATGCTTTTTTGGTACTCAATGCGTTCTCCTCCATTTAAATAGAAATATGCATAAGAATATCATAGCATTTTTGTAAAACACATGAGACAAAAAAACTGACAGAAATTCGACAATCAACAATATGATGCTTGTATACCTATGAATCATTCAAACAAAAAATAAAGGGAATTTCTTTGATTTTGTTGAATTTCATCTGGAACAACGCTTTAAAATGTAGAGGTGATTCCATGAATTTGCCAAATGAATGTAAAGTGACAATCCGAACCGCTCAACTTGAGGATGCACGAGCTGTATTAGCATTGCAAAAAGAGGTGGTAAAGGAAAATGATTATCTAATCACTTTATCGGAAGAGTTCAATAAAACGGAAATACAATATTGCCAATGGATTCAATCCCTGATAGAAAACAATCGAGAGACAATGTTAGTCGCAGAAATAAACGGTACAGTGGTTGGATGGATCGTATTCATGTCCCAAACCAGGAAGAGAATGTCACATACGGGGACTGCCGCCATGATGGTTGACAAAGGATACAGAAACATCGGGATTGGGCAATTATTATTAAAGGAATTAGTAAGTTGGGCAGAACAAAATCCCGAAATCGAAAAGGTTAGTTTAGGGGTATTTTCCACCAATACGAGGGCTATTGCCTTATATAAGAAAATGGGTTTTGTGGAGGAAGGACGGAAAATAAAAGAATTTAAGATAAACGAAAATGAATACTGGGATGATATCCTGATGTACAAGTTTGTTTAAATATGGTAATGGAATAATACCTAAAGAATGCCTAAAGGGACTGAAAAGCTCAGAGTTGCTCTGAGCTTCCTTAGAAACAACGTATTCATTAGATTCCAAAAGGCTCAGAATAACGAACAGTGCCGGTGACCCCATTAAGACTGCCTTTTTCTAACTCCATCGCCATAAAGTATTCATCCCCTATGTCCATTGGAGCTTTTATTGTAAACTCACTTGCCCGCTTAAATCCAAAACGAGGATAGTATGATGGATGACCTAACACGATTATTGATGTATATCCGAGATTCCTTGCACGAGCGATTCCTTCATGTATCAGAGAAGTACCAATCCCCGTTCCTTGGTAATCCGGGTGGACCGCAACTGGCGCCAAAGCGATGGAGAGAACCATCTCACCCGTATCATTTTCTATATGTATTTTGCTGAATAGAATATGTCCAGCCAGGAATCCTCGATTTGTAACCGCGACAAGTGAAAGCTCTGGAATATACGCCTCACTCTCCCGGATTTTCTCAATAAGTATCGATTCATTTTCCTTTTTAAATGATAGATCATTCACATCTTTAATTGCAGCAAAGTCATCCATTATCTCCTGTCTGATTACCACATCAACCATCCCTCAACCCCCTTTTCCAAGGCCCGTCCTTCAACACTTTAAAGTGTCGAGGGACGGGCCTTTGTCTGTATTTTAATGATAACCGATTCAGTATTCGATTTCATCATAATCTTTAGGCTGGGGTTGTGGTTCGGGCTGTACGTTCTCACTGTTTGAAATATTCTCAATGGTTTGCATGTCGCCCTTTTCTTTTAGTGGTACATCTTTATTTTGTTTTTCTTCTTTCATGGATACGCCTCTCCTTTCGTTTGAGTTGGGAATAATATGTGCAGTATAGAAGGAAAACATGCCTTGACTATTAACTATTTATTCTAAAAAGGCTCTATTGCCACACTTTGCTGCTTAACACATAAGAAAATAATTGAAGTAGTATGAAAAAATCAAAGTTGGTTACCCTTGTTACTAATAAACCCAGCCCGGAGGTGACTTCATGATTAAGAAAAACTGCACGTGCAAGCGATGTAAATGCCAAACAAAAAAAGAATGTGATTGTCCATGCTGCTGTGAAAAATAAAAAATCCCCGGGCACCCATATGCCTGGGGATTTCATTCTTATACTTTAACGTTCACCCCTACGATTTCATCGAAATATTTAAGTGATTTCATTTCTGAATCCAGCCACTCGTTCTTATTCCAAGCGTTCTCAATGAACACCTCCGCGATCATCCGCTTGCGCTCGCCTCCAAATAATGCTGCATCACCCAGCGCGATGACACTTTCATAAACTCTTGCCATGAGTTCCGCAATACGCTTGCTATGAAACGTCTGGGTGTCTTCGTCAGCACTTGCCACTTTATCCAATACGGTTTCTAAGACCGTCAATCCTTCACGAACCGTTGCTCCTAACATGCTCAACTCTTCGGGAAGTCCAGCAATCTCCTTCTTCATTTCCTTAAGAAACAACTCATGTACCCGGTGTTTCTTCATCAAGCGGAGCACTTCCAGCCCTAATATGTTAGCGGTCCCTTCCCAGACGGTCAGCACCTGTGCATCCCTCAGCAGCCGAGGAAGAATGAAATCTTCGATATACCCGTTGCCCCCATGAATTTCAATGGCTTCATGTGAAAAATGAATGGCCTGTTCTGCACTCTCCTTTTTCAATATGGCGATGAGAAGCCGAGTGAGCGCCGCATCATCTTCTGTTGTCGGAATCCCATCATTCGAGACCCGGTCAAACATTTCCACCAATCTGAATACTGCACTCGTTTCAACCTCTTGTTTAGCAGCAAGATGAACAAGGCTCTCCTTGATCATGGGATAATGCGTAAGCTTTTCTCCAAAAGCTTCGCGGTAACATGCATAGTTTCTTGCTTCCATATAGGCTCTGCGCATGATACCGATCGACGCAACCGCATTGCAGATACGCGAAAGATTCAAAGCTTCCATCATATAATAAATGCCTTTATTTAATTCACCCACAAGGTATGCCTTCGCTCCATCAAATTCAATTTCAGCAGAAGGCACGGCACGGACGCCAAGCTTATCCTTCAATCGCCGGACATGGATGCCATTCAAGCTGCCGTCCTTTTTTCTCCATGGCACTGCGAACAAGCTGAGTCCCTTTGTTCCTTCTCGAGCCCCGTCGATCCTTGCCAGTACCATGGCAACACCACACATACCTGAATTGGAGGCAAAATATTTTTCTCCATAGAGTTCATAATCCTTACCATTCTCAACGGCACGCACAACATTTGCCCCTACATCCGAGCCTCCCTGTCTCTCAGTCAGAAAAGTCGCTCCTTCATATAATTCTACTTCTCCTGTTGCCAGCACATGCTTCATGAACTTTTCTTTTACATCGTCAGATCCATATTTTTCGAGCAGCAAGGCCGTTGCCATTGTTAACGTGACTGGACAGTAAAAGCCTGGCTCGGTTTGTGACAAAAGGTATCCCTGTGCATAGGAATAAAGATAATTCCCTTTGACCCCAAGTTCGGGTATCTCTTTGTGGATATAGCCGACAATCCCTTTATTGTATGTCTCCTCAACTGTCTTCTTATATCCTTCATTCACCCAAATCTCTGAAACTTCTTCACCAAAGCGATTATATTTGATCAAGCGCGGCTGCCCTTCACGGTCTGTATGAACCGCACGTTCATCAATTTCCCCTGCACACAATTCTCCAAATTCAGTTAGTTCCCCCTCAGCCCATTTATAGAAATCATCTTTAAGATAATGGCACATTAGCTGCTGTAGGTGAGGATCCTCAAGATAAAAGTTCTCGATTTTCTTCATGATGTCACCTCACTCCCTTTTTCACACAGCACTTGCTTTAATATTTTGCCTGTAGCATTACGCGGCAATAAGTCGATACCCTCATACAGCTTCGGAATTTTATAGCTTGCGAGATTTCCCCCTAAAAATGAATTGCATTTTTCAGCTAAGCTGCTCTCATCTATCGAAGATACTATGAATGCCTTCACGGTCTCTCCCCATTCTGGATGAGGAACACCTACAACGGCAACTTCTGAAATATCAGGGTGGGCAAGCAGCGCTTCTTCAATTTCTTTCGGGTAAATGTTCACGCCACCGGAAATGATCATGTCTTTTTTTCTGTCCACGACCCAGATATAGCCTTCATCATCACGCTGTGCCATGTCACCGGTTTTCAGCCAGCCGTCTATGAATGATTCCTGTGTTTTATCAGGATCATTATAATATTCTTTCATATTTCCTTCACCATAGAGGAGGATTTCTCCAACATCCCCGGTCTCCACTGGCTCACCTTTTTCATTCACAATCTTAATTTCGGTTCCCAAGGCCCCTCTCCTGCCGATGCTTCCTGATTTCTCCTTATGTTCATTTGGAAGCAGCAGAGTCCCGCTTGGACCGGCTTCGGTCAGCCCATATACACAATTTAGTTTATCAGTGGATAATCTTACTTTGATAAACGCAATTTCTTTGGCTGACAGAGGTGCCCCACCGTATACCCAATATTCCATACTTGTGAGATTGTAAGAATCAATGTTTGGCATTTTAGCAGTAAATAAATAGGCCACAGGTGCTCCGAAGAAATGTGTTATCTTCTCTTTGTCTATCATTTTCAAGAGATTCTCAGGCGTGAAAGCAGGGGCTACGACATGTGTGCTGCCGACATACGTACCTGCTGCAAGGAATAAGTGCAGAGGAGCTGAATGGCTGAGTGGCATCATATGCAGGATTCGGCTTTCTGGTTTCATGTTGAATTCGACACACATCATGACTGCGACAGATAGAATACTTCGATACGTAAACAATACGCCCTTCGGCTGCCCGGTCGTACCTGACGTGTAGAGAATTGTAGCATCATCATCTTCACTTAATGTACAATCAATTTCTTCATCCGAACCTTCCTTTACCAGGTGTTCAAACGACCGCCACTCATCTTTACAAGCACCTGTTTTGACAGTCACCAATGAATCCGTACTTATATCCTTTACCGTCTCAAACAGCCACTCATGTACAAGAAGTGCTTTTGCATCGCTGTGATGAAGTATGTATTCCACTTCACTTTTTGTAAGCTTGGCATTCACCGGTACAATGACACCGCCAAGTCTTAGAACGGCAAAGTAACTGATAATGAATTCTTTTGTATTCGGCATAAAAAGAACAACTTTTTCACCTGTGGTAATCCCTCGTTCTTTTAAACTGGAGGCAAAGCGATTCACGTGCTCATTCAGCTCACGGTAATTTAAGATTTCCGTCTCAGACACAAAGGCCTGATGTTCAGGATATTTTCGAGCATTACGGGAAAGCAGGTTGGATAGATTCATTTACTTCTCTCCTATTCGATTCAATTTTTCCTGAAATTCATCACGAAGGTTTACAAGCTCTTTTTTCATCTCCACCAGCTCATCAATGAACGCACTCACCTCCCCAATTCGTTTATTTCCATAATCGATCGTACGCTCCAGCTGTTTCTTCCCACTGCGGTCCTCATCAAAAAGGAGCACCATTTCCTTGATTTCATCCAAGGAAAAACCGAAACGTTTTCCTCGGAAAATAAGTTTCAGCTTCGTCACATCTTTCTTCGTGTAGATTCTTCTTCCTGAACTAGTCCTGGAAGGGTCGAGTAGATATAACTCTTCATAATAACGGATTGTGCGTGTCGTCACGCCAAACCTTTCAGCAAGTTGGCTAATCGTATAATTCATATGGGATCATCTCGTTTTAAGAATATTTCGATAGTTTTATTTTACCATTTACGTTAACGTAAAGTTCAATAGCTAAATAAAAAATATAACCACTGCCCGAGCTTTTTGGCATTTTAAACACAGGACAATATCTGATTCCCATATAATGAGAAAAAATCTACAGGAGTGTAGTCTTATGAAAAAGAAAGTTCTGCTATTTGCCGATGTTGGAATCGATGACATCGTTGCACTAATCTATGCATACCTAAGTGACGACATCGAAATTGTTGGAGTGGTCGCTGATTATGGGAATGTGCCAAGAGAGCGTGCAATCCAGACAGCGAATTACTTATTGATGACATATGTTCCGGAAGAAAAGCGATTTCCAATTATAGGCGGAGCGGAAATACCGATGACAGCAAAGGAACCGACATTTTACCCTGAGATACATGGTGAGTATGGATTAGGACCGATCATTCCAGAAAAATTGGGGACAACAACGGAGAACTTTTTTGAAATAGTAAATATCATTGAACAATATGATGGAGATCTGACCATTGTCAGTATCGGAAGGTTGACTTCACTCGCAACCATGTATATTCTCTACCCTGACCTCATGGGTACAGTCAAGGAAATTTATGTGATGGGCGGGGCATTTTGGGTTCCGGGAAATGTAACAGCGGTCTCAGAAGCGAACTTTTATTCAGACCCGGTTGCGGCAAGACTGGTGATGAACTATGCGGATAAATTAACTATCATTCCTCTGAATGTCACAGACTATGCCATCGTCACGCCTGAAATGGTGGACTATATCGACTCCAAAGGGAGAACAGAGCTCTTAAAACCCCTTCTTGATTACTATTATGCTTTCTACAAAGAACGAAATCCTGACATAAAAGGAAGTCCGGTGCACGATGCAATTACCCTTATGGCCCCTCTTAATGAAGATATGTTTACCTTCAGGGAACTTCCTGTTTTTATCGTGACAACTGAAGACCGTATAAATCAAGGGCAAAGCATCACTGATATCAGGCCGTATATTAAGTTTGAGAATAATGTAAAAAAGCACCGCATTGCATTCGGATTTGATTATAAGAAATTCTATAATCGCTTCATGTCACTCATGACGGGAGAAGTCTTTGAATGAGCCTAGAGCTCAAGGACTCTCTCCCTTTTTATTGGGATTTTTTCACCCATTGATAACGTGAAAATTACTTGTAGAGTTAGAATACATATGAATGTGGAAGGCCACGCTATAAAGGGAAAGACCGCTGTCGTAAAATTTCAGGGATAAGGGATAGTAATCTAAAAATAATCAAAGAAGGGAGACAGCTTTTCTCCCTTCTTGATATTACTCACCGAGTGTCTGATCGCTCTTTAAGGCAGGTGAGGCTTGATTGTGTTTACTTGTTGAGTTTGTTGAAAAATTCATCTTTGAAGTATCTTGTGGTACTAATTCATCTGCAAATTCTGTAATGCCAGCTGCGTATGGCTGATTTGTCTGTTGGAACTTATTTTGAAAATTATTCGCTAAGCTTTGTAATGGTTCAAACGAATTCGCCGACAATCTACCTCTTGTAATGGCATAAACAGATGCCAGCAAAGATGCACCCAAGAGTGACCATAGCAATGTTCCTCTATTTTTACGTCTTTTTCTCATAAATCCTGTCAATTGCATCAAATTTCTATAATTAATCAGTGATGTTAACCAACGAAAATTATTCATTCTTTTATCCCCCTTTTGTATTACAACTACCCTCCTATTATTTCTCGAATGATGAACTTTATTAGTGGAAAGTTTATCTTCCAAAAAGCATTTGGGTACAAAATCAGGACTGAATGAATACAATTAAGGTGGAAAATAATACTTTAATTAAGGAAGGAAAAAGTGAACACTATACAAAACTAATCTATACAAACTGCACGGCTTTAATCAATAATCATAAACAAGACAATCCATGTCTATAGATGAATTGATTTCATCATAGGTTTTCTTACTCTTTATTAGTATGAAGTTATTTATAGTCTTTCTTCACTATTCCATATATATCAATATCTTCAAAATGACCAGCCAATACACGATCCTCTTTCAGCACGCCTTCTCTTTTCAATCCGGCTTTATTAAGAACGGAAATCGAATTGGTATTCTTCGACATGACAGAAGCCCAAATCTTATTAAGCCCAAGATCTTCAAAACCAAACTCCATTATCCTTTTTACAGATTCCGTGGCAAAACCCATTCCCCAAAAAGGTCGCCCTATCCAGTACCCCAACTCACCTTTCAGGTTTTTTTTATCGACGCGTAACGTAATGGTTCCCACAAGTTCATCGGTTTCTTTCAGGATAACCGCCAATGGATATTCGGTGCCAGCTTCAAATAAAGCCGGCTGAATATCTATCCAGTCAAGGGCATGTTCTAATAAATACGGTTGAGGCAAACCCAGAATTCCTCCTACTTCATTGTTGCTTGCCAGCTTTTGTATATTCGGGGCGTCACCCTTGGTGAAAGGTCTTAGTTGGAGTCTATTTGTTGAAACCGATTTGAACATTATAACCACATCCATTTTTTTGTTGTTTCACCCAGTTTACCATTTCCCTGGATACCATTGTAAAGTTATTGCTGAGTTCCTCAATATAATACGATATTAAAAATCTAACTAGAAAAAAATAAGCTGCTTTCAAATCTTGAAAGCAGCTTACTTAACATATTAAAGGTTTTCGAAGAATAATCTTATGACATCTGCTCCTCCGATAAACGTTCCCAAAGAACTCCCCAGGTTGGCTAATACAACGATTAATAATACTCGAGTCACTTTATTGGACCAGAATCCCTTCACACTTAACACATCTTCAGACAATCGATCGAAGTCTGCAACATTCGGGCGCTTAAAGTAAGCCTGGACCGCACCAGCAAACCATCCGGCTGCAAGCAGTGGATTGAGCGAGGTGATAGGGGCTGCAATAAACGCGGTTAGGATGGCTAAAGGATGTCCGAATGCAATTGCCACTCCCAGAGCAGAAAAGCCTCCATTCCATAATATCCAGCTGACTGACTGCTGCATACCTGCATCAGGATTAGAAATGAATGTATACGCAATGAGTGCCAATATGAATACGGGAATCCCCCACCCTATGATCTTAGGTAGTCTGGATTTTGGCGGTCTTTCATTTAATCGATCAAGATTATGTTCTTTCCTGATTTCCTCTATAATTCCAGGGACATGCGCAGCACCCAGCACCGCTACAATTTTCTTACCTGGAGCTTCTTTTATCTTTTGAGAAAGGTATTGATCACGTTCATCGATCAACGGTTTCTTCAAACGAGGGAATGTTTCTGTGAATTCATTTAGCATCCCTTCAAGCATATCCTTCGATTTAAGCTTTTCAAGCTCTTCTTCTGAAATACTGTCGTTACTAAAAATGCTGTAGATGATTTGCATAAGTAATTTTGCTTTTCCAGTAAACCCTACATTGCTCCAGATTCGTGAAAACGTCACTTGGATATTCCGGTCAGCAAGGACAAGTTCCGCTCCTGTTTCCTTTGCAGACTCAATCCCTTGGATCATTTCCTGACCAGCTTGTATGCCAAGCTGTTTCGCCATTCTTTTTTGGAAAGAAGAAATCGCCAAGTTCATCAATAAGAATGTTGCTTTACGATCTTTTATCACTTTAAAAATATCCGTTTCCTTCCACTTGTCCCCTTGCATAATTGATTGGTATCTTTGTTCATCCAGCTCTACACACACGGAATCGGGCTGTTCTCTTTCAATGACTTCCTTAACTTGTTCTGCGCTCTTTTTTGATACATGGGCAGTGCCGATCAGTATGTATTCTTTACCATCCAGGTTCAATCTTGTTATGTTTTGTTCTTCAATTTCTATAGACATCGGGTACCTTCCTTTTCAGGATAATATATAGATCTTCAATCTTTAATTATTTTACCATTAATATAAACATTTACCTGAAAACTTTTTTGCATTTTTATTACTCTCTTGATTTTGGACTGTTTAACAACCACTATTAATTCCCGTACAAGAATTCGTCCCATGCTGCCTTGCACTACTCTTAACCACCTGACTTTTTACACACAACATTATTAATAGTTGTCTATCATTAAAATCTCCTTGATGTCTCTTTCGCTGAGGTAAGTCCCCTTTCCCTCAGCCGGATCAATGATTTCTTCGATCAGATTTCTCTTTTTCTCCTGAAGTTCATTGATTTTTTCCTCAATCGTCCCCCTGGCGACCAATTTGATTACCTGTACCACATTCTCCTGTCCCATACGATGAGCGCGGTCAGCAGCCTGTTCTTCTACTGCAGGATTCCACCAAGTATCATACAGGATGACTGTGTCTGCACTATGAAGATTGAGTCCTGTCCCCCCAGCTTTTAGGGAGATAAGAAAGATGTCCCGTTCCCCTTTGTTGTATCGATTACACAAGTTCAGCCGTTCTTCGGAAGGTGTTTCTCCATCCAGGTAAAAAAACGATGAGTTTATTTGTGCCAGCTCCCTTCCGATCAGTTGGAGCATTTTAGTGAATTGTGAGAAAATCAGGACTCTCCTTCCAGACTTTTGGGATTCTTCAAGAATCTCCAATAGATGCTCCAATTTGGCGGAGCCTCCTTTATAATTATCTACAAATAATGCAGGGTGGCAGCATAATTGCCTCAATCTTGTGATGCCTGCCAGGATTTTGATTTTGTTTTTTCGCAGTGTATGTTTGTCCAGGTGCTTAAGTGTATCGTGACGCAATTTAGCAAGGTAGGCAGCATAGAGTTTCTTCTGATCGGGAAGCAGTTCGACTGTTTCCCGTGTTTCAATTTTTTCGGGAAGTTCATCAAGTACGTCTTCTTTCACTCTTCGCAGCATGAATGGCTGGATCCTGCGTGCAATTGTTTTACGGGTCAGTTGGCTGTAATCCTTCAGTCCAAGGAATAGCTGAGGAAAAACCACATGATAGATCGACCATAATTCCTCAATTGAATTTTCAACCGGCGTCCCGGTGAGTGCGAATCGGTGACTGGCCTGAATTCTTTTAACTGATCGAGCCGTTTGGGTCACAGGATTTTTAAAAGCCTGGGCTTCATCGAAAAACACAGCAGAAAAGTTCTGTTTTTCAAACCAATGGATGTCCTGACGAACGATTGGATAAGATGTGATGACAGCATCCACCTTCGAAATATCTGATTGCAGTCTTGTCCTATCCGTTTTGTTTCCGTCAAGAACCACCGCTTCAATGTCCGGTGTGAATTTAACAAATTCACTTAACCAGTTATATGTCAGTGAAGAAGGACATATAATCAGTGCGGGTGCTTGCTCTTCTCTGATTTCATCCAGGATAGACTGGATGAATGTGATGCTCTGCACAGTTTTACCAAGTCCCATGTCATCTGCGAGAATGCCACCGAATCCATAATGAGCAAGCGTCTTTAACCATTGATAGCCTCTCTTTTGGTAATCTCTAAGGTTATCAGCAAGGTTAACCGGAACCTTGAATTCTAAGCTGCCTGGGTTACGGAGGGTGGCGAGGAACTCCCTGAATGATTTTTCAATCTTAAACCCCTGGCTTCCATCGACATTATCAAGAAGTTCGAGACATTGATTCATAGGTAGTTCGAGTCCAGTTGCCAGAGATGCTGAATCAACCTCCGCTCTCTGGAGGAAACGCTGGATTTCCTGGGCTTCCTTTGTCTCCAAAGACATCAGAGAGCCATTCCGCAATCGATAATATTTCCTTTTTTCTTCAAGAGCTGAAAGCAATTCATATACGTCCCTCTCAGGGATACCATCCATATCGAATTTGAATTCGAGCCAATTGGTCCTCTCTCTTTTCACCTTTACTCTGATTTGCGGTTTTGCATTCCCTCGGAATATTCGATTCCTGACAGCAGTAGTAGCATAGATACGAACGATTTGTTCAAGCTTAGGCAATTGATAATAAAGAAAATCGAATTCCAATTCTTCATTGTGAAGAAAATAGCCGCCTTCAGTTTTAGCAAAGGAACTATTCTCCATGTGGGATAAGATGAGTTCTTCCTTTTCGATATCCCTGATGACCAAAGAACCCGTTGGAATATCGTTCTCGTCCAATGGGTTTATGACGTTATGGTCGTATTGAAACTCAAGTCCGGCGAGCAGCTTATTATTTACCCGATCTAAGTAGAGTTTTGCGACCAAGTGAGATTTCATAAACTGATCAGACAACGAATTTGAAATCCTTACCTCTCCAAGTTTCTTGAGATGAGGAGCCACTTTTTCTAAAAAAAAACCGATTTTGTCTTTTGGAATGACTATTTCATTCGTGTTGGATCCATCAAGCATTGCTTGTAATTCGGCAAGTCGGATGCAGTCAGTCTCATTTAATTTAACTAAATTCCCGTTGTGAAGGACGGAATTGTAAGGGTTTAATAAAACCATTCCCGATAGCCCAATAATATTTAAGGTATATTGGCTTCCCCATGAAACGTCAAAATAAAATTTCAAAGGTAATGTTTTATGAGATTGCTGGATACCGTCGAACTTTTTTTCATAATACTCCACCTTAACGTCTGAAACTTTTACTAGTATAGGAAGAATGACTTCCCATGAAGATGGCGGCAGGATTAGTGTATCTTTGGCTGTTTGGCCTTCCCCGTTCAAATCGCCTATGTAGATTCGTTCATCGACCAGTACTTTGATCAGCGCTCTCACTAGAGCGTCTGTTTCTCTGGTAAAAAAATACCTCCGTGGTGTATAAGTAAAGGTTTCAGAGACCTTGAAAGGACTTCCTTCTTTGATTGTGTTCAAGAATGCTCGTATATCTCTTATCTTATGGTTGTTCAGGAGGATTTGAATACCTATTAGATTCTGACCATCGACGATTGAGACAGGCTGACATGTAAAAGCTGCATTGACGCCTTCCCTTGTTTCAAAATGACGCTGTTCTCCACTTGAAAGACTTTCTTTATGGTTGAACAAAGAGAAAAAACCTTCAGTCAAATCCTGTCCGGATGTCTGCTGTTTCCGCTGAATGGCTATCAATACTGCAGCGACATGCTGACAAGAAAGGTCATATGAAGAAAGTTTTGGGCAGCTGCAGTCAGTTTGCAAATCACTTTGACCGTCTAATTTGACGAGGACTTCAAACTTTTCGGCACCGTGTACCGTAGCTCTGCAGTGAATTTCACTATGCTCTTCTATGATGACTTTATTCGTTCGGACGTAAGTTTCCCCCCTCTTGAAGGAGACCTTCCCGCACATATCCTGAATGATTGTAGGATTTAACTTAAAATTCATGTTTCTCTCCTTCTTTTTGTTAGTAACGAATATTGGATAGGTTGATTGTATCATATTTTAGGACAAAGGCTTATTCAGTTTTTATCGGACAAAGCAATACTCTCGGAAAATATAAAGAGCCAGCCTCCATTTGAACTGGAGGTGGCTCTTTTAGCTATTATGTATGGTTCTAGGTTAGATTGAGGAGTGTGGGTGACGCATACGATAATGATTTAATGAAATTACTTACCCTCACCAGTATAAATCTGGAATGTCACACCAAATTTATCTATTACGCAGCCGTAAAGCGGGCTGAAGAATGTTTTCTGTAAAGGCATCGTTACTTCCCCGTCTTGTTTTAAACCATCAAATAGTTTCTGAGATTTTTCTGGGTCGCTGGTTGTGATACATAGTGTTACTTGGCTTCCTGCCGAGTGAGGCTGCCCAGGGAATGTATCACTGAACATCAATTCAGATTCACCGATTTTTATCGTTGCATGCATGATACGGTCTTTTGCTTCTTCCGGCAGAGGAAACTCCGGATCTTCCGGGCTTTCACCAAAAGTCTGTGTGTAAAGAATCTCTGCATCCAAGGCTTCCTTGTAAAAATTGATTGCTTCGTGTGCATTTCCATCCATCACTAAATAAGGAAAAACTTGTACTGTCATCTTAATCAGCTCCTAAATAGAATCATTGCGTTTTCACTGCATTCCCAAACCGAATATCCTGAAAAATTAATCAAATTTCTACCATCACCCACTACTTACTAATCATAATGGATAGAACGAATGTTCGCAATATGATTATTGGATTATTTTTCTTTTTTAAAAAAATCTATTACTTCCCGACAAGAATGGTCTATCAATATAAACTTTCTAATAGGTATTAATTAAGACATTTCATACCTGGAGGTGCTCTTTATGTACGGTACCGTTGAGGTCCTTCCATTAGAAAAAATGATCGGCTATGATGATCTATATGCAGATCCACTTGGTTCGAGCCGGATGAAGGCTGGAATGGTAAAAAGGATTTGTTTTCGCCTATATGAGGATTCTTCATTTATTACGTATGATATTGAAGGAGGCTTTACGAAGTATGTAAATGTGGAAGACTGTTTATCCTCTTCTACTATTGATAGGGATACACGGTCATTTGAAACTGTATATGAACTGAAGGAAACTGTAATGATCGAAATTGCCGGTTTGAAACGAGCTGCAGCAGTGGAATCTATCGAAGTGAGTTGGAAAGACGATTCGTGTATTGTCAGTTATGGGGTAAGGGACGAAACAGAAACGGTTTATTATGGGATATCTGAAAAATTATTGGTGAAATGGAATCAAGCCTAATGATAAAAAGCCTTTAAAAAAGGCCGGCTCGTTTTTTTCACTACCTTTTAATAGAAAGGGTCCAGTTTCTATAAAAGACGAAATATTCATTTTATGTTACTATATTTTTTAAAAGCCGACAGGGGGAATGCTTTTTGTTAAATATGGAAAACACGGAAACGAAGGATATTGCTGATGCCATTCTCAGCTTAAAAGAAAAAATGATAGAACAACGTGCTGTAGACAATCAAGATAACTACTCAATCAATATCAGTAATGATTTAAATGTATGGCGGCATAACCTTATTGATATTTATGCTCAATCTATTACGGACGATCTTAAAACCTCATATGAAAATTTAAAAAAATGGGGTGAGCAGGCGGTCAATTTATTAATAGACTTAGAGCTTCCTCTGGATATTGCAATTGAAGAGATTAGAAATTACAGAGATCGAATTGGTGAAATTATCAGGGACGAAGCTGAAAAGCAGCAGCTTTCATATATAGAGTTTTACAATGTTCTTTCACAATTTAATTCTGTTGTCGATCGTGCCGTTCACTGGCTTAGCATTTCTTACAGTAAAAAATATTATTCAAGGATCCACGCAGCTGAATCAGTTGCATTGGAACTGTCTGTACCTGTCATCAAAGTCACGGATACCATTGGGATCCTACCATTGGTCGGTGATATTGATACAAAGCGTGCCCATGAATTAATGGATAAAGCGTTGATAAAAGGATCTGAACTGGGACTCGATCATATCATATTAGACTTATCAGGGATTCCGATCATCGATACAATGGTAGCTGACCGAATTTTCAAAGTGATCGAAGCTCTTGGGCTTTCAGGCATCAGTGCCAACTTAACTGGAATAAGACCAGAAATTGCCCAAACCATGATTAACCTAGGCATAAATATTTCAAATATCCCTATCTATTCAAGTCTTCATATTGCGATGAAATCTCTTCAGGAGTAGTAAGTATAAAGAAAGGGAGTCCCATATTTCCGGGACTCCCTTTCTTTATATGAATATCCTTGCGCAATATAGAAACCTCAACTCTAGCTTACTTTTCCTTAATCATAGTATTTTACAACCTCAAACATACAAGCCAATAAAAGAAGCGGCAGTTCCCCTTCTTTTGAGTCGATAAATATTTTGCGAGGCGGAAGCTTTCTTTGATATGTAATGACTGCTATGTCTGCGTCATTTTTTTGGAACCTTATCTCACTGTCTTTAAAGGTAGTAGAAACTTGGATCATTTCACCTTTATAAGTAAATGAAAGTCTTATGTTTGACCTCTTCTCCGACTTGCTTACGATTGTAAACCTGTCAGCATTCCCGCCTGAAGTAACCACTGCTTCCCAGCTGCTATGGAGGAATTTATTGTGATCCTTCACATTAAGTAATTTAATTTGCAGGCTTCCATCCCGGTTTTCACCGGTTAGATGGATATTTCTGCGAGGCGAGAAGAACGTGGACAACTGATGAATTTTGCTAGTAAAGTTACGTTTTACATAACCAACATAGTTCGTTTTTACATCGATGATTTCTGCAGGCTTGGCAGATGCCCGAAACCGATTTTCATAGAAGATCGCTCTGCTCGCCAGCTTTCCGTCGCCACCTGTTTGCAAGCCTTTCTCACTTCTTGTCACCCAATAACCGATTCCAACAAATAATATAAATACAATCAATACCATGATGTAGAACCATGAGGGAACAATTCCCGCTGTAACCATCCGGTGCTGCCTCCTTCTATTCCCTATTTAGTTAACCACGAGCTTCCGGTGCTGACATGTGTTTCGTAAAATGAGCATCTTCCATTCATAATATCACTATTAGCTTCACGCTGATAAGTCCGAGTAAATCAAAGTAGTAAGCGAGAAACTGAGTAACGTCATCAGAATGGAGTCAGAACAGTTTTGAACCCCGTTATACCGAGTTTTTATCCTGCTTTATGTTTGGTAATTGCCTCGCTTGCGATCTTTACCTCTAAACAGCAGTACAATCGAGACAAGAAAGCTCACCATTCCAGTATAAAGAAAAAGGGTTTCAAAAAGCTTTAAGCCTGGAGTTGGTGAAGCAGAAATCAGCCAACTTAATGAAAGTAAAATTAATCCAGATAAGGCACATGGGATTGTCATCTTTCTGTTTCCTTTTTTTGCAGTATGATAGGTGGCAAATGTGATTAGAAAGAATATGCTTATAATCATAAGGAAAGGAAAAGCCGGCTTGAATTTTGCTGCATAAACAAAATGATCTAAACCAGAAATGTGTGATTCGGATATTACCGTTTCATGTAACAACTTCGAAAAAGGAGCGGAATACACCCATTCGCTCGGTCTCTCTCTTAACTCACTGCCTTCATACCATGCTGCTAAGGTTGAAAAGGTTAACATCATCAATCCAGTGAAGTATAAAATTATGTATCTCATCTTTTTACCTCCAGGGTTTTAAAAGGTTGAAATAAGCTTTTGGCTGCCAGAGCTTCATTACTACATCTATTATTACCTCAGGCTTCTCCCAATGCAGCATATGTGAAGTTTCAGGTATTTCCACTACGGTACCGCCGGTATTTTCTTCGAATATCTTTGCACATCTACTTCTGTAGCCATTCCAGCTTACTGGTAATGTTGATCTTAAAATGATGATGTCTGATGACAGTTTTTGATATATTTCTTCTGTTTCAATATTATGCAATGCTTCTATGACATTTCTGGCTGTATTTCCAGAGGCATGCCAGCGCACTTTATTATTCTCTTCTCTACCTAAGTCTTTAATGGCAGCATCCAATAGCGGGGACCACCTTTGAACATTCTCTTTTTCAGGTTCAGCGAAGCTTTCCCAATCATCGAAGATATACTCATCAAAATCCTTTTCGTAGTAATCCGCTTCTTCTTCCATCGTTACTTGCCTAAGCCTTTTCAAATAGTATCCGCCATCAATCAGAATATTTCCCTTTACGTCATCTGAGAAGGCAGCTTGATAGAAAAGTGCCAGAACACTTCCCCATGAATGGGAGAGGAGATAATGGGGACCAATTTTTAATTGATTAAGTGTCTCTTTGAGCCATTTTACTAAGTTTGGGGATTCATAGTCTTTTTTGCATTCAAATGGCGGTGTCTGCCCATGACCTGGTAAATCGATGGCAATGAGATTGA
This sequence comes from Rossellomorea sp. ABR4_012, assembly GCF_056159545.1. NCBI lineage: Bacteria > Bacillati > Bacillota > Bacilli > Caryophanales > Bacillaceae > Rossellomorea > Rossellomorea sp. ABR4_012. Next base: position 110,996 of record NZ_JBSWVK010000004.1, read on the forward strand.
AATCGGTTTGGAGTACATCTGCAACTTCAATAAAGCTAAGACTCGTGCTGCCCAGCCCGTGAATACACACGATGACTGGCAAGCCTTTGGCACCCTATTCAGTAATATGTATATTATGATTCCCTGTTTCGATATAGTATCGGTTCATTTAAAATCCCCCTTATTTTAAAAGACTCGACTGCTTTATGGAATGTCTTTCCAGGGCTGCTAAAATTGTAGGATATTTAAAACTCAGCTCTTTATTTTTTAATCTCTTCGGAAGCACCCATCAGCATTTCAAAATCAGTTAGGTTTCTGCCCGGATAAATATTGCTCCCATTCAAGCATCCATTTTGGAGAGGGCAGCCCTACTTTTTTGTTCTATGAGGTTTGCTTCGAGAAATGAAATCCCTTCGTCCATTAACGCTTTAGCTAAGTGAGGGAAGGGCCTTTAAAATAATTATCAGGACTTGGATTTGAATCCATAAGTAAGCCGGGGACGTTCAGTTTCCAGATCATATGATGATATTCTTTTCCCCAATAATCCCGCAGGAAATAATCAGGTTCTCCAAACTTCTTTTTCCAGATATTTTGAGAACGACGGTACCCACTATCGAGACAAAATTCTTCTATGTCTTTATTTTGTAGAATCAGGTACATTTCCTGTAGAAGCAGGTTTCCTAACCCTTTTCTTTGGTGGTCAGGGTGGACAAATACGGTGCCTACCTCATGTAAATCTTGAAAGCTTTTGTTCGTACAATTAATGATGAGGGGGCTTGCTGGTCCGTATTCAATGGTTCCGATGACGTTATCTGCCTCTAAAGCAATCAAGAAAAAGCGATCTTTCCCATTGCTTTGGAAATCTTTTTCTAAATAGTATCGCTTCGTTTTGATTTCTTCTTCCAAATCGTAAACCTGATCACTGATCCCTTCTTTACTGAACGTATCAGAAATCACGGTCCTGAAAAAGCGATGTATTTTACCGATATCATCTATTTCTGGTCTTCTTAATTGCAAATTGAACATTTAGAGCACCTCTATATAATAGTAAGTTAATGACTGCCTAATACTATTCCAATCTCTAAATGGCGGGGACTAGTACATGGCTTTTGAAATCCCTTTGACTTTCATTTATTTTCAAGTGCTTTAGTCAACAGCGTCACGTCCACGCCTAAAGCTTCAAAAATCTTATAACAAGTAATATCTGAAACTTTATCCCTTCCACTTTCCAGTCTCTTAATAGTGTGCGTGCAAACACCTGCTTTGGATGCCAATTTCTCCTGAGTGAGCCTGGATTTCACTCTAAGTAATGTTATAATTCTGCCAGGGTGGATCCTTGTTTCTTCTATTAATAAATTGTTTCTAAAGGTTTCACATAGCTGTTTAATTTCGTTCATAAGAAGTACCTCCAACAATTGGTAAAAACTTCATTTACTTAATATAAAGAAAATTCATCACACTTTCAATACATTTCTGAACAATTAAATCTTTATAACCCATTATACATCCGTCGATTTATAAAAACATGGTCAATTCAAAAAAGCGATATGTGACTTTTGGATATTTTAGTTTCTAAAGGTGAATGATATTTTAAATTTATAAAAGGCCATGATTCAAACTTAGCTTTTACTAAGTATCAATAACTTTTTGCAGTGGTGATTACGATTTAACCCTGGGATCTATCCATACTTAGTACCTTTTCCTCATGAAATTCGACATTTCCTGAAAATTCTGTCTACAATACGTTTTTCTAACTTGGTATAATGATGAAATAAGGAGGTATGAATCCACCATGTCATCCCAATCCAAACTTGCCCATTATTTAATACATAACCATTCTACAATTGCAGCAGATCTTGTCGAACGAGCAATTAAAGAAATGAACATCTCTCTTCCTGATGAGGAAAAAAAACACGCAGTCTGTATGTATGAAACGTTTTTTCAAGTTCTCGGAGACTCCGTGCTCCATGAGAAACAAGAGATTCCTTCACAATTGATTGAATGGAGTAAGAAAAATGCTGAAGCACAGATATTTTCCGGAGGGAATATCTCAGAAATCATTATTCGCTATCCAGTAACAAGAGAGGTATTTGCACGCCTAACCACTCAATGGGCGGAACAATTCTCTCTCACTAATATAGAAAGCATTAAAGTCTTGCAAAAAATGAATGCCATGCTTGATGTCAGTGAAGTGGAAACGGTCTTTGCTTTTGAAAAATTGACTAAACGAATGGAAGAGGACTATCAAGAAGAGCTCGACAGCCTTGCAAATCCGATCGTTCCTTTGAAAGAAGGAATCGCTGTCCTTCCATTGGTAGGAACCATCGATTCATACAGGGTGAATCATCTCATGGAGAAAGTCATTCCTAAAATTTCACAACTTAATTTAAATTATCTTATCGTCGATTTTTCAGGCGTTCAAACCTTTGACGATACAACTGCCAACTACTTACAGCAAATAGGCAGTGTTCTGCATTTACTGGGCATCAGGACGATTCTCACAGGTATCTCCCCTAAACTTGCACAGACTGCAGTAGTCATAGGGGCTTTGCTCGATGACGTCACTTCCTATACGAATGTAAAACAAGCATTAGAGAATATTAGATAGTTACACTTATCAATCCATTAATCTATTAAGGCTGTCTCCAGGTTACAAACGACTTTGAAACAGCCTTTTTCTATACATTAAATGGGTTCTGCGCCCTTCTACCTAACAGTTGACAGCTGATACATAACTCAAGTCACTACCTCGTCAATTTAAGTCTCAATGTGTAGGAGATAGGCATTCCTTTAAAATTTCCACTTTGTAAACGTTTCGTTTAATATTAATTTATATACATAATATCTATTATAAGAGAGGAGAGAGAATCGTGAACTTTACCTTTGAAGTCCTGTCTGAAGACAAGATAGATTGCCTTCGTGAGAGCTGCAATGAATTGATGAATTTCCAACAATCAGTTGCCTCAATCAATCCTGAGCTCTTTGACGATATGAGTTTTGAAACACGATTGGTTCCATCCGTTGAAAACGCCATTCATAATTATACTGTAGTGGTTAAAGAATCAGATCAAATCATCGGCTATGTATATTCCAATATTTCACCGAAGGAAACGTACTCGAATGATTTTGCTACTTTTTTTGATTTATCATCTGTAAATAAACCAAATGTAGGGTGCCTCTCTCAGTTCTATATCAAAGAAGGTTATAGAAAGTACGGAATCGGCTCAAAACTCTTCATGATGTCGATGGATTGGCTGAAACAATTTAATGAAGTTGATGATATTTTTATCTTTGTTTCAAACGGAAACAGCAATGCCCTCGAATTTTACAAGCGAAAAGGGTTTACAGTCAGCCATGAGATCCTGGGCGGATTCATTACAGTTTTAAGAAATTAATTATTCATTTGAATTCCGGGAATTGAGCAGCTTCCCCGGTACTTTTCCAAAAAAGGAGTCTAAAACGATCGACGTTATAGACTCCTTCTCACTTCCTAAAAATGTGGCAGATTATTTAGGTTGTTCTCTTCAATTCCATCGGGTTCACTGCGGATGATGTCCCTTCCATAACGGTGAAAGACATCGACATGGGAGAGCTTCCCTGCTTTTGCTTCATCGAGTGCCGTCAGGTAATCAAGTTCACGTCCGCTCTCCGTTTTAAATGCGATGATATCATCATCCCCATTTTTACGGATCGCGACGATTTTTTCCGCACCAGTATCAGCGGAATGTGAAGATTCCTGCTGAAGATGATGGGCGCCTTCTTGCTTGTATTGTTCATAGATTTGTTCAAAATCTTTACTTTCCAACGAATACACCTCCCGAACATACGTTTAGTATGTACGGGAGGTGTTACTTTTATTTATATGATTATTGATAGAAAATGGAATTACACCGCTCAAAATTGAAACATGCCTATAGAACTTAATTTTCTTCAAAAACTTTCTGGGCCTGATATTGGAAGCCTAAGTAACGATACTTTTGTTTTTGATACATTTCCCGTGGTGTATCTTCTCCATCTGCAACCAGTATGATGGTTTTGTCATGGAACCGGTCCATCACATACTGTTGTATAAAGCTGCCGATCCCTTTCCCCCGCCATCTTTCCAGGACAAAAAATCCATCAATTTCCGCGGTATCTCCGTTAATGATAACATCTGCCGCACCGGCGGGCTCTCCTTTGTAATAAGCAAGAAGCTGAACAAGGGATGGGTCTTTGAATTGTCTTTTGTGAAGCTCGACTTTTTGATCAGCGAACTCTTTTCCATATTCGAGGTCCTGCACATATTGGAGCGAAATGAATTTTTCAAAATCATTTTCAGTGACTTCCTTGACCTCGATTCCTTGCATTAAACCTTTCTTTGGAAATTCACAAGGTTTAATAGAATACAGCTCCATAAAACCGGTATCTACACCTTCACGTTTCAAGAAATCCGTAAGTTCGAATGGAATTTCCACATTCGGAGGAAAATAAAACTTCACGTGCTTCTGTCCTCTATCATGATGAAATTTTCTTATATACTTTGCCGCTGACTCAAATTGCTCTACAGACGGCATCGACTTGAATTCCAAGAAATTGCTATCATATCGGATGAGCATTTCAGGATAGTGCACATGTCTGTACAAATCATTTTCAACTATCACATCTCCAATTGTGTATATATCGTCAAATGTGATTTCTCTCATGGTTTTGTCCCCTCGTTATAAGCTTATTTATACATTTTTTATGTTAATGAAAGTGAAGCAACTTGTAGGTGTTTACATAATAGTATTTCTTCAGAAGACTCTCCAGATGCTTACTCCCCCGGCTCCAGCACCAAATACTCCTTTAACGTCTGCTGCAGTGTGCCTTTTGTTAATGCATCTTGTTGAAAGCTGACGCCTGAATGAATCATTTTTCTCACTAAATCAACCCGTAAACCGGTTAGGACGGCTTCACATCCCATCATGTTAATGCCTCCTAATAACCTCTGCAGGTGGACAATGACGTCAATTTCCATATTTGCTACACCGGACATATCTATGATTAAGGTTTGTATTTTCAAGGAAGCTATATTCATTAGAATTTTCTCTTCAATGGTCTGGATTCGATACGAATCGATCGTTCCAATAAGCGGAAGTACTGCAATGTATGAACTGACCGGGATAATCGGTACCGACAAATGCTCAACCAGCTTTCTTTGGGATAACAGCTGCTCGTCTTTATAATCTGAATAGCTGATGAAGAAGCTATTCAGGAAATGATCTACGTGATCGTTGATTCGTTTCTCCAACTCAAAGAATCGTTCTCGGTTGATTTCCGAATCCTGCATCTTGTCAAATTCATAAAGAAAATGCCATATCGTACGCCTTATTGCTTGAACCCACTCAAGTTTGAATGAAAGAGTAAGAGAATGTTCCGCCCAAGCGACACCTTCCACTTTAGCAAACTCAACTAGCTCTTCTTCATGACCCTCAGCAACATACAATGCCAGTTTCTCAGCGTTCTTAAGGAGATCTATATTTCCTTTCTCCAAAATATCGTTGATCTTACTCGCGACATTGATTGCTTCTGAAAGTAATTTCCCCTGAAAATTTTTCCGATTTGCCACTATAAATGCTGAGATTTCTTCTTTGTTTTCAAAAGTGGTACTCATAGAAAAACTCCCCTTTGTATATTGGTATACTTTACACATTCGCTTAAGTGAAGAGAAAATCCTTCCAGCACTTTTAATCTACACAACTATTGAAGTTAAAAAGTATACACACTTCATAAGTGGAATTACCGTCTAGTTGATGATCATGCCTGGCACACCAAAAAGGAAGCACCGATTTAGGTACTTCCCCTTCTTTCCAGTTTAATGTTAACAGCAGGCTGATTGTTCTTGTTTATCTGTGGTGCAGCATTCCTCAACTTTTTCTTCCTTGACTTCTTCGATTTGAACTCCACAACACCCTTCTGTCTTACTTTCTCGCCCGCTGAATAAGAACTTGATCACATTCATTGTTTTCATCCCCTTGTATATCATTTAGATAAATCAACTTTTTTTGATTTATATTCACAGTATATTAGCAGAGTAATCAAAAAGCAACTATTGATCAAAAAAAATCGATATTATATTTTCATCATTCTTTGTTTCAATATTATTAAATTTGAATATAGTAAAGAGGTAAATCAAAAAAGTTTGATATTAATAATTGACGCAAGAAAAAATTGGGTATATGATAATACCATCAATAAAAATTGATGGTTACATGGAGGTGCAAACATGAAAAATGAAATCCCTTTAAAGGATATCCCTAAACAAGAGATTTTTGAAAAATATGAGCAAAAGTTTAAAGCGATTGCAGATAAAAAACGACTTCAGATCATGCACATACTTACAGAAAAAGGAGAAATGTGTGTCTGTGACCTGGCTCCATTAATGGAAATGCCTCAATCAAAATTATCCTATCATTTAAAGATCCTGCTGGATGCCAATATCATTAAAAAAGAAGCAAGGGGGACGTGGAGTTATTACTCACTGGATCAGACAGAAATTAATCATTTATTGTCAGAGGAGCTATGTTGTTTATTCAGACCTACTAATTGCAGCTAATTGATTTGTTCTTTAAATCAATTTTTTTTGATTTATAAATCAATTTTTTTTGATTTAATATAAAATATATTTATATTTCATTTAGGGGGTATTCATATGTGGGGAGAAATGATCGGAAGTTTTTTATTTATTGCGTTGGAATTAACAGTCTTATTTATTGCGATTTCGTTTTTTATCAATCTTTTGCAAGGTGTCATTCCTTATGAAAAAATTGAGAAAAAGCTATCTGGGAAAAACAAATTCATAGGTGCAGTTGCTGCGATTGTTTTTGCTTTCATCACCCCATTCTGTTCATGTTCAACAATCCCGGTGATTGTAAACATGCTGAAGAAAAATATGCCGTTTGGTATTGTGATGATTTTTCTATTCGCCTCTCCTGTTCTGGACCCTACGATATTGACAATTATGGGTGTTATATTAGGCTGGAAAGTAACCATCATATACACAGTCGTTACCGCTATAATCTCAATCGTCATCGGCTTTACCCTTGAAGCACTCGGTTTTGACAAGTATATAAAAAATGTAATGATGTCAGGTTACGAAGAGACTTCCAAAAAATTCGATTTCAAATTGGCAATTAAAGAAACATTTGATTTGATGAAGAGTGTTTATCCCTATCTGGTTCTCGGTGCAGCGATTGGTGCGGTGATTCATGGTTTAATTCCGACGGTATGGATTTCAGATTACTTCGGTGAAGACCGTTTGTGGCTGATCCCGGTGGCTGCTGTCATTGGCATCCCTCTATATATTCGATTATCAAGCATGATACCGGTTTCCCATATATTGATAGTGAAAGGTATGGCACTCGGACCTGTCATGGCTATGATGATTAGTTCTGCAGGAGCAAGCTTACCTGAAGTGATATTATTGAAGTCGATTTTCAAGAAAGAGCTTGTCATCATATTTATTCTTTCCGTAGTCTTGATGTCTACTGTTTCAGGATTTATATTCCATCTCATTTAATATCCCTTTGGACCTGCAAGGGTAGGGTTGGATTTTTTCTCCCTCCTGCCCTACTATAAAATATTATTTATTTCAATAAAGTTCTGAGATTATTCTTTTCAACTATACTTATTTATCAACACTTTCAGCAGTTTTTTCACTAAACCTCTACAATATTCCTTCTTATACTGGTAGATAAAAAAGACGATTTCTTTTTGGGAAACCGCCTTTTATAGAATAGTCAGCAGCAGTTGCTTGATCCTAGTAATACAAGCCCTTCGCCATCTGCATTTTTTTCTGCATCGATCGTTATTTCATCTGTCAAGTCAAGATTTGAATCAAAGGCTACTCGTATATCATTGATCATCTGAACCTGATCTGTGATTTCCGGTTCATCCAGTGATACTGAAAGTTGTGGTCCGCAGCAGCCGCTTACAGTGGTCAAACGGATACCATTGGCGCCTTGCTGTTCTAATACGCCTTGCAATATCGCTTTGGCTCTATCGGTTATGTTCATGATCTCTCTCCTCTCTTACTTTACAAAGTCTTTCAACTTGGTGTAGCCAGTTTTTTCCTCTTTCATCCAAGGAATAACGGCAGTTTTTTCTGCGAAGTCCTCTTTTACTTTGGTAATCCATTCTTTTTCTGACATAGCTTTCCCTTTTAATACAGGATCTATCGTACCTGTTTCCAACAGGCTTTGATTAATGACCCACCACTCCGGAAGAATAGAAGCTCTCTTTAGATCTTCCTGCAATCTATTTGCCTCCAATACAGGAGTCGCTTCAGGCAGAGTTACTAGCACAACCGCCGTTTCTTTAGGATCTCGTATTTTTGGTAGTAAGTCTTTGACACTTTGGGATACTTCCCCGCTCGATTTCTCAATTTCTTTGCTGTACGATTCTGCAGCTTCGAGCAATAGAATGGTGTGCCCTGTTGGTGCAGTATCAATTACAACGATTTCCTTATCCGAACGGGAAACAACTTTACTGAATGCATTGAAGACAGCAACTTCCTCTGTGCAAGGCGAATTCAAGTCTTCTTCTAAATAAGCTAAACCGTCAGCATCTAATTCCTGTCCGGCTTTCTCCAGTACCTCTTGCTTATACTTTTCCACTTCTTGTCTAGGATCGATGCGGCTGATGGTCAACCTTTCATTTAGCTTCTCTTCTTGAAATTGATAAGTCAAATGAGCGGCAGGGTCAGTCGTGGTTAAATGAACATGATGACCTTTTTCAATTAATCCAACTGCGATTGCCGAGGCAACCGTGGTTTTACCTACTCCGCCTTTCCCCATTGTAAATATCAACTTTTTTGCAGAAATTGCATCAATTAACTCACTGAGTCTTGAAGTATTCACTTCCTCCATTTCATGCTTGTTTTCTAAAGGTGGAGTACTGTACCGCTTTAAGTAAAGTCTCAAATTCTCGACACCAGTAAGGGAATATGAAACAAACGGAAGCGAATAGCCCTCAATTTGTTTCAGCCCAGAAGGCATCCCGGAAAGTGCTTTTTGTTGTTTAGTATAGAAGGAACTCGATACTACGTCATCTTCCAAATACTTCTGAAGCAGACCATTTATGATCAAATGCTGATTATTTATACCGATTCCCTTCAACTCTCGAGATGCCCGATCAGCTTCAGCAAGAGATGAAACATCTGGTCTTGTAACAAGAAAGAGCGTAGTCTGTTTTGGATCGCTCAGTACGTCAACGGTTTTCGAATAGATATCCTTTTTGTCGGATAATCCTGATAATGGTCCCAAGCAAGAGGCAACGCCGTGCGTGGTTTCCCGGAGGAATCCGTCCCAGGCAGATGGCAGCTGAAGCAAACGCAATGTATGTCCGGTAGGGGCTGTATCAAATATGATATGATCAAATTGGCTGATAATTTCTTTATTGGCAAGCAACCCAGTAAATTCATCAAAGGCGGCCATCTCAACCGTACATGCCCCGGATAACTGTTCTTCCATCGCAGCTATGACAGAGTCAGGCAGCTTTCCACGATAAGGGCCCACCACTTTTTCACGGTAGGATCTGGCAGATTCTACAGGGTCCAGGTTGCTGATGGACAGATTATCTACCTGTGGGACAGGTGTCGGAGTGTTCGTGCATTCCACATCAAAAACATCTTGAAGGTTCGATGCCGGATCTGTACTGATGAGCAGTATTCTTTTTCCGCTGTCCGCAAGTGCCACTGCAGTCGCGCTTGCCGTAGATGTTTTCCCAACACCGCCTTTGCCGGTTAAGAATAAAAATGGAGTATGGGTGATATGAATTGGCTTGAAAGTTTTAAACATAATATCCCCCTTTCTTACTTTCGAGATTGTAAATTTAGTGACAAACGGATTTTAGGTTTTTCGGTTAATTCTTCAGCTTTGACGTTAAACCATTCTGAAAGCTCTTCATTAGACGGATAACTTCCGGTTTTTGTAACCTCTCCGTCCACTAAAATAATCGGGAGCGCATCAGGACCAATTTCTTGAAGGAGATTGGTGACGGATTTGTTTTCAGTGAATTTATCCGGTTGGTTTGTCAATTGATAACGGTAAATATTGAAACCTCTTTGCTCTAAAGAATAAACGGCTGAAGCGACTCTTGTTAATTCCGGATCTATGCTTGGTCCACATACTCCTGTCGAACAGCACATAGCAGGATCAAAAATCTCAATTTTCTTCATAATCATTCTCCTTTAATTGTTGTATATAAGCACGCGCTTATATGGTAGATAAAAGAATAACCAAGAGAACCATTTCTCTTGGTTATTCTTTTTTACTCACCAGTTTCAGCAAAGCGTTTAATTCTTTCTCCTACTTCATCACGCACTCTCTGGAAGAAAGCCCATTTCTCTTCTTCTGTACCTTCTGCTTTAGCTGGATCGTCAAAACCCCAGTGTTCGCGCTTAACTTGTGGGGGCGTCATTGGACATTTATCTGCTGCGTCACCGCAAAGTGTAACAACAAGGTCAGCATTGTTAAGGATTTCAGGGTCAATAATGTCTGAAGTTTGACTGGTAATATCGATGTCAACTTCTTTCATTGCTTTTACGGCATTAGGATTTAAACCGTGCGCCTCAATCCCAGCGCTGTAGACATTCCAATCATCACCTAAATGTTTTTTTGCCCAACCTTCAGCCATTTGGCTTCTGCAAGAGTTTCCTGTACATAAGAAGTAGATTGTTTTTTTAGACATGATGCATTTCTCCTTTATTGTGTATTAGATAATGAGTAACCATATATAGAGTCCAACGAGAGTAATGAACAATGTTGGGATGGTCAGAATGATACCTGTTTTGAAATATGTCCCCCATGAGATCTTCACTCCTTTAAGTGAGAGAACATGAAGCCATAACAATGTAGCCAACGAACCAATCGGGGTGATCTTCGGTCCTAAGTCGGAGCCGATGACATTTGCGTAAATCAATGCTTCCCTCATCACGCCTGTGGTATCTGTATCTGCAATCGCCAATGCGTCAATCATGACGGTCGGCATATTATTCATGATAGAGGATAAGATTGCCGCAATGAATCCCATACCGACAGTTGCAGCAAATAATCCTTGATCGGCAGTCATTTGGATCACGTCAGCTAAGACATTTGTCAAACCGACATTACGCAGGCCGTATACTACCACATACATCCCGATAGAGAAAAAAACAATCGCCCAAGGTGCTCCTTTGACAACCGTTGTCGTATTCACTGCCGGGCTCCTCCTCGCCATGAACAAGAAGAAGATTGCTACGATCCCTGCAATGATCGATACCGGAACCCCGATAAATTCACTTGCAAAATAACCTACTAATAGAACAGCTAATACGTACCAGGATAAACGGAACATCTTATGATCCTTGATGGCTTCCACTGGTTTTTTCAATTGTGAAAGATCGTAATCCTTTGGAATGCTTTTTCTAAAGAATAAGAACAGAACGAGTATACTTGCTCCTAAAGAGAAGAAGTTCGGCACAATCATTCTTGAAGCATACTCCACAAATCCGATATCAAAAAAGTCTGCAGACACGATGTTGACCAGATTGCTCACTACCAATGGAAGTGAAGTCGTATCTGCAATGAAACCTGATGCAATGATAAACGGAAACACCAGTTTTTCACTAAAATTCAAGTTACGCACCATTGCCAACACGATCGGAGTCAATATAAGTGCGGCTCCATCGTTTGCGAACAATGCTGCCACGACTGCGCCTAATAGGGAAACATACACAAACATGCGTACTCCGTTCCCTTTGGCTGCTCTCGCCATATGTAAGGCAGCCCATTCGAAAAATCCAATTTCATCAAGTATGAGTGAAATAATGATGATTGCAATGAATGCAAGAGTCGCATTCCAGACAATCGATGTAACATCGATTACGTCATTAAAGTCTACTACCCCGACGATCAGGGCAAGGATGGCTCCTCCGCAGGCAGACCATCCGATCGACAGTCCCTTAGGCTGCCAGATGACCAGGACGAGTGTGATAAGAAATATCACGGATGCCAAAACTATCATCGTAAATCGTTACCTCCTATTATTCACATGAGATGCGTAAACCTTGTTCCTCTAATTCCTCTAGTTTGAAGTCCTGATTAGGAAGATGATTTAGAAGGCTTTGAACCATGGGAAAGACATCACTTTCCCTGTTAAGAGAATAAATGATCCATTGACCTTTTCGTTTTTCCCTTACAATACCGGCATCTTTTAATTTCCGGACATGCTGGCTGATCGCAGGCTGGCTCATTTTGAATATCTCAACAAACTCACATACGCAGCAGTCATTCGTATCCAATATTTTGACCATAGTTAAGCGGGTCTTATCCCCTAATAACTTCAATACCTTTGCAGTGTGATCGATATCAACAGCATAAACTTCCATACATAAAACACCTCCCGACTTCATTCATGTATTAATATATAATAATGTACTTATATATTCAAGGGTATTGGATATATTTTTTGATTTATGAGATATCACCGATGTGTGGTGCTCTAGATTAGAATGGATGTTTAAAAACTCATAAAATCCAAAAATGGATGGTAAATGGCTTGCATTCATCAAGCTGTATGAGAATGATCCATAAAGATATAAATTGAATTTCCTGTGAATACTCTTATGTACCACATAAAAAAGTCCTGGAAAATGCTTTCCGAGGACTTTTTTAAATAAATTTGCTCACTTTTAATTCACTTTTTTTCATTTTAACTAGACCTCAACTTTGATCATCCCACTCTCTTCTTATCGATCACGGGCTAGCCCCCATACATGTCAGAACCAATTCTAACTATTAGACTTCTCCAACTATCCGTTCTTCTTCAATTGATCAAAATCCCCCTCCTCACCAAGCCATTCTACACAACCGCTGACATCTTTTCGTTTCCCTGCAGGTGCCTCTCTCTTAGGATATCCAAAGTATAGAAAGCCGAGCACTTTCCCTCTATCCGACAAGGCGAAAAGTTCGTTCATTGCACCGTGATAGCAGGGTTTACCGGTTCTCCAAATCCCAGCTATCCCAAGTGCATGTGCTGCCAGCAGCATGTTTTGAATAGCTGCATATGCTGCTCCGTATTCTTCTATTTCGATGACTTTTGGGTTGTCGTTTGGTTCGACGGCAACTGCGATGATCAGTGGGGCCCGGAACGGCTTCGCCGCTGTTTTTTCAAGCTTTTTCTTACTTTCTTCCTCCTCAGGATCGTCCATATTTTCATGTGCAGCTTTTACAAGTGCTTCACCAAGGGGCTTCCGTCCCTCTCCTGTCATGACAAAAAAGCGCCATGGCTCTGTACGGTGATGACTGGGAGCCCAATTCCCGGCTGTCAGAATTTTTTCAATGACGTCTTTAGGAACTGGTTCCTCTTTCACAAGTCCCATGCTTCTTCTTGTCTGTATGGCTTCGAAAATATCCATTGTTCCACCTCTTTTTTACGTTCTTTCTAACTTATATGTATGAATGATAAAAAGTATCTTTCTTTATTTGGCTGCAGGACCGAATTTACCAATTAAAAAGTCATTAAAGGCTTCTCGTATTTCTTCCATTGAGGTCATGACGAACGGTCCATTCTGGATGAATTCTTATTTGATTGGAGCACCAGAATAGATTATTTTCCGGTTTGAAGAATATGTGCATAAAAAAAAGAGGAAACAGAAGCAAAATCGCTTGTTCCTCTTTCACAGCTCAGATTACTAGTCACCGACAGCTTACTGACCAATTGAAGGCAAAAAAATCCTTCTTAGCAATAGGTGTTTTATAATTATCTACACACGACTGCGTTGCGTTATGAAACGCTATAGAATTTGCAATCGTTGCAGTTGTTAAGAGGCTGCATGTGATGATCACGGCTCCAATAAATTTTCTTTTCATGACGAACTCCTTTTTCTATAACAAAGTCCTCTTTCACTTCTTAAATACAAATTTTCTTTTCAGCTCACTGCTGATCAATTCAGGAAACTGCTTTTCCACAAGTGCAACCGTTTCCTCTATTAAATCAGTCAGTCCCTTCACACTGTTCTCTGGCTTTCCAGATAAAATATCTGTCATTCGCTCGTAAAGATCATCCGGTTTTACATTCATTAGATTGATACTATGCTGCATCCATTTAAAAGAAGGATGATGAACAAACATTTTGTTAAGGCCGAATAATGTACCAAGCAGTTTTTTCTGTACTTCACACATGACACTGTACAGCATGAGCCAGTCTTGTCTTTTTAATAAAGCCTGACGGTTGTCCCATCTGTTGCCAAATTGAAGGTTTTCTAGGATCATCTCCTTCGACAATTCTTCAGGGTATGTATGAAGAGTATTCTTCATTTCGTTGATTTTTTCTTCACCGAACATTGGCTGCCCATAATAAACCGAAGCAGCTATGCATTGCCTATCGTAATCCGTTTCAAAATTTCTTATCACATCGTCAATAACCCGTTCGACCGTTGCAGTTAGAAAGCTGCTGATTTCAAGCTTTATATCATCATTGGTCAGATAAGCTTCTGACCATTCTTCATCTTCGTATGGATGAAAAGAAAGAATCGATCCATTCACCTTATTTATAGGATCATGTCGATCATCATCGTTTGGCGGCTCGCTCCATAGGATATGCAATTCAATATCCGAATGTTCATCTTGCCAGTTCCGTGAGACTGATCCAGCGAGAAGGATGGATTCCACCTTTGGATTTTGTTTATAGAGCTGTACCATTTCGAGTGATTTTTGTTTTAATTTGTCCATAATGCACTACCCTCACTAGCTTTATCGTTTTCATATCTTGGCTGATAGCGGTAAAAAGGAATGACGACGAACTGGTTTATATAAAGAATAAAGATGATGTGTCTTTCTAACACTTTAGAAAAACATATAGAGCCCTTCTTCAAAATATTTATATTCTGAGTTTGATAGCCGGTACCTCGTATATCCCTGATAGAAAGCCTCCATGTATTCAGGATGTTGGAGGAATTTCCGTATAGCTAATGCTTCATCGTATCGTGGATCCCCGGTAGTCATTCCCGCAACATCTATGAATACCTCTACTTTTCCATTCACTACAAGGACATTATCCGTTGTGCAGTCTCCATGGATCATGGTTTGCTGAACACGGTCAGGTTTATTGGAAATGATCTCTTCTAGCAGATTCAAATCCCCTTCTGACTGTCCGCTTTCCACATACATTCTTGCAAGAGTTAATTGATCTTCAAGCCAGTCGCTGCCCTTATCAGACCGAACCGCTTCATTATCATGAAATCGATTCAGGAACTCTCCAAAACTCCTAATCAGATATTTCTTTTCTGACAAAGTGCCCGCTTGCTTGAGTGCAGAGGTGAGAGAAACGCCATCTACATAAGACATGATCAAATGGCTTGCCTCTTCTTCCTCAATGAAAGCATGGTATGCGGGGACAAGTACAGTTTGGGATCGAAGCCCTTTCAATATCTTTGCTTCCGATTGTAACCAATCTCTGTATTTTTTCTTGAAGGAGCTTTTCACTATGTATGAATGTTCCATTGTTTCTATCCGATGCACCTTCGACGTGCAGCCTTGTTCCGGCATCAATCGGATTGCAGATATTCTTCCTATTTCAGCTTCAATTTTACCTATTAATAATTGATTCATTCTCTATCACCTATGTTTGATATTGGATATTTTTCTTTTGATAATGATCAGTAGGAAAAATGCCGACCAGGAAATACTATAGAGAATCAACCCCACTGTTTTCCAGACGTTTCCGTTTTAAAAAAAGCGCTCCTAACAGATCGAAATATCACGAAATAAAATAATCCATGTAATAGATAAACAGAACGATGGCCGAAACCACAGTGTAGCCGATCGCCGTATAAAAACCGATTGTAGGTGTGAATTTTTGTTCTTGGATTTCTTGCTTGATTCCCGTAGTCCCCCTCAGCTTCATATCCATGTGACGGCCGGTGAAACTTCCTGTAGAATTGAAAAATTTAATGCCGACAGCCCCGATGATTCCTACTAAAAATGAATAATCAACGAAATTGGTCTTAAAGAAAAATACAAATGAGTAATTTAGTAATAATAATGCAGCTAACGTGATTACCACCGACAAGATCTTCTTATCAATTGTCATTACCCCCTTATGAGCTATGGTAATTATACGGATCTGGAACATCAAAAGTTTCATTTTTCTGGAAATAATCCGAAATGATAATCTACTGGTTTCAGGTAGGTTGAAATTGTTTCAATTTTGACTTATTGGAAGCCCTGAGGCAATCAACGACAGGATCTCCGAGGATCTATTTTAGATCACTCGGCATCGTAGCATCCCGTTTATTCATGACCTTCCAGGTAATGATCGTTGTGCTGTCCTTAACTTGATTGCTCTTAATTTGGTTGATAAGTTTATGTACCCCTTCTTCAACTGCCCCTCCACCGAACTCATCCCTGATCTCTCGGGGGTTATCATAATGTGTATTCAAACATTCTGTCAGTCCGTCCGTTGTCAAAAATATGTGATTTTCCCCTGTTCTCAATTCTTTTATCCCGGAGCTGTAACTGGGTACCGGCTTATTGAATGTACTGTTATTTCCAACCCATTCATAAAAACTTCTGTGATTCTGCTGAAATTCTCCCAGAGAAGACAATTCGGGATGGAATACATGAAGAATGCAGTCACCAATTGAAAACCACCATAAATAATTTTCTTTTCTCAGGACAAATAAGCAGGCAGTTTCTCCTTGGACTTTATTGGCTTTCTCTCTAAAACTGTCACTCTTAAACGTTCCGACTATAAAATCTTGTAACCCAAGGAATGATTCAAAGATTTGTTTATTTATGATTTTGTGAACAATTTCTTTGTTATTTCCGATCGTTTCGAGGACCAGCTCGACACTTTCTGCTGAGTCATGACCATCCAGAATGACGGCAAACTCCCATTCTCCCGGGGAGTACCATACAAGACAACCATCTTCGTTTTTATACTGTCCCGCTGTTGAATTCCCCCCAAATAAACCGATCACCATCTCTTCCTCAAGTGATTGCACATGAATTTCGTCAATATAGTTTTTCTGACTCCCTATCCATCTGAATTCGTTCATACATCATTCTCCTTTTACATTTCCTTCATGCAGCTTAATCACTTTATTAACCACGGTCTCTGCCGTTGTTTCCAAAGGGGGCATCCATAGCGAAGCAATCGGCCCATAGATTACAGGATTATATTCTAATTCATATCCGGCATATGGATAGACTTCCCTGATTGGCAAATATCCCATGTACCCGTTCGTATACACGAGGGATGGGCCTTTAGCTGGTTAAAGTAATTTGGACATATAGTATTCGTTATGTAATTCACCATTGATGATCAGAGAATTTCTCTTTGTGCCCTCTATCTCAAATCCGCTCTTTCGATAGAGTGCTATTCCAGGATTGTTCCTGGTGACTGCAGTAAGTTCCAGTCGTAAAATTCCACTCTTCCTTGCCCATTTTTCCACCGTTTGAAATAGTGCAGTACCCACTCCCTGACCTCTGTAATCTTTCAAGATTCCGATGACAAGAAAAGCTGAATGCTTTGTCCTTTTTACAGACCCGCCAATCGCCATCAGGTATCCAACTAATTTACCATCCTTCTCTGCAGTTAAGATCACAGCGTTTTCCTGCTTTTGTATTCGTTCAATCATCTTTCTTTGCTGCTCTGTTGAAGTCTTGCGTTCACCGGGTTCCATGAGCATGAATTCCGAAAGTTTTTCAACTACCTGGATTAAATTAATTAATTGATCAGCGTCTTCAGTGTGTACTTTTCTAATAATCATGTGACCACTCCGTTTTTTAATCTCTAAATTCATCTTCTATGTTATTACAACCCTTAATTCCTTTGTCCGCTTTGAATTTAAAAATATAAGTCTGCTGTTTACTGTTTGTTCATCATACTGACTTCACACTGTCCTTTTTACTTTCAACTCAAATTCAGGCTTAGTCACATACTCCATATAATTAATTTTTCCTTTAAAATCCAAATAAGCTTGATAACGGGTACGTATTGCAGGAGATTCAATGAATTCCAGCACTTTATCTTTTTCCACCCATCGACTATCGGTGGTTTCCTCAGAGATACCAAGCTCTCCGCCTTTATCATGACAAACAAAGTCAAACATGACCTTGGTGGGCACTTCTGTTTCACCATCATGCCATATATACCTTCCGGTGTTTGAGTATACACCGATCATTTGCGAAACGTCTGCATCTATACCGCTTTCCTCTTTTATCTCTCTTATTAACGCGTCCGTCAGGTTTTCTCCTGATTCTACTTGTCCACCCGGAATCTCCCATCCTCTATGAACCGTTTTTACCAGTAGAACATTCCCCTTTCTGTCTTCAACAATTCCTCCAACTGCCACGATATGTGTAGGCATTTGCATTCTATTCCCCCCTAGTCGTCAATTTTTATGATTCCTTCTTCTATTCCATAATGAATTAGTCCTTCAAAAGGATCACCGCTGATGTCGAGCAGTTCACAAAATGCCTCCTCTGTTTTACGCCCTTCCATTTTTAGATCAATCACCCTTTTTCTCAGCTTAGGTCTGCTTTCTAAAATGGCATGCTCAATTACCATATGTAAAAAAGCGTTTTGTTTAATAACGGGCTGTGACTGGCCAAATAATTCAAATTCAAAGCCCCGATATGTAAAATTCACTTTGACGACATAAGATCCCTTGATGATCTTACGTTTCATCATAAAATTTTCATTCCCTTTATATAATCGAAGAACTTCTTTTTCGAAGAATTGGAAATCATCCACCTCCATAATGATGTCCAAATCAGAAGTTTCTATATCTATACCAATAGGGATCGTTCCACATACAGTTGGATGAAATTGATGTAAATCCGTCAGCACATTCAATGATTGAATAGCTTTGTAAGCATTTTTCTGCTTAGAACTTCCCTTTTTCATATTTTCATAATGTAAATTCATGTGACTTCCCCTGCTTTATGTCATGTAATGCATCTACTATCTTTTTCAAGAGACCCTCAGAAAATAAGTAGAAAATTCAAAAATCACTTTTAATCTTAACATAATTTTCCTGATTTTTGTGAAAGCTCCTTAATCACACAATTTATTTTATGGGTGACCAAGTTGTTATAAATATCATTTGGCCAAACAAAAAAAGGACCTGAATTTTCGGTCCTATTCCCATCTTTGTTGAGTTTTCAAATTGATTTATATAAAGACGGTCAAATTTTTATCTTCACAATAAGACCATGAGTCAACTAATCTGAGCCTTTTCCTATTATTTAAAAGAAACACGACTTTCCATCTTATGAATACTACTTGTCTGTTTGAAGAAACCGCTCTTTAAAAACCGGACTTAATTCACTCCAAACATCAAACTTATTACCATCGGGATCGGTGAATACAAAGTTTCTTCCCGCATGTCCTCTGTTCTCTATTTCACTGACTTGAATTCCTTTCTTAGTAAAACGGTCATGAAGCGAATGTAACATTTCTAATCCATCCACTTCGAACGTCATCGAAAATCGTTCCTGACTCTTATAATCATAAAAGTTCGCCGTTTGTCCCTCTTTTGCCTTCACAAGAAACAAACTATGATTGGCCATATTAAGTATGGCTTTCTCTTCGTCTTTATAGTTCACCAACGCATCCAGGTTTACTGTATACCAGTCTGCAGCACGCGCCACATCATTTACCGGTATATAAGTTGTCCCCACTCTTATAAGCCTCTTATTCATTTAATTGCCTCCTTTAAACTTTGTATTCATTTCATTCAGCCTTCTGTTTATACTTAACTTAAAATCCAGTCTCCGCAGACATAAACACCAGCACAGCAACTGAGATTAGAAATTACTGAAGATTACTAAAGTATGTTCACAAGTTTCCTATTGTAAAACTGATAATCAACAACATATATACTATGAATGGTCAGTTATTATTTAACATTCAATTTTTCCGCAGTACGTTTTCTGTCAAACTCATATTTTTTGTAATCACCATTGTTTGAAGAAAACCTCAATATATTCTGATCTTCAGGCACACCTTCAAAATATGCGCCTATGCCGCCAGTCGTACATCTGTGCCCGGATAAAAATATGTTCATATCTTTTCCATCATAATTCTGCTCCAGCTCACCCATAAAGCTGAATACTCTCTTTATGTAATCTTGAATATCTTCCATTCCCTTGTATACTTTCCTGTCGGGAAGTATGCCATCCAACATTACTTCATGCTTCCTTAATCCGTCGGCTTCCCCTAAATCGAAAACATCCAGCCGGGGCTCAATGCTCGGCTGAATGCCCATTGCAATCTCAGCGGTCTGTATGGCCCTTTCCTGCGGAGAAGAAACAACATAATCGAAAGTGATCTCTTTTAAAAGTTCTCTTAAACGCTCAGCTTGCTTCCTTCCTTCTTCATTTAAAGGCAATCCGTTCCTTCCCTGAAGCCTGCCTTCTTTGTTGAGATCAGTTTCTCCATGTCTGACAACATAAATCATGTTCGGCGTCCTCCTCTTTTAAAAATCATAAGATATTGATTTATTGTAAGAATAGTATAGTATATAAAATATGGAAAATAAAGGTTAAACATGTTAGATTCTATTCTAAATAATAATAGATAAGGAGTTCAGTTCAATGATCAATCTTTTTTCATACAATTGGCAAGTAAGGGAAGAGTGGTTTGAATGGTGCAAAAATGTCCCAGATCAAGAATTAACGAAGGAACGGATTGGTGGCATGGGCAGTATCTTGCATAACTTGCTCCATATTATTAATTGCGAACGGATCTGGATCAGTCAAATGAACGGGACACCGCTCTTAAAGAAAGAATTTAATCAGACTACAACTCTTGAGGAAATCATCATAATTTCAAACGAAACGAAAGAAATCACCCGGGATTTATTGAATATTATTGAAGCTGACATGAATGAACAGCACTTTATGTTTACCTCGCGTAAAGGCGTCACATATGACCTGCCTTATAAAAAAATCCTCCTTCATATTATTACCCATGAAGTTCACCACATCGGTCAATTATCAGTGTGGTCCAGGGAAATCGGCAAAAAACCTGTATCATCTGATTTGATATTCAGGGACTGGCAGTGACCGATAAGAGAGCATTGAATCGTTTAATTCAATGCTTTTTTGTTTATGCCCATTATTCTACTAAATGCTTAAACTCACTTCCTTTAAGTATTTCCTCTGCATCCAGCTTAGTCCATTCCTCAACCGCAGTCCCCGGATGGGCGTCCAAATAACTTTGCAGGATACTGAATCCAATTCTGTAATTAGACCAATGAGGCAGCCCTTTAGATGGCTCACCTCCAAAGAACTCATGGTAAATTGATAAATCAAATGAGTCCAGATTCTTCTTCAACTCTGCCAATACAGCTTCCTCCGAAGCCTTCGGTAACGGCTCAGTCCATTGTGCATGATAGTCAGGGTAGACAATTCTCGCAAAAGAATCCGCTTTTCCTTCATTGAGGGTCAACCCTATTAATGGTTCAATCTGCATACCCTTCATTTCCATGTTTATGGCGTGATGATACTCATGAGCTACAGTATATTTTACAGCTTCTTCTGTAAATGCAGGGTCGATCTGAAGCAAAATAACTTCTTCACTAAATTTAACTCCCGAAATCCCTTCCATCTTTTCTGGGATAACGGTCATTTCCGGATTGCTTGGAAGCAAAAATATCACCTTGTCACCGCCGGCAATATGTTCAGAGGATTTTATCAGTGAAGCTTTGATCGACTCATTAGTCTGTTGCTGCTTTTGCAAAAGCTCAACAGTGTTTTCTTCAAGTTTCTCAACTTCTTGTGATAGGAAAAAATAATCAAAATAATAGGAGCCTGCATCTTTGTTCATTTCATCTAATTTATCCTGGAAAGGCTCAAGTACTTTATTAAAGTACAAGTCATTTGTGTTCAAGGAAAGATCTTCTTTTGCAGTAGTTGTATAATTCAACACTTCTTCATATAGAGGAATGACGTGAAAGGTCTGTCCATTATGGGTGAATTGTATGGAAGTTTGGGAAGGTATTTTCCAGTTTTCAATATCTTCTAGAGTCGTTGTTTTTGAACAGCTGATTAGCAATAATACAGGAATGGTTAGTAACATGAGATAAATTCGTCTAATGATACCCATCCCCTTTCCAGAGTCTTTACTCGTACATACGGACAAATTTCTGAAAAGTTTCATTTATTGTATTATTTGTAAATAAAAAACAGCCCAATTTGTGTATCTCAAATTGAACTGCTTCAGTTTAATGATAATATCCATTTAGCAATGATAAATGCATATAAGATGATCGCAACAATGATGACTTCCGCGGATGAGGATCTGTTTCTTTCCTTATCCCTTAATTTCTGTCTGTATTCATGCTGAATTTTAAATTGATTCTTTTTATTCCTCTCGGGTTTCACAATAGAGATCCCCCCTTTAAAAAATCTTATGTAATTAAAGGTTGGTTCATTATTGTCGGGGAGCTCTATTTAGTATTTTCAAAATAAAAGTAATAATCAGTAAGACAAAAGTGATCTGGGTAAATAAGATTGCACCTAAAAAACTCATGACGAAAAAGATGTCCACTGATCCATTTTGTCAGTCGCAGCAAAATGACTAGGAGTGGCATGAATAACAGGCAGCAAATCATCATCTTAAATGAAATCTTCAGATACTTGAATGTTGGATCATCATTCCTCCAAAAAAACTTCATATCGCCTTAAGTGAAAAACTCATTCTTGAGTATGCTCATTCTGATACGGTCAACGTATTCGCCATTTCTAAGTCTATCCTGTCGCAAAATCCCTTCATCAATATAGCCGAGTTGTCTGTATGACTTGATTGCCCTTTCGTTATCCGTTTCAACACGAAGCCATATTTTATTTAATCCAAGATCAGTAAAGCCCCACTTTAACATCTCGTTCATGGCAGCTTGTCCATACCCTTTTCCCCAATAAAATTTATTGCCTATCGCTATTCCCAGTTCCGCATGTTTATTGACTTTATCGATATTTTTTAAATCAATCCAGCCGATATGGACGCCTTCTTCAGTGAGAATGGCTTTCTGCTCATAGCCGTTTGTCCGTTTGATGCACATTTCAATCCATTTGGTTGTTTCTTCCCGTGTAAAAGGGGGATAGGTATCTGGCATATTTAAGTGCTTTGTAACGTCAGAATCCAGACACCATTGATATCTGTCATCCACATCTTCCATTATTAACTCTCTCAATCTGACTTTTGGCAGCACAGCATTAGGCATTATCCTAACTCCTTCTCTATAATGGTTCATTATTATCATTCTCAAGGACACTGTAAATGGCAGAATCCCGCCAGCCGCTCTTAATCAAGAGGTGTTCACGGAGAACTCCCTCTTTTTTCATGCCGATTTTCTCCAACACTCTGGAAGAAGCGATGTTTTTGGGATCACAAGTTGCCTGAATCCGATGCAAATGAAAGTGTGTAAAACCTACTTCAATCATTAATTTAGCTGCTTCCGAAGCAATGCCTTTACCCCATAAATCAGGATGCACGATATAGCCTATTTCACCCTTTTTATGGTGAAGATCACGTATATTCAATTCTACTGCACCGATCAGGCGGTTATCATCATTCGTCACAA
Organism: Rossellomorea sp. ABR4_012; assembly: GCF_056159545.1. Lineage (NCBI taxonomy): Bacteria > Bacillati > Bacillota > Bacilli > Caryophanales > Bacillaceae > Rossellomorea > Rossellomorea sp. ABR4_012. The sequence goes on from NZ_JBSWVK010000004.1 coordinate 134,565, forward strand.
TTGCAAACACAAAGCGGGTTCTAGGGTCTTTTGATGTATCAGCCACTACTTCCTTTATGAACGATTTCGTATCCTCAACCGTATTGGGACCCCAGGGCTGATATTGACAGACAGATCCCAGAGATGCGTAATCGTGAACCTCTTTCCAATCGCATTCCATCATTTCTCGTAAACTCAGTCTATCTGTTGCGAGCAGGTGACTTGGAATTTTCATGAAATCTCCCTCACTTTTTGAAATTGGGACGCCGTTGAAAAAATGATGCTTTACATTAATAATAAATGAGGAGGCAACCGCTCCGTTATACCTCAGATTAATTCATTCCCTCTCACTATCATCAACAGTTGGTTTTAACAGATACCTGGTGTCTATATGCTAACATCGAATTCACCATATTACCGAAATATTTGATATCTTTAAGATAATCATAGCCCGGAGGGTTTCCCCTTTTGTTGTACATGCGCACAGCCACAGCATCATATTTCGGAATGACAAGGCAGGTACAGCCTGATGCGCCGAGAATTTGATACGATCCAGCCGGCAGCTCTTCACCCAATTCACTATTCTCAAAAGCATTCTCATTACGGAACCAAAAGAATCCATTTTGCGGAGTATTCCTTAGTTGTTCAGGTGTCTGAATGGCAGTTGTCATTTCAAATAGAGATTCTGGAAGATATTGTTTATTTCCGATACGTCCCTTTTTTAAATGAAAATATCCCCAATGAGCAAGTTCTCTTGTACTGACGAATAAATTTCTTTCAAAACCAGTGTGATCTTCAATCCTGATATCCGGCTCATTTCTCTCATTCACATCCGCTGTGAGATGTTGCCCAGGTTCTGTTTCCCATCCGGTTTCAGTAAATTGAAGAGGATTGAATACGCACTCTGTAAGGATTTCATTTACCGTTGCGCCCGATACCTTCAAGATGATTTTATACAACAAAGAGAGACCTGCGCCGTTGTAATCCCATACTGTCCCCGCGGGGTCTGACATCGCAATTTCCACCTGGTCATCATTCAGTCCGTGCGTATGGGTCACAAGATGGCGGATCGTTATCCCATTGTAGAGCTCATTTTCCCCCAAAAAGGTGGCAACCGGTTCATCTAAACCGGCGATTTTCCCTTCTTGAATCAGGATTGCTGCAGCAAGCCCTATGTAGCTTTTACGCACGGAATAGACATTATAACGTGTCGCTTCGTCTACTTTTCTATGTGATGAAGGATCTATCCCTTCATACCATTCCCCGATCACTTCCCCGCCCTGAATGATGTAGACCGAACTTGCAGATGCTGAAATTTGATTTTTCACCTTATTTACGTAGTTATATAGCTGCTGTATTTCTTGAGACTCTCCCCTGGCCAACAGCTTCTGTATTTTATTCATATGTCTGACTCACTTCCGATCGATTGATAAAATATATAATTGTAGTCCAATAGTAAAATTATTATCGTATGTCTAAAAGACCATATATGAAAGGAGTTTCAATAGAAAGGTACGAACTGCCGATTTATCGAGACAGATCAATCACTAAATGCTGATATAGCCTGAGTAAACTATTCTATCGACTTCGCCATCTGAATCAATCGTCCCCTGCTCAAATCACGGGGAGTCACTTTAGGATGATAAGTTATCCCGTAATACACGCCTCCCTGTCTCCAATAGAGCTTTCGTTTGCCATTGTCACTTGGTATATACTTACCCGCTATACCACTTCTAATTTCCAATTTCTCGCTATCAGCCTTACTGCGGAAATCTTCTTCATAATTCGCCACACTGTATACCAGAGTTTCTTTATCCTTATTCATCAAGGTTATTTTGTAATGTTGTTTCGTACCGTCCCTCGTCAATTCGGTATCGAATATTTTCATTTCTTCAAATGGGACAAGTACTGGTACCTTTGATTCAAACGAGAGAACCTCAAGTTTGGCAGACAATTCCGTATCGTCAATACTGAACATTTCACGCGTCACATCTGCCCAGATGATAAAAATCAGAAATCCAATTACTATTCCAGTCAATATGAATGACATTCTCTTCCACATCTACTATTACCTCCAATTTTCTGGTGCGATCTTTATTTTTCCTTCCTGAAATGGCTGCAGCAATTCCTGTAACCAAAGGAATGCAGATGATGATCCATGTCCAATAGCTCACCATATCCCCCCTTTGCTGGTTTAAAAAATATTGGTTTATGCTATTCTGCTATACAGATTTCCTTTCCACGGTACGTTACAGATAGAGGCTCCACTACCTCAGTTATCTGAAGCAAGGTAATATGCCCTGTAAAAATAGTTAAATCTATGTAAGTCTGAGCATAATTTCTTTTCTGGATCCTTTTCCAGCCGGCGTGATTAACATATTTTCTTTTCATCTGTTTCCCCACGTCTTATGAAAATTAGCTGCGCATGCAGCATCTAATAATATTACCATATTTCCCCTTATAATTGTTCGAATAATAAGATAAATACATCATCTATATCGATAACTTAATTAAGCATACCGGTTATCTAAAAGCTCTTATTAAGTGTGATAAAAAAACCTTTTTAGGAAAAGGTATACAAAATCGATGGAAAAGAGGCGGCATTAAGCATGAGTGTATCGGAGTTGGCCATTAGGCTATTATTGTCCTTCATGACTCTGTTATTACTGACCAGATGGATGAGCAGAAAATTACTTAGTCACATGACTTTTTTTGACTTTATCTCTGGTATTACAATTGGAAGCATCGGAGCTAATTTAGTGTTCAATCCTTCACTCAGCATCCGGAATGGACTGCTTGCATTACTTGGGTGGAGCATCATAACCGTAACTATCGGCTACATCGATATTCATTCAAAGAAAGCAAGAACCCTCCTTGATGGAGAACCGAGAATCCTCGTAAAAAATGGAAACATCATGGAAAGTCAACTTAAAGCTGTGCGTCTGGATGTGGATTCATTGATGTCGTTGCTCAGGCAAAAAGACGTTTTTTCACTACAGGATGTGAATTACGCCATCTTTGAAACGAATGGTGAATTGTCTGTTTTAAAAAATGACTCTCAAGAGGAGATTACGAAAGCAGATCTCAATATTGCGCCTATAAGTCCTGCAGCTCCTCCCATAGGAACGGAAGTCATCAGCGATGGAAAACTGGTACACTCAAACCTAAAAAAACTGAACCTGACTGAACATTGGGTTCTTCGTCAATTGACTGAAAAGGGAATAGATAATATTCAAGATGTTTTTTATGGAGAAATAAATAAAGACTGTATGCTGATCATTGATAAGAGAGACGATTTAAACTCCTGATGAGAATCTCATCAAATTATCAGCGGTGTTAAAGCTGAGTCTACTAAGTTAATAAAACTAAATCAACTTTTAATAAATATATATCCAGGCATATACTTGATGGATTTAACGCCCTTAAAATACACACCAATCAACTATTCACATCCCCCTCCCCACTTTTTATAAATATTATAATTTTATAACATCTAAGTGTAATATCTTGAAAAAACGAGCTTATAATGATTATAATTATCTTAATCATTAATCAAGGAGTGGATGGATTGAATGGACACCCACAGGAGTAAAAAAATTTCTAAACTTTACAGAAAGATGATTACTTCTGAAAAGACGAAGGCCTTCCTTATTTATAAAGGCCTTGATGAGAAAACAAAAGAGGAATTGCATACGTTCATGAAAGATATGAATTCACCTCATTATGAAATGCTCGTAGATAAAACCATCTGATACTGTTATTTAACCAACATATAAAGTAAACTATAAAAGGCAAAAAGAGCTTGATTGAATCAAGCTCTTTTTGCCTTTTGTCTGTGGTCAGTTTAATTTCTTCACATCCAAATAATGAATATGATGGCCGTCTCCCTCTTGGACAGTAAATAAAAAACCATTATCCGTTTTGATTTCCTTATTCTGCTGATTCATACTTTCCTCTAGATACCATCCTCCGATGGTATCGATACTGTCATGAAATATATTTGTATCAAGCAGTTCGTTTACTTCGTGAAGCAGCAGCTTAGCGTCAATGATGTAATGGTCTTCCCCCAGTTTCTGAACTTCAGGGATTTCATCTTCATCAAACTCATCCCTTATCTCACCAACGATTTCTTCGATAATATCCTCTACAGTCACTAACCCCGACGTCCCTCCATATTCATCTAAAAGCAGCGCAATATGTACACGTTCCTTTTGCATCTTAACCAGAAGATCATGGATGGGAATGGTTTCAATCACCCGGATGATCGGAATGATGAAAGGTTCAAGGCTGTCCTCTTCTATTTCCCTTACCATTTTCGCCGTCAAAAATTCTTTCACATTGATAAACCCATACACATTGTCTTTATCTCCATCTTCTACGACAGGATAACGAGTGTAATGCTCAGAAGATATAATCCCTTTAATATCTTCGAATGTCGCATCTTTTGAAATGGTAACCATTTCTGTACGGGGGACCATGATTTCCCGCGCAATCCGTTCATCAAATTCAAATATATTATTCACATACCTTAGTTCGGATTTATTGATCTCACCGCTTTCGTAGCTTTCCGATAACAGGATTCTGATTTCCTCCTCTGAATGGGCCAATTCGTGTTCAGAAGCCTGCTTGATGCCGAATAACCCCACAAACACTCTGGCTGCCCCATTTAACAGCCATATAAAAGGAAACATGACTTTATAAAAGAGGATGATCGGACCTGCGAAAAGCAGCGTAATGGTTTCTGCTTTTTGTATGGCTACTGTTTTTGGTGCCAGTTCACCTGCCACGACATGCAGGAATGTGACTAAAGCAAAAGCTATTCCAAAAGATAATATTTCCGTCAGTGATTCACTTAATTGAAAATATTCAAAGGAAGGATGCAACAATTCTTCTATGGTGGGTTCCCCAAGCCACCCGAGTCCCAATGCCGTAACGGTAATCCCCAGCTGACATGCAGATAAGTACTCATCCAGATGCGAGATCACCTTTTTGGCAGAAACCGCTCCTTTCTTCCCTTCAGTTACGAGCTGATCGATCTTGGACGTCCGTACCTTTACTATCGCAAATTCAGTTGCTACAAAAAACGCCGTCATCGCTATTAATAATACAAGCAGAAAGAGATTCAATGCCATTATGTATCGTCCTACCCAGTAAGACGTTCACCTCCTGGTTTGCTAATAAACTGTAGAATAAATGCAATAAGGCCATTGAACCTTATTCATTCCACTAAAGGTTTGCTTTAATACCATACCCTGTCATTCAAAAGAAAAACGCATGATTGTCGGCAGATCAATGGATGGGATTGATTAAAATGATTCTCCACTCTTTCAATATGCCATTCATCTCACCCCGGCTCATGAAACATGATTTGTCGGGAATAATATAGACACCACCACAACAGGAGGCATAACATGAACCATTTACTCTCTATCTTTGCCCTCGGAGGCATTAATGAAATTGGCAAAAATATGTATGTTCTGCAATATGATGATGACATTTTCATCGTTGATTGCGGCGGAAAATTTCCTGACGAAAGTCTGCTGGGTATCGACCTTATCATACCTGATATCTCGTACTTAGAGGAAAACAGAGATAATATACGCGGACTGATTGTCACTCATGGTCATGAAGATCATATCGGCGGCATCCCTTATCTACTGAAAAAAATCAATATGCCAGTATACGGTACCCGTTTTACTCTAGGTATGATCGAGTTGAAGCTCGAAGAACATCATTTGATGAGAGATGCCAGCTTGATCACGATTGATGAAAACTCTGACCTTCAGCTGGGGTCGATCGGTATTTCTTTCTTCAGTGTCAGTCATAGTATCCCTGACTGCCTCGGAATTGTATTTCATACTCCCCAGGGGAATATTGTCCACACGGGGGACTTCAAGTTTGATCTCACACCAATGAACCATCAACGCTCTGACCTGCATAAGATCGCGGATATCGGAAGGAACGGGGTGCTTGCACTTTTATCAGAAAGTACGAACGCTGAACGATCTGGACTGACACCTTCCGAACAAATGGTCGGTAACCATATGGATGAAGCATTCATGAAAGCTGATGGTAAAATTTTCGTTTCTACCTTTGCTTCAAATGTAAATCGTGTCCAACAGGTCGTCAACGCAGCCATCCTGACGAATAGAAAGTTGGCACTGCTGGGCAGAAGCATGGTGAATGTCGTGAATGTAGCAATGGAAAGGGGCTACTTGACGATTCCGGATGGAATGCTGATTGGAGCCCGTGATGTAGATACACTAGACCCTGGTCGCGTTGCAATTCTATGTACAGGAAGTCAGGGTGAGCAGATGGCGGCGCTTGGCAGGCTTTCATCCGGACAATACCGGGATGTATCCATCCATCCAGGGGACACTGTCATTCTAGCCGCTTCCCCTATACCTGGTAATGAAAAGGCTGTATCAAAAATAATTGATAACCTGTTCCACTTGGGAGCATACGTCATATACGGATCGGGAAGTACGACAGGTATGCACGTATCAGGCCATGGCTATCAAGAGGATTTAAAATTGATGCTCACACTGATCAAGCCAACATACTTTATCCCGATACACGGCGAAAACCGGATGCTGCATCATCACCGCATGCTGGCTGAAAGCGTAGGCGTTGAAGCAGGAAATACATTTATATTAAAAAATGGGGTGGTCGTCGATTTCGAAAATGGAATCGCCCGTCAGACAAGAAATGTTCCTGCAGGAGATACTTACGTAGATGGAATCAGTGTGGGTGATGTCGGATCCATCGTCTTGAGGGACCGTAAACAACTTTCAGAAGATGGAATGGTGGTAATCGTCTTAACCTTTAATAAATCGGACCACCGGATCATTTCAGGTCCCGACACGATTACCCGAGGTTTTGTTTTTGTCAAAAGTTCTGAAAATCTCATTCAGGAACTTAACACACTGATTGAAAGAACCGTCAGCGAATTGCTTCCTGAAGAGCGCCGGCAATGGAGTGTCCTGAAACAAAGCATCAAAAGATCCGTAGGTCAGTACCTTGTAAAACATACAAGAAGGAAACCGATGATACTCCCAATCATTATCGAGGTTTAATTTATAAGAAGTTGTTCTATCAATAAGTTAGTTTGTCCTTATTACTTATGGAATTAATTAGCCATTGCCGCCTGTGCATGAATTACGTTCAATGGCCAAATACTTTATTTGTAAATCAGAATTTTTATGAGGTGGCAGCATGGACGAACAATGTAGGAACACGAATAAGGTCAGTATTGGGTGTGTAGTCAGCATGGCTTCCATACCATTAGTCATGACGCTCGGGAATTCAATGCTGATTCCTGTGCTGCCTATTTTTGAGAAAAAGGTCGGTATATCTTCTTTTCAAACAAGTATGATCATCACATCATACTCCATTGCATCCATCTTTCTCATACCAGTTGCAGGCTATTTGTCGGATCGTTTCGGAAGAAAGATCGTGATTTTGCCAAGTCTGATTCTTGCCTTGATAGGGGGACTTATTTCAGGCTATGCCTCCTGGAAAATGAATGATCCATTTGCATGGATCATTGCCGGGCGTGTCTTGCAGGGAATCGGTGCGGCCGGGGCTGCACCGATTATTCTCCCTCTCGTTGGAGATCTCTATAAAGATGATGATGAGAAAACCAGCTCTTGTCTCGGTATCATCGAAACGTCAAACACTTTCGGGAAAGTGCTCAGTCCTATCCTGGGTGCTGCTTTTGCTGCTTTTTTATGGTACCTCCCTTTCTTTTCGATTTCTTTTTTCAGTCTGATTTCGATCTTATTAGTTCTGTTCTTCATCAAAGTACCAAAGATGAAAGATGATCCGCCTGCCTTGAAGGCATTTCTCAAAAATACCAGAAAAATCTTTAAAAATGAAGGTAAATGGATTTTTACCGTTTTTACCATCGGAATCTTTGTCATGTATATACTCTTTGCTGTCTTATTTTTCTTATCTGATATTCTTGAAAAGACGCATAATCTGTACGGGGTAAAAAAAGGGTTCGTCTTGGCGGTCCCACTCCTTGCTTTATGTATTTCTTCGTTTATTACTGGACGGAAGATTAAGGGTGATTTAAGAATAATGAAAATAATTATGATAGTCAGCCTGCTCGCAATTGCTTCAAGTGTTCCATTTGTCGGTTTCATGAGTAAACGCTTGATTATTCTACTTGCTGTAACAAGCTATCTTGGGTCGTCGATTGGCGCACTGCTTCCGACACTGGACGCAATCATTACCGAAAATATTGAAAAAGAAGAACGCGGGACGATTTCATCGTTATATAGTTCATCACGATTTATCGGTGTCGCTGCAGGCCCGCCTTTGATGTCGATCTTTATGAAGACTTACCTTAACGAAAGCTTTATTGGTGCAGGAATTTTATCTCTTGCCGTTGTAGTAATGGTGTATTTTTTTATCAAGACAGATGAAAAACCGCGATTGAAAGAAGCGATAATATAATCCGCTTGAAATGATGAAAGGAGAGGTCGAATGGCAGATCAATATACAGGATGCAATAATGCAAAAAGCTCTAATTCAGTAGATGAAGGCAACATTAGCTGGTGGCACCTCTCTCTTATCGGGGTGGGCTGTACCATAGGAACCGGATATTTCCTTGGCTCTGCAATTGGAATAAAATATGCAGGGCCATCCATTGTATTCTCCTTTATCTTTGCTGCAATTGGAACGTATATCGTTTATAACCTTCTTGCGAAAATGACTGCGGAAGATCCCCAAGAAGGCTCTTTTTGCTATTATGCTTCAAAAGCCTTCGGAAAATGGGCTGGATTTAGCTGCGGCTGGAATTATTGGAGCTCAAACATACTGATAATGGGCAGTCAGTTGACAGCTTTGGCAATTCTTTCTCAATTTTGGTTTCCGCGAATTCCACTATGGGTTTTTGCAGGGGTATATGCCGTTCTCTCCCTTTTGATTGTTCTCCTCGGAAATAATGGCTTTGACAAAGCGGAAGACATTTTCGCCATTATAAAGACAGCGGCCATCATTATGTTCATTGTGATTGCTTCACTTGCTCTTTTTGGAGTGATTGAAGGCAAAGGAACACTTCCGGAGTTTTCCTTTAATCATGAAGCATTTTTGCCTGAAGGGATGAAAGGATTATGGTCGTCATTGATATATGCATTTTATGCATACGGAGGAATCGAGGTCATCGGGCTGATGGCCATTCAGTTAAAGGATAAAAAGGATGCTCCCAAGGCGGGGAATGTCATGCTTATTATCCTGACATTCATCTATGTGGCATCTTTGGCACTGGCTGTATTACTTATTTCTTTAGATGCTTTCAATGATAAAGAAAGTCCATTTGTAACGGCACTGAGTGTGTACAATCTACCTTTCTTTCCACATGTATTCAATGGTGCTATCATCATTGCCGGCTTTTCAGCTCTCACAGCTGCTCTCTTCGCGGTGACGAATCTGCTAGTCTCTCTAGCTAAAGAAGGCGACGCCCCGAAGATCTTCGAGAAGAAACTGAAGAAGCCAAAGGACCTTCCCCTTCCATCCTTGGGGCTTGCAACTGCCGGTCTGGTTGCTTCGATCGTTACTGCCCTCCTCTTACCGGGAAAAGTGTATGAATATCTCACCACAGCTGCCGGAATCCTGCTTCTTTACAACTGGGCATTTATCATCCTGTCGGCTTTTAAAATCTTAAAACAAAAGCGATCAGGCATATTCCTTGGCATAGTAGGATTGGTTCTTCTGCTCTGTGCTGTTACAGGAACAATCATGGAGAAAAGTGTCAGATTCGGCTTTTATATCTCCTTATTGCTGGTGTCTGTGATTGCACTCGTCACCTATTACATGAATAAGAAATGGAAGAAGGAACAGACAGCCTAAGTTCTAAACAATATGAGCAACATCATTTAAAAGCGAAACTTATTACACAATGCAGTTGGGAGGATTACCAATGAAACAAAATCAAGTATACTGTCATAATGAATTTGCTCTATTAAAAGAAGTGATCTTATGTCCGCCGACCTATATGAAAATTCTTGACGTGATTAATGAAACTCAACGACGTTATCAAAAGGAGAACATCGACGTAGATAAAGCCGTCTCACAGCACAAAGAATTCCTGAAAGTGTTAAATTCGAACGGGATTGAAACTCACTTACTATCTGCGAACGAAGCATTTCCTGAACAAGTCTTTACAAGAGATATCGGGTTTACAGTCGGGGAAACATTATTCATCTCAGATATGAAAATGCCCGTCAGACAAGGTGAAGAAAGTGTATTGAAAAAATGGCTGTCAGACCGTGGACTGACATACATAGATCTCGTAGAAGATGAAACAGAGGGCGGTGACGTGCTTGTACATGGGAAAACGGTCTACATTGGCTTGAGCGACAGAACGACACCAGGTGCAGTTGAACAAATCCAGTTACACCTACCGAACTATGACGTCATCTCCCTGCCGATTCATGAAGATATTCTGCATCTTGATTGTATCTTTAACATCCTCTCCGATAAGCACGCACTTATCCACCGCGAAGGATTACAAGAAGAAGACGTGAACCGCCTCGCTTCCAAATTCGAATTAATCGATGTCTCCCGGGAGGAACAATTCACGATGGGAGTAAACGTTCTTTCAATCGGAAACAAGAAAGTCATAAGTCTGCCAATAAATGAGGAAGTCAACGGTAAACTTCGCGAACGTGGGTACGATGTGATCGAGGTGGAATTTGATGAAATCATAAAGTCCGGCGGATCGTTCAGATGCTGTACTCTCCCGCTGATAAGGGAGTAAATGTATAACAAGCAGTGCTGCACTTAGTCTGACACAAAATGATCCAACAATTTTGTACTCCCAAGGTGAAATACAATATGTAAAAAAACAAACCCGATGATTCCTCATCAGGTTTGTTTCATGTATTATTCCTTGTCTCTGTTTTTTAGATGAAATTCATCAGTTAGTTTCGTTGGAAATTCCGGGTGAATTTGTTCTGAAGCTTCTGTCTGATATTGGAGATTTGTCGGAGCTTTTCTTTTATTTGAACGGTTTGGCAAGATATCACGAACGACAAAGCGATGGAAAAACAGCTCAAACACCATTAAAGCGAGAGCAGCAAGAATGGACCTCGTTAAGTAAGTACCGCCATCCGTCATACCATCAGTCATAAAGTATATAAAGACAAACGCAAGTCCGAAATCAGCCAGTGCGGCTACTGTATTACTTGTTCTTGGAAGCAAAAACAGGTCTCCAAGTACATAAGCAATCGATCCTAACACTAATGATATAAGAAAAACATCTCCAAAAGTAATGGCTTGAACACCTGCAAGGACCAAATATAAAAGGACAAATGTCGCCACAAATTTAATGGCAAATGCTTTAATATGCTTCATGTGCAATCCCTCCTAAACTTAGGTTTCTCTATTTAAATGAGATTATGCTTAAGAAAGGAAGATGTTTCTCACATGGCGATGTTGTATCATTACATTGTTACAATGACTTTTTTAAAACTTCACTTCCTTATTTAAAGAAGTTCAAAGAACTCCCAATAAAAAAGCTTGAATTCCATTTAGGATTTCAAGCCCAAACACACTTATCCAATTACTTTTTCAATGATGGCTTCCGCCGTCTGCTTCCCATTTTGAATACATGCCCCGATCCCGACTCCGAAATAAGAGGCTCCTGCCAGCATCACATTCGGATAGTGCTCCCTAATGGTATGTTGCAGTGAATCAACTGCCTGGCTGTGCTTCAAGTGATAGTTCGGCATAAGATTCTTCCAGTCTGTGACCTTTACAGATACAGGCACTTCGTTAATCCCCAGACTTTTTGAAATATCCTTTAGTGCTGCCTTTGAAAGATCCTCTTCACTAAGTTCTTTTAATTCTTGGTAATGAGGATTGGAGCTTTTATAAAATAATCTTACCAATAGTTCATGATTATCTGCCGTATGTTTCCATTTTCTGCTTGTCCACGTACAAGCATCGCACATAACATCACTGCCATGCGATGTAATAAATCCGGTCCCATTGGCTGGAAGAATATCATCCTTCACCTCAAACCCAACGTAAATACTAGTGAGAGAAGAATTTTTCAATTGACTGAAATGTTGATCCAATAGTGGGTCGCTAATAATCTTTTGCGTAACATCATGCGGTGTTGAGAAAACTACATAATCAGCATTCAACTTCTTGCTGTCAGCAAAAGTTAGCTGGTACTTATCTCCATGCTTCTTCAGGTCAATTAGTTTTTCACCCTTAACCATGTCAGCATCTTTTATGACCTGTTCCAGTCGATCGATCAGTGCAGATAATCCACTTCGAAAAGAGATGAATTTTCCTTTCGAGGAACTTTTGAATCTTTCTTTATTCGCGTCAAGACCTTTAATTATACTTCCATATTGAGTTTTATAATCCAACAGGTACGGAAGTGTAGAAGACATCGTCAAGTCATGAAGTTTTCCTGAGTACACCCCCGATAGGACAGGTGCAATTTGGTTCTCGACGAGTTCACGCCCGAAGAAAGCTTCTAGAAATTCACCAACCGAACTCTCCTTTGTAAACACCTTGTTGGGAGTATGCAAATCCTTTAGTGCTTCACGTTTGCCCTCATCTGAAACCAACGTACTCTCCATTATCGAATCAATACTCATGGGAATGCCAAAAATGGTGTCTTCCGGAATTTTATGCAGCTTCCCGTTTGTATAGATATACGATGTCCCTGTTTCGTTATAAACCATTTCTTCCTCAAGCTCTAATTCTTCTATTAAAGGCAGCACACCCTCATTGCGTGCAACAATAGAATCTGCCCCCGTTTCCATGATGAACGGATGTTCCTTTTCCGTTTTTATCTTTCCGCCAAGCTCCTGGTCACGCTCAACCAGGGACAATTCGATCTCAATATTCTTTTCTCTTTTTAATTTATCAAGATGGTACATCGTTGTCAGTCCTGTGATGCCCCCGCCAACTACAACAACCTTTTTCATCTTACTTCACTCCATATGCAGGTTTATATCATTAGCCTATCATTTTTCATTGTGAAATCATAAACAAATACGGAAATTATTGTGACTTTTTATTGAAGGTTATGTGTCAGGGAGCTTTGAAGACTTAAGTATGGGTAACTATCAAGTTTTCTGAAAAAGCTGATGGCTGAATCGATTAGCGATTGGATTTTGAATGTATTTACGTTTATATAAATCAAATAAATAAAGGTGTTATTTTCAACTTCGGTTGAATTATTTTCAACATTAAATATAATTCCTTTTTAACTTCTCGAACCCAATACCCACTTGACAACTAAGAATACTATGTATTAAAGTGTAGTTAACATGAACTAATTACATAATTGCTTATCAAGAGAGGCAGAGGGACTGGCCCGATGACACCTCAGCAACAGATTCTACTTAAGTGGAACACTGTGCTAATTCCATCAAGCGGATTGCTTGAAAAGATAAGGTGAAGTATAAAACTGTTAAAACCTTCTTCTTATCTTTGGAAGAAGGTTTTTTGTTATATAGTTTACAACAGCCTTCTCTCCTGCAAAAATATGATAAAAGGAGTGCAAACACAATGGGACAAATCATTTGCCAGGACATAGAAAGACGCCGAGAGGAGCTTATAAACAAACTGATCACCTATAACATTTTCAAGAAGAACGACAAACAACTTTTTGAATTGACCATTCAAGAACTCGAAGATGAATATAAAGAACTAAAATGCCATTGTCATCCCCATAGCGGCACGTCATCCATCCAATGGAAAAAGATAAAGGCCCGTCCCTCAACACGTTAAAGTGCTGCAGGACGGACCTTCACAAATTCAAGCATTTTCAAACCTTATGCGATGTTTCTGCAGGCTTCAGCGCACTTAAAGCAGGCATCTGCGCATTTTTGACAGTGATCGTGGTCGTGCTTTTTGCATTCGTTTCCGCAAGCTTCACAGATGGATGCACATACTGAAGCAAGTTCGGAAGCGAACGGCGTCCCTCTTACCAGTGCCTGTTCTAAAAATCCGCACATGTCTGAACATTCCCGGTCTAAACGGATACAGTCAGCCATCATTTTGATATCATCTTCTCCAAGGCATGCATCGTAACAATGGTTACAAGCTTCCATACATTCATGCAATGTTTGTACTAATGATTGATACTTTTGGTGTGACATTAATTAGTTCCTCCTTGTTTCATGTTTTTTATTCTTTATCCGGATTTTCCCTTTTCCAAACAAAATTCCCAGAATTCGTTTTAATACATTTGCAAACGGACTATTTACCCGGATAAATTATAGTTTCCCGCCTTTTTTGCAAAGAATATGCAAATTACGCAAAAAAAGTTTTTTGCATATGTTTTCTCCCATAAAAAAAGCTGCCTTATCACAGCAGCTTTATGCGAATACCCTATCCATTCACTTCTACAACATCCGCCTTGTAAAACTCTGCAAAAATCTCTGCAAATGCTTCAGTAGAATTATAGAGCTCGACTAAATTATTTTCTACACCACCGAATTCCAAGAGCATGGCTCGTTCGGTCAAGTCCTGATTATAGACACCGTTTCCTTCAGCTTTCGTTTTAACAAATACTCCTCGACTAATACCAGGGTACTTCTTTTCGAGTGCGCTATTCAATTCTTTTGCGATGGCCAGATTCTTTTCGAAATTCTTATTTTCTTTTCCCACGATAAAGAAGAGGCGTGCATACTGCTTCCCATTTATTGTTTTAGTGGTGATTTCCCTTGGCTGGGAGTCACGATGAATATCAATCAGGTAATTGAGGTCATTATTTACGGCAAGAGCTTCCTGAACTTGCTCCCTTGATAATTTATAGGATTCATAATAGGTCCAGTTCTTTTCTTTTAAAGCCTGCGTAGTATCTGTCTTATCCTGTACGGCACCAATCCCTCTTTTCGCAAGTTCTTGCTGAAGCTTTGAACCGATCGCAATGACGTTTACCTTTTCATTTGTACTGGCAGGATTTTCGGTTTGATTGTTTTTGATCAGTGGGCTAAATGCTTCCCAGCTGTGGGAATGATAAATAAAGACAGACTTTTTATCAACTTCTTTAATGTCCTCTCCACTGTCGCCATTTGCACGGTCAATCTGATTCTGATCGATTTCCTGATTCTTCAATTGTTCCTCAGTGGGTGCCGGTGACTCAACAGGAAGGTTGGTAATATCCGTCCCTTTCCCAGCTACGGCAATCTGGGTATGGTAATTTTCGATCCCTGGTATCTCTCTTCCAAATAAACTCCTGGGATCAAACAACGAGACATTGGTCACGCTCTCAAGCCAGTCAAAGTCTGACTCCAACTCTTCTTCATTCATTACCCTGAGAGGAGTAATCTCTTCAGATATCAGCTTCAAAAGGGTCTCTTTCGGTACCATATCAGATACTGTCGAGTAAAACAGCGTGTCCACCTTGAGCTTGATCGCCGTCGCTGAAATGAGCCACACGGAAAAATAAAGAAAGATGATCCCGAGAACAATCATTCTTGCTAAAGATTTCATAGTCACAAATACTAGTAGGGGTAGGGTGCTATCTTTTCTGGATTTGTACGCCATGAATGAACTCCTATACTTATAAGATTTACTAGTTCACTATATGCGCAACTTGTAGAATATAGAATTGATAGTAAAAGGTTCATTCTTCTTTACTGGAGGGATTAATATAAGAGGACAGTGTGAATCACACATTAAATATGTAAATGCTACTGTTATCAAAAAGATTCCGACAAAATTCATCATTTTCCTTCGTTTTTCATAAGAACTTTGATGGTATTTTTTTTTGGTTCGACAGCTTCCTTCACCCTGGAAAACTTATAACCGCAACCCTCTACCATACTTAACCTCCACAAAAGGTAAAATAAATTCATTTCAACTTATGTACTTAAAAAAATTAATAAGTTTCGAGGAAACAATTTCGACGTCCCTGATAGGTATATAAATATTCAATTGTATGATATAATTAATACTTAATCAAGATTAAATTATTTTGGGTCTACGAGACTGTTTTTAGTCAATCCCTCTATAATATAGAAGGGAGACGTTTTTATGTCATTCGATACAATTTTACGAATGCTCAAAACTCAAGTGGATTTTAAAGAAAGTGAGATCATTCACACTTTCAATTTGGACGATCAGACGCCTGTACTTTCAGTCTTATACCACTTTGACACTGAAACGTTCTTGTTAACTTATATAGAAACTCAGCAAACCAAGAAGTACACAGATATAAATAAGTTGGCAGACATTATTGAACGATTCCTTAACCAGCAGCCACTGAAAACATAATTATAGATTGACCGCCCCGTTGCATATTATAACGGGGCGGTTTTAGTTTAGGATAACTTTGTTATGAAGATGCTCGCTATGCCGAAATAAACGAGCAGTGAAAAGATATCGTTGATGGTTGTAATGAGTGGTCCCGAAGCTACTGCAGGATCAATATTAAACTTATAGAGAACGAGTGGGATGATGGTCCCTGCAAGTGTTCCGATTATGAGTGTGATCAATAGTGAGCTTCCTACTACGATGCCGAGTATAAGGCTTCCCTGCCAGATGAAGGCAATGATCGATATCAATACCGCGCAGCTGAGACCGATGATGATACCTACCCATAATTCACGAAATATGAGCCTCACCACCTGCTTGACATTCAAATCTTGTGATACTAATCCCCTTACTACAACTGCAAGGGACTGTGTACCCGTATTTCCTGTCATACCGGCAATCATCGGCATAAAGAATGCGAGAGCTACAGCAGACTGAAGAGTATCTGAAAAACCATCTATGATGCTTCCGGAAACAAGACCGATCAATAACAAGAGGATGAGCCATGGCAATCGTCTGTAAGCTGCTACAAACGGCTTCGTATTGAAATCAATCGATTTTCCGGAAGCAGATAGTTTTTCAATGTCTTCATTTGCCTCTTGGATTACTACATCGATA
Source organism: Rossellomorea sp. ABR4_012 (assembly GCF_056159545.1). NCBI lineage: Bacteria > Bacillati > Bacillota > Bacilli > Caryophanales > Bacillaceae > Rossellomorea > Rossellomorea sp. ABR4_012. The sequence continues at coordinate 151,455 of NZ_JBSWVK010000004.1, forward strand.
ATATCATCTACCGTAATGACTCCCATTAACTTATCATCTTCTTCAATGACAGGAATCGAAACGAAATCATAGCGGCTGATCAATTTCGCCACTTCCTCCTGGTCGGTATGAACGTCCACTTTGACAACTCTTGTAAACATGATATCTTCAATTTTATCCTGCATTTCCCCAAGTAGCAGGTCTTTATACGAAACAACCCCGACCAGCTTTTTCCCCTCATCTATTACATAGAGGTAATTCAAATATTCAGCAAGCTCGGCAAAATCCTTCAGTTTATCAACAGCTTCTCTTACTGTATAATGCTTCGAAATCCACACAAATCTGTTATTCATGATTCTCCCTGCTGATTCCAGGGGATAGTTCATCATGTGCTGAACCACATCAGATTCTTCCTGTTTCATTTCAGACAAAAGTTCTTCAATCTGCTCTGGTTCAAGATCGGATAATAGTGTGGTCAAATCATCATTTTCCATCAGATCAAGAACTTTAGTCGACTTTTCAATTCCTAATTTCTGCAGGACCTCTAACTGATCCTCTTTTTCCAATTCCTTCATCAGCTCTTTTAGCTGCGCTATGTTCAAATATAGAAGAAATTTATTACGATGTTTTGCAGGCAGGTGCTGATACTGCTGGGCCATGTCATATGGCTGCAGTTCATCCATGATGTCCTGAAAACCCCGTTTCTTACCTTCTTTTAAACTTTGTATAATTTCAAGTGTCAGTTCGTACTCTGAAGGTGAAGCTGCCATTGTTTTCAACTCTCTCTATATGTAATGTCATTGATATAATACCCATTATCACCCATAATGAACATAGTTAAGTGAAAACAATACTACAGAAAAGAGATGCATTATTTTGCAAAATTATTTACTGGTAGGAATAGCTGGTGCCGTCGGTTCTCTTTTAAGGTTTGTCCTGGGGGCCTCGGTTCATTCCCATTGGCAGTCCCCCTTCCCTTTTGGCACACTGCTCGTGAACTTGATTGGCAGCTATATATTGGGATGGATGACCACGTATCTATTTCAATCTAAAAAACTGCATCCTTCCATAAAGACAGCCCTTGGCACGGGTTTAATAGGTTCGTTCACTACATTTTCTACTTTCAGTGTGGAGACCATTGAATTGATACGCCTATCCGAATGGTTTTCTGCATTTCTGTACGTGATAGCTAGCATATCCGGCGGTCTTTTCATGTCTTGGGCTGGCTTCAAGACCGGCAGCCATCAATGGAATCGGAATAATTCAGTCGTGGAGGATGATGTTTGATGCTTATTCAAGGGCTCATGATCGCACTTGGAGGATTTTTCGGGGCAATGTCCCGATATTGGGTCAGTAAATGGTTTGACAGACATACTTTAACCCAATTCCCGTATGCGACGTTAACAGTCAATTTAATCGGTTCATTTTTATTGGGATACACAATTGGTGCCGGGATGAATGGCCCACTATATTCATTCATCGGGATCGGATACCTCGGTGCTTTTACAACCTTCTCTACCTTCAAGCTTGAAAACATCCATATGTTTGCAAAAAAGCGTTTCAAGCTTCTTGCTGTTTATCTATTCGTAAGTTATACAATTGGCCTCATTCTCGCTTTCGCTGGTTTGACAGCAGCTTTAAATGGCCTGTGATGAATCCATGACGACCAATAAAAATAACAAAAGTGCACCTGACTATGCAGGAACACTTTTGCAGTACGAACAATTAAGGAGGTACTCTTGTCTATACGGCGGAAGTATATAGACGAGAAATCTTGTTCATGGGCAAAACCGAATGAAGCTTTCTTTCGCGGTGACTAAAGGATTTTTATAAGCCGTTTTGGAACAACCGCATTCTTTTTTGCCGATTTTCTGTTTCTCTACTTCACTATATGTACAACCCTCCCCCTGTGTGCAGACAAGCAATTATTTTTCTAAAAATAGTCAATCCCCCACCTATCTTCTATTTAGAAACAATACATCCAAAAAATATCTACAGAATAAACTTGTGATACAAAAAAGCAGCCCATACACAGCCATGACTGATAAACCGAGTCCCGGCCATCCTCCAATAAGAAAAATGGATATGGGAATGGATATTATTGCAGCAATCATAAGACTGATTAATATTCTGAAGGGCAAATAGCTTCTCAGTATCCCTTTCAACTGCAGCAAATGTAAGATAATCGATAACATTATTCCACTTCCTATTACGAATATCACAATTGGACTTTCCATGCCCGTTCTCCTTTCAATTGATATTATTTCTAGAATCAACTCTTTTTCTTTAGAGAATACTACATCGTGATTACGAATAAAGGAGAAGATAATAATGAAAAAATTCTTCATTGTTTTTACCGTCATTCTCATGACTCTGACAATGGCAGCCCAACTTCCAAAAACCCAAGCAGTCAATAAGGAATGCGTGAGTCCAAATGCTCTAAAACTTAAAGAAGACATGCGAATCCTTTGGAATGATCATGTTATTTGGACGCACAACTATATTGTCAGTGCTGTTGACGGTCTGGAAGATCAAGAAGAAGTGCTTGAAAGACTGCTTCAAAACCAAAAGGATATCGGAAACGCCATCAAGCCTTTCTATGGAGAAAAAGCTGGAAATCAATTGGCTGATTTATTGACGGAGCATATTGTCATTGCCGGGAAAATCGTTGAATCTGCAAAAGCTGGAAATCAAGCAGAGGTAGAGAAACTGAATAAAGAATGGTATCGAAATGCGGATGACATCACTGCATTCTTAGTTGCAGCAAACCCTAACTGGTCTGAAAAAGAGTTAAAAGACCTATTATATATGCATCTCGATTTCGTTACTAAAGAAGCAGTAGCCCGTATCCAAAAAGATTGGGATCAAAATATAGAATCATTCGATAAAGGCAGGGCACACATTTTTCACTTGGCTGATGCACTTTCTAAAGGAATAATCAAACAATTCCCACAGAAATTCTAGGGAAGGACTAGAAAAACGCTGAGATGACGTTTGATCATTCAGCGTTTTTATTTATACTTATGTATATTCTTCGATTCATCCGTTATTTTGGATCGTTCAAATCAATTTCTTTTAGTACTCTCGCAGGGTTTCCTCCAACGACTACATTTGAAGGTACATCTTTTGTCACGACAGCTCCAGAAGCAACCACCACATTATCTCCAATTGTCACACCTGGATTGATAATTGAACCTCCGCCAATCCATGCATTATCCCCTATGGTAACCGGCTTACCATATTCAGGTCCCTTGATACGTTCATATGGATTGACCGGATGTGTTGCAGTATAAACGTGTACACCGGGTGCGAGCATACAATTTGCTCCAAACTTGACTTTGCACACATCAAGAATCACACAATCAAAATTGGCAAAGAAGTTGTCACCGACATGAATATTATACCCGTAATCACACCTAAAATTAGGTTCCAGATAGACCTTTTCTCCAGTAGAACCGAAGAGTTGCTTTATTAATCCTACTCGTTCATCATATTCTGTTTCAGTTGTTGAATTAAGCTGTCTTACCAACTTTCTTGCATGTTCCCTACCTTTGACTAACATTTCATCCCACGGTTGGTATAACTCGCCGTCGATCATTTTCTGTTTTTCTGATTTCATTTTTTTCATTCCTTTTCAGAAAGTATCCTGACCTTTTTCAATCTTGAATTGGTCCAGCACATCTCCCACATCATGCAAGTAAACCACTTCAGCTTTCCCGATACAATTTGTCTGCCCTTCTCACACTGATCATTAATAAAATTAATGCCACCACTACAGATAACACCCAGTACTGACTATCATTTGCAGCACAAAATATCCCAACAATGCATAACAAAAAAGCTGATATTAAGCCGATCACCGTCTTAGGGTCTTTTAGCACCTTCTTGTTCATGAATACTCCCTCCATCATAAAGATTCCCTTCCTTATATTAACATAAAATCCCAATGATGATAGAAAAAGACCGAGCTCTTCTTAGAAATCAAATTATTTTCTAGGAGGAACCATCACTTCAATATGGTTCGACATTATCCCCAGTTCAATTGGAAGCTTACCGCCTTCCTCTCCATCGACATTCGTTATAAGCTCTTCAGAGGAAGATATTCTGATATCTGTTGCCGTAAAGTATATTACATCCTTATTCTTTTTCAGCTTTCCTGAGATGATGGATGTCAATATTGCAGGCAGTTTCAACACATTTATATCTTGAATGATATAGCAATGGAGCACACCATCGTCGACTTCGGCATCTGGAGCAAGATTCTCAAAGCCGCCGATTGAATTGGTCAAGGCTGCCAGAAATAGTAATGAATCTCCTTCCCACCTATCTCCATCATGCTCGATTGTCAGTGGGTAGGAAGGATTCGCAGCGAGTGTTTTCATTCCTTCAACTATGTAAGCAAGGGGCCCAAGCTTCGTTTTCTCTTCAGGTGAGACATCATATGTAGCTTCTGCTATCGCACCCACTGCAACGATATTGACAAAATAATCTTCATTGAAAGTGCCGATATCGACCTTACGGGTTTGATGATATCGAAGAACGTTGATTGCTTTCTCAGGGTTCAATGGAATATTCAAGGCTCTTGCAAAATCATTCACAGTCCCCATGGGAATGATACCCAGCTTTGGACGATGATGTTCATCTATCAATCCATTAATCGTCTCATGGAGGGTACCATCCCCTCCAAGCGATACGACAAGTTCAAATTCATCCTTGCAGGCAGATTTACAAAAATTAGTTGCATCCAGTTCTTTCTCTGTCTGGCTGACATTCACTTCATATCCTTGTTTATTCAAAATCCCCTCTAATTCGTCAACATAATCGAGTGCCTCTTCCTTACCAGAAGAAGGATTAACGATCAGCATCGCCTTTTTCATACTCTTTCCTCCTATGTATGTTCCTGATATATGTATTAATACCTCCACCTGGACCTCAGGAAACATCTTAAAAAAAAATCATATAAAAAATTTTCATCCCTTTTCGAATCATCATCCGAGCCCAAAAATGTTTATCTCCCCATATTTACGGATATACCTTATACAATTCCTTTTTTAAGATTAGGAGGTCCATCCTTATGAAACCATCAGATGATCAACATCAAAATAATGAGCTTAACCAACACAAGCGGAAAAGCACACAATCCAGGGATCAAGACTACCATGATCTGATTCTATCAACCATCCAGACATGTGAGTCTCTTTCCATCAAGCCGACCATCTCTATGCTGGTTGATTTTTCAGGATTGTCAGAAGAAAAAATACTTGAAATTATGGAGAATTACTATAAGAAAAACTCTTCTACAGAAAAATTAAAAAAACTGAATGACAACAATGGTTCTATCTGAAGCAGACCATTCCTATAAGTATGAAAAGAGTGTGCACCTCATCAGGTATCACACTCTCTTCATGTGAAAACTTACTCCCGCTTGGAATGATTAAGAAGCCATGACACTCCGTACCTATCTTCCACTCAGTCAAATTTATCACTGAAAGCAGAATTTTAAAGCGGCAACAGAATTGTTCCTTCATTAGCTAAATGTTCAAGTACATATATAATTTCCTTTTCAGAATCACAAGTTACAAACTAAGAAATCGCCACTGAGAAAGCATGCCGTAAATCAGTGCTGTTATCAATCGCCATGGATAGTTGTCCATTTTACATAAAGGTGGCTTGTAAGGTCATTAGCTGACGATTTCTAGAACATTGCCGTCTGGATCACACACATGCATGTATTTGGTTCCTGTAACTCTTGTAATAGCATAATTCCGTGATTCCAGAAGACGGCAGATAGCAAATAGTGATGAGGGGTGGCTCATTTTGATCGCTCTTGTTAACTCAGAAATAAGTTTTAAATCAGTTGGTTGATGATGGAATGGCGGTGCATCACTAATTGAATCCCTTAAACGGGATCTTGATCTTGAAAGAGCCGTTTTTACCGATTCATCAGTAACCCTCAGCATGTCTGCGATTTCCTGTGAATGATATCCGAATACGTCTTTCAGTGTGATGAGGATCGCCTGTCGGATCGGCAATTTCATAAGCAGTTCTTCTACAGCACTCTCGCGTGCAATAAAGTCCGGTTCATATCGAATGAGTTCATCCCTGAATGAGATGAAGGACTTTTTCTTCCTTAGTTCATCGATAAAAAGGTTTTTCGCTGTCTTATACAGAAAACTATTAGTGAAGTTCCTTTGTGGTTCAGCTTTTTTGATAGTGTACACTTTAATCAAAGTTTCCTGGACTATATCCTCTGCTGTCCATGTGCAGCCTGTCAGTGTAAGGCAGTAACGATACAGCTGTGACATTGTCTTTTCCATGTTATCGAAAACCACATGATCCCTCCAATTTTTTTTGCAGAATTGTAACTTTTCTGGCGTTATCTACGTTACTAAAGGGAAAGATATCAATTTATTAAGGAGTGTTTGTATGTTCAAAGTCGGAAGTGTATTTATTCCTGTGACAGACTTAAAAAAATCCAAGAAATGGTATGAAGATCTATTAGGTGTAAAACTAATCGATGAATGGGATGGCGGTGCCGGCTTTTACTTTCCAAGCTGCCAGACTCAGCTTGGGTTGGTACAAGTGGAAAAGCCGCAGCCATCGGAGTTCACAATTAAGGGAAACAAGAAAAATTCATATTTTAACTTTCTGGTAGCTGATATCGACGATACTTATACACATTTTAACAGAAACGGGGTAAAAACGTCTGAAATTGATGAGTTTGGTGGAATGAAATTCTTTGATTTCTTCGATCCGGACGGGAATCCATTTAGTGTAGTGAACGAGGTTGAGGGCTCTCCTTTTCACAGGGAAGAAGTTAAAAAATTGCAGGAGAAGTATTAATTCACAGGGGCTGCTCTTAATTGATCAGCCTTCTTATAAACGAAACAAGGGAGAATGATCATGGCAACGATTAGAGAATTGAGTACAGAAGCAGATTGGCTTGATGCTTACCCTGTGATGAAACAGCTCAGGATTCATTTGACTCAACAAGAATTTCTTGAATTAGTAAAGGAAGCCGTCGTCACTGAAGGGTATAAACTTGCAGCTCTTTATGAAGACGAAAAAATCGTTGCAGTCACTGGGTTCATGCCAATGTTTACGTTATATAACGGAAGATTCATTTGGGTATGCGATTTAGTTACTGATTCTAATGAACGTTCAAAAGGTTATGGGCAAAAACTGTTATGCTATGTTGAAGTATGGGCTAAGGATCACGGTTATGAAATCGTGTCCCTCTCCTCCGGTCTGCAGCGGCTGGATGCGCATCGATTCTATGAAAATAAGATGGATTATAAGAAAAGAAGTTTTGTGTTCTTAAAAGAGCTATAACAACTGATTATGTATATTTATCGAGTATGTAGTCTGCACAGTATGGTGAAGATCTTTAATATCAGGTACATCTGTATTTTACGTACCAGAAAATGTCCAGCCTGCCGCATTTCCCTCATGCAGCAGGCTTACTGAATTTAAGTGAACGGATTGTAATATACGCAAATACCATATACATCAAAATCGTTATCATTGCCAATGTTGTAGAGAAATTGAATAGTTTATACAGACTGAATAATCCCCATACTATAATTGTAGTCAGAAACCATTTCCCCTTTACTGGATCATTCTTGTAAATTGATAAAAATATGGCTAATGCCAAAGTCATGCTAATTGCATGCACAATGATTAATAACAACCCCATCATCACAACCACACTCCTTTCTCTATGTTTTGATTACATAATCGGCATTAACTGCAGGCTGCATGTTCTGCATGTAATAATCCTCTGCTTTCCAATACCGTTTTTTGAACTTTTCCAACTGAATTTGTGTTAATTCACTCTCCCTTCTAAACCGAGTCATTCTTTCACAATCTAAATAAATGAGGTAATCAAAATATCCCTTCCACTCTTTTCGTTGAAGAAATACTCCTTCGATCAAAATTATTCCGTTAGAAGGCAATTTAAATTGTTTGGTAACATGAACATCCGATTCATTATTATAATATTGAAGAGTCAACCGGGAAGAGTTTTTAAGTTTAACGAACAAGTTTTTCCTAAGGTTTTCTACATCCCACTGTAAGTAATAGTACTCTTTCCATTCTTCGAACCCCGAATTATATCTTTTACTGCGTCCTTCAATGAAATCGTCCATATGAAGGCATACATAATCGATATGATATTCTTCCAACAGATCCCCCGCGTTTTTCACGTACGTCGTTTTTCCAGACCGGCTTAACCCGTCGATGCCAATCACGGTAAGCTTATCCCTGTGTCTGTGGAAAATCCTTTCTAAAACATCTTTTTCCTTCATTTGTTTTCTCCTTATTCAATAAAGTGGTGACTACAGAGGATGACGTCTATCTAAAAGTTTATATATATTCCCATTTCGGAGGAACATGAGTTTACCTGAGTGCAAGGTGCTTTCCTAAAAAAATGCCGCTTGCAGCTGCCTGGGAAAGCGAATGAGTGACCCCCGAACAGTCACCGATCAAATAAATGCCTGGAATCTCGCTTTCCAGGTATTCATCCGTATGTAACTTGGGTTCATAAAACTTTGCATCCAGCCCATAAATAAGTGTATCTCTATGAATCTCTTCCCCAATTAAGTCTTCCAATGCACTTAAAAAATCGAGTAATGCATCTCCGTAAAGAGCTGGTACCTCACTTCTTGCATTACCGCATTCTGACTCTATGGATGGTTTCACTTCATTGTGGGCAAGTGTTTCTGTCTGTCTACTTCTTATGAAATCATCCAGTCTCTGAACAACAATCCTGTCTCTTCCGCTGTTGATTTTCCCGATGACTTTTTTTGCTTGATGCATCGCGTCTTCGTATGAAGGATAGTTTTGTGGGACGAACAAGGTAAAATTCAAATTTGCACTTGGAGTATCCTTTTCAAGTGCATTTTGACCGTCAGGCATGATCAGCCCGTGCTGGTATTTACGAATGATGCGGCCTCTTGGATTCATACAGTAAGTGGTCGCCTCGTAATGATTGTTATTGATTTTTAATTTTGTCTCGAAAGTGTCTTGGAGGATGGACTGCAGTTGATCACCTTTCATTTCCACACGGTAACCCATATCCAGACGCGTTTCACCTGGACGGACACCGAAAGACTCCATCAAATTTTTAAGCCAGATACTGCCGCTCATTCCAGTTCCAATAACCACTCGACCGGTCTTGAAATTTCCCCGATTCGTTTGAAGCTCGAATCCATCGTCAAGTTTTCTTATTGCTTCCACCTTTGTTTCAAATGTAAAGGATACTCGTTCCTGCATGACTTCATACAGATTTTGAAAGACTTCATACGCTAATCGCGTCCCTAAATGTCTTACCTCTGTTGATAGAACATGCAGCCCATTACTCTTTGCTTTCCCGGAAAGAAATGCGTTCTTTGTGTTATACTTTTCCCTTACACTTCCACCAAACTTACAAAGAATCTCATCCACTTCATTCATCAAAAGAAGTGTTTTCTCTTCACCTATTTTTTTATGGAGGTCTCCTCCAAAATCATTCGTATAATTGAATTTACCTTCTGACTTTCCCAATCCTGCAAATCCTGCATACTTGCTGCATGTCCCTTTGCACGTACATTCTATCCCTTCGTCGAGACCGCACGTCCGCTCCTTTAACTCTTTGCCGATATCTATCATATGTATTCGTGTATCCTTATTCATATTCATTAGCGTGTACGCAAAGAAGATGCTGCTGACGCCTGCACCTATTATTGTGATTTCATGATGTTTGTCTTCCACTGTGACACCTCTTTGTTTTATTCTATTATTTGATAATTCTATTCCGAATGTCGGAATAGTACATATCTTGATTACCTACTTGCACGACTCCATTTAATAAAAAACAAAAAATTCAATCTATTATCCATATTAACATAAGCATACAACATACCAAAGGCCCGTCCCTCCCTTGCATTAAAGAGCTGGAAGGACTGGCCTTTGGATTCACTTACTTGTTGTGAGGATGGTTCCGGTCAATTTGTTCTCATGGAAGCTGAATTCTATTTTGATCCCGTTTTGTTTATCAACATAACCTATAATGTACGATCCGGTGTCGGTTCTTGTATAATGATGGGGACCGTAAGTTTCAATCACCTCTTCCCTGGAATCTCCTTTGCCGATACCTTTGGATGTCCGATGGTTCTCTGTAAAGAAATAACGGAAAACTTCATTATTTTCTAATCCAAATTCAATATGATCGTATATGAGATATTTGGTCTTAGGGTTGGAAATTTCATCAACTTTTTCCGGCTCGCCGAAACTTTTTAATACAGCATCCTCATTTGAAGACATTGTTACTGAATTGATATTCTCACCTGATAAATCGGTACTTTCTAAATTATCGTAGAACTCAATTTCTTCGTTTGAATTCATCTCACATCCTGCAGGAGGTATAAGCATACTCATGATTAACATCCCTACAGCAAACTTGATTTTTTCATGTTCCACCCGCCAATTCAAAGATCATCACTCGCTGGCCGATGAAGCGTTAAAAACCTCACCAACAACAAACAGTTCCTGTAATTCCATTAAATCATCTATGACTATATCAGCATGTTTCAGCTCCTGCTCTTGAGAAAAATTAAAGCGGCATCCGATAGCCATTAATCCATTATCTTTTGCTGCTCTGATATCAGAGAGCCGGTCTCCGACGACAGCCCCCCTTTTTACACCATTGTCTTTACAAATCATATGCACCAAGTCCGATTTATGTAATGATTGAATTTGCTCAATGCTGAATGCAGCATCCACCCAACGGTCAAGTCCGTAATGAGATACGATTGATTCTAAGTAAGCTGGTAGCCCATTACTGGCAATGTACAATCTCAACTGCTGTTGTTTTAAATATGTCAATGCCTCTATCACATGAGGATATAATGCGCCTTTTCCCAGTTGTATGTTAACGATCAGCTTTTCCAAAAAATGTTCATTCACACTTTCCCTCACTTCATCCGAATGGCACGGTAACAAAGTTTCCCATACTTTCGGAAGTGGTACCCCCATAATTTCACGATACTTACTCGCAGGGGTGTTCCCTTCCCATAATCCACTCACTCTCAATCGTTCAAATGCGTCTTCAAGAGATAACTCTAATATTCGATCTGTCTGAAATAGTGTCCCATCCATATCGAAGATGACCGCATCAATCTTCATTTACTTCCCTCACCCTTCTGTTTCACTTCTATATTCGGGGATATCCCGGGCTGGCAATTCAGAGCTTTACTGATTGCTTTCAATGTTGAAAATCTTATTGCCTATCCGACAGCTTCGCCGTTGTGATTCCGACTTTCTCATTCAGTTCGATGACAGTCATCATTCTTTTTGCCAGCATCACATCGTTATAGATTAAAATGGCCATGTCCTCATCTCACACGGTCAAGTCATTTTCAGATTTCAATTCAAGTGCATGACTCAGTAATCCCTGTAATACTGCCGCAAATACTGAAATGGTCACTGATGCAAAGATGATGATAATTCCGATGATGACCACACCTGGGTGCAGCGCCTTCTGTGACAGCAGAAATAATGCACCTATCAAATACAACAGAGTAATGACCCATGCATTCACCTTGATCAGACTTAGGATGTTTACAGCATCTACAGTAAATGCTTCTTTTGATTCAATGAATCCCAATAATTTGAATGACTGATATAGAGCAAGATAATAAGGAATTTCAGTCATGTATAACCCAAAAAGTACCGGCCTCTCCAGATATGCAAACTCAGGATTGGCATACGCCGAAAATGATGCAAGTTTGGGAAGCCCAAACAGACTTATGCATAAAACAACCAACGCGATAATAATGATGGCAGACTTCAAAAAGACAATTGTTGCTTGTTTCATCATGACCCCCTCAACATTTCCATTTTTTACATTATAGCGCTTTGTTTATTGTTTTTCAATAAATAATTATTATAATTCGTGAATTCATTGCAAGGTGTATTCCAGATTTGAATAATTGCGGTGAATAACTTGGAAATATATTTCACTCATAAAAAAACACACGAACTCATCAGAATTCGTGTGTTTTAAAGGAGTTATCAGGATTTTATTTTTTCTTTATCCTTCTTAATCTGCTTACTTCTTAACTGACCGCAAGCTGCATCAATGTCAGTTCCTTGCTCTACCCGGACACCACAGTTGATACCGTGCTCAAGCAGTGTGCCGTAGAATCCTACAATCGCGTCTTTCGTACTGCGCTGATACTGATTGTGTTCATCTACCGGATTATAAGGGATCAAGTTCACGTAGGATAAATGACGTTTGTTTTTCAATAATTTAGCGAGCTGAAGGGCTTCTTCTTTATGATCATTCACATCACGCAGAAGGATATATTCAAAGGTGATGCGTCGATTCGTTTTTTCCAGATAATAATCAATTGCCGGCATCAGTTTTTCCAGTGGATATGCACGGTTGATCTTCATAATCTTCGTACGAAGCTCATTATTCGGTGCATGCAAGGATACAGCCAGGTTTATTTGTATGTTTTCGTCGGCGAATGTATAAATCTTATCCGCCAAACCGCTTGTCGATACCGTAATGTGACGGGCACCGATGGAAAGACCCTTTTGATCGTTTACCACCCTGAAGAAGTCCATCATATTATCATAGTTATCGAAAGGTTCTCCGATTCCCATCACGACGATATGACTTACACGCTCATCCTTGCCCTGTGCATCCAAATGGTGCTGGACATTCATGATTTGTTCGACAATTTCTCCGCTCGATAGATCACGGTTTTTCTTCAGCAATCCGCTTGCACAGAACGTACAGCCGATATTACAGCCGACCTGTGTGGTTACACACACACTCAACCCATAATTGAAACGCATCAATACAGTCTCAATCAGGTTGCCGTCCTCGAGTTTGAACAAGAATTTGATTGTCCCGTCCTTAGATTCCTGTTTGATTTCCTGTTTCAGCGTCTGGATATGAAAATGCTCTTCTAATAACTTAATGCAATCACTATTTACATTCTTCATTTGCGAAAAGTCAGTCACTCTTTTTTTATATAGCCAATCCCACACCTGAGTGGCACGGAACTTCTTCTGCCCGTGCTCAACCAGCCATGAGGTCAATTGTTCTAATGTTAATCCGTATATGGATGTTTTCTCCATTTAAAAACCCTCATTTCGAAACTCTACAAATTTTCTACTTATCTATACTACTTAAAGTGTAGCCATGTTTCAAGGGATTTATTAACTTTACACAATATTGGAATTCCGTATCTTTGTAAAAGAACCTAGCGGCACGTTGATTTCAGTTCCACGCTGCTAATGTAGGCGAAAATTAAAATAGACCAGTGCATTTTCCCTGTCTTTATAAATGATATATACAATTTCATCATAATTATTGATAAAACAAAAAATGGTTATCTGTTTAAGGGCGTTCATGGTATAATTTTCTAAATTTTATAAAGGGGAGAGATCAATGTTTTCTTTCACAGTCAATGAGGATATCTCGATAGAATTATTTCAGCAGCACCATAAAGAGGAGTTATTTGAATTAATAGATACAAATAGGGAGCACTTGCGGAGGTGGCTTCAATGGGTGGATAAACGTCAATCTCCCGCAGATTTTGAACCCATCATCCCAATATGGATCCGTAATTATGCTGATAATAATGGATTTGATGCAGGAATACGTTATAAAGGTCAATTAGTTGGAATGATTGGACTGCATTACATCGATTGGAAAACGAAATCAACCAGTATCGGTTACTTTTTATCCGAGCTTTCACAAGGAAAAGGAATCATAACCACTGTCATTTCAGCTCTATTAGACTACCTTTTTACTGAAATGAAACTAAATCGGGTGGAAATTCAATGCTCTGACAACAATGGAAGAAGTATTGCAATCCCAGAACGCCTGGGCTTTACAAAAGAAGGGGTTACCCGTGATGGTCAGTGGTTATATGATCATTATGAGGACATCGTTACATACAGCATGCTTGCAGTTGAATGGAAGTACGACCCTAACAATCGATGATACAACAAACATCTTAAACCCGCTGCTGAAGCAGCGGGTTTATTCATTCCCTTGATGTTAGCGCTATGCAGCATCTAGCTATCTAATTGCTAGCAACTGATATCAACAGAATATCTTATCTAATCATTCCATAAATACATGTATCTGTTACCCGTTTTCCATCCACTGACAAATCTTCATTTTTCAAAATCCCTTCCAGTTCATATCCAAGCTTTTCAGGAATCATTCTACTTCTTACATTTTCACTTTCACAACGGATCTCGACTCTCTTTCCATTTAAATCTGTCAGTGCAAGTTCTGTGAGTCTGTTTACAGCTTCTCTCATATATCCTTTACCGCTCTTTCTGGAATCGATCCAATAGCCGATTTCGAACTTTGGTACATCCCAATCGATATTATGAAAGCCTGTTGATCCGATGAATTCATTGGTTTCTTTGCAAAACACGAGATACCTGAGAGCTTTGCGGATTATGAAATTCGCATGTGCTTCACGTGTATTTGATTCGGTTTCTTCCACTGAAGGCAAAGTTTGAGCAAAACCCAGCCATGGCTTCAATTCACCATGTGACGCTTTTATCGCTTCATTGACTACTTTGCCGTCGCCCGGCATCGGCATCCTTAATCGCAGCCTCTCTGTTTCTATACTGCTTGGAACATCAATCAATATGTAATTCATCGTAACTCCCCCATCTTCATTCAGTCTTTTTTCTAATAGAATGCATAATTGCTAGTATAATATAATGAATGTCTCCTTGAATTCTTCCATTACTAATATGAATTTCGGCTATGAATAAACGCGGCCTCCCTGAATGCAAGGATGCAGCCATTCATTCGTTCATCATCGAACTTTGACGATTATAAATCTTAATAGCCCGTGGCTCAGTGCATAAAAACAGTGAGCCGAGGACCTTTGTGATGGAAACTGAATATCATTGACCTCATGACAATATCACGTTTTTTAAATATAAAAAGAGATAAATCATGACACCGATCATTCCAATCGTCAATCCAACAACGATTAAACCATATAGAAATCCTTTTATTGCTGCAAGCACATCAAAAAATAATTCCTTGCAGAAATCCTGAATGGCATTCAATTCATTTGCCCCTTTTCTATTCTTTGTTTACTTCTCCAACATTCCCTTTTTATATATTAAATATGCACTATATCCGCCTCCTACAATCAAAATGACTGCTGACGAATTGATGAATGTCAAATCCATTACATAGTCATCAGGAGAATAACTTCCTGACATAGCTGCCTGGAACACTGCCTTACCCATCATAGGCATGATTGCATTAAGAATTCCGGTAAGGAACAAAACCGCAACGCCAAAAAAAGCGCACAGACAGCTGAAGAAAAATAATATTTTATTCATTATGTATCCATCAACCTTCCATAAGAAAAACTTCTACCTGCAATAATTGATGTCTTCCTTGCTTTTAACGCTTCCGGTATTTTTATTAATGATGATTTCATAACCTTCACACGATGAAGAATCTCTTTTATCTATAAGCTCAACGATTACTTCATCACTCATTTGATACACATCTTTCGCTGCGTATGGTGTTTCATCAAGCTTCTTTGATGGTTTCCACCAGCCGGCAAGGTATCGTTTAGAAATGTCGATTGCCAATGTTCTGTTGACAGGTAAATCAGTTTGTTCAATATGTAATGTCCGGGAATCATTTCTCACAAACATACCAAGCATGATCAGAATACCGACCGCGGGAATGAACAGTAGTTTTAAATTCATTTTTATCACCTATCTTAACTTTGATGCCTGTTTGCTATTTCTAATGCCTTCAGGATAAATGGTTCTTTCATTTTTGTATAGAGTGACCGATCATGTTTATGTTGCAGTGCGAGCTTCTTTTTTAATGAAGCATACTCTTCCCTGTAAGGTGTGGATGCTCTGAGAAGGTCTCTGAAGCCTATTTTTGCTTTCCATTCATCACCGCCAGCCACACACACATGAATATGATGGGACCCTTTGCCCCATAGACCCTTTCTGAAAAATCTTCTGTCTTCCCATTCTGGTTTGGGTACATATTCATAATCAATCAACCTGAGAGGCTTTATTAATTCTTCTGCATCTTCCATCTGCCGGACCCCTGCCAGAATATCAATAATTGGCTTGGCAGCTAATCCGGTCACGGACGTACTGCCAATGTGCTCTACAGCTATGATCCATTTACCCGCAGCTTCAAGGATTTTCTTCTGCTCCATTTCAAATTGTGCTTGCCACTGTGGATTATAATCCACAAATTCAACTACAGGTTTATTCATCAATGTCTTTTCGTTCCCTCAATCAAAGCACCGCTTTCAACCTCATAACTTACCCTTTCGTCAAAAACGACTGCGTTTTTATTTCCAATCACTTTCACATCACACCCCTGTATACATAACCCGGTCTCCTCTGACAGTGCGATGACAGGAATTTGAAACGCATGAATAAATGACCTGATGAATGACTGCTGCTCTTTTTCATAATGACATAGCACGGCATAGCGTCCTATGAAGCCCAGACCTTCATAATCTTCTAAATGATCCTTATTTGCATCATTGATCGCACAGGTCATGATATGACTGCCTAATACAATTCCCCCGGCACTTCCTCCATAAACAGTTCCGCCATTCTCTAGATAATCATTTATCACCCTTGAAAAATGTGTATCATTCAGTATTTTTAACAGATGAAATGTATTCCCTCCGCCAATATAGACAGCCGAAAAGCCCATAAGATCTGCCAGACTCTTATTTTCTAAATCTGTCCACATTTCAATATGATCTACTCCAAGAGGACTGAAGACCCCCGTTATCCACTCGTAGCACTCTTCGTATGAAACTGAAGGCGACTCCATTGCCACCGGGATATATAAAAGAGGAATGGCGGGATTCAGTAAGGATACAAAATGACGATCAATCGCCTCTGTCTGTTGTTCATTTCCTCCTCCTGAAATGACTATTGTACGCATTGCCTCTCCCCCTCTTCATAATTGTCATTTTACCACTTAATTGTCATCATTCTCCATACAAACTTATGAATCTCTCTGTAATAGAAAAAAATTTACTCTATCAGGTTGAGAAAAGGCGTGACTGATTTCCTATACGAAATGGTGCAATAATTGCCGTTTTAAGGAAACTTTTCATGAATTGAGTGAATTTTTTAATTTTTGGTATTTCAATTTCCTTTTATAACCAAAAAGTTGAACGTTGCAGGTATTTTGTATTTTTTTATTGTTTGCTAGAATCCTATTTAGCGAGATGCACTACATACCAGGACACTTCTTCAACAGCATCTCCAAACTTAATGGAAAGGAGAAAAAATAAGGCAAGCAAATTCATTTGTCGTTGTGAAATCGGAACACTCTAAAAAAAGAAAATGGAGGAATACATTTATGAAGTTTAAGAAAATAGCCGCTTTATCATTAGCTGCATCACTCACGATCTTCCCAAGCTTTGGCGGGAGTGCTTTTGCGAAGGATTCCACTTCTTTGGACACCGCAACAAAAAATACATCCGTAAATAAAAGTCTTGATCAAAATGAATATGTTAACGGTGAAGTGATTGTAAAGTTTAAGGATTCTGCTTCGACTTCAGCAAAAGGAAATGTGCTTAAAAGTTTGAAGGTCTCTGAGGTCGAAGACACAGATGCAGTTAAATCTCCTTTCAAAGTTCTTAAGGTTGGTAATGTTGAAGCAGTTGTTAAAGCATTGAACAACAATCCGAATGTTGAATACGCAGAGCCTAATTACAAATTCTCCGGAACATGGACACCTAATGATACGTACTATCAAGGCTATCAATACGGTCCTCAAAATACCTACACTAATTACGCATGGGATTATACCCGCGGCAGCAGCGGACAGGAAATCGCGGTTCTTGATACAGGCGTAGATTATAACCACCCTGACCTGGACGGTAAAACGATCCGCGGCTATGACTTCGTAGATAATGATTATTACCCTATGGATCTGAATGGACATGGTACTCACGTTGCCGGTACAGCTGCAGCTGAAACGAATAACAGCACAGGTATCGCAGGCATGGCCCCTAATACTAAAATCCTTGCCGTTCGTGTGCTGGATGCAAACGGAAACGGATCATTAGCAGATATCGCTGATGGTATCCGTTATGCCGCAGACCAAGGTGCTGAAGTCATCAACCTTTCTTTAGGCTGTGATTGTTCCACTCCTACCCTTGAAAACGCAGTTAACTATGCATGGAATAAAGGCAGTGTGGTGATCGCCGCTGCAGGAAACGACGGAGTATCCACTACATTTGAACCTGCTTCTTATACAAATGTCATCGCAGTTGGCGCTGTAGACAGTTCTGACCGTAAAGCTTCATTCTCAAATTATGGCACATGGGTAGATGTAACAGCACCGGGTGTCAACATTGCTGCAACAATCCCTAATAACGGGTACGCATACATGTCAGGTACATCAATGGCTTCCCCGCATGTGGCTGGTCTTGCCGGACTTCTTGCATCACAGGGACGTAACAACGTTCAAATCCGCCAGGCGATCGAACAAACTGCGGATCCGATCAGCGGCACTGGTTCCTACTTCAAGCATGGCCGCATCAACTCTTATGATGCTGTAAGATACTAATCTATCAAAAAACCCTCTGTTCCTAACCGGAACAGAGGGTTTTTTTAGTTAATGACTTCTCCCGAAACAATATGAAAATGAAGGTGTTTGGAATCCTGATATTTTCCCAGGTTTGTTATCACTCTGCATGCCTCATATTCCTTTTCTACATCATCTGCCACCATTCTGACAGTATCCATTAATTCCAAGAATAAATGATGATCTTCTTCCTTTATCTCAGTTAAGGAAGGAATGTGTTTCTTAGGGATTGCTACAATATGCAGCTTGTAATAAGGCTTAGTATGATAATATGCCAGTGTGTTTTCCGTTTCATACACTTTTTTCACAACAGTCTTTCCACTCAAAACCTCTTCACAATAAAAATCATCCGTCAATTCAAACACCTCTTTTTATTGGTATTGTTCTTATATCACAATAACATAATTATCCAATTTTGACATATAAACAATTCTTCATCCATTTAACCGTCAATTACATGAAAATTTTCCTGAATCATCAGAAAAACACTCTATTTTTTCTACTAAAATAGTCCCTGTTTTTCTCAATACCAAAAGATATGATAGAATGTTAACCTTTTATTGACAGAATTTTTAGAAATGAAAAACAGGAGGAGATTATGTGAAAAAGAGAAAGTTAGCAGGTGTTGGTTTGTCGGTAGGTTTGATAACGGGAATGCTTGCAACAGGAAGTGCCGGTGCACAGTCCCAAGCAAATGTTCAATGGAATGAAAAAGCTGGTACGCCTGAATTTGTTTCAGGAGTCCTGTCCGCCCCTTCAAATGCAAATGCAGAATCCATCGTTCTTTCTTATTTAGAAAAGAACAAACAAACATTCAAGTTAACGGATAAAGGTGCAAAAGAACAGTTCAAGGTTTTATCTGTGGAAAAAGATGAGCTCGGCTACACCGTCGTCCGCTTTCAGCAAATGTTCAAAGGTGTCCCGGTCTGGGGCTCCACTCAATCAGCTGTTGTGAATGAAGATGGTATCATCAAAGCCTTCTCAGGCGCAGTGGCTGCCGATCTGAATAAGAAAAGCTTGAAGGCAAGTAAAAAGGTGAATGCGAATAAAGCACTAAAAATCGCCAAAAAAGATTTAGGAATCGATCCAAAGCTCGAAAAGAAAGCAAATCCAGAGCTTGTTATTTATACAGATGGTGATTCTCCCAGATACGCATACTTCATCAACTTGAATTTCCTATACCCCGAGCCGGGGAACTGGAACTATTTCATCGATACAAAAACCGGGGAAATCCTCAACAAATACAATGATATGCACGAAGTCAGCGGGACGAATCAAGTCGGTACAGGCACAGGTGTACTTGGCGGAACGAAACAGCTGAATACTACACTTTCCGGAAGCACTTATTATCTGCAGGACAATACCCGTGGAGGAGGAGTTTATACATACGACATGGATAACATGACCTTCTTCCCTCAGTTCTTCCTGCCGGGATCGCTGTGGGCAGATAGTGATAATGTGTTCAACGACTCTTATGATGCAGCTGCGGTTGATGCTCACTACTTCGCGGGACAAACATATGATTTCTACAAAGAAAACTATAATCGGAATTCCTATGACAACAATGGAGCGGAACTTGTTTCTTCTGTCCATTACAGCAGCGGTTATAACAATGCATTCTGGAACGGTTCACAGATGGTTTATGGTGATGGGGACGGAACCACATTCGCACCGCTTTCCGGCGGAATCGATGTTGTCGCGCATGAGCTCACACATGCCGTTACTAACTTCACCTCCGACCTCGTTTATCAGAACGAATCTGGTGCATTGAACGAAGCGATTTCCGATATATTTGGAACACTTGTAGAATTTGAAAAAGGTTCAAATCCTGATTTTGAAATCGGTGAAGACATTTACACTCCTGGTACAAGCGGGGATGCCCTCAGATCCATGAGCGACCCGAGCAAATACGGTGACCCTGACCATTACTCCGTCCGTTACACTGGAACTCAGGATAACGGCGGCGTTCACATCAACTCTGGAATCATCAACAAGCAAGCTTATCTATTAAGCGAAGGCGGTACGTTCTACGGTGTAACCGTACCGGGCATCGGACGTGAGAAGCTTGGTGACATCTATTATCGCATGAATACTGTATACCTCACTTCATCCTCTACATTCAGTCAGGCAAGAGCGGCAGCAGTACAGGCGGCAACGGACCTATATGGCAGCGGTTCAGCAGAAGTCAATGCGGTAAACCTTTCATTTGATGCAGTTGGAATCTATTAATCTATAGAAAGAAGAATAAAAAAACCAGCAGATTACCTCTGCTGGTTTTTTCTATGCGGTCTAACCACTAATGGTTTACAACCTTATCAAGACCACCAGGCTTATTATGAACAGCCAGTTTATCCATTAAATTATTACTTTCGGCATTAAGGCCTGCCAAGTTGACCTTAACCCCGTTCTGGTGGTATTTCAACACGATTTTATCAATCGCTCCAACGGCTGAATCATCCCATAAATGAGCATTCGTCAGGTCCAATGTAACTTCCTTCACATCTTCAGTGAAATCAAAGCTTTCAACGAAATCTGTAACGGAAGCAAAGAATAGTTGTCCTGACACCCGGTATACTTTCTTATGAGTTTGTTCCGATGCCATTGTCGTAATCTTCACTTTTGAAATCTTGGAAGCAAAGAAAACTGCACTTAAAATGATTCCTACCAGGACTCCTTTTGATAAGTCATGCGTGAATAACACTGTAATTACTGTAGCCAGCATGACAATTGTATCCGTGATTGGCGTTTTGTGGAGGTTCATTACGGATCCCCAATCAAATGTTCCAATCGATACCATGATCATGACTCCTACGAGAGCTGCCATTGGTATTTGAACTAAGAAATCATTTAAGAGCAGAATCAGGATCATTAAGAATGTTCCTGCTACAAAAGCAGATAGTCTTCCTCGGCCGCCGGATTTAACATTGATGACAGATTGTCCGATCATTGCACATCCTGCCATACCTCCGAAAAATCCTGATACGATGTTGGCCATACCCTGTCCTTTTGCTTCTTTATTCTTATCACTTGTCGTATCCGTCATATCATCCACAATAGAAGCAGTCAGCAATGATTCAACCAAGCCGACAATGGCAATCGATAATGAATAAGGGAAGATGATTTGAAGCGTCTCGAAGGTAAATGGAATGTCCGGAATCAAGAAAACAGGCAGTGTTTGGGTTAGCTGACCCATATCTCCTACTGTCCTTACCCCTGTACCTGCCATAACAGAAAAAATCGATACAGCAATGATTGCCACAAGCGGTGAAGGAACTGCCTTCGTAAAACGCGGGAGAATATAGATAATGGCCAAAGCCGCAGCCACCATCACATACATGATCCATTCTTCTCCAACAAAATGCGGCAATTGGGCTGCAAAAATCAAGATTGCCAATGCGTTAACGAATCCAATCATGACAGAACGTGGAACAAATTTCATTAAGCGGCCTAATTTAAGGACACCCATGAGAATTTGAATCACACCTGTCAGGATAGTAGCAGCAAGTAAATATTTTAGTCCGTGTTCAGCCACCAATGTTGTCATCAATAAAGCTGTTGCACCCGTAGCTGCAGAAATCATTCCTGGTCGTCCACCGACAAACGCAATGACAACTGCAATACAGAATGAAGCATACAAACCGACCATTGGATCGACACCGGCAATAATCGAAAATGCAATCGCTTCAGGAATCAATGCCATCGCTACGACCATCCCTGCAAGGATGTCCCCGCGGATATTTCCAAACCATTCATATTTAATTTTTGAAGATAAATTCATAATGCACCTCTTTTAATTTTTTGTCTTGACTTTCAACTCTCATGAAAGTCGGGGCCGTTTTACACAAGGCACATTATATAATGGATATATCTTTTTGTGAACCTCTTATGAAAGCGTCGTCACCTATGATTATCACTTGTTTATTCCGTTTTCCTTATGTTTTCTGCTAAATTGAATAAATGTAAAAAAAGATGCATTTTATTATGTGAAAAAAGGTGTAAAATAGAATATATTTAGAAAGTTCAATCATTGAGGGGGATTTCTATGTTTAAAAAAATATTGCTTGCCACTGACGGATCTGAGCATTCAATCAGAGCTGCTGATAAAGCAATTGCACTTGCTTCCTTACAGACCGGAGCGGAAATTAACATTGTTTATGTGATTGACGCCAAACAATCTAAAGATGATGTGCTTCAGCATTGGGGCACCGATACCTCAGATAAAAGAAGATATAAACTTCAATTGATTGAACAAAAAGCGAAACATGCTGAAGTGAAATACCAAACAATCATTTTGCACGGAGAACCCGGACCCACGATAGTTGAATTCGCAAACAAGTATACATATGATGCGCTAGTGATCGGAAGCCGCGGCCTCAATACGTTTCAGGAAATGGTGCTCGGAAGCGTTAGCCATAAAGTTGCAAAACGGGCGAAATGCCCTGTCATGATCGTGAAATAGAAAGAGCTTGAGGATTATCCCTCAAGCTCTTTTCATCCTTTTTTTCTTAAGTAAAATTGTGAATTCATTTATATAAATAACTGAATATCAGTGGCACGCGCTCTCTCCATGCCAACTCATTATGCACAGCACCTTCCACAACTTCAAATCGGCAATCCTGAACCTTTTCCCGAAGCAAATGATATATGTCCCTGCTTGAGTTTATGTATGTAAGATCGTCAATGCTTTCTGAATTTTCTTTCGTTCCTATATCCAAATAGAACCGTTTGATATTTGATAAGTCACTTTCTTTTATCAGGTCCTCGATCTCCTTCTGATTGAACCAATAAGCTGATGAAAGAGAAGCTATCTTTTTAAAAATATGAGGATAGACACATGCTGCATAAGTTGAAATAAGTCCACCCATTGAACTGCCAGCCATGCTTGTTTCATCTGTCAGTGTCCTATATTTCTCATCGATCATCGGCTTTAATTCATGAACAATATAATCGATATACTCCTTTCCTTCCCCTCCGATTGACTGGCAATCAGAAGAAAATACATCGGTCATTTCATTACTTGGCCACGGCCCGTACTCATCCAATCTTTTTGAACCCTCATTACAGTCAATCCCCACTACAATCAGATCCAGATCACTTTTATCAAGATAATCCCCGATTCTCCAAGCCATTCCGTACCCTGCATCTTCATCCCTATAAAGGTTCTGTCCGTCATGCATATATAAGACAGGGTAGTGTTCCGCCCCATTTCCATAATATGTATTAGGTAGGTAGACACGAACCTGTCTCTTCCTATTAAAAGGTGTAATGTTCACTTCAAAATTCTCGTACATCCTTAGACCTCCCCTTCCACATATACTAATAGTTTACCATGGTTTGTTAACCCATATCTCATATAAATACAACCTCTCAAAGGCCCGTCCCGCATTTATTTAAAGTGTTAAAGTGATTGTCCGACATATGTCAGTTTTTCAACAGATGTCAACATTAACAACCTACCATTAGGTAAATATTGTATACTGCAATAAAAGGGGGCATTTTTATGAAAATAGGTCTGTTTGGAGATAGCTTGACTGAAGGAATACCGGGTGTGTCATTTGTTAAGTTATTGAAAGAAAGATTTCCCCATCATGATTTTGATAATCAGGGTAAACCTGGTGAAACGATCAAAAGTTTGTATGAAAGATTGGCGAAAGATCCAATTACCACAAGCTATGACCTGTCTTTTTTATGGATAGGTGTTAATGACGTTTACTCCAAACTAATGAAAGTTCAAGCCCAGCCTCCTGTCAGTGATCACGAGGAATTCAGGGAATTGTTTGAAAAACATTTGTCTGTTTATCCCTCCACTCCAAACACGTGATTGTTGTAACCCCGGCATTGATCGGTGAACAAACCGATAGTGAACCCAACAGGGAATTACATGAGCTGTCCATTGTCATTCAATTTATTACAAGCAAACATAATACCGTTGAATTACTCAATATGTATGAAGTATTTAAAGAACATCTTTCTGACGGTTCAAGCAGTGACTTTATCAATACCAATGTATTCAGTATCATGAAAGACGCCCTTTTCTATAAAAACCCCTATAAAATTGATCAACTCTCTGCCAAAAGGGGATTGAGATATACGCTCGATGGTGTCCATTTGAATAGTAAGGGTGCACTAATTGCCGCGGATGAATATGCTAAATTCATTGATCAATACTCTTCTTAAAAAAGTGCGATCCCCTCAAGGGATCGCACTTTCATTTTACAAGTTATTCATGCTCACTGTGATTATAGGAACTCTCAGGTAAAGTATCCCAGAAAGAAGTATCTGCTTCATTGATCGAGCCATCTGCAATGGCTTTCGCAGTCGCTTCCATTCCGATAACGGCTTGCTTGATCAAATATCCGTTGCTCTTTTGACCAAGAATATAGTCTTCACGGTAGTGATCCGCCATACCTCTCATTTCAAAAAGCAGTGTAGCGATTCCATATTCCGCAGCCAAGCCGTTACGGGAAATGGTTTGAGCAGAACCCCCGATATATTTCGACAGTGTCCCGAAACCTCTGCTTTCTACAGTATTGTATAGGACTGCCCCAAGCTGCTTGGACTTTTCTACGACTTGAGGATCTACTTCTTCGTTAGTTGGATATAAAATCGAACCCGATACTAGCTCATCTGTATCCCCAAGGGTTGTCTCCGCTCCCTGGTGGTGAAGGTCGATCATGTAATCAGGAGAATACTTCTGCAGGACATTTTCATGGAGTGCCTGAGTCTCTGGCTGCTCACGGTCAATATGATCGCGGTTTAGGTCCACTTCATTTGCATTGTAGCGGGTATGCGTGCCTGACACATAATCTTCCAAAGAAAAGTTCACGTCTCCTTCCGCTCCATCAACATTTAAGCGTGGTGCCACTAAAATATTCACCTTGTCCAGCATTTCTTTTACTTCTTTTGAATTAGAAGTAAGATGTTGAATGAATTTTAATGCTCCTTCAGTCGTAAGTGCCTCGTTCCCATGCTGCTGAGTTAAATATAAAATCGTAGGATTGTTTTCGTCTGTTCCAAATTTTGCGAGATATAAATCGCGTTCTTTTACGGATTGCCCATATACTTCAAGTGAAAGTGCTTCTGACTTAGCATCAAGTCGTTCTAGCAGTTTAACCATTTCTTCGTAACTGTGTAAACGTTCATTCTTAATCGTTTCATTACCATTATACTCTGGTCCGTCAGCTGAGACAGGTGAGGTTGGAACAGTCATTGCGATTCCTGATGCCATCAATACCCCGGATACTGTGCCTTTAATCCATTTGTTCTTCATATGTATTCCTCCTTTTTGTTTCAGTACACTAAACTTATTTGATTCGTTCGACAATAAACCCTTTTCTATTCGAAAAAACGAAACGAAAGGACCAAGTTACGGAAGGGCGGATGGTGAAAAATGACTATTATTGATGTCGAAAAGTCAAGTAAAATGATTCCTTGTGCCAAGGACTAAATATACGGTTGGTTAGCAATAGATAAAAAAGGTGTCCAATGATTGTCAAAGAAAACAACTCCCTTTTCATATGAGATATTCTCTTGTCTCACAAAAAAAGGAAGCCCCATTACATGAGCTTCCAACTGATTTTGAAGTTTACGATTTACTGGTAATGCATTTTCCCTTCATCATTCACATAAATGGACTTTATCATCGTCCTCTTAAACGTATCGTTACCCTTCTTCCCCGCCACATCCAGGGTTATACTGTAGACCCCTTCACCAAGTTTAGGCAGTTTAAATGCGGTATCTTTCATTATTATCTTTCCTGTTTTAAGTTTCCCGTTTTTGTAATAGTCGTTGGTTATTTCCGTTTTCAATTTAACCTCGCTGCTTTTCTCCTTCACTTTTATAGTGTCTGAGCTGATGTGCATATTCACTGAGTCGTTCAATTCACTGGCGTATGTGACATTCATCAAATAGTGTTCTTCTTCGGGGGTGTTTGCATGTAAAATCCATTCCCCTGCTTTTGGATCAGGAATGGTCACACTGTGGTGATATGCACCTTCGAATAATCCACTTTCATCTGCGGTTGTATTAACTATATTCGTATTCTTTCCAACAGAATCTTCAAGGGTCAACGACGTATCTTTACGGTTGCTGATCCAGTCAATCGTAATTTCTTCAGTTCCCTCCTCAACAAGAATTTTTTCATGTCTATTTCCTTTATACACCCCTCCCCGGATATAAGACGAAGCAGATTCAACTAAAGAATCAATACTTTGAACACCAGAACCAGAACTCGATGGAGAGCTTTCGTTCAAATAGTTTTTAAACTGATTGAATGTGGAAGACCCTTCTTTGATCGTTGAGTGATTCCAGGTACTTGTGCCAAGATGTGCTGCATAGGGCAGGCGAGAACTGTTCACTGTAACCGCACCATCATTACTGCCATATGTGCTAAGATATAAACCGCCCCAATAAAGTGAACTACCAAAGCTCCCCCACTTCGTCCCGGCAAAAGTATAGAAAGGGACTCTTCCTACGTTACTGTGTGTATCCGTTTGGTCACGAAAATAATTCATATAACCTGTCTGAAGAGAGTAAGTTGCGTCACTTTTACTTCCAAGTATCCCTGCAAGCCAGCCAGCCCAGCTGCTATATGCAAGGTCGGCAAGCTCTGACCCCTTGTGAGGTGAAGAAAGTGTAATCACCCGTGCTACATAAGGATAAGCCCCATAATGAACAAGTGCAGATTGTGCATCTATGCCGCCTTTACTATGAGCTACAATGACCACTTTTTCTCCGAAATAATTATATATATCACGGATTCTACCTGCTAATAGAGCACCATTATCCCACATTGTTTTCGTCGGGTAGAGATCGATAAATGCTGTCTCATAGCCATTTTGATAAGCTGTATCATACATGTTATTTTCGTTCCACCATGTATTGGAAGACGAATTCAAACCATGTACAAATAAAACCGGGTGTTTAGAAGGTGCCACATATGATGGAGTCGTACCAACATACCATTGTCCCGGTACCCCAGAAGGATCGTCTTTTCCGAAATCCCCGGCCATACTCCAGGATGGAAACATCAAAAAAAACGCAGCAGCCAGCAGCCAAACTTTCTTTAACATAGCATCGCTCCTTATCAATCAAAGTAAAACCTATAAAGTATATCAATAAATAGCCAATGTTATTACGCGATATACTTTATTTGATTAAAAAGAACTAAATGGTGTAATGGATATCGAAGGGAGAGATTGTTGCTGGATTTCGTTTATCAAACATAAAGCCACATCAATTTATATGTATATCCTTCTCCTTTAACGTAAGAATAGATAGTAACTACGTAAATGGGAGTTTTTATATGACAGCAAAAATTCTACTCTTTATAGGATTTCTTCTCCCCTGGTTCTCCCTCTTCTTTGCCAAACCTGATACTATCAGAAGGTTCATTCCGGTCACAATCTTTACTTGTTTATTGATGACCATTGTCTTTCAAATCGCATATACGTATGACTGGTGGGAGATACATGAATATATTGTGCCTTGGGGATATATGATTGATGTGAGCTTTGCATATGGGTTATTTGCCGTAGGCACGTTTTGGATATTCCGTTTCACTCATCATCGATTCGGTCTTTATTTGCTTATCAATATCATCATGGATGTTTTTATGTGCTATGCAGCTCTGCCTTTATTAGATACACTGGGAATTGCAAATTACAAAAATATCACACCATGGCAGTATCTGCTGGTGATTGTCAGTATCTCAATTATCATTTATTTCTATCATAAGTGGCAGGAAAAAGTGTTCGTACCTTCTGTGAATTAAAAAAAGCATTGGAGTCTCCAATGCTTTTTTGTATGTTATTCATGTTTTCCTCTTTTAATAAAACGATAGGTAACATACGCGAAGTATAACGGGGCAGCAATATAAATCAAATAAGGGAACTGCTCATACGTTCCTTTATAAATGACGTATAATAGTGCACCGATAAATATGGTCACAATCGTTCCATACTTTGGGAGCGGTATTTCCTTGAAACTTGGAATACGGATCCTGCTTACCATTAAAAAACACATGGCGGTAAAAATGACAGATGTCACGATATTCGGGATACGGTCTCCGAATAAAGTCAAAATGGCCAGTATTCCTCCTGCTGCTGTGATCGGGACACCTATAAAATACTGAAGTGAGGTTTTAGGCGGACTCGTATTGAAGCGTGCCAGGCGGTATGCGCCGAACAATGGCAGCAGTCCTGCAACAAAAAAACCAAGTAATCCAAATTGATAAAAGGAAGTATAGTAAACCAGGAACGATGGGGCTACCCCGAATGTAACGATATCTGCCAGCGAGTCGAGCTCTTTCCCGAGGGTACTGTCAGCATCAAGCATCCTCGCTAACCGACCATCCATACTGTCAAGCATCATTCCAATAATAATCAATATAGCAGCATTCTTGAACTGACCATTAGCTGCAAACCCAATCGATAAAAAACCGCAATATAAATTGCCCAATGTCAGCGTATTAGGTATTTTCTTTGTGAATCGCATATGTAATCTCCAGTCTAAATCTAATCATACTTATAGAATACCATTTTTTCATAGAACATAAAGGTATTAGTCCAAATTTCTTCCTTTTCCCCTATTTCCACAAGGTATATGTAAAATGTATTGCAGGTCCGTTATAGCTTCAATATTCATCTGTTTCGTGCCCACTCTTTTAAAAAGCTAGCTTTATGAAAACTTAACATTGTAATTACCAGCGGGTTTTAATTGTTCCAAAGATTAAGTAAAGGATCTTATATACGAGCCCTTCTATATTTGTTATAATTTTACTATCAAGTATGAAAAATGAAGGGTTTTCAATGAGACAAGGAGGTAAAAAATGACTGGGACCATTGCAGTTATCATGATTTTTTCCATTCCTATCATTGCTATTTTCACAGATCATATGCAAAAGCAGTCAAAGATCAAGCAAAAAATGCTTGAAGATCAACTCAAGCTTGAACAATTAAAACATGAAAACTTTGTCATTGAAACAGAAAAAATGAAACTTGAACTTGAGCAAATGACACTTGATGAGCCGAAAAAGAACAGCAATGTATTTTAATGAAAACCCGCCTATATAGGCGGGTTTTCATTTATCTATTCAATTTTCTACTTTTCCAATTCATTCATCACAAATTGAATCGCTTTTTCCAGATTTACAACCTCGGATTTACCTTCACGATTCCTCAACGACACATTCCCATCTTCAATTTCTTTGTTTCCGACCACCATTACATGAGGGACTTTGGCCATTTGAGCCTCCCTGATTTTATAACCGATTTTCTCACTTCGATCATCTATTTCCACTCTGATTCCTTCATCCTCGAGGTGCCGTTTCAACTTGAGAGCGTATTCGAATTGTTCCTGAGATATCGGCAGCACTTTTACCTGCACCGGAGCAAGCCACATCGGGAAATTCCCTTCATAATGTTCTATGAGTATGGCCATAAAGCGCTCGATTGATCCATAAATGGCTCGGTGAATCAGGATTGGCCTGTGTACTTTATTATCTTCCCCTATATATTCGCAATTGAATTTTTCGGGCATCTGGAAATCGAGTTGCACAGTACCGCACTGCCAGCTTCGTCCGATGGAGTCCACAAGATGAAAATCGATCTTCGGTCCGTAAAATGAGCCGTCTCCTTCATTGATTTGATAATCTGCATTCCTCTCCAGCAAAACTCTTTCCAAATCATCTTCCGCTTTATTCCACATCTCGATCGACCCCATGTACTCCTCAGGGCGAGTGGAAAGCTCAATCTTATATTGAAAACCAAACTTGGAATAAAAAAGATCTATCAAATCGAGAACGTTATTCAGCTCCGACTGGACCTGATCCTCAAGAACGAATAAATGTGCGTCATCTTGTGTGAAAGACCTGACCCTGAGCAACCCGCTTAATGAACCAGAAAGCTCGTGACGATGAACTAACCCTAACTCTCCATACCGAATTGGCAGCTCACGGTAGCTCCTTCTCTTGCTTTTATAAATCAATACCGCACCCGGACAATTCATCGGCTTGATCGCATACGATTGGTCATCAACATTCGAGAAATACATATTTTCATGATAATGCTGCCAGTGGCCAGACTGTTCCCACAACTCCTGTTTCATCATGACAGGAGTCTTTATTTCCTCATAACCTGCTTTTCGATGCTCTTCCTTCCAAAACTTCTCAAGTTCATTTCTGATAGTCATACCCTTCGGCAGGAAGAAGGGCATTCCCGGTGCTTCTTCCATCGCCATAAATAATTCAAGTTGTGCACCAAGCTTACGATGATTCCTTTTTTCTGCTTCAAATTGAACTGACATGATCATTCCTCCCAATAATTAATTAAATAAAAATAACCACACTCATCCCCATGCAAGGGACGTGTGCGGTCGTGGTTCCACCCTAATTCCGAAGCGGTATCGCTTCGCTCAAAAAAGATAACGGTCTTACCCGATTATGGTTACTGTACTTTCACCATAATTGCTCAAAGGCGGTAAATCATTCTCTATTCTTCAGGGCTCTCAGCCGGTGACCCTGTTCTCTGGAAAGAAATTGAGAACCATTCATGTCCTCTTCATTGCTTTTTATTCTTTTTATAATGGTTTGTGTTTTATATAGTCTGTTGTGAAATCAACCACTCCTCTCAATTGTCTGATCTCAGCTTACGAAAACGATCTATAAAAAAAGACCACACTCATCCCTGTACAAGTGACGCGTGCGGTCGTGGTTCCACCCTAATTCCGAAGCGGTCTCGCTTCGCTCAAAAAAGATAACGGTCTTACCCGATTATGGTTACTGTACTTTCCCCATAATTGCTCCGAGGTGGTAAATCATTCTCTATTCTTCAGGGCTCTCAGCCAGTGACCCTGTTCTCTGAAAAGAAAATCAAAAATGATTCATGTCCCCATCATTGCTTATAAATAGTATATTCCAAACTCTTTCAAATGGTTAAAAAGATTATATGGCAGTATTTTCTAATTGTCAATATGACATCGGAATAAATTTTCACTCCCTAAAACTAATAAACACTAACAAAACAGAAGTATTTAATAATAAATATTGAACAAAACAGAATAAACATGTAACATTATTAAAAAGGAGGAATATCATGGTATACAGAATAAGAACATATCTTATTGACCCAGGCAAATTTGAACTTTTCACAGAGTTTTTTCATCACTACTTACTGCCTAACCAGCTTGAATTTGGTTCCAAGTTGGTGGGGAGGTGGGTAAATTCTGATAAAACCTCGATCATGGCCATTTGGGAATATCAAGATCATGAGCAATACAAGAATATTGAGGAAAACATCAAATTAACAGCACTGCATAAACGCGCACAAACCCGTAAAGGTGAGCTGGGGAATCTTTTTCTTTCGACGAACCAAGAATTCTGGACGATGACCGGTGATTACAAATATATAGGAGGATTAAAATGAAACCGATTATACCTAAAGAAACTGAAATGCCCCCGTTGAGTAAAATACAATTGGAACAAGTTACTGAGCTTACCTTTTTCCAGAGCATTAAGCGTAAAAAGTGTGATGCAATTTTTGTCTTTAGCGGCACCCATCCAGGTCATTGGGAAAAAGCAATCGAGGCTTATAAACTGAACCTTGCTCCTGAAATCATAGTGACAGGAGGAAGAAGTTTGACTGGCATATCCCATCCAGAATGGGAAGGAAAGGGGTTCCGATCTATCACAGAAGCATCCGTGATAATTTCCAATCTCCTTCAAGCAGGTATACCAGAAGACAAAATCATCTATGAAGAGCACTCGACTAATTCTCTTGAAAATGTACTATATGCAAAGGAAATCATTGATTTTACCAGGTTAAATTCAATGCTGGTCATCTGTAAGAGCCATGCAGCAGGCCGCCAGATCAGGACTCTAATGAAACATTTCCCTTCTGGTTTAGACTATATTCCATTTACTTTCAATGCGACTTACCGGAATGAAGAAATCACCCGTGAAAATTGGTTAAACACAGAAATCGGGAGAAAAAGAGTCTGGGGAGAATATAGGAGAATTATTCATTATGGTCAATTAGGTCATATCGTCCCGCCTGGTGAAGAAATGATTCTATAACAATATTAAAAAAAGATAAAAACGCCAGCGACTGCAGTCTTTGCGTTTTTATCCTTTTTTAAAATCGGGGAAACCTTGGAGCAATTATACTTTTAAGAAAAATCTGCTAAGGTTTAGTGAATATCAACTTTCTTAAACCTGCCCCCTCTAACTTCGGCTATATCCGCTATCGCCAGGAAGGCAGATGGATCGTGTTCAGCTACAATATCTTTCAGCTTCGCTTCTTCCAGTCTGGTGATCACACAAAAGATGACTTTTTTATCATCTCCTGAAAAAGCTCCTTCTCCCTTAAGATATGTAACTCCCCTGCCTAATCGATGCAAGAGGGCATCACCGATCTTTTCGTAATTATCGCTGATGATCCAGACAGATTTAGATTCATCCAGACCCTTGATTGTAATATCGATCATTTTGAAGGCAACATAATAAGCAAGCAATGAGTACATGGCTCGATCCCAGCTAAATACAAAACCGGCGCTTGATAATATGAACAGGTTTACAATCATGATGATTTCCCCGACAGAAAAAGGGAGTTTTTTACTTGAAAGAATGGCGAGTATTTCTGTACCGTCAAGTGATCCCCCGTAGCGAATGACCATCCCGACCCCTATCCCAAGAACGATTCCCCCAAATAAGGATGCGAGCAGAATATCTTGAGTAAAAGCAGGGACCGGATGTAGAAAGATGGTAGTAACCGAGAGGATGATGATACCGTACAGAGTGGAAAATGCA
The DNA here is from genome assembly GCF_056159545.1 of Rossellomorea sp. ABR4_012. NCBI lineage: Bacteria > Bacillati > Bacillota > Bacilli > Caryophanales > Bacillaceae > Rossellomorea > Rossellomorea sp. ABR4_012. The sequence continues at coordinate 184,871 of NZ_JBSWVK010000004.1, forward strand.
AACGTCTTTCCTATCTGCTTATAACCTATGAAAAAGAATGGAATGTTTAAAATAAATATATATAGTCCGAGTTTAAGGCCTGTTAAATGGGAGAGAATGATCGAAATACCTACTATACCTCCGTCTATTACATTGTTGGGGACAAGAAATATTTCAAGCCCCACCCCCATAATGATGGCGCCCATTGTAATCAGGATCACCCTTTTCGCCAATTCCTTTCGTGGGATCTTTCTATGCATGACTTGAGGACGCTCAAGGATTTCCGCTTCACTCAACCTTATCCCCCCCTAAATAAACTGTCCATGAATGGCTTCATAATCAGACTTGTTTCACTTATATAGTATATATTCTAGATAGCATGGAAAATACCTGCTGTAGTAAATAGGGGACACCATCCATGAAAGAGTATACTATTTTAGTGTAAAAGTTTAATATATTATACAATATATGTCTGAAAAGGATGATTAATATGAAAGAAATGATGCTGGGTACTTTGGCTTCTATGTTTTTTGCAGTGACGTTCATATTGAACAGATCGATGGAGCTTTCTGGGGGAAGCTGGCTTTGGAGCTCATCATTACGTTTTTTATTCATGGTTCCATTTCTTGTTTTGATTGTACTTTCAAGGAAAAACATGAAGCAGGTGCTTTTGGAGATGGTAAAAAACCCACTCCCATGGCTTGGATGGAGTTTTGTCGGTTTTGTCTTGTTTTATGCACCGATTACCTATGCGGCAGCATATGGTCCAGGTTGGCTTACAGCGGGAACCTGGCAGCTTACCATTGTGGCTGGGACGCTCCTCGGGCCGTTATTCACTCAAAAAGTAAATACACTGTCAGGAACGGAGACAGTACGTCAAAAAATACCCCTTGGTTCCCTAATTATTTCAATCTTCATTTTATGCGGGGTTATTCTTATCCAGATCCCAAACGCTCAAGGACTTTCTTTGAAAATGATGATGAGCGGTTTCATACCAGTGGTTTTGGCTGCATTCTCTTATCCCCTGGGCAACAGAAAGATGATGGAAGTCTGCGACGGAAGATTGGATACTTTCCAACGTGTATTCGGCATGACAATAGCCACAGTCCCATTTTGGGTTTTGATTGCCTCAGCAGGTTATATGCACGTTGGTCTCCCTACAGCCAGCCAGGTCCTTCAATCCTTGATTGTTTCAGTGTGTTCGGGAATCGTTGCCACTATTCTCTTTTTCATTGCAACCGACATGGTTAGAAATCATCATGGAAAACTCGCTTCCGTAGAAGCGACACAATCAACGCAGGTTTTATTCGTCATGGCTGGTGAAGTATTGTTATTCTCTGCCCCTCTTCCAGATGGAATTGCATTAACAGGGATCGGAATCATTGTCATCGGAATGGTCCTTCACAGCTTGAAACAGGCAAGGATGGTTAAAAAAACGCATACGACTATTGCTCCCATATCCAAACAAAAACAACCGCAAGAAGTTCCTTTAGAAAAGTAGTGAGAGGCTCTTCTTACCTTTGATTATTTTCATCACCAAGAAAAAAGGTACTTTTTTACTTGTAATATTGTCCGTAATTTGGTATCTTATGTTGGTTTAAACCTACAATGTGGTTAAAATTTTCTGGAGGCTTTCATTTGATAACACTTATCAAGACATTATTGATTAATATCACGATTCTTTTTTCGTTAACGTACAATGCTAATATTTTTTTTCCATTCAAAGTTAAACAAATGCTGTTTTTAAAGCATAAAATCACCTATGGTCTCATTGGTGCATTCGGAGCTTTTTTATGTATGCTTTATCCTATCGAAAAGCTTGGGCACACACATTTTGACTTAAGAATGATTGCGATTTTGGTTGTCACACTTTATGCAGGATGGATTTCCGGTTCTCTTGTACTCCTGCTTGTTTTGATTTACAGAACCATAATCGGAGGCCCTTTTGTGACCATAGGTTTAATTGTCTCCATTCTGGCATTCCTGGTAGCTGTCGCATTTCGTACTATTTTTCTTGCTTCAACTTCCAAACTTATGTGGAGCTCGATTATTTTCACAATCTATTCTTCTATTTATTTTGTATATATTTTCCTTTACATTCCTATTTTGTATACTGAATTTTATTTTATCTACTTTACTGTATTCTATCTTACATTCATTTCAATGGTGTTCATCATAGAGCACCTGATCAGGACGAATAAACAGATAGAAGAAATGATGTATCTTGATAAGTTGAATATGGCAGGGCAGATGGCTGCCTCCATCGCTCACGAGATCCGCAATCCCCTTGCTACTGTCAGGGGGTTCATTCAGCATCTTGCTGAGCATACTCAAGATAATCAATTTAAAAAATATTCACCTCTTATACTCGATGAATTGGATCGCACGAATAAAATCATTACTGACTACCTAAACGTTGCCAGACCAGGTAAGTTTCAGTTGACCACACTGAATGTAGACAAAGTCCTGCATGATTGTGTAGAGCTTTTAAGACCATTCGCCTCGTATTCAAACGTATCGATCTCTTATCATAGATCTGGGCAGTTTTGGATCAAAGGGGACGAACAATACTTGAAACAGGCGATCATGAATGTAATAAAGAATGGAATTGAAGCAGTTGAGGGGCAAGGAGAAGTGCATATAGAAACGAAAGAAATCCCATCCTCCGATCGAATCGTGGTTACGATTTCGGATGATGGGAAAGGTATGACCCATGATGAACTAAAAAAAATCGGGCTCCCCTTCTATACAACTAAATCAAAGGGAACCGGACTCGGCAGCATGGTCACGAATAAAATCATACGGGAAATGGACGGGATGATTGAATACGAAAGTGAACTGGACAGAGGAACAAAAGTCAACATTTGCTTTCCTTTGGCACAACAGCAGCAATAAAAATAAGCTCAGGTATAAGCTGTAAATGCCTGAGCTTTCTATTTTAAAGTGATTATTTACATAATATTGTTATAGTTAAATTTACTTCAACCTATTCGAGAAACCTCAACAAATCTCCATAAATGATATCGTCTGACATCCCCAATTCTTTTCTGGCGATTTCTTTATATGGTTTGCACTGATTATCAAGTACAGGCTGGCCATTCTTCCGGCTGTAACAGACATTATCTTTATAAACGTATTTTTCTGTCACAAATCCTCCATCCCTAAAAATGACTGGATGATTCTTGACTCTCGTAAACAAGTTGTGACCGAAAGAAAGATTTTCTTTCGATTCTATACCAAGTAAATGCAGAATGGTCGGACGGATATCAATTTCCCCGCCAATTGATGATATGGTCTTCCCTTCTGTTCCAGGCACATGAATGATAAGAGGAACCTGCTGAAGCTTCATGTGATTCAGTGGAGTGTCTTCCATATTCATTAGTTCCAACACTCCCGTCTCATATTTCTCAGAAATACCATAATGATCTCCATACAACACGAAAATCGATTTTTCATATATTCCCTTTTCCTTCAATTGATCGAAAAATCGTTTGATAGCCTCATCTTCATACCTAACTGTAGTTACATACCGGTTGACGACATCTACTTCAGTTGATGCCTGAGGAATAAACTGATCTTCTTCTTCCAATAGAAACGGAAAGTGATTGGTTAACGTAATAAAGCGAGTATAGAATGGCCTGGGAAGATCTTGAATGTAAGAAATTGACTGATTAAAAAATGGTATGTCCTTTATCCCATAATTAACCGAATTTTCTTCTGTCACCTCATAATCTTTCTTAGAGTAAAAACGATCGTATCCAAGAGACTCATACATGATATGCCTGTTCCAAAAGGTAGCATCGTTTCCATGAAACACTGCTGAGTAGTAGCCAGCATGATCATTTAGGATATGAGGCATACTCTTAAATTTATTCTCAGGATTTCTCACAAATACTGAACCGCTCGCAAGCGGATAAAGTCCTGTATCGATCATAAACTCCGAATCCGACGTTTTTCCTTGTGCAGTCTGATCATAGATTTGGTTAAAGTAATAGCTGTCTTTCACCAGGTAATTCAAAAATGGAGTAATCTCTTTTCCCTCTAATTCCTTGTTGATGACAAAGTTTTGTGTCGACTCCATACTGATCAAGATGACATTTTTCCCTTCTGCTATACCGAACAGATCAGACTGGTCATTTTTCTTTGACTTTGTATAGTTTAGCGGGGAATTTGTGTCAGTTTGAGACGCGACTAATGGATTGAGATTAACGCCAAGAGCATAGCATGTATCGTAGACATGATAATTATAAGGACCAATGGCTGTAACCATCTGTTCCCGATCATACGCTTCCTGAAATAAAAAAGGGCTTTTGATTAGACCAAGAGCTACTGTCAATATGACAATTACAAAGCTTACCGATAAATAGTTCAGTTTCTCTTTTGAAGTAATCGAAGGCATACGCCTGCTTTTTTTGTTCAAGTACCATCCGGCAGCGATGATATCTACGAAAAGCAGTAAATCCCAAGCACTCATCAATTCAAATGTACTTGGACCGATTCCTCCGACATTCTTAAATTGAAACAGAATCGGGAGAGTTACATAATCCGTATAAAAACGAAAATACAGTAAATCGGCATATAGAATCCCGGTGGTTATTACAATCGTCAGGAATAACGTAAATGCATGAACCTTCTTACTGAAATAAAAGCTGAAACCTATTGCAATCATTAAAGAGCCAATTGAATTTATAAGAAGAAGACATAATTCAAGAAAAGAATGCACAGCGATATTAAAGCCTGAAAACATGACAATTATCGTCTTGACCCAAAGCAAAAGTAATATGATTGCTATCAGTTTGAATTTTTTCATTTTAATAAGTAATTTTTTTAATTTTTCCATTTACACATACCTGATTTCCTTCATGGGCGCCAGTGCATCTTTAAGAATGGTAAGTGCCTTCATAACTTCTTCTTCCTGCTGATATCCCATCAGTGCAAGCTGAACCCAGTTCCTTTTCAGAAGATAATCACTTTCATAGCTGAGTAATACTCCTTTTTGCTTACATTCATCCCCGATTATTCTGCTTGATAACCCTGGGGGGATATCAACTGTGATGACTCCCGGTGAATAGTTTTCATCTCCGACCATTCGAACATTCCATTCTCTTAATGTCTCCCTCACTGTATGGGACAACCGGGTATTCTCAAACAAATTGATGTTCTTTAAGGCTTCTTTCAATGCTTCAGTCAGGTTTGAAGAATGAGTGAAGGGTATGCTCCCTTTTTCTGCATACAAGCCTACATCCAAGTATCTTGGTATCGATGGATTTGAAGAAATCTCATCCCTGTGAAAAACAATTCCTAGTCCGGGATAAGATCCGATCCCCTTCCCGCTAACTGAAGTTGCGATATAGACATCTTGAAAATCCACCGGAACGACACCAACAGAACTGCATGCATCCACACATAATTCAGCATGATATTCCTTTGACAATGAAAGAATGCCTTCCAGGTCGTATAAATAGCCAGTTGAAGTCTCACAGTGAACGGTCCAGATCCATTTAGGCGAATAAGCACTTAAAATCGACTCAATATCTGAAAGTGAGATAACTTCTCCCCATTGTTTTTCAATTGTCCTAAAAGATAACCCGCTTCTGTAAGCATGATCGATCAGTCTATATCCAAACTCCCCGTTTGCCAGAATCAGGCCCTCTCCGTTTAACAGCTTTAGCTGCTGAGCAACCATGTCATTGGTCAAGGTGCCTGTTCCCACCACTACTTCAGCATGATTCGCTTTAGTTGACTGGCATAAAGCTGATTGAATTCCTTTTAATTCCTGGATAAATGGGGTGCTTCGATGTGAAACGGATGCTTTCCTGAAAGCCTTTTCCACCCCGGGGTGAAGAGGGACTGGTCCTGGAAGGAAGGAATGTGTCAACGTACTTCTGCCATCATTGGAAACTGCCTGCATCAATTTTTGGAAAGCCTTTGTCGAATGCTCAAAGCTCTCCTTTGTTAAGTACATAGGTTGAAACCGTGCATCCTCCTCTCCCACCAGTGATGCAAAAGGCTTGAAGCCGATTCTCCTATACAGTTTAAGCTGACGGACAGTCCCTGAAATAAGAGCTAGATTATACCCTTTCTCTAAACAGAATTGAACAAGTTTCTCACACAACCCATAAAAAACACGTGTACTTCTATACTCTTCTTTAACGGATAAAAGGCGTACTTCACAAGGTAAACTGCCAGAAGGGATATATTCGTCCAGATTATGAAGCTTATGGTCAAGGGAAAAAGGACGATTGGCACGAACGGCAATCATCCCGATGATTTGTTCATGGTTTTTCGCAATGATATATGTATTCTCATCATGAAATTTATCTATGAGCTGTTCTTTGTCATTCTCCTCATGCTGCGGGATTTCTTTCACAAAGGTTTGATAATTCAATTGATTGATCTGTTGGAATTCGTATGGATCGGTTGCAATCTTATATATAAAGGAATGCTGCCTCATACATGTACCTCCTCTTGATGAAGTGAATTTCATGATTTTAATTAACTGTGAAACGAAAATTATTTAAAATGAGACATTACCACTATGACGAACAAAAAAAGAAGACCGCTTGGTAAGATGAATGAATCTTCAATCAAAAATACTGTAAAAGGAATGGAAGCCATTGAGAGAAAACCTGCAGTTTTATAACGCCGCAACAGCCCATAGGATATTCCCATGACACCTGCGGCGGCACCTATGGAAATGGGTGATAAAAACAAGGCAGAAGCCAGATATACAACTACACCTTTGCCTCCATGAAAACCCAGCTGCATAGGAAATAAATGACCGATGCACAGGAAAAGTGAACTTATGACCAAGGTAATGTCACTGTCAACAAGCCATTCCTGTACAATAAACAAAGTAAAGAACACTTTGCCGGCATCGATCAACAAGGTGAGTAGAAATCCCTTTTTGCCGACTATACGCCCTGCATTTGTGGCTCCGACATTCCCGCTCTCCAATTCCCTGATATCCTCACCAGTGAACAGCTTCACAACATAGTAAGCACCCGTCAAACTTCCAGCTATATAAGAAATTGCCATGGTAATAACAAACATACTAACTACATTATCCAAAGCTCTGCACCTTACTTTTCTATAAGAATCCTTTTCTTCATTGTGAAGATGTTCATTTTTTAACAGAAAAGTGCTTAATTAATAGACGAACGCAATTTGAAAAAGTTTCATTATTTTACAATTTTTCTAATATAAAAGGGAATATACAACAAATAAAAAATCAAAAAGGAAATAGCTTCCAACGACAATAAATACCAGGGGTACTCACCTAAATAATCAATCGGACTAGGATTGAAAGGTTTATGAGTGAGAAACATATAATTAGCGTCTAGAAGTGTATTCAGGCCATACACTCCCGAAGCGATTATATTCAATGCCAGAAACGACTTTAATGGTGAATAAATGGTTACTGTGAATCTCTCAACCCAAACCATATAAAAGCAGGAAAGCACAATTGCAGCATGGACGGTAAAAAACTGAAAATATCTTATATGAGGATAACCAAAAAACAATTCAGGAGTGATCATGGCAATAAAGGCCCCCGTCATGCTTGCAAAAAAAGCAATCTCGAATAGCAATCTGTTTCTAGTCAAAAGCATGATGATACATAAATAAAGAGAAATCGAACATAATTGAAATGGAAGGTTAATTGCAAGAGACCATACATCATTCACTGCATACCATATATGAAACAATATCTCGCCTGCCACCATCAGTGATATGAGCAGCCACCTTATTACCTTCTCCCCAACAGCATTTAATCTGTGTCTATACATATATAAAAGAAAAATAAGGACAAACATAAGAATAATCGCGTTTATATGTGAAAACGAAAATAATTCAAATGGATATTCCTCGTAACGAAAATTCAACAAATCCTTCATTCATATCCTCCTCACTTCTAATATTCTTGTTTCGTGCCCCTTTTTCCTTTTTTTAGTCATTAGCCTGTATTTGAAGAAGTTTTCAAATGAATAGAAAAAACCCATTTTACGGTTCGTAAAATGGGTTGGGTTTCATTGTACTTTTCGAAGTGGAATTCTTTGTTGACGGGAAAGAAACTCCAAAGCATAATAATTAAACTCTTTGGGTTTCTCCACATTGCATACATGACCACAGTCGTCTAAGAAAATTTTCTCTGCTGAGGGATCTCCCTGTACATCCCTATCAAGAGCTTTAACGAATAAATGATCCTCTTTCCCGGAAATATACAGTTTGGGAATATGTGATGCTATTTTTTGAACGCGCTGATAGGTAGACTTTACATATGGAGTCAGTCTGTACCAGCTCAGAAAGTCATGTCGATTCATTTTCTTGGCTTCTCTGATGAACAACTTTCGTGAAATGGCATGATTTTTCTTCGGCATCATAATATACGCAAATATCTTATACAACCATATAAAGGGAATGAACGATTTGATTGCATCCCCCAGCTTTAAAAGTATAGAAGCAAACAGTGTAAAGCGTGTAATGCAGCCGGCTAATACAGCACTCTTCACACGATGAGGGTACCGCTGTAACAATGCATGAATGAAGATGGAGCCAAGTGATACCCCTACGAAGTGAGCTTGTTCAATTTTCAGATGATCCAGAACCTTTAACACTTCACGAAGGTTCAATTCAATTGAAAATTTTTCGCCATAGCTTTTCACACTTGGCGACTGTCCATGACCAGGCAAGTGAATGGTAATCACATTATAGTGTTTTTTAAATGCATGGAGCTGTTTGCCGAAAATATTTGAATTACCTCCAATACCATGAAGGAATACAACATATTCCTCGAAATCTCCTTGATGAACTCTATATTCCAGCATGTGTTCTCTCCTTCAAATGCACGAAACTTAAAACAATTTTCCCTTTAGTGTAATTGGTTCCAAAACACCAAATGATAGCTTTCAATATATATATAATCTTTATTGTATCTTAATACTTCATGCATTGACATAGTGGAAGTGCAGAAAATTCGACTATTTTGTGAGGATATAGCTGGCATCACCTTGCATCTGGAAGACTCTTACATATTTTGGTGGAAAGCCCATTAAAAAAGGTTACCCAGCAGGCAACCTTAATGATATATCTTATCTAATTGTATACAGAAACGAACGGAAGTTTAGATATATGGAATTCATCCAATATTTAAGCCTCTTCCTTAAAACTGCTGCTTTAAATAAGCTGAAAATCAATAGCAATAAGACACCAAATATGTTAGAAAGAATGATTTCACCTTTATTCATTTTAACCCCCTATATTTGATTTACTTATATAAATTCTTTTGATCAATTGCTTGAGGCGGCTGCTCCATCCATCCCCTTTTGATCAGTAAAGTTAATCCATCTGTTGAATATTTCATGATTTCTGTGATAAATAATCCGTAATGCACTGCAAGATCCTTTCTCATTGACATCGTTGCTGCATGAGTTAATGTTGTCAGACCTACAGTGTTTGAAGCAGAAATAAAGAATAGCATGAGTTTCTCAGAAAAAGGGGGGGCAACGGTATTTTTCACTTCCATTGAGACAGGATAAGTCGGAAAGAACTCGTCTTTCATCAATACTTTATTAAAAGTGAAAATCTGCTTCTCGCTTAATTTCTTACCATGACGTAAATATTCTTTTACATCTTTGTCTTTTGATACTTGTAGAAAACCCTTCAGCATGACAAGACCGATACAGTTTCTCTCGATTGCAAAAAAAAGTTCACTCAGTTCGAACGCGTTTAACGGTCTGGATTCGCCTAACCAGGTTTCCATCAAGGATGGCTGATGCTTAATGAAATTGACGGAATCTGGATATTCCATTTTTGGTGGACGGTCATATATCCCTTTCGATATCATTAAATTCAATGATTCTTTGTATAAATCGCTGGTATCCTTCAGCTTTTCATGAAAGAATGCTGAAATATCTTCCCTGGCCACTTTTCCTAGATAAGTTGCATAATGGGATATGATGATTTGCCCGGCCCGATAGATAAAACTTAGAGAGAATAAATTCGTGAATAACGGGGGGACCGTGAGATCAATATCCTTGTCTGAAAAACCTTGAGGCACCGGAAAGTCCTCTTCCTCAAATATGTTTTTAATCTTTTCGATTGTATCATTGCATGAAGTCAATACATCCTCTAATAATCCCTTTATATCTTGGTCATCGAGATGATGAAGGAAATACTTATAAAAACAAATAGTTGCTGAGCAATTCATGTAACTTACCCATAATGCTGTTATCTCGGCTGTCGTTAAAGGAATTTTTTGTTTCGCCATTCGTCCGCTCCTTTAGATAATTATTACTGATTAGTGTTTTCATAATTGGTAGGCTTATTCCAAAAAAATTTTAGGGACTGCCAGTACTGGCAGTCCCTAACAATTACTATTTAGACTTTGATTTCACTTCATACTTAACAAAGAATGGCAGCAGCAGTGAAATGGCAAATGCAATCATAACAATGATCCCGAATGTCACAGCTTTGGTCAAACCCATATCAGGAGCGATCAACAATCCAAAAATAACGGCAGGAACAATGATCAGAAATGACACAAAAAACTTTGAAGCAAAACTGATTGTATGCTTCTTTCCACAGCTTTTGCATTCAACAGGCTTATACGAACTCCATATCGAAAATAATAGTTCTTTCCATTTGAATTTACTCTTACAAACTTCACATCTCTGCAAAACATTTCCTCCTAGGCATCACATCTGAATCTCCCTCTATCTTACCATAAAGTTTCTTGAAGAACGCTTAATTTGAGAGATGTTCCTAATTCATGCACAAAGGAAAAAGCCATGGACAGTTTGATTCCATGACATTCAGGATTAAGGTATAAAATCAAATACGTTGTGCCAGAGCTTGTTTTAAAGAACCAAGAATTTTAATTTCTTTAAAGTCTATCCCAAGACTTACGACAGCATGAGCTATTTCAGGCCGCAGCCCAGTAAAGATTGGCTGTACCCCTATTAGTTTCAATGATTTAGCAAGGACAAAAAATTCATTGGCCACCATCGTATCCACAATCGGTACACCGGATACATCGACAATTAATTCTGAGTTCCCCAATTCCCCGCATCGTTCCAATGCAGTTTGCATTAATATCTTCGCCCGATGAGTGTCCAGGTCCCCAACAAGTGGAAGAATCGCGATATCATCAGATAAAGAAACGACCGGTGTTGATACCTCCAGCATTGTATCTTTTGCCAGGCGGATCGTCTTCTTATGGTAATCTACAAATGTGACACTATACACATAGGCCGTTTGATCGAGCAATGAATCAATAATCTCATTGATTCTCAATAATGTTTCTATCTTCATCATGGGTTTATCCATATTATCCTGGATGAAAAGCCATATTTCTTTACGGTATATTTTATTCATACTGAGCAGTTCGTCGATGGCTATACCATGATCTACCGCTGTCTGGCCAGTCTTTTGAGACCAGGCGTTCAAATCATCCCACACGGCTTCTGCCTCGAATGCGATTAACGCCCTGCCAGTCATTTCAATCAATTGTGAACGCCAATCCATCATTTCTTGAAGATGAAACTTATTCCTTTTTAAAAACTGCTTGTAGTTGTCATTTAAGGATTCGCTAATTTTCTCAGAGATTTGCATTTTATTCGTAACGATTAATTCACCTAAAACTCTTGCCTTTTCCAACGAAATGCCCCCTCAAGCCTTTTGTTAAGTCATTTCTGCTTAACTCTTTAGTTTGATATATAAAACATCCTTATTTTATACCCTTTCTTTTTTACTTTAAAACCTTTTAAAAAATATTTTAAGGTGAATTTTAAAAAACACAAAACATGAATAAAAAATTAAAGGACTTTTACCATTAAATTTAGAATATAATCACTAATCTATTTATAAGAAAGGGAATCCTGTCTTGATAAAAACATTCAAGTTAGTCAGAAAAATCGCTGGTCTTAGAATGCCCGTCTATATCACACTTGTCGATGACACACTAGTTGATTCGGGTCCATATAGTTTACATAGGCAAGTGCGAGGAATCATTAAGGAACATCATATACAGAGTGTCATCCACACTCACCATCATGAGGACCATACTGGAAACAGTCCCTGGATCGAAAAGCACATGAAGATTCCTCAATGGATCCATTCAAATGGTGCGGCAAAATGTCTGGAGGATACAAAGCTTCCCTTTTATCGTTCAGTGTTTTGGAATAACCGAAAGGCGTTTAAGCCAATGGAATTCGAAGGTGATGTGTTCAAAACAAGAAGACATGTATTTAAGATTATTCATACTCCCGGTCATGCTGATGATCACATTATTTTCATTGACGAGGAAAATGAAATCTGTCTTTCAGGTGATTTATACCTGTATCACTCACCAACCTCCCATTTTTCATTTGAATCTGTGCCAGAATTAATCCGCTCACTAGATAAAGCGCTGCACTACTCTTTCAAGGAAGTTTACTGTTCACACAGCGGGTATCTCCCTAATGGCAGGAGATTAATGGAACGAAAACGTGATTTTCTACTGAACCTTCAGGAGAGTGTTTTGAACCACTACCGGGACGGACGGACCCCTGCTGAAATAAGGAAGTTGTTATTACCCAAAGATAAACCTTTTCAATACCTTTCATTTTTCGAAAACTCACCCATTCACACAGTGAATTCAATCATCAAAATAAGTGAAGGCCCTCCCTCAGTGCTTTAAATCACTGGTGGAGAGCCTTCACTTTGCCGTTTTTCCAACCCAGGAAGATTCCTGCCTGATTTCAATCTTATAAATGAAATCAAGGATTTTTGTTCCGATGAATTGACAGATGAGTGCATAAAGGATGACTTTTAGATCAATGACAATCCCAGTTAATAATAACAAGCCGCCGTTGATGACAAAAAGGGTTTTTCCGGGAGAATACCCCTGTAATTTGGATATGATAAGTGCAAGGATATCCATTCCGCCTGAAGACGCACCCATTCTGAAAAGAATCCCGATCCCGATTCCGAACAAAACTGCCCCGATTATCATATCTACCACAACATTTGATAATGGTGCTTCCATATGTGGACTAATGTAGTTGACGGTGACAGATGTAACTGTCACACAGAACATTGTCCAAACGGCATTCGCCTTTCCGAGCCATTTAACAGCGGCAATCAACAATCCTGCGTTCAATACCCAAAGAGTAATCGAGAAGGGTATATGGAAGAAGAAATTCAGCAGTACACTGGCACTTGCAGCCCCGCCTGATGGAATGAAGTGCGGAAACAGAAAGACTGCCATTGCCGAACCCTGAATTCCTGATGCTATTGTGAGGATGACTGATTTAAGCATGTTATTCATTTCTTGTATTACCCCAGCTTCCCGGTGTATTTTATATACTAGTTTAGTAGTCTTTTACGTAGTCTGCAATGTGAAATTGTGCTTAATCCTCATACAATCAGGAACTTGCTTATATTAAAATCCTTGGGGTTATTTGGAAAGCAAATGAATTCTGTTTCACTCTACTCTAATAACAATATTGCCTGCATCATCACCGTTGCTTTCTACTTCTATTTTCCACAGGCCATTTTCTTCAAAATATAAGGATATTGGTGCACTATATGCCCAGGTATTAAAAGGAGTGAAGTTGGCGCTAACTGCCTTTTGAAACCCTTGTTTTTCTTCTCCTTTTTTACTGAGTTTCAGATTTATATTTTCATGATTTCCCCATACCAGTATAGAAGTCCGATATTCCCTGCCCGCTTTCGGAGTCTCCTCAAAAGCAATTGCTGCTTCTCCCTCATTTCCTTGGAACAAATGAATGTCACCATGTGAATTTTCCACTTGAATGATGGCGGCTTCCCTCCATTCTTCTGCTTTGATAACAAATGAATCCACTACAAAAGCGGCAGCTGCCGCCGCGGCTAAACCAATCATTGTATTTCTGAATGAATGGCGCCTCTTGAAGGCATTCAATAACTCGGATTGTGGTGCGAATCGTCTCGCAAAAAGAAATACTGCTAAAATTGAAACCAATATACACCCGATCACAAAAAACATAAAAATCCCTCCTAATCTTCAAATTTCATTCCCTTGTATACGCTTTGCAAGCAAGAAAAGTTTCACGCAAACCACAGCCCTCCATCATATTGCAGTTGATTACAGCCCTTCAATATATTGAGAAGTTGCCTGAAAAGCAGGAATATTAAAAGCGAACAGCTAATTTAGTATAGTGCACATTTTTAAAAGAACACTTTTCAAAGTCTATTTTTTTTGATATATGAAAATCTTGAAACCCGGCTTTCTACGGCTTTCCATTTTAAGTAGATTTGCAAAGAACACGCGACACACTTTTCATTCAACTGCTAACACCACTTAAGAAAAGCAACAATCATAACTAAACACTATCAGTAAAGGGGTTATGTACTATGATGCTTACCAAGGTAAATTGGGATTCAGCAAGGTCTTTTTTATTTTCGCATGCCCGTCCCCTGGAACAAAAACTATTCACCTATCATTTTGAAAATGGAAGCAAAGAAGATGCAGTAGAAGAACTGGCCTTCTTTCAAAATAGCGATGGCGGCTTTGGGAACTGCCTCGAACCGGATTTCAGGTTAGGGGTTTCGTCTCCTCTGGCTACGACAGTAGGTTTACAGATTGCCAAGGATCTTAAACTGGAGATGGACCACCCTGTGGTTGTGAAAGCAATGAGTTACCTGGAATCAACATACGATGTACAGAAGGAAACATGGCATGCTGTACCTCCCGAAGTAAATGACGTTCCACATGCTCCCTGGTGGCATTTCGATAAGGAACAAGGGTTCTGTGGAGTACAGACAACATGGGCTAATCCAAATGCTGAGATTGTCGGATATTTTCACTTATACCAAAAAGAAAACCCGTCATTAAAAAAATGGACAAGAAAAGCTATTGAGGAACTAACCAAGCTCCCCAACCCTATTGGACAACATGATTTTCTTTGTTATTCAAGGCTGCTTCAAAACCTCACTGATCATGAAGAAGCTAAACAAGATATATATTTATCATTATCTCAATCAGTTCATGAAACAGTCTGCAAAGATCCTGCCAAGTGGAATGAATATGTAGCGAAACCTTTAGATATCACACCGTTTCCTTCCTCTCCATTTCAAGAACAACTTAAAAAGGAAGTGGGGATGCAATTAGATGCCGAAATCAATTCTCAGAATGAAAATGGCAATTGGCAGCCATCTTGGTCTTGGTTCGGTCAATACGAAGAAACGTGGAAAAAGGCAGAAATCGAATGGCAGGGTATCTTGACGCTGTCCACACTCCGGTCCCTTGATGCCTTCGGGAAAATTGAACGGTAAGTCACTCATTGAAACTCATGAACTGCTTAAGGAGGAAAATACATGAAAGTCACTCCAATGACTTCCGAAGAATTTGAGATATTTCTAGAAAAATCGATCATAAGCTATGCAAAAGAAAAAACACGCTCCGGCAACTGGACCGAAGAGGAATCCATTGACAGGGCGAAATCAGATTATAAGAGATTTCTCCCGAAAGGTGAAAAAACGGAAGACAATTATCTTTATTCGCTGCAAAAAGACAATTCGCATATCGGCTCCTTTTGGCTTGCCGTTATGCCCAACAACACAGGATATATTTATAATATCGAAATTGAAGAAGACTATCGTGGACAAGGTTTAGGTAAATTAGCAATGAAAGAAATCGAAATTAAGGCTAAGGAATTAAAGTTGAATAAAATAGAACTGCATGTGTTTGCCCATAATACGACAGCCAGACGCCTTTATGAAAATATCGGCTATGAAGTCACAAATGTAATCATGGCAAAATCAATCTAAATTAAATAACCCGGGAGACTCTCAGCACTTCCCGGGTTTCTTTCATCTATCCATTATTAAAATTCATTTCAAACCATTCTTTCGCTGCATCAACTTCTTCTCTTCTTAATTCATGACCGCCTTCAGTCCAATACTCGGTAACAGGTGATTTCGCATCGATCAGGTTCTTGATCAGTTCCTTCGTTTCAGCCATTGGGATCAATGGATCTCTCTTGCCCGCTCCAATGAATACAGGGGAATCACTTAATTCCGGAAGTGTGACCCCTCTGCGGGGAACCATTGCATGAAAAAGCATCCCGCCTTTAAGTGCATGTTCATGATGATATAAGAGATTCGCCGCAATATTGGCTCCGTTTGAATAGCCTATGGCCACCACATTTTCACGGTCAAATTCATATTTCTTGGCACTTTCATCAATGAAATCATTTAATTCTTTTGTACGGAATAATAAATCTTTCTCATCAAAGACCCCTTCACGCAAACGTGCAAAGAAACGAGCCATCCCATTCTCGTCCACGTTTCCTTTTACGCTCAATACAGACGCGTCCGGAGCAATCATTTCAGCAAGCGGCAATAAATCCCTTTCGTCTCCACCGGTGCCATGCAAAAGTAATAAGGTAGGCAGTTTATCATTTTTACCTTTATTAAAAATATGCTTCAACTTCATCCCTCCATTGTTTATTCTTTCGTATCCAGCGGTTTTAATTTTGCCTCAATGGATTCACGCTGGTTTTCAAAGTATGGCGGCAAGGAAAGATTCTCACCCAAGCTTTCAAAGTTCTCATCTGTTTCAAAGCCGGGTCCGTCCGTAGCTAGTTCAAATAGGATGCCGTTTGGTTCGCGGAAATAAAGTGAACGGAAATAATAACGTTCTACAAATCCCGAGTTGGGCAGTCGTGTCTGGGTAATCCAGTCCACCCATTTACGTAATTCCTTTTCGTCTTCAACACGGAACGCAACGTGATGGACACTTCCTCTTCCTGGTCTTTCCTGGGGCAGATCATTTCTCTCTTCGAGGTGAACCTCTGCCCCTGTTCCGCCTTCTCCAGTTTCAAATACACGAATGTCAGGCTGCCCTTTTTCATAAGCAGAGAAGCTTCTCGTTTCACGATAGCCCAATACTTCCTTCAATATTCTAGCGGTAAGTTCCCCTCTTTCTACAGTAAGAGTAACCGGACCCAGACCCACTATTCCATATTCGAATGGTATCGGGCTCTTCTCCCAAGGCTTCCCTCCTCGAACTCCATCATTGTTCTCATCGGAAACGAGCATCAATCGTTGTCCTTCAAAATCCCGAAACCCTAATGCAGCTCTTCCTGTATGATGAGAAACCTCATCATGTTCAACCCCTGATTCTTCAAAGCGGGTCTTCCAGAATTTCAACGCTTCATCGTTTTTGACTCTCAGCGAGGTCAAAGTGATGCTGTTATTTCCCTTGTACGTATGACCGGCATGAGGGATTTCAAAAAAAGTAAGATCTGTCCCCGGATTCCCTCGTTCATCCGCATAAAAGAGGTGATAGACAGAGGTATCATCCTGGTTGATGGATTTTTTCACTAACCTAAGACCTAGTGTCTTTGTATAGAATTCATAGTTTTTCTTAGCGTTAGCCGTTATGGCAGAAACATGATGCTGCCCTTTCAATGGTTTTAAATCCATTCAAACTCACTCCCAATCAAAAATGGTTCTATTCAGTATTTACAAATAGCTTACACTATATTTATCTTTAATTCAAGATTTTTAATTTCAAAACATTTTTCTGATGAACAAAAAAAGCACCCGTCATACAGACGAATGCTTTCTACTTATCAGTGAGCCTTACTGTTAATCGTTATCGCCTGAGCCAATGTAGACGTGATTGTCAATCTGTCAAAATTCAGACCAAGCTGAACCGCCGTCTGGGCGATTTCAGGACGCAACCCGGAAAGAATCGGCTTCACTCCGATTAACTCCAGGGCATCTATTTGCTGAAATAGCTGATGTGCAACCATTGTATCAATCATGACCACACCTGAAAGATCGATAAATAAATAGGAAACCTCTTTTTGAACACATTGCTCTAACGTGTTTTCAAGTATTAATTTGGCGCGTGTCGGGTCGATATTTCCGATTAGAGGCACTAATGCTGTATCATCATTTAAGGAGATGAGTGGAGTGCTCAATTCATGAATGATTTGCTGTTGTGAATGAAGCTGTTTTTCTACAACTTGATTTTGAAGTTCCATGAACCTCAACATTGCTCTGTCAAATGATTCAATCACAACATCCTCCCACATTCTCATCTGGTCAAATATATTATCATCCTCATAATTTTGGGCAAATTCATTCACAAAATCAAGATATTGATTACGGACGCGCATGAATTCTTGAATGATATTGTGGGTAGGGGTTTCAAGATGCTGTTTATCTTCAGCAATGGTCAGTACCCAATCATCCAGCCGTTTATTAAATGTTTCTTTATCAATGATGAATACTTCACAAAATAATTGATGGAATTCAAAATTTTGATTTTTTAGATTTTCAATTACCTTTGGATCACTAGAGGAATACACTCCGGATGTTTTACTCTTATCGATTGTATTATACCAAGCCTCCGTTAATTGGCGGGCTCTGCTTAATAAATAGGTATGTAAATCTTTGTTTCTATGCATATATAGCACGTTCCTCCCCAGATAATTATAAAGCAATTTTGGATTATTATTCATTTGAAAGTTATCTTCATTCCATTATAGTATAGGCATTTATCATTAGCCAATTATTATGGGCTGTGGTAAACGTAAATGTACAAAAAGAGGCTGAGACAAAACTAAAAGCCACCATTTGTACATAAAAAATAATTTAAAAACCCGAACTAATTTGCTGTTTAGAATGCAAATTAGTTCGGGTTTTACTTAGACAAAAACACTTATGTCCCAGCCTCTTCGCGTTTTTCAATTATCTGAATCATACTTCCGGCTTTCTTTTATTTTTCATGAGAGAGATTTCAACAGAAGCCTCTATGTAACCTTAAGTTTGAGCTGCACCGGGAGCAATTCGAAATGGTGGACAGTAAATCTACCTCATTGGAAGAATGTCTGTTATGAAACTGTGCATAATCTTGGACCCATTCGTTCTTTTTCCTCTATATTTAGTCCAGCCTAGGCACTTGGTTCTATCGTTTCAAAATGCTCCTTTTCCTCAATCAGCAATTGTTTTATCTTCAAGGTATCAATCGGGTGGAATAGATGAGATGAATTCTCAAGTTGGATCAGCTTTTTCCCTTTTTCAGCAATGAGGGATTCAACGTATTCTTCGACTAATGAACCGAATACATGAACATCCTTCATACCATGTATAAAGGTTACCGGTACTTGCAGAGTTGATACTGATTTTCTGCAATCAATGTTGGGCAGATCTTTAATGAAAGTATCAGTGTATGTAAGTTTAAAACCTTTATACAGGGTATTATAGACATCAAATAATGAATAATCTTGTGATGAAAGCATATTCCACATGATTTTTGCCAAACCAGGATGTTTTATATGTTCATCCGTATATATTAGAGAATTGAATTTTGCCTGCCATTTTCTCAGAACCGACCATTGTTTATAACTTTCTGTGAATGGAGGCTCCCCTATGTCATTTAATTCGTTGATTGCTTGTATATTTTCCCTTTTTTCTGCTTCACGTTTAGCCCACTGCAAAGCAAGTCGATCATTATCTGTCCAGCTGACTATTTGTGAAATCCCGACGTAAGAATGGAATTCCTCAGGAAACCTTCGCACCAGATGAATGCCGATAAGACTTCCAAACGAATGAGCGGCCAGGAAAACTTTTTTTCTATTAAACTTTTTCTTTAAATACTGGGTTAAATCATATGCATCCCGGATGAATTGCTCGAGATGGATAGATTCTGAAGAAACATCTGATGAATAAGACTTTCCGGTTCCCCGCTGGTCCCAAAATACTAAAATGTAGTGTTTCACCAATTCTTTTGTATTTGTTGCAATTGTGTAGTCCTGCCCTCTGCTTGACACACCTGGGAGGGGCATCGAAGGTCCTCCATGGATGAATAATAATATTGGATTGTTAATGTTTTCACCTTGAATCAGAATTGTCTGGGATACCCCACCAATGATCATCGTTTCAATACGGTCTATCCCCTGCTCTTCAATTGAAAAATCCCTCTTCTTTAACCACACAGCCATGTATGTTTCCCCATTTCTCCCCAAAATGATCAGTCAGAAAAAATTCAGTCAAAAGAGATTTCCTTGTTGTTTTTGACCACTTTAATTGTATTAAATATAGTGTTCAGTTTACTGCCATTAATTGAATAAAGTACTTGATATTCAATATTCTTTACAAAATCTGATTCAGATTTTCCCGAATACTCAATCCATAATATCTGGTCTTTCAACATTCATATTGTACCATTTTCATCCAAAAATGTTACGATAATTTAAATAAAATACAGTGAATATACATTATTGTTAAATTATACATACTATTGCATATTAATTTAAAATTATTCTCATTATTCAACTGATTTCTCTCGCCTACACACCTGTAAGGGTATATAATGTAAGAAAGACTAGTTGAATTTTATGTCGATTCAACCATAACGTTGCAGAATGATAAACTCTTCCAAGCGATTTCACAATTATGAGCCAAAAAGGGTAACAATTCAAAATAGGTTTCATTGTAACTTTTTCAGCCGATGGCCAATTAATTGGGGAGTTGATGAAGGTGAAAAGAAAACTGTCAAGAGTATCTATCGAAATCCTTTCCATAAAAAGTGCTTGTGAATTCTGCAAAAACATGGGAATGGTACCGAACATAACAAATATTTCCATGATCACCGGGTTTTCAGAAGAAAAAATCCTGGAAAGAATCGATCTTGATTTTCCCGCTTATACCCGGCCTGGAAGCGAAAAAAGCATGATATAAGGATACCCACAATGAAATGCTGTAGTATGGATAGTCTAACTGCCCACCATGTTGGAGCTTACGCTAATAGCATAGAGCTTAATTCGATGGGATGTTACTAATATACTCAAATAAAAGATCAGTTGATCGTCCACACCTCCAACCTCATGAAAATCATATAGAATCAAACAAATAAAGCACCCGGTCAGTTCACAAGTTGACAGGGTGCTTTATTTGTTAATCATCGTTTTCTTTATGCCTAATTTACTAAAATACATTAAAGTACCGGGCTTCAGGATGGGCAAATACCATTGCTGTTACAGATGCTTCCGGCTCCATCATACATCCATCCGTCAATTCGATGCCGATACGTTCAGGATTGAGGAGCCTGAAGAGTTTTTGCTGATCTTCAAGGTCTGGACAAGCAGGGTAACCAAATGAAAAGCGCTGCCCTTGATACTTAGTACGGAAACGGTCCTGCATCGTAACATCAACAGGATCGGGAAAACCCCAGCGGCTTCTCATCATTTCATGCACTCTTTCTGCAAGACCTTCAGCAGTCTCAAGTGCCAATGCCTGAATAGCATGGCTTTCCAGGAATCTCCCTTCCTCCTTCAATGCCGCAGCCCATTCTCTGATCCTGCGGCCGGCTGTAACAGCAAAGAAACCGACATAATCCATCTCTCCGCTATCTACCGAGCGAAGATAATCCGCTAAACAAAGATGCTGGTTTCGAATTTGCCGTGGAAAATGAAATCGTTCAATTTCTTTCGTTACGTTATCAGGATCATAAATGATGACATCGTCCCCTTCTGCCTGAGCAGGGAAAAATTGATAAAGAGCTGAAGCATGAATAAGACCCTCATTTTTTGCTTTATTAAATAAATCATCCGTAATTTCCTTGATCCTGAGTGTCCGTTCATCTTCTTCTTCCAGAAGCCTTGTAATCTTCCCTTTGATTCCAAGATGATGACCAAGAAGCATCTGCTGATTAATATAAGGATGAATTTGATTCAACGAAAAATCTTTAATGGTATGGGGCCTTAGATCAGGTGGAACATGTACCTGTACATCTTTTGATACCGTTGAACGGACCTTGACTGCAACCGACGATTGATTTACAGGTTCTTTTTCAACACTGTTACTGCCTTCCGAAATCTTCTGTCTGCTTTCTTCTTCCCACTTCTTTCTCGTCCCTTCATCTTGGACCCCATTGATGATGCTTAATCCATCCATGGCGTCTTTTGCATAGAGAACAAGCCCTTCATATTCTTTCGCTATTTTGGTTGTGGTGAATTTCCTTGTCAGTGCCGCGCCTCCTACGATGATTGGCACAGAGATGTTTGATTGCCTCAAATCTTGTGCTGTTACGACCATCTGCTGTGCGGATTTCACCAACAGCCCTGATAGTCCGACAATATCAGGCTTTTCTTTTCTAATCACTTCAATTAATTCCTGGGGCGTGACTTTAATGCCCAAGTCTTTCACTTCATAACCGTTATTGCTAAGGATGATGTCCACCAGATTCTTACCAATATCATGAACATCGCCCTTTACTGTCGCAAGTATCACTTTCCCTTTCGAAGAAGATGAAGCTTCATTCTGTTCCATATGCGGCTCCAAAAAAGCGACAGATGCTTTCATGACTTCGGCACTTTGCAGTACTTCTGCCACGATAAGCTGATTGTCATTGAATAAGCGTCCCACTTCACTCATTCCATCCATTAAAGGACCATTGATGATATCCAGCGGTGCACTATAATGTTTTAGAGACAGTTCAAGGTCAGGAATCAATCCTTCTTTCGTCCCTTCGACAATATAGTGAGCAAGTCGTTCTTCAAGTGTCATCGTATTGACGGGTATTTTTACTTCTTTTTTCTTTCCGCGATAAAATTCAGTGAAAGATGCAAGTGTCGCATCCGTTGTTTCAAACAAGAGCTTTTCTGCCTGTTCCACCTCTTCCGCCGGAATGGAAGCGAACCGTTCGAGTTTCTCTGTGTTCACAATCGCGTAATCCAGTCCTGCTTTCGTACAATGATATAAATAAACGGCATTAAGCACTTCCCTGCCGACCGGGGGCAGACCGAAAGAGACGTTGCTTATCCCGAGTATGTGCGGACACTCAGGGAGCAGCTCTTTAATTTTCTTGATTCCTTCAACGGTGGCATTCGCAGATCCTATATATTGTGCATCCCCTGTCCCTACAGGAAATACAAGCGAATCGAAGATGATGTCCTGTGAAGCGAGTCCGTATTTCCCGGTCAACAGTTTATGGGATCTTAGTGCGATTTCGACCTTTCGCTCTGCCGTCACTCCCATTCCCTTTTCATCAATGGTGCCTACTACAACTGCAGCTCCGTACTTCTTAATGAGCGGAGAAATTTTTTCAAATCGTTCTTCCCCGTCCTCCAGGTTGATGGAATTGATGATCACTTTACCTTGTGAGTATCTCAAAGCCGTTTCCAGGACTTGTTCATCTGTAGAATCTATCACTAGGGGAACCTTCACCTTTTTCACGACTTCCTGGATAAAGGTATTCATATCTTCCACTTCATCCCGGTCCGGATCGGCCACACAAATGTCGATGACCTGGGCTCCGTTTTTCACCTGTGCCCTTGCGATTTCTGAAGCTTCTTCAATTTTATTCTCGGCTATCAATCGCTTGAATTTCCTTGATCCAATTACATTCGTCCGTTCACCCACCAGAATGGGGCGGTTGTCCTTGTCCTCATATAAAAATGGTTCGATGCCTGATACGGCATGGGCATGTGATTCGTTCGGTATCCTTGGCTGAAATTCTTTTGCCAAGTGAGATAAAGCACGAATGTGCTCAGGAGTGGTCCCGCAGCATCCCCCCACAAGGTTCAGCCAGCCTTTCTCAAGAAACCCCCTCATCTTTATGCTAAGCGATTCTGGAGTTTCATTATAATTCCCTTCCTCATCAGGCAGGCCTGCGTTTGGATAACAGCTCACATAAGTCGTCGCTAAATTTGATAGAGACCTAAGATGGTCCCTCATAAATTCAGGACCTGTCGCACAGTTCAATCCGACCACCAGAGGATTCAGATGTTCCAGCGACAAATAAAAAGCTTCTATATTTTGACCTGCCAATGTCGTACCCATCGGTTCAATGGTTCCAGATAAAAGAATAGGGACTTCCCTTCCGCTTTCTTCGTATGCTGCCTGTATACCCAGGTTAGCTGCTTTCACATTCATCGCATCCTGGCTTGTCTCGAGTAAAAGAACATCGACTCCGCCATCCAGAAGTCCCTTAGCCTGTATGCGGTAATTCTCAATTAATTCATCGAAACTGATTCCCCCGGTTACCGATAACGTTTTTGTTGTCGGCCCCATTGATCCTGCTACAAACCTAGGCCACTCGTCAGTCGAGAGGGAATTTGCCGCTTTTCTTGCTATTTCAGCTGCTGTTTTATTTATTTCATATGCTTTGGAACCTATTTCATATTCATCCAGTACAACGGGAGTACCCCCGAATGTATTCGTTTCAATCACATCCGCTCCTGCCCGCAGATATTCCCTGTGAATATTGTAAATGACTTCCGGAGAAGTGAGGACAAGGTGTTCGTTACACCCGTCCAATTCCTCACCACCGAAATCTTCCGGAGTTAAACCGGCTTCCTGAAGCATCGTTCCCATAGCCCCGTCGAGGACGAGTATCTTCTTTCTAAGCTGCTCTTCAAATAATGTGCTGGCCATAAGGAACCTCCTTTTCTATGGCGGCTTTTTCTTTCATATGACGAAGCAATTCAATACTCATATCATAACGTACAAATGGAGTAATCAGATAAATTCCATTAAACAACGTAAGTGCAGTGTCCAACAGTTCCTTTGCAATTTCCATTCCCACTGCCCTTGTATGGACGGGGTCTGTGCCTGCATCCTTCATTCTCTTTCTTGTTTCCTCAGGCACCTTGATGCCGGGAACTTCATGGTGAAGGAACTCTGCATTCCTCGAACTCAATAAAGGCATGATCCCAATGAAAATCGGCGTATCTAAATGCTTGGTAGCTTCATAGATTTGGAACATTTCTTCGACTCCAAATACCGGCTGAGAAATGAAGTAATCGGCTCCCGCATTTATTTTTCTCTCGAGACGTTTCACAGACGCTTCCAAGTGTCTGAAATTAGGATTGAAAGCAGCACCGACAGAAAATTGTGTCTTTTGCCTGAGTGACTTGCCGGAAAATGATATTCCTTCATTATTTTGTTTGATTAATTCAATCAGTTCCAAACTTGATAGATCGTAAACGGATGCTGCTCCCGGGAAATCCCCTATCTTTGCAGGATCACCTGTAATGGCTAATATATTATGGATCCCCAAGGTGTGAAGACCCATTAAATGGGATTGAAGACCAATCAAATTTCGGTCACGGCAAGTGATATGAACCAATGGTGTAAGATCATATCGTTCCTTTACCATGGTCCCGATTGCATCATTACTGACTCGCGGAGATGCCAATGGGTTATCTGCAAGGGTCAATGCATCAATCTCCTCATCCTTTAAAGCTTGAGCACCCTTAAAGAACAAATCTGTATCAAGGTGCTTCGGCGGGTCCAGTTCGACAATTACCGTCTTCTTTTCTTTTACTCTATGATGCAGGAGCTTTTCTTTTAAAGGCTGAGATGACAGTTGTACTGATTTTTTTGTCTTCACTTTCTTTTCAGTCACAGGCACCCTGCTTTTTAATTTCTTTGAGACAGACCGGATATGCTCAGGTGTCGTCCCGCAGCACCCCCCTATGATCCTGGCACCTTGTTCCCGGAGTTCATTGCTGATATTCCCAAAATACTCCGGCTCAGCAGAATAATAGAATCTTCCCTCTTCATAATTCGGCAGACTTGCATTTGGATAAACGGATAGAAAAGATCTCTTAGGAATCGGCACTTCTTCTAGGGAAGAAACCATATGATAGGGACCCATCCTGCAATTTATCCCTACAACATCTGCACCGAGCAATTCCAGCTGATGAAGAGCATCTTTTATCTTCATTCCATTTTGAAGAACTCCCGCTTCATGCAGCGATACCTGAGCAATGATGGGAAGATCTGTTTCACGCTTTGCAATTTTAAGGACTGTCGTCAATTCCTCAAAGTCATAGTACGTTTCAAGGAGGATGCCATCAACCCCTTCAAGAAGCAAACAGTACAGCTGTTCCCGGAAGCTTCTTTTGATTTCCTCAATGGAAATATTTTGCTTGATCGCTCTGATTCCACCAATGGTCCCTACAACATAGGTGTGGTCCCCTGCCGCCTTTTTAGAAAGTCTGGCGGCTGCTGTATTGATGTCTTTAACAGAATCCTCCAAACCGTAACGTGAAAGTTTTTCGTAATTGGCTCCATAGGTGTTGGTCTGAATGATATCTGCTCCTGCTTCAATATAATCTCTGTGGACCTTCATGACTTCATCAGGGTGTGAAAGATTCAACTCTTCAAAGCATCGATCCACCCCGTATGAATACAAGAGAGTCCCCATGGCTCCGTCTGCTATCAATATCCTATCTTTCAAAGATTGTATGAGCGGTTTCACACGATCCCTCCTTTTCAATAATAACCCTGTTATAAATTGATGACTTTTATTATTGGATCATCTTTAAGTGCATTCAAACCGTGTTCAAGGTCCTGAATAAGTTCATCAGCGTTCTCCAACCCTACTGATAACCTCAGCAGACCGTCTGTGATTCCGCGTCTTTCTCTTTCCTTTTCCGGCATGGAGGCATGAGACATTTTTGCCGGGTATGAAAGAATGGATTCAACTGCACCTAAGCTCACTGCAAACACCGGAATATCTACCTGCTTAGTCAATTTCCTGACTTCTTCTTCACCTTTTAAGCGAAAGGATAAGACAGCACCAGGTCCTTTTGCCTGCCGAACATGGATTTCATGCCCTTTATGATAGCTCAGTCCTGGGTAGAACACTTCTTCCACTTCATCTCTCGTTTCAAGAAAGCGGGCAATCTTAGAGGCGCTTTCCGATGACTGCTTAAGTCGGACATGCAATGTTTTGAGGCCTCTTATCAAGAGCCAGCTGTCTTGCGGTCCCAAAACAGCACCAAATGAATTTTGCAAGAAGGAAAGCCTCTGGGCAATTCTCTCGTTACCGGTCACTGCGAGTCCGGCAAGTACATCACTGTGACCTGCAAGAAACTTGGTTGCACTATGCAAAACTACATCTATGCCAAGTGATAAAGGCTTTTGCAGAAGAGGGGTCATGAATGTATTATCGAGAAAAGTCAGGCACTCATTGGCTTTTGCCAATTTTACGATCCCTTCAATATCTGTAATGTTCAGTAATGGATTTGAAGGGGTTTCAATGTAAATCACTTTTGTATTTGGTCTGATCGAACGGGCCACCTCATGAAGATCCCTCATGTCCACAAAAGAATACTGAATACCAAATCGGTTCAATACCTCTGTGATTAATCGATAGGTGCCCCCATACACTTCTTCCGAAATGAGAACATGTTCCCCCTGGGAAAGCAACAGGAAACTCGTAGAAATGGCTGCCATGCCTGAAGAAAACGCAAATCCTTTTACACCGCCTTCAAGTTCTGCAATCGTGTCTTCCAATGCTTCCCTGGTTGGGTTTCCAGACCGGCTGTAATCATATGATCCAAACCGGTCAAAATCACTCTGATGAAAAGTGGTGGCGTGATAGAGGGGGGTAGAAACCGCTCCAGTTTGTGCATCGTATCCGTGAGAATGAAGCAGGGAAGTTTGCTGTGAGTATGTTTTTTTACTCATCTATAAGCACCTCTCCTTTTAATTGATTGAAAACATTCTCCAAATCTGAAATGATATCTTCCACATTTTCAATACCGACCGAAAATCGCAAAAGACGATTACATATGCCGAGTTTATTCCTTTCACATTCAGGAATATCTGCATGAGTCTGGGTTGCAGGATACGTAATAAAACTCTCAACACCGCCAAGACTTTCAGCAAACGTAATGACCTCTAAATTCTCAAGAAAAGTTCCGACCCATTCCTCCTTTGAAATCCGAAAAGACAGCATCCCGCCTCTGCCGGTATAAAGGACATCAGTAACGCAATCATGATTCGTCAGATACTCTGCAATTTCAATTGCATTTTTTTCGTGCTGGGCCATACGTATGCTAAGTGTTTTCATGCCGCGGAGTAACAGCCAGCAATCAAAAGGTGAAAGTACGGCACCGATCGAATTCTGAATGGTATAGAGCCTCTCTCCCAATACTTCGTTACTGACGATGACCACTCCGGCGAGCACGTCATTGTGACCGCCTAAATATTTTGTAGCACTGTGAACGACTATATCAGCACCTTCTGCAATTGGCTTTTGCAGGATTGGTGTGTAAAAAGTGTTATCAACGATCATCCATAACTCGTTATCCTTAGCGATGGAGGAGACTGTTGAAATACTGGTTTCATTCATTAATGGATTGGTTGGCGTTTCAAGGAATATCGCTCTGGTATTTTCATTTATCTTTTCTACAATGCGACTTTCTTCATGAGTATTCACGAAATGAAACCTGATACCGTATTGATTTTCATACTGCGAGAATAATCGATAGCTGCCTCCATATAAATCCTGTGAAACTATCAATTCGTCTCCCGAAGAGAATAAACTAAGAACTGCTTGAATAGCTGCCATTCCTGAACTGAAGGCAAAAGCTCTTTTTCCCTCTTCTAACAGAGCGAGTGTCTCTTCTAAAATGGACCTTGTTGGATTTCCAGTCCGCGAATAATCAAATCCCGTCGATTGACCGATGCCCTTGTGCTGATAAGCTGTTGACAAGTGAATGGCAGGGCTTATGGCTCCTGTCCCCACATCCGTACGATTTCCTGATTGAACGAGAATTGTATCGATATGTTTTTTCAATTTTGTCTCTCCTCTTCTTTTTATTACACGAAAAGGGTATAAAAGAAAAAACCTTCTTATTGAAATAAGAAGGTTTCATCGATCATTCTCCCTCTTATCGTCCAAGTTGAATTCAACTTGCTGGAATTAGCACCATGCCAAGGCTGGTTGCTGAGGTGTCATAGGGCCAGTCCCTCTACCTCTCTTGATAAGAATCTATTTGGTTATATAGAAATCATTGATCACTTTACTAAAATAACTTTCCCATAACTTACATCATACTTTATTAAATGTCAATGAAAATTATGAATACTTTTAAAAATACATTAACTTTTCTATTGGGTTATCGTATGCCGATTTTTATTTTCACTTCTTCCAAAAACGGTCTGGTTTTCTTTCTTGCTTTTTCCGCCCCTGCCATTAAAATTTCATTCAGTTTGGCAGGGGATGCCATTAGTTCATTATACAGTTCACGCGGCTCTTCCAACCGGGAATTCATGGCTTCAAAAAGCTCTTTCTTCGCTTCGCCCCATCCGATCCCGGCTAGGAAACGATTTCTCATTTCTTCTGTTTGAACTTCTGTTGCAAACTCTTTATATAACGAAAAAATGATGGATTCATTCGGATCTTTCGGTGCCTCAGGCGGGGTGGAGTCCGTCTTGATCTTATTGATCAACTTTTGCAGCTTTTTCGGCTCCTCGAATAACGGAATGGTATTGTTATAGCTTTTACTCATCTTGCGTCCATCCAACCCAGGAAGCACGGAGGTTTTTTTTTCAATGGCATATTGAGGCATCGTGAATGTTTCGCCATAAGTATGATTGAAACTTTCAGCGATATCCCTTGCGATTTCAACATGCTGTATTTGATCCTTTCCGACAGGGACAATCTCGGTTTTGAAAAGAAGAATATCCGCAGCCATCAAAATCGGATACGTATATAACCCCATATTTACGCCTGTGTCCGCTTCTCTTCCTGTGTGGCCATTTTCCTCGACAATGGATTTATAGGCATGAGCCCGGTTCATCAATCCTTTGGGAGAAAAACATGCTAAAATCCAGCTTAATTCAAAAATCTCTGGAACATCTGATTGCCTGTAGAAGATTGCTTTTTCCGAATCGAGCCCCAACGCTAACCATGTTGCTGCAATTCCCCGGCTGAGCTGGTTCATTTCTTCATTGTCGTGTATTTTCGTAAGTCCATGATAATCCGCTACAAAATAAGCAGGCTGATAGGTTTCGTTTCCAGCCAGTTCAAGTGCTGGTTTTATCGCACCGATATAATTCCCCAGGTGCACCCTGCCTGTGGGTTTGATCCCTGTTAATACTTGCTTTTTCATCACTTTCATTCCTCCCATTTTCTTTAAACACAAAAAGGGCTTCCAGTCCAAAAAAGGACGGGAAACCCGTGGTGCCACCTTCATTCGTTCACAGCCGTGAACGCACTTAGCTGTACAGAGGATCCTTCCTCGATACATTGTCCCTTGTATCGGTGAGACTTTCCGCCAAAACCTACTTTCACTTTCAGTCTGGATGCTCAGAAGCCCATTCAACTATTTTCACACACTGATTCTCACCGGCCATCAGCTCTCTGAGGTGTTTCAACAGCTTACTTTTCTTCATCATTGCACATGTTATTTGTTTGTTTCCAATATTTTATAGCAGAAGAAAAATTTGGTCAATGTATTTTTAGATTTCTTTTGAAGTTATAGGGAGAAATAATTTAACTCCTCTTTTGTTAAAAGGAAGGAATTTCATATCTCCGACTAAGTGACTGACATATCCTAGCATACATGCTTCAAAAATACCTTCAATCATCAGCGAAGATTCGAAGTATTTTGCTATGAATCCGAAAAAAATCAATCCAAGCAGGGAATGGGTATAACTCCGATGTGAAACGATTGAAGCGATTACTATGTAAATTCCGAGCAGCCATAACCATATTTCATTAAGATGCCAGCCAGCTGCAATCACCCCGATTCCTGTAAAGGTCAGCATCCTTCTCTGGGTAATCACCGTTGAAAGCAGTAAGATACCGATGCCGTACCCCATACCTATCCATTGTTTCCTTCCTTGCTCTTCCAGAAAACTGTACACCATCATCATAAAACCAATTACTTGAGCCACGGCCCGAATCATCTTCGGTGAAAAGGTAACCTTATTACTGAGCTTGCCATCGATATCCATGTCCGGCATCAACCCGGAAATTCCACCGACTGTCACAAGTACGGCTGTCGTGCTCAGGTCCGATCCCATTGAGTTGGCTGTGATAAATCCTGCAGCTGCCCCCGCTGCCATATGTGCTGTTCCGTTCACAACTCTCCTCCTAATTCTATATACAATACTGAATTTACTATGATAGAGGATTTAATGTGAAATGAACATGGGAAACTTGAATTATTTTTCCAGAAGCTCCATTTTTACTCTATATATAATTTCATGAAAATATGAAATTGGATGGGCTACAAAATCCTTTAATGAAATGTTTCTCTTGATGTATTCCTTTTCTGAATGTTCATTAATAGTAAATCCTTCTGAACTGACTTCAGCTGTTTCATTGAATATTAGCTGTTCAAAGTTTCGCAGAGTCGTACGAAAGATTCCTGATAATTCATCCACTTGAAGAGTAAAACTTTCAAAAGTGACTGGCTTTGTAAATAAATATACATTCGCTAGCTCACGATCTAAAATACCTCCGCCTTTCAACTCTTCTTTAATGACGCCAACAAAAGTGAGGTCATTGAATCCAATGTCCAGCCCCAATTCTTCTTGAATCTCCCTTACACCATCTTCAATCCATTCATGTGACAAAATATGGCCAGCAGCTGTGATATCCAAAAGGCCGGGGTAATCTTTCTTTCGATCACTCCTCATTTGAAAATAAATATAGTCTTCCCCTCTGTTTTCATCATGATGAGCCAGCCAGCAGTGGAACGTTTCATGCCAGTACCCTTTTTCATGGACTTTAGATCTCGTACTCTCTCCTAATCTATTGTAATCTCTATCAAAGATAGATAATTTTTCTTCGTTCATTTACCCGTCTCCTTCTACATGGTAATCGATAACTTTGAAACTCTGACACACTATGTATTACGAAGCCTCCAATATGCATCTATGAGTTCTTCCACAGGAATATTATCAATCTTCATCCCAGATACGTCACTGCCCTGAATAGAAACACCCTTCAAATTGCAGTTAGAGAACCTGGTCCCTTGAAGTTCACACCTTTCAAAGCTCAAGGAATTTCCTCCTTTACCCAAATCAGTATCACAAAAGTGAACGGCACCAAGTGTCACATGGGCAAATTGGCTATTTGAAAGATTTAAATCTGCGAATAAAGAATGAGTAAAATTGATATTTTGAAATTTCCCTTCACTCACATTACAATTATTCACGTGACTACCCATCAGATTACTATTACTGATCGAACTTTCTTCAAAGCTCACCCCATAGCACTCAGAGTGACTCAAATCACATTGTTCGTAAAGCCTTCCGGAAAGGTCCTTTTCCATTAAGAGGCTCTTGTCTTCTACGTTCATTTCTATCCTCTTCTCGTAGCAATATTCGTCTTCAGATTTAAATGTTGTCTGATAGCCGGCTTTTTCGTAAAAGCGGTGATTGTTTTTTTGCCTCACAGATGTTTCAAGATTCCATATTCTCACGTCCGGAAATTCTGTCTCAATCAATTCAATCACCCTGGTTCCAATGCCTTTCCCCTGAAAGTCAGGGTGTATGAAAATGCGATCTATTCTTCCGTAAGATGTACCTGAAAGGGTGACGATGATTCCCCCAGCTATCTGTTCCTCAACTAAAATCTTGTAAACTTCCAATTCACGTATCATATACTTGTTCTTTTCGACAGAAGCGTATCCAGGCGGCTGTATGTTGTAATCCACTGCGTACTTTTCATTATCCAGCCATCTAACAGCCTCTTCATCAAACGATATTCTCTTTATTTCAGTTAATAATGAAGCATCTCCAAGGGATGCCTTCTCTATTGTTATTTCCATGTATGTTCTCCTTTGAACTGATATCCTTTCAATATTAACATAATTTTCTAACAACACATACAAGGCTCTTTTCTAAATCGACCATGTAAGTCCCACCGATTACAGGAATGAAACACCTTTGTACTTGAATTTCATGAATAAAGAACAAGAAAACATAGGAAAAGTGAATAAAAAAGAGAGCATAAACCCAACCCTCCGTTAGGTATATGCTCTCTGACTTCTATCATCTATTTAATTTACCATTTAACTTCAACACTCTGTACATGAAGCCCCCTATGATGAATAAAATGCCGCCTAGAAGCGATCCCAATGTATTCATCAGCCAATCATCAATATCTGTTGACCTTCCTAAAGGAAGAAAATATTGAGTCAATTCGATAAAGAATGAAAAGAGTGCCCCAAGAAACGTCACCTTCAAAAGGATCGCTCTTTGGTGGCGCATCCACCAGCTTGAAAAGAAAGCGAATGGCACAAATAGAAAAACATTGGCTAATAAGTTACGGATCGGCACTTCTAAATGATTCCGATAGAGAAGGTTCAGTTTCAGATTGGAGAAAGGCTCCATGTTGGTATGGCCTTTAACCCCGCCGTTCATTCCTCCGTCACCAATAAATGGTGTGAGGGTGATCAAGCATATACCGCCAATGGAAATCGAAAGCAATAAAACAGGAAGGAGGTTCATCCACCTTCCCTTACCTCTTTTCTTTTTCCATATGGAGACGGCTAGGATAGAAGTAATGGTAACCAGTGCAAGTATGGGGATCACCCATCCAAATGCGCTCCATAATTCCTGCATCGTACGTCTCCTACTTTCTTACCTCGTATACTAAGATATACAATTGTATGAGTACATTTATACCACAATTCCCGGAAAGAAAACATATCCCTGTTATTCTTCTTAAAAAATCCATTTCCTCTCTTCTTTAATTCTGACTGTATATCCTTCTTTATCCAGTCTTTCTAAAAAAGGAATCATGTATTTTCGCGATAAGCCCAGGGCCTTTTTCGCTTGTGCTATGTTAAAAGTGTGGTCCGTATGGTTCATCAACAGTTCGATTGCTTGCACGTAGTTTTCATGAGTATAAGCGTATTTACCATCCAACGCTACGATCCACTTCTCCTGTACAAAGAAATGATAGAAGTTTTGCCTTAATGATTCATGTATACCAGCCTCTTGAAAATAGTCTTCCATCGTTTTTACATTCAGCCCATCTCGCCCCATCGAATGAAGAAGCTGCAAACATCTTTTTTCCCATTGAGGAGGAAGGCTCGGTGCAAACTCCTCCATACGAAGGACTCCGTTCTCCTTTGATATTTCTTTCTGTTGTAGTAACCTGTCGATACTATACTGAATGACAATATCAGTAAAAGGATGAAGCAAGGGCTCCATTTCCCCCTTGTTGATTCCTTTTTCGAGGGAATGACTTTCATGATAAGAACGAAGAACATTCATAATCATCTTTTTACAGCCCTCAACAATACTGCTGTGGGTTATACTGTTTGAGCGTAACTCTATCCACTCTTGCTGCTTCAACATTTCGTTAAGTTCGTTCAGGCTGACGGATGCTTCTTTAAGAATGCATTCTTTGGACAGGCTCTTATTCTTTTGAAGAAGCTTTAGGATTCTATCTTCCGGTGTCCCTTCCTTTAACGATTGCAGCTTTGAAATCGTCTCGCTGCCGAACCTGTATCTTCCTCCGTTTGGATTAATGATCCACCCTCCGCCTAAAGTTTCTACAGGTGTTGGTCTCCTTATAATTAATCGATCACCGCGTTTTACAACGATCTTATCGTTTAATCGAATCTGACAAAGGATGGATTCTTCTTTTTGTTCTACGCTATTGCGGTCGAAGAATATAAGTTTACCCATTACCTCTGAAGTTCCTGTATGCACCTTGACTTCCATTCGCTGTTTAAGAGCGTGCTCGATTCCACCAAGGATGTCCAGTGAAACATCGACCGTGTCCGTTACAGAAAAGTTGGAAGTGGAAACCAATGCGTTCCCGCGCTCCACATGTTGATAATTAACCCCTGCTAAATTGATGGCTGTCCGTTGTCCTGCAAATCCTTGCCTGGTATTCAATCCATGGACTTGGATTTGTCTTGCTTTCGCTTGAATCCCTTGTGGAAGAATGGTAACGTCTGTTCCTGTCGAGATCGTCCCCTCGTATATTGTACCCCTTACAATCGTGCCTTGCCCTTTCAAGGTAAAAACTTGATCGATCGGCAAACGGAATTCGCCTTCTGCACTCCTGACCGGTATATCTTCTATATAACGTATGATTAATTCCTTTAATTCTTGGGTACCTTCCCCTGATACACTATCAACCATCATTAATGGTGCGTTTTCAAAAGGTGAACCTTTAAGTTCTTCAACTACTTCCTCTTTTGCAAGCTCTCTCAAGTCAGCATCCACATTTGAAAGTTTTGTAAGTGCCACAATACCATGTGAGATACCAAGGAGAGAAAGGATATCCACATGCTCACGGGTTTGCGGCATTATCCCTTCGTCTGCCGCTACAACCAGTACAACAAGATCTATCCCCCCTACTCCAGCAATCATTTTTCTGATAAAACGCTCATGCCCAGGTACATCAATGATGGAAATCTGAATGTCCTCTTCTTGGTATAGAGGGGCAAATCCGAGTTCTATTGAAATCTGCCTTTCCTTTTCCTCTTTTAGCCGATCAGTGTCGATATTGGTGAGCGCTTTAGTAAGCGTAGTCTTACCATGATCAATATGGCCGGCCATACCGACCGTATAAAACCGTTTATGCATCCTTCTCACCTGCTTCCGCTACGAGTTCCTTCGTTTATAGTGTGTAAACAATACTCCCGTCATCAAGGCAAAACATGCTATGAACAGCATGGCTTTCACGTTTTCCCCTTCTGAGAAAGACTTTATTGTCCAAATCAGTATGACAACGGTGATTACACAATCAAAGATAAAGATTCCTTTTGTTTTTCGAATTTTTTTCACCTACTTAAATAATTGAATTACTATTCTAACTTTACCATATTCCTAATTTAGAATAAAAAATAGCCAAGAGAATCAAGCTGTTTTGGATTTTCCTGAAGCTTGATTCATCTCGACCATTCTCGATTTCCAATATTAATTTGAACCTTCTTTAATTAGTGTCTTCATGTCTGCCGTGATTTCATCGTAAGGAACATCGCTGTTACCGCTGTAATTCTTAACTACCACACCTTCTTGATTGACCAGGAAAAAGCTCGTTTGATGGATGACTTGATCGGAATTGGGATCTTTCGCAACGATCGTTTTGAACGAATGTTCCGCAAATTCTTTGATTTCATCAAATTGATAACCGGTCAATAATTCCCACTTGCTTGTATCTGCTTCATAATTTGAAAGATAGTCTTTTAAGACCTGTGGCTTATCATTTTCAGGGTCTACACTGAAGGACACAATCTTGTAATCCTCTACCCCTTCTTTCTTAAGCTCTTCTTGAAGCTTGGTCAGGTTGAACGTCATCGGGGGACAGACAGTTTCACAGTTCGTAAAGATAAAATCTGCAATCCACACTTTTCCCTCTAAATCCTTCAAACTCACTTTTTCATTGTTTTGGTTGGTATAAGTGAAGTCTGATATTTCATAATTCGTTTCTGCTTGGAAGTCACTATTGCTGCAACCCGCAAGGAGAATACCGACAAGAGTCATCACTACTGTCAGTGTTTTCAATTTAGACACTTCAATCTCCTCCGCTTTCACTACTATTCTCATTCTATGTTAGTAGAAAGATAAGGAAAAGACAATGAGCTTCTCTTGGATTTCCATGACTATTCTGTGACTTCACCCTGATCGTTCAACCCAAGGCTCAATGCCCCTAGACTGCCTGAAAAAGCTCCATTTTCAATAAAGATGGGATGAAAATCAAGCAGCATCTTGAATTGTGACAAATCTTCTTTTAGAGGTGTGTTTCCACTGAGGGTACTGCCGATAAACACAATTGATTTTGTATTATGTGTCAGTGAAAGCTGATGCGCCAGTAAAACGATCGTTTCAGCCATCATATTGGTCAATGATCGCAATACATCCTCTTTACCGGTCTTACCATCTGGGTATTTGGCAAAATTAGCAGCTGTCAAATATTCAGGAACAGGTGTCTCCTGACCTTCATAAATCTCGTTCACCATCAAGTCTACAGATTCCCGCCGGCCGTTTGCAGATAACTCCACCAATTCAGTAAACTCCTTCACACCTGTCAAGTTGGCACCAAGTCCCATGAACATCCCTCCGCCTATGCCGCTTCCAAGTACACGAGTGAAATCACTATGGTCGACTTTAAAAAAAGAGGTCCCTGTTCCGATGTTCACTAGAATAAATCGGTCTAACTTTTGTTTTTTGTCTTTTAGAAGCCGTCTTGTCCCTTCTTCAACTGCTTTAAACTCAGGGTACACAGTACAATCTGGACGCAGTGATTTGATTTTCCCGGCCTTGCCTCCAGTTACAAACAATACCGCATGAGGTGCAGTGAATTCCAGCCATTTTATCACAGAAAGTAAATCATTACTGTTATACGATTTATAATGAAATCTTCCATTCTCTTCATACACAACCTTAGTGAGTGTTCCTCCTGCATCGATACCGATAGACTTCATTCTGCTTCTTCTTTCAACTTCTTTTTCGAGAATAGATAGTGAAGTATATACCCATGGATCACCATGATGATCAGGAATGCTATAAGATAATAAAATACACCCATGATTCCCTTTGAAAAATCCTCAGTTAACAGCCACCATATGGAGGCTAAAAGCAGGAAGAAAAATTGAAGCGCAACCCCTTCTAAGAAAGGCTTTTTGTAACTATTGAAATCCAATAGCCTCTTCCAGCTCCATCCGATTGCGACTGCAGCTGAAATTAATAATAGTAAAATGTAGATACTTATTTTCATGGATATCACCCGCTTTGCTTAAGTCTTGGTGTCTTTATCATAATAAATCCGATTGGAATTTTAAAGTGAAAATAGAAAAGTCAGGTAATTTCAATATTACTATATGGATGACAAGAAAAACATTCATGATCTAATACGGTTTTTCGTATTGAAGTAAGAGTGAAGAAAAATTTGCCTATCAACTGCGAAAAAATAATTACATGACATGGGATTATCTAATGTCTTTTTCAAACCGGTAAGCGTTATAATGGGAAATACTCACGTTAACATTGATCTTTTCTAAAGAATCTTTACTAAGATAAAATGAATCCCCTTCCTTGAGTTCCTTGTATTGACCAGACTTGAACCTGTAGTATTTCTCCCCGACATTCAGTAAATCCACCTTCTTTTCAATCCCGATATTATATACAGATTGAATTTCCTTTTTGATTGAATCCTCCAATGAGCTTTTCACCTTCTCATAAGGAGCATCCTTTACCTTTTCCAAGAGCTCCGCTTCTACATTCACATCAAGAGTGAAGGCGGGTTTAGAGGAGCCCTTGCTGTATTTCACTTTCGGTTTTTGTGAGGTTAATTTAAACGTAGCGTTTAATTCATCTTCCATATAAAGACCATAGTCTATTTGGTTCCTTTTATGGAGGAGCCAGTCAACCAATATTGACTCCTTGGATGGAAGAGTTCCTTTGTATGAAGAATTCTGAAACAAGCTGAAACCATTTAGCAGAAGTGAAGGGTTTGGGGCATCCGTTTCCCATGCATCATGATTGATTGTCAGTATAGGAATGGTTGCAGATCCCATCGGCTCATAATAACTTCTTAAGAAAGACATCAAGCTGACTGGACCTATATCATCCAGACTGGCTTCAATATGTTCTTCAGTCAACAAAACCGTATAAACAGGTGGATAACCAAATAAGCCTTTGGTTTGCATGATTTCCTTTATATTTTGATCGGTCGTGAATAGTAAAAGGTTGGGTCTCAACGAGCGGTTTCTCCCTACTTCCTCCAGTACTTCCTTGAATTTATATTCCATCACATTTTTTGATAACACGAGCGCTTTTGTATGCCCAAAGAATAAAGGCGGCCTGGAAAGCCTGTACAACTTTTTTACAGCCAGATTCATCGTTTTACCAGTTGCCGTACCAACCAATGTCGGTACTGTTTCCGTAGGTCTGGTTTCTTGTTTAGCCACATTAATAAAGTTCAAGCCTTGCAGATAAACTGTGTACTCATCATCATCAGGATCATAGTCCATACCGATCGTCACAATATATGTCAAGTCCTGAATATTTTTGATTCCCGAACAGCCTGACAAAAAAAGTAATGAAAAAATGATACAGATCTTGATTGTGCTATAGGTCACGATTTTTCATTCCCCTTTCTTGTAGAGTCTGACGGACTGGTCGATTTCGTACGCTCCTTATAAAATTTAAGTGGTAACTTGATAAATGCACGAAGTGATTCCGTTATACTTATTGGGGCGATACTACCGAGGTATGGTACACCGAATGAAGATTTTGTTGCTAAATAAAGAATGGTGATTACAAATGATAACACCACACCAAATAATCCTAAAAATGTGCTTAACAGTAAGACGATGAATCTTAAAATTGTAATCCCATTCTTTAAAGATTGATTTACGAGTGTAAAAGATGAGATATACGTTATGGCACCTACAACGAGCATGGTAGGGGAAGTTAATCCCGCCCGAATGGCAGCATCCCCGACAATGAGGCCGCCAAGCACCGAAACAGTCTGTCCGATGGCTCGTGGCAGGCGTATGCCTGCTTCATTAAAAAATTCAAATAAAAACAGCACAATGAACATTTCAACAGGGGCAGAAAGCGGCAAGCCGAATCTCGACATTGAAATCGTAGCGACAAGCAAATATGGGATCTGTTCAATGTTATAAGCAGAAAGAGCGACCCAAATACCCGGTAGAAACCCAGATATAATTACCCCGCTCATCCTAATTATTCTTTCAATCGAGACGTAAAAATAATTAATGCTTGCATCTTCAGGTGATTTTGTTTGTAAAAGCAAATTGACAGGTGCAAACGACACAGTCGGACATCCATCTACCATAATGGCAAATCTGCCCTGGTTTAAACTCTCCACGATAAAATCAGGTCTTCCGGTATAATCAAAATCTGGAAATATCGAATAAGGAGAATCAGAAATAAGGGACTCCAGTTCTTCATTAGAGATTAAGACATCAATTTCAATGTTTTCCAGCCTTTTATGAAGTTCAATCAGCACCCTCTTATCAAGTACATCATCCAAATATAAGACCGCAACTTTTGTATTACTTCTGCTGCCCAGGGTATATTTCTCTACACATAATGATGGTGAATAGAGTCTTCTCCTCACTAAAGAGATATTCGTATTTAAATCCTCTACAAACCCGTCTTTCGGTCCTCTGATTGATGTTTCCAGTGCAGATTCTTCCGGATCCCTCTTTGGAAGATTCCCGGCCTGAATACCAAATATTACATCCTCTACTAAAAAGAGCACATTGCCTGAAAATAACGATGTTGACAATTGTTCTCGATTCCGATCCGACAGATTATCTATTTGAAAATATGCCTGCAGCTTTTGAAGAACTGATTTTTCTGTAAATAGATCCAGCCTGGGCAAAATGAATTTATCAAGGTATTGGGTGTCGATGAGGCTCTCAAAAAACACCATTGTTACCTTTCCCTGTTCAAATTGATGTTCTTTAAAAAGCAAATCCTGACTATTACAAAAAAAGGATTTTAAGTCATCTATCTTTTCTATTGCTGTAATCGTTTTACCTGTATGCTTATATTCATATTTCATATAAAACAACATCCTTTTTGTGTCTGAAGCATATTTTATAAGGCTCATTTCATAAGGATTGTTGCCCCATACCCCATCTCCTTATTTTGAGCCGGTGAAGGAGAAGATTTTCACAATCAAAGCACTTACTATGATCTGAAACAGAAAAAATACAACGGTGAATGGAAAGAAAAATTCATATAAAAAATGATAAAAAAAGAACGCATCAATATCGACCAGCAGTAATATCATGAATACAACATACAGTGGCACTATAACTCTCAGTTTCATTCTGTAATTGTTCTTGGAATTTGTAATCAAAAAGCTCACCAAAAATATAAACAACCCGATTCTGATGAGGGCACCGCATAACCATTGATAAAGTGCAAAAAAGTCAAGATGAGTGATAAACTCCCCAATACCTAATATCCTCCACTGTTCATAAGCTGGATACCTCATTTTCGAAGCTTCCACATGTCCGAACTCCATGATAGAGGCAGTTAAAGGTCCCATGATCAATCCAAGAAAAATAAGTCCTAAAATAATGAGATGATGCAATTTTATTTTCCCTTTACTGAAAGGCTGAAGTAAAATGATTATATATATTTCCAATAATCCACTCAGTACATAAATCACGCCTTTATAAACAGGATAAAAGCCATCGCTGAGAATAGGAAAAAGCAGACTGGGATCTTTCATATTTGTGTTGGTGAAGGCAATGAAAAACCCAAAAATCATGACCAGCGGTAATAAAAAACCGCTCGCGATGGCCATATATTTCACTCCCGACCATGTAATCAAAAAACAAGAAAATATCATAATGGTGACAATCAATAGTTTGGGAACATCAGCTAAAAAATATGCCTTTAACCATATTATTAAATCAACGAACGTGATATATGCGCTTGCTAGCAAAAATAAACAGATTGGCAGCCCAAATAGCCAAACGAATGCTTTGTT
Organism: Rossellomorea sp. ABR4_012; assembly: GCF_056159545.1. Classification (NCBI taxonomy): domain Bacteria; kingdom Bacillati; phylum Bacillota; class Bacilli; order Caryophanales; family Bacillaceae; genus Rossellomorea; species Rossellomorea sp. ABR4_012. Next base: position 226,080 of record NZ_JBSWVK010000004.1, read on the forward strand.
CCATTTGGTTCTCAAGAGGTGAAAGAAACCTTCCGGCGGAGAATTTTTTATTATGTAGTAGATCAAAAATGTAGCTATTATTAAGACTGGATAGGAGATGATCGCACTTATCCAGCCTTCCCTGCCGGAAGCATGTAAAATACTCGGGATGATCATCACGTGGTTTAAGAGTCCTGTAGAAAGGATTAGTAGTAATGTCAGTTGCCTGGGAATCAGGACTGGCTGTAAATTCTTCATTTCATAACTCCTCAAGTATAATGTATCTCTATTTATTTCCTCTGACCACCGAATCTAACCTGCTAAAAAACAAAAAAGTCAGGGCATCCCCCTGACTTTTTTTAATAAGACATAACGCTCATCTATAATATGCTAAACCATGAACTGGAATTGTGTTCTGCTTCCATTTTGAGAAGATATGACCTCCAGTCGTGCATCGATCCTCTCTTTCAATTCAGGTACATGAGAAATTAACCCAACCAGTCTCCCGCTGCTTTGAATGTCCATCAAGGCTTCGATTGCATGATCAAGAGATTCAGGATCCAGGGTACCAAACCCTTCATCGATGAACATTGTTTCAAGGGATACTCCTCCTGCATATTGCTGGACAACATCCGCAAGCCCAAGCGCCAATGCCAGGGACGCTTTAAAACTTTCGCCGCCTGATAAGGTCTTGACATGTCTCTCCTGCCCGGTGTATTGATCAAAAACAAGGAGCTCCAGCCCGCTTTGTATATTCCCTTTACTTCGGTCTGCCTTCCGAATCAGATTATACCTGCCCGCTGTCATCTTGATTAATCGTTCATTTGCGACGCCTAGAATATCTTCAAGGAATGATGCTAATACATACCTCTCGAATGTTAGACGGTTTGCATTTTGTCCCCGCGCAATGTCTGCAAGATGTCCGACCGTTTGATAAGCCTCCTCCATCTCTTTAATGTCATCATTGATCTCAACAACCCTCGAATGGATATTTTTATTTTCCTGCGTATGTGAAATCATTTGGTTAAGTTCTTCGTTGATACACTTCATTTCTTCAGAAACAGATTTCAACAAATCTTCAATTACGTGAATTTCGGGCTTTTCCTTATTTTCAAGATGCTTGCTGACATCAGATAGACGATCAGTGACAGAACGTAAATCTTCACCATATTTCCTTACCTTACCTTCAAGTGCAGCAATCTCTTCGTCCGACCTTTTTGCTTCTTGAAAGGCCCTATAGTGTGGAAAACCTTCCTCTGCCAATAGAGAAAGAAAAGCTTCCCTCTCCTGTTTCATGTCAGCATCGGCCTTCTCAACCTGAGCCTTTTTATCATTTATTTGAGAGTCTTTGACACTATACTCGTTTTCACATGCAAAAAAATGTGATTGAGCTTTTTCAAAATCAACCCTCATTTTTCCAAGCGTATCTTTCGTCTTTTTTAACACAGAATCATAGTCTTTTCTTGAATTCAGTTCTGAAGGAATCGACTCTTTGACCTTCTCTAAAGCCGTATTCTTTGTTAAGAAAGTCATCTGCAGCTCTCGCTGCTTTCCCTCTTGAACCTTACTGGCTTCTTCAAGTTCGGCAAGTTTCTCTCTCCCCTTCTTAACTTGTTCCCTCATCTCCTTCAGATGCTCCACTTCTTTTTTCTTTTCTTGAATTTTCATTTTAAGGCTTCGCACTTCAGAGTGGATTTCTTCGGTGACTTCCATGTAATTCTCAAATGTAAGGTTGTCTTCATTTTTCCCTGCCCTTTTGATGAGTAAATGAATTTGCTCTTCGGTGCCCTGAATTTTCGTTTCTTCCTGGGCTAGGGCAAGACTTATTTGTTTTTCTTCTGATTGAAGAGATTGAAGTGTTACCTTCGCACTATTCATGTCTTCTTCTGAAGGCAAATGATGTTCGCCCCTGGCGAGAGTTGGGTGATGAAGCGACCCGCATACAGGGCAAGGTGATTCTTCCTTGAGATCACGGGCCAGGATGGCAGATTGTGCCGAACGCCATGCACTTTCGAGATAAGCGACAGAATCAGACGCATCTTTTACCCGATCACCAATGTTGCTGTTCTCCTCATTCAATCTTCTATATTTTGTTTTAAATTCAGCAAGACGTGAAGATAACGTTTCGATTTCCTTAAGTGATTCTACTAAAGACTCTTTTTCCTGAAGCGATTTTTCATATTGATACAATATGCTTTGGCTGTCTTCAAGTTTCTCAAGACGACCTTCTCTTTCCTTTATTCCATTTCTTAATTGAGTGATCAGTTCAGATTTTTTATTGATCTGTTGCTGCTGTTTTGTACTTTTCTCCTGCAGCTCATTCAATTCCGATTGTAAGGAATCGAGCGAATAAACATCTTTTTGGATACTTTCCAGGTGATTGATCTTTTTAACCAGATCATCTCTGACTGATTCCTTACCGGCTTCTTCTTTATATTGTTTCTTTGCCGACTCAAGTTTCCCGGATACTATTTCTTTCTCTTTTGCCAACTGCTCAAGTTCATGCTTCAGACCTTTAAGAATTTGATTCAGTTTATGGCAGTATTCATCCTGTTTCATTAACCTGGATGCTTTGTGAGCAAGAGTGATTTCTTGAGTAATATTTTCCATCTCAGTCTTTTTCTGCTCCAGACTGCTCAATTCATCTGCTAATTTTCCCTGCAGTTCAAATTGCTGTAAAAGGGTATTTGCTTCTACAAGCTGCTTATTGATGTTATCTCTTTTATTTTGGATCGTTTGATACGTATTTTGCACTTCGGCAAGCTGCTGCTCCATTTTTTCAATATGATCAGGCAGGATCCCTAGTATCTTGCTGTCATTTATAGGTTCTTCCAGCAATAAGTCATTTAATTCTTCATTGTCATCAGCATATATCTTCAGTAATTCCCTTGTGCGTGTTTCAACAGAAGCTCCAACCGTCTTTCTTAAGTCATCGGCTTCTGCCTTCAATCCTTCCTGAATTACTTTATAAAGTTGAGTATGGAACAATCTCTGAAGGATGACTTCTTTATCTTTACTATCAGAGGTTAATAGTTTACGAAACTCCCCTTGTGGAATCATGAGAATCTGACGGAACTGATTGGCGTCCAACTGAATAAGTGATTTTACCTTTTCATCAACATCCCTGACATTCGCAGCAAGCAGCTGTTCTGTGCCGTCTATATCATATGAGAATAATTCCGCTCTGGCATTGATTGTCGTAAATCCGTTTCCTCTAGCTTTCTTTTTATCCTGCTGGGGGGACCTCCAGATCCGATACGTCTTCCCCCTTAAACTGAATAGAAGCTCCACTTCAGTCACATCTTGATCTTTGGCAAATTGACTTCTCATTTCAGTCGGCGTGCGATCCTCACCACTTGCCTTGCCATAAATCGCATAGGAGATCCCGTCAAAAATAGTCGTCTTACCCGATCCTGTTTTACCTGAAATGACAAACATCGTACGGTTGTCCAACTGACGGAAATCAATTTCTTCCCTCTCGGCATATGGTCCGAATGCCTGCAATGTCAATTTAAGAGGTTTCATCCTTCAAACACCTCCTGCCTGGCTTTTTGGATGACCTTTTCTAAAACATCTTCCTTTGATTGAGAAAAGTCCCCCGTCGTCATGTCCGAATAAAATTCTTTAAACAATTCCAGTTCTGACTTCTTTTTATCCTCTATCACTTTGAAACTGTTTTTCTTTTTTGCATCCGTCAATTCCAGTTTACGTTCAAGATGCAATACATTCGGGTAAACCTGGCGCAGCTTGTTAATCGGGTCAATCAGGGTTCCTTCATCATGCAGGGTGACTTTTAAATAATCATCCACTTTTTGAGATTGATAGAAATCGGGATCAATCAGTTCTTCCAAGTGTCCTTGCAGCTCTCTCATGTCCTGCTTGGGACGGAGAATACGTTCTCTGAGTTCAAACGAACCGTTCTCTTTCATCTCGACAATCGTCACTGATTTCCGTTGACTTGATTCCGAGAATGAATATTTTAGGAGCGAGCCTGAATAGCGAATCTTATCATGTTTAATTGCATCAGGGCTGTGCAGATGCCCCAATGCCGTATAATGAAACGGCTCGAACAAGTCGCTGCCAACACATCCTGATCCGCCTACAGACAGGGTTCTTTCTGAATCCGTCGTTTTACCGCCGAGGACAAAAGCATGTCCCACGAAAACATGGGTCTCCTCAGGATTCATTTCCTCTTCAATCCTGTTTACAATAGCTTTCATGGCATCGTGATGGGAATGAATCGAATCATCTTGAAGCAGTAGACGCACCGTTAAAGGTTCTGCATAAGGAACGCAGTGAAAATTCACCCCGCCTACTTTAACCGGTGTAAAATCGGCTGTAAGTTTCCCCTTTAAGTAAAAGTGGCTATGCTTGTACCATGATGAGCCAAACGATAGCCGTTCTGCACTGTCATGATTACCTGAAACAGCGACAATTGGGGTATTTAATTCGACATTGATTCTGTAAAGAACCTCATCCAATAATTCCACCGCTTCAGTCGGAGGTACGGAACGGTCGTATAAGTCACCTGCAATCACGACTGCATCAGGCTTTTCTTCCTCTACCAACTTAATGAACTGCTCTAATATGTATCTCTGCTCTTCGGTCATGTAAATACCATGAACCAATTTCCCTAAATGCCAATCAGCCGTATGGATAAATTTCAACTTTCTTACTCCTCTCTTTACCTGTATTTCTATCTTGAATTATATCAAACTCTGAAAACTCCCGGAAAAGGAATTGTTGCCAAATAAGAACATCTGTTCTAATTATATTACAATGTACTATATTTTTCCACTAGCAGGAAAAGAGAGGCCATGGGCCTCCCTTACCTATTCTTTCATTCTTTGTGGAAGAGTCTGAATGGATGTCACAACTGCATCAAGCTTCGTTTCTATACGATAAAGCAGATACATCGTAACCACAATCGGAAATCCAACCTCAGAAATAAAAGGAATAATCGACTCCATGAACTTTACCTCCTTTCATTTCTTATATAGGAGTATCAATCGTTTTAGGACACCCTGATAAACAAGAAAAAACGAACCCTTGAATTGAAGGATTCGTTTTTTTAATTTCTATATGCTGCATGCATATTAGCCGTTTAAGTCGTTCACTAAGCTGGAGCTTACTAATCCAGCTTTTTCAAGGATCCCTTTAATCTGATTTTCAGCTTCGATCATCTTTTCGTCAGCTGCTGTAAGATCTGCTTCTCCCTCTTTTTTCAGAGCCTCGGCTTTCATCGTATAAGACTCTGCCAATGTTGCTTTAAACTCTTCTATGTCTTTTTTATAGTCATCAAGTCCTGATGGGATTTCTGTATTTTCAACAGCTTTAGCAGATTCTTCAGCAGAAACTGCAGCTGCCTCTTCTAACTTTGCAAGTTCATCGCCAGTCGGAGGTGTTTCCCCGCCAACTGCTGCCTCGTAGCCATTCAAGTCAATATCTGTACCATTTACTGTAGTAGTTAAATTGAGATAAAAATCCATTAATTCTCCAGCTGCGTCTGTACTTTCCTCACTTGTTTCTGCAGATTCCTCTTTTTGTCCTTCTTCGGAACCAGCATCAGAACAACCAACCAAGAATAAAGATAAACCTAAACCTAAGAACCATAATTTTTTCATAGTTCATTACCCCTTTCTGTCTCTCTAGCATGAATTGTGCGGGAGGTAAAGCGAACAAAAGTAATCGCTTTCTTCTTCCAATTATTAGCCGGCAACATGTATCTTATCACGGGCATGAAGAGTTGGTAAAGAAATAGTTTCTACTTTCACCAAAGTTCTAATTTTACAAATAGTTGAAATAAACAGCTAATTAATAATGTGTGTTCATCTTAATAGAAAACCCATTTACATAGAGCTGTGCTGCTGTAATATGGGTATATTCGTTGAACAGAAACCCGGAAAGTGATATAACTGATTTAGAGTAAAAACCCGGGGCTGATTGTAGAGCTGGTGCTTGCCTAGGTCTTCAAAACCTCTTGGGAGGCGCGTGCCGTCTCCGCTGGGTTCGATTCCCAGGCAGTCCCGCCATACTTCCCATCCTTCTATACCTCCTGCAAATTTTATCTCCTACAAAAAAAGAAGCTTCAGGATCATCCCCTAAAACTTCTTGACCATTCAAACATTCTGTACTTGTTCCCTCTTTTTCCTTTCTTGCTGCTGGACAGCTTCGAATCGTATTGAAAATGTCGTTCCTTCACCCTGTTCACTTTGAACGTTTATATCCGCTGAATGATCCCTTAAGATACGCAAACAGATCGTCAGCCCAAGACCAGTGCCCTTGGTTTTAGTCGTAAAGAACGGTTCTCCCAGTTTATCGAGGACTTGTTTTTTCATGCCAATCCCTTCGTCTTTAAAGATAAGTTCCACTTTATTGTATTCAGATAACCCAGCTTGGATCATAATTTCGCCTCCATGGGGCATTGCCTCAATGGCGTTTTTTACGAGGTTGATAAAAACCTGTTTCAGCTGATTTTCGTCTCCTTTTATGTATAATTCCTGCTGCTGAAAAGCGGTTTGTATTTCAATATTGTAAAGGATTGCGTTGGTATTGAGCAGCTTTGCGACATGATCGAGTGTTTCAACTATATTAATGCGTTTATATGTAACGGATTGAGGTTTAGCCAGGATCAATAACTCACTTAGTACCAGCTCGATTCTCTTAATTTCAGAAAATACGATTTCGAGATATTCCTTCGTCTTTTCATCTGCATCATCCCTTAAAAGCTGCAGAAAACCATTTATGGACGTAAGAGGATTTCTCACTTCATGTGCAATGCCCGCTGCTAGTTGTCCTGCAACTGAAAGTTTCTGGGATTCAATGGCGAGGGTTTCATTCATTTCCAGTAACTCTTCTTCATTATGTATTCTCTCGGTTATATCAGATATCGTTCCGACTGTACCGGCAAGTTCACCCTTTTCATTATAATTCAGCTTGATATTTACTTCTCCCCATCGAAACTGTCCATTCCTCATCTGAAATGAAAAATCCAGTTTCGCTTTTTCTTTTTTCTCACTGATGCTTCTTCTCAGAACACGCAGGAATTCATGCCGTTCATGAAGTGAAATAAAGTGGAGTGCATTTTTATGTAAACTTTCTTTCAGGCTGTACCCCGTGAAGTCTTCCCAGGATTGATTCAGAAATTGAAATTCTCCTTTTGAATTTGTGTGAAACACCACTTCTGAAATATTTTGCAGGACGAGCTGCAGTTCTTCGTTTAACCTTTTAATTTTCTCTTCACTTTTACTAAGTGCTGAGACGGTTTCATGGCTATCATCGTAATTTTTACCAGCGTAATATCCGATAAACAAAATGAGCGTCCCAAAAAGCAAATCAACTTGCAAATTGATGGAATAGCGAAGTACAAAATAGTAAATGAAATCCCAAATAATAATTAATAGAGCTCCTGCTAAAACAAACAAGATTCTGCCTTTATACTTTGACATTTGACTTCCCCTTCCTTCCAAAACCAGCTAAAAATAGATGACTATCGAAAAAGAAAGAATTTTCACGATATTTGTTATTTATTAGTATATCATTTCTTATTAAGAACAGTATAGGTATCTTTTAGATTTATGATGATATTCTTGTCACATCCATTTACGTTGTCTATAATGAAAGACGATACATACGCTTTTATTGAGATACTGTACTTATTCATTATGAACTGATTCAATAGAAAAGTTCTGGATTTTTTTCTACCACTGCCAGAAATAGAATAGGTGAATTCTATCAGTTTTCGACGAAAGCGCTTAGAAAAATGAGGTGAAAGCATGCAGCTTGACGGATGGTTTTTATACTTTATCCTTTTTTGGGTGGTTTTCCTAATGGCTTCCTTTGCCATCGGCGGCTTCTTTATGTTTCGAAAATTTTTAAAAAGATTCCCTAAAGAAGATGGAAAATCCGACATGGACTGGGAAGAATATTATGTAAATAAAACGATTCACTTGTGGGATGATCAAGAAAAGAAAATGTTGAATGAATTAGTTACTCCCGTTCCTGAGTTATTCAGAGATGTAGCGAAACATAAAATCGCAGGGAAAATCGGGGAATTGGCTATCAGGGAGAAAGCTCCTGCCATTTCACAGGAACTGGTGATCAGAGGTTACATCATGGCCACTCCGAAACGTGATCATAAATTCCTCCGAAAAAAACTCGATGATATGAAGATTGACGTATCTCCTTATGAACACTTATTTTAAACTATTGAAAAGGAATGAAAAATATGGGGTCTATTCTCGTGATTCCAATTGTTCTATATATTATTTTTACAGTGGCGGCTATTTTCCTTTATAGAAAATGGAAGAAAGCTAACAAAAAAAGGTAAGCGATTCCTATCGTTTACCTTTTTTTGTTAGCTTTTTATCACAATAATTGTTATCTATAGGTTTATTTTTGAATCTGAACGAGCCGCCTCCGCTTTTGTCTCATCCAGCTCCAGCGGCTAGAGGCTCGAGGTCATAAGGCAATCCTGCCAAGAAGGCAAAGAACGCCTTCCAGGCAGGCTCGTCTTATGCTTGTCGCCTCTGAACGAGCCGCCTCCGCTTTTGTTTTAATCTATAGGGTCTGCAGCTTTTCCGTATTTGATGACGTCGTAGATGGCTTGTCCATCGCTTGGTTTTCCGTTTCCGTTGCGATAAGGGAAGAGGGAAAAAAAGATGAAATACACTGAGAAGTAAACAAATTGATAGAAAAAGATGTGAACTGGAAAAACACCTTGATAGATGAGAAAATTAATCATTAAAATGACAACAAGGTTAAATAGGCTGCCGGATAAATAGATCAGCACATGCGACCACACTTTATTGTATTTTAATTCAGTGTATTGACACCATCCTTCCATGAAATACATCCTATTGACTTCAAGAGGTCCTATATTAAATAATTTTTTTCCTGTCCCGATTGCAAATTTTATCTTTGCTCCAAATATTCTCGCCACTAATACATGACCTGCTTCATGTACAATTGTCACAAGCGGTAGTGTTAAGAAAAACGCCAAAAAAAACGTCCATATATCATGCAAAGTGAACAACGTGAAAACCCCTTTTATATGTATGTTTCTCTCCCTCTTCCCCTGAAGTAAATACATTACTCATACTTTTTGGGATTGTAAGAAAAACGTAACAAGCTTTTTACTATCAAAAAAGTTTATAAGGCATTCAATTTCAACCGAAAGAAAACGGGACAAAATGAAATCATTTTGTCCCGTTTTTTTAGACTCATTCATATGGAATTTGTAGTAAGGTCGCGATTCTCCTGATAAATTTTTCGATACTGAATATACATGGCTATCCGCCAAGGTACGATCATTCCAAATGCGAGAATCCAGAACATCCCGCTAAGTGCACCATAATCGATTGTGGTGCTCAAGATCGATTTGGCGACAATCCGGATAATAAGAAGACCAATTAGTATAAACGCAAATGCTTTGGATCGCTTTAAATAAATATCATTATCCCGTATTTCAAATTTAGATGTTTTTATCAATAGAATGGAAAACAACATTCCCACAGTGAGTGCTTCTAAAAGTTCCGGAAGCGTCACGCGAAAAAAAGGAAAAACAAACATTAAAGCGCCTGTACTCATAAAAAGCGGGGGTAAAATAATCTTTTTACCGCTTACCGGCTTTTTCTGTGCCTTCATTCGAATAAACAAAACAAGAAATCCCATACATATTGCCGCAATGGATGAAGCAATCATCATAAACGATCATCCTTTAACTCTCTACTTATTTACTTTTATATTATAGCTTATTTCGGATGAAAACGAAAACAACAAAGAAAAGCGCAATCGACTTGTTCAGCCCCGATAAGTGTTTGAGGGTAGTCCCGTGAAGTCGGGCATACAGAAACGCCTCGATGGGCTATGAGCTGGACAACAAAAAAGAGAGGTTAAAACACAACCTCCCTCCCCATTTAAGTACCTAAAACTCTTTTTATTGCGTCTACTACCCTTACCTCATCAAAGGGTTTTACGATAAAATCCTTAGCGCCGCTTTCAATCGCTTCTACTACGATTCTTTGCTGCCCCATGGCAGAGCACATGATGATTTTGGCTTTCGGGTACTTAGTCAGGATTTTCTTCACTGCTTCTATCCCGTCCATCTCCGGCATCGTAATATCCATCGTTACCAGGTCTGGCTTTAGTGCCTCATACATTTCCACAGCTTCTACTCCATTTTCCGCTTCCCCTACTACAGTGTGTCCGCTGGATGTCAGCATATTACCAAGTGTCATTCTCATAAACTTTGCATCATCCACTACAAGTATTGTTGCCACAGGTGTTCCTCCTCGTAAAAGCTTTCGCTGCATCCATTTTATCATACTATAGTCCTATTTATGTCCTTACTATATCATTAATCATAAGAATGTTCCAATTAAAATACTCAACAGAATAATTCTTAAAATCCTTTGAAGCCCCCGAAAATAGAAGTGAAATAGGATAGAATGACAGTCATCCAATCAAAGAAAAGCATGATCCCGACTGCGATCATGATATAGCCGCCGATCTTGACGATTTTTGCACTGTTTCTTCTGATCCACTGCATTCTCCCGATGAAGAAAGAAAGAAGGAGAAACGGAATTGCAAATCCAAGCACATATGCCGTCATATACAATACCCCTGACCCCGGGTTTGTTGCTGCAAGTGCAAGGACCGAGGCAAGGATGGGACCGGTACAAGGTGTCCACCCTGCTGCAAATGCCATCCCGATCAATGTGGAACCAATAAATCCCGAAGGTTTGTTCTTAAATTCGATCTTGCGTTCTTTCATCAACATTTCAGGTGTAAATACACCTATGACAACCAATCCGAACACAACAATAAAAATTGCACCGAGCTGGCGGATCAAATCTTTATAGTCAAGAAAGAATTCCCCGATTAACGATGTACCGAAACCTATCGCGATGAAGATGACAGAAAAGCCTACAAGAAAGAAAATAGTATGTAAAAGGCTCCTTCTTTGCAGCATGGCATTGTCCGCTTTCAGTTCACTGACACTCATCCCTGTAATATAAGATAGGAAAGCCGGATATAAAGGCAGGCAGCATGGAGAAATAAAACTTAAAAACCCCGCACCGAAAGCCAGAAATAAATTGATGTCAGCCATAATTACAACTCCTGTATTTAATAATATATCTCTATTCTATCAAACAATCGCTCGTACTATGAGAATCTATTCTGTGAACGATTTGTGACCATTTAATTACAAAAAGATTCACCTCTTTCCAATCATATTTCAACGTCTTTAAATATATATTTTAGCTTTGAAAATTTATCCCTTTTTCGTTATACTAATAAAAAGTTACAGTTATTACTAGTTTTGTATTCCTTATGTAAGGAAATACAAAAGAAAGGAAACAGCCGTGTCTAAACAAGAGCTTCTGGAACGTATTGAAAAAAAGCGTGCTCAATTAATTGATATAGTTGCCAAAAATGGACTATCGTCACCTCAAGCCATTCAATACAGTCAAGAATTGGATTTACTATTGAACAGTTACAATACAACCTACATAAAAAAATATTCAACTCAAGTAAGCTGAATAGTCAACATGCAACCATATAGTAAAAAGCAGACCTGTATCAGGTCTGCTTTTTCATGAAATCCCTTTTGAAACCGCATCTTCCATTCCTTCAACAAGTCCATTTTGTAATAAAAACATTTTATGATAGATTCCTTTTTTCAAGAGCAATTCCTGATGTGTGCCTCTTTCCGCTACCTCACCTTGGTGCAGTACCAGAATGAGATCTGCATCCTGTATCGTTGACAAGCGATGAGCAATTGCGATGGTGGTCCTGCCCTTCCTCATCTTGGATAGCGCTGTCTGTATTGCTTCCTCTGTCTCCGTATCAATATTCGCCGTCGCTTCATCAAGGATCAAAATCTTTGGTTTGGTCGCAATCGTCCTCGCAAAAGCAATCAGCTGCCGCTGCCCGCTCGATAAAGTAGCACCTCTTTCTACTACTTTGCTGGTATATCCGTCTTCGAGATCCTCTATAAATGCGTTTGCCTGAACAAATCTGGCTGCTTCCAAAATATCTTCATCGTTCATGGCTTCGTTATGAAGCTTGATGTTATCCTTGATTGTTCCGTAGAAGAGAAATGGATCTTGAAGCACCAGCCCCATCTTTTCCCTCAACTCCTGCATTGGATAGGATTTAATGGACTTTCCGTCGATCAAAATCTCACCTGTAGAGTATTCATAAAATCTCATCAGGAGATTAATAATCGAACTCTTTCCGCTTCCTGTATGACCCACGAGTGCAACCGTCTCACCAGGCTTGGCAGTAAAAGTGATGTTTTTCAACACCTCTTTCTGTCCATCATATGAGAATGATACATCTTTAAATGTTATTTGCCCCTTTTCAATTTCATTGTGAACATCTTTTCCCGATGATTGAGAAGGGGAAACTTCTTCCTCATCCAATAAGGTAAAAACCCTTGACGAAGCCACAATTGCCTGCTGAAACATGGAAAGTCGCATCATGATTTGATTGACCGGTTCAAAAAAGCGGTCGAGGTAATTAACAAATGCGTATAGGACCCCTATTTCAATCGGCTGATTAAATGATGTAATTCCAAAAAAACTTAGAACCACAATCAACGCGGCGACGTAAACAAGATCAATCGCGGGCCTTAATAGCAGTCCGTCCACTTTAATATTTTTCATTCCGGCTAAATAATGTTTCTCGTTGATGTCTCCAAACTCCTCCCGCAGCCTATGTTCCTGCCTAAAGACTTGAATAATCGACATCCCTTGCAACGACTCACTCAATTTTGCGTTTAATTGGCTTAACCTCTCTCTCAAATCGAGATAAAATCTTGAGCTATATTTACGGTAAAGGAGCATGATATAGAAAATGAGAGGTAAGATAAATAAACAAAAAAGTGCGAGCTTCGGATTAAGAGCGAACATCGCGATAAAGATTCCTGTCAGTAAAAATGCTCCTTGAATGAAGGAAACCAATACACTTACAAACATATCTTTGATTGCCTCGGTATCGTTTGTCACACGAGATACGATACTCCCCGCTGGAGTTTTATCAAAATATTTCATCCCAAGGCTTTGAACCTTTGTAAAAACATCTAACCGAAGCTGCTGAATGATCTTTAATGCAATTTCCTGAAACTTTAATAATTGAAAGTAAGAAATCAGGACATTCCCTATTTGAATGATTACATATGCCGACCCGAGAGCGACAAGCGGTCCATAAGGAAACTCTCTCGGTGTCAAGTAATCGTCAATGAAGACTTTTATAATGATCGGACCGAGCACATCACCGATGGTCGTTAACAATAATAGTAAAAAAGCCGTGAAGATTTTCTTTTTGTGAGGTATTGTATATCTCATCAGACGAAAGAAAATGTCACGCTGCCTGGCTGTTTTCATTGTCGGAAATTTTTCCATTCTCCTACCCCCCATGCTCCACGAGTTCTTCTAACTGCTGCCTAATATACATTTCCCTATATTTCCCTTTATGACCCATCAATTCAGCATGAGTGCCCCGCTCATCGATTCTTCCTCCATCGAACACAATAATGAGGTCTGCATGTTGAATTGCACTGAGTCTATGAGCAGTGATGATGGTCGTCTTACCAGATCTATTTTTCCTTAAAGAAGATAAAATGGCTTCTTCCGTCTTGGCATCCACCGCTGACAGAGAATCATCAAGTAGCAAAACTTCAGGGTCCATAAGGAGTGCTCTTGCGATTGAAATTCGCTGTTTCTGCCCGCCTGATAATGAAACTCCCCTTTCCCCTACTACGGTATCGTAGCCATGAGTGAAATCCAAGATATCTTCATGAATTTGGGCTAGCTTCGCAGCCTCTTCCACATGGCGGCGATCAACGAGTGGATCCGTGAAGGCGATGTTTTCAAAAATGGTTGAAGAAAACAAGAAATGATCCTGTGGCACGTAACCGATCGCTTCCCGCAATGTTGAAAGTTTATAGTCCTTTATCGAGTGGTCACCAAAGAGTATTTCTCCTTGATAGCCTTCAAATTCCCTTAAGAGCATGCGTAATACAGTGGTTTTACCTGCACCCGTTTTTCCGACGATGCCGATCGTGCTGCCCTTCTCGACTTTAAAATGAATTTCCTCTAATGCATTCTTTTCTTCATTCGGATAAGAAAATGAATCCACCCGATATTCAATATCACCAGAAGGACATACCTCAAGTGCATCTTCTTTATCTTTAATTTCTATTTCCTCGCTTAGCAGATCCGATACCCTGTCGTAGGAAGCCCTCCCTCTTTCCACAATATTAAAGAGCCAGCCGAAAGCAAGCATCGGCCATATTAACAATCCCAAATAGGTGGTGAAAGAAATCAATTCACCTATCGTCAACTCTCCACTCACAACCAAACGGGACCCAAATACAATGGATAAGAAGAAGGAGATTCCTACAATAATGGAAATGGTCGGATCGAATAAGGAATCCACTTTCGCAACGGCAACATTTTTCTCTACCACATCGCGTGATTGTTCATTGAATGCATCAATATCTTCTTTTTCCTGTCCAAATGTTTTGATCACCTTTATTCCAGATACACTTTCCTGGGTCTTGTCATTTAAAGCGGAAAACGCTTCTTGGGCTTTATGAAAACGTTTATGCAAAAGTGTACCGTAGTAATTGGTCAAGAGGGCCATAAACGGCATCGGGATGAGCGCAATCAGAGTCAGCTTCCAACTGATTGTAAATGCCATCGCAATTATCACAAATCCTCCTGTAGCCAGTGAATCAACCAAGGTCAGGACACCGGAACCGGCCGTCTGCTGAATCGCCTGTAAATCATTCGTAGCATGAGCCATAAGATCCCCGACCCTTCTTTTTTGATAAAAAGAAGGAGACATTTTCGTGAAATGTTGATATAAGCGATTTCTCAGTAAACGGGATAGCTTTGTGGCTGAACCGAATATCATGATCCGCCATACGAAACGAAGACCATACATAGAAATCGCTGTCCCTGAAAGAATGAGCATCCATTTCGTCAACTGAGAGGGAGTCAGTTGATTGTTTTTGACACTATCAACGACAATCCCTACAATTTTCGGAGGAATCAACTGTAGTAAAGCTACACATAAGAGGATGATAACCCCCGTTACATACGATTTTTTTTCCTGAATAAAAAACCACTTTAAATCTAAAAAGACCTTCATATAAAAATCCTCCGCAGGTATAATAAATGACTCTTTATTTTACCAAATTTTCTAAAATTGAGAAATCTTTATTTTTATCGGGATCAGCGTAAAACCTCAAATAAAAAAAGCAGCCTTATCAAAAAGGCTGCTCTTTTCGTATTGTTCCTGTTATTCATGAATTTCAACAAATGGTTCTTGATCGACTTCTTTTACGATCGTGGCTTTTAGTCCCTTTGGGGTTTTCACATAGAGATATACGGGCATATGTGGGAAATAGTCGACAATTTCCGGTCCGATTGCCTGGGCAAATCCTACAAGCTCGGTTTCTTTGACCATCCCCGTATGTACATCGATGACCAATTGGTTTAAGTTATCTTTTTTGTAAAGTGCTTTACCCACAAATTCAATATCCTGATGAGAGAAAAATTTGGAGACATAATCTTCTAAATCCCTGATGCGGTTTTGAAGATCACGGTCCTTTTCTTCTCCTTCCTTACTTGGAAAATAATAATATTTTTCTTTGATGTCTTCCCATTTTTTAATCTTTTTGTCTTTATCATCGACAAAACTGCTCGTGAAATAAGTACCAGGAACCACACTATTGATTGGCTGCAATTTATAGATAGAAATAAAAATTGGTACATTTTTTAATTCTTTCATTGAGCGAATTCTGCTGACTACTTTCTGGGCAGCTTCTTTTCCGTATTCTTCCAATACCTTATCATCGATTACTTTTTCATCGAAATGCATTAATCCTTTGGAATCTTTTACACGTATGTAATCAATCTTATTCATTGCAAACCCCAATGAAATCCCTTGTATTTCCCCTTTCGAATCAACGTAATTCTGCTCGTGTATATAGGCAAGATACATAGGGTCCTTCTTTTCACGTTCGATTCTTTCTTCCCAGCCCATTCCTTCTGTAATCTTAATGGACGGATTGAGACCTTCCTCATTCTCCTTCGATTCTCTGCCTAACCAGGAGTTGATTTTATTCAAATACTGACCCTCTTGAAAAACATAATCTTCAGGAGAAAAATGATCAGTTGATAGAGACATAAGACCCGTCTCAATTTCATCCATATCACTGCGGTTATTGATCATCATAGTGATTAAACCCCTGTTTACGGATTTCTTTTCCTTGCTGATTTTATAGGTTAAATATTCACGGGCATCGCCGGCCGCACTATCTTGTATTTCAAGTGTTTCTTCATCCATCACTTCTTGAGTTTTATTATTATTACAGCCTGACAATATAACTATAAGTGAAAGTGAAGCAATCATCCATTTTTTCATATGTCTCCCTCCGCACCTTATTCTATCATAAATTCTTTTTTATGCTGAACAATTAAGACGAAGTTTTATCTTTCGATTACTTCCAGTTTTTCATATCAAATTAGTGCCACTCGTATCATTCATTTCCTCATGATCATAGCCGTGCAACGAGAGAGGCTAATAAAAAGAAAAAGCACTCAAAAAATGTGAGTGCTCTTCCCTATTACTTCATATTTTTGTTCATTGCATTCATCATTTGATTGATTTTCTTCTGTGACGGTTTCTGTCCCATCTGCATCATCATCATGCGAAGCATTTGTTCGTTAATAGGTGGATTTTTCTTTAAGTAGCTCATCATGTATTTACGAGCAATGAAAAATCCTAGTGCAATTCCGGCAAGTAATGCTAGAACTCCAACTAGAATAAGTAGCCAAGTCGTTGACATGTTCTTACTTCCTCCTTCTTGTTGTCCTTATAAAAGTGTACTAAACCAAGGAACATTATACAATATTTCTGTCATAATTTCTTATTAATATATAAATTTTCTTTGTTTTATAGGCTTCAACCAGCCATACCGCTCGTTTTCCAGGTCGATGGCGAGTAATTGACCCATATTCTTTCTTAAGATTTCAAAAAATATATACTCGCAGTCATGGGGACCCCATGCTTCTATCGACATGCATTTTTCATTTAATAAAAGGGTTGCTCCCGAATCTTTTCTTTCAATCTTTGCAGTCGTATCTATCCACTTTGATCCTTCAACCTTTACCAATTCATGCTGCAGGATTCTTTGGGTAGGAAGGTAAGGAATGGGCTTAGTTATGAATTCTACTTGTTTAGCAATGATTCGATTCAGTTCTCCATTGCTTGCTTCCCAATCTGAAAAAAGTCCAAAGAACATTCTTTCTCGTCCATAGTAGTGGTTGGCAAATGTTTCTTCAATCCAATAGATTTGATAACTTCTCACCTTTTTATCCCCCCTACATTTCCTTCTATCTAGTATAAAGGAAGATAGAATACGACCATGTCAGAAATTGTAGAGAAATTACACTAGTTTTGTCGAAGCTCAGCTAATCCACTTCATCATTTAAATACAATCACTACTATTTGCATGGGATATTGAAGGAGGAAGTCCGTTTATAATCTATATAACATCGCCATCGCCGCATTTTTAAGATCAATCAAAAAGGCTAACTCCCTTTAGAAGTATTCCTAAGGAGTTAGCCCAAACGTTGATCAAAACTTATTGAAGTAATGCTTTGATTCTTGATACAACATTATCTGCTGTAAAACCGTATTCTTCAAGTACTCTTTCTCCTGGTGCAGAAGCGCCATAACCATTGATGGCAAGAATGTCACCTTCTATGCCAACATAACGGTCCCATCCAAGTGGTGATCCCATTTCAATGGCAAGTCGTTTTGTTACACTCTTAGGCAGGATGGAATCTTTATATTCCTTGGACTGCTTTTCAAATCGGTCCCAAGAAGGCATACTTACAACAGAAACACTGATGCCATCTTTCTCCAACGCATTTTGTGCCTCTACTGCCAGGCTTACTTCTGAACCTGTAGCAAGCAATAATGCATCCGGCTGTTCCTTACCTGCTGGTGAAACCACATATGCACCTTTTTCTACTCCATTATATGCTTTATCTGCAGTTCCCTTTAATGTAGGAAGATTTTGACGGGATAACACAAGCAATGTCGGCTGATCTGTACATTCCATAGAAAGCTTCCATGCCGCAGCTACTTCATTTCCGTCAGCTGGTCTGATTACACACAGGTTAGGCATCGCGCGAAGGGAAGCAAGTTGTTCAACCGGTTCATGTGTTGGACCATCTTCCCCTACAGCAATACTGTCATGCGTGAACACATATGTTACAGGAAGACCCATAAGGGCAGCCAGGCGAATTGCCGGTCTTAGATAGTCACTGAATACAAAGAATGTTCCGCCAAAGACTTTCAGGCCGCCATGTAAAGCCATTCCATTCATGGCTGCACCCATTCCGAATTCGCGGACACCAAACCAAATGTTTTTCCCTTCATATGATTCAGGAGTGAAGTCTGCCTCTCCCTTGATCATTGTTTTGTTAGAACCTGCTAAATCGGCAGATCCCCCGATGAACGACGGAAGTTTTTTGGCAATGGCATTTAACACCTCTCCAGAAGAAGCACGGCTTGCCAATGATGAACCTTCTTCATACACAGGAATCTCGCTGTCCCATCCTTCAGGAAGCTCCCCTTTAATTGCAGCTTCTAACTGGACAGCCAACTCAGGATATTCTTCTTTGTATTTGACGAACAGATTCGCCCACTCCTCTTCTTTTTGAGAACCGGTGTGTTGAATCTTTTCTTCAAAACGGCTGTATACCTCAACCGGCACATGGAAATCTTGTTCGAATGTCCATTTGTAAGCTTCTTTAGTAAGCTTCATTTCTTCTTCGCCAAGCGGGGCACCATGAACATCGGACTTACCTGACTTATTTGGTGCACCGTATCCGATAACAGTCTTAACTTCAATCATCGTCGGGCGGGAAGTGTCAGATTGAGCCTCTTCAATCGCTTTTGAAATTTCCTCAAGATCATTACCGTCTTCCACCCTGATATATTGCCAGCCATATGACTCAAATCGGCCTTTAACACTTTCAGAGAAAGATTTATCCAAATCTCCATCCAAAGAAATATCATTTGAATCATAAAGAACAACCAAGCGTCCAAGTTTTAGATGAGCGGCTAAAGATGCTGCCTCAGAAGAGACACCTTCCATTAAATCTCCATCACCGCAAATCGAGTATGTATAATGGTCAACGAGATTGTAATTATCTTTATTGTAGGTTGCAGCCAAATGCCTTTCTGCAAGCGCCATTCCCACAGCCATCGCAATCCCTTGGCCAAGAGGTCCAGTAGTGGCTTCTACACCTGGTGTGTGACCATACTCAGGGTGTCCAGGCGTTCTGCTTCCCCATTGGCGGAACTCTTTAAGGTCATCCATTGATACATCATAACCAGATAAATGGAGAAGGCTGTACAGGAGCATGGAACCATGTCCGGCAGATAAAACAAAACGGTCTCTGTTAAACCACTCAGGATTTTTAGGGTTGTGGTTCATGAAGCGTGTCCATAAGGCATACGCCATAGGTGCTGCACCCATAGGCATACCCGGGTGCCCTGAACCTGCTTTTTCAATTGCATCGATAGATAATGTTCGCATTGTATTAATTGCTAATTGATCTGTATTATCAAACATAAGTCAGACATCCTTCCTTTTCATACTTCCTTATTAATATTAATCTTCTTTGGTAGTTTATACAACTAACTTGAATGATAACATGACTTTGTTATGTTGAGAAATAAAAACCCCTTCTAAAGTTCATTTAATAGAGCAAACCTTTCCTATGTTGATTTACTTTGGCAAATACCCCCATTAAATAAAGCTTATTGACTTAAAATACACCACTTTACGCCGCTTTTGATTTCCGTGTAAGACTTCGCTTTCCGCGGGCGGCCGGTGAGCCTGGCTGAAGAGACTTTATGGGCTTTCAACTGTCCAGCTACAGGGCTTAGAGGCACATGTCATAAGGCAATCGACCAAGAAGGCAAAGAGCGCCTTCATGACTGACTTGGCTTATGCCACCCGCCTCTGATCAAAGCTCTTCCGCTTTTCTGATAGGAGTCTTCGTCTTGCACTCCAATCAACCGCTGGAATGTTTCCTAATCAAAAAATACTTTTAAAAAAATCCAATCAAAAAAGTCATCATGGAATGACCACCCATGATGACTTGCAATTTAATGCATTTTTCGTTTGTTTTGTATTTCTTTGACTTTCTTAGGGGTCACTTCGTTGCCCTCTGAGTCGAATATGCGTGTGTTTTCAATCGTACCTTTCATTGATTGACGAAATGTCTCCAGGTATTCTTTTCTTAACTTAGTTTGTTCCTTTGCTTCATTTTCGGTTAAACCACTTGCTTTTGACTTCTTGGCCAGTTCATTTATTCTATTCATCTTTTTCTTTGAAAGCATTTATGAAAACTCCTTTACAGCTATTATCCATTTACCTGCAGCTCTTTGAAATATAACGATATGTTACTAGATAATAGCCTTTATGACAAGGGTCTTGTTTCTTGCTGGGCTTCAGTATACTCTTTAAATCTTCTATGCACTGTCGCTTTTGATATGTTATACCCAAACCCTCTCAACGTAGCAGCGATTTCGGCAAACGTCAGCTCATTCCTTCTCAGTCGTACAATTTCTTCAACCGGCACTTCAATCCGCTCTCTGCCTTCCAAATTCCCTTTGTTTTTTAAGTTTTTGTGAGGACGGAAACCATTTTCAACCGCTCTTTTCATTCCTCGTTTAATCTTTAAATTATGGAGCTTTCTTTGGTACTCTTCTACCATACTGACAATATTGATGACCATTGAATCTGATTCAGATAAATGCAGTTCCCCACTATGGGTCTGACTAATAATTTTTACATTTTCCTTCAAAATGCAATGGATTAAGGCAATCTTTGCATTCCCTCTTCCTATTCTCGTTTCATCTTGAATCAGCACTGTATCAATGGACCCATCCTTTATTAAATCCAATAAGGTCAGAACACCTGGACGGTCTAGTTCAAAACCGCTTGCCTGATCCTTAATAATCGCTCGAACGTCAAATTGGTGTTCCTCTGCAAGCTTCACCAATTCTGCTTCCTGTCTTTCCAGGGAAGTTTCCTGTGTGTCTTTCTTTGTACTTACCCTGCAGTATATCGCAGCATTCATAGAATCTCACCCTCTATTCGTTATTCATGGCAAGCTGTATATCGGAGTGGGTAGAATAAGTGGAAGTTTCTACAGGCAAAACCAGGGACATTCCCGGTTCAATTGAGAAAGAAATAAGATTATTTTCTTTTCCCACCCATTTTATAAACTCTTCTCTAGTCATGGAATATTCTCCTTCAAACTTTTCTGCAATCGTCCAGAGAGTATCACCCTTACTTACAGTAACAGTTTCATAGGAAGGCTCGCTCCCTGCGGTTAAAAATAAATAGCCTGCTGATAAAAAAGATAATACAAAAAGAATGATTATGTAAGAGAAACGGTTCCAGATTTGTGTTAACATACAAAATTACCCCCATGCGAATATTTGTTCTGTTTTTTGTAATTTGATTGTAATACGAACATTCGTTTGGTGTCAACCAAAAATTCGAACTTATGTTTGTATCAATTGGAAAGACATGCTATAATGGGAACATAAGATCGATAATAGAGGTGCGTGAACATGACTAAATTGTCTAAACGACAGCAAGACATACTTCAATACATTAAAGTATCTGTGAAAGAAAAGGGTTATCCGCCTTCAGTCCGGGAAATTGGTGAAGCTGTGGGATTGGCTTCCAGTTCCACGGTCCACGGCCATCTGGCAAGACTCGAAAGCAAAGGACTTATCCGCCGGGATCCAACCAAGCCAAGGGCAATTGAGATCCTCGATTTAGAAGAAGACACGATCCCTCGTCAAAAAGTTGTAAATGTACCGTTAATTGGTAAAGTAACGGCAGGTCAGCCTATTACGGCTGTTGAAAATGTCGAGGAATTCTTTCCGCTGCCTGAGCGTCTCGCTCCTTCAGATGAACAGGTCTTCATGCTTGAAATCATGGGGGACAGTATGATCGAAGCCGGTATTCTAGATGGGGACTTCGTCATCGTAAGACAACAGCAGACTGCTAACAACGGGGATATCGTAGTCGCAATGACAGAAGAGGACGAAGCAACAGTCAAACGTTTTTTCAAAGAGAAAGATTTCGTAAGACTACAGCCTGAGAACTCAACGATGAGTCCGATTATTTTACGAAATGTATCTATTTTAGGAAAAGTCATTGGTGTCTATCGACAAGTCCATTAATTCAAAAAAACGCTATTAAATAGCGTTTTTTTGTTTGGCCAACACGCATAAAAAGCCAGCGCTCTAATCAGCGCTGGCTTTTTTGTCGATTCTAAATCATGATTTTTAGTACATTTGGATATACTGCTCTCTCTCCCAAGGATGCACTTGTGTACGGAACATATCCCATTCGATTTCCTTCGCTTCCACGAAGTGTTCAAAGATATGGCCTCCAAGAGATTTAACAATAACCTCATCTTTTTTCAGTTCTTCTAAGGCAGCGTATAAAGTTGCTGGTAAATCAACGATACCTGCTTCTTCACGTTCCTTTTTATCCATTACATAGATGTTTCGGTCGATTGGTTTAGGCGCATCAAGATTGTTTTTGATGCCGTCGAGACCTGCTGCAAGAAGGACAGACATAGCCAGGTAAGGGTTAGCTGCTGGGTCCACACTTCTTACTTCTACACGTGTACTGATACCACGGGAAGCAGGAATACGGATTAATGGGCTTCGGTTTTGAGCTGACCACGCAACATAACATGGAGCCTCATAACCAGGAACCAGACGTTTATACGAGTTGACTGTAGGGTTGGTGATTGCAGTGAATGCAGTTGCATGCTTAATTGTTCCTGCAAGGAACTGGCGTGCAGTGTCACTTAATTGCAAGTCTCCTTTTTCATCGAAGAAAGCATTTTTACCATCTTTGAATAGTGACATGTTACAATGCATCCCTGAACCATTCACTCCGAATAATGGTTTCGGCATGAATGTTGCATGAAGCCCGTGCTTACGTGCAATTGTTTTTACAACAAGTTTAAACGTTTGAATATCGTCACAAGCTTTTAGTGCACTTGCATATTTAAAGTCGATTTCATGCTGACCAGGAGCAACCTCATGGTGTGATGCTTCGATTTCAAAGCCCATTTCTTCTAATTCAAGGGCGATATCACGACGGCAATTTTCGCCTAAGTCTGTAGGTGCAAGGTCAAAATAACCGCCATTATCATTCAATTCAAGAGTAGGTTCACCATTTACATCTAATTTGAAGAGGAAGAATTCCGGTTCAGGCCCTAGATTGAAATCAGAAAATCCAAGCTCTTCCATTTCTTTTAGCACTCGTTTAAGGTTGTTACGCGGATCACCTTCAAAAGGAGTCCCATCCGGATTATAGATATCACAGATTAAGCGTGCAACTTTTCCTTTTTCCGCTGTCCACGGGAATACAAGCCATGTGTCAAGATCCGGGAAAAGATACATATCCGACTCTTCAATACGCACGAATCCTTCGATTGAAGATCCATCAAACATCATTTTATTATCTAATGCTTTTTCTAACTGACTGAATGGGATCTCTACATTCTTAATCGTCCCTAGAATGTCAGTGAATTGCAGACGAATGAACTTAACACCCTCTTCATTCGCTAATCTAATCACATCTTCACGAGTATACTTTGCCATTTACGTAATTCCTCCTCAGATTTAATTAAAGGTTATTTATTAATGAAAAAAGCGTGACATATCTCCCTGGCGTAAGGAAGCCCGATTAAACTTTCCGGAATGCATCAATTCATTTCGGAGTAATTTTCTCAGCTGTTTGTCGGAAAGATCCTGTCGTGCTTTTTCTTCCTCCTCATTACTTGTTTCAGATACTACTTTCTTTTCGTCCATGGCAGACACCGAGAATATCTTCTTTATACCCGCCATATTCACCCCTTGATCTAACAAATCCTTAACTTCTAATAGTTTATCAATGTCATTCAAGGAAAAGAGTCTACGATTTCCCTCTGTTCTTGCAGGAGTAATCAACTCATGTTCTTCATAGTATCGAATCTGACGAGCTGTTAAGTCCGTGAGCTGCATGACAATACTTATAGGGAATAGTGCCATCGTTCGACGAATTTCACTTCCACTCATCTCGATTCCTCCTTTTCTTTTCCTTCATGTTTTCATTATATGTAATGTCAGAAGTTCTGTCAATGAAATGTTAGAAATTCTTACACGAAAACTCAAATGAAAAGGATAGTCGATTTTAGACTATCCAATTACTGTTTTAATATCCGGTATAAATGGTTATTAAACCTTTTTCGATTAAATTATCTATGGCCGTACACACAGCTATTTTCACATGTGCATACGTCAATCCCCCTTGTACATATGCGGTATATGGAGGTCTGATCGGTCCGTCTGCTGATAATTCTATACTTGATCCCTGGATGAAAGTACCCGCAGCCATGATGACATCATCTTCATATCCGGGCATATAATTCGGATAAGGCGTAAAATGCGAATTGATTGGAGATGCAAATTGAATCGCCTGGCAGAAAGCGACCATCTTATCCTTGTCGTCAAATTGAACAGATTGTATGAGGTCTGTACGTTTGTCCACGGGAGCGGGATTTGTATTCATCCCTAACTCTGTCAGCATGGCAGAAGTAAAGACAGCTCCTTTCAAGGACTGTGCGACAACATGCGGTGCAAGGAAAAATCCTTGGTACATCTCCTGCAGGCTATAGAGGGAAGCCCCTGCTTCTGCTCCGATGCCCGGAGACGTCATTCTGTATGAGCAGGCTTCCACCAAATCCTCTTTCCCTACAATATAACCGCCTGTCTTTGCAAGGCCTCCACCCGGATTTTTAATTAACGATCCGGCCATGAGATCCGCCCCGACATGACACGGCTCAAGTTCCTCCACAAATTCACCGTAACAATTATCTACAAAGACAACAATCTTGGGATCGATCTCTTTGACAAAGCGAATCATTTCTTTAATTTCTTCGATTGTAAAAGAAGGACGGTTGGCATATCCTTTCGAACGTTGAATCCCTATCATTTTAGTCTTTGTGGAGATCGTTTCCTGAACTCTTGCAAAGTCCACTTTTCCGGACCCATCAAGATCCACACATGCATACGAAATGCCGAAATCTTTCAGCGATCCGGTTCCTTCCCCTCTTATTCCTACTATTTCTTCAAGGGTATCATAAGGTTTACCAGTTATATACACTAATTCATCACCGGGTCTTAACACACCAAATAATGCAATGGAAATGGCATGCGTCCCTGAAATGATCTGCGGTCTAACCAATCCGGCTTCACCGCCGAATACATCTGCGTAAATACTTTCAAGCGTGTCCCGGCCTATATCGTCGTACCCATAACCGGTAGACGGGATGAAGTGAGAGTCACTTACTTTATGCTTCTGAAACGAACTGAGCACTTTAAACTGATTCTTCTCAGCACGTTCATCAATTTCTTTATGGATTGAGTGAATTGAATTTTCCACTTTATTTACTAGAGGTTTTAAAACCTGTCCATGCACTAATTGTTCAAACATCACTTGCTTCCCTTCTGCTTTTGAAATTTCTTGATGCTTCCTCTTATTTGATGATCTTCAAGATGATACCCGATTATTTCGTAAGATTGAGATTCCTCCAGGAATTCGAGTTTTTTTAAGATGGTTTCATTCTTAAGCTGAGAGAGGATCTTCCCTTCACTTGCAGGAATCAATACATGATATGGAGCCATTTGATTCTTAACCATCTCTTCGATCTTTAACAAAAGCTTTTTGCGATCTTCACTGTCTATGGCACTGACTATTATCTGATCTGCACCACTCATCGGCACAAACTCAGGATGACTAATATCCCGCTTATTGTAAACCGTCAGCATAGGCAACCCTTCCATTCCCAGGTCTTTTAGCAGTGTTTGAACGGTTTCTTCATGCTGGTGATAATCCGGATTCGAACTATCCACTACATGTAAAAGGAGATCCGCTTCTTTCACTTCTTCAAGTGTGGAGCGAAAGGCTGCTATCAAAGAGGTTGGCAGATCTTGAATGAATCCTACGGTATCCGTCAGTAAGGTATAATAACCGCTGGGTAAAACCATTTTCCTTGTCATCGGATCCAATGTGGCAAAGAGCTGGTTTTCTTCATAGGAATCAGCTATTGAAAGCCGATTGAATAAGGTGGACTTACCTGCGTTCGTATAACCGACGAGGGCTGTCTGAAAGGCTTTATTTTTCTTTCTTCGTTCACGATATCTCTCCCTATGTTCAACAATTGTTTGAAGCTGTTTTTTGATATCATCGATTCTGCGATGAATATGTCTTCTATCGCTTTCGAGCTTTGTTTCACCGGGGCCTCTAGTACCGATGCCCCCACCCAGCCTCGATAAGGATGTACCTTGTCCGATTAAGCGGGGAAGCAAATACTGAAGCTGTGCTAATTCTACCTGCAGCTTCCCTTCACGGGACCTGGCCCGCTGAGCGAAAATATCCAAAATAAGCTGAGTCCGGTCGATGACCCTTGCATCCAGCTCTTTGGATAGATTACGTATCTGGCTGGGGGAAAGCTCATCGTTGAAAATGATGATATCAGGTTCAAATTGTTCTTCCAGCGCAGCAAGTTCTTCTACCTTTCCTTTTCCTATATATGTACTCGGATGAATCCTGTCCCTCTTTTGAGATAATACCGCCAGCACTTCACCCTGAGCCGTCTCAGTCAATTCTTCAAGCTCTTTCATGCTATATTGAAAGCGGAGGTCATCTTCTTCCAACTGACAACCCACTAACAGGGTTTTTTCCTTCACATCTTTTTTCAATAAGCACCCTTCTCTCAATTGGTATCGTTGTATAAATCCCATCTTATCAAAAGTAATTCACAAACTCTATGTTTAAAGTCATGAAAAATGGTTGCAAATGAATTTTTTCGTGATAAAATCAGTATGTTTGAATAGAAGAGATTAGTAATTTATCTACATAGATTACGGATAAGGTTAGGAGGCATGGGTATGACCTGGGAAGTATTGAGTATCATCGGAACCATTGCATTTGCTGTATCTGGTGCCATCATCGCTATGGAAGAAGAATATGACATTCTTGGCGTTTATATATTGGGGATTGTCACCGCCTTTGGAGGAGGGGCCATCAGGAATTTACTCATCGGTGTTCCGGTCTCTGCTCTATGGGAACAGGGAATGTTGTTTCAAATTGCCCTTCTGGCCATTACTGCTGTTTTTATATTTCCTAATAACCTGTTAAAACATTGGAGGCGTTGGGGGAATTTCTTTGATGCTGTAGGTCTTTCAGCCTTTGCGATACAGGGAGCTTTATATGCGTCTGAAATGAGCCACCCCCTTTCAGCAGTCATCGTGGCTGCCGTTCTGACCGGAAGCGGCGGAGGGATCATCCGTGATCTTCTAGCAGGAAGAAAGCCCCTTGTTCTACGCTCTGAAATATATGCTGTCTGGGCAGTCATGTGCGGAGCTGCTGTTGGACTCGGGATAACAAGTTCATCATTTGAATTATATACTTTATTCATTCTGACGACATCGTTACGTGTCCTATCTTACTTGTATAAATGGCGCTTACCCAATAGAAGTCTACGGGCACATGGTTGATCAAATATAAAAAAGCATTCTGCGAAAGAATGCTTTTTTTATATTTCAAAAAAAATTTGTCATTATCAATCAGCAGTACCCTTTGTAAATATTAAATCATTGCTCCTGATCGTGATTAAGTCATTTCTACTGTAACAATTCTCCAAGAGAAGTCTCATCGCTTGGGCCCGTATCGATTTTTCCAGTATGTTTCTAACGTACCTCCCATTTGAAAATGCCATGGGTGACAGAGAATTTTTTGCCGAGTGCAAATGGTCCCGTATTTTTCTTTCGGCATCAGAACTTAATAAGTATTGCTTTTCATCCAGCATCCTCTTTCCGATTTCCATCAATTGATCGACAGTATAATCCGGAAAATGAAACACGAGCGGAAACCTGGACTGAAGCCCTGGATTCAACGTAAGGAAATGATCCATCTCCTTTGAATAACCCGCAAGTATAAGGATGAACTCATGTTGTTTATCTTCCATGTGTTTAACAAGTGTATCAATCGCTTCCTTCCCGAAATCCTTCTCTCCCCCTCTCCCCAATGAATAGGCTTCATCGATGAATAATATCCCGCCTAAAGATTTTTTGATCAAGTCCCTTGTTTTTTGCGCAGTATGACCGATATACTCCCCGACCAAGTCAGCTCTTTCAGCTTCGATCAGATGGCCTTTGGATAACACATTCATCTTCAAAAATAATTTACCTATAATTCTTGCTACAGTCGTTTTCCCTGTACCCGGGTTACCTTTAAACATCATATGAAGAGCTTGCTTTCCTGCTTTCAACCCCATCGCTTCACGTTTTTTATTTACATATATCCATGCATAAATTTCTTTTACCATCTTTTTCATTTCTTCCATTCCGACAAGAGACCCTAGCTCTTCTTCGATCTCCTTTAAAGCCACATGCTCTTGAGGGAATGATTGGGGCAGAGTATCGGGCTTAAGTGTATCCCGTACTGAATTACGTTTCTGTGAATTTAGTACAATACTGATTTGCCCATTATTTTTCATTCTCATTGGTTGCTGTTCCAAAAATTTCACCTCACCATTCTACAGACAATATACGCTTAGAGGCCTTTTGGGTGACAAACGCCTATTTTTTCTTCTCTATTTCGACACACATACTAAATTTAAGAATACGAAATGAAAAAAACGCAGAATCCTGTCATATCTTGCGCTTTCCCGAGAAATATACAGAAACCTGAACGTATTTAGAACGATTCCCAACTTAGATCCCGGTC
Organism: Rossellomorea sp. ABR4_012; assembly: GCF_056159545.1. Taxonomy (NCBI): domain Bacteria; kingdom Bacillati; phylum Bacillota; class Bacilli; order Caryophanales; family Bacillaceae; genus Rossellomorea; species Rossellomorea sp. ABR4_012. The sequence goes on from NZ_JBSWVK010000004.1 coordinate 254,971, forward strand.
ACCTCTTCAACAGCAAAGTAAAAAAAGGAGATGAACTGAGATTCTCATATCATTCTATTCAAACGTTCCCCTTTTCATTATTTAAAAGTATAAATTTACGAGGAATATCGGTTAAAAAATAAAAAAGCTGCCCGATATTATCAGGCAGCCTTGTCAGTTACAATTGATTAGAACCAGAACTAAACGTTTAATTACTTTCTTCAAAATTTATTTGAACATTTCGCTGAGGTGCGAATGTTGAAATGGCATGCTTATAAACAAGCTGCTGTTTCCCTTCACATTCAAAAAGAACGGTAAAATTATCAAATCCCTTTACATGACCTCGGATTTGAAAGCCATTTAAAAGGAATACCGTACACATTGAATTATCTTTACGCAGTTGGTTGAGAAATTGATCTTGAATATTAATGGATTGTTTCATGTTTAGTCCTCCTCCTCTATCTCTACTTACTAATTCGACTTTAGTTCAAGCTTTCCTGCAATGAATTCAGAAATCTGCTTGATAATTTCAGGGTGGTGCTGCTCATCGGTCATGTCAAACCAGGATACATCCATCTTATTGCGGAACCAGGTTAACTGCCTCTTTGCGTATCTCCGGGAATTCTGCTTGAGGTTTTCGGTTGCACGCTCCAGACTTACATTCCCTTCCAGGTAATCATATATCTCTTTATAACCGATGGCTTGAACGGATTGAACATCACGCACTCCACGATCAAAAAGGGTTTTCACCTCTTCTATGAGCCCTTCATCGATCATGAGATCAACTCTCATATTGATCCGGTTATAAAGCTTTTCCCTGTCCATGGTCAAGCCGACCAAAGCGATGTCATAAAGCAAATCATCCGATTGATCTTCCTGATAATCCGTCATCGTCTTCCCGGTACAATGATAGATTTCCAAAGCGCGAATGACCCTTCGTGTATTGTTTGGGTGGATATTTACTGCAGCTTCGGGATCAATGCTCTGGAGATGATCATAAAGGGGTGCAATTCCGTTTTCCTTCACACTTTCTTCAAGTTTCGTTCGATACTCAGCATCACCGGGTACATCCGTAAACTGGTAATCAAAAATGACAGATTGTATATATAAACCTGTCCCGCCTACAATCATAGGCGTTTTTCCCCGTGAATGGATTTCCGTGATCTTTTCTCTGACAAGCTGTTGAAACTCTGCAGCAGAAAAGGGCTCCAGTGGATCTTTAATATCAATCAGGTGATGCGGAACCCCTTCCATCTCTTTTTCGGTTATTTTCGCTGTACCGATGTCCATACCTTTATAAATTTGCATGGAATCCCCGCTTATTATTTCTGCATCAAACGATTTGGCAAGATGAATGCTTGTTTTGGTTTTCCCTACAGCAGTCGGGCCGATGAGTACGATCAGTTTTTGTTTGGTGGTGTGATCCATGCTTTCACTGCTTTCTATGTATATCTTCCTTTACATATTATCGTACCATAATAGTTTATAAAATCACATCTTGATAGTATAACCTTTTTCTATTTTTTTAATCATATTTTGTACCTAAATGAAAAAATCCGTCTTATACCCTTAAAAAACTCATTCAAAGGTATAAGACGGCAATTCATTCAGCCTTCAACACTAATTTATGTTCACCCGTTACATCACCCAATGACGTTTTATGATACTCCCCCTGCACCCATGCGTCTATTTGATTATCGTACCAATCACTCTTGAAGTGGCCTGCCTGACCTGGCCCTAGAATATGATATCCTTCTGAAAGATTTGCGGTGTCTATAACAAATCTCCATGAGGCACCGTGGTTGACAATCCCTTCTTGATTATAACTCGCTGCCTGGACAGTCACCCTGCTTCCTCCGACAGGAACGGCGTCTTTACTATTGAAGAAGCGTTCTAAAAGTGGCGAAGCACTTGAAATGGGATGCTCAAAGTAAACCCTATGATAATCCCCCCATTTCCATTCACCCATGGAAGAACCATACCGATCCTCCAGTTCCTGTATGGTATGATCTAAAGACTCCTGAAGGTATGCTTGATATCCTCCGAAAGGTTCAAACCACGGGGATACTTCCCCTTTATGTGCTTTTCTCAGCATTTCATCTACAATACTCTGCCGCCCTTCAAATAAATCCATCATTTCCTCAGGTATCTCTTTTTTAAACATATCCATTGATAAAGCGTTCATCCAACTGTGAAACAACAGTGGTGCTGCATCGGATTTATCATCTTTAAAGTCCCACTCTTCAAGTATTTTTAAAGCTTGTTTTTGTTCAGATGTTAATTCTTTATCTTTCAAATCGCTTACTAATACCGGCACAAACTCGGCAGCATGTAAATTGATTTGATCCATTTGGAGATCTTTCATATCCTGTATCGTTAAGTCATTCTTTTGTCCCAAATACTGAGCGATTCTCATGTACCTGTATGGCTGAGCCCAGTGATGACTGATATGATATGGATAGCTGTCGTCTATGACTTTATTATTTGCAGTAGCTATAAACCCATTCTCAGGATTTACAGCAGAAGGCAGTTCATCAAATGGAATAAATCCTTTCCATTCATAATCTGGATCCCATCCCGGAGCCGGCATCAGTCCGTCTCCTTTTTTACGAATTGGTATTTTACCATTCGCTTTATATGCGATTGTTCCATCCTTTGCGGCAAACACAAAGTTTTGGGTAGGGGTATGAAAATCCTCCAATGCCTTCTCGAATTCTTCCCAATTACTTGCTTTATTAATATTAATGATCGCCTGAAGTTCGAGACCGGGATCTAAAGCGGTCCACCTGAGTGAAAGCGCATGCTCCTTATCCTTTTGATGGGCAAAATCTGAAATAATGGGACCGTGTCTTGTGATGACCACTTCATAGGGAATCACTTCCTGCCCCTTTACGTAGATCGGTTCCTGAATAACAGTCGCTTCTTCCCATCGATTATCATATAGAAAAAGTGATGAGTCCTGTTTATGTTTTTTTTCTATATATAAATCTTGCACGTCCGGGCCTGTATTTGTTACTCCCCAAGCGATTTTTTCATTATGACCCAATATGATTCCCGGAATTCCAGCGAAGATCACTCCACTTACATTCATTTCGGGGGCCTTTAAATGCATCTGATACCAAATGGAAGGCGTCCCGAGCGATAAATGCGGATCATCTGCCAATAAAGGCTTTCCACTTGCCGTTTTTTTCCCGCTCACTACCCAGTTATTGCTGCCGTTAAATTCTGGTGGGATGACCGCTCCCGCAAAAGAGTCTTCAATATCGATTGAAAGATCTCCGATGGAGGAAAGGATCTCAGGTGCATCTTCCGGATAAGAAGGAAACAAATCGTATGCCTTTTCTTCAGAAAGGTTCTTCAATGCCCAATATCTGAATGCCTGGCCGTGCCAATGCCCCCCCAAATCAAATGCCATGTATTTTCCGATGGTCAATGAATCTATCGGTGTCCATTTTTCCGGCTTGTACCCCAAGAGAGTAAATTCAACAGGCAGCCTGCCCTCATCTTCTGCTTCCTTTATGTATGCATTGACGCCTTCTGCATACCATTCCAGGATCTGCTTTGCTTCATCGGGATAGGCTGTATAGGATACTTCAGCAGCCCTCTTGAGTCCCAAAGTGCGGAAAAACTTGTCCCGGTCCACTGTTTTTTCCCCTATGATTTCACTTAATCTTCCTGATGCCTGTCTTCTGCTTAAATCCATTTGAAACAAACGGTCTTGAGCCTGAACATACCCCTGTGCAATGAACAAATCCTTTTCGTTGTTTGCAGATATATGAGGAATGCCCTGTTTGTCCCTGATAACTTCCACATTTTGAGACAATCCGCTTAGCGATACCGTTCCGGTAGTCAAAGGTAATGATCTCTCCACATAAAAGTTTATCCCAATGATTCCTCCTCCCAAGACAAACACCAATATCCCGAGCGTCCATAGTAAAATAGCAGACCGCTTTTTCTTTTTTAACGGTTGAAGCTCTACTCCTCCATTCATTTTACTCCCCCTGTGTATTTATATTGAAAATTCAGAAATATATCCTCTATTTATTATTTGCTTTTTATTTTCTATATCCTTCTTATTTCAAAAAATGGAAGAGTAAAAGAACGAAAGGGATTCAGCCCCCTTTCGTTCTTTTTATTAGCAGTTTATGGGTTTGTATATAATCTGCGTGACCAATGATGAGACTTATCCCGCTTATCAGGAAAAACATAGAGCACCCAAAAAAAATATAGTGGATTGTAAAGTAATTCAATAATAGTCCGGTACCCATGACGGCAAAACTTGAGCTTAATGAAGTCCAAAAATGATAGTTGCCAATCATTTTCCCCCTGCTTCCATCATGTGGAATGTCACTGAGGACAAGTTTTTCACTCGTCTTTTGTACAGCTCCCAGAATTCCGAGAATAATTTGTATGATATAGACCATCTCTATTGAAGTGACCGAAGGGATGATGAGGAAGACAAAACTCATTCCAACAGCATAAAAGATTAAAAGTCTCAAACCACCTGATCGATCTGCCAACTTCCCGATGAGGCGGTGACTGAGTGCTGCACTCAGCGTGAATAATCCATATGCAAATCCAAACGAAGAAAACGACCGGCCAATATTCTGAATAAACAACAAGTAGAAAGGAAACGAAACACTGGCTGCGGTCATGGCAAAACTTTGGGAAAATATGAACCACTTCATAAGCCATATTCCTCATAAAATTCATTCATGAAACGTTCCTCCGGGTCCAACAATCTTTTCTTTTGAAAGAATTCCTCACTATTCGGGTAGGCTTCTTGCATCTGATCTTTTGTCGGATATTCATAATAAGGTAAATAATAACTGCCCCCGTGATTTAAAGTAATGTCGATCATCCCCCTGACTGTTTCCTTTGTCTCTGCCATATCATCTTGATTCATCCCTTGATTGATGAGCAGCACCAGCGCAAACATATCCTCTTTAGCAAAAGACATGATAGCTTCATTGTTCCGGTCAACATAGCGAATAGTAATGTTGATCAGGTTTAAATCTTTTTTATGCAGGTACTTCCTTAAGTCGTCGATATATTTTTCATATTCATCTACAGGCACGAAATACTCCTGTAAAATATCAGTATCATTCTTTGCCTCATATTCAAGAAATTCAGATTCGGAACGCATAACGTTGTTTCTCGTCACCAATTTATCTTTTCGGTTATGAAAAAATGCTTTCTGCATGTCCCAGAAGGCATCTTTACCCCAATCAAAATCACGGGATAATCCAAGGAGGAACTTTGTTAAAAAAGTGAACCTTTCCTCTTTAAGTTCATTGTACATACTATATTCACTTTGGTTTTCACTAGAATAATAGTCTGTTACATACATCTCTTGCAAAAAAGAGTCAGGTGCTGTCGAGATCCTGGCCAGATGCATTTTCACTTTATCATCAGCCAGTACATGCTTCTTAAAATATTGCGTGTACTCTTCATAAGACATTTCTTTGGTTCTCATCGTATATAATTCATCTTCCGTTAGCTGAAGTTCCACATCAAGGATGACCCCGAATAGGCCATATCCACCTATCACCAATGGGAAATATTCACTGTTTTCAGTTCTTGATACCTTTATAATCTTCCCATCCGGTTTCAATAATCTGAACCAGTTGACTGTCTCGATTAAGGAGCCGTTACGAATATCCCTTCCATGAACATTTACAGAGAGAGACCCTCCGATTGTAAATATGTTTTGTGATTGCATCACTTTTACAGCTAAACCATAAGGATTTACTGCCTGTTGAATATCATCCCATGTTGCCCCGCTTTGTACGTGTACGGTCTTATTTTCAGGATCAACATGAAGAATTTCTTTATATTCCGTCATATCCAAGACGACCCCACCAGGATAATACGTATGCCCCCCTTGGCTGTGCCGTTTGCCCGCTATCGATATCTTTAAATCATTTTCATTCGCATCATGGATTGTTTCAATTATACTGTTCTCTTCCTTGCCTTTTACCACTTTTTTGATTTTAGTCGGCATCAATCGTCCCACGTCTGTTATGACATTTTCCTCTTTTTTATCTAAAGCAGTAATAGTAAAAGCTGAAGAGTAAGCGAGTAAAAGAATAAGAATGATAAATAACCTCTTTTTCTTTACAGGATTTAAAAACATTTCCAACTCCCCCAATACGTTCCTTTTAGTGTAATTTTACACTTAAATTGAAATTATTCAACATATTGTTCAAAATAATATTTTTAAGTTAACATAATTATATTATTGTTTTATTAATATGCATAAAAAAACGAAGCCCGGTTCTCCCGGACTTCGTTTTTTTATTTACATTATTCGCTTGAACATTTTTTCCATTTCATAGGTCGAGTAATGAATGATGATAGGGCGTCCGTGTGGGCATGTGAAAGGATCGGCCGTTCTTCTCAATTCATCCAATAATGCAAGGATTTCATCATTTCGAAGATGATGATTGGCCTTGATCGAACCTTTGCAGCTCATCATGATTGCTGCTTCCTCCCGCAGTTTCCTGATATCCACCCGGTTCATCTTAAGCACTTGCTGAATCATGTCTTCGATCGTTTCTTTTTCTTCCCCTGGCGGAAACCATTGTGGATGAGCACGTACAATATAGCTGTTATAGCCGAAATCTTCAAGGAATACCCCGACCTCTTCAAGGGCAGACCTGTTTTCATTGATTTTTATATACTCATCAGTGGCATACTCCAAAGTCATCGGTACTAGCAGCTCTTGAAGTTCCTTCGCCACCTGTCCTACCTTTTCTTTGAAGAATTCATACTTGATACGTTCTTGGGCAGCATGTTGATCGATGATATAAAGACCTTGGTCATTTTGAGCAAAAATATATGTGCCGTGCATCTGTCCTACTGGATAGAGAGGGGGAACCCTCGGTGATTCAATGATTTCTTCATCCAGTCTGGTCTCTTCTGCATGATGAATTACCGTTTCATCGATCATGCTTTCTTTTGTGTCATTATCTGCTGTCGTCATGTCACTGTCCAAAGGTAATTTCTCTTCTTTCACCAATTGGTGTGCATCATAGACCTCTTTCTCTTTAACATCCGCCTTCGGAAGGTGTTTTTCGTTAACAGACCATGAAGAACGTGTTTCTTTGTTTACGGATACATCGCTGTGGTCCAGGTCCATAAATGTTTGTTCAGACTTAGCTTTTACGGTTCTCGGAACAGGGGCTCCAGAAGGAATAAGTTCTTTCCGTTTAAAGATAGCCTTGATCCCATCTGTCACAAGCGCATTCAATTCACTTTCCTTGCTTAAGCGCACTTCCATTTTGGAAGGATGGACATTCACATCCACGAGAACAGGATCCATTTCAATATTCAGTAAGACAATCGGATGCCTACCGATTGGAAGCAGTGTGTGATATCCCTCGCCTATGGCTTTAGCCAAAGCATAATTCTTAATGAACCTCCCGTTGATCATCGTGGAAATATAATTTCTTGATGCACGGGTCACCTCAGGGAGAGAGACATAGCCATTTATGCGGAAATCAAGCGTATTCACATTGATAGGGACCATTTTCTTTGCAATTCCTACTCCGTAAATGGCCGCCAATACTTGAAGAACATCACCGTTTCCATTCGTGTGAAGAAGAGATTTGCCATTGTGCAGCAGTTTAATAGATACTTCCGGATGAGCCAGTGCAATACGATTCACCACATCACTTATGTTTCCCAGCTCTGTATGAATGGTCTTTAGGTACTTTAACCTGGCGGGAGTATTATAGAAGATCTGTGACACCGTAATATCTGTGCCTTTTCTTGAAGAAGTATTCTCCAACTTTTGGATTTCTCCTCCATGAAGCTCTATGAATGTACCAGGGCCATCCCCTGTACTGGTCCTCATCGTAAAGTGAGAAACTGAAGCGATACTTGGCAGGGCTTCCCCTCTAAATCCCAGGGTACGGATCCGGAAAAGATCATTTTCATCTTTAATCTTAGAGGTTGCATGGCGGCTAAAAGCTGTCTCAACATCTTCTTCTTCGATTCCATCTCCATTATCGATGATCCGGATTGAATTTAGACCCGCTTCTTCAATGTGGATTTCTATTACGCTTCCATTTGCATCAATACTATTCTCCAAGAGCTCTTTTACGACCGAAGCGGGCCTTTCAACAACCTCGCCTGCGGCAATTTTGTTTGAAAGCGAGTCGTTCAGTTGAAAGATTTTTGCCACGTTTACACCGCCTTTAGTTTTTTAGCTTCTTTTGAATTCCATATAAAGTGTTCATCGCATCCAATGGGGTCATTTCAAGGATGTCGAGTTTTTTTAGTTCATCCAGTAATTTCTTTTCTTTCGATGTAATGGCTGAATCCTTTGATTCCTTCTTCTCTGTCTGGAAGAAGGATAGCTGAGCGTCATTGATCACAGAGCCTTCAGACTCTCTCTCTTTCGTGACCGCTGCTTCCTGATTTGATAAAGTCAGCCCATCTTCCTTTTGCTCAAGCTGCAATAAGATCTGGTTCGCTCGCTGGATCAGTTCCTTCGGCAGATCGGCAAGTTCCGCCACATGAATACCGTAACTTTTATCGGCAGCCCCATCTTTGATCTTGTGAAGGAATACAAGTTTTCCGTTTTGTTCCATTGCACTTACATGTACATTTTTCACTTTGCTTAATTCTTCTTCAAGGATGGTCAATTCATGATAATGAGTAGAAAACAGCGTTTTTGCACCGATGTTTTCATGAATATATTCAATGATTGCCTGTGCAAGTGCCATCCCGTCATATGTGGATGTTCCTCGGCCTATTTCATCGAATAGGATCAGACTCTGCTGCGTCGCATTGACGATTGCATTTTTTGCCTCAAGCATTTCAACCATGAATGTACTCTGGCCGGAGATCAAGTCATCCGCTGCACCGATACGCGTGAATACCTGATCAAAAATCGGAAGATCAGCTTTCTCTGCAGGTACATAACAACCGATTTGGGCAAGGATGGATGTCAGCGCGATTTGACGCATGTACGTACTTTTACCAGACATATTGGGTCCTGTGATTAACAGCATTTCCCGCTCTGAATCCATAGAGCAGTCGTTTGGCACATATTCCTGTGCACCCATGACTTTTTCAACAACAGGATGACGGCCATCCTTAAGAATGATTTTTCGTTCATTATTAAATACTGGCTTATTGTAGTGCCTTTTCTCACTTACCGTTGCAAAACATTGAAGAACATCCAGTTCACTTACAAGTCTCGCCAGTTTCTGAAGACGTGGAATATATTCTTTCACCGTTTCGCGGATCCCGAGAAACAGTTCATACTCCAGCTCAACGGACTTTTCATCTGCCTGAAGAATGAGAGACTCTTTTTCCTTTAATTCAGGAGTGATGAAACGTTCAGCATTTGTTAATGTTTGTTTTCTTTCGTACCGTCCCTCTTCTAAATGCTGCAGGTTGGCTTTTGTCACTTCAATGTAATAACCGAATACACGATTGAAACCGACTTTCAGTGAACGGATTCCCGTACGCTCTCTCTCTTTACGCTCGAGCTCTGCAATCCAGCTTTTCCCGTTTTTGCTTGCATCACGGTACTGATCCAGATCGTCATGGTAACCATCCCTTATGATGCTGCCTTCTTTTATTGAAAGAGGAGGATTGTCCACAAGTGCCAGTTCCAATATATCAGTCAGGTCTTCACACGGATCCAACTCTGAAACGAGTTGATCTGTTGCTTCATTACCCATAGTCTCAACAAGATGCCTTAAAACAGGGACTTGCTGAAGTGATTTTTTCAATTGGATCAAATCACGTGCATTTACGTTTCCGAAGGCTACCCTTCCTGCCAACCGCTCCAAATCATATACTTCTTTAAGACGTTCCCTCAGATCCTGTCTTTCAAAGAATCTTTCAAGGAGGACTTCCACTACTGTCTGACGTTTTTGGATGTCCTTTAATTGGATAAGTGGACGATCTATCCATTGCTTAAGGAGACGTGCCCCCATTGCGGTCATCGTTTCATCCAGCAGCCAGAGGAGTGAACCTTTCTTTCCTTTGGAACGGATTGTTTCGGTCAATTCAAGGTTCCTTTTTGAATAATAATCCATCTTCATATATTGATAGATATTGTACGTCTCTACCTCCTGCAAATGATCCAGGCTTCTCTTCTGGGTACGGAACAAATACTGGAAAAGTCTGGAGGCAGCCTCTTTCAGTTTATCCTGTTCAAGGGATGAAAGAAGATGAGAGAATGAAGGATCCAGTCCCGTTTCCCCTTCAAAGGAAAGTGTAAGCTCATTTCTTTCATTGATCTTTCTTTGCGTCTCCTCATCCATATCAGGTGGAAGAACAACTTCTTTTGCCCCGATCGTCGATAGTTCATTTAATAATGTTTGGATCCCTTCTGTTACAAGGGTCACTTTCGATTCACCTGTAGTGAGATCACTATACGAAAGCCCAAAAGTAAGGTCGTCAAAAGGTGTCACGGAAGCAATATAATTGTTTTCCTTGTCATTCAATCCCTTGCCGTCCATTACCGTACCAGGAGTGATAAGCTGTACCACTTCCCTCTTTACGACTCCCTTTGCCTGCTTCGGATCCTCTGTCTGTTCGCATATGGCAACTTTGTACCCTTTATCAATCAACTGTTCTATGTAATTAGGTGCAGAATGATAAGGGACCCCGCACATGGGGATTCTTTCCTCGCCGCCGCCATCACGGCTTGTCAGCGTTATCTCAAGTTCTTGGGATGCAGATATCGCATCATCAAAGAACATTTCATAAAAATCTCCAAGACGAAAAAATAAAAAGGCATCCTGATAATCTGCCTTCACCTGTAAATATTGCCTAATCATCGGCGTATATTGAGTCATGGTTCGAATCAAACCTTTCATGCTAATTCTACTAATCTCGACTATTCATTATATCATACTGACCAAAAAAGGAGCACGTAGCAGATTGAGGAAATGCGAAAAGCGGAAGGGCTTTGAAGAGAGGCGGGTGGCATAAGACGAATCGGACATGAAGGCGTTCTTTGCCTTCTTGGTCGATTTGGCTTATGACATGTGCTTCTAAGCCCTGCAGCTGGACAATAGAAAAGCGGAGGCGGCTTGCTCAGAGGCGACAAGCATAAGGCGAAAACACCGGAAAGAAAGCGGAGGCGGCGTGCTCATTCATAAGCTGATGCGCCAACCTAAAAACCCACATACAAAAAAAATCCCTCTTTATAAGGAGGGACGCTTCATTAAAGATTTTTTCTACATAAACTGCTTGATCTATGAATCACCTTGCTTTGCCATTTTGGGAGAAAGCTTATTCTGAGAGGAGTCTTCGTTTTTCTTCTTTTTGGCTGAATACATGAATTTGTATGCAATATAAAGGATGAGCAATACGGCTCCGCCAATGAAGATATAGTTCTGAACACTGCTCATCAATGCCTGAACCGACTCCAAATGACCGTTTTTCCCTACAATGAGCATGATGAAGGTAACAGGAAAAATCCCCACAAACGTAAGAGTGCCAAACTTTATCTTGTTCACTTTACTTATCCCGGAGGCGTAGGAAATATAATTCCCTATCCCGAGTGGACGGGAAAGAGCGATGCTCCATACCCCGTACTTCCTGAACCACTTCTGTGCTTTTTCAACTTTTCTTGTATTTTTTTCATTTGTTTTATCTTTGATTGTATGTTTTATTTTAAATCCAATCACATACGGGATGTAGCTGAATACGGTATAAATCAGACTGCTGAAAACTGCAAGACTGATCAGCTTTCCCCATGACGGGTCAAGCAGATAACCATATGTCAGTGTGACTAATACGCCTGGAAAAGGGAGAGAAGAAGCTTCGATTGCATTTCCTGCAAACAAACCCCACATCCCCAGTTCTTTAATGACATTTATTATAAACTCCAGCATGAGTTCCTACCCTCCACAATTTGTTTAATTCCCTTTTCCCTTATTGGAGAGAGAAAAAACTCAACTGCATAAATTTTTACATACATTATTAGAAATAAATGTAAAACATTCTATACCTTAATGCACCAATTGAGTGAGTGCTTCACCATCTATGGTCCATTGATCTTCAGGACTATTTTTACGTATGATCACTTCACCTCTTTTCATCATTAGTGTTTGATCACTCGATATCCATTTCAGGTTCGCTTTCACGATCAGACCGAAAAGAGGATGTAAATCCTCGGCTGGGAGCAATGAAAGTTCTGCAATGTCGATGTGTTCAATCTCATTTATTAGTTTTTTTGCAGTTCCCTTCTTCCCTTCCGTCAGGACAAGTGAAAGCAGATTGTCATCATGCTGATTGATTGCTATTTCCATGATATGAAGGCTCTCATATGGGTCCATATTGTATAAATACCTATGGAGTTCTCCCCCAGCTTTTAGAATCATCAATTTATGGGCTAGATCGGGTATCGGGGTCTTGTGTGTGGTACTGCCATAAAAATGAACACAAAAATGTCCCGGAAATCCGTTCTGGAGTGCTCCAGCTCCATGGGGCATTCCGTTCATTGAAGCAGGGATTAAACGGTCGTTGGATTGAACCAGAATAGCTCTCCTGTCCCAGCTCCATTTACCGCCATATATGCTTTTCATGATTTTAGTATCTTCTCTTGTAAGGGGCTGAACATCAGCATGTTTACTACCTGCCCTCCGCTGCACATTGAAACTACGGCCTGTTTCCACATCAATGATCGTGAAGAATGATTTATTCGGAATCATTTCATTTACAGTATCCCATGGCAGAAGCTCAATTGAAAAAGAAGGACGCGGGTCAACCATGGTACCTTCCTTATCTTCAATCATCCCGGCTTCCGCTTTTCCAGTCACAATAAAAAGGATAAGAAGATAAACGACGATTGTCCTTGCAAAATACATATTGAACCATACCTTTTTTTATATAGTTTCTGAATGAACCAAAAATGAATAAGCTGTAATTATTGGAAATCATTATCTCTCTCATTTTCTACATGAAAGTAAATAACTCACCAATACTACTTGAGAAGGGAATGATGTCCGATGATGCAGCTATTGACAAAACTAACTTTAATCAGTCTTCTTTCATTTCCTGTTATGAAAGAAACCACAACCGGTCAAATTGATATTATCTTTCAAGAAAGCCACCTTTCGTCTTATCAAAAAAACGATTTATCATATAAAGAAATTGATGAACCACTTCTCAATCCCGACGTAATTGAAAAAATCATGGAAGACATCAATAAGAAAGTATCAGTCCCTCCTCGTGATGCATACATGGATGAGAACAATCACATTATCCAGCATGAAAACGGATATAGATTACATCAAGGAAAGTTCAAAAACTTACTGTTGGAAGCTCTATTCTCGAAAGGCACAGCTTCAATTGAAGTACCATTACAAGTTATATATCCCAGAGTGGATAGTGAACTGCTTTCTACGATTCGGACTCAGCAAATCGGACATTATGTCACTTATTTCAATCGACGTAATATGGAGCGCTCTCACAATATTGAACTTGCAGCACACGCTATCAACAATACGGTTGTATTTCCCGGTGAAGTATTCTCATTTAATAAAGTAGTGGGGAAACGTACAAAGGAGAAAGGGTATAAGAAGGCTCCCGTCATTGTAAGAGGGGAACTTTCAGAAGATATCGGGGGAGGTATTTGCCAGGTCTCGTCCACTTTATACAATGCAGTCGACCTTGCGGGAGTTAACATAGTCGAACTTTATCATCATAGTAAAAGGGTTCCTTATGTCCCTCATGGCAGAGATGCTACTGTAAGTTGGTATGGTCCTGATTTTATTTTTCGGAACATTTATAATCAGCCCCTCCTGATCCGATCAAAAGTATACGGGGGACAGCTGATTGTAACAATCCATTCTTCCGATACAATCAATGTTAAAAGAAGAAATGTGCCGCCTTCATCCAAGGATTTATCACACGAATTTCGAAAGTCGACTTTTTAAAACATGCATCTCAAATATTGGAGATGCATGAAATTGAACAGTGATATCAATGATATTCCAAAAACTCTATCCGATTTCCAAATGGGTCTGAAACAAAGAAGCGGCTTCTTCCATTGATCGGCGCATCTTTTTTTACTTCAATACCTTTCTCGGCCAAGGCGTTGCGAAAGCTATCCAGCCCTTCTACCAGCAACCCAGGGTGAGCTTTTGTTGCTGGTACAAAATCTTTCTGAATGCCTACATGAATTTCCTGTGAGCCAAACTGGAACCAGCAGCCGCCTCTTCCCCGAAAGTTTTCAGGTTTTGGAATTTCCTTCAACCCAATTATTTCTCCATAAAACCTTCTTGCTTGTGTTTCACAATTTTCAGGTGCAGCCAATTGAATATGATCAATCCCTTTAAATGATACGGACATTGACAATCTCCTCTTTCTATATTTTGGATGATTTAATTTTATCACTATTTTCTGAAAAGTAGTATGAAATGGAAAAAATAGCAGCTGCAAAAGTTTGCAGCTGCTATTTTTTCATTGTACATTATTTATGCCTTCGATGACTGTAGTGACTAATAATTCAAGATCTTCCACTTCAATATTGAGCGGTGGAGAAAGAGTCAGGACATTATTATATCCGGCGACTGTCGCTCCATTCTTTCCGATGATGACACCGTTTTGCTTGCAGTAGGAGATGACTCCATTCACTTTTTCTACTTCCAAAGGTTCTTTCGTTTGTTTATCTTTGACCATCTCGATACCAATCAGCAGTCCTTTACCTCTGATATCACCAACAAATTTATGCTGCTGCAGCTGATTTTTGAGCGTATTGAGCGCCGTTTCACCCAGCTCGGCTGATCTGGTGAAGAGGTCTTCACTTTCCATGATTTCGAGATTTTTCAACGCAAGCGCACAAGCTGCAGGATTCCCTCCGAATGTGTTGATATGGCGGAAATAATCATACTCTTCAGTACCTTTAAAGGCCTCATATATCTCACGTTTGACTGCCGTAGCGGATAATGGCAGATACGCGGATGTGATCCCTTTAGCCATCGTGATGATATCAGGCTTCACGTCATAATTCATGAAGCCAAACGGCTTGCCTGTTCGGCCGAAACCGCATATCACTTCATCTACAATCATCAATGCCCCGTGTTTCTCACACACTTCTTTGGCTGCTTTCATGTATTCTTCCTGAGGAATTAATATACCTCCACCCGTTATAATCGGCTCCATGATGAGGGCAGCTACGGTTTCACTGAGCTCCCAAGTCATTGCCTGGTCAATCGCTTTTACACCAGGTAATTCATGTGGGGATTTCCCTGATGCTTCATCACGGTATGAGTCCGGTGGGGCAACATGGATGAACCCTGGAGCCAATGGTTCGTATTTATACTTTCTTTGTGCCTGCCCTGTAGCAGCCAATGCTCCCATTGAGTTTCCGTGATAGGCTCTATACCTTGAAACAATCTTATAGCGCTCTCCTTCACCTTTCTGCTGATGATATTGACGGGCTATTTTGAACGCAGTCTCATTTGCTTCCGAGCCGCTGTTAGAGAAAAATATTACATATTCATCCCCCAGTAAATCGTTCAGTTTCTCCGCCAGCTGGATTGCCGGCTGATGACTTTGTGTCAGAGGGAAGTAGGCCATTTTTTTCAGCTGCTCATATGCAGCTTCTGCCAGTTCCTGCCTCCCATAACCAACGTTTACACACCATAACCCGGCCATTCCATCCAAGTATTTTTTTCCTTCATGATCGGTTACCCATGAACCCTTTGACTCCGTCACAACCATCGTCCCTGAAGGATTATACGGCTTCATGGAATGCCATATGAATTGTTCATCTTGTTTCAGCCACATATCCTGACCAGTTTTCACCATTGGGAACCCCTCCTTATTTCTTTCTAGAAATCGAATCTTGAGGTGATCATTTTCTTCCTTGTAAAGAAATTTACTCCATCTTTCCCGTTTACATGCATGTCTCCATAGAAAGAATCCTTCCACCCGGAAAATGGGAAGAATGCCATGGTCGCAGGAACTCCAACATTGATACCCAACATGCCCGCATCAGCCTCTTCCCGGAACTGTCTTACCGCTTTAGCATCTTTTGTATAGAGGGTTGCTCCATTTCCGAAGCGGGATTTACGAATATATTCAAGCGCGTCATCTAAATCATCGGCACGCAGAAGGCTCAATACCGGGGCAAACATTTCTTCTTTTGCGATGGTCATCTCTGGGGTCACATGATCGAATATCGTTGCCCCCAAAAAGTTTCCTTCTTTTAACTCATCCATTTCCTTTCTTCCGTCACGAATAAGGGAAGCGCCTTCCTGCAGGCCTTTTTCAATATAATTCAGTGTCCGATCGCGATGTTCACTTCTGATTACCGGGGTCAGCAGCACTTCATCGTCCATTCCATTACCGATACAAAGTTCATCTGCTTTCTTCTTAAGTGCATTGACGAACGGTTCATTCTCCCCTACTACAACGACAGCACTGCATGCCATGCACCTCTGTCCTGCACTCCCAAATGCAGAGCTGATGATATGGTCTGCCGCTTTATCAAAATCTGCATCAGGCATTACCACATGGTGATTTTTCGCTCCAGAAAGTGCCTGGACACGTTTCCCTTTAGAAGCGGATTTTTCATAAACATATTTGGCTACAGGCTGTGAACCCACAAAAGATATCGCTGCAATATCTTGATGTTCAATCAGCCCATTAACCACATCATGCGCCCCGTGCACCACATTCAGCACTCCTTGAGGAATTCCGGCTTCGGTAAATAATTCTGCAAGTCTGTTTGCAAGGATAGGGGTTCTTTCCGAAGGTTTCAGTACAAATGTATTCCCGCATGCAACAGCAAGGGGGAACATCCAGAGCGGCACCATCATCGGAAAGTTAAAAGGTGTAATACCAGCGACTACTCCCAGCGGATAACGGAACATCTCTGAATCGATTTCCTCTGCAATGCCGCTTAGGGTTTCACCCATCATCAACGTAGGCGCTCCGCATGCAAACTCCACACATTCCAGCCCCCGCTGCACTTCACCATATGCTTCTTTATATGACTTTCCGTTTTCCTGCACGACGAGCTTTGCTAATTCTTCATGATTATCAGATAAAAGTGTATGGTACTTATAAAGGATCCTCGCCCTTTTCGGAACAGGGGTTTTCTTCCATGTTTTCGAAGCTGCTTTAGCTGCCTGAACCGCACGGTCAACATCTTCTTTAGTCGAAATAGGAACGCTTGCCAGTTCTTCATTTGTGGCAGGATTTAAAACATTCATAGTCTGTGAACTTAGTGACTCGACCCATTTCCCATCAATGTAGTTTTTTAGAACAGCTACTTCTTTTTTAATAACCGACATATAAACTCCTCCTTGATTACGTTTCTGATAGCACTGATATTCACGTGATTTATGCTTTACGAAGTGTATAAATACATTATGAAAGATAAAGTAAAGGCTTTCATTAGACAAAATGTAAAGTAACCGGTTCTCAACATTTGTCAATTCGTTTTTAACATCAGGCTCTAATTAGGAAAGAGCACCTAAATAAATCACTGACCCTCTCATCTTGATGCTGAACGTCTCATTACGGTCTTTAATGGGGCTAGATAATCATGAGATGCCAATAAAAACTCAATCGCTAATCTTTTATCGGAACTCATATAATCTTCACCAAGCAGTTCTTCTATTTTTTTCAAGCGATGATACAGTGTTTGCCTGACGATAAATAATTTCTTTGCCGTCTCTTGTTTTGAACCTTGACAGCTTAAGAAAACTTTTAGCGTCAACAATAAACTTCCGTCATTTTCTTCATCATAAGAAATGAGTGGATTCAGATATTCTTCAATCATCTCCCATAGATTCACATTGTTGTTGACGATGGAGATCAGTCTGTAAAGGTGCAAGTCATCAAAGAAAAAGAATCGTTGATGCCCTTTGACTTTCGAACGGAACAATAAGCTTTCTCTTGCTGTTCTGAAACTCAAATGAATATTCATCATTTCTTCTTGATATTTACCTATGGAGATGACCGTGTCTTTGCCTTTTGAAAGGAAATGTGATTTCTCTATCTTTTCCAGTGCTGTCTTCATCCGGTTCTTCCAATCATGCTGCTTACGAGTATCAAGAAGGATGAATAATAAATCATTCCCATTTTTCTCAGGTAAAGCATGAAATCCTTGCTGCTCAAATATACTTCTTGCGACCAGATTGAAATACGTGCAATCCTGTATTTCCTGTTCTTTCATGTCACTAAAGATACAAACGACACCGCCATGAAAATTCGTCTTTAATCCTCTTAAATAGGATTCAAGTCTTTCACTGGACTGCTCCCCTTTTAACCAGGACATGATCCATTTTGATTCTTCGATTCTCTTTTTCTCATTAAAATAGAGTTCCCTCATTAAAAATTGAGCCAATGCAGTGGAAGTCCTGTCCAAGAGAAGCGTCTCATATTCACTAAATGGGTGATCGTTCCTGAAAATAAAGAGCTCTGCGTATTCCCGATCGAACAGGATGACTTTTGCAGATGTAAAATCTTTTCTGGCAGTTTTCAGATGTTCTTCGTAATTCATACGCACTTTCATTTCCTCCGAACGCCGCATTGAGGGATGAAAAAGCGGTTCTTGTTCCTTTAGTTGAAAAATGATTGGGACGTCCAATTCTTTATGTAAAACATTTAGTATTTCATGGGACTGATTGACAGTAAGCAATCTTTTATTAAGTACTTGAGCAAAATCATCTAATTTTTTCATCATTTCATATTGCTGATTGATAAGGACGGAATGAATATCCTGTGTAATACTGACGAACGGCACCTCTTTGTCGAATACGATAATGGGAAAATCGTGCTGTTCAGCCAATTCTATGACTGAGTGGGGAATGGCTGAAATATTCGTGTCAAGTTCGATGCATAGGGCGGCTGCTTCACTTTGTATGAGCTGATTCAGCAAGCAAATGAAAGAAGACTCTTCCTTTAATGCAAGCCCTGTAGTAAGGATCAATTCATTCCCGTTGAGTAAGTTCTTTATAGAGGTAACTTCAACTACATGGACCCATTTCACTTGGCGCTGAAGCCCTTTTTGACCGGCTATGACCCTTGAATGTTCAAAGTATCTTCTGGAAAGAATCGATTCCACTGAATGATAATAAAGACTCATCAACATATTCTCCTTCTTATAGGGTGATACGTTCTATAGACATAAATAGATAAAAAGGGTTGGAATAACCCAACCCTTTACTCAACTGCAGGGATCAAAATGTGAACCTCTGAATGGTAAAACTTCATCCACTCTTCTTCCGACATTTCATTTGAAGACAGGAAGGATAACATCCATTCCACTAGTTCCTCTGATGTGTCCATGACTGTGAACAATTGAAGTTTTTTCATTTCATTAAACTTATCTATGTTCATTTCAGGCAGGTTCTCCATTTATATCCCCCTCACGTCTTAAGAATGGATCAAAAGATTTGAAAAGTACTTTCTTGCATTTGCCGTTTGTATATGAAGTGTTGCACTTCTCTTATTCTCTAAATGCTTAAAGACGACGAATGCCCCGCTTAAATTTTCTGTTACTTTCTCGATTTTAAATCCCTTTTGAATGAGGAAATCAATTTTATCCCGCTCATTTAAGAACTCTTGATATTCAGACATGTTCAAACCCCCAAATAAACTGTATTTAGTCAACAAGTCGCTGCAGATCAAAGACTTACGATAAAAAAAGGGAGGCTGACCTCAGACGGCGAGGGGGATACAGAGTCTTATCCAATTGCCGATGCTCTTCTCCACATGGGACGGATTCAATCCGCTCCAAACAACTCTCCCAATGTTCTACATCGAGCTTTGATATTACATGGCGCGCAAATTAAATGGTGGCACTTGTACCAGTCGGCGCTTTTTCCAATGACTTGTCAGCTTCAACATCTATTTCCCAATCCCGTCCTGCTGAAATCCCTAAATACTTATTGTCATCCGGGTCGAGTAATTCCGCCTGTTCGTATTTTTGGAACCACCAATACTTGGCAAGGACATAGTAACAAATCGCACCTGCACTAAAGCCTACCAGGAATGAAAAGCTTGGAACAAAATAAGATGCAACCGCGCCGATCACCCAAGAGATAAAACCTGCAAGGTTGACACCATTCATATATTTGTATTGGCCATGGTCTTCATATAGTGCAGGAACATTCACTCTTCGCTTTCTGATTAAATAATAATCTGCTACGAGTATGCCGACAATGGCGGATAAAATCCCCCCTACAAACAGTAGAACCGGAATGATGACTCCAAATAAGTTCCAAGGCTGTACAAGTGTACCGACGATACCCGCGGTAAATACACCGGCCCAGAAAGGAAACTTCGGTCCTCCGACATTAGAGAAAATAGTCGCTGCGGGGACAACATTGGCTGCAATGTTTGTCGACCATTGTGCAAGGACAATCATGAGCAGCAGTATCCCAAGTACCAGACCGCCGGCTGCTTCCTGCAGTGCAATGACAGGATCATAATTTAAGACGGCTATATAGGATACAGCACCGATTAATACCATAAATGTCTGAGTAATCGGCAAAGTGATCAAATTTCCGATTAAAGAGCTCCTATTGCGTTTGAACCAATTCTTCTCATTTCGAGGTGCTTTCATATAACGTGAAATCGAAGGGATATCGGCTGCCAGGGTCGCCCAGAATCCCATATTACTGAAAATGACAACAAGAAATGCCGTAACAGCGGCTCCTCCTGTGACAGGGCTTTCCACCCAGTTCCAGATATCTCTTCCTTGTGCTGCTGCAGTATCGGATAAAGAAGAATACATCCATACAGATATAAGAATAATGACGGGAGCTGCGAGGTCGGCAAATCTTTCTACCGCTTTGATCCCCAGGGCTGTATTGACTAATTGCAATAGCGCAAAAATCATAAAACATACAAACCAGTTATCAAAACCATAAAGGAGATTCAAGATCCCATTCATTGCAGTGGCTCCGAAATAGGTATTGATACCAAACCACATAGAGGCTGCCACACCTCTTACAATTGAAGGAATATGAGTCCCTAACGTTCCGAATGGGGCCCGCATGTATACAGGAAAAGATAAGCCGTGTTCGACTCCGATATCACCTGTCAAGGTGATAAAAAGTCCAATTCCTATAGATCCTATCAGAGTGGCCAGGAGCACAAGGGGAAGCGGTAAAGACATCACTCCTGCTCCTCCGATAGCGAAGGTGGCAAGTACGACGACCATCCCTACCCACATGAATGAATATCCTAATTTCGTAATTTTTCTATCTTTCTCTTTTACCGGCAGTAAATCAGGTGACTTCAAATAGCTTGTTTTCAACATGAACACTCCTTTTTGTTTGCTTCAAATGGCAAAACCAAACGAATGAAAAGAGAGGCATGGGAGCAGAAAGAATCTTCTTTCCACTCTCTCATGCAGGAGCTGTTCTACTATTAAGCAAGAATCATAAGTCGTGTGATACTAGGATTTAGAAGGTTGTAAGGCTTCGCTCTCTTCTTGTGAAAGATGTTTACCGTATCTCGCTCTCTTAACATACTTTCCTTTCCCCAATTTGCCGACGAATTCTTTATCTTTAATGACATATTCGCCTCTTGATAAGACTGAAACAGGCTCACCTTTTATCTTCATGCCCTCAAACGGGTTATAGTCAGCTGCCATATGATGGTTTTCTGCGGATATGACACGTTCCGCGTTCGGATCGAAAATCACCACATCAGCATCGGAGCCTGCCGCAATGGTTCCTTTTTGCGGGTAAAGACCAAAAAGCTTCGCACTCCGTGTGGACATGATATCAACGAACTGATTCAGGGAAATCCTTCCTTTCTCAACTCCTTCTGAGAATAATATTGATACACGGTCCTCAATGATCGGTCCGCCATTTGGAATTTTTGTGAAGTCTCCCAGACCAAGATCTTTCTGTCCCTTAAAGTCGAAAGAACATTGATCTGAACCCAGCGTTTGGAGCTCTCCGCTTTTCAATGCATTCCATAATACTTCCTGATTCCACTTTTCACGCAGAGGCGGGGACCATACATACTTGGCACCCTCGAAATTCGGACGTTCCAAGTAAGATTGATCAAGGACTAAATATTGAGGGCAGGTTTCCCCCCATACATTAAGTCCCTTGCTTCTGGCTTCAGCGATTTGCTTTACAGCTTCAGAACAGGATACATGAACGACATACAATTGAGAATCAGCCAGCCCTGTTAACTTCGCAGCTCTTCCCGTTGCTTCTCCTTCAAGCTCAGGAGGTCTGGTCAACGCATGGTAAATAGGGTCTGTTTTTCCTTCAGCCAGAGCTTTCTCAGTTAAATACTCGATGACATCTCCATTTTCCGCATGCACCATCACCAGGGCACCAAGCTCCTTTGCTGCCACTAAGGTACGGAACAAGGTTTCATCATCGGCCTGAAAGACATTTTTATAAGCCATGAATACCTTGAAAGAAGTAATACCTTCTTTTTCAATCACCTCGGGAAGCTGACTTAATACTTCCTGGTTGATTTCACCGATCATTAAATGAAAACTGTAATCAATCACAGCCTTATCCTTTGACTTCGCATGCCATGTATCGATTGCATTTTGCAAAGGTTCACCTTTATTGGTCAAACAGAAATCGATAAGTGTCGTCGTTCCCCCAAATGCTGCTGCAATGGTCCCTGTTTCGAAATCATCTTTGGAGACTGTACCCCCGAACGGCATCTCCAAGTGGGTATGCGGATCGATTCCGCCTGGGAAAATATACTTCCCTTCCGCGTCAATGACTTCTACATCACTGACGTCAAAGCCTTTTCCTATACTGATGATTTTTTCATTTTCAATGAGAATATCGGCTTTATAAGTGTCCGCTGCTGTAACAATTGTTCCGTTTTGGATTATCTTTTTCATTGCTCACCCTCCTGATTATTTCACCGCATTCGTTTCACATTGTGCCAATTTACCGACTGCAGCCTGACGTTCATTCCACGTCATCGGCATATGTCCGCTCGGTACTTCCACCATATCGATCGCTCCGTCCACCGGACAGACGATCGAACATAGATTACATCCGACGCAGTCTTCTTCACGGACCTTTAAATAACTGTTTCCTTTCTGGTCTTTAAGCATGTCGATACATTGGTGGGAAGTGTCCTCGCAGGCAATATGGCATTTATTGCAATTGATGCACACATCGGTGTTTATTTTTGCTACCACACTATAGTTGAGGTCCAAATTACCCCAATCGGAATATTTCGGTACTGATTTACCAACCAGTTCCTGAACGGATGCAATGCCTTTTTCATCAAGATAATTATTTAAGCCGTCCAGCATGTCTTCGACAATTCTGAACCCATGATGCATGGCCGCTGTACAAACCTGTACTCCCGATGCACCCATCAGCATATATTCAACGGCATCCTGCCAGTTTGAAACTCCCCCCATTCCCGAAATAGGGACATTGATACGCGGGTTGCGTGCACATTCAGCCACCATGTTCAGTGCAATTGGTTTAACCGCAGGTCCGCAATACCCTCCGTGAGCACCTTTACCTGCTACATGGGGAATGGTGTTCCAGTTGTCAAGATCGACACCTGCGAGGCTATTGATTGTATTGATCATACTTACTGCATCAGCCCCGCCTTTTACGGCTGATTCTGCTGTGACAGTGATATCTGTAATATTAGGAGTCAGTTTGACGATGACAGGCGTTTTGGCCACTTCCTTTGCCCAGTACGTCTGTTTTTCCACCAATTCCGGCACCTGGCCGGATGCGGCTCCCATTCCCCTTTCGGCCATACCATGAGGACAGCCGAAATTCAGCTCTAATCCATCGACCCCCACATCTTCCACTTTTTTGACGATCTCATGCCATTTCTCCTGCTTAGGCTCCACCATTAATGATGCAATGATCGCATGATTCGGAAATCGTTTTTTCGTTTCATAAATTTCCTTAAGATTCACTTCCAATGGCCGATCCGTTATGAGTTCGATGTTATTAAAGCCTGCTACCCGCTGTCCGTTAAAGCTAACTGCAGCAAACCTTGACGATACGTTGATGATCGGTTCCCCCAGCGTTTTCCAGACAGCGCCTCCCCAACCTGCTTCAAACGCTCTCTGTACTTGATAACCCGAATTGGTCGGTGGAGCTGATGCCAGCCAAAATGGATTTGGTGATTTAATTCCTGCTAAGTCGATATTTAAATTTGCCATGTGTTTCCCCCCTAGAACAAATCTTAATTCACCTGAAGCGACGTCAATTTTCTGTGAAGGTGATAGGCTGCCTGCTTACCTTGTTCAGCAGCTGTCACTACCATCGCTTCCCCGATTCCTTTACCGAAAATCACATCCCCGCAAGCCAGCACTTTCGGGTTGGACGTTTGAAGTGTATCCTTATCAACTTGAACGACTCCGTTTTTATGTTCTAATTGGAATTGATCGATCAATGACCGGTGCCTTGTTTGGCCGATCGCTTTAATGACAGCATCAACGGGTAAGGTGAATTCGGACCCTTCTACCGGGACCGGACGGCGTCTTCCATCTTCGCCTTGTTCACCGAGCTCCATTTTCAAGCATTCAATTCCGATTACCTTACCATCTTCATTCCCCAGGATTCTCTTGGGAGCTGTAAGCCAGCGGAATTCAACTCCGTCCTGTTTAGCAAATTCATATTCAAAATCATAGGCCGTCATTTCTTCCAAAGTGCGGCGGTACAAGATCTTCACATTTTCAGCTCCTAACCGAACTGAACATGTCGCACCATCAATGGCTGTATTACCCGCTCCGATGACAACCACTTTCTTACCAACGTACTCTTTTGATATTTCACCGCTTTTCGTGGACTTTACAAACTCAA
Organism: Rossellomorea sp. ABR4_012; assembly: GCF_056159545.1. NCBI lineage: Bacteria > Bacillati > Bacillota > Bacilli > Caryophanales > Bacillaceae > Rossellomorea > Rossellomorea sp. ABR4_012. The sequence continues at coordinate 279,720 of NZ_JBSWVK010000004.1, forward strand.
TGGCATCATGAACACCTTCAAGGTGTTCACCTTCAATATTCAATGGAGGTACATGTGACATGCCTGCAGCCAGGATGACAAAGTCATGGCTATCGAGGATTTCTTCTGCAGAGATATCTTCGCCGACCTTCGTATTTGTCCGGATCTCTACGTTCAGCTTCTTGACTTGTTCTACTTCCCAATAGGAAATGCTTTGTGGAAGCCGGAAGGAAACAATTCCATATGTGTTCAATCCTCCAGCTTCCTTCGCCGCTTCGAAAATGGTTACTTCATAACCAAAACGTGCTAATTCCCTTGCTGCTGACAAGCCTGCAGGCCCTCCGCCGACAATCCCCACTTTTTTGCCGTTAGATTCACCTGCTTCAAATAATACCGCGTCATTATGACGTGCCCAATCGGTAGCATACCGCTGGAGATCACCAATCATGATCGGTTTCGTCGAATGATTAAGCACACAGGCACCTTCACACAATTCCTCTGTCGGACATACCCTTGAACAACTGGCACCGACCGGATTTGAACTCATGATCGTCTTTGCTGAACCTTTTAGGTTTCCTGATGCTATCTTCTTTATGAAGGAAGGAATGTCTATACCAGTGGGACATGCCTGAATGCAAGGTGCATCATAACAATACAAACATCGATTCGCTTCTTCCAAAGCATCTCTGTTGGATAATCCTTTATGGGCTTCCTGAAAATTCTCCTCAAGATGGAGTAGTGATAGTGTCTTGGACAAAATGGTTTCCCCCTTTTTCCCCAGTTAATAAATTCATAGAATCAAAGGCCGACAAAGAATGCATCCAAAGATCATTTCGATGTCAGCCCCTTTTATTCACACACCAGCGCTAAATGACTCAAGGCAGAAGCGCTGTCATCTCGTTGTATGTTTCGGGTCTCCTGTCACGATAGAACTGCCATGTATCCCTTACTTCACGGATCAATTTCTTGTCCATTTCCCCAAGGATCACTTCATCATTGTCTCTGCTGCCGATAGAGACAAAACCTCCGCGTGGATCTACCAGATAGGACTGCCCGTAAAATTCCCCCATGTTCCAAGGGCCCTCATAACCGACCCGGTTAATCGCTCCCAGATAATAACCGTTTGCCACCGCATGGGCCGGCTGTTCCAGCTTCCATAAATATTCAGAGAGCCCCGCCACGGTAGCAGAAGGATTAAATACGACTTCCGCTCCCTTCAATCCTAATAATCTTGCCCCTTCAGGGAAGTGTCGGTCATAACAGATGTACACCCCGACTTTTGCATAGGCCGTATCGAATACCGGATAACCAAGGTTACCTGGTTTAAAGTAATATTTCTCCCAGAAACCATACCCTTCACTTCCAACTGCGACATGAGGAATATGCTGCTTCCGGTATTTACCGAGATACGATCCATCTGCATCGATCACAGCCGCAGTATTGTAATAAGTGGCTATGCCTTCTCTTTCATAGATCGGGAGAACGATTACGACATTCAGCTCTTTAGCTAATTCCTGAAACCGCTTCGTTGTCGGGCCATTAGGTATTTCTTCTGCAGAATCATACCACTTAGGATTTTGTTCCGAGCAAAAATAGGGGCCGTAGAAAATCTCCTGTAAACAAATGATTTGAGCACCCTTCTTTGCCGCATCCCGTACCAATTCAATGTGTTTTTTAATGGATTGTTCTTTATGCACCTCTACCGGTTCGCTTCCATCCACATCGTGAGAAGCTTGAATAAGACCAATTTTCACCTTGTCTGACATCCCTATTCCTCCTAGACTAATAGATTCATTCAAATAGTAAGCGCTTTCATGTTTTTTTGCACTTATTGAACACTTACTAAGTTTCACGGATTCAATGATGTCTGAATATTTTGTCTTTTCAACTCATTTTAACTTGTACAATATTAAATTGCACTATACACTATGTAAAATCAGCTCCTTTGACTTTTGGTCATTATGTATATTCTAAAATAGAATAGACTATTTATAGGAGTTGAGTTAACGTTAGCATATGTATTCTGCGAAATTTGTAAAATAATTAGAGTAATTCTTTAGAATAGCTCGTTTTTTATCGACAAAATATTCAGAACTTTCACGATTGAAACTCAGCCTGATTCAAAACTTAAAAGACCCTCCAAACGAAGGGCCTTTTAAGTTCTTATGAATTAACTGATTTTACATTTAGTGATTTTTGCCTTACAGGCTTATATTTCAGGATTTGTCGTATGAACCAGATCAGCACGGCTGTCCAGATGACAGCTCCAATGATCATGGATTCTGTGTATGGAAGGTGAAATCCTTCGGGAGCATAAAAGATATAAGAACTGACTACCGCTGTCATGAATAAAGCCGGAACACTGCAGATCCAATGGAATTTCCGGTTTTGCAGCAGATAAACAGCAGCAGTCCAAAGCATGACAGTAGCTACTACCTGATTGGACCAGCCTACATATCTCCAAAGGAAAGTATAATCTATCTGAGTCAGCAGGAATGTCGGAAGTGCTACAGGGATAACTAAAAGCGCAGGCAGCCATTTCCCTTTCGGCTCTTCTTTTCTCCAATCAGCCAATAAGTCAACGAGCATCATTCTCGAAGAGCGTAAAGCAGTGTCTCCGGTTGTGACTGGCAGGATGATGACACCGAGTACGGCAAGGATGCCTCCAAGAGTTCCGAGTGTCGTTTTGCTGATTTCATTTACCACTCCTGCAGGACCTCCAGCAGCCAATGCTTCCTGAAGCCCTCCGGTACCATTGAAAAATGCCATACCTGCAGCAGCCCAGATTAATGCGATGATACCTTCAGCCACCATCGCTCCATAGAACACTTTCCTGCCCTCACTTTCCTTTTTTAACGTTCTGGCAAGAATCGGGCTTTGTGTAGAATGGAAGCCTGATATCGCTCCGCATGAAACAGTAACCATCAGTAACGGCCATAAAGGAAGCTCTTGAGGATGTAAATTGGCAAATGTAAGGTTAGGTACAGGATGTTCGAAGAAGAACAATCCTATTCCAATCGCGACTGCCATAAATACCAGTACTGCACCGAAAATCGGATAAACCTTACCTATGATTTTGTTGATGGGTAAGATAGTGGCAAGAATAAAATATGTAAAAATAATCAACAATGATGCCATGAAGGATAATGGCGTCACTTCGGCCATCAATTGAGCAGGTCCTGAAGTAAACGCTGCCGCCACCAATATCATCAGGATGATAGAAAGAACATTCATTACAGATCTGACATGTCTTCCCAAGTATCTTCCTACTAATGAGGGAAATTGTGCGCCATTATGCCGGAGTGACAACATTCCAGAAAAATAATCATGTACAGCTCCTGCGAAAAGTGTTCCGACAACGATCCATATGAATGCAACCGGTCCGTATAATGCGCCTAAAATGGCTCCAAAGATTGGACCGAGTCCAGCAATATTCAATAATTGAACTAAGCTCGCTTTCCACCAGCTCATTGGCATGAAATCAAAATCGTCTTTGCTTGCATATGCAGGTGTTACATTTGAGTCATCAATGCCAAAAATCTTCTCGACCACCTTAGAATAAATCATGTAACCCGCTACTAAAATACAGACTGATGCAAGAAATGTCAGCATCAAGATGTCCTCCCTTCAGATGAAATTAAGATTCATTTTAATACGTTATACGACAAATAACAACAGAATTTTCTAAAAAGATTATTTTTTCTGATAATAAAAACAGAATTTTCATAACTATATTCCAATAATACCAATGATGTAAGGGTTTACATTCAACTTGAAAACTTTCCTTTACTCTTGCACAATCAGGAATACTTCATTTATGTGCAATATAAAAAAAAGAAGCTATCCCTTGATAATTGAGATAAACTTCCTTCCCCTAAACGGTTATCATTTGGTTGAATATCGTTCACATGCGCCTATAAAGTCCATATTCCCTCTATCTTCCGCAATATCGTAAGGTGTTTTTTGATTGGAAGCATTTCTGAACTGAGGGTCAGCGCTGAATTCCAGCAGCAGGGTGACAAGGTCTTCATCCCCTTCAAAAGCAGCGATATGAAGTGGTGTATAACCTGCTGAATCAATAGAGTGAATGTCTGCTCCTTCTGTTAATAAGAATTCAACCAATTCTTTTGGAGCTTTACCTGCTATGGCGGCATGCAATGCGCTATTGGATGGTATATAAGATATTTTTGAGCTGGATACCGAATTGATATCCGCTCCATAATTCAATAGAAGCTGGACAATCCCCATTTGTCCATAATGTGCTGCTACCCCGAGTGCAATCAATCCGTTTTCATCCTCGGCATTACATAAATTTGTATCCGCCTGTAATGACTGTTCCACCACTTCTATATTTCCGTTTTGTATGGCCCCGAAAAACCCTTTTACAGTGACCGGCGTCATTCCTCTCACCTCATTTACATGATTATTAAGAATATTCTATCAATATATATTCAAAAAAGATAGGGAAGCAATCCCTATCTTTTGGTTATATTACTGATCAAGTTTAAATTTTGCCAGCGCATCAGCCAAAGCTGTGTTCACTGGTTCATCTTTTTCCTGGGTCTTTAAGTATTTATTCACATCACGCTTACTCGCCTTATTGTGTTTCTCTTTTTTCCTTCGATCATTGAAGGTGGATAGTTTCTCTTTATGTCCACAAACGCAGACGAACAGCTGTCCCTCGCCTTCTCCCCGCAAATCTAAGCGCTTATGGCAGTTCGGGCATCGTGCATTTGTTTTCTTGCTGACATTTTTACGATGTCCGCATTCGCGGTCCTGACAAACTAATTTCTTCCCATTTTTATTCTTGATCTCTAACATCAGGTTCCCGCAATCTGGACATTTTGTTCCAGTGAGGTTATCGTGGGAAAACTTTTTATCTGAATTCTTTATTTCGTGAACCGATTTTGTAGTATAATCTTTAATTTCCTCGATAAAATCACGCTTCTCCAGTAAGCCTTTCGCAATTTTATCAAGCTTCAGCTCCCACTCGGCCGTAAGGGAAGGGGAACGTAATTCATCCGGGGCGAGATCCAATAATTGTTTTCCTTTGGAAGTAAGATGTATTTCTTTGCCTTTCTGCTCCATGGCCCCTGAGTTGAATAGCTTCTCAATGATGTCAGCCCTTGTCGCAACGGTTCCGAGCCCGCCTGTCTCACCAATGGTTTCAAGAAGCTTCTTGCTGCTTTCTTTCATATATTTTACAGGATTTTCCATAGCGGCCAATAGAGTCCCTTCATTAAAACGGCTTGGCGGGGCGGTCACACCTTCCGTCTCTGCTATAGAAAGGACGTTTAGTTCAGTACCAGCATCCATTTTATCCAATAACTGATCTTCATCATGATCAAATCCGTATACTTCTTTCCAACCGTTGTCTTTAACCCGTTTGCCTTTTGTATGGAAATGTTCCTTACCTACCGTCATTTCAACTTTCGTCTGCTCATATTGGTAAGGAGGCAAAAATATGGCCAGAAAACGTTTCACAATCAGGTCATATATCTTTGCTTCCCTGTCCTGTAAACGTTGAAGAAAAGGCGTCTCCTCTGTCGGGATTATCGCATGGTGATCACTGACTTTGCGATCGTCGACATATGCATTAGACAGTGAAATTGAACTTTTCAAAGCTTTATTTACAGAAGGGCGGTAAGGCTGCACATTAATTGCCTTTAGACGGTCTTTTAACGTATCGGTGATATCAGAGGACAGATGCTTACTGTCAGTACGCGGATACGTTACAAGCTTATGCTGTTCATATAGCTTTTGCATGATTGAAAGTGTCTCTTTGGCACTAAAGCCATAAATTTTATGTGCATCTCTCTGTAATTCAGTAAGATCATAGAGGGACGGGGCATGTTGTTTTTTCAAAGTGGTTTTCACAGACTTGACGGTACCGGCTATTTCTTTCTTTATTAAGGTCAAGATTCCGTTGACCTCTTCTTTGGAAAATGTTTTCGTATCACCATTAGAATTAGTCCAGATAAAGGTTCCATTATCGGTTACTGCTTTAATACCATAATAAGCTTTGGGTTTGAATTGCTTTATGTCCTCTTCCCTCTTCGCGATTATACTCAACGTTGGAGTTTGGACCCTTCCACACGACAACTGGGCATTATGCTTGGTCGTTAATGCTCTTGTGGCATTCATTCCTACATACCAGTCTGCTTCAGACCTTGCTTGGGCCGCTTCGTATAAATTCTCATATTTCTTCGCATCTTTCAGATTATTGAAGCCTTCTTTAATGGCTTTATCCGTCACAGAAGAAATCCAAAGCCGTTTAAGCGGCTTATTGACTCTTGATTTTTTGATGATCCAGCGTGCAACGAGTTCACCTTCACGCCCCGCATCAGTAGCGATTACAATGGTACCGACATCGGGACGGTTCATCAGGGACTTCACTGCATTAAACTGCTTTCCGGTCTTCTTGATAACGACCAGCTTTAAAGTTGGAGGCATCATCGGGAGATCTTCCAGCTTCCATGATTTATACTTCTCATCATAGGATTCAGGATCTGCAAGTGTGACAAGATGACCGAGTGCCCAGGTCACAATATATTCTTTCCCTTCCAAAAATCCATTTCCCTTTTTTGTGCATTGAAGCACTCTTGCAATATCTCTGCCGACAGAAGGTTTTTCTGCCAGCACTAATGTCTTTTTCATAAAAAAATCCTTTCACAAAAGTCTTAGAGTATCTTTCTATTTTAACATAGAATTGAATTTGGTAAGGGGTCCCCATTACTCTTATAATATATTATACTTGGAAATAGATTGTTTAAAGAAGGAGCTACATCACTGTGCATCAATATACAAAGAATATCCTCCCCAAAGAAACCATCGGATTGGTTTTCATCTTATTGATCAGCGTAGTCGCAAAAGGGTTGGGCTCTTGGTTCCCATTAGCCGGCAGCCTTTTGTTTGCCATTTTGATAGGTATCATTCTCCGGAATGCAACTGATTTGCCAAACTCTTGGCAGCCTGGCATTCAATTCACTATAAAAAAGCTGCTAAAAGTGGCGATTGTCTTTTTAGGAGTGGGTTTAAGCCTTCTAGAGATAATGAAAATCGGCCAATCTGCACTTTGGATCATTTTTATATCGGTGACGGTTGGCATCAGCGTTACTTATGTGGTTGGAAGACTACTTGGTATTCAAACAAGGCTGAGTTTATTGATTGGTATAGGAACAAGCATTTGCGGGGCTACAGCCATTTCTGCAGTGAAAGGGATTATCGGGGCAAAAGAGAACGAAACGGCATATGCATTGAGTACTATTGTTTTCTTCAATCTGATAGCATTTATTTCTTATCCCTTTATCGGACATTTGCTTGGATTATCACAGGTTTCGTTTGGTATTTGGGCAGGGACCGCTGTCCACGATACATCTTCGGCTGTTGCAGTCGGTTACAGTTATGGTGATCATTCGGGTGATGTGGCCACGACAGTAAAACTTGCCCGTACTCTCTTTCTGATCCCTGTCATGGTATTATTACCTTTCGTGTTAAAAAACGAGACGAAAAGCGCATCATCACTTAAGCAGGCATTTCCATGGTTTGTACTGATGTTCCTTGGGGTATCCGTCCTTCATACTTTCGGAGTGATACCCGGTATCATTGAAGGAATGCTAAAATCCCTTTCTAAATTTATGATCATCATGGTCATGGCAGCGGTTGGACTTGAGGTCCATCTGAAAGATCTTTCAAAGCTCGGTTTCAAACCCTTATTGACAGGTTTGATTGCTTCCATTACATGTGCGGTCATCAGTTTATTGTTCATAATGTAAACAAAAACATTAACAAAGGCAGCTTAAATCTTAAGCTGCCTTTCCCTTATTAGATAATACGATAAAAAAGAGCATCAAGGAGACGCTCTTGTAAGATATACATAAACTTGTTAACTCATGTATGGTTGCCGTTTTCTAAAATGAGCCATCTCTTTAATCCTTGATAGGCAGAAGAAAAAAACTAGGAAGAGGCCTTCTTCCTAGCACAGGCTATTCTTCTACTCCCTCTAAGAAGTCTGGGTCGAGCTCTTCGAATTCTTCATCATCTAAGTCGCAATCCCAGTCGTCATCATCGCAGCCTTCCGGATTTACAAGTACACATACTTTGGTTTCTCCGATAACTTCTACCAGGATTTCACGTTCAACATGAACAATGATTCTGTTACCGTTTGGTGAAATCACCGCTTCGCAGCAATTTGGCTGTTGGAGTACGCGTGCACATACTTCGATGTCATCCAAGACGTCCGGATCACGGTATTTGAGTTTAATTTCATCACAGTAATCGACTCTTTCAGTTACAACGGATGTTTTCGTATTGTCACTGTGAGAGTACCATACGTTTACCTCAAATGAACCGTGTATTTCCACCTTCTTGCCTACTTTGTGTGCTTCATACTTATGGTTGATGATCCAGCAGCCTAAAATGCTCGATGGATTATGCGGCGGGCTAATCGTATGATGAGACTGTGTGAATTTACGTCCCTTCGCTACGACCGCTTTCGTAATAATCTCTCTATATTCTGCCATTCGAGCGAACCTCCTCATTCATTTTCAATTCATCTTATGCGACTGTCTAGGTGTTTGTGCGAGAAAATTTTATTACATAATGGGATTGTTGCGAGATAATGTATTGTATGCGAATACCCATTGAATGTTCCCTAAAAGGTATTTTGGGGGATGAATTTATGGGGCGTATATGTGTAGTTTTTACACCGCTATTGATTTCCGTGCAAGACTTCGCTTTCCGCGGACGGTTGGTGAGCCTCCTCGGCTTTGCCTGTGGGCTCTCACCTAACACGCTTTTCCCGCAGGAGTCTTCGTCTTGCACTCCAATCAAACGCTGGATAGTACTAAAATTTCATCGCTAAATCAGCTAATAACAAAACAATGCCATGAAGATGATCATCTTCATGGCATTGGCATTATTATTAATAAAATTAGTTTTTTGTTTTTTATGAACAGCTACCCGGTGTGGAGTTTTTAACCTGGGAACCTGTTTCTCCGCGAAGGAGGTCTCCGCCTGTAGATTCGATAATGTGATCTGTTACGTTATTAGAAATAACAGATGCCACGATTTGGAGAAGATCATTTACGTCTGTTTGAGACTCTTTGAATTGCTGGACGACTGGAATTTCATCTATTTCCTTTTCAAGGTTTTCAATTTTCGCTTCCACCATTTTCAACGCCTCTGTTTTTCCATAATGCTGGAAGTTGACAGCTTGCTTTTGTAAACTCTTAATGCTTGCAATCATCTCACGAACTTTTTGATTTTCATGGATTTGTGCTTCAGCGCGCTTGAAGAAATCAACTTCTTCTGTTTCTGCGATCATTTCCGCCAATTCTTCTGCTCTTTTCATAATATCATCTTTTGTATATTTTGCCATTTCACTTCACCTCTGCCGCTTCTAAAAATTCTGAACCTAACTGGCCCTCTTCAACCAATTCACCGTCTAATGACCAGGACTTCGCATCCGTGATCTTCACTTTTACAATTTTACCAATCACTGTTTTTGGTGCTCTAAAATTCACCAATTTATTTCTGCGTGTATACCCTGCCAAAACATCAGGGTTTTTCTTACTTTCCCCATCAACAAGGACCTCTACTGTAGTACCTGCATACTTCTTAAGAGCTCTTGCAGAGTGTTCTTGAACGACTTCATTCAGACGTCTTAAACGCTCTTTCTTCACTTCCATCGGTACGTTATCTTTCATCTTCGCTGCAGGAGTGCCCTCTCGTGGAGAGTAAATGTAAGTGTAAGCAGATTCAAATCCTACTTCACGATAAAGTGAAAGTGTCTCTTCAAATTGCTCTTCTGTTTCATTCGGATATCCTACAATGATGTCAGTAGTCAAAGCGACATCAGGCATAGCTGTTTTAATTTTTCGAACCAATTCAAGGAACTGTTCCCGCGAATATTTACGAGCCATTATTTTCAATACTGGTGTGGAACCTGATTGTACCGGCAAGTGGATATGTTCTACAAGATTCCCCTTTTTAGCGAGGACTTCAATTAAATGATCGTCAAAGTCTCTTGGATGACTTGTTGTAAAACGAATGCGCGGAATATCAATTTTTCTCAGCTCATCCATCAGATCACCGAGACCATAATTCTCGAGATCTTCAATATCTTTTCCATATGCGTTTACATTCTGTCCGAGAAGCGTAATTTCTTGATACCCTTGTGCCGCCAAATGACGCACTTCAGCAATGATTTCTTCAGGGCGTCTGCTGCGTTCCTTACCACGGGTATAAGGCACGATACAATACGTACAGAACTTATCACAGCCGTACATAATATTTACCCAAGCTTTAATATTGCCTTTGCGCACTTTAGGGAGGTTCTCGATAACGTCTCCCTCTTTCGACCAAACTTCCACCACCATCGCTTTAGACATATAGGCATCGGATAGAATTTGAGGAAGACGGTGAATATTATGAGTTCCGAAAATCATATCAACCTGCTGATATGTTTTTAGAATCTTATTTACTACGGCTTCTTCCTGAGACATACAGCCGCAGACCCCGATTAAGAGGTCAGGCTTCTCGCGCTTCAAGTGTTTTAAATGACCTAACTCGCCGAATACCTTATTCTCGGCATTTTCACGGATGGCACATGTATTCAAGAGAATAACATCTGCATCTTCGGTTGAATGGGTCGCTTCGTAACCAAGGGCCATAAATATCCCTGCCATGACTTCAGTGTCATGCTCATTCATCTGACAGCCATAGGTGCGAATATAGAATTTTTTCCCGTTCCCCAATCCTCTATATTGATCATCAATTGTAAAGTCATTATGATATTTAACTTCTTCTTTTCCCCGTTTTTTTGCATCTTTCAATGATGGAGGAATATAGACGCTTTGGAAGTACTTACTGTAATCCTTTTCGGATTTTTTGTCCGCTGGAGTATCTGACTTCGCTTGCTGCCCATGTTTGCGTTGTTCTTCGTTCATGTAAATTCCCCTTTCTAACTCTATAACAAACGAATAATAAACCGATTTCTTCTATTATAAAATCCGTAATAGTAAAACTGACAATTACACTTGCACATTATAACAGTATAAAGGTTTTTAAAGGCTTATACAATAGAGAGGCATAACTGTCGAAATTTGTTCCAAACTTCATGTATCCATCTAAGAAATGGGCTTCCCCCCAGGAACTGGACGCTAATTTAATGCATAAGGTAAAGTAAGACATATACCCAAGAGGAGGGGGTTCTGATCGATAAACCAATGAAATCTCCCATGTATCATATTGAAAATCAGGAAAAGCATTATCTTCAATCTGAGATCAATCGATTGAAAAAAACAATCCAGAAAATAAAAGAAAGTCATTTATATGCCGAGGCCGATTATTATAAAGGAGTCATTCAGGAAAAGGAAGAGATAATCGAGGATCTTTACACTCAAATTAGGATGAATGAAACAACCGAACATGAACTGATTATGGAAAGAAACAAATTCAAGGAAGGAAAAGAAAAGCTGGAAGAAGAGGTGTTGTTCCTCCATCATGCTTTACATGACAAAGAATCGCATATTGAATCACAGGGTCAACATATTAAAACATTAGAAAAAGAGCTTCTTCAATTAGAAATAGAAAATAAAAATCAAATACGGGCTTTGTCTCAATTTGAAGTCCTCAATGGAAAGTTATCGTCTCAAAATGATCAGCTCTTGAGTGATAACAAAAACCTGCTAACCAAATCAGAAAGGTTGAGATCACAGACCAAAAGCCAGAAGCTTCATATTAACGATTTAAATAATGCCTTGATAAACTCTGAAGAAACCAAGAAAGAAGTATTCCTTGATCTATTATCTAAAACAGAAGAACTGGAAAAACTTATAGCCGAACGAAAACACACAATCCAATCTATAGAAGAGGCAAAAGAGCGACTGATTGAGGCAGAGAAGCAGAAGATGCAATTTATTAAAGACATGCTGCATCAATATCAGAAAACGATCGAAGAAAACGAATGGTGGTTCTCAGCACAATTTGCCGATATTGATACACGGACCAAAAAGCAAGACGAACGAATCGACTTGATCGAATATGAGCAAGAACTTCAATTCACAGAGCAAAATAAGAAAATCTTAGGACGTTTTCAGGATGTAGAAGATAATTTTATCAACTTTATTGGAGAAATTGATTCAATCAGGGACTCAAATAATAAAATGTCACAAAATTTATTTGACTTAAAGCGGCTTGTAGAGAATCAAAAGAGAATACAAACTCATATAATTCAAAACCGCCCTAAACAAACTCTTATTGAAAATAAAAATAATAACAACTCCTGATTTACAAAAATAGAAAAGCCGGCTCCCCATTTCTGTGGCGGCCGGCTATATTAATTACATAAATTCTTTTAACAATCCTTCAAACGTTTCATCATCCAGTTTTAAATCATGTGTATTCAGTGGTTCCTCGGAGTATCCCGCCACTAACTGTTGGTAAGATGGCTGCTCAGTGTTCTGATAAATCAATCCTGTAACAAGTCCGTCCTTTTCCATGAGCGTATTCATTGCCTGCTCACGGTTAGAAGGATCATACCCCTCCACATCTGCAAGCTTCGTCAGATTTTCTTTAAACCAGTCATACGTATTAATCTTATTATAGGTAACGCAAGGACTGAATACGTTTATCAAAGAAAATCCTTTATGATTCAATCCTGCTTCTATCAGTGCAGTCAGTTCCTTTAAATCAGAAGAGAAGCTCTGCGCCACAAAGGTTGCACCGGCTGTTAATGCCATTTCCATCGGTGCAAGTGCAGGTTCGATTGAACCTTGTGGTGTTGACTTCGTCTTGAATCCAGACGAAGAACGCGGAGATGTCTGTCCTTTGGTCAATCCATAAATTTGGTTATCCATGACAATATATGTGATATCAACATTTCGTCGAATCGCATGTATGGTATGCCCAAGGCCAATTGCAAATCCATCGCCGTCACCACCAGAAGCAATCACCGTCAAATCTTTGTTTGCCATTTTTAATCCTTGAGCGATCGGAAGAGAACGTCCATGAATTCCATGGAAACCGTATGAATTAATATATCCTGAAATACGTCCTGAACATCCTATTCCCGAAACAACAGCTAAATTTTCTGGATCGAGTCCCACGTTCGCTGCCGCACGCTGTATGGATGCTTGTACCGAGAAGTCACCGCACCCAGGACACCAGTTAGGCTTCACATTATTACGAAAATCTTTAAAGGTAGCCATGGATTAGCTCAACTCCTTACACTTAGAGTAAATTTCATGAGGCAGGAAAGGAGTACCATCATACTTCGTCATATTCTTGATTTTGTGTCCATATCCCGCGTTCATCTTGATAATATTTGATAACTGCCCAGTGGCGTTATGTTCGATCACCACTACTTTCTTCGCTTGCTCCATAAGCGGCTGGAGATGTTCCGAAGGGAAAGGATGAATCAATCGGATATGCGCATGATTTACTTTGACTCCGTCCTTTTCCAAACGGGTCATTGCTTCTTCGATTACTCCACGGGTAGAATTGAAGCCTACCAGAAGTAAATCAGCATCTTCATGAGGGGCTTCAACATGAATTGGGTTATTAAAATTGATATTTTCTATTTTTCGCATACGCTTGTCCATTTGAGCTTGGCGATTCACAGGCGATTCTGACGGTTTACCTGTTTCATCATGTTCCACACCAGTGACATGATGTATCCCATTCTTCATTCCTGGAGTTACACGAGGTGATACCCCGTCTTCTGTTACCTCAAATCGTTTGAAGTATTTTTTGGGTTCCAATTCTTCAAGCTGAGCTTCATCATTCACAAGTTTCCCTCTGCGAATCTCTACTTTGCTGTAATCAAGCGGTTCTACTGTTTGTTTACCTAAAGAAAGCTGCAGGTCAGAAAGAATAATGACCGGACATTGATATTCTTCTGCAAGATTGAATGCTTCAACAGTGTCATAAAAAGCTTCCTGAACTGTACTTGGAGCCATGACAATCTTAGGTATTTCACCATGTGTACCATAAATCATAGCCATTAAATCAGATTGTTCCTGTTTTGTAGGCAATCCTGTAGATGGACCTCCACGCTGGGTGTCGACTACGACAAGAGGCTGTTCAGTCATTCCCGATAGGCCGATCGCTTCCATCATAAGAGACAGACCAGGCCCTGCTGATGCAGTAAATGAACGGATACCCCCGTAATTCGCACCAATCGCCATTGTTGCTGCAGCAATCTCATCCTCTGTCTGGATAACCGTACCGCCTACCATTGGCAGCTTTTTAATTAAGTATTCCATGATTTCTGATGCTGGAGTGATGGGATAAGCAGCCATCAACCTTACCCCGCCTGCCAATGCACCAAGGGCAATCGCATCGTTACCGATCATGAACATACGTTTACGTCCGTCTGCTTCTTTCAACTGTAGGGAACCAGCTTTATCCCCAAGTTCAGCTTTCATAATGTCGTATCCTTGTCTGATCGCTTCCATATTCTTCTCTACAACCGTTTCACCTTTACGTCCAAAGATTTCATCTACTACCTCTTTAAAAACTTCAGGGTCCAGATTTAAAACAGCACAAGTTGCACCGACAGCGACCATATTTTTCATCAGTGATGTTCCAAGCTCGGCTGCTAATTCAGTAAACGGCACAATGTACAATGAAGCCTCAGTATCTTCGGGTTTCTCAGGCTTGAATTTGGCATCCGCGATGATGACACCTTCGTCATGAAGCTCTTTATAGTTCACATCGATCGTTTCCTGATCAAATGCTACTAAAATATCTAAGTCATCCGCAATTGCACGAACCTGAGTAGTGCTGACACGGATCTTATTGTTTGTATGCCCTCCCTTGATTCGAGAGGAGAAGTGGCGGTAACCGTATAAGTAATAGCCAAGGCGGTTCAATGCCATGGAGAAAATTTCCCCCGTACTTTCGATCCCTTCTCCTTGCTGACCGCCAACCTTCCATGAAAGCTGTTCTTTCATATATTAACACCCTTTCTTACAGGTCTCTGATTTCCATCATTTCACCATAAAATACCGGTGAAATCCATAGATAAAATATCTCATTTATCTTATCTCTATTAAACACGTACTATACAAGTTTATCACTTTTCAATACAAATCACTACTGTCTGAACCATTCGGCATAAAAAAACTGATCTCCTAAGAAGATCAGCCTGCATTCTAGAATTGAATTCGTTTATGGAAATTTTCAAACAAGAATTTCTTTATTTGTTTATCACTATAGTAGCGTTGCAGAGTCCCGATCAGATTGTCATATTGCTTATAAGAAGACAGCCCTTTAACCGTAAGATCAATTCCATCGAAATCAGATCCGAAACCAACATGATCTTCTCCGCCCAAGCTGCATATATGTTCAATATGCCTTACAATGTCCGTCAGTTCCGCACTTCCTTTTTTGTTTAAGAACGGAGGTACGAAGGTCACACCCATCACACTATCTTTTTTTATGAGTGCTTCTATTTGGTCATTATTTAAATTACGAGGATTAGGACAGATTGAATAGGCATTAGAATGTGATGCAATCGGATATTGAGCCGATTCGACTGCGTCCCAGAATGCTTTCTCACATAAATGGGAGACATCGGTCCACATATTCTTATTATTCAGGAAACCAACCATTTCAAACCCAAAGTTAGTTAATCCCCCTCCCCGCGGTTCCAGGGCCCCATCCGCTGCAGCATTAGCCCAATTCCATGTTAATCCTACAGAACGTACACCAAGGCGGTACAGCGTTTCGAGCTTTTCAAGATCTTCTTCGATTGCTTCTGCACCTTCAAGCGTCAGCATAGCACCTATGTCATTCTGTGAAAGATTATCGATATCCTCTTTAGAAGTAACGAATTTCACATCAGGATGCGGATCAATGATCTTCCTGTGAAATAGGTTTACCATTTTTAAAGCGGCTTGAAAGCGCTGCCCGGGCTTTAAGTATGAGGGGATATAAATAGCGAACAATTGCACTTTAGATCCGCATTCATTCAATTGAGGGTATGTAATATGCATATCTTCTTTTGATTGGAACGAAAGGTTATCGGGGTCGAGATAAAGTTTCATCAATACATCGCAATGTGCGTCAAAGATCATTTTTTCAAATCCTTCCCTTACATCATATATGTACTATAAATGAAAAATAAAAAGGCTGTCCACTAAAGAAAAATCTTTAACGAACAGCCCTTTTTCATAAACTGCCGGGTATGAGGCACAGATCATTCCTAACCAAATTCCGTGTAGAAATACGATCGTGAACATCCTCATACTACTTAAGTGTAGGCATTACGTTTATCTTGGTTCCACTATTAACTTTATAGCTGTACGTTCTTCTCCATCAATCTGTATATCTGTAAATGCCGGGATGCAAATTAAATCTAAACCACTAGGAGCAACAAATCCTCTGGCAATCGCAACTGCTTTCACAGCCTGGTTCAAAGCTCCTGCTCCAATTGCCTGAATCTCAGCTCCTCCTCTCTCACGAAGAACACCGGCGAGTGCACCAGCTACAGAATTAGGATTAGATTTTGCTGAAACTTTTAATATTTCCATTCCTTTTCCTCCTTGTCATTTCCCCCATACCGTATGTCCGTGGTAAAGAACAAACTTGGTATAAATGATTCCACTGCTACTATATTCAAGAAATGGACAATTCATTCCGGTATGACTGAAAAAGGAATGAAAAACATTAATATTCAGCTATGAAAGGATGGTCCTCATTGATCAGGATCCTCTCAATCTTTTTTGCTTTTCCGGTTTTATGATCAATATCTATCAGACACGCACTCAATATTTTCCGCCCCTCTTTCGGCACTTCAAATCGTACTGGCAGACTCGTTTGAAACCTCTTAAGCACTGACTCTTTGTTCATCCCTAACACTTCATCATAAGGACCTGTCATTCCTACATCACACATGAAGGCTGTCCCATTTGGAAGGACTCGATTATCCGCAGTCTGAACATGAGTATGCGTGCCGATCACCGCTGAAACCCGGCCATCCAGAAACCATCCCATTGCCTGCTTTTCACTCGTCGCTTCTGCATGAAAGTCAACGAAAATGATGGAGGTTTTCTTTTTGGCTTCATCCACTAGTGCATCAACTATTTTAAATGGATCATCAAGCGGGGGCATAAATGTTCTTCCTTGAACATTTATCACTGCCACTGTCTTTCCATAGACCTCTCCAAAAACTAAACCAGTACCCGGAGTTCCTTCAGGAAAATTAGCAGGGCGCACCATTTTTTTGGATGAATCAATAAAATCGAAGATATCTTTATTGTCCCAAGTATGGTTTCCCAAGGTCACCATATCAGCGCCATCCTGCAGAAACTTTTTATAGATTTTCTCGGTAATCCCTCTTCCAGATGCAGCATTCTCCCCATTTACGATGGTAAAATCGGGCGGATGTTTCTTTTTAAGCTTCGATAAATATTCTGTAATCATTTCACGGCCCATAGAGCCGACTACGTCTCCTACAAATAAAATTCTCATGAAATTTCCCTTCTCTATTATGTATTTATTACAATGAACAATCTGTTATGTAGTTTATTGTATCACATATAACCTTCACACTATGCATGAAGTAAGGTGTACAGATCCAAATAAAAAAGCTGACTCCGAAAGAAATCATTCCTTTCGAGAGTCAACCTTATTATTTCGCATATTCTACGGCCCTCGTTTCACGGATGACCGTTACTTTGATGTGGCCCGGGTAATCGAGTTCATCTTCGATCCTCTTACGGATATCCCTTGCCAATCGGTGGGATTCCAAATCGTCGATGGCTTCAGGTCTTACCATGATGCGCACTTCACGTCCCGCTTGAATCGCGAAGGATTTCTCTACTCCTTCATAGGATTCAGAGATCTCCTCGAGCTTCTCAAGACGGCGGATATAATTTTCGAGCGTCTCACTTCTTGCACCTGGACGTGCTGCAGATAAGGCATCGGCAGCTGCTACCAGAACCGCAATGATTGATGTCGGCTCTGTATCACCGTGGTGGGAAGCAATACTGTTGATGACAACAGGATGCTCTTTATACTTCGTTGCGAGTTCCACACCAATTTCAACATGGCTTCCTTCCACTTCATGGTCGATTGCTTTCCCGATGTCATGAAGTAAGCCGGCACGCTTGGCAAGTCTTTCGTCTTCTCCAAGCTCAGCAGCAAGTAAGCCGGAAAGATAGGCCACTTCCATTGAGTGTTTCAATACGTTCTGTCCGTAACTTGTTCGATACTTCAAACGGCCCAGAATCTTGATTAAATCCGGGTGAAGCCCGTGAACACCAACTTCAAAGGTTGTCTGCTCCCCGATTTCACGGATATATTCATCCACTTCACGACGGGATTTATCTACCATTTCTTCAATTCGTGCAGGGTGGATACGCCCATCCTGTACTAATTTCTCTAATGCAATTCGAGCCGTTTCTCTACGAATCGGATCGAAACCAGAAAGAATAACCGCTTCAGGAGTATCATCAATTATGAGATCAATTCCTGTTAATGTTTCCAGCGTACGAATGTTACGTCCTTCTCGTCCAATAATTCGACCTTTCATCTCATCATTTGGCAAGTTCACAACGCTAACTGTTGTCTCTGCCACGTGTTCAGCAGCACAACGTTGAATAGCAAGTGAAAGGACTTCTTTCGCACGTGTTTCATGTTCTCTGACCATGATCGCAATATCATGGGAGAGCTCATTTTCCACGCGGTCGAGAATGATTCCTTTCGCTTCATCACGAGTTAAGCTCGAGATACGTTCAAGTTCAGTTTGTTGTGATCGTACCATCTCGTCCACTTTGCTTTCCATCTCTTCAATATGTTGTTGTCTTTCGTTAAGAGCTGCCTCTTTTCTTTCCAATAAAGCCTCACGCTTATCAAGCGTATCATCTTTACGGTCGAGGTTTTCCTCTTTTTGCATTAAACGATTTTCTTGTTTTTGCAATTCATTTCTTCGTTCACGAAGTTCATTTTCCATTTCAGTGCGAAGTCTATGATTTTCGTCCTTTGCTTCAAGTAGTGCTTCTTTCTTCAGAGCATCTGCCTCGCGCTTAGCATCTTCTAAAATCTGCTCTGCTGAACCTCTGGCACCGGCAATTTTCGCTTCAGCAATGGACTTACGAATAAAGTATCCAACAACTACACCGACGATAAGGCCAAGCAAAATGGAGATGATTGTTATAGGTTGCATTATTTCACCTCCTCTTGCTATGAACTGTCATCATGTCTTTTACATGTCGGCTTGTACATTGCTCATTTGAACTCAATATACAGCGCTAGGCTTTCAAATATTCATTCGAAAAATTTGTAAAATATACATGTTAATTTTAAATCTCAGAAAATTTATTGTCAAGGGGTTGTCCCGTCTCTCACTAGATTTCTCAAGGATTTCTTGCTATTCGACAAAAATCGATAGTGATCCCCTCTCTAGTATACATAATATCATTATGGTAGTTCGATGGAGGGTCAATTAACTATCAACCATTGAGTCTATAGAAAGAAGTGAAAAATAAAGAGAAGCAAACATGAACATGCCTGCTTCTCCTCTGTCAATGTTAATCTTCTAATAGATTTAGTTCACCTTGATCTTCCGTATCCGCAGCTCCTGTATCCAATCCGTAATGTTCACGGATTTTCAACATGATTTCATTTCGGATTTCAGGATTCTCCTTCAAGAAGATTTTCGCGTTTTCACGGCCTTGTCCAAGACGCTCTTCGTTATATGAGTACCATGCACCACTCTTCTGCACGATATCAAGCTCGGATCCAAGATCGACGATTTCCCCTTCTTTGGAGATTCCTTGTCCGTACATAATATCTACTTCCGCTACACGGAAAGGAGGAGCGACTTTGTTTTTAACGACTTTGATTTTCGTTTTGTTACCAACCATTTCATTGCCTTGCTTAAGGGTTTCCGCACGACGTACTTCCAAACGTACAGAAGAATAGAATTTCAACGCGCGTCCACCAGGAGTCGTCTCTGGATTTCCAAACATGACTCCAACCTTTTCACGAATCTGGTTGATGAAGATCGCGATGGTCTTCGATTTGTTGATTGCACCTGATAATTTACGAAGGGCCTGGGACATCAAGCGGGCTTGAAGCCCTACGTGTGAATCTCCCATTTCCCCTTCAATTTCGGCTTTAGGTACAAGTGCTGCTACAGAGTCGATAACGATGGCGTCAACTGCACCGCTTCGTACCAATGCTTCAGCGATTTCCAGTGCCTGCTCACCTGTATCAGGCTGAGAAAGCAATAGTTCATCTATGTTTACTCCAAGCTTTTGCGCATATACAGGATCCAGTGCGTGCTCGGCATCGATGAATGCTGCCTGTCCGCCCTGTGCCTGCACTTCTGCAATTGCGTGAAGTGCTACTGTTGTCTTACCAGAGGATTCCGGACCATACACCTCAATAATTCTTCCGCGAGGATAACCGCCGACTCCAAGAGCCGCGTCAAGCGCAAGTGATCCACTCGGACAAGTCACTACTTTTCTGTCAGTTTGTTCCCCAAGCTTCATGATAGAGCCTTTTCCAAACTGTTTCTCTATTTGTTTCAACGCCATATCTAAGGCTGCTTTACGATCGCTCACTATTTTTCCTCCTTTGAATATAGAACTTAAAGACAACTTATAAGCTTGTCTCAAATCCAACCTATCTATACTATAAACCATGTATTAATAGAAAACAAGAAAAAAATCGAACATCCATTCGGTTTTTTGCATTTGTTGATTTCTAGGAAAAACCCAATCAAAAATGAGGCTGGGACAAAACTAAAAACCCAAACTATTTTGCCTCAAAGAATGCAAATTAGTTCGGGTTTTACTTAGACTAAAACACTTTTGTCCCAGCCTCTTTTTACTGAGTTCATGTTAATTCTTTTAATAGATAATGCCAGGCGTATTTTGCAGTCCTCTTTCGATTTGCATTTCTTCCACCGGCTAGATTCAAAAGGAATACTTTAGTACTCTGGCCTTTTATGGCCAGTCCGATCCATACTGTGCCAGCCTTTTTTCCATCAAGGTCGTCCGGTCCCGCTACCCCAGTGAAACTGATACCTATATCGGTAGAAAAGAGAGTTCGCACATTTTCAGCCAATTCTTTTGCACATTGTTCACTTACGGATGAATATTGTTCGAGTGTACTTTCCTGAACGGAAAGCACTTTTTTCTTTATTTCATCCTGGTAGCAGACCACGCCTCCCTTCAATACTGTGGAAGCACCAGGTATAGAGGTTATTTCCGATTGAAACAAACCTCCTGTCAGGCTTTCAGCGCATGATAGGGTAAACCCTTTTTCCTTCAATAACTTCATCCCTACTTCGACCAGGGAATCACGATCGTACCCGTAGAAATAATCTCCAGCCACGTTTATGATCTTTCCTTCCAAAGCATCAAGCAGATCAGCTGCCACTTCCCTTGACTCGTGCTTGGCAGTCAACCTCAGAGTGACCTCCCCATCCCCTGCGAGTGGTGCGATGGTGGGGTTCGTCTGTGTATCGATCAGTTCTTCCAAGTCTGTCTCCAGCTGAGCTTCACCGATTCCAAAGAAACGCAAAACCCGTGAATGAATGATTTCTTTCCTTTTTAAACTGGCTAAAATGGCAGGGATACCGTACTTGCTGAACATCGGCCGCATTTCAGATGGCGGGCCCGGGAGCAGCATATATGATATGCCTCCCTTTTTAAAGAACATACCTGGAGCCATTCCATTCTCATTTTTTAATGCCTTAGAGCCTTGAAGTATGAGAGCCTGCTTTTCATTATTTGGTGTCATTTGGCGTTTTGTTTTCTTAAAGTATGATTTAATTGAGTCCAAAGCTTCTTCATCCATTGATAGGCCTGTTCCCAAAGCTTGTGCTATCGTTTCTTTCGTCAGATCATCTTTAGTAGGTCCGAGCCCGCCGGTAAAGATGAGCAAATCGGCTCTTCCCTGTGCAACTTCAATAGCTTGAGTCAGGCGTAGGGGGTTATCCCCTACACTAGTGTGATAATAAACATTCACACCCGCTTCAGCAAGCTGTTCTGATATGTATTGAGCATTTGTGTTGGCTATCTGCCCTAATAGTAATTCCGATCCCACTGCAATGATTTCAGCATTCACTTGGTTTTCCCCCTTTAATAGACTCTTTCATATATAAAGAAAGAGATGATTCATTCAAGAATCATCCCTTATAGATTATAATGAGAGCGAACATACGTCCAGCTTCCCGCCTTAAGAAAGATCATTTAGAGTTAACAAACGCCTGCTTGTTATGTTTGAAATAATCCCATCCTGACCAAATCGTAAAGAACATGGCAACCCATAATGCGATTGTCGCAAATGGGAAATTGAATAGTTCAAAGATGGCATTATGAAGCAATAGAGCAGAAATAGCGATGATTTGTGCCCATGTCTTTATCTTCCCAAGCTGGCCCGCCGCTACTACTTCACCTTCCCCGGCAAGTACCAGACGAAGACCTGTTACGGCAAATTCACGGCTGATAATGATGATGACGATCCATGAAGGAGCAAGACCAAGCTCCACCAGGACAATCAAAGCGGCAGACACGAGAAGCTTATCTGCAAGCGGATCTAAAAATTTCCCTAAATTAGTTACCATATTATACTTTCTTGCATAATATCCGTCTATCCAATCAGTAGTCGAAGCGATGATAAAAATCAACGCGCCCACAAAATGCTTCACCGGCATCTCAGCACCCATGAAGATCATGTCTCCCCAGTTTAATGGTGCCAGCATAATGATTAAAAATAATGGAATCATAAAGATCCGCGAAATTGTAATCTTATTAGGTAAGTTCACCTTTCTACCTCCAATACTTAGAAAACAAAATGATTACAGCATTTCAAATGTGGAGTCCGTTTGCTCCAATCGTCTTATTGTTAAGATTCTGCAGGCTGGTATTGGATAATAACATCCTGTCTGACTGTATCCGTAGGAATCTTATACTGGAGCAGTTTACCATTCACATTGATATCAGTGTTAGCGGTGTTACCGATTATGAGGTATGCCTGCTGATCTGCAGTAAGATCAAACTCCTTCTTATCCCCATCGTACAACATCCCCTGGAACAATACTTCATCTTTGGAATTGTACACAGCAACCCAGGTGTCTCCTTTAGCAGCTAACCCCAGCTTGAACTGATCTGTGTTCTTGAGCTGATAGGTCGTTTTAGTACCTTCTGTCTTAACCGCCTCCAATGATTGATCAGCATTCTCTTCTTGTTCTTTGGTTTCTTCCTCTTCCTCAGACTGAGTTTCATCATTGGATTCTTTTTGATCCTTACCTTCCTCTTCAACAGGTTCTTCTTCATTAGGCAGATCCTGCTGATCGACAGCTACTGGTTCTTTGTTAGCTGTGTCTTCATTGCTGGCATTATCAGCCACTTTGGTTTGCACGAATACCCACAAGGCAATTAACACCGCTATAACGAATACAGCGATCAAAAGTTTAGGGATTATATCAAGTGCCTTGGACGAGCTGCCTGAAACTCCTTTTCTCGACTGTACACGGGAAAGGGAGACTGGAATCTCATCTTCATACGTTGTCGGGATTTCATCTTTATATTCCTCAAAAATCACTTCCGGCTGCAAGCCCACTGCTTCACAGTATTGCTTGATGAAAGCCCGGACGTAGAATTTCCCTGGCATTATATCATAAGACCCTTCTTCAATGCCGACTAGATAACGTTTTTGTATCTTCGTCACTCTTTGTAAGTCATCAAGACTGTAACCTTTGGCTTCACGAGCTTCTTTCAGACGTTTTCCTAATTCCGTCACTATTTAACACCTTCCAATATTAAAAATCAAAACCTCCAAAATCGGAATTTTGGAATAGGTTATTTTGTTCAACTAATTCATATGTAATTTCTTCATCAGGGTTGTTTCTCAGCTCGATAATATAATCAAAGTCATCTAATGAGTACTCTGAATTTTGAACAAACACATCCGGATGTTCGATGACTTTCACGGCTGACAGCCTCATGATTTCCCTTACCAGCTGCCAGTGCTTCTCGCTTGCCCGCCTGGTTGACACGATTCCATCAATGATGAATAGGTTGTCAGAAGAGTATTCATCTTCAATCAGCTTGCTTCTGATTGTCTGCTTTAATAAAGTAGATGAAACAAATAGCCATTTCTTATTAGCACACACACTTGAAGCGACAACTGATTCAGTTTTCCCCACTCGCGGCATACCCCTTATTCCTACAAGCTTATGACCTTCCTGCTTAAAAAGCTCGGCCATGAAATCCACCAGCAATCCGAGTTCATCACGAACAAATCTGAATGTCTTTTTATCATCTGCATCCCGCTGAATATACCGGCCATGCCTGACAGCGAGTCTGTCTCTTAGTTTAGGTTCCCTTAATTTCGTCACATTAATCGTATCCATTGTCTGCAGGATCGATTCCAGACGGGTTATTTGTTCTTCATTATTGGCAAGAAGAAGCATCCCTCTTCTTCCTTCGTCGACACCATTGATCGTCACAATATTTATAGAAAGCATCCCTAATAATGAGGAAATATCACCTAAGAGGCCAGGACGGTTTTTTTGAATTTCATATTCTAAATACCATTCTTTTCGTTCCATAGTTACCTCCTGAAATTCTATGCGACAACATAATCCGACAACATAGGGTTTTTTTCGATAAAACCTCTTGAAACATCTAGCTTTTATAATAAATGATTTTTATCTAATAGAAAAGGAAAACCTATAGAATTAATACAATTTCTGCATAATTAACACATAAACAGTTCTTTAGAATGATTAAAAGGATAAACTCGTTTATATTGCCGAGAGAAGAAGGCATCATAACGACTTTCCAGAAGCGTGAAATAAGAAAAGGAGAGGAAAATTCCCTCTCCTTAACGAGTTCCGTTATTGTTCACTAACTTTACCATCATGTTTGCAATAGCGTGCTGTTCTTCAGGAGAAGCTACAGACCATAAATCTGCTAACACTTTTTCCTGGTCGTTCTTAGGCTCGACTTGCTTAGCCAAATAATCACCAATTTGATAAGCTAAATCTGAAACCGTTTCGTTTTCCATCCCAGTATGCTGAGCTTGATTAAGGCGATCCCCTAAAAAGTTTTTCCAATCTGACCAGTTATCTAATACAGACATTGTAATGAACCTCCTCTTAATTGAAATACAATGTTAGTTTGTATCACGGAGGGAAAAATATGCGCATTCAGATAAAATTATTAAGTGTGCCAGCCTCCATTGACAGCTAGTGTCTGGCCGGTTATGTAGGATGAATCTTCGGATAACAGGAAATGAATGGATGAAGCGACTTCTTCACTTAACGCCAGTCTGCCCATTGGTATTTCTTCACTGACTTGCTGAATTTCTTCGCGGGAAAACGAATTCATCATATTCGTGGCCACCGCACCAGGAGCAACCGCATTGACCCTGACTCCATTTAACGCTGTTTCCTTTGCCAGAGCCTTTACAAAGGAAAGCTGAGCCCCTTTCACTGTCGAATAAACAACTTCGCAAGCACCGCCGATTTGTCCCCAAATTGAACTGACTATCACAATACTGCCTTTTTTATTCATCAGCTTAGGAAGCAGACCCTGTATCAGCATCATAGGGCTTTTTACATGAATATTGATCATTCGATCCATTTCCTGTTCAGTTTGATCCTGAAAAAGCCCCCAGCCCGCTACTCCGCTTGAATATACAATTGCATCAATACGAAAAATGGAGTCAATGATCTTCTGTGCCTGGTGAGGCTCGGTCAAATCAGCTTGTATGGGAAAGGCCTCTACTCCAGTCTTCCTTATTTCAATCATCAGGTCTTCGATACTATCCCGATCAGAGTGATAATGAAGATAAAGATTCCATCCCTTCTTCGCTAGAGTCAGGGCCGTGCATCTTCCAATACCTCCTGAAGCCCCTGTAATCAAAGCAAATTTCATACATTTTCCCCCAAACATAGACAAGAACTACCCTCGCTTCGAGGGCAGTTCCTTTATGAATTATGATTTTGGAACAACTTGACATACAGTGAACCGATCTTCACTGATAATGGAGTCCGCTACCTTCTGAATATCATCGTATGTCAAGGATTCCAAGGTAGGGACCACATCAAATAAATCCATTTCATTAAATGCGTAACGCGTGAATTGGTTGGCAATAAATTCAGGTGAATTCACCGCTCGAAGGAAAGCACCGATTTTTTTCTTTTTCGTTCTTTCAAGTCCTTCATCAGTAAACAGGGATTCTGCTTTTGCTTTCAACAAAAGGTTCTTCAGCTTCTCGGCAAGTAAGTCAGGCTTCTCGGTATCCCCTCCAACAGTTACAAACCCGAATCCGTTTTCCTGTGTATAATCATAATGGAAGGTCTCATCAATGAGCCCTTCATTATAAAGGTCGAAATAATGGGTGGAGCTCTTACCGAACAATAAATCCAGGAAAACGTTCATCGAGAGTTCCTGCCTCAGCATTTGTTTTCCTTGCTGAGTCGGTTCTGGCGCCTTTAACCCCACCAGACATTTCGGGGACTGCACGTTCATTTTGAGCACCTGTTTTGTTTCGGCAACCGTATCCGGCTCCTCATCGAATTGACGTTTGATCTCTGGCATTTTTTCATATGGCTTTTTTTCCTGGTTGGAACGGACTTGATTCATGATCTGTTCGGGATCGACCGGACCTACTACAAACAGAAGCATATTACTTGGGTGGTAGAAAGTATTGTAGCATTGATACAGCATGTCTTTCGTAATAGGAGTAATCGAGTCGACGGTCCCGGCAATATCAATTTTCACAGGATGATTTTTGTACATGTTCTGAATTACACCGAAGTACAAACGCCAATCCGGATTATCGTCGTACATCGTAATCTCCTGTCCGATGATGCCTTTTTCTTTTTCAACCGTTTTCTCGGTAAAATAAGGATCTTGAACAAAATCGATCAGTGTTTCAAGATTTCTTTCTACATTATTTGTACTTGAAAACAGATACGCCGTACGTGTGAACGAAGTAAAGGCATTAGCAGAAGCACCTTGACGGCTGAACTGCTGAAAAACGTCTCCATCCTCTTTTTCAAACAGCTTATGTTCGAGGAAGTGAGCAATGCCATCCGGCACTTTCACAAATTCCTCTTCGTTTAATGGAACAAAGTGATTATCGATGCTCCCGTATTTCGTTGTAAAGGTTGCATACGTCTTATTGAATCCTTTTTTCGGAAGAATGTAAACGTCCAGGCCGTTAGACATCTTCTCATAATATAAATTTTCTTGGATTTGATCGAAGGAAATTTTCTTCATCTTTATTCCTCCATTCCTGTTAAGAAATATATTGTATCAAGCTCAACTTTGTTCGCTGCTGCAATGATTTCTTCTTTGGTCGTTCTTTCCACTTCTTCGAGCCAAGTTCTGAGGTCGATTTGCTTATTGGATACAGCATTGTGATACAGGACTTCGATCAGTCCCCTTGAAGTGTCTACAGTTTCAAGCAGCTGATTTTTTATGACTGCTTTTGTCTGTTCAATTTCCCCATCCGTAAAATCACCATTTTTCATTGCTTCCAACTGCTCGTTTATGATACCGACAGCCTGATCATAATTCTTGAATTCAATACCCGACATCACCATCATGAGTCCTTTATGACTTTCCAGGCGGCTGGCTGCATAATAAGCAAGACTGGCCTTTTCCCTTACATTTATAAACAGTTTCGAATGAGAGAAGCCCCCGAATATCCCATTAAAGACCTGAAGTGCATAATAATCCTTATCACCGTATTGAGTGTTTGTCCGGTATCCCACATTCAGCTTTCCTTGCTTAACATCCTGCTTTTCTTTTACTACATTTTCCTTCTCTTTACGGTTTACTTCTGAAGATTGGATTTCTAGAGGTGATCGTTCCGGCAGCGAAAACAGCTTGTCACAGAAATTCTCGACTTGCTCTTCGTCGACATCCCCAATAACATAGAGGTCCATTTGATCTTCATTGATTACTTTTTGATAATAATCGTATAATTCACTTGCAGATATCGAATCGACGTTCTCTTTCATCCCATTTACATGGAGTGCAAACCTCTCATCTTTACACATTTCTTCCACCAATCTTGAGTTCGCATAACGCATTTTGTCGTCATACACTGCCTGAATTCTCACCTTTTGGTTCCGTTTCTCCTTCTCGACTGTACGCTCTTCAAATTGATTGTTCTCAATATTAGGGTTCAATAACACGTCTGAAAGAAATTCAAGCCCTTTCTCAAGGAGCGGTTCTGAATCCTTCAAGAATTTCTCGTTTGCTATTTCTACGGAGAAACTAACGATATGATACTCCCCTTTTTTAGCTAAGTCGGTAAAAAAGCTTGCACCATATAATTCATCTAAATAAGTACGGAGTTTTGTTGTATTCGGATACGTCTTTGTACTGCTTTGCATGACGTGCGGAAGTAGCCCGCGCAGCGTGA
This sequence comes from Rossellomorea sp. ABR4_012, assembly GCF_056159545.1. Taxonomy (NCBI): domain Bacteria; kingdom Bacillati; phylum Bacillota; class Bacilli; order Caryophanales; family Bacillaceae; genus Rossellomorea; species Rossellomorea sp. ABR4_012. The sequence goes on from NZ_JBSWVK010000004.1 coordinate 308,106, forward strand.
CAGTTTCCTGATCTAAGGGGGCTTTCATTTTCATCACAAGGTTGTTTGTTTTATACTTATCCGTTTTCACGATATGTAATGTGTAGCCTTGCTTTTTCTTAACGACTTCATTAATGTCCGTCATTGTACCGTCCTCCTTGTCCATACTTGCATTTTTCTTATACATAAAACTGAAAAAGATATAAACACCTTTATTGTGCGGTATTTTATTTTAACTATACATGTTGTAATAGAAAGAATTCAAGCATCTTCCTCTGTTGGAAAAATCGACACATGATAATCATTATATGTTTAGAGATATTTGTTCAGACTATGGTTATTTGCTTTTGAACACCGCTTTTGATTTCCGTGCAAGACTTCGCTTTCCGCGGGCGGCCGGTGAGCCTCCTCGTCGCACTATCTTTAGAGGTGTCAAGTGTCCAGCTGCAGGGCATAGAGGCACATGTCATAAGCCAAACCGGCCAAGAAGGCAAAGAACTCCTTCATGGCCAATTCGTCTTATGCCACGCGCCTCTCTTCAAAGCCCTTCCGCTTTTCTATTAGGAGTCATCGTCTTGCAATCCAATCAAAAGCTGGAACCACTAAGACCAAGACCATCAAAGATTAAACATGAATTATTCTCTACTACGTATTCATATTAACTTTGTTTCAATATATAAAAAAGAGTGCCCATGTTATAACATAGACACTCTTTTCTGTAATTAACGGCTTCCTTTTACGTATGGTGTACCTAATGCTTTAGGTGCGTCGGCACGGCCGATGAAACCAGTCAGTGCCAGGATCGTCAGTACGTAAGGAGCGATTAATAAATAAACGCTAGGAATATTTTCGAATAATGGAATACTGCTTCCGATGATACTTAAGCTCTGTGCAAAGCCGAAGAATAACGCTGCGCCCATTGCACCAAGAGGATGCCATTTACCAAAAATCAATGCGGCTAGCGCCATAAACCCTTGTCCAGAGATTGTAGCATGGCTGAAATCAGAAGAAATGGACTGTGCATAAACTCCACCGCCGACACCGGCGAATGCACCGGATATAATAACCCCGATATAACGCATCTTCGTCACATTGATACCCATAGTATCAGCAGCCATCGGATGTTCACCTACAGAACGCAGTCTCAGCCCAAATGGCGTTTTAAACATGACATACCATACGATTACCGATACAAGGATGGCTACGAATGGCGGCCAATACGTATTTGAAAAGAAGATGTCACCGATCACGGGGATCCTGTGTAAAAGCGGAACATCCACTTTACCGAAGCCTTCAGAAATAATATCTGTTTGACCTTTACCATAGATTCGCTTAACAAGAAACAATGTTAAACCAATTGCAAGCAGGTTGATCGCTACACCAGATACTACCTGGTCGGCTCTGAATGTGATGGAAGCCACGGCATGCAGAACAGCCAGCAGTCCACCCATAACCATCGCGACAAGAAGCGCTACCCAAGGAGTTGCCGAGCCGAACGTCTCAGCAAACGTTATATTAAAGACGATACTCGAGAAAGCACCAATGACCATCAGACCTTCAAGTCCAATATTGACAATACCGGATCGTTCTGAAAACGCTCCGCCTAAAGCAGTGAAAATAAGTGGCGAAGCCCAAAGTAACGTAGACGGGATAAGTATTAATAAAATATCCATAAAGCCCACTTATTTCACCCCCTTTTTACTGAATCGTTGAATTAAATAACGGATCATGTAGCCTGAAGCCACAAAGAAAATGATCAAAGCGATGATGATATCTACAAGTTCATTCGGTATGCCTGCTTCAAGCGGCATATTTAAGGCCCCTACCTTTAGACCTCCGAACAAGAGTGCAGCAAATACTACACCGATAGCGACGTTACCGCCCAATAACGCAACAGCGATACCATCAAAACCTACACCTGTGAACCCGCCTTTGATCGATGCATATCCAAATGTCCCAAGTCCTTCCATTGCCCCCGCAAGACCGGCGAAAGCACCGGAAATGACCATTGAAAGAATGATGTTTCCATTGACGTTCATACCTGCATATTGAGATGCATGCTGGTTAAATCCTACAGAGCGAAGCTCGTATCCGCGAGACGTTTTCTCCAGTAAGAACCACATGATGAATACGCAGGCAAGTGCAACGAAGATTCCCCAGTGTAAGCGGGAATAGTCAGTAATACTTTCAAAGAATGGTGATGTTAATGATGCTGATTCAGCAATATAATCAGTTCGGTCCTTACGTTCCGTCAAAACATCACGAATGATGGAGTTTGTTACGTGTAAAGCGATATAGTTCATCATGATCGTAACGATAACCTCGTGCACCCGATACTTGGCTTTCAGTAAGCCAGGAATGAATCCCCAGATTGCACCTGCTAACGCAGCCGCGATGATGGCCATTGGCAAGTGAATGATTTTCGGCAGGTCATCAAACGCAATCCCCACCCAAACAGCTGCCATCCAGCCTACAATCAGTTGTCCCTCTACACCAATGTTGAACAGTCCCGTTCTGAATGCAAAGGCCACAGCCAGCCCGGCTAAAATATATGGTGTAACCTGTCTAACAGTTTCACCTACATAATAGATTTCACCAAATATCCCCTGCCACAATGCTGTATATCCCGCAACAGGGTCATAACCGCTCACAAGCATGATAATTGTTCCGACAATGATACCTAAAAGGACAGAAATAACCGGGATTAAAATATTTGTTAATCGATTAGACATTTGTGTTTTCCCCCGTTCCCTTTCCTTTTGAACCTGCCATCAACAGGCCAAGTTCTTGTTCGGTCGTTTCTTTTGGATCGACAATTGCGACGATCTGGCCTTCGTAAATGACCGCAATGCGATCGCTTACATTCATAATTTCATCTAATTCAAATGAAAGCAGCAATACAGCTTTCCCGTTGTCCCTTTGTTCAATCAGGCGTTTGTGGATAAATTCAATCGCACCCACATCCAGTCCGCGTGTTGGCTGAGCTGCAATCAATAAATCCGGATCACGGTCTATTTCCCTCCCGATAATCGCTTTTTGCTGATTACCGCCGGATAGTGCCCGTGCCAGAGTGTATTCAGATGGTGTTCTTACATCAAACTCAGATATTAGTTTTCTGGCTTGATCATAAATTTTTTTATAGTTTAAAATACCGTTGTTGGAATACGGCTTTTGGTAGTAGGTCTGAAGGACCATGTTTTCACCTATCGGAAAATCCAATACCAATCCGTGTTTATGACGGTCCTGAGGTATATGCCCCACTCCGTTTTCATAAATCTTACGAGGTTTCAAGTTTACTATTTCTTTGCCATTCAACTTGATAGAGCCGCTTTCAGCTTTATGAAGACCGGTGATTGCTTCGATCAGCTCAGTTTGTCCATTCCCATCGACACCGGCAATACCCAGGATTTCTCCTGCTCTTACCTCAAGGTTCAGACCCTTCACAACCGGTACGTTGCGGTTATCCTTTACATTCAAATCGCTGATTTCCAATACTTTCCCATCAGGTACAGCTTCTGTTTTATCAGTTTTGAATGTTACTTCACGACCGACCATCAGGCTGGCAAGGTGGTTTGGGTTTGTTTCCGAAACTTTTACGGTACCTATACCTTTCCCTTTCCTGATAACGGTTACATTATCACACACCTCCATAATCTCTTTGAGTTTATGAGTGATAAGAATGATCGATTTTCCTTCTTTGATAAGGGTTTTCATTATTTGTATGAGTTCTTTAATTTCTTGTGGGGTCAATACTGCGGTAGGTTCATCAAAAATCAGGATGTCCGCTCCGCGGTAAAGGGTTTTGAGAATCTCTACACGCTGCTGCATGCCCACTGAAATGTCTGATATCTTTGCGGATGGATCCACCTTCAACCCATATCTCTCGGAGATGTCCAAAATATCTTTTTCAGCTTTTTTAATATCTACAGATGCCCCGGATTTAGGTTCTCTGCCGAGAATGATATTCTCGGTGACGGTAAATGTATCAACAAGCATAAAATGCTGATGTACCATCCCGATTCCCAGATCATTTGCAATATTAGGGTTTGTAATGTTGACTTTCTTGCCCTTTACTCGAATTTCACCTTGCTCCGGCTGATAAAGTCCAAATAAGACGTTCATTAACGTTGACTTACCTGCACCGTTTTCACCAAGAAGCGCATGAATCTCACCTTGTTTTAGCTGGAGGGTGATATTGTCATTTGCCACGATGCCCGGGAATTCCTTTCGGATATTCAGCATCTCGATTACATAATCCATTGCTTTCACTCCTTGCTTAGGCTAGGGATAAATAGTTTAGTAGTTAGAGGTCAGACCTTCGTCTGCCAGAAAAAAGGGTTCCCCCTATTAAAACTCTAAATGAAAGATAGAAGGTATTATTTCTATACTTCAATTAAAGTTTTAAAACATAAAACCAGTTATTTTATACCAGACCAAAAACTTTGGTTAGTACTATATATCCAGTTATTTTTAAAGAAAAAGGGATAAGAGACCGGCATTCCATGGCCCGCTTATCCCTGTCATCATTGTGACTATTACTCTGCTGAGAATGACTCTGCATCTTTAAGAGACTCAGGTACTTTGATATCTCCGTTTGCGATTTTTTCTTTCCATTCGTTAACTTTCGTCATTACTTCATCTTTGTTTGATAGTTCATCGTTGAGTTCTGCAAGACCAACACCATCTTCATTAAGACCGTATGAAATCATTTCCCCACCAGGGAAGTTTCCTTCTTTCGCCTTGTTTGCAAGGTCAAGAACAGCATTATCAACACGCTTTAGAGAAGAAGTCAGAACGATGTTATGATCTCCTACTTTACCTTCGGCAGACTGATCAGAGTCAACACCGATTGCCCAGATTTCACGGGAAGGATCTTTTTCTTTCAAGTCACGTGCTTCTTTGAATAAACCATTACCTGTTCCACCAGCTGCATGGAAAACGACATCTGCGTTTTGAGAGTACATTTTAGAAGCGATCGTTTGCCCAAGTTCTGCCTTATCAAAAGCACCAGCATAATCGGCAACTACTTCAGCTTCAGGGTTAACCGCTTTTACACCAGCTAAGAAACCAGAGTGGAAACGCTCGATAACAGGGATTTCCATTCCACCGATGAAACCGATTTTATTTGTTTTTGTTGTTAAACCTGCTACAACGCCTGCAAGGAAAGAACCTTCTTGCTCTTTAAACGTGATACTTGCAACGTTTGGTTGATCAACTACTGCATCAACGATAGCAAAGTGAGAATCTTTCTGCTGTTGTGCAATATCATTGATTGCACCTTCCATAAGGAAGCCAATTCCGTATACTAAGTCAAAATCTTGACGAGCTAATGTGTTTAAGTTTGTAGCATAGTCCGCATCAGATTGAGATTGCAGGTAATCGTAACCGCTTTTACCTTTTTCCAATCCGTGTTCTTCACCGAACGCCTTTAGGCCTTCCCATGCAGATTGGTTGAATGATTTATCATCTACTCCACCAACATCCGTTACCATTGCTACTGTAAATTGATCTTCTTTACTCTTACCATCACCACTAGATGCACCTTCTTCTTTCTCGCTTGAACCACATGCACCTAAAATTGTACCTGCTGCAAGAACAAAAGACAGCGCTAAACCGAATTTACGCTTTTTCACCTAGAGTACCCCCCAAAATTTGTTGTAATCAATTAGTAGAAAGATTGTTTGCTAGACACGTTTTCTTAAAACATGGAAGCTGAATTTGTCTGATCTGAAATAGTTTACTGAGTACAGAATCGGCTCATCGTTCTCATCAAAGTGCATTTGTTTGAGTACGAGTAATGCCGTCTCAGGCTCGCAATTAAGAATAGGGGAAATTTTATCATGATATCCCATCGGTTCAATCTGGGCGACGGCATGAGTTATTCTTCTATTCTCCCTGTTTTCCAATACAGAGAATATTGAATTGTCTTCATGCGTAAAATTCCTTGTTAAGATCCTTTCAGGAATTTTGTCCACACAGTATACTACCGGTTCACCGTTAGCTGTCCGAACACGTTCGACCAGAATGATGTTCTCCTCTTCCTCACTTTGAAACCTTTTAACATCATCCTCAGTTGCTTCTTGAGTCGTTGAGCTTAAGAAAATGGTTCCTGGCTCCATTCCTGCCTGTTTAATCATGTTGGAAACACTGTTCAATTGCTCAATCCCTGAAGTGAATAAGGGTTTAGCGTTTACAAAGGTTCCTACACCATGCCGGCGTATAATGACACTTTCTTCCTCAAGGATCCTTAACGCTTCCCTGAGAGTCGCTCTAGAAACACCCAGTTGTTTGGAAAGATCAAATTCAGACGGAAGTTTTTCTTTTTCTTTATAAACTCCTGCATCAATATCCTTTTTCAAACGGTCAATAACTTGTAAGTATAAATGTCGATTGTCTGTTTTAATTGTCACTGGAACCACCACCAAATTTTCTCAAGACATCAGACCTCTGATGTATATCTTTCCTACTAATCGAAAATACTATAACACTTTTCTTTTAATAAATAAATAGCATTATGTGATTTTGTCGAAAAAAAAGACCAATAAGGCAATTCTGAAAATAATTATGGTAATTAATAGGAAAAATGACGGTATTTTTTCTTATTTACATGACAAATTTTACCCTTTTTTTACATATAACAACTAAACGCTACTTGTTATTACATTATTGAAATAATTATCTTCTTAATGTAAACGCTTTTAATAGTATATCACATTAGTGGATAAACTAGAATACAAGAAAATAAAGCGGTTTCATTTTGTCCATACGGTTAGTCATTCGTCTGTTATCTTCACATGCTTCATTAAATGTTACTGTTTATATATGGTTCTTATTTCACCTGTGATTTTCAATTTTCCAGTAGCAACCGGCCTTGCCTGCCCCCTTCAGAAGATCTGTTTTGAAAACCGCATTAAAAAAGTGAAGCTACCTCCTTGAAGGAAGCTTCACTCGATGATATTTAATCATTCCTTTATGCATTTTGTTCTTCAGAAGGTTTACCTACCAGCACAGTCCTTGGCTTGCTTCCTTCATATGGACCGACCACTCCTCTTACTTCCATTTCGTCTATTAAACGTGCAGCCCTTGTGTACCCTATTCTGAATCTGCGCTGAAGCATGGAAACTGAGGCAGTTTGCATTTCGGCAATCAATTGGACAGCATCGCTATACAATTCATCTTCAGCTTCACCGCTGCCTGCTTCCTCAGGTACATCATCAGGAATCATTTCTTCCTGATATTGCGCTTTTTGTTGGGATATCACGAAATCCACCACTTCCTCCACTTCTTCATCCGATAAGAAAGCGCCCTGGACCCTAGTCGGCTTGGAAGCGCCGACGGGCATGAACAACATATCTCCACGGCCTAATAACTTTTCAGCTCCACCTGAGTCCAATATGGTTCTGGAATCCGTTTGCGAAGATACAGCAAAGGCGATACGGGAAGGTATATTCGCTTTAATCACACCGGTAATGACATCCACAGATGGCCTCTGAGTGGCGATTATTAAGTGGATACCCGCTGCACGAGCCATTTGAGCAAGTCTGGTGATGGCATCCTCGACATCGTTCGAGGCTACCATCATCAAGTCAGCCAACTCATCTACAATAACCACAATATACGGAAGCAATGGCTGCTTTTCTTCATTTTCTATATTCTGCCTTTTTATATAGTCATTGTATCCTTCAATATTCCTTGTTCCTGTGTGAGAGAATAATTCATAACGACGTTCCATTTCACTGACAACCTTCTTTAATGCTTGTGAAGCTTTTTTCGCATCAGTGACGACCGGGGCAAGCAGATGTGGTACTCCATTGTACACATTTAATTCAACCATCTTCGGATCGATCATCATCAATTTTACTTCATGGGGTTTCGCGCGCATCAATATACTTGTAATGATCCCGTTGATGCATACACTCTTCCCGCTCCCTGTGGCACCTGCTACAAGCAAGTGAGGCATTTTATTAAGCTCCGCCAATACTGCTTCACCCGTTATGTCCCTTCCAAGCCCGATCTGCAGTTTTGAGTCAGGCTTATTATGCTGCTTAGACTCGAGTACCTCACGTAATGAAACCATGGCGACTTCAGAATTCGGTACTTCAATCCCGATAGCAGACTTCCCTGGGATCGGTGCCTCGATCCGAATGTCTTTAGCAGCCAATGCTAAAGCTAAGTCATCACTCAAGTTAACAATTCTGCTCACCTTGACCCCGACATCCGGATGAACTTCGTATTTGGTTACAGCTGGCCCGAGATGGACCTGGGTCACTTTGGCTTTAACACCGAAGCTTTGAAATGTTCTTTCCAGTTTGGCTGCATTTGCATGTATCAACTGATACTCATTGCTTTGATCGGTCTGTTTAGGGCTTTTTAATAAAGCGAGCGAAGGTAATTTGTAATCTTTATTTTCCACTTCTGTGAACGTGATAGGCGGAGAAGTATCAGATTCACCTTCTTCCACTTTTTTGTTCTGGGTTTGAGCTGTCTGTTTTTCAGTTTCTCCGATAGAGGCGTTGGCTTCCTCTTGATCTTTTACTGCAGGTGAGCCCCCATAAGCTCTTTCCGCGAAATTTGAAATGATAGGCTCAATTTTCTCTTCTTCCTGCTCATTTTCGTGATAAGAAGGAGCTTCTTTCTTTTTCTCTGCAGTTTTTGCTTTTTGTTGTTTTTCCGCTTTTTTCTTTCCTTTGGATTCCTTCCAATCATTCATGTCACTCTTGAAAGCCACCCATTGGCCGCTCAAAAATACACGAAAACGAGCTCCGATTTTTCCCAATACCTCGCCAAGTGATTTTCCTGTTACCAGAATGATCCCTATTAAAATGAAGGTTGCACTCACAATCCGGGCACCCTGTGAATCAAACAGGAAATACGACACGGCAAATAAGACACTGCCAATCATCCCTCCCCCGAGATCTGAGGTACTGGTCTCTCCATTTACATCCATCCAGAACAAGTCCCATGTATTCATGATCACACTCGGGTTTTCAAACATACCGTTATTAGATAACAAATCAAATAGTTTCACATGACTTAAAAGTAAAAAACTTGCGATAATAATATAAAGTCCGAGTAAACGTCTACTGAATAATAAGGGGACTTCCCGTTTGATCATCAGGTAACCTGCAAGATATATAACCCATAATAATGCAGCCATATACCATTCCCCAAGAAAAAACCGAAAGAAATACACGAATGCCTTTCCCACTGCTCCAAGCTCTATGATGGAGATTAAACTTAATGCCATCAGAGCCAGTCCGGTAATCTCATATTTGATCGTTTGTTTCAGAGAAGCACTTGTTGAAGAACGTTTCTTTCGTTTTTTTCGTTTTGCCAATATGTTTCACCTAAATTCTATAAATTCTTTGTTGTTATGTAATTGAAGAAAGGGCTGATCACTTGGGGCATATCATGTGCCTAGGTGTCAGACCCTTCCCGTTAAAATGGAGTATTATTTACGTTATGGATATTTCTCTTCCACATTTATTATAGCATATCCAATATTTTCAGAAAATCCTCTTTCGTTCTTAATTCGTGATATATTCACCTGGACATATTGTACCGTTCAAATAATGTGCGGGGTCGCTGCTCATGATCCTAATAATTCGGTATTTATTTTCCACTCGTTGTACAAGAAGCGGCACACCCTGATGCTCTACCATCATCTGACCTGAGAATTCCGCAGCATCGGTTGGATAGATCTGCTCCTGTGGAACGGTTGTATATAGAATCATTGTATCAACCCTTCTTTTTTATCACTTTGCTTTTTGATATCGATCAATTCATTGATTTTCCGAATGGCTTCACCTATGCCTCCGATACCATCTATCAATCCATAATCAACGGCATCATCCCCCACTACATTCGTACCTATATCACGTGTGAGATTCCCCTTGGCAAACATGAGGTCCTTAAATGCTTCTTCTGAAATATTACTGTGCTTTGTGACAAAACTGACGACGCGGTCCTGCATTTTATCAAGATACTCAAAGGTCTGCGGTACACCGATGACCAGTCCGGTTAAACGTACTGGATGGATCGTCATGGTTGCAGTGCTGGCAATATATGAATGGTCACAGGAAACAGCAATCGGCACCCCAATACTGTGTCCCCCTCCCAATACAACTGAAACAGTGGGTTTTGACAGTGAGGCAAGCATCTCTGAAATAGCCAGTCCCGCCTCCACATCACCGCCAACAGTATTCAGGATGACTACCACTCCCTCTATTTTCGGATTTTGCTCTATCGCCACTAATTGAGGAATCACATGTTCATATTTTGTTGTTTTGTTTTGCGGCGGCAGCTGCATATGACCTTCTATCTGACCTACGATTGTCAGGCAATGGATATTTGAGTCCTGTGAAAGCTGAGGTACATTGGTTTGGCCCAATTGCTGTATCTTTTCCATTAAGCCTGATGGCTTGTCTTTTCCATCTTCTTCCCCTTTATTCGGCTGCTGTCCTTGATTCATGTGTAAATCATTCTCTTTCATAATGACATCTCCTTTTTCAATACGCTTCTCTTGTTATTATTTTTATATGAGTGCCATTTCATACTAACTATCGTTAGACTGAATAATGATATATTGCTTTATACACAAAGAAAAGAGCTATCCGCTAATGTTTAGACGGATAGCTCTTTCCATTAAGAATTCACTCACTTTTACACTTCCATGATGATCGGAAGGATCATCGGTCGTCTTCTTGTTTTATTGAATAGATAGTAATTAAGTTGATCGCGGATGTCCTGTTTGATGGCAGACCATTCAAAAGAGCCTTTTTGGAGATACGTTTGAACGACATCATTGACTATCCCGGATGCCCCTTCGATTAACTCCTCAGATTCCCTTACATAAACAAATCCTCGCGAGATGATCTCGGGACCTGCCACGATTGTTTTGGATTTGCGGTTAATGGTCACCACAACTGTGAATACACCATCTTCTGAGAGCAGCTTGCGGTCACGAAGAACGATATTTCCTACATCACCGACTCCGCTTCCATCGATGAGGACATTTCCCGCCTGTACCCGGCCGCTCATTTTCATTTTGCCACCTTTGTATTCAAGAACATCACCTTTATCCAAGATAAAGATTTTTTTATATGGCAAACCTATATCATGAGCAACCTTGGAATGTGCAACCAGCATTTTATATTCACCCTGGATGGGTACAAAATGTTTTGGTTTCATGATATTCAGCATGAACTTTAAATCCTCTTGACTGCCGTGTCCGGAAACATGCACTCTTTTATTCGCAGTCAGCACCTCTGCTCCTGCCCTGAATAACATATCGACCGTCCGGCCGATGATTACTTCCATACCAGGAGACGGAGTAGCTGTGATTAGTACCGTATCACCAGATTCGATATTAACGAGTCGATGAGTTTTCTTTGCCATGCGCTGTAATGCTTCAAATGGCTCACCTTGATTTCCGGTAGCAATGATGACAATTTCATCGTTTGGATAATTTTCAATTTCATCGAGCGTTATCATGATTTCATCCCGGATATGCAAATAACCGAGTTTTAATGCAACATCATATACTCGTTTCAAGCTTTTTCCCACAACCGCAACTTTACGGTTATTTTGTTCCGCTGCATCAAAAACTTGCTGCAGACGAATCAGATTGGATGCAAAGCATGCGACAATAATTCTCCCTTTAGCAGTACGGAAAGTTTCAGTCAGCTGATTGGCAATGACAGCCTCCGAAGTAGTATAACCCGGTCTCTCTGCTTCAGTACTGTCCGATAATAGACATAGCACGCCTTTATCGCCAATAGCAGCCATCTTGCCTAAGTCTGGCCTGTATAGATGTTTTGCAGACTGATCGAATTTAAATTCTCCTGTATGTACGATTACACCTTCAGAGGTATGGATACAGACCCCAACCGAATCCGGGATGCTATGAGTGGTTCTAAAAAAAGAAACTTGAACTCCATCGAAATTCAACAAACTGTCTGAATGGACATTGAAAAATTTCACATCTTCTTCAACCTGCGCGTCTTTTAAACGTGCTTTGACTAAAGCATTCGTCAATTTCGTCCCATACACTGGCGCTTTGATTCTGTTCAATACATACGAAATAGCACCGATACTGTCTTCATGGCCATGAGTCAGGAAGATCCCTTTAACCCGATCTTTGTGTTCGATCAGATATTGGATATCGGGTATGACGATATCGATTCCAAGCATTTCATTTTCAGGGAACATCAGACCTGCATCAATGATGAAGATTTCATGGTCAACTTCCACAACGTACATATTCTTACCGATTTCTCCTACTCCACCTAATGGAATTATACGGATTACCTCATTTTTTGTCTTACTCACAATTTGTGTCCTCCTATGCTGTGCTTCCCCGATCTATAATCAGTCAGATTCATTATACTTGATAACTTTTTTTAAGTACAACCAATTTTACCCTGCAAAGGAACGTTCAGGTTCTGAAGTGTTCTACTGGATAAAGTCGAAGTATGCATCATTTTTCTACGTAACTATTTCGATATCAGTTTAATAAATCCTTTATTTTCATGATATATTTTTCACTCGTAAGATGAGCCAGAGACAAAACTTTAAACACAAAGACGAACATTTCTGTGTAGGATTTTAATACCGCTATTGATTTCCGTGCAAAACTTCGCTTTCCGCGGGCGGGTGGTGAGCCTCCTCGTCGCATTCGCTCCTGCGGGTTAGAAATGCGGAAGGGCTTTGGTCAGAGGCGGGTGGCATAAGGCGAATCGGCCACGAAGGCGTTCTTTGCCTTCTTGGCCGATTCGCCTTATGCTATGTGCCTCTAAGCCCTGGAGCTGGACAAGTCTCACCTAACTCGCTCTTCCCCGCAGGAGTCTTCGTCTTGCACTCCAATCAACCGCTGGAATACTAAAAACTCAACTCATTTTTGAACAATATTAAAAAACCCGAACTATTAATGAATCCTAGAATTCAAAGTATAGTTCGGGTTTTCCTTGGTCTAAAACACTTTTGTCCCAGCCTATTTACACACTTATATCGTATTGATCAACTGGCTGAGCTTTGTTCTTTCAGCTTCAGATAATGGGATTAATGGAAGACGCACGCTACCTACATCCAGACCTCTCAATTGCAATGCCGTCTTTACAGGGGTTGGACTCGGGCTGGTAAATAACCCTTTCATTATCGGCAATAGCTTTTGATGAGTCTTTGCTGCAGCAGATACATTGCCTTCCACAAACTCTTTGACCATTTCCTGCATCTCGTTCCCGATGATATGAGATGCCACAGAAACGATTCCATTTCCTCCAATTGATAGGATTGGAAGCGTAAGGCCATCATCTCCGCTGTAAAGTGCAAAGTCTTCAGCAGTTTTTGAGATGATTTCAGTCATTGCATCCAAATCACCGCTGGCTTCTTTGACCGCAACAATATTATCGATTTCAGACAATCTAATGATGGTTTCCGGTGCAATATTTACTGAAGATCTGCCAGGGATATTATATAGCATGACAGGTAAAGAGGTTGACTCAGCGATGACTTTAAAGTGCTGAAACAACCCTTCCTGACTTGGCTTGTTATAATAAGGCGCAACCAGCATCACAGCATCGACGCCTGCTTCTTCAGCTTTCTTTGTCAATTCGATTGATGCATGAGTGTTATTGCTGCCTGTTCCTGCAACCACAGGGATCCTGCCATTCACAACTTTAACCACATGACGAAATAAAGCAACCTTCTCCTCTTTGGTCAATGTCGGCGACTCTCCTGTAGTACCTGCAACCACAAGGGAATCGGTACCATTATCAATCAAGTAATTAATCAACTGAGTAGTTTTTGTAAAATCAATATTACCTTTATGGTCAAATGGTGTTACCATAGCTGTTGAAACACGGCCAAAATTCAAGACTTACACTCCCCTTTATTAAATCTATCCTGCTTTGAATGTACAATGAGCCTTCTCTAATTGAAATGTATCATGAAGAGCATTCACTGCACAGATTAATTCACTTTCTTTCACCAGCACCCAAATCGTCGTATGGCTGTCTGCCGATTGTAGAATCCGAATACCATTATCTGATAAGGAAGTGACAATTGCTGAAGTGACTCCAGGCACTCCGGTCATTCCGCCCCCTACAACTGAGATTTTAGCACAGTTTTCTTCTACAACAGGATCATGACCCTTTTTCTTCAATATCGTTATTGCTTTTTCAGCAAGTGTCGAAGCTACGGTGTAGGTGACTCCCCGGGGGGAAATATTGATGAAATCCACACTGATCCCTTCATTTGCCATCGCCTTGAACACTTCAGCCTGAAGATTATACTGATCCTTTTTTGCGAATACTTTTATCTGAGTCAGTTTACTTACGTGCGCAATCCCTGTTACAGGATGGTTTCTGAATTCTTTATGTGCCTTCGTATTTTCTGCTGTCGTCACAAGTGTTCCTTCACCCGTTGAGTAGGTGGATCGAATTCTGATCGGAATATTAGAGTTCATCGCGATTTCGACTGCTCTCGGGTGGATTACTTTCGCTCCCTGATATGCCATATTACATACTTCATTATAAGAAACAACAGAAATCGGCCTTGCTTTTGCCGAGATTCGAGGATCCGCAGTCATTACGCCTTCAACATCTGTAAAAATATCAATGAACTCTGCTTTCAGTGCGGCTCCAAGTGCAGAAGCAGAAGTATCACTTCCCCCTCTTCCAATCGTTGTGATATCTCCTTCTTTTGTAGCTCCTTGGAAACCTGCAACCACGACAGCATCATGAATATCGAGCTCTTTGTATAGACGGCTGCATCGCATCTCAATGATTTTTGCATTATTAAAATCGCTGTTTGTGATAAAACCTGCCTGCGCCCCCGTTAACGCTGTAGAACGAATGCCGTTTTCTAGCAGCATATTCGAAAAAACCAGGCTGGAGATGATTTCCCCGCAGGATAACAGTAAATCCTGTTCTCTTTTACTGACGAGGGCATTTGTGCCCCCGATCAACGATAATAAAGAGTCAGTGGCATAGGGTTCTCCCTTTCTACCCATTGCAGAGACCACTACTACCACCTTATACCCTTTATCGATCGCTCCTTTAATATGAACAAGAGCCTTTTTGCGACTTGCTTCATCACGTACAGATGTTCCACCAAATTTTTGAACGATCACTTTCATGACTACACCTCATTGTCATTGTTCAAGAGGCATGGAGGGAACGAATTAGTTGATCATAAGGAACGAATAGTAGAATAATCCTCTTATTTATTTCACCAATCCCAGTTTTACTAAGCTTTCAGCAATCTGTACTGAATTCCACGCAGCGCCTTTTAATAAATTGTCAGAGACAATCCACATGTGGAATCCTTTATCTTCATCTAAATCTTTACGAACTCTCCCTACGAATACATCAGGCTTTCCTACTGCGTAGGCAGGCATAGGATATACTTGTTCTTCAGGGATATCCTCAAGCGTTACACCTGGTGCATTTTTCAGCAAGGAGTGCAGCTCTTTAACTGAGACAGATTCCTTTTCTATTTCAATATATACACTTTCAGAGTGACCTGTTACAACAGGCAGCCTCACGCATGTTGCGGATACCTTAAGAGAAGGCATATGCATGATTTTCTTCGTTTCATTAATCATTTTCATCTCTTCGAATGTAAAACCATTGTCTTGGAACATATCAATTTGAGGAATGGCGTTAAAGGCAATCTGATAATGCTTCTTATCACCTTTCACAGGCAATACCGCAGGTTCGAATGATTCTCCATTTAATATCGCCTGTGATTGTTCGTGCATTTCATCTATTGCAGCAGCACCGGCTCCTGAAACTGCCTGATAAGTAGATACTATTACTTTCGTTAAACCATACTCTTTTCTGAGTGGTTCAAGAGCAGCTACCATTTGAATCGTTGAACAGTTTGGATTAGCAATGATACCATTATGAAGTTTGATGTCTTCTTCATTAACTTCCGGTACCACAAGCGGAACATTTGGATCCATACGATAGGCACTGGTATTGTCCACCACGATTGCACCGCGTTTAACAGCTTCGGGAGCAAGAAGTTTTGATACACTTCCCCCTGCACTAAATAACGCAATGTCAACACCTTCAAAGCTTTCTGGCTTAGCCTCTTCAACCGTCCATTCTTTCCCTCTGAAAGTTACGGTTGAACCGGCTGAACGGGCAGATGATAATAAAGTCAGCTTTTTTATCGGAAAATCCCTTTTATCTAATGTATGAAGCATCTGTTGTCCTACAGCACCTGTAGCACCCACGACTGCTACATGAAAACCACTTGTATTCAAAACTCTTCTCTCCTTCCAACCATTTATGTTTTCTCATAGTAGTATCAAACAATTTAGTCTTTTACTATAATAAAGGTTATTTTAACATAAACAATTATTTGACAATAGTGGTTTTTTGATGATTTATTAATCTGCATGAAAAGAAGGCCATCCAACTACAGATGATAGCCTTCAAATCGATTAATCTAAGAACTTTTCAATAATGACTGGCTGGAGCTGTTTTCCTTCAATAGCTGCTTCAATTGTTTCTTGTATGAGAGTCATTCTGGCAACCATTGACTTTGGTTTGCTTTCAGGAGCATCCTGACCAAATGGAATAAAATAGATATCTTTGGTTGATATCAGTCTCATGAGATTAATTCCGTTCAACCCTAATGCATCATTTGTAGAAATCCCCAAAACAACAGGACGATGATTACGGAGGGTAGCTTTTGCAGCCATAAGCACCGGTGAGTCCGTCATGGCATTTGCAAATTTACTCATCGAGTTGCCAGTTAAAGGAGCAATCACCATACAATCCAAAGGAATTTTAGGTCCTAATGGTTCTGCTTTCACGATTGAATCAATCACCCGATGCCCTGTTACATTCTCAATCCTCTTGATCCAGTCTTCTCCTTTTCCGAACCGCGTTTCTGTATTCATCACCGTAGAAGTCACAATGGGCATGACCTCCGCTCCGTTATTAACCAGCCTTTCGATCTCAGGGAATACAGCATCGTACGTACAATGTGAGCCCGTTAATCCAAATCCGATTCGTTTTCCTTTAATACTCAAGATAAGCTCTCCTTTCCAGAATCAAAATCTTCTTCAAGAAGCTGCGCCAATACATTGGCTAATATTTGACCGGCAGTTTTTGGAGCTACAATTCCTGGCAGCCCCGGTGCCAACAAAGCTTTAATCCCTCTTTTTTCTGCATAACGGAAGTCGGTGCCTCCCGGTTTTGATGCCAAATCAATGATCAAGGTGTGCGGGGGCATCTTAGCAATTACATTAGCTTTTACAATGGAAGTAGGAATAGTATTAATGCAAATATCACAGTTCTCCACCTCTTTTGTTAAATGATCAAGATGGAATGCTTCCAGCCCCATTTCAGTGATTCTGGCAAGGTGCTCGCTTTTACGTGCTCCCACTTTCACCTTTGCTCCTAAGTTATTGAATGTCCTCGCTACACTCATGCCCACTCTCCCCAAGCCCAATACGACGATTGAAGAGCCATGTATCGTAAAATCCGTATGTTGAATAGCCATCATAATTGTCCCCTCCACTGTGGGAATTGAATTATAGATGGCGACATCATCTCTCTCAAATAGCTGAACCAGTTTCCGGTTTGTTGAAATAACTACATTATCCAAGTATTTATTGCTTATTCCTGAATAGATCGTACAGTGCTCTGGCGTTTGCGATACGATAGCTTCACTCAGACATATTTTTTCATTCGAAAAGATCGTATCAATTTCTCCTTGTAGATTCGTGCCGGGTACAGGTAAGATGATGGCGTCTATAATTGAAAAGTCTACCTCATCTAACTTTTCCTTCGTAGCCCCTGTAAAGGCATGATCTAACTGTTCAAAACCAACCAGAGAAATCTTCGCATCCAGCTCTGTAAGCTTGCGTATGATCTCCAGCTGACGAGCATCTCCGCCTAGAACTGCGATCTGCATTCCGGTCAACATCACTGCTTTCACCTTCTTTTAACATAATCGCTATTCTAAATCCCTTTTCACTTCAACAGTGTATGTTATCGAGACCTAATGGGTGAAAAGAAAAGCGGAGGCGGCTTGTTTAGAGGCGACAAGCATAAGACAGGGCATCCATAAAGCCGCTCTTTGCCTTTTTGGATGGCATGGCTTATGTCTCGAGCCTCTAGCCGCCGGAGCTGGACAATAAGAAAAGCGGAGGGGCTTTGCTCAGAGGCGGGTGGCATAAGACGAACCAGCCACTAAGGTGTTCTTTGCTTTCTTGGCCGGTTTGGCTTATGGCATGTGCCTCTAAGCCCCGGAGCTGGACAATAAGAAAAGCGGGGGCGGCTCGCTCAGCCCCGACAAGCATAAGATAAATGGGCCGGGAAGGCGTTCTTTGCCTTCTTGGACTATTTATCTTATGACCTCGAGGGCTAGCCGCCGGAGCTGGACAGTGAAAAGCGGAGGCGGCTCCCTCAGAGGCCACAAGCTCGTATAAATAAAATAAAAAAAGAACGGGGCTTTTCCCCGTTCTTCCTTCAAGTCAATATATAGGTTAATCGGTTGATACCTCCAAGATGATCATATCCGTACCAATCGTCCTGATTTGATGCCAAGGGACCCTGATTTCTCCTCCTTGTTTACGCATCCACTTACCTGTAGGTATGACCAAAGCATGAATCTGGCCTGATTTGTCATTAAACTCTAAATCGGTTTGACCAAGAACGCCAAGCCTTTCAGCTTTTCGATAGTCCACAATTTCCTTTCCGCTCAGCTCACTCAACCTCACTGTAATCAATCCTCCTATTTTGCTCTGTAGTACAATGTATACATTGTCTTGTACGTTTAGAAGGACTTTCTGTCCGAGGAAAAATAAAAAGCAGGCTTTCACCTGCTTTCATTCAATGAATTTATTGTTTAAAGTTCTTTGGAAGATTCCCATCAGGACTGATCAGTGCAGCTGCATAGTCATCTGTAAAAATGTCCTTTGCGACACGATTGACCTTATCCATAGTAACTCCATCGATCTCTTCTACAATCTCATCCAGCGTCCGATGACGTTTTAATAACAATTCATTTTTCCCGTTTCTGCTCATACGGCTGTTTGTGCTTTCCAAGCTTAACATCAAGTTTCCTTTCAGTTGTTCTTTGCTGTTGGTCAACTCTTTGGAAGTGATGCCTTCTGCTTTTAAGTCTTCAAGCGTATGGTGGATTGTATCATATAATTGGTCTAATTGATTCGCCCCTGTTCCTCCATAGATGGTTACCATACCACTGTCTTGATAAGCGGAATGATAAGAGAATACGGAGTATGCCAATCCCCTTTGCTCCCTGACTTCCTGGAAAAGACGGGAAGACATGCTCCCACCGACGATATTATTTAATACGATCAGATTATAAATATCACTGTGGCCAATTTGAAGACCATCGAAGCCCAGGCATAGATGAGCTTGTTCCGTATCTTTCTTGCGGGCAAGTTTATTGTACTTGAATGAAGGCTGAGTTCTCTCCTCAGGTCCTTTTCCGCCTTGATATGAGCCAAATAGCTTTTCTACATCCTTTATGAAGCTCTCGTTTACATTTCCTGCTACCGAAACGACCACTTGATCGGGAGTATACATTTCATGCATATATTGCTTTAATTTATCCTGATCAAACGTACTCAGCGTTTCTTCGGTACCCAATATTGGATAACCCAGCGAGTGCTGTTCATAAATAGCCTTACTTAGTAAATCATGTACGATATCATCAGGGGTATCTTCATACATTTTTATTTCTTCGTAAACTACATTTTTCTCTTTTCCCATTTCTTCTTCATCAAATGCGGAATTGAAAAACATGTCAGACAATGTATGTAGTGCATATTCTGCATGATTATCAAGCACTTTCGCATAGTAGCACGTATATTCTTTAGAGGTAAAAGCGTTTACCTGCCCCCCGATACTATCAAATGATTCTGCGATTTCTCTGGCCGACTTGGTTTTTGTCCCTTTAAAGAACATATGCTCAAGAAAATGCGATATACCATTGTTATCGTGCACTTCATTCCTTGAACCGGCAGCGATCCAAATACCGATCGCGACCGATCGGACAGTAGGGATTTCTTCTAATACGATTCTTAGTCCATTTTGGCAAGTATGTTTCTTAATCAAAAAGTGTTCCTCCTATTCATGATGCAGCAAATTATAAGCTTGTATTTACATTCCCATCTTTAGAAGAATGATCGATCTCTTCCAGAATCCGTTCTTCTTTAAATAAACTTGAAATGGTACCCAGCCGCAGCTCTTTGTCTTTAATTTGAACAATTAAGCTGTTTAACGAGTTTGCTGTTGAAGCGGTTGGATGCATAAGGACGATGGCACCTTTATGCATCTTTGACATCACACGGTTGATTAGAACATCCGGCTGAGGTTTTTGCCAATCAATTGTATCAATACTCCACATGATGGTGCGCATATCCATTTGGTGAGCGATTTTGACTACTTCATCCCTGTAACTTCCGCTTGGCGGTGCAAACCATTTCACCTTCTCTCCGGTAGTCACTTCGATGATCTCATTTGTTTTTTTCAACTCATCGATTACTTTCGATGTTCCGAGTGTTTCCATATTCGGATGGGAATAGGAATGATTCCCTATTTCATGACCTGCATCCACTATCATCTTTGCTAAATCCGGATTATTCTTTACCCACCTGCCCTCTAGAAAAAAGGTAGCATAAACGTGATGCTTTTTCAAAGTAGCAAGCATATCGGGAATATGTTCATTACCCCATGCAACATTTATAATAAAGGAAACCATGGGCTTATCGGGATTTCCACGGTATACCGGGGAAGGGGGTAAATCCGACAAATGGATTTCCGGTGCAATTTGTTTATAAACAAGCTTCTCTTCAGAAAAACCGGGGTCCTTCTTCATATTATGCAACGATTTATCAATATCTATTTTTACTCCGTTATAACCTGGAGTCGCCTTCCACACAGGATCAATCTTGGCATTTTGAGCAGGAAAAGATTTGTTTTTTGCTGCTTCCTTGATTTTTTCTGTTAAATCTTCATTACTAATACTGCCGCTTACAGCTATAGAGTTTATACTTCCGTTTACAGCTGCTGATTGCTGTTTCAAACTGAGAACATATTGATCTGTTAATGGATTTTCCACAGCTAATATTGTCAGAATAGCAATAACACAAATTCCAATCAAGTATTTTTTTTCCACCTGCATACACCTTCCTTCCTTTTAAACATATGAGTTTAATGGACAAGGTAGAACGCAGTTTAAAATCAATAGAAAAAGGCTGCCTGTCGGAAGAATGATCTCCTTACAGGACAGCCAATCAGTGGATTATGCTTGATTTTGTTCTTCTTTTTCGCGTTGTTCTTTAAGTACGGCTTTTCGGGATAAGTTAACTCTTCCTTGGTTATCTACATCAAGGACTTTCACCAAGATTTCATCGCCGATCGAAACAACATCTTCTACTTTTCTGATTCGTTCTTCTGCAATTTCAGAAATGTGAACCAATCCGTCTTTTCCGGCAAAAATTTCTACAAATGCACCGAATTTTTCAATTCGTTTAACCTTACCAAGATACATTTGGCCAGCTTCAACTTCCCTTACGATATCTTCAATCGTTTTCTTAGCAACCTTATTCATTTCTTCATCAGTAGATGAGATGAAGATCGTTCCATCTTGTTCTATATCGATCTTTACACCTGTTTCATCAATGATCTTATTGATTTGCTTACCGCTTGGTCCAATAACATCACGAATTTTGTCAGGATTAATATGCATCGTAAGAATCTTTGGAGCATACTGAGAAAGGGATGATCTTGATTCACCCAATGTTGCAAGCATGCTGTCAAGGATTTGCATTCTTCCAATTTTAGCTTGCTGAAGCGCTTCTTCTAAGATCTCTCTTGATAACCCTTCAATTTTGATATCCATTTGAAGGGCAGTAACGCCTTTGGAAGTACCTGCTACCTTAAAGTCCATATCCCCTAAGAAATCTTCCATTCCTTGAATATCTGTAAGAATAGAATAATGTTCTCCGGATTTAACCAGACCCATTGCAATACCTGCTACTGGAGCTTTTATCGGTACACCTGCATCCATCATCGCAAGAGTACTTGCACAAATACTGGCTTGTGAAGTAGAGCCATTTGACTCAAGAACTTCGGATACAAGTCTGATTGTATAAGGGAAATCCTTTTCATTCGGAATGATCGGCTCAAGAGCACGTTCACCTAAAGCACCGTGTCCGATTTCACGACGGCCTGGTCCTCTGATCGGCCCTGTTTCCCCAACACTGAATTGTGGGAAATTGTAATGGTGCATAAAACGCTTGGATTCTTCGATTCCCAATCCATCAAGGATTTGAACATCGCCTAAGGCACCTAACGTACAAATACTGAGCGCCTGGGTTTGTCCACGTGTGAATAGTCCGGAACCATGCGTTCTAGGCAGGAGGCCTACTTCTGAAGAAAGTGGACGGATTTCATCAACTCTACGGCCATCAGGACGTACTTTCTCTTCAGTGATCAGACGACGCACTTCATTTTTAACGAGTTTGTCCAGAATCTTTTTCACATGCTTCAACGTGTCTTCTTCTGCTTCTTTATCTTCAAAAGCTGTCATTACTTGTTTTTTAACTGCAGTGATTGCTTCTTCACGTGCGTGCTTTTCCTGAACTTGAATAGCAGGGATCAATTCTTCTTCACATAGTGAACGTACTTCTGCTTCCAGTTCCTGATCAAGTTCGAAGAGTTGAATTTCCATTTTTTCTTTGCCGACTTTTGCAACAATTTCTTCTTGGAATGCCACTAATCGTTTGATTTCTTCATGACCGAACATAATGGCTTCCAGCATCGTTTCTTCGGGAACTTCATCTGCCCCTGCTTCAACCATGTTGATTGCATCTTTCGTTCCTGCCACTGAAAGATGAATTTCACTTTTCTCAAGCTGCTCAACTGACGGGTTAATGATGAACTCTCCATCAATCAGACCTACTATCACACCGGCAATCGGACCTTCGAAAGGAATATCAGATACCGACAGGGCAAGTGAAGATCCGAACATAGCCGCCATTTCAGACGAACAATTCTGGTCTACACTCATGACCATGCTGATGACCTGAACTTCGTTACGGAAGCCGTCTGCAAATAACGGGCGAATTGGACGGTCGATTAACCGGCTGGCTAAAATGGCTTTTTCACTTGGACGCCCTTCACGTTTGATAAATCCTCCAGGAATTTTACCAACTGCATATAATCTTTCTTCGTAATTAACTGTTAACGGAAAGAAATCCAGCGGTTTCGGTTCTTTAGACGCGGTTGCGCTGCTCAGAACTGCTGTATCTCCGTAGCGCACCAATACTGCACCGTTGGCTTGTTTAGCCAATTGGCCAACTTCCACCGTTAATTCTCTTCCAGCCCATTCGATGGAAAAGGTTTGTTTAGTTTGTTCCATATAGTGTACCCCTCTCTTTATACATCACTTAAAGGGTGTCGGTTTTACCTTACCCGTATTAAAAAATTCCAATAATCTATATCATGCACTAAAGTGCTGTTATATTCAAATAAGTATGGACCTTAATCTTCTGCCAAGAAGAGCATTTTAAACACAGCTTCCTTATCCTGCCACAGCATAAGTACACCGTTGTATGCTTGCCGCTTCTATCTGAAGCCTATCCGCTTTTCTTATTATGTATTGTAGACAAAAAGTCGCTATATGAATACTTTTGAGGTAAAATCTTTGAATGACTAGTTTAAAAAGTGCTGGTCAATCATACAAAGATTTCCACTTATAAAAACTAAAGAAAAAGCGGGAAATATTCCCGCTTCCTTGTCTCTGATTATCGACGTAAACCTAATTTGTTAATTAACTCACGGTAGCGTTGTACATCTTTCTTACGCAGGTAAGATAAAAGATTACGACGGTGACCTACCATTTTAAGAAGACCGCGACGAGAGTGGTGATCTTTCTTATGAACGCGTAAGTGATCGTTCAGATTGTTAATTTCTTCTGTTAGGACAGCAATTTGAACTTCTGGAGATCCAGTATCGTTCTCATGTGTTTTGTATTCACTGATAAGTTCGTTTTTACGCTCTTTAGTGATAGCCATCCTTTTCACCTCCTAATAATTTCTTTCAAATCCCCTGTTACCGAGCATACGTTGGTGAATCGTGATGCCAAGCAAAGGTTCATTTCATACGCTATTTAGAATACTACTTTTTTCTACAAAAATCAAGTGATAACATCAAATTCTTGAAAAGTAAGAGATGGCGGTTTCTTTATCCTTCTGAATTTGAGTGATCAACTCTTCAATACCTGAAAATTTCTGTTCATCCCTTATCCTTTCAAACCATTCAATATGTACCTCTTCCCCATAGATGGAGGAATGGAAATCAAACAAATGAACTTCGATTGATAATGAATATTCATCAGGGTTTTTAAATGTAGGCTTAAAACCTACATTGCATACTCCGTCATACCATTGGTCATAAATTCTCATGCGGACGGCATAAACCCCGTTTTTTGGAATCAGATAGGTATGGGCCATTTCTATATTCGCTGTCGGAAAACCGATTTTCCGGCCGCGCTTATCACCATGAATAACGGTACCCTTCATCCTGTAGGGTCTGCCCAAAAGCTTGGCAACTCTTGTTACGTTTCCTTCTTTCAGACTTTCACGGATCAAAGTGGAACTGATTTTGTCTTCTTCTTCGGTAAGCTTTGGAACGGTAGTGGAAGTAAATCTCTCCCTCGAGTGAAAGGGCAGCGTTTCCATCGTTCCCTTTCCCATTCTTCCATAAGAATAATCAAATCCCGCCACTACATGAGTTACGTTAAAATCGATGATATATTGATCGATAAATTCCTGTGGCAAAAGGCTGGCAAACTCTGAAGTGAAGCGCACCACAAATAAATAGTCCACCCCTAGGTCACTTATGATTTCCTTTTTATCTTCAAGGGGGGTAATGTAACTTATATGCTTGTGCTTATGCCCCAGCACTACAGAAGGATGAGGGTCAAACGTCATCACAGCACTATGTACATTTTGTTCTTTAGCTGTTTCAACAGCCGTTCTGATCACCCTCTGGTGCCCTTTATGAACGCCGTCAAAATAACCAAGCGCCAAGACCATCGGGGGGAATTCATCTTTACTAAACGAATGAGGATGATGTACAGTTATTAATTTCACAGTATTTCACCTTTTTCACTAGTCGTTGAATAGTACTTTTACAGGCTTAATGACCTCTGGTTTATCAGGATGGCACTTATAAATAGCGATGGCACGTCCGTCATGCTCCATTACCACTTCTGATTCATTTGGCCAATCCTCAGGCTCTTGTAAGCGTGCACCATTCTTCACTTTCTCTGCTAATGTATCACTAATTACCATTTTCGGCAAATGAGAAAGTCCCGATTCCAAAGGATCAAGAAGCTCTTCAGCTCTATCACTTTGGACGTACTCCGCGACTTGCTCCAAAGTGAAACAGTCAGCTTGTGTGAAACTTGCTGATTTTGTACGGGTAAGCGAAGACATATGGGCAGGATAGCCAAGCTGCTTCCCGATTTCGACAGCAAGGGTTCTTACGTATGTACCTTTACTGCATGACACTTTAAAGGAGAAATGAGGATGTTCCCCCTCCAATTCTGTCCAATCATCCAAAAGCTCCAACTCATGAATAAGGACCTTCCTCGATGGCCTTTCCACTTCAATCCCTTTGCGGGCATATTCATAAAGTCTTTTGCCATTCACTTTAACAGCGGAATACATCGGTGGCGTCTGAGTGATTTCACCAGTCAGGTTGTTTAGAATCTTTTGTACCATGTTTCTGTAAATAAGTTTCTCTACCGGTTTAGTTTCAACCACTTCCCCCCAGGCATCTTCGGTCGTAGTGCTTGAACCAAGTGTTACTTCGCCTTCGTATGTTTTTCCTGCGGAAGTAATATATTCAGCTATTTTCGTCGCCCTGCCGATACAGATTGGAAGGACTCCCGATACTTCAGGATCGAGAGTACCTGTATGGCCAACTTTCTTCGTCCGAAGCAATTTCCTTAATTTAAACACACAATCATGAGAAGTCATGCCCCTTGGTTTCCATAAAGGTAATATTCCGTTCATTACAGAACCTCCATTCGCTACAAAAAAATCAAAATAAAAAGACTGACCCTTACGAAAATGATTCCCGCTTGGATCAGCCCTTTCATGTTACTCGTCTTTATTCTTTGAATCTTCTTCCGGCTCATCTTGGACTTTACGTAGTAAAGTTTCAATATGATTACCATATTCGATCGATTCATCAAACTCAAAGATTATTTCCGGTGTTTTACGAAGACGGACCCTCTGTCCCACTTCCGAACGGATAAATCCTTTCGCCTTCGCCAGACCCTTTAATGTATTTTCTCTTTGGTCTTCTCCACCAAGAACAGTAATGTATACTTTTGCCTGCTGAAGATCCCCGGAAACCTGTACATCCGTAACTGTAACAAATCCAATACGCGGGTCTTTAATTTTTCGTCCGATAATATCGCTGAGCTCTTTCTTCATTTGCTCGCCAACTCGATTCGCACGATGGCTCATCAATATCACCCCATATTTCTATCATTATTGTGAGCATTGAAGCGTGAGTGTCATTCATTAAATCAATTCTCTTATCGTATCGGTTCTTTCCCATTCAGGGAAAGAGTCGATAAACTTTAATGCATTTTCCATTTCTTTTTCACTGGACGCCCTGGTAGAAGCGACGGTGACGATGGCTATTCTTGTTCTTTGCCATACATCCTGATGATCTATTTCAGAAACAGCTACATTATATTTCTGCTTTAATCGAGTAAGGACTCTCTGTAATACAGCTCTTTTCTCTTTTAAAGAGTGAGAATCATGAATCATGCACTCACATTCAACATATGTGATCATTTACGAGTGATTTCCTCCATAATATAGGCTTCGATAACATCGCCTTCTTTAACATCATTGAAGTTTTTGATCGTAATTCCACATTCATAGCCTTTCGCAACTTCTTTAGCATCATCCTTGAAACGTTTAAGAGCATCAAGCTCCCCTTCAAAGATTACGACGCCGTCACGAATCAGACGTACGCCTGAGTCGCGAGAGATTTTACCTTCTGTTACATAGCTTCCCGCAATCGTACCAACTTTAGACACTTTAAATGTTTGGCGAACCTCTGCTTGACCGATAATTTTTTCTTCAAACTCCGGATCAAGCATCCCTTTCATTGCTGCTTCAATTTCTTCCATGACTTTATAAATGATGCGATGTAAGCGGATTTCTACACCTTCTGCATCAGCAGCACGCTTTGCATTCACATCAGGACGCACATTGAATCCAATGACAATTGCATTCGATGCGGATGCAAGAGTGATATCAGACTCATTGATTGCCCCTACACCAGTGTGAATGATGTTAATCTTTACACCTTCTACTTCGATTTTCAACAATGAAGCAGCCAAAGCTTCTACAGAGCCTTGAACATCTGCCTTAAGTACAAGGTTAAGATCCTTCATTTCACCTTGTTTCATTTGTTCGAATAAAGTCTCAAGGCTTACTTTGGATTTTTCACCGCGCTGGGCTTGAAGAGCTTGTGAAGCACGCGCTTCACCAACGGAACGGGCCGTTTTCTCGTCTTCAAAGACTACAAAACGATCTCCTGCCTGAGGTACATCATTCAGACCTGTGATTTCTACCGGTGTAGATGGACCCACTTCTTTCACACGGCGACCAAGATCATTAACCATCGCACGTACACGACCAAATGTGTTACCTACTACAATCGGATCTCCGACT
Organism: Rossellomorea sp. ABR4_012; assembly: GCF_056159545.1. NCBI lineage: Bacteria > Bacillati > Bacillota > Bacilli > Caryophanales > Bacillaceae > Rossellomorea > Rossellomorea sp. ABR4_012. The sequence continues at coordinate 335,842 of NZ_JBSWVK010000004.1, forward strand.
TTAAGTGATCCATTTTGCACCAATAAAGTAGCTACAGATCCACGGCCTTTATCCAGCTGAGCTTCGATGACTGTACCAAGAGCAAGACGATCCGGATTTGCTTTCAGCTCTTCTACTTCACTTACAAGGACAATCATCTCAAGAAGGTTATCAATACCTTCCCCCGATAGTGCTGATAGTGGAACAAAGATTGTGTCTCCGCCCCAAGCTTCAGGTACGAGTTCATATTCTGTAAGTTCCTGCATTACACGGTCAGGATTAGCTGCTTCCTTGTCCATTTTATTCACAGCAATGATGATTGGTACCTCAGCAGCCTTTGCGTGGTTGATCGCTTCCACAGTCTGCGGCATGACACCATCATCAGCTGCAACGACAATGATGGCGATATCCGTAACTTGAGCACCACGTGCACGCATTGTGGTGAAGGCAGCATGTCCAGGAGTATCAAGGAAAGTGATTTTCTTTCCTTCCACTTCTACTTGATAAGCACCGATATGCTGTGTAATCCCGCCTGCTTCGCCTGCAGTCACTTTCGTATTACGGATTGAATCAAGAAGTGTTGTTTTACCATGGTCAACGTGACCCATGATTGTTACAACAGAAGGGCGCTCCTTCAATTGACCTTCAACATCTTCAGTGAAGTACACACTAAGGTCTGTCGTATCGATTTTGATCTCTTCTTCAACTTCTACACCGTATTCACCGGCAATCAATTCAATTGAATCCTTATCAAGTTCCTGATTGATCGTTGCCATAACGCCAAGCATGAATAGCTTTTTGATGATTTCAGAAGGTTCTTTATGAAGTTTCTTGGCAAGTTCAGCAACCGACAATGATTCAGAGAAGGTGATCTTTGAAGGAAGTTCCTTCTTCTTGGCAGGCTGCTGTTGCTGTGGAGCCTGCTTGAAGTTTTTATTTGGCTTATTGTTTCTATTATTTTTATTTTTCTTGTTGTTATGGTTATTATTATTGAAAGCTTTTTTCTCCTTTGACTGGGACTGCTGATCATGTTTTTTCCCTTCACGGTTCTTAGGCGCAGACTTCACCTTTTCCTTGTTAGGGGAATTTCCTTCTTTAGCAGTGTTTTGTTTCTGGGTAGAATTTTTTTGAGCCGGTTTATTTCCCTGCTCTTTAGAATTTGAATTACCGGAAAACATCGAATCTAATTTCTTCACCGTGTCGTCTTCTATTGTTGCCATATGATTTGATACCTCAATATTCAATTGCTTTAATTTAGAAATAACATCTTTGCTTGAAACATTATATTTTTTTGCATATTCATAAACACGCATCTTGCTCATATGTTCACCCCCATTGAGATTCAATCGAGCATTTCAGATAATTTATCGGCAAATCCTTTATCGGATAAGGCTACGACCACCCTGGCTTCTTTTCCTATCGAATTGCCAAGGATATATCTGTCTTCCACAAACCTGACCGGCACGTGATAAGACTTGCATTTATCTGTGACCTTCTTTTGAGTGTTTGCGGAAGCATCTTTGGAAAGCAGTACTAGCTTTGCCCGTCCGCTCCGGACTTCCTTAATCACCAGTTCTTCACCAGAAATAATCTTACGTGCCCGATTTGCCAACCCTAAAAGTGACATCCAACGATCTTGTTTCATACGCTAAACGTTACTCCTTCTCTACAAGACTTATCAATTCTTCATAAATAGAATCATCTATCTTTGCTTGTAATTGATTGGCTAAAGTATTTTTCTTTTTTGCTTGTAAAATGACATCTTTATCCTTAGAAAGGTAAGCACCGCGACCGGATTTCTTACCGGTTGGATCAATCGATACTTCTCCTTCTTTTGAACGGACAATCCGTATCATTTCTTTCTTTGGTTTCATTTCTCCAGTTGCTACACATTTGCGCAATGGAATCTTTTTGCTGCCCATGATTTTCACCTCTTAATCTTGATCATCGAAATCAATATTTAAAGGTTCGTTATCATACTCTTCTTCTTCATCCTGAGGAAGGAATGCTTCTTCACGAGGATAGAGTCCAAGTTCCCGTGCATCTGTTTCACTCTTGATATCAATCTTCCAGTTTGTCAATTTAGCTGCGAGGCGCGCATTCTGCCCTCGTTTACCTATTGCAAGTGATAGTTGATAATCAGGCACGACCACTCTCGTAGCTTTATCTTCTTCATTCACTTGAACATCCAGCACTTTTGATGGGCTTAACGCGTTTGCGACAAATGTAACCGGATCTTCTGACCACTGTACAATATCAATTTTCTCGCCTTTTAATTCATTGACTATCGCTTGTACACGTGCTCCCTTTGTCCCTACACACGCTCCAACCGGATCAATCTCGGAATTTTCAGCATGGACGGAAATCTTGGACCGGTCGCCGGCTTCACGGGCTACCGATTTAATTTCTACCGTTCCATCAAAGATTTCAGGAACTTCAATCTCGAACAGTCGTTTTAATAAGCCTGGATGAGTACGGGAAACAAAGATTTGAGGACCTTTTGTCGTTTTCTCGACCTTTGTGATGAATACTTTGATCCGGTCATGCGGTTTATACGTTTCATTAGGCATTTGTTCACTCACAGGAAGGAGCGCTTCAATCTTGCCCAATGCTACATAAATGAATCGATTGTCTTGGCGCTGCACGATACCTGTCATAATATCTTCTTCACGATCGACGAATTCAGAATAAATGATTCCGCGTTCCGCTTCTCTGACACGTTGTGTAACAACTTGTTTGGCAGTTTGAGCAGCAATTCGTCCGAAGTCTTTAGGTGTAACCTCTAATTCCACAACATCGCCGACTTCATAACTTGGATTGATTTCTCCGGCATCTTCAACTGAAATTTCAAGACGGGAATCAAAGACTTCCTCAACAACTTCCTTACGGGCGAATACCCGCATAGTACCAGTTTCAAGGTTAAGGTCTACGCGTACATTCTGTGCTTGATTAAAGTTTCTCTTATAAGCCGAAACCAAAGCTGCTTCAATTGCTTCAATAATCACATCTCTTGCGATGCCTTTTTCTTTCTCTAAAACAGTTAGAGCATCTAATAACTGAGTGCTCATGGTGGTGTCATCCCCCTTTATTATACGGTTGTATCCTTTTTAGAAAGTAACAGCTAATCTTGCGATGGCAACTTTATCGGCAGGAATTTCAACCTTCTTTTTTCTTGTTTTGATTGTTACTTCAAGCGCAATTGTTTCAGAAGAATAGGAAAGCAAAGTTCCTTCAAATGCCTTTTCTCCATTAATCGGTTCATACGTTTTCACGTATACGTTCTTTCCGATTGATTTCTGAAAGTCCTTTTCATTTTTCAAAGGACGTTCTGCACCTGGTGAAGAGACTTCCAGGAAATAATTGTGAGGGATCGGATCGATTTCATCCAGTTTTTCACTCAATCGCTCGCTGACTATTCCGCATTCTTCAATGTCCACACCTGAATCCTTATCGATGAAGACACGCAGGAACCAATTGGATCCTTCTTTTACGTATTCCATGTCAATAAGTTCTAATGACATATCATCTAGGATAGGTGTGACAAGTTCTTCTACTAGTGTAATAATTTTGCTCATACTTACCTCCTGGTCTATATGAAAATCTTGCACCAAGACTAGAAATAATCGTTAAAAATCTCCATGTAATAACGAAAGAGTGGGGTGCGACCCCACTCTTCTGCTTTAGAGCTATCTTTAGTATTTCCAATAAAAATATACCATAATCCACATTTTTATGCAAACAATTCCCATGAGACAGGGCTAGAAGAGGGATAATTGGTTTTTATCCGGCAAGCTTTCCAGACATCCATGATTGTCAAGATACTCAATAATGGTCTTGGATACACGTCCCCTCTGCTGAAGATCCTCTTTTGATAGGAACTCACCGTCCTCACGTGCTTTGACAATATTGATCGCCGCGTTAGTGCCAAGACCCGGAATGGAGTTGAATGGAGGGATTAAAGAATCTCCGTCAATGATGAACTCCGATGCGTGGGAACGGTAAAGATCTACCTTTTGAAATTTATATCCCCTCTCACACATCTCGAGTGCAAGCTCCAGAACAGTAAGTGTGTTCTTTTCCTTAGGTGAAGCATCGAGACCCTTGCTGTTGATTTCCTCTATTTTTGCACGTACAGCCTGAGAACCCCTTACCATGGCTTCAATATCAAAATCCTCCGCCCTTACTGTAAAGTAAGCAGCATAATATAGGAGGGCATGATGAACCTTGAAATAAGCGATTCTGACTGCCATGAGTACATATGCTGCAGCATGGGCTTTCGGGAACATGTATTTAATTTTCAAGCAGGAGTCGATATACCAATCAGGTACTCCGTTGTTCTTCATTTCATCTACCCATTCATCCTGAAGACCTTTCCCTTTTCGTACGAATTCCATGATCTTAAACGCAAGGGATGGTTCAAGTCCCTGATAGATAAGGTAAACCATGATATCATCACGACAGCCGATTACTTCACTCAGGTTACAAATCTTGTTGTGAATCAGTTCTTGTGCATTTCCAAGCCACACGTCAGTCCCGTGGGAAAGCCCGGAAATCTGGACAAGCTCTGAGAAGGTAGTCGGCTTTGTATCTTCAAGCATCTGACGTACAAAGCGAGTACCGAATTCGGGAATCCCGAGTGTCCCCGTTTTACACATGATTTGTTCCTCTGTAACGCCAAGTGATTCCGTTCCGCTGAAAATCTTCATTACTTCAGGATCGTCTGTCGGAATCGTTTTTGGATCGATTCCTGATAAATCCTGAAGCATGCGGATCACAGTCGGGTCGTCGTGACCTAGTATATCAAGCTTCAACAAGTTATCATGGATCGAATGGAAGTCAAAGTGTGTCGTTCTCCATTCCGAGTTCTGGTCATCTGCAGGATATTGAATCGGGGAGAAATCAAAGATATCCATATAGTCCGGAACAACGATGATTCCACCTGGATGCTGACCTGTTGTACGCTTGACACCAGTACAGCCGCTGACCAGTCTATCGATTTCCGCTCCCCTGATTTGGAGTGCATTGTCATTTGCATATCCCTTTACATAACCATAGGCTGTTTTTTCTGCAACCGTACCAATCGTTCCTGCTCGATATACATTATCTTCCCCGAATAGTACTTTCGTGTAATTATGTGCCTTAGGCTGGTACTCACCTGAGAAGTTCAAATCGATATCGGGAACTTTATCCCCTTTAAAGCCAAGGAAGGTTTCGAAAGGAATGTCATGCCCATCTTTTTTGTATGCGTGACCGCAATCGGGACAGTCTTTATTGGGAAGATCAAAACCTGAGCCGACAGACCCGTCATCAAAGAACTCTGACTTCTTGCATGCCGGACAAACATAATGCGGCGGCAGCGGATTCACTTCGGTTATTTCTGTCATTGTTGCAACGAATGAAGACCCTACCGATCCACGTGAACCTACAAGGTATCCATCATCAAGGGATTTTTTAACAAGTTTATGAGAGATCAAGTAAATCACCGCAAACCCGTGACCGATGATACTCTTTAATTCTTTTTCGAGCCTTGCTTCCACGATTTCAGGGAGTTCCTCCCCGTAAATGCTTTTTGCCATCGCGTAGCTCATTCGACGCATTTCTTCGTCGGCACCTTCGATCTTAGGTGTATACAAATCGTCCTTGATCGGTTTGATGACTTCAACCATATCTGCGACCTTATTAGAATTTTCCACGACAATTTCTTTCGCTTTATCCTTACCCAAGAAGGAAAAACAATCAAGCATCTCATTGGTTGTCCTGAAATGCACGTCAGGCAGCGTATGGCGGTTTAAAGGATTGGCACCGCCCTGCGAACCAACAAGGATCTGCCTGTAGATTTTATCCGTTTCGTTTAAATAATGGACATTTCCTGTCGCCACAACGGGCTTGTTGATCTTTTCACCAAGCTCCACGATATTCTTGATGATGTCTTCAAGGTTCTTTTGGCTCTGCACAAGGTCAAGCTCGATTAAGTGCTGATAGACTTCTCTCGGATGAACCTCTAAATAATCATAGAAATGAGCCGTCTCCTCCACCTCTGCTATCCCTTTTTGCATCATGCCTTCAAAGACCTCACCCTTATCACATCCTGATCCCACCAAAATACCGGTACGGTACTTCTGGAGCTGTGAGCGGGGAATTCTCGGGACCCTGTAGAAGTAATGCATATGTGAAATGGATACCAATTTGTACAGGTTCTTAAGCCCTTCCTCATTTTGTGCTATCAACGTGCAGTGATATGGCCTTGAGCGTTTATAGGCATCCCCTTTCCCCATATAATCGTTTAATTGATTATGGTTGATTATGCCTTTTTCGAACGCATCTTTCAGCATTTTGAGCAGAAGATATCCGGTAGCTTCCGCATCATAGATCGCACGGTGATGCTGGGTTAATTCGACATCGAATTTCTTGGCCAGTGTGTTCAATCGATGGTTTTTAAACTGCGGATACAATAATCTTGCAAGTTCTAACGTATCGATTACTGGATTAGCCGCTTTCGGAATGCCCGCTTTTTTATAACCTGCATTCAGGAAGCCCATGTCAAAGGAAGCATTGTGAGCGACTAATACATCGTCCCCCACCCATTTATGATAATCGTGAAGAACATCATTAATTTCAGGTGCATTTTGGACCATATCATCCGTAATGCCTGTTAAATCGATTGTAGTGGCGGACAGCGGATGATGCGGATTAGCGAAAGATTCAAATCGATCTATGATTTCGCCATCTTTTATCTTAACGGCTGCGAGCTCGATGATGGTGTCATAAACTGCTGAAAGCCCCGTTGTTTCAACATCAAAGACTACATAAACCGCATCTTCCAATGGCCGGTCGGTTTCGTTGTAACCTATCGGGACCCCATCGTCCACCAGGTTTGCTTCGAGCCCATATAAAACCTTAATATCATTTTTCTTACTAGCATTATAAGCCTCTGGGAACGATTGAGCGACAGCATGGTCTGTAATCGCTATTGCTTTATGTCCCCATTTTTTCGCTTGTGCCACAAGACTTGAAACTGAGCTCACCGCATCCATTTGACTCATAGGGGAATGCATATGGAGTTCCACTCTTTTCTCCTCAGAGGGGGCTGTATCAAGTCGCAGGACAGGCTTAATTTCATTCACATCATTGGCAATCATGACCAAATCCCTGACAAAGGTATCGTTTTGGATACTTCCTCGGCAGCGGACCCACATTCCTTTTTTCATGTTATTCATGACAGCCGCATCCTCTTTATCCCTTGAAAACATCTTTACGAGGATCGAGCTGGTATAATCTGTCACTTTAAAGGTTAGTAGAGTTCTTCCGCTTCTGAGTTCCCTCGTTTCACAGTCGAATACGTACCCTTCAATTGCAATTCGTCTCTCTTCATCATAAATTTCTTCGATTTTCCTGAAGTCAGCGTCATCCTTAATTGAAAGACCCAGCATAAATGGTCCGCTCGGTGCATCAGATGCTTCTTCTTTTTCAGCTTTTTCCATTTCGATAAGAGCCTGCTTCGCTCTCTCTTGATCTTCTTTCATTTTTTCTTCAAGGAACTTTTCATAGTCATTATTTTGCTCATCGATTTGAGCAACCTCCGCATCGAGAACCAATTTTGGAAAACCAAAATTCTCGAACGCAGAAGAAATGATCTCGCCATATTTTCTCTTCAATTGTGACGCTTCAGTGTCGTTCGATGCTTTAACAATAATTTTGTTTCCGATTATTTCAGGTTTTTGAGTGTTGAGAAGTTTTAACAGGGGAGGAGAAATTCCCTGAATTTCTTTTACACATTCACCCCAATAATCAAGTATCGATTGTTCCGTTACATCCATATTGAGGACTTTAAGGCTGAAGCTGACATTGGCAATGTGCTTGAACGATGTTTGGAGAGCCATTGAAAAGCGGCTCCAAACTTTGCAAGGGATCATTTCTTCCAACGTAAAATAGAAGTGCCATTTTCTCTCACTTCGATAGACGGCAAGTTTTTCTATTTCTGCATTGTTAAAATACTTAACGAATGCATCTTCCGTCAGCCCTAATTGCTGCAGTAACAGTTGAAATCTCTCTTTTTTGCCGAGGGACTTTTCATCCATTTGTATCTTCCCCCATTTCTATATATTATTTGTACCATTTATAACCGAAGAAAAGGGCTGACGATAAGGATCATTGCTTCCCTAAAGGATCAGCCCTTTTTTATTAAGAAAGAGTTTCGAATAAACCTGTCAAGGTGGACATCAGCTCGTCTTTATGAACTTCTAGCATTTCACCTGTATTTCTTACTTTTACTTCTACGATGCCGTCCGATGCTTTCTTTCCGACTGTAATCCGGATAGGCAGGCCAATCAAGTCAGAATCAGCAAATTTCACTCCCGGACGTTCAGTACGATCATCCATAAGGACATCATAACGATTCTTTCTAAGCTCTTCATAAAGTTCATCAGCCAAAGCTGATTGATGCTCGTCCTTAAGATTGATCGGAATCAGATGCAGATCGTAAGGCGATAATTTAGAAGGCCATACGAGTCCATTATCATCGTTGAATTGCTCAGCCACGGCTGCAAGTGTACGAGAAACCCCGATACCATAGCAGCCCATGATGATTGATTGTGCACGGCCGTTTTCATCCAGGAACGTACTGTTCATGGCATCAGAATACCTTGTTCCCAGCTTGAAGACATGTCCTACTTCTATACCTTTTGCAAAGACGATCGTTCCTTCGCCATCAGGTGAAGGGTCTCCCTCTTGGATGAAACGCAAGTCTCCGTATTCGGTAACCTGAAAGTCACGGTCAGGGTTCACATTGATCAGGTGATACCCTTCCTCGTTCGCACCCGCTACACCATTGCGAATATATTTCACAGCCTGGTCAGCTACCACCTTCACCTTGTCTCCTAACGAACAAGGGCCGATTGAACCGACCTCGCATCCAAGGATTTCTTTGGTTTCTTCAGTTGAAGCCAGTTCTACTAGATTTGCATTCAAAAAGTTCTTTACTTTGATGTCATTTATTTCGTGATCACCCCGGGAAAGAACCAGCACAAATTCTTCGTCTACTTTAAATAACAGTGATTTAATACAGTTTTCTTTACCGGAATCAAGGAAGGATGCAACTTCCTCTATCGTTTTGACTTCTGGAGTAGATACTTTTTCAACATCTTTCATTTCTTCATTAGATAGTGAATATGAATCAATCACTTCAGCCATTTCGATATTTGCTGCATAAGTGGACTGATTCGAATAGGCAATAGTATCTTCACCGACTTCGGATAGAACCATGAATTCATGGGTGTCTTTTCCGCCCATTGCTCCGGAATCAGCAATAACCGCCCTGAAATTCAGGCCGCAACGATTGAATATATTCGTATATGCTTGAAATATTTGTTCATATGTCTCGTCCAAGCTTTCTGCAGAGGAGTGGAAAGAATAGGCATCTTTCATCACGAATTCCCTTCCTCGCAGCAAACCGAATCGCGGGCGTTTCTCATCCCGGTACTTCGTTTGGATTTGATAAAGAGTGAGCGGCAGTCGTTTGTATGATTTGATCTCATCTCTTACAATACTTGTAATCATCTCTTCATGCGTTGCGCCGAGGGCAAACTCCCGTTCATGACGATCATTCATACGCATCAACTCAGGGCCATACGTGCCCCATCTTCCTGATTCCTTCCATAGTTCAGAAGGCTGGAGAGCAGGCATTAATAGTTCAGCCGCACCGACCGCGTCCAATTCTTCCCGTACGATATCTTCTACTTTCTTCAATACCTTTTTTCCTAAAGGTAGAAAACTATATATCCCGCTTGCATTTTGTCTAATATAACCTGCACGCAGCAAAAGCTGATGACTTTTGATTTCCGCGTCTGCCGGTGTCTCTCTAAGGGTAGGGATCAAAGTGTTACGTTGCTTCATTTAATAGCACCTCAGTTACCAGATAATGTTTATTGTGAATGTGAAAAATATGTAACCCATAAGAAAAGAACGGAGAAAACACCCTCCATTCTCCTTTCTATTTTAGCGTAAATGAACAGGCAGTTCTACCCTCAGTTTTAGTTGTTTGAGGTAGAAACTGCCTGAACATCCTGCTATATCCTTTAAAATGAAAAATACATCTTATAAAAAGAATCGCTGAATATCGTTCCAAGTCACGACCAGCATCAGAACCATAAGAAGGGCAAATCCCACAAAATGGACCATTCCTTCCATTTGACGGTCGACCGGTTTACCACGAACTGCTTCTATGGCGAAGAATAAGAGCCTTCCCCCATCAAGAGCAGGTATAGGAAGCAAGTTCATAATCCCTAAATTGATACTCAAGATAGCTGCCCATCTCATTAAGTAAAAGATTCCGGATTTAGCAACCACATCTGTCGACTGATATATCCCTACCGGCCCTGACAGAGCATCAATCGAGAATTCACCTGATACCAGTTTTCCCAGAAGGACAAAAATCATCTTTGTCCACTCATACGTTTGTTCTGCACTATTCGTAACAACCTTCAACGGAGACTTTTCAACCGGGCTGTGAACCCCGATGATTCCAATTTCCTTGCCTTCCACTTCTTGAGGCTTAGGTGTAACAGAAATCTCCTGGGTCGTACCCCCTCGTTCAACAGTGAACTTAAGTTCATCTCCAGGATGTTTCTGAATGACAGTTACGATGTCTTCCCAAGTAGATATTTCCTTCCCATCAATACTTTGAACGACATCATTCTTTTGGAGTCCAGATTCTCTGGCTGCACCATCCTCAGTCAAGTTTCCGAGGACAGGATCATTGGTAGGCACACCTTGTAATAGCCCGACGAGTAAAAAGATAAAGAATGCCAGAATGAAGTTGAATAGCGGTCCGGCAAATATGGCCATTGCTCGCTTAGGGAGGGATTTCGAAGCAAATTGTCGATCCCACGGAGCTATCTGTGTTTCAACACCATCTTCAACAAATACCGCTTCACGTGAAATTTCAAATTTCTTAATTACTTCTTCCTCATCATCTTCATATCCGCGAATGTAAAGCCTGTGCTCCAAATCCGCATCTTCGACTTCGATCACACGTATATTCGGGTAGCGGTCTTTATTATTCAGGACGATCTTTTTAATCTTTTCATCCTGGTCCAGAATAAGACCTATTCTATGTCCAGCCTTCAGTTCGACCATTTCCGGGTCTTCCCCGGCCATCCGGACGAACCCGCCCAGCGGCAGAAGTCTAATTGTGTATGTCGTTTCGTCCTTTTTGAAAGAAAATACTTTAGGGCCGAAGCCTATCGCAAATTCACGGCATAATATCCCGGCACGCTTAGCGAAGATCAAGTGGCCCAGTTCATGAAAAAATACTAAAGCGCCAAAAATAACGATAAAGGCAATTACTGTTTGCAAATATAAAACCACCTTTTAATAACCTGGTATTCTCAGGCCTGATAAGTACAACTTTTACAGTAAAATAGATCTCTTATTAATACTACGTTGATGTACATGCAATCATGCACAAGCCCGTTATTAAATCCATTGGGAAACGGTTAATCTAGTCTTCCTATCGATTTCACGAATGGTCTCAAGATCAGGTTTCTGAATCACTTCATGATCATTCAATGCTCTTTCTATCAACTCTTCTATTCCCAGGAATGGAATTTTATTGTCCAGGAATAACGCAACCGCCGCTTCATTGGCAGCATTTAACACGGTTGTCATGCTGCCCCCTGTGCGGCCTGCTTCATAAGCAAAACCAAGGCACCTGAAGCGTTCAAAATCCATTTTCTCAAAATGCAGCTTACCTATCTCGGCCAAATCCAAGCGATTTCCTCCAGGGCGATCCAAGCGGTCAGGAAACGTCAATGCATATTGGATGGGCACACGCATATCCGGTGTTCCGAGCTGCGCCATTACGGATGTGTCATGAAATTGTATCATTGAATGGATAATACTCTCCCTGTGTTGCAAAACATCGATTTTATCATAAGGGATATCGAATAACCAATGTGCCTCTATCACTTCAAGCCCTTTATTCATCATTGATGCTGAATCAATTGTAATCTTCGCACCCATCGACCAATTTGGGTGATTAAGCGCTTCTTTGACAGTCACACCGACCAGATCATGTCTTTTGCGGTCTCTGAAGCTTCCCCCTGAAGCAGTTATGATCAGTTTTTCTATGTTCTTTTCCTGTTCACCTTGAAGTGCTTGAAAAATGGCAGAATGCTCGCTGTCGACAGGTAAAAGAGCTACACCCTTTTTCCTGGCTGCCTCCATTACAATGTGACCTGCAGTCACGAGCGTTTCTTTGTTGGCGATCGCTATTGTTTTTCCTGCTTCGATTGCCTGCAGTGTCGGGTAAAGTCCAACACTTCCAAGCACTGCGTTCACCAGGATATCTGCATCTTGATGGCAGGCTACTTGTACTAATCCTTCTTCACCGAAGAGAACCTTCACATTTGAAGGTATCTCCCTTCGAAGCATTTCGGCATCTTCTTCCCTTTGCACAGATACAAGTAATGGATTGAATTCCGAGATCATCTTTCTTGCACTATCTATATTCTTTCCAACTGATAATGCAGTCAGCTTAAACTCTTCAGGGTGCTCTTTGATTACATCGAGGGTTTGAGTTCCTATTGAACCCGTGGCTCCCATTAAACTAATTTTCTTCAAAACTTACACTCCTCCCAAGGGCGCCCTTCCACTTTTTTATAAAAGGAAATAAAGAAGGGGTAAAACAAATAAAAGACTGTCAAATCGATCCAGCATTCCCCCATGGCCCGGTAGTAAATGACCCGAATCCTTCACTTTATAATGACGTTTTAACGCGGATTCAACCAAATCACCCATTTGACCAAATATGGATAAAATAGCCGTCACAACGATAAGCTTAGGAATGGACATTTCCAGGTCGCTGATGAAGGTCATGATCACTCCTACAATGACTGCGCATACTACTCCACCGACAAACCCTTCAACCGTTTTATTGGGGCTGATATGAGGCCAAAGTTTTTTCTTTCCAATGGCTTTCCCGATGAAATAGGCACCTGAATCTGTCGCCCAGATTATGAACAGGGCATAAAATACAAACTGTACGCCCTCTTCCAAACGGATTTCCATAAAGTAAAAGTATCCAATACCGACATACAGTATACTCAATAACGAAAAAGCTACATCGTCAAATGTAAAACGATTCTTCGTAATCACCGTATAAGTTAAAAAAATCAAGACGGCAAAAAACGAAAGCTCAATCTTTGAATATCCGATATAGCTAATGACTCCTATGTAAATATCGGGTATTAAAAACACCCAAAGTATTGCCAAAGATAGTAAACCAGGTATGGAATAGATCTTGTGACCTCTCATCTTCAGCGCTTCATACAGACTCACTGAAGCGATCAAGTACATCAATATGATAAAAGGGGATTTACCATAAAGAATGATAGGTAGAAAAACAGCTGCTGCAACAATTGCAGTAATAATTCGTTGTTTCATTATGATTCCTCACTTTGTATCCCGCCGAATCTTCTTGAACGACCTTGATATGCTTCAATTGCATCAACTAATTGTTGTTTACCGAAATCCGGCCATAAACACTCTGTAAACCAGAATTCAGTATAAGCCAATTGCCATAGCATAAAATTGCTCAATCGGATCTCACCGCTGGTACGGATCAGCAGATCTGGATCTTTCAGTTCTTTCGTCATCAAATAATTTGAAAAAACTTCCTCATTTAATTGTTTTTCATCTAGTATACCATTTTGCACGTCTTTTAAGACATGTTTAATGGAATCGAGTATTTCTGCTCGACTCCCATAATTCAAGGCAAAATTCAAGATAAGCCCGTCGTTTTCTTTCGTCGCATCAATCGCTTTGTTCACTGCCCTCAATGTATGTGGAGGGATTGCTTCCTTCGTCCCCATCATCTTCACCTGAACATTTTCTTCAATCAATTCTGGCAGGAACGTACCCAGGAACTCTTCAGGAAGCTTCATTAGGAATTCGACCTCCATCTTCGGGCGTTTCCAGTTCTCGGTTGAAAATGCATATAATGTCAAAGCTTCTATACCTAACTCATTTGCCAGTTTAGTTATTCTGCGAACACACTTCATCCCTTCATGGTGCCCCGCCACTCTTGGAAGAGCTCTTTTCTGTGCCCAGCGTCCATTGCCATCCATGATGATAGCAATATGAGCTGGAACGGGATGCTTTAATAGTTCCTGGAAGCGTTCATCAACATCTTCATTATTTTGTTGTCGTTTCCATTGTTTAAGCTTGTTTAGCATAAAATTTCCTCCACCAACAATCCAAAAAATATTTACCTTTACTATCATATCAAAAAACAAGGAAGATATCTTCTAGAAAATCCTTTATGCTTTATTCTGGACTAGTGCTATATGGTTAAGTATTATGAAAGATCGATTTTCATAGAAAAAAGGAAGATATGTAAATTGAAAAAGGGCTGTCCCATAAGGAATATGAGTTCACTTATAGGACAGCCCCTTAAATTTTTATGGTCGTATTAAACTTCTAAGATTTCTTTCTCTTTATCCTTTGAAATACTATCAATTTTCGCAATGCTCTCGTCTGTAGCTTTTTGCACATCGTCAGAGAATCCACGAAGATCATCTTCCGTGATCTCTCCATTTTTCTCTTTCTTCTTTAAATCGTCATTAGCATCACGACGGATGTTTCTAATTGCAACTTTAGCATCTTCCGCTTCTTTCTTCACTAGTTTAACCAGATCTTTACGACGCTCTTCTGTCAATGCAGGGATAACGATGCGAAGGATATTACCGTCACTTGTCGGCGTAATTCCCAAGTCTGACTTTAGAATCGCTTTTTCGATATCACCTAAAGCGGATTTGTCATACGGTTGGATGACAAGCATTCTTGCTTCTGGTATAGAAATACCAGCCAGTTGATTAACCGGTGTTGGAGCACCGTAGTAATCCACTGTGATCTTATCAAGTAAAGATGCGTTGGCTCTACCCGCACGGATACTCGCCAATTCACGAGAAAATGTTTGAATGGCTTTCGTCATTCTTTCGTTGGCATTTGCAATAATCGTATTTGGCATTATGCTTTCCCCCTAACTATTGTACCGATATTTTCACCTGTAATAGCTCTTTTGATATTTCCATCTTCCATTATTGAGAATACAATAAGAGGAATATCATTGTCCATACATAGTGATGAGGCAGTGGAATCCATCACAGCTAAACCTTCCTTAAGAACGTCAAGGTAAGACAATTCTTCGTACTTAACTGCTGTCTCATCCTTTTTAGGATCCGCAGAATAAACCCCGTCGACATTGTTTTTCGCCATCAGGATCACTTCAGCCTCAATTTCAGCCGCACGCAGGGCTGCAGTAGTATCAGTAGAGAAGTACGGGTTACCCGTACCTGCAGCAAAGATCACAACACGCTTTTTCTCTAAATGACGAATCGCTCTTCTTCTGATATAAGGTTCTGCAACTTGGCGCATATCAATTGAAGTCTGAACTCTTGTTTCAATCCCGATTTGTTCAAGGCTGTCCTGCAGTGCAAGGGAATTCATGACGGTCGCAAGCATCCCCATATAGTCTGCTGATGCACGATCCATTCCCATTTCACTACCTATTTTACCACGCCAGATGTTACCTCCGCCAACAACAACGGCTACTTCCACGCCAAGCTCGGCGATTTCTTTCACTTCTTCTGCCACGTTTTTAATAACTGAAGGGTTGATTCCGAAGCCGTCATTTCCTGCCAAAGCTTCTCCACTCAGTTTAAGAACGACACGTTTGTATTTAGGAACGCTCATGGGAACCTCCATATGTAGTAGAATTTTTCTTGAAAAATAGGGAACACACTAGGTGTTCCCTACTAAAAATGTTATGACTTTCTTAATACGATTACTTCTTAACTTGGCTCATTACTTCTTCAGCGAAGTTATCTTGACGCTTTTCAAGACCTTCTCCTACTTCGTAACGGATGAAGTCAGTCAAAGTAGCTTTGTTAGACTCAAGATATTGACGTACCTTTTGATCTGGATTCTTAACGAACGCTTGATCAAGGATACAAACATCTTCAAAATACTTCCCTAGGCGGCCTTCGACCATTTTTTCAACGATATTTTCAGGCTTGCCTTCGTTAAGTGCTTGTTGTTTAAGGACTTCACGCTCACGCTCTACTTCTTCTGCAGATACTTGGTCACGTGAAACATATTTAGGGTTTAATGCAGCTGCGTGCATTGCAACGTCTTTTGCTACATTTGCATCCGTTGTACCTTCAACAACAGAAAGAACAGCGATGCGGCCGCCCATGTGCAGGTACTCACCAAATGCTGCATTATCGCCTTTTGTGCGGATTTCGAAACGGCGCAAAGTGATTTTTTCACCAATTTTTGCAATTGCAGTGTTAATGAACTCAGTAACTGTAGAACCGTTTTTCATCTTTTGATCCATCGCTTCTTCTACTGAAGCTGGTTTTTCAGCTAATAAATGCTCTGCAAGTTCGCTGACTAAGTTTTGGAAGTTTTCGTTCTTTGCAACGAAGTCAGTTTCCGCGTTCACTTCAAGGATGATTGCAGTGTTACCTTCACTTGTGATGAATGTAGTACCTTCAGCAGCGATTCGGTCAGCTTTTTTAGCTGCTTTCGCGATCCCTTTTTCACGAAGGAAATCAATTGCTTTGTCCATATCTCCGTCAGTTTCTGTTAACGCTTTTTTACAGTCCATCATTCCAGCGCCAGTTTTTTCACGAAGTTCTTTAACCATTTGTGCAGTAATTGCCATAGTGGGTTTCCTCCTTAGTTTAACTATGTAGACTTTATTCATCTCTGCTAGTCAGTATAAACGATATGACGCATGTTCATTCCATAGCCTTTGAAGATGATTTGTCAAAGACCGATATCCATGGTATAGAGGACATCGAATCGGCATACTCTTTAAAAAAAGGTGATAAGGGTAAGTCCCTCTTATCACCTTCTCTTTAAATTACTCAGCTGCTACAGCTGCTTCTTCACCTTGCTTAGCTTCTAAAATAGCATCTGCCATTTTACCTGTAAGAAGCTTAACCGCACGGATCGCATCGTCATTCGCAGGAATGACAACATCGATTTCATCCGGATCACAGTTCGTATCAACAATACCCACGATAGGGATATTTAATTTGCGAGCTTCTGCTACAGCAATACGCTCTTTACGAGGGTCAATGATGAATAATGCATCAGGCAGTGTGTTCATATCTTTGATTCCGCCTAGGAATTTAACCAAGCGTTCATGTTCTTTCTTAAGTTGAACTACTTCTTTCTTAGGAAGTACTTCAAAAGTTCCGTCTTCTTCCATCTTTTCGATTTCTTTAAGACGTGCAATACGCTTTTGGATTGTTTCGAAGTTAGTAAGTGTTCCACCTAACCAGCGTTGGTTGATGTAATACATACCCGCACGTTCTGCTTCTTCTTTAACAGATTCTTGTGCTTGCTTCTTAGTACCTACGAAAAGAACTTTACCGCCGTTACCAGCTAATTCTTTCACGAAGTTATAAGCTTCTTCTACCTTCTTAACAGTCTTTTGAAGGTCGATGATGTAGATGCCGTTACGCTCTGTGAAGATGTATCTCTTCATTTTTGGGTTCCAACGGCGAGTTTGGTGTCCGAAATGTACACCAGCTTCTAGTAATTGTTTCATAGAAATTACTGACATGTGTGTTTCCTCCTAATGGTTTTAATTTTTCTCCTCCGTTTCTGTCATCTTGCAGCAGAAACTATCCTGTTGAATAGCACCATCCACTCAATCGAGAAACGTGTGTAATCACACCATGAATACTATAGCATACCTCTTTTGCCCAAGCAAGAACTTCTTAAGATTTTTGATTAAATTTTAATAGAAGTTCAATTTCTGTTTTTCCTTTTCCTAGTCTTTTTGCAATTTCTTCAATAGAGAGCCCTTTTTGCTGTAAAGTGATAACTTGAGTGACCAATGATCCCTCCCAGGGATCACTGCTGTTATCAGGAACTAGCGGGGACCAGCCTCCATCATCATTCCTTTCGATTGATGCAGATGGCTTCTTATACGCTTTGGCAGCGTTAAGTCGCTTATTGGAAAGTGAGGCCGGTTCTTCCTTTTGAGTGGAATCCGTCGGCTGTGTGTAAACATTTGAATCTTTATTTTGGAATGAAGATTCTCCTTTACTTTGATGAAGGCTTTTAAAGAATGCTTCATTTTCTTCTTTCATTTCAATTAGGTAAGTTGAAATCGTCTCTTCCATCTCCTGAAGCATCTTCCCTTGCCTCTTCTCAAGATCGATGAATCTGTTCTGCCTTGTATAAAGGATTATGATGGCAAACAGGGATACGATGTTGAGCAGAAACGATACAAAGAATAAAAACGTGGTCATAGTATCACCTGTTCTTTGAAGTATTGCTGCATTTATGTAGTTAACCTGAGCAGTCAATCTTTTTCCCTTTATAAGGGTGGGGGTGGACCTTTTTTTCTACTGAACTTGAATCTCTTTGCTGTTTGTGTTCATCCGGGTCGCAGTTCCGATCATTGTCCCTCTGAAGACCGGCTTTTCCTTTTTGATCAATTTCCGTTGCGGTATGCCTTTTCTTGTGAAGTTCTTTTTCCATTTCAATTCCAGCGGCGCTCTGAGAGACATGATTGTGCACATTATTATGTTCCATCTGTTTTGCTGCTTCAAATGTCCTTGGAAGTGCGATTTGCATTTCAATCGCCTTTAAACTCATATCTCATACCTCATTCCAGAAAAGCTTAAGAGCTGAGCAGGTTACGTAATTTAAATATGGCTTTAGAATGTATTTGTGATATTCTGGACGTGGAAAGTTTCATGATTTCCCCGATTTCTGTAAGGGTCAATTCTTCTTTATAGAACAAACTTAACACAAGCTGTTCTTTTTCTGAAAGCTTCCTGATCGTTTCTTCCAATTCAATCAGATTCTCACCCTTCACCACTTCCTCTTCCGGAGAAATCGTCTTATCATCCTTCAAGGAGTAGGTCCCAGTATCATGGTCTTCATCCGTAAGCTGATCATCCATCGATAGGACATTTGCAAAGAAATGTTCATTTGTAGTTTGATAAACATCCTCTGCTGTCATCTCCAATTCCAGGGCTACTTCCTCAGCTGTGACGTGTCGAAGATGCCTCTGTTCAAGCTCAACCATCTTCGCTTCAATTCTTTTTGCTTTATCCCTGGTGGATCTAGGGAGCCAATCTTCTTTCCTTAAGCCATCAAGAATGGCCCCTCTTACCCGAAAAGAAGCATACGTATCAAATTTTAAATCTCTGGAAGGATCAAATTTTTGAAGGGCGTCGAGTAATCCCATCAACCCAAGACTTTTAATATCTTCTCTCGAGACGTTCTTCGGCAGTCCGACTGAAATTCGAGCAGCATGATATGATACCAAGGGCATATATTTCTTCACTAAAAGGTCACCCGCTTGTGTATCACGGTTCGATATCCATTTATCCCAATAGATTTGTTCTTCGGTTCTAGCGGGTTGCTGAGACATAAGACTCCTCCTCCTTCTTAAATCTTTATCCGTTGATCTTATAACCTTTTTGTTCCCTCATTCACGGTACGGACCTGAAGCGCACTATCTGAAACAAAAAATTCAATTGTTCTTCCTTTGTTGCCTCCAACATCCTCCCCAATGACCGGAATATTGTTTTTTTGCAATACTTCTCTCACAGCATCTACATTCCGGGGGCCTATTCTCATCAATTCACTCTTTGATGAGAGTTGAAACATTTGGGCTCCACCGGCCATTTTACATTTCAATCTTGGCAAAGCCGCTCCCATGTCCCTCAACCTGCGTATTAACTCTTCCACCCCTGAATCAGCATATTTGGCTGCATTCAGCGCTGTTCCTTTAGCAATCGTAGAACTTGGAAGCATCACATGCACCATGCCGGCTATTTTCATGTAATCGTCAAATAAAACGACACCCACACAAGAACCCAGTCCCGAAGTTCGAATTGACCCATTTTCTCTCACCGTATTCATATCAGCGATACCAACTTTTACGACAGACTGAAATTCGATCATCCTTGAACACCCAGGGATTGAAAGATGATGTCCAGGGAATCAGGATCAGGCAGGAGGAAGAAATGTCCATTCACACTTCCTGAATCTGCTTCCTCTTCTTTAATAGCAGTATCAATTACGATTGCATAATCACTAACCTGTGAGATTTCAATTAATCCGAAACCAATGATTGCCCCTGCCATATCAATTGACAACGAAGGTACAGACGGCGATAGATTGAGATTTGTAAAATCCGCTAAAGAAGACAAGTAAGAGCCAGAAAGAATATTCCCTAATTCCTGCATTGCTGATAGACCTAATTCGGATGGAGCCGAAGCTTGAAAAGAGAAGTTTTCGTCATGGGTCATGGATTTGATAAATGCAGAGGCTTGTTCAAGAGAAAGTATAAAAAACATGCTGCCCGGCGCATCTCCTTCAATCCGCAGAAAGACACTGACTACCACATTGTCAGCTCCCCCTGCCATTTCCATTATTTGATCAAAAGAAACGATCTTCACACGGGGAACTTTCATATCTATTTGTTTATCTAACAAAATCGAAAGGGCGGTCGCTGCGTGACCAGCCCCGATATTACCAATTTCTTTTAGAATATCAAGATGCATAGAGTTTATTTTTTGTTCATATCCCATAAGTTTTCCCCTACAATGTCTGAAGGATTTTGTCTAAATGAAGTAAGATAAGTAATCTTCTGTCTTTCTTCACTACTCCGCCTATATACTCAGCTTTCACAACCCCGACTACTTCAGGAGGAGGTTCAATGGCGTCTTTGGAAACATCCAGCACATCATTAGCCGCATCCACAATCAAACCGACTTCTTTATCCTGGAGTCCTGCGATGATGACCCTGGTACTATCCGAAGTTTCTGCAGGCGTTAATCCAAACTTGGATCTTAAATCGATGATCGGAGTCACTACACCCCGCAAGTTAATGACACCTTTCACATAGGCTGGGGTTTTAGGTACTCTGGTTATATACTGCAGTTTCTCAATTGACCGCACTTGATTGACAGGAATGGCATATTCTTTATCCATTAATTGAAACACGATCAGCTTAAGGTCTTCTGTTACTACTGTCATCTCACTCATTACCTCTACCTCCTATTTAATTAATGCATTACAATCAACGATCAACGCTACCTGTCCGTCACCAAGTATGGTGGCACCGGAAATGGCAAATACATCTGTCAGATAATTCCCTAATGATTTTAAGACAATTTCCTGCTGGCCGATAAAGGAATCGACAACCAGCCCGGCCATCTTTTCCCCTTTTCGTACAATTACTGTGGAATAGAATTCTTCGTCTTCAGTTTTGTCTTTTGGAACCTCAAAAACATCTTCAAGAAATACCAGCGGCACTACTTTCCCACGGAAATCAATTACTCTCTGATTATGCGCATTCATGATTTCTTCTTTTTTGACAATGGCTGTTTCAATAATTGATGATAAAGGTATTGCATATTTTTCCTTCTCGATTTCTACGAGCATCACCGAAATGATAGAGAGCGTTAATGGCAGCTGAATGGAGAAGAGTGATCTTTGCCCTTCCTTGGAATCAATGGTTATCGATCCTCCGAGCGATTCTATCGTTGCTTTCACTACATCCAGTCCGACTCCCCTTCCGGAAATATCGGAAATTTGTTCTGCCGTAGAGAAACCGGAAGCTAAAATCAATTCATAGATTTGACGATCTGTCAGCGTGTGCGCGGTTTCTTCACTGACAATCCCTTTTTGAACCGCTTTCTCCAGAACTCGTTGTGTGTTAATGCCAGCCCCGTCATCCTCAAGTTCAATGAATACGTGATTTCCGCTATGGTAAGCTTTAAGTTTGACTGTTCCTTCTTCAGGCTTACCGTTTTCCATGCGGATTTCCGGCTTTTCAATCCCATGGTCGATCGCATTACGGATCAAGTGCACCAATGGATCGCCAATTTCATCTATCACCGTACGATCCAATTCTGTTTCAGCTCCGACAATTTCAATATTGATCTTTTTATCTAAGTCTCTGGCAAGCTGCCGCACCATTCGTGGAAAACGATTAAATACGGTTTCTACCGGAACCATCCTCATATTCAGAATAATATTTTGTAAATCACCCGAAATGCGCGTCATTCTTTCTACCGTTTCGTTTAATTCAGGATTATCGAGATCCTTCGATATCTGTTCCAGCCTGCCTCGGTCTATAACCAGCTCTTCGAATAGATTCATCAAGATATCCAACCGTTCGATATTCACGCGAATCGTTTTACTAGAGGTGGTGGATTTTGGAGTATCTTTGGAAGAATCTTTCACAGGCATCGATTCTTTTACAGAAGTCGTCTCTGTCTTATTTACGGGCTTTTGTTCTTCTTTTGTATGTACTATATGGCTTTGCAGATTTTCAGGTGTTACTTCAGTTACTTCTACTTTTTCAACCTCTGAAACCTTCATTATTTTCTTTTCGAGGTCAAGGGAGCTTTCATTCGTTACGATTGTCACTGTAAAAGTTTGATCGAACTGTTCTTCTTCAAGTTTATCTACTGTAGGTTTTGACTTTATTACTTCCCCGATTTTCTCCATAACTTCAAAGACCATAAATACTCTCGCTGCTTTTAGTAGGCAATCTTCTCTTAACGACACAGCAAGTTCATAACAATGCATTCCCATTTCATAAGATTGTTCAATTACCGTCTGTTCGTATGCTTCATACTCTATTGAGGACTTTTCTTCTACCTTTGCAGACGCCGTTTCTTTAAGTGCCAGATCTTCGGAAGCAGATATTTTTTCCCCATTTTCAATTGCTTGCAGCATCGTCGTGACTTCTCTTACATCTTTTTTACCGTCCCCTCCATTTGAGATGGAAAGGACCATTTCCTCTAGATCATCCACAGATTTAAATACAACATCCAGAATTTCAGGGGAAACAAGGATTTTTTCATTTCTGATCCCATCAAGGACATTCTCCATTTTATGGGTAAGGGTTGCCAGATCTTCGTAACCCATCGTTGCAGACATTCCTTTTAATGTATGAGCTGCACGAAATATTTCATTTACGATCGATAGATTCTGAGGATTTTTTTCAAGTTCAAGCAGTTGTTCGTTACAGGTTTGCAAATTTTCTTTACTTTCTTCTATAAAGACTTCTAAATATTGACTCATTTCCATGTGCTCCACACCTCTCTACACCATGTACTTCTTTATTGATTGAGCAATTTCCTCGACATTCACAACTTCATCTGCAAGATTTGCTGCTATTACCGACTTAGGCATTCCATATACGATGCATGTTTCATGTGACTCTGCGATCGTCTTTACACCGCCGGACATCTTAAGCTTTTTTAACCCCTGTGTACCGTCTGAACCCATTCCTGTCATAATGACAGCAATTTTATTGCAATCACCGACTGTTACAGCTGATTCTAAAAGGACATCAACGGACGGGCGGTGTCCATTACGGGGTGGTTCTTCTTTGTTCAATTCGACCTTAAGCTTTGTTTCTGATTGAAGTATTTTCATATGAAACCCTCCGGGTGCTATATATGCAACACCATTTTGAAGCTGCTCCCCATGCTCTGCCTCTTTTACCCTGATACTTGACAGCGAGTCTAAACGATCAGCCAATGACTTAGTAAAACCTGGGGGCATATGCTGGACGATAAGCACCGGTGCATCAATAGTTGAAGGTAAGTCAGTCAACACCTGCTGCAATGCCCGTGGTCCACCTGTAGAGGTTCCTATAAGGATGATCCGTGTTTTGTGGTCATGGATATCAGAAGCAGTACTTCTTTTTGATACGAACTCCTCTTTCTCCATCACAGTTTCTTTATTTTTAAGAATGTTTGTTTTGTTTTGAAGAGAACCTGATGAAGTCCGATTGTTCAGTAGTTTAGTGACTGACACTTGACTGGCCGCCAGCACCTTTTGAACGATTTCGTCCTTAATTTTATGTAAGTCAAGTGAGATTGTACCTGATGGCTTTGCGATGAAGTCAACAGCACCAAGCTGTATCGCTTTGAATGTCTCCTCCGCTCCTATTTTTGTGGTAGAGGAGAGCATGACGACCGGGATTGGGCATTCATCCATTATTTTCTTTAATGCTTCAATACCGTTCATTTTGGGCATTTCGACATCCAGTGTGATAACATCAGGTGAAAGTTTTTTTATTTTCGCTATCGCATCTTCCCCATTACGGGCAATCCCCACCACTTCCAACTGTTCTGAGGTGGATAGAAAATCACTGATCAGCTTCCTCATAAATGCAGAATCATCCACAACCAGTACTTTTTTCTTCATCAAATTACCTCCTGAAAAATAAATTTTTAATATTTTTCAAGAACGATGGTTTCTCGTTTTGAATGTACATTTTGTCAGCTTCCGAAAGAAAATTGTCTGCAAGAGAATGTAAGCTGATAGAGATAGGTGCACGCGGAAAACTTTTGATCAGGGGCGTCTGCTGGCTTACTGCTTTTCTCACAGCAGGGTCTTCCGGCAAAACTCCCAATGAGATAATCTCTTTACTCAAAAACTTCCTGACAGTTTCCTGCAGCCTTGAGATGGTCAATACACCTTCCTGCTTGTTCTCTGCCCGATTACAGACAAGGTAAAATTCTTTTTCGGCATCCCTCAGATGAATATATTTCATCATTGAATACGCATCGGTAATTGAAGTCGGTTCGGGGGTCGTCACGACCAATATTTGTTCCATCGTCAATAGGAAATTGAGAGTTTCTTTAGTAGCGCCTGCTCCCATATCAAAAATAATATAGTCATACTTTAGGACCAGATGACCCATTGCTTCAAAAAAGCGTTCTTTCTGCTCTTTCTTCCACTCTACTATACTCTTAAGCCCATTCCCTCCACTAATATAGGAAATCCCATGAACATTTTCACATATTACATCATGTATCTCTAGATCTTTTTCCTCAATGTAGTTCATAATCGAATACCTGTGATGACTGCCCATCAGTATATGAATATTCCCCATACCGATATCCATATCAAATAAAAGAACCTTCTTATCCGCCTCCCCCAGCAATATTGAAAGATTGGTGGATATGTTAGATTTCCCCACTCCCCCTTTTCCACTTACAATCCCTATTGTTTTAGCAGGAGTGGATGAATTGTGTAGCATTTTTTGTCTTAAATTATAGGCTTGATCTTTCATAATTGAACCCTTTCAGAAGCAACTCACCAATTTCCTCAGCGTTTACTTCAGTTATATCTTCCGGAACATCCTGTCCAGTTGTTATATAGGCAATTCCGGTATTTGATTCAGTGATGATATTCACCATCGATCCATAGCTTGATGTTTCATCCAGCTTCGTGAAGATAAAGCGGTCGATATCAATGGAAGAAAACTGTTTAATGATTTCTTTCATATCACTTTCTTTACTTGTCAGGGATAACACAAGAAACGTTTCCATATCGCGCTTGAAGTCAATGACCGTCTCAAGATCCTCTACATACTTCTTTTCCCTGAAATTCCTTCCAGCCGTATCAATGAATACATGATCGAAATCCCTGAATTTTCCAATGGCTTTTTTGTAGTCATCAAGCTTATATACTACTTCTACCGGCACATTAAGCAGGCCGGCATATGTTTTTAATTGTTCGATGGCTGCTATTCTGTAAGTATCCGTGGTGATGAACCCGATTTTCATTCTCTTTTCAATCACTGCTTCTGCAGCCATTTTTGCAAGAGTGGTCGTTTTTCCGACCCCAGTCGGCCCGATTACATTGATATATTTCTTCTTATAACTTATACCGCTCATCGGAATATCACTAACTGTTCTCCTGATGAATTGTTTTGCATCCGAAAGTAATGACTCTCCCATCACTTGGGGGGTTTCTTTATCTGACTTCAATCCACCTTCCAGGTAATCACCTGCTTGCAATAACAAGGATTCATTAACGCCCTGCATTTGTAAATGGATCAATATTTCACGGATGGATGAGTCATATCTTTCGAATTGATTGTTTGATTTAAAAGAAGCAATCATTTGTTTTAGTTCTTTCAACTCTTGGTGTACTGAGCTTTCATCGATCGTTTGCTTTTCACTGGATTCTTCTTTTTTTATCGGGATTGACTTAGACATATCGGGCTGTGAACGCAGCCTTTTCATTTCTGCTTTTTCTTTTTCGATACCAGGGTCGACAGCTGCAATGACCTCGACCATTTTTTTCTTGAACAAACCAAAAACTCCGCCAGAATGGGTTACTTTTGAATTCAGAATTACCGCGTCTTCCCCAAGGTCGTTCCTAACCTTTTTCATGGCATCATTCATAGTAGGTGCCACGTATTTTATTACCTTCATTCCACATTCACCACCCCTACACTTTGTACTTCTACATTTGCTTCTAATTCGTTATATGACAGGATCGGCACTTGCGGGAAATACCTTTCTGTTAATTGTCTCACGTACATTCTAACAGCAGGAGAACATAA
The DNA here is from genome assembly GCF_056159545.1 of Rossellomorea sp. ABR4_012. Taxonomy (NCBI): domain Bacteria; kingdom Bacillati; phylum Bacillota; class Bacilli; order Caryophanales; family Bacillaceae; genus Rossellomorea; species Rossellomorea sp. ABR4_012. The sequence continues at coordinate 362,237 of NZ_JBSWVK010000004.1, forward strand.
GATGATCGGTGATTCTTCCATCAATGATAATTGCTCGATCTGTGAAGCGACGGATTCAAGTATCCGTTGTGAATCATTGGGATCCATTGATAAATAATTTCCGTGTTCTGTCTGCTGGATGGAGTCTGCAATCATTTTTTCAGCCTTCCCGGACATGGTAACCACTTTGAGAGACCCGTTTTCCTGGACGTATTGATTTGTGATTTGACGTGCAAGGGCCTGTCTTGCGTACTCTGCAAGCAAATCTGTATCAGAACTCATCTTCGAAAAATCGGCCAATGTCTCAAAAATGATTGGAAGATTGCGAATCGACACATTCTCTTTCAAAAGCTTAGCCAGCACTTTCTGAACTTCCCCGACAGACAATGGATTGGGGGTGACCTCTTCTACCAAGATAGGATAAGACTCCTGTAGATGATCGATTAATTGTTTAGTCTCCTGCCTGCCAAGAAGTTCATGGGCGTTCGTCTTGATCACTTCAGTAATATGCGTAGAAACGACAGATGGGGGATCTACGACTGTATAACCGAATATTTCCGCCTGTTCTTTCATTTCCTCAGATATCCATTTTGCCGGCAGTCCGAATGATGGTTCGATTGTATCAATACCTTCAATTGAATCATCTTCCACTCCGGGGCTCATGGCTAAATAATGATCGAGTAATAATTCACCTCTGGCCATTTCATTTCCTTTGATCTTCAAGCGGTACTCATTTGGCTGGAGCTGTATATTATCCCTTATTCTGACCACGGGAATCACCAATCCCAACTCGATTGCCAACTGCCTTCTGATCATGACAATCCGATCAAGCAAATCCCCTCCCTGATTTGTATCAGCCAGAGGGATCAACCCATAGCCGAATTCAAACTCAATCGGGTCGACATTCAGAAGATTGACAACACTTTCCGGGCTCTTCATTTCATCCGTTTCTACCTCTTCTTCCATGGCAGCAATTTCTGTTTCGCTTTCAGCAGGGGTGCGAGAAAGCATATATCCTCCAATCGCCATTGCGGCGGCAATCGGTATGGTCAAAATATCGTCGATGGGTGTTGCCACTCCAAGCATGAAAATAGTAAACGCGGCAACATAGAGCATAAATGGATATGCTAGAAGCTGTTTCATGATATCCTGTCCAAGGTTGCCTTCTGAAGCGGCCCTTGTAACCACGATACCCGTGGCTGTGGAAATCAATAGGGCTGGAATTTGACTGACGATTCCATCTCCCACTGTCAGTAGGGAATAGCGCGTCGCTGCCTCCCCGATCGGAAGTCCCTGCTGGGTCATCCCGATAATGATGCCGAAGATCAAGTTGATCATGACGATGACAATACCTGCAATCGCATCGCCTTTTACAAATTTGGAAGCACCATCCATAGCACCATAAAAGTCTGCTTCCCTGCTGATTTTTTCTCTTCGGTGTCGGGCATCGTGTTCCGATATCATTCCCGCATTCAAATCGGCATCGATACTCATTTGCTTCCCCGGCATTGCATCGAGGGTAAACCTTGCCGCTACTTCCGAGACACGTTCAGATCCTTTCGTAATAACAATGAACTGTATGACGATCAGGATCACAAAGACGACGAGCCCCACTAAGACATTTCCGCCGACCACGAATGTTCCAAATGTTTCCACAACGCCCCCTGCTTCTCCTTTACTGAGAATCGATCTCGTTGTGGAAACATTTAGACCTAAGCGAAAAAGCGTTAGCAGCAGTAATAAAGACGGAAAAATAGAAAATTGAAGCGGTTCATTCATATTCATGGAGGTTAGGAGCACTAAAAGAGCAAGTGAAATATTAATGATGATCAGCACACTCAGCATCCATGACGGGAAAGGAATGATAAGCATGGCTACAATTAATATGACACTGGCTAATACTGATAAATCTCTAGCTGACATACTATTACTCTCCTAACATTCTTACAGTTTGTTTTTAATCCGATATACATAGGCCAAGATTTCAGCTACCGCTTTAAAAAATTCTTCCGGGACTGTATCTCCAATCTCGGCTGAATCGTATAAGGATCGTGCTAACGGACGGTTCTCAACCATCACCACATCATTTTCTTTGGCGATGTATTTTATCTTTTGCGCCAGATAATCCACTCCCTTTGCAACGACATAGGGAGCGTCTCGTTTGGATTCATCATACTTCAGGGCAATGGCAAAGTGAGTGGGGTTTGTAATCACCACATCTGCCTGCGGGACTTCTTGCATCATGCGGCGCATCGCCATTTCCCGCTGCCTTTGTTTTATCTTGGATTTGATCAGAGGGTCACCCTCGATATTCTTATGTTCATCCTTCAAATCCTGTTTTGACATCCGGATATTCTTTTCAAAATCGTATTTTTGATAAAGGTAATCAAAGACCGATAGAAATAACAACGCCAAAGAAGCGGCTATACCCATCTGAACGGCCAATTTTGCCATCACGGCCAAAGAATCTCCCACTGACTTGAAAGATAAACTCAGCACTTCTTCAATATTCGTCCAAAGAATGACGAAGGTGATGGCACCAATAAAAGAAATTTTCAAAATCGATTTTAACAGCTCGACTATGGCCCTTAACGAAAAAATACGCTTAAATCCCTTTATTGGGTCAATTTTTTCCAATTTCGGCTCCAGAGGCTTGGTGGTGAACATGACACCTACCTGAATATAGTTGGAAACAACACCTGCTGCAAGTGCAACCAGCATAATCGGTCCAAGCAGAAGCGCCAGTTCTTTCATAAGATCCATTGTGATGACCTGTACAGTATTTTCCGTTACCTCCATCAGCATATACTCCTGAAAGGAATGACGAAATAAATCAAATACAATATTTCCGATATATGAGGCACCAAAGGTTAAAAATAAGAAAACGGCCAGAAGGATGATTGCTGTATTTACATCCTGACTTTTCGCCGTTTGCCCTTTCTTTTTAGCATCTTCCCTTTTTTTAGGGGTGGCTTTTTCTGTCTTTTCACCACTGAAAAACTGTAAATCTAATGATAACCACTGCACCTTACGAGCCTCCAATTAACTTCATTAAATCCCTCATGGTCACCAACATCATTTCAAATAACTTCTGCATGACCTTAAAACTAACACCCATCACAATAAAAAGAACAATAAATGACACCGCTATTTTTATGGGGAAACCCACTACGAATACATTAAGCTGCGGCACGGTCCTTGCAACGATCCCTAAGGCGACATCGACCAGGAAGAGAGTGGCTACAACTGGAATGGACATTTGAAAAGCGATAATGAACATGGAATTAAATGCCTTGACTATATATTCAATCAACACTTCATCACCAAATGGTATCCATGGGCTGTCTATCGGTATGAGTTGATAGCTGTAAAAAATACCATCAAGAATTAAATGGTGGCCATTCAATGCGAGCAGTAATAAGAGTGCAAAAGTGTACAAATATTGACCCATCAAGGGGGACTGGGCACCCGTCTGGGGATCAATGACATTCGCTATGGCAAAGCCCATCTGAAAGTCGATAAACCCTCCGGCTATTTGAATCGCAGAAATTATCATATAAGCAACAAAACCGATCAAAAGCCCGACCATTGCTTCTTTCATCACTAGCAGAAAGTATTGCCCGTTGATTTCAAATGCCTTCGATTCAACCGTATAATACATTACCCATGAAAGCATCAGTGAGAAGGCAACGCGATGCTGAGCAGGTATATTCCGGTATGAAAATAAAGGCATGGTGACAAAAAATGCTGAAACCCTAACAAAAACCAGTAAGAATACCGATAATACAGGTACTAGCTCTGCCATTCTATTAACCTACAAACCTTGTCAGGTCGGAAAAGATCTGTGATGAATAGGTGACGATTTTCGTCAGCATCCATGGACCGAAAAACACAATCCCGATCAATACAGCGACAATCTTAGGAATAAACGCAAGCGTTTGTTCCTGGATCTGTGTCGTCGCCTGAAAAATACTTACGATCAAACCCACCACAAGGGCAAGTACCAATAATGGTCCTGAAACGACCAAGGTTACATAAATCCCTCGCTCGGCCAGTGCTATAACAGATTCGGCATTCATAAAACTCACCTACTTAAAAACTTTCTAAAAGAGATTTAACGACTAAGTACCAGCCATCCACCAGTACAAAGAGCAAAATTTTAAACGGTAATGATATCATAACCGGCGGAAGCATCATCATTCCCATAGACATTAAAACACTTGCCACCACCATATCAATGACAAGGAACGGGATGAAAATCATGAATCCGATCTGAAAAGCTGTTTTAATCTCACTTAAAGCAAATGCCGGTACGAGTGATGTCATCGGGATATCAGCAATCGACTCCGGTCTTTCTGCACCTGAGTAGTTTAAAAAAAGCTCCAGATCTTTCTGCCTGGTATGTTTACTCATAAATTCTTTAAAAGGGACAGCTGCTTTCTCATACGCTTCTTCAAGATTGATTTCTTCATTAAAGAGTGGTGTCAACGCCTGATCGTTAACCTCCTGGAATGTCGGTGCCATGATAAAGAAGGTAAGGAATAGGGAAAGTCCAATCAATACCTGGTTAGGCGGCATTTGCTGTGTCGCCAGTGAAGTCCTTACAAAGGAAAGGACAATCATGATCCGTGTAAAAGATGTCATAAGGATGAGTATACTCGGAGCCAGGGAAAGAACCGTAAATAAAAGTAAAAGCTTTACACTTGTGGAGACAGAATCCGCTGAGCTGCCATTAAAAAATTCCATAAATTCATTCATCTGAATGGTTCTCCTTATTCCTTAAATCCTTAAGCACCCTTTTTCTTCCTTTGCTCATTTCCTCCAGCTGTGTTTTCAGATGGGATTGGAAAGAGCTTGGAGAAGGATCTGATTGACTGCCCTTTACTTTCCTCAGCAGATTAGAAACCACTGCTTTTGAGTCTTTCAGCTGTTCAGTCCCAGTATGATAGAAAGCCAGAATCTCTTCTTTCTCTTTTTCGTCCTGTACCTCTTTTAAAAGCTGAATGTCTTCACCTACTCCTAATACCAGCACCTGATTCCCCACTTTCACAATCTGCACAGAGCGGTTGCCCCCAAGGGGTGCACCGCCTAAATGGTTGATCATTTTTGTCTGCTGAAATGATCTTCCTTTTTGATTGATGAATTTCAACAGGAAGTAAATTAGGGCTACAACAAAAATCAAGGCAAAGATCATTTTTACGTAATCAAAAAAACTGACCGTCGGGGTTTGCGTCTCTGCAGGGCCTAATTCTTTCGAGACAGGAGCATCTTGGTTTTGTTCACTCTCCCCTTTAGGTTCTTCGTACCAATCATTTACAGACTTCATTCCGGCAAGTGCCGTTGTCCCTCCGGTACTTGCCATTATTAAGATACATATTAGAGTCACTACTAGTTGAAGCTTTTTCAATCAATACACCTTCTTAAAAACTGTTAGCTTAAAGCCTTTTGGATCGCTTCAATTACCCGGTCCGCCTGAAATGGCTTAACGATGAAGTCCTTAGCTCCTGCTTGAATTGCATCGATTACCATTGCCTGCTGACCCATTGCAGAACACATGATGATTTTCGCACCGGGGTCCATGGCTTTAATATCCTTCAACGCTGCGATACCGTCTTTTTCAGGCATTGTGATATCCATTGTGACCAAGTCCGGCTGTACTTCTTTGTACTTTTCTACAGCCTGGGCTCCATCTGCAGCCTCACCCACTACTTCAAATCCGTTTTTTGTCAAAATATCTTTAATCATCATTCGCATAAATGCAGCGTCATCAACTATCAAAATTTTATTCGCCATCGCCGTCATCCTCCATCTTTTAAATTATTTATCTTAGCTTTTTTACATTCTTAGAAGTAAAACAGCCATTATCTAAGTTTATTCAACCGATCACTCGGACTGACGATATCGGTGATACGAACACCGAAATTCTCATCAATTACCACGACTTCCCCTTTTGCAATCAACCGGCTATTCACTAAAATATCGACAGGTTCCCCGGCTAACTTATCGAGCTCGATGATCGAGCCGGAAGACATCTCTAGAATATCCTTCACTGAACGATTTGTTCTTCCAAGCTCAACCGTTACCTGTAAAGGGATGTCGAGAAGCATATCCAGGTTTTTTGTTTCCTGCTGTCCCAATCCGGATGGTTCAAAATTTGAAAACGTCGCCGGCTGCACATTAACAGGCTGCTGGCTGGAATAACTTTGCCCTCCGAAATGCTGAGGCGCAGCATGCTGCTGGCTAAACTGTGCTGAAGCAGGACCCGCACCTGCAAATTCTTTGGACATGTCGTCTTGAATTTGACCACCGCGAGGCTGCAAATGGGATTCATGATTCACCTCAGGAGACTCTGAAGGAAGGTTTGTCTCTTCTGCTATTTCTTCGCTTCCTCCATTCATCAGCTCATCTACGAGACTTTTGGCAAAACTCAATGGAAGCAGCTGCATAATACTTGAATCGATGAGATTTCCGATCTTCAGTGAAAAGGATACCTTAACAAGCAAGTCCTGATCCGGGATGTTTTCCTGTCCTTCCCCTTGAGGGATATACATCAGATCCACAGATGGAGGAGAAATGTCAACTTTTTTACTGAAAACCGTCGACATTGATGTGGCCGCCGATCCCATCATTTGATTCATTGCTTCTTGAACTGCGCTTAACTGGATTTCCCCGAGTTCCCCGGACGGATTCATCCCGTCTCCACCCAGCATTAAATCAGCTATGATCGAAGCATCCGATTGTTTGATCACTAACAGGTTTGCACCTGAAAAACCTTCAGTATATTGAACTTCTATTGCAACGTATGGATGAGGAAATTCTTCCTCTAAGGAATTTTTATTCACAATGGAAACTTTAGGGGTTGTAATTTCAACTTTTTGATTAAGCAAAGTTGATAGAGCTGTTGCAGAACTTCCAAAAGAGATGTTCCCAATCTCCCCTAAAGCATCTTGTTCCATTGAATTGATATAATCTTCTATGTTCATCTCGCCGGCATCTTGCTCTTCAGGTTCTGCAGAACCTCTGAGAAGCGCATCGATTTCATCCTGTGATAACATATCATCACTCATCATCGTCGTCTCCCCCTTTCAATGATTCTAAAATTTGTATCGCCAGTCTGTTGTTGGATTTGCCAGGCTGGGCAGTGAATTTTGGAATCTCGCCGACTTTTATGGCTAGCGGGTCATCGATTCTTGTATTCAATTGAATGACATCCCCTTCATCGAGCATCAGGAAATCTTCGATCGAGATTTCAGAGTTTCCGAGCTCAGCGACCACAGGCACGTAAGCTTTCTTTATTCTTTTCTCGAGGTTTGCCGCTTCTTCAGGCTTGATATCTTTTTTCTTCGATTCCATCCAGTAGCTTCCAGACAGCTTAGGAAGTATAGGTTCCAATACAACATGCGGGATGCAAATATTGATCATTCCACTTGTTTCGCCTATCGTCGTATTTAATGAAATGACTACCACTGTTTCATTTGGTGACACCATCTGAAGGAATTGAGGGTTGACTTCAAACTCCGCAAGTACCGGATCAACATCCACTACAGTGCTCCATGCTTCGCTTAAGTTTTCAAAAGCACGCTCAAACAACTGGGACATGATGGTGGTTTCAATCTCTGTCAGATTCTCAACTTTATTTACACTGACACCCTTTCCTCCCATCACTCGGTCCATCATTGAATAAGCGATGTTCGGATTGATTTCCATAAGGATCCTCCCATCCAGAGGAGGAAGCTCATATACATTGAGAATCGTCATCTTTGGAACTGAACGAATAAACTCTTCATAAGGTATCTGGTCAGCAGAAGCAACATTAATTTGTACATATGTTCGAAGCTGCGCTGAAAAATACGTCGTAAGGATCCTTGCAAAATTCTCATGTATGCGGGTCAAGCTTCTAATTTGATCTTTAGAAAATCGTAAGGCCCGCTTAAAATCATATACTTTTACTTTTCTCTCTTCTTCTTCTTTTTTAAAATCATCCGCGCTCATCTCACCTGTGTTCAATGCCGATAACAGGGCATCGATTTCACTTTGCGATAAAACATCTGCCATTTCTTCACCCCCGGCCCTTGCATATTACGATCTTCACTGAATCATCATAGAGGTGATGTACACTTTTTCTACCATGCCTTCTTGCATCAGGGAGTTCACCTTTTCCTTGACCTTGTCTTCAATCAGTTCTTTGCCCTTTTTCCCCTGCAGGTCGTCTGCTTTCATTTCAGAAAGTTCTTCTATGATGATGTTTTTGACTTGGAAATCTCTTTTCTCTAACTCTTCTTTTGCTTTCTTGTTTTCCGTTTGAATCTTGAAAGATATACGTATAAAATCATTGCTTAATAGATTGGTTGTGATTTCCGGTATATCGACAGAGGCTTCAATAACCTCTTCAATGGAAGGCTCCTTCGCTTCTTCCTCATCTGAAAATTTCAAAATGACAACCAGTGCGATCACTCCTACCAGAGTGATCGTTACCAGTAAGATCATCATGATGGTTAAGAATTTGTTTTTCATTCTGAACCACCCCCTTTGAACGCAGGATCAAGCAGGTTTACTTTACGGAAAAAACCAAGAGTCTTCACAGTCACTTCGTCTACCGATTCTTTCACTACATATCTTCGCCCATTGGTTAATTGGATCGTCGTATCCGGAAACGCCTCAACCGTCTCTATGTAAAAAGCGTTAAGGGTAAAGGATTTACCGTTCAATCTAGTTAACGTAATCATATTATGTAGAACTGACTCATTCCTGAAGCTGAAACAGCTTCATGCTATGAGTCAGCCCCTTACCTCCCTTAGTAACGAATTATCGCTTTAAATTAACCAATTCCTGTAAAATTTCATCTGAGGTAGTGATGATTCTTGTGTTTGCCTGGAATCCGCGCTGAGCTGTGATCATTTCTGTGAATTCTTCAGATAGATCGACATTGGACATTTCGAGTGAACCTGATTGCAGTGAGCCTCTTCCTTCTCCGGCTAACCCCATGTTAGGGAGCCCTGAGTTATTGGATGCCTGGAATAAATTATTACCTGCTTTCGTCAGTCCGCCTGGATTGGAGAATGTTGCTAAAGCAAGCTGGCTTAAAACTCTCACTTCACCATTTGAAAATACCCCGTTCACTTCCCCTGAAGAACCTATATTGAAGCTCTCAAGGTATCCTTCCGAGTTACCGTTCACAGTATCTGTATTCGCGGATGAAGAGCTGTCGAATTGGGTGATGTTTGTGAAGTCCATTTCGATTTCCAAGTCGTTTGCCCCATTCGTGTTAGTCAGATTCAATGCATGCGGCATAGCAGTGGTCAATTTACCATCTGTATCAAAATTGAACGATAGGTTTGCGCCGCCAGCGACTGTTATTCCATCGGTCAAGCTGGTTATACCTGCTGTCCATGCGTTATTACCAGTACTTTTGGTCAGGGTAATTTTCAAACTGATATCGTTTCCTTGAGAATCCTTTACTTTTGTTTCAATATTTACTTCGGTACCTGCTTCAGCAGTGGCTTTTAAATTCCCATTGTATGCTGCCTTGGTTGTCGCTTGCGGTGCCATTGTCGTATCGGTATCTATTTTGATATCCGTTACTCCTGAGCGATTGACAACACCATCTGCATCAACAGGATAACCCTGCACAAGTGCGCCCCCGCCAGTCACAAGACTTCCGTTTGAATCTAAATAGAAGTTTCCGGCTCTTGTGTAAAGTTCATTATTACCCTGTCTGACCATGAAGAACCCATCACCTGAGACCGCAACATCCAGTGATCTTCCAGTGGTTTGTAGACTTCCCTGTGTCTGAATACTATCAATGGATGAAAGTGTAGAACCTAATCCTACTTGCATCGCATTTTGACCACCACGGTTCTCAGTTGCCCTGCTTGCTCCTGAAACTGTTTGGTTCATAAGATCCTGAAACGTTACACGGCCTTTCTTATAACCATAAGTATTGACATTTGCAATATTATTCCCAATGACGTCTAGTTTTGTTTGAAAGTTCTTCATTCCGCTGATACCTGAATACATTGAACGTAGCATGAATTTTTCCCCTTTCGTGTTAGCTGCTTCTATCATTCCACAGCTTTTAGGCTTCCTTTAAAGGTCCAGCCTATGAATCAATTAATATCGTACCGTTGATATTTGTGAAAATCTGCGAATTTGCTTCCTGCCTGTCCAGTGCCGTTATGACTGTCTGATTTTTTGCACTGACGATTAATGCAGCGTCTTTCAGGAGAACGAGTGATTCCTGAACTCCCTTGGATTTTGCTTCGTTTACTTTTTTTCCTATTTCTTCCCAAATCTGTGGGGAAATTGAAATTCCTCTCTGTTCCATCCTTGCCCTCGCATGCTTACTAATCTGCATTTCAGTTGAACGGGTTATTGCCTTATTCAACTCGTTTGCAAATGAGCGACCCCTATCAGTAATTGAATCAACTGCTTTCGGCTTGAAGCCTGGCGTCAGAGGCTGCGATGGAACTCGATGCAAGAAGGCTTTATCCATACAACCACTCCTTGTTAAGATTCGATTTTTAACAGATTATCGCTTAGGACTTTCTCACCTGTATCAGTATGGATCCAAATTCGGGAATCCTTTGATGACACGGACTTCACAATACCGCTGAATTCACCTTCTTCCCCTTCCCAAGTCACTTTCTTCCCTATTAACATCGATGCATTGACCAGGGAAACTTCTGAAGCTGTCCCATCATTCACTTGTGAGATATTGCCCGGTGTGAGAATGGTGCCATCTTCCATGACAAATTCAACGTTATCCGCTTTAAAACGGATCCCTTTGACAATCCCTTGCCCTTCTGAAATTTCCGGCGCTTCATTTGAATCCGATTCTGTTACCTTATGCCAGGTCACCTGTTTACCGACGAATTGATTGTAAGCAATCAATTGGGATTGATTTTGATTCTCTACAAACTTCTCCATTGTCTTTGTCAGGTTCGTCATCTGCTCCAATGATGAAAAGGTAGCCATTTGAGCAATAAAGTCCTTATCCTGCATGGGGTTCATCGGGTCCTGATTCTGAAGCTGGGTCATCAGGATTTTCAGGAAATCGTCTTTACCTAAAATATCATTTCCACCTTCACGCTTGTTCGTCTGCAAGGTTGAATAAAGTAAATTTGGATCTATCTTTGTCATATCATCACCTATACTTCGCTGTTTACTAGATATTCTTTAAAAGATGCTGCATCCTGTTCCTCATCATTATTCGAGGTTTCCTGATGGCTTTGTTTTGATTGACCATTAGGCTGCTGCTGCGATTGACCTTTGGATTGTCTTTCCGGATCTGTGAGTGCCTGTGAGATTTCAATCTTCTCAACCTGTAAATTTTGTGAAGTAAATGCCTGCTTTAATCCTTGAAGCTGCGAATCTAGTAAATCTTTCACATTTGCTGTCGTAGCCAGGATCTTTGCTGTCATGATCCCATTTTGCTGAAGCAGCTCGATACGCAATGAACCCAATTGTTCCGGATATAACTTAATCAAAAGCTTACTCATATTTGGCTGGTTCTGCATGTGCGACCTGCTTAATATGGTTTGGAGATCTTTTACAAATTGTTCATATTGTATCTGTCCCTTTGCCTGTGACAAAGTCATCGTAAATTGTTCTGTTCTGGGAAGTACAATATGAATATTATTTCCTGATACTGCCTGCACGTTCTTGTTCTGGTCCGTTTGCACCCCTTCCCTAATCATCTCGGTTGGCATATGACGGTTATATGCACCCTTCATGACTTCATTCCAGCTCTTCGGCCGATCCGTATAACCAGTCATCGCAGTATCTACTTTGTGATGAAGCTGTTTCAACAGATCCTTGATTTCAAATGCTTTTTGAACATCTGGGATAGGAAGTTCTTTTTGATTGGCAAGTAATTCAATTACTTTAGACAGCTTAACGAGCTGCTCCACCCCTTGAAGATTCTTTGATTGATTCGTACTAAAAGACAACTGAACAAGGTGTAAAACTGCTGCCAGAGATTCCAAGGAAATCTCTCCATCAACCTCTTCCTCATTAAGGGAAGATATCACATCTTGAAGCTCTGAATGCAGCTTGTTGATTTCAGTAAGGTCGAATCCCAAAATGTCTGCGATTATCCCAATATCCAATTCACCCATCTGTTCCAAGGTCATTAATTGTTCTTCGGATAGCCCCATCCCTTCCAATCCTTCTGTACCAAGCAATTGACTTATCACAGATAAATCTGCGGAAACTTCATGATCTGTCAAAGCATTTTGGGGGCTTGTGCCATTCAAACTTCCAAGCAAATGATGAGAAAATGATTCATTCACAGGCTTAGATTTCAAAGAATTCAATCCCTGTACGGCTGTCCCTTTATGCTGTACAGATTTCATTATGCCTATATCCACTGTTTCACCTCCTCTAAAGCGGTTAATTATCTAGCTTTCATCCGCAGACAATAACCCCGTATATCTTGCAGCATCCTCAGGCGGCATTTTCTCCAATATGTCAGCCAGATCATCGGGTTTGATACTGGAAAGGATTTTTATTGCCTCTTGATCCTCCATTTTCAAAAGCACCGGTGCCGCGCTTTTGGCAGACATTGATTCAAATGTACTTACGACTTCTTTAAATGCCCGCTTATTTTCTTCACCAATCTGTCTTAGTTCTTCCAGCTCTAGCTTTTGCTGTTCAATGGTTGCCTGGAGCTTCTCATTTTCATTTTCTTTGCCGCCGATCTCACTTTGAAGCTGGGAGATTTTTGCCTCTTTGTCTTCAATGGATGCTTGCAATGAGACGATCCGGCTCTTAAGCTGCTCCTGATCTTGCTCAATTTCAGATGGGAGTATTTTTGATACGAAAGGAACGGACTGTGCTTTTTCAAATACATTTATTCCTGCCACCGTCATGACAACCAAAGCGATGGTAATGGCAAATAAGAGAGGAATGAATACAACAAAAACAATCCATTGAAAGCGACTATTTGACTTGGTTTCTTTCTCTTCTTCGATCACTTTTGGCATTCTATCACCTAATTCCCCGATTCATATATTGAACAACGGACACTTCATCCAACTGTTTATTCTCATTTTCTTTCAACCTTCGCAAAAAAAGACTCAAATCTTTTTCTTTAATCTTTTCATATTTCTTTACTTCTACATTCATTTCGACCAGCTTTTCTTCATACCAATTCATACGGTTGCGCGCTTGAATCACAAGGTCCTGGTAATAAGAAATGGTCTTTTCCAAATTTGTTATGAATTGTTGATGATGACGAATGTCTTGTACAGATAGACCAAATTGAAGTTTATCGGCCTGGTGGAGTTCCAACTCTTCTTTCTTTTTAAGAAATTCATAAAGCTTTTCTGCTACTTTTTCAAACTTTGAAATGGCACCTTTGTATTGCTCATTTACTTCATCTTTCTCTTTTTCCTTGAGGGTTAAGATCCGTTCAAACCGATATTGATAACTCATTGTCCCCCATCACCTTTTTCTGCCAGCTGTATCAGCTGGTTTATGCTGTCTGCCTGTGTAATTTGTTCATACGTGCCTTGTTTGAGGAAAGAAATAATTTTCGGATAGAAGTGTATCGCTTCATCTATTTCTCTGGAAGATCCTTTCTTATATGCTCCGATTTGAATGAGGTCTTCTGAGTTGAGGTAGGTACTGAGCAATTCCCTGATCTTCACTGATGCTTGCAAATGCTGTACAGAAGCAAGATGATTCATAAGGCGGCTGACGCTTTTTAATACATTGATTGCCGGGTATTGTCCCCTGTTGGCTATTTGTCGATCCAATACAATATGACCGTCCAATATTCCCCTGACTGTATCGGATATCGGTTCATTAAGATCATCACCATCCACCAGCACAGTATAAAATGCAGTGATGCTGCCTTTTAAGTTGGTTCCCGTTCTTTCAAGCAGCTTTGGAAGAATCGTAAACACGGAAGGAGTATATCCTTTTGTCGTCGGCGGTTCGCCGACAGCCAGGCCGATTTCCCGCTGAGCCATTGCTACGCGGGTTGCGGAATCCATCATCAACATCACATTCAAGCCTTTATCGCGAAAATATTCCGCTATGGCAGTTGCTGTAAAAGCACCCTTTATTCTCATGAGGGCCGGCTGATCCGATGTAGCCGCAACGACAATCGTCCTTTTCAATCCATCTTCCCCTAAGTCCCTCTCTATGAACTCCCTGACTTCCCTGCCGCGTTCCCCTATTAAAGCAATGACATTCAAATCAGCTTTTGTATTACGGGCTATCATACCAAGCAAAGTGCTTTTTCCTACTCCGCTTCCCGCGAAAATCCCCACCCGCTGGCCTTTACCTACGGTCAACATACTGTCGATCGCTTTCACTCCCACTTCCATGGGTTCATTTATCGGAGGCCTAGAGAGAGGGTTTGGCGGTTCTTGGTCGGTATAAGCGGCAGTCATTCCACCAGGCAGCATACTGCCGTCCATTGGATTTCCCAATGAATCCACGACTTTTCCGATCAAGGCCGGACCAATCTTAATTTCAAGCGGTTTTGAAGTAGCTTCGACAAGACTCCCCGGTGAAATATCCTGCATATTTGAGTAGGGCATAAGGATGACCAGTTGACCATTAAAACCCACCACTTCAGCCGGGATGATTTTCGGAACCCCGCGGCTGAAAATATGAATATGGCAAACCTCGCCGACAGAGCTTTCAGGACCTTGAGACTCAATCATCAGTCCGACTGCCCGTTTAACTTTCCCATATTTTTTAAACGTAGGGATCTGAGTTATATGCGGTAGTAGGTCTCTTGCTTTCATGTCGCATCCTCCTGCAGAATTTCCAGCAGTCTGTGTTTTAATTCTTTTAGCTGGGAATCGATACTGACGATAATTCTCCCTTGGTTTGTTTCTATGTAGCTTTGCTCCGGGTTCAACTCATCGTTCGCATAAATAAAACATTGTACATTTGCTGGAAATATCACTTCTAATTCCTCTTTATTCTCCATTAGAAGGGTGTATCTCGAAGGATGGCAATGAATTTGCACTTCAGGTAATTCCCTTACTTGATTCAATCCCCGTTTGATAATTGAGATAAATGTCTCCGGATCCTCATCTATCTTTTGTCCGATGATTTTTTCTGCACTTGCAATAGCAAGGGAAACGATCACTTTTTCGGCATTTTCCAAATACACATAATATTGTTGTTTATTGGCTTCGACAATATTTTCTGCTTCCTTGAGACGTTGGGTGTAATCCTGGTACCCCTTTTTCATGCCTTCTTCTTCACCTTGCTGAAAACCGACATTATAGGCTTCTTGAATGTACTGCTCGCGTTCTTTCACCCAGTTTTCTTTTTCCTGTTGAATTTGGATACGGATACGCTTTTGCTCCTCAAAAGCCTCTTCAAGCATCTTGTCCGCTTTACCTTGTGCTTCTGAAATCAATTTCTCCAATTCTCTATTTTGAAGCTGCTGATTCTTTTTATCATTTTCATGAGAAAACTTTGTCTTTGAAGAACGGATTTCTTTGAGCGCTATGACCTTTTCTTTCTTCTCCCGAGTATGAGCCACAGAAGATTTGATGATCCTAGACAATGATATCGTCCCCTCCACCACGGGCAATGATGATCTCCCCGGCTTCTTCTAATCTCCTGATGATTGCTACAATCCTTGACTGTGCTTCCTCAACATCACGAAGTCTGACAGGACCCATAAACTCCATCTCTTCTTTCAACGTTTCCACCATACGGTTAGACATATTCTTAAATACGATTTCCTTCACTTCATCACTGGAAACTTTAAGTGATAGAAGGAGATCCTCATTGTCACAATCCCTGATGACACGTTGAATGGAACGGCCATCGAGGGTAACGATATCTTCAAATACAAACATTCTTTTCTTAATTTCTTCAGCCAATTCAGGATCCTGTATCTCAAGCGCATCGAGAATGGTTTTCTCTGTAGATCGGTCTACTCCATTCAGGACTTCGACTACCGCCTCTACCCCGCCGGTTTGAGTATAATCCTGTGTAACAGTCGCTGATAGCTTTCTTTCAAGGATCGCTTCAACTTCACTGATTACTTCCGGTGATGTACCATCCATGATGGCAATTCTCCTTGCAATATCTGCCTGAACTTCTTGAGGAAGCTCAGAAAGGATCTGCCCCGACTGCTGGGGATCCAAATAAGATAGAATGAGAGCAATCGTTTGCGGGTGCTCATTCTGAATGAAGTTCAGGATTTGTGCTGCATCCGCTTTTCGAGCAAAGTCGAAAGGCTTTACCTGTAACGATGATGTCAAACGATTGATTATTGCTGCCGCCTGGTCTGATCCAAGTGCCTTCTCTAACACTGTTTTCGCATAGCCGATCCCGCCTTGAGATATATAGTCCTGAGCAATTGCGATATTATGAAATTCTTCTAAAATATCTTCTTTAGCTTCAGTCTCTACCTTTCTTACTCCTGATATCTCCAAAGTCAGCTTCTCGATTTCTTCTTCCGATAAATGTTTATAGACTGATGCGGACACATCGGGACCAAGTGAGATCAAGAGGATGGCCGCTTTCTGTTTGCCTGATAATTCTTTCTCTCTTCTAACCATGTGCTCACCCTCCTAATCTTCCGCTAACCAAGTTCGAAGTAATTTAGCGAACTCTTCCGGTTTTTCTTTAGCCATTCTTTCAAGCTGCTTGCGTCTGATTGATCCCTCTGTCTCTTCTTTTGGTTCGATATCAGGTATTTCTTCAGGAATACGTGCCTCTTCATAGAACAATTCTTCTTCCTCTTTCTTTTTACGAGCTCTCAGAAGGAAGAATACAAGTAATAGAATGATAACTAGCAAAATACCGCCGACCACGTAAACCCACCAAGGCAACGCCTGCTTAGAGCCTTCTTCAAATTCCATCTTACCGTTGAATTCCTGAACGGAGACGACCACTTTATCTTCTACTGCTTCATCTGTCAGCTCAGGTGCAGCTTCTTTATCAATGGAAGTTCTCACGATAGTGGATAATATTTGCTGTATATCATCGATGCGATTTTGAGGAAGTGAATTCTCATCTTCAGGATTCGGAGGTTCAACCATAACCTGGATTCCTAAATCACGAATTTTATAAGGGCTCTCCACGATCTCGGATCTTATTCGATTCACTTCATTATTGATGGTTTCTTCAATTCTTTCATAATCTCCGCCCGATTCTGTTCCTTCTTGATACGAATCAAGAGTATCATCAGTATCTCCCCCTGATGGTACCCCGCCAGGACCGGCACCTTCACCGGAAAACGTTTCTGTAATCCGCTGTGCACTAACTGCAATCCCTTCCATATTTTCTTCGTCAACAGGGGTCACCAGGTTTTTTTCATGGTTTGCCTGGGTAAAGTCAATATCAGTCGATACCGAAACGACCACTTTATTGAAACCGATCAATGTCCCTAGCATATTTTGAACCTGGCGTTGAATATCACGCTCAATTTCTTTCTTTACATCCATTTGCTGTGTGATATTTCCGCTCCCCATGGAATTATTTTGAGATTCCAAGTCAAAGTACTCAAAAAATTGGTTCATGATGACGATATTCTCTGTAGGAAGGCTTGGAACGCTTTTAGATACTAAATGATAAAGCGATTTGATTTGCCGCTGGTCCATATTAAAACCAGGGTTTGTGTTCAGGACGATCGATGCAGTTGCTTTCTGAACATCATCATTCAGAAAAACCTGCTCTTCAGGCAGATTGATCATGACCTTCGCATCTTTAACACCATCAATTCCTTTTATCAGATCTACTAGCTCTGTCTGCATAGCATCAAGCTTCATTACATTGAACTCATTATCTGTCATTCCAAAACCGGCATTTTTACTGAAGAAAGAGTAATCGATGCTTCCGGAGTTCGGGATTCCTTCAGCTGCCAACTCTACTTTTAACGTGTCTACCTGTTCAGTTGGAACCAAAATGGCGGTCCCGCCTTCAGTAATTTGAGAAGGAATTCCCCTCCCATCCAGATTTTCCTTTATGGTGCCTGTTTCTGAAGGAGACAGATTTTTATAAAGCGGTGCCATCGGGGTTCTTGTTGTAAGAAAGACTGCAATACTTATAAGAATAATGAAAGAAAGCAAGATTGCTACCATGCTGATTTTTTGTTTTTTTGTTCGGCTTGTCCAATACGTCTTTATCTGTTCTGTATAGTTCTTAAACGATTCATTCATTACAATCCTCCGGTACTCGACTGCATGTATCCATTACATTGGCATTCTCATTATTTCCTGATACGCTTCGACAACCTTATTGCGCACTTCCATGGTTGTTTGAAGAGTGATGCTTGCTTTCTGCGAGGCAATCATCACTTGGTGAAGGTCAACGTTTTCACCCCGTACCATTTTTTCTGTCATTCGGTCAGAATTTATCTGTGTTTGGTTTACTTCTTCGATTGTCTTCTTAAGCAATTGACCGAAGTTTTCTGTAGCATCTGAAGGTGAAACTTGTTTTTTTGAAAATGACGGACTTAAAACTCCGGGATTCACCGAACTTATATTGTGAATGCTCATAAGTATGTGCCTCCTTATTTACCTATTTCTAATGATTTCATTAAAATCGATTTATTTGCGTTGAAAACGGTGACGTTTGCTTCATAAGAACGTGTCGCCGATATAAGGTCGACCATTTCACGCAGGGGATCGACGTTAGGCAGTTGTACATACCCCTCATCATTGGCATCAGGGTGTTCGGGGTCATAAACCATTTTAAAAGGAGTCTTTTCATCTTCCTGTATTTTCGAGACTTTGACTCCCTGCCCTACTGCATGATTTTCTCTATTATTCATCGCTGCATTCAGGAACGAAGAAAAACCTGCTTCCTTTGGTTCCATCACGATCGATTTTCTTCTATATGGCTCCCATTCTCCGTTTTCATTCACTTTCGCTCTTGTGGTATCTACATTGGCCATATTGGAAGAAATGATATCCATCCGTAACCTTTGAGCTGTCAAAGCTGAAGAGGTAGTGTTCATACTATTGAAGATTGACAATGCTATTTCCCTCCTCTGACTACTGACTGCAACGAGTTAAATTTCCCATTAATCCGGTCTGTCAATGCATTGAAATAGATTTGGTTCGATGCCATTTCAGACATTTCGCTATCTAAATCAACACCATTCCCGTTATGGTTATATTGAAACGCGCTTTTTGTTTCTATAGCTGGATGCTGATTAGATGACTGAAATGTAAAATGCCTGGAATCGGTTCTTTTCGCATCTAATTGATTCATCGTATGTTGTAAGACTTTCTTAAATTCTACTTCTTTCGCTCTATAGTTTGGGGTATCTACATTGGCAATGTTTTGAGAGATCACTTTCTGATTTAAAGAGGCATAATCCAGGCCTCTTTCTAAATTCGTAAAAGTGCTGGAAAATAATTTCACATAAAACACCTCTATCCATTTATTTAGCAAGATACGGGTTTTTTTACAAATATAACTTCTATCCGTCCTTATTGTAATGTTTAGGTCGAATAGTGTCTATGAATATTCAGTATTTTTTAAAGAAAAACGTCGAAAAATGGAGAATTCATGACTTTAAACCTATATCAAGCCCTGTTTTTGGAAATTTATTTTAAAATATTTACCGTAGTATTTCATTTATATTTTTATATCATTACAAAGTTTTACACAGTTAATTTTATCAACGTCGTGTAATTTCCACTAGCTGTATATATTTCCAATTTAATTAATAGATAGGAAATCATTTCAAACAATTATTTTCTTTTATTTGTATTCACTAACGGTTTTAACCAATTATCCTCTGATTTTGTAATATTGTCGAAAAAAGTCGTAACAATAATGTAACAACTTAATTTTACTATCCATATAATAGAAGACAAGACCCAGCTTATGTCTATTAATAGTCCTTTTGACTTATTTACCGACCAGTTATTGTCTAAATATACTACCTTCTCAGCGGATTTTTGTTTGTACAAAAAAATCCGTTATTTCTTAAAAGAAATAACGGATTTATATAAAGAATTATTAATTTGTGCGAAGTTTTTCAAGTTCAAGCAGGAATTTATTGTTTAGTACTTTGATGTATGTTCCTTTCATTCCAAGTGAACGGGATTCAATTACTCCTGCACTCTCCAATTTACGAAGAGCGTTCACGATGACGGAACGGGTGATACCCACTCTGTCAGCGATTTTAGAAGCTACTAACAAACCTTCGTTTCCATTCAATTCTTCGAAGATGTGTTCAATCGCTTCTAGTTCACTGTATGACAGGGAACTGATCGCCATTTGTACCACTGCCTTACTTCTGGCTTCCACTTCGATTTCTTCTGCTTTTTCACGTAAGATCTCCATACCTACTACTGTAGCACCGTATTCAGCCAGAATCAGATCATCATCTTCAAAGCTTGCTTGCAGACGTGCAAGGATTAAAGTACCAAGGCGCTCACCACCGCCGATGATCGGCACGATTGTCGTTAAACCGTTCTTGAATAACTCTCTGTTTTCAACTGGGAATGCTGTATATTCACTTTCAACATCCAGATTTGGAGATGTTTCCTGGATATTGAACAGATTTTGCGTATATTCTTCAGGGAACTGACGATCTTCAAGCATTTGTTTCATTCTTTCATTCTCGATTTGCTGGTTAATCGCAAATCCTAGCAGTTTTCCTCGGCGGCTTACTACAAATACATTTGCTTCAATTACACTGCTGAGAGTCTCAGACATTTCTTTAAAGTTTACCGGTTTGCCGGCCGCCTTTTGGAGCATGGCGTTAATCGTTCTTGTTTTACCTAATAAATTCATTTTCATTTCCTCCTAGTACAACTAAATTGCATCTAATATTTTATTTTTTATTTTATCAAATTCACTAATCTTTTCTTCTATACCCAAATGAGCTATAGAAAAAACTTATAGGATGAATTGGCTTAAATCCTTGTCTTTTGAAATGGCCCCTAATTTATCATCGACATACTGCGGAGTTATTTTAATGGTTTCCAACGTAATCTCAGGTGCTTCAAAAGATAAGTCTTCAAGCAGCTTCTCCATAATCGTATGAAGTCTGCGAGCCCCAATGTTATCGGTATTCTGGTTAACGTCATATGCAATTTCTGCCAGCCTACGAATAGCATCGTCAGAAAATTCAATTTGTATACCCTCTGTATCCATTAATGCTATATATTGCTTAACGATCGCATTATCAGGTTCAATTAAGATACGGACAAAATCCTCTGTCGAAAGCTTTTGAAGCTCCACCCTGATCGGGAAGCGGCCTTGTAATTCCGGTATCAAATCAGACGGCTTAGACATATGGAATGCTCCTGCCCCGATGAACAACATATAATCGGTTTTGACCGATCCATATTTCGTCACAATGGTCGATCCTTCCACGATCGGTAAAATATCGCGCTGAACACCTTCCCTGGATACATCTGCTGATGATTGACCAGAGCCTTTACTTGCAATCTTATCAATCTCATCAATGAAGATGATCCCGGACTGTTCAGCCCTGACGATGGCATCCTGTGTTACTTCATCCATATCGATCAGCTTCTGTGCTTCTTCATTTATGAGTAATGTTCGTGCTTCCTTTACTTTCAGCTTTCTCTTTTTCTTTTTCTTCGGCATGAAGTTACTAAGTGCATCCTGCATGTTCATGCCCATTTGTTCCATCCCGGAACCTTGAAGCATATCAAACATCGATGCTTGCTGTTCTTCCACTTCAATGGTAATGAACTCTTCTTCAAGCTCTCCGTTTTGTAATCGCTGCTCTGCCCTTCTTCTTTGTTCTCTTAAAGACAGCTCTTCTTGTTTTTCTTCATCCTCATCCTGACTTTGGCCAGTGCCATTCCCGCCAAAGATCATTTCAAAAGGATTCTTATATGATGACGATTTCTTCTTCGAAGGAACCAGCAGCTCGACAAGTCGCATTTCTGCATTTTCGGCCGCACGCTCTCGTACACCTGCCATTTTTTCCTCTTTCACAAGTCTGACAGAGGTTTCCACAAGATCCCGGACCATCGATTCAACGTCACGACCTACATAGCCGACTTCTGTGAACTTTGTTGCTTCCACCTTGACGAACGGAGCACGTACCAATTTCGCAATCCTTCTTGCGATTTCCGTTTTCCCTACCCCGGTAGGACCAAGCATCAAAATATTCTTAGGTATCACTTCTTCTTTCATTCCTTCAGGAAGCTGGCTTCTGCGGTATCGATTTCTCAATGCCACTGCAACTGCTCTTTTCGCATCCTTTTGCCCGACAATATATTGATCTAACCTTTCAACTATCTGTCTTGGGGTTAATTGCTCAGCATTTTTTTTCAAATGACACACTCCTAACTTTTCTATAGTGTGAGAAAATCATATAATGAGCTATTACAATTCTTCTACAATGATCTGTTCATTGGTGTAGACGCAAATATCAGCAGCAATTTGCAATGAAGCTTTAGCAATTTCTTTAGCTGACAGATGTTCGCCGGAATACTGCTTTAAAGCACGACCGGCAGATAAAGCATAATTCCCGCCTGAACCAATGGCTAAAATTCCATCATCAGGTTCAATCACTTCTCCTGTGCCAGATACAAGAAGCAAATGATTTTCATCCATGACGATAAGCATTGCTTCAAGCTTTCTTAACACTTTATCACTTCGCCACTCCTTCGCAAGCTCCACGGCTGCACGCTGCAGGTTTCCATTAAACTCATGAAGTTTCCCTTCAAACTTCTCAGACAATGTAAAGGCATCCGCAACCGAACCTGCAAAGCCTGCCAGTACTTTACCATTGAATAGTTTCCGTACTTTTTTTGCAGTATGTTTCATAACGACTGCATTTCCAAATGTCACCTGTCCATCTCCGGACATGGCGCACTCCCCTTTATGTTGCACAGCAAAAATAGTGGTAGCATGGAATTGATCCATTGTATGACCTCCAATATTAAGCACGCGGATGATGTGCCAGGTATATTTTTCTTAACTGATCTTTTGTCACATGTGTGTATACTTGGGTTGCAGACAAATCAGAATGTCCCAACAATTCTTGCACCGTCCTCAAGTCTGCCCCATTATTCAACAAATGTGTTGCAAAAGTATGTCTTAACTTATGCGGGTTTATCTTTCCTGTCAATGAGGCCTTCTCAACTATCTTATTCAGGATAAGACGAATGCCCCGAGTTGTTAGGGCTCCGCCACGATGATTGACGAATACGGCAGAGTGACTTTGGTCTTTAATAAGCGACGGCCTTGATTGATTTATGTATGCGGTCAATGCATCATGAGCAAAGCTTCCGAAAGGGACATACCTTTCTTTGTTCCCCTTCCCTCTTACAAGGATTGTTGATAAAGCCATATCTACATCTTTCAACTGCAGGCCAGCACATTCACTTACACGAATCCCCGTACCGTAGAGAAGCTCAAAGATCGCCTTATTTCGTATATCCACCAAAGAATCTCCATCACAAGCATCCAGCAGATTCTGTATTTCTTCCTCATAAAAGAACTTGGGAAGCCGTTGTTCCTTTTTAGGAAGGTTTACAAAAGAAAATGGGTTTGTGTCCAGTTGTTCTTCTCGATTTAAAAATCGGTAAAAACTTCTTAAGCTTGAGATTTTTTTGGAAATGGATGCTCTCATTAACTTCTTTTCGTGAAGAACCGTTAAGAAGAGCCTCGCATCAGAATATTCCACTTCCTCTAATGAATGCAGGCCTTGTTCTTTCATAAATACGTAGAAATCTTGGATATCATGACGATATTGTTCAAAAGTATAAGTGGAATACTGCTTTTCTATTTGTAAATATTCTATAAATGAATGTAATTGTTCTGATAGTGTATTTGACATATCGTTAACACCTCACAAGGGCTACTAAATAGTAACACAACCTTGCGGCCCATGCAATTAATTTTACATTTTTTTCACAAAGTTCTGAATTGTTTCTAATGCCCGGTTAGCATGCTGTTCATTTCGTTCTTTTTTCCCTCTTATTTTTTCATGAAGGTCCGGGAATAGACCAAAATTGGCATTCATAGGCTGGAAATTCTTTTGGTTGGCTTTCGTGATATATCTTGCCATACTTCCAATTGCAGTTTCATGAGGAAAGACTACCGGGTCTGTATCTGCCGCAAGCCTTGCAGCATTGATGCCGGCAATCAGTCCGCTTGCAGCAGATTCAACATACCCTTCCACCCCAGTCATTTGTCCTGCAAAGAACAGGTTCTCTCTTCCCTTTATCTGATATGTATCTTTTAATACATTGGGTGAGTTTATGAAGGTGTTTCTGTGCATGACTCCGTAACGCACAATTTCGGCATTCTCAAGTCCCGGAATCAATCGGAGCACTTCCTTTTGAGGGCCCCATTTCAGATGAGTCTGGAATCCTACAATATTATATAACGTACCGGCTGCATCGTCTTGCCTTAATTGCACCACTGCATAAGGGCGTTTTCCTGTCTTGGGATCTTCTAACCCAACAGGTTTCAGAGGTCCGAACAACATCGTTTTCTTTCCTCTCGAAGCCATCACTTCAATCGGCATACAGCCTTCAAAGAATACTTCCTTTTCAAATTCCTTTAAAGGAACAGTTTCCGCAGAGATAAGTGCTTCATAGAAAGTATTGAATTCTTCCTCGGTCATTGGGCAGTTAAGATATGCAGCTTCTCCCTTATCATATCGGGACTTAAGATATACCTTGTCCATATCAATCGAATCTTTTTCAATAATTGGGGCTGCTGCATCATAAAAGTACAAGTGATCTTCTCCGGTCATACTCTTAATCTTCTCTGAGAGGCTTTCACTGGTTAAAGGACCTGTAGAGATAATGGTGATACCTTCCGGGATATCAGTGACCTCTTCATTGTATACAGTCACATTTGGATGGTTTTTCACATTTTTCGTAACATGTTCCGCAAATTCATGGCGGTCCACTGCCAAGGCTCCACCTGCAGGTACCGAACATGCATCAGCAGCTGAAATGATAATGGAATCCAAATGTCTCATTTCCTCTTTTAATACACCCACAGCATTCGTTAACGTATTGGCTCTTAGGGAGTTGCTGCAAACCAGCTCCGCAAATTTATCTGTATGATGTGCAGGCGTTTGACGGACTGGTCTCATTTCATACAGATTTACTTTTATACCCCTTTTTGCTATTTGCCAGGCGGCCTCGCTTCCGGCTAACCCGGCACCGATTACATTTACAACTGTCATCTATAAAAGTCCTCCTACTATACCCTATAATCTTCATTTTATCCATTTTGCATTGTACAACAACGGATATTATTTAAAAAGTATTAAGCATTTCGTCATTTTGTTTGGCATTCCACAAACTATACTCTATATAGCGCTGGCAGCATGCTCAATATTGTATAAATTCTACATAATTGAAAAATGTTTTACAATATTTCAAAAACAGAAAAGAACTGACCCGGCAGGTAATAGAATTATCACCTTTTGGGACAGTCCCTCGTTACATTGTATAAGTACTCCAGCGAAGAAGCAATCGTTTTTTTCTCACTCTTATTTCTGCGGTTCTTCTTTATAATCACAGTTCGTACACTGTACCTGGTTACCTTTTTTAAGCTTTTTCTCTACCAGCAATTCAGAACACTTCGGACATTTTCTTTCGATCGGTTTATCCCACGATAAGAAATCACATTCCGGATATTGATCACAACCGTAAAAGATTCGTTTCTTCTTACTTTTTCTTTCTATTATATTCCCTTTTTCGCATTTAGGGCATTTTACTCCAATTTCTTTAACGATTGGCTTTGTGTTCCGGCAGTCAGGGAAATTACTGCATGCCATAAACTTTCCATAGCGGCCCATCTTGAATACCATTGGATGACCGCACTGTTCGCAATCTTCACCTGCCGGTTCATCACGAATTTCGATTTTTTCCATTTCATTCTCTGCTATGACTAAACGCTTTTCGAAATCCCGATAGAATTCATCAATGATTCTTTCCCATTTCATTTTACCATCTTCAATATCATCAAGACTTCTTTCCATCGTGGCGGTGAATTCTACATCGATGATTTCGGGGAAGAACTCTCTGACCAGTTCTAGGACAATCTCTCCCAGTTCGGTCGGAATGAATCTTTTATTATCAAGGGAGACATATCCTCTTCTTTGAATCGTATCAAGTGTCGGCGCGTATGTAGATGGACGGCCGATACCCAGTTCCTCAAGCGTCTTAACAAGTCTCGCCTCCGTATATCTTGGAGGAGGTTGGGTGAAGTGTTGTTTAGGATCAATCAATTCACTTTTTACTATATCATTTTCCTTAAGCTCAGGGAGAAGGTTGTCTTTTTCTTCCTTCTGGTCATCAGACCCTTCTACATATACCTTCATAAAACCTGGGAACTTGACTTTCGAGCCGTTCGCTCTGAAATAGACCGGACCATTTACTAGATCCACACTCATCGTGTCCATTATGGCAGGTGCCATCTGGCTGGCCACAAAACGTTCCCAGACTAGTTTGTAAAGTCGGTATTGGTCCCTTGAAAGGAACTCTTTTACCGAACCGGGGTCTCGTAAGGTACTTGTCGGACGGATTGCTTCGTGCGCATCCTGGGCTTTCTGCTGTTTCTTTTCTTTTCTTTCCGATTGTCTTACAAAATTATCACCATATTTTGTTGTGATATATTCGTTCGCTTCTTTTTGAGCTACTTCCGAAGTACGCGTGGAATCGGTTCTCATATAGGTGATCAAACCGACTGTGCCTTCTTTACCTATCGCGATACCTTCATATAATTGCTGCGCAAGCATCATCGTCTTCTTAGCACGGAAGTTCAATTTCCTGGCAGCTTCCTGCTGTAAAGATGAAGTTGTAAAAGGAGACGCAGGGTTCCGCTTTCTTTCCTTCTTCGTCACTTTGTTCACTTCAAAGGATTTACCTTTTACTTTTTCAAGAACTGCTTTTACTTCCTCTTCCGTTTTTAAGTCTACTTTTTTTCCATCAAGCCCATAAAAAGAAGCTTGAAAGTTTTCTTTATCCTTCTTGAATTCCGCTTCTATGGACCAGTATTCTTCAGGGTTGAAATTCTTTATTTCGTTTTCACGGTCAATGATCAGTCTTACCGCCACGGACTGCACCCTGCCGGCACTTAGACCCTTTTTGACTTTTTTCCAAAGCAGCGGGCTTATGTTATAACCGACCAGCCTGTCTAATATTCTTCGAGCCTGCTGAGCATCGACAAGATCCATATTTATCGGACGAGGATGTTTAAAGGACTCTTTAATCGCGTCTTTTGTGATTTCATTGAATACTACCCGGCACTGGGAGTCTGTGTCCATATCCAAGCTGTGAGCCAGATGCCACGCAATCGCTTCCCCTTCCCTGTCGGGGTCGGCTGCGAGAAAGATTTTCTTCGCTTTTTTCGCTGCCGTTTTGAGCTCCTTCAACACAGGCCCTTTACCGCGTATTGTTATATACTTAGGTTCGAATTCCTTTTCCACATCGACACCCATTTGGCTTTTAGGTAAATCTCTTACGTGCCCCATGGAGGCCCGTACTTTATATTTTTTTCCTAAATAACGTTCAATTGTTTTCGCCTTAGCCGGCGACTCCACTATTACTAAATAATCTGCCATCCAATATGCCTCCTTGAAGAGGATAATAATCACTGTTTATTTTTACAATCTGTATTAAGTGAACCGTGGTAAACGGTTTCACATCATTCTATACAGTATAAATTTATTTCATTCAGTGCGGAGCTTTTACCCCATTTATCTTGTTAATTTCTCTTCTATTGTTTTCGATACCTGTTGCAAAATGTATAACAGTTTACAAAGAATTGCAACCTTTTTGTATAAAATACTGCTATAAAATCTCTATTTGATGGGAAAAAAGCTGCTTTATTACATGATTTTATATAATTTTCTGGAACTTTATACATGGAGCTCAGAAAAAATATCTTCTATAGATAATACCATTTTAGCCCCTTCTTTTATCAAGATATTAGTTCCTTCAGAAAGTTTATGATGGACAGCTCCTGGAATACAAAGGATTTCCCTTCCTTCATTCAACGCATAGTCCGCCGTAATAAATGTACCGCTCTGTTTCTGCGCTTCTGTGACAAATATTGCAGATGATAAACCGCTTATGATCCTGTTTCTGAAAGGGAATTGCCATTTTTGAGGTTTTGTTTGGGGGGGATATTCAGATATGAGCAGCTGATGCTTCATCATATATTCGGCAAGCTGAATATTTTCAGGAGGATAGATATGCTGAAATCCACCCGCTATTACACCAATGGTATGCCCATTGCAGCGGATAGCCATTTTGTGCGCCATCGTATCTGCTCCTCGAGCAAGCCCGCTGACAATAACAATCTCCTTATCCGCCAGCCCGGGCATCATGTTACAGAGATTATCTTCAGTATAAGAGGTAGCTTTCCTAGACCCGACAACTGCCAGCTTTCTAGGAGACTGAATGAGCTCTTTTTTTCCTTTCAGAAAAATGATAAATGGGGGATCATACACGTTTTTAAGAAGTTCTGGGTACTCTTCATCATATAATGATAACCAATGAATGTCATTCCTGCGATAACGTTCTTCATACACATGGAATGGTATCGTATGGAGGTCGTTGTGGAACATTTCAGCATTTCTTGCTGTGGATTGCGATATTTGCTGTATCGAAGCTGGAGATAAATCATAGATCACCGAGGGGTTTGACAACCGGGATAATAGCAGCTTAGTCCCTTTGAGCCCAAGACCTCTGCAATGCTGCATCTGAAAAAGCAGGCGGGTTATTTCCTTCATTCGAGCCTCCTGTAGATAGTTTAATAGGGAACATATGTAAAGAGGCTGAAAGCGATATGCCCAGCCTCTTACATCTCATTGATTAATGTGTTTTACATTTATCGAAGATTCCTTCTTCTTTTAGAACCTTAATTAATGTTTCTCCCATATCAGAAGGAGTTGGGGCTACTTGAATTCCGCATTCATTCATAACGCGGATCTTCTCATCAGCCGTTCCTTTACCTCCTGAAATGATTGCACCGGCATGTCCCATGCGTTTTCCTGGAGGTGCAGTGCGTCCTCCGATGAAGCCGACAACAGGTTTTGTCATGTTCGCTTTAACCCATTCAGCTGCTTCTTCCTCAGCCGTGCCTCCAATTTCACCGATCATGATGACTGCATACGTATCTTCGTCTTCATTGAACGCTTTTAGTACATCAATGAAGTCCGTACCATTTACAGGGTCTCCACCGATACCTACAGCAGTTGACTGACCGATTCCAGCTTGGGAAAGCTGATGCACTGCTTCATATGTCAATGTCCCGGAACGGGATACAACGCCAACATGACCTTTCGTATGAATGTAACCCGGCATGATACCGATCTTACATTCTTCAGGCGTGATGACTCCAGGACAGTTCGGTCCTACTAAACGAGTTTTCTTGCCTTCCATATAACGTTTCACTTTGACCATATCGAGTACCGGGATATGCTCTGTGATACAAATAGCTAGATCAAGTTCAGCATCAACCGCTTCCAGGATTGCATCCGCTGCAAATGGAGCTGGAACATAAATGACTGAAGCGTTGACTCCAGTAGCTTTCTTAGCTTCTTCTACCGTATTGAAGACAGGAACGCCTTCAACCTCAGTTCCACCTTTACCAGGTGTAACACCTGCCACGATTTGTGTGCCGTATTCAAGCATTTGCTTTGTATGGAAAAGAGCTGTTGATCCAGTGATCCCTTGCACAACAACCTTTGTATCCTTATTAATAAATACGCTCATTTGTCCCCCGCCTTTCTTAGCCTACTTGCTCAACGATTTTTTGTGCGCCGTCTGCCATTGATTCAGCTGCAATAATATTCAATCCGGACTGATTCAGGATTTCTTTACCAAGGTCCACATTCGTACCTTCAAGACGTACAACCAATGGCACTTCAAGACCGATTTGCTTAGCTGCTTCTACCACACCTGTTGCGATGACGTCACATTTCATGATTCCGCCAAAGATATTGACAAAGATCCCTTTCACATTTTCATCTGAAAGGATGATCTTGAATGCTTCCGTTACTTTCTCAGCAGTAGCACCGCCCCCTACATCAAGGAAGTTAGCCGGATCTCCGCCGTAATGTTTGACGATATCCATCGTCGCCATTGCAAGTCCAGCACCATTGACCATGCAGCCGATGTTGCCGTCTAATGAGATATAGCTTAAATCGTACTTAGAAGCTTCGATTTCTTTTGCATCTTCTTCTTCAAGGTCACGTAATTCCATAACATTCTTTTGACGGTATAATGCGTTTGAATCGAAGTTGAACTTCGCATCCAAAGCCATTACGTCTCCATCACCCGTCACAACCAAAGGATTGATTTCAACGATTGAAGCATCCTTTTGGATATACACGTTGTAAAGTCCCAGCATGAACTTTGCCGCTTTATTCACAAGCTCTTTCGGGATATTGATATTGAATGCGATACGGCGTGCCTGGAATCCAGTAAGGCCTACCACTGGATCAATGTACTCTTTAAAGATTTTTTCTGGAGTCGCTTCCGCCACTTCTTCAATTTCAGTTCCGCCTTCTTCAGAAGCCATCAGGACAACCTGGGAAGTTGCACGATCCAATACTAGTCCAACATAGTATTCTTTCTTGATATCACAGCCCTCTTCGATAAGTAAGCGCTTTACTTCCTTACCTTCCGGACCAGTTTGATGCGTTACCAGTGTCTTCCCCAGTAACTCTTCTGCATATGTACGCACCTCGTCAATGCTCTTAGCGATCTTGACACCGCCCGCTTTACCGCGGCCGCCTGCGTGAATTTGTGCTTTTACTACATAAACGCTTGAATCCAGCGTCTTCGCCGCTTCTACAGCTTCGTCAGCTGTGAAAGCCACTTTACCATTTGGTACGGACACCCCGTTATTTCTGAGGATTTCTTTACCTTGATATTCATGGATATTCATTTTCCATCCTCCTATCAAACTCTTCAAAAAATAGACTGCGCTTTCATTGTATAAAATGACAGTTTATCTGTCTACCATTATGCTAAAAATATTATATTAATTTAAAAATTCTGAACAGTCCACACACTATTTCACAATATTTAGCCGGTTAACAACTCTTTTTCAACTGCAATTTATTATTCTTATAAAATTATTTTTACCTATATTCAAACTTCTTCAACTTATCGTCGCTTACTTTTTTCCATCTCCTTATCCAGTCTGTATACAAAGGCAAAAACTTCCGCTACAGCCCCATACAGCTCTTCCGGAATGGACTCCCCGATATCGAGCTTGCCAAGCAGTGATAAAAGACTTTTATCCTCCTGAATTGCAACCCCGTGTTCATTCGCTTTAGAAATGATATTTTCAGCAATGATTCCTTTTCCTTTAGCCAGAACTCTGGGTGCTGATTCCCCGGACTGATCGTAGCCAAGGGCGATTGCTTCTTTTCTTGGATGTGATGTCATATTTTCAAATCCACTCCTGTATAAGAGAGATTCTGCATCTCCTGCATCCGTGTCAAGTCGTTTTGATTATCCGGTTTTTTCACTTTCACTGAAGAGAGCTGGTAATTCATCCTTTGGAGTGATTCTTTAAGGGCTGGAATGAATAATTGGGAATATTCATTCACTGATTCTTGTTCGTTCCAGATTGATAGCGAAATGACCCTGTTTTGCACATGCATATCCACAAGCGTTTCTTTAAGGCTGTCCAATTGGAGATAAAACAAGATTCTGCAGTGATCACTGTCGATTTTCCCCTTTTCTTTTTCTTTTCCCATCCACTGCACCGTTATGTCTGAATGACGTCCGAATAAATACAGCGGGAATTGCTGGACGATATTCATAATGGAGGATTGCTCCCATGATATTAGAGCTGGGTGGTTCATTTTCATTACAAGCTTTTCTGCAAGATCCCTTATTTCCGTCATAGGGTGGTGAAGCAATAACTGTGTCAGCTTCTCTTTCAGTGTTGTGGAAGCAGCAGTGTTTTGCGGCTGGCTGTGAAGCTGGGATTCTAAGTTGAAGCCGAAAGTGCACATCATTTTTTTCAAGGCCAGTCCCAAGTCTTCGCCTCTCAGATTGGACATCAGCTCTGCATCTATACCAGCACTTAACAAGTTGAAAATTTTCCCTTCATTTGAAAGCGGAAGTCTGGAATCCCATTTGGAAAGGAGGGTGGAGTAGTTCCTTTCGAGCTGCTGCTTTCTGTTTTCACCCATCAGGTCGATCAAACTCCCCCCTATTCTCGAGAAGGCCCCCTGCTTTACTTCTGATGAATGGTCAAAGATGAATTTCACGACTTGATCAATATTTTTTTTATTTGCAGTCCCTCCTTTGCTACCTTCAGCAGCTAAATTAAAAATGATTTGATCCATTTCCTGTAAGCCTTTGGAACCCTGAGGGACCATTATTTCTTTTAAATTGCCCATTAAAGTAAGGAGTTGCTTGATTGTGATATTGTTTTCAGCCAGCGCACTGGAAAACGAACTCTTCAACCCTTCAGTCAACCCTTGAAAGGTAAGATCTTTTGGAAGGATGCCCAAAGACTTCAACAGTTCAAAATTCCCCAGTCGTTTTGAAAAGGGTTCTGACTGATTCATGGCATTTTCTACCGCTTTTAGCCCCAACTGCTTTGTCGTATGGAAGTGAAGAGGGTCTTGAACCTTTTTAATGAGATTCAGCGTATCAAGATCGGATCCGGATGCTGATAAACGGTCTTTAAGGCTGTTTAGCAATCCGCTGAATGTATCCTGTCCCTTCCCTGCTTCCAAAGATAACAGCACCTTCTCTGACAAAGGCAGATGAGCTTTCAGCATGTCAATCAAAACCGGAAGGCGTGTTTTTAGGTTCCCGCTATTAATCTGTTCTGAGGCAAATTGAATAAGCTCTCGGGTGACAGGGATTTTATTGTCGATCAATTCTCTCACGACATTGAGCAGTACCTTGTCGGCAGGCTGACTATGTAACTGGTTGATCAAAGCCTGCGCCACATTTTTGCTATTTTTTTCTCCGGAAATTTTTTGAATGAGACTGAGACTTAACATGTCTTCCTTCTGGTTTACCCTCACCAAATAGTGTCTGCCTGTCTCCAAAGGCACATCAAGCTTTGCAATGAACTTTTGACCTGCGGAGGATACCTCAGCCATACCATCTCCAATGAGCTTATGGATAGTAACATGAAGCACCCTTCCGTTCTGCAGGGAGTACGGTTTGCTTTTCAAATGGGATGAGGCTTGTGAATTGTATGCTCCTTGAATGTCATTCATCTCTTATTACTCCCCTATCATATCAGGTCACAGTCTTTTACCGGAGCGAAACTCCTTCTGTGTATCGGTGTTACCCCTTTTTCTCTTAACCCGTCTAAATGCTCTTTGGTCCCGTAACCGGCGTTTTGATCAAATCCATATCCAGGGTATTTTACAGCATATTCTTTCATCAGTTTATCACGTGTCACTTTGGCAATGATTGAAGCTGCAGCAATGGAAATACTTTTTGAATCTCCTTTTATGATTGATTCCTGCGGATATGGAGCTTGAAGCTTCATTGCATCGATCAACAGATAATCCGGGTGGCAGTCTAGATTTGCAATGGCATGGAGCATTGCTTTCTTTGTCGCTTCATAAATATTTATCGAATCGATTTCTTCTGCTTCAATCATCCCGATTCCTATGGAATGAGCTTTTTCACGGATCACATCAAAATATGCATTTCGTTTTGATTCAGAGAGCTTCTTACTGTCATTCAGGCCTGCCAGGTAAAAGTCTTGAGGTAATATGACCGCGGCAGCTACGACCGGTCCTGCCAATGGTCCCCTCCCGACTTCGTCTATTCCTGCAATCAGTGTAAAACCTTCCCCGTATACTTTCTTTTCATAGACAGTCAGGTTCGCGAAGTCTTCCTTCTCTTTTTCGAGCCTTTGCTGATTCCGGTTATAGTTCTCTATGATTTTTTGTACACCTTTTCTCTTGTCTTTATGTAATTGTTCCAAAAGGGGATCATCTTTTGACATCTTTTCTACAAGCGACTTGACTTCCTTGATCGTCATGTTTTTCAGTTCCAATGAATTGTTCTCCTTTTCTATATATCGGATCATTCTCATAAAAATAAAGAGGCATCCATAAAGGGCGTTTACCTCTTTAAAGTGCCTCAATCATTATATTATTCCTCTTCGCTTTCCATCTCTTCGATCATATCAAAAGTCATCGGCCCAAGCTGGACACTCCTGATATCACGTATGATCACTTCTGAAGTCTTATCGTAATCGACTTGGCCTCCACCCATCAAGCATCCCCGCTTCTTACCGACTGCATCGAATTTAGCAAGGATTTCTTCGGGAATCTCATCAAGGCTGTAGCGTTCCTTTAACCGTTCAGGATAATGTGCCTCGAGAAACTTCAATCCGTATAAAGCGATATCCTGTAGGTTCAAGATGGTATCTTTTATCGCTCCGGTAAGAGCAAGTTTATAGCCGACTTGTTCATCTTCGAATTTGGGCCAAAGGATCCCAGGGGTATCAAGAAGTTCAAGTTCCTTGCCCACTTTGATCCATTGCTGGGCTTTCGTTACACCTGGTGTATTTCCAGTCTTGGCAATATTCTTTTTTGCAAGTCGATTGATTAATGTAGATTTCCCAACATTGGGTATCCCCACAATCATCGCTCTTATGGCACGGGGTCTCATTCCACGGGATTTCATCCGGTCAAATTTCTCTTTAAGGATTTCTTTTGCTGATTGAACAATTGTGTGGAGCCCTTTTCCACCCTGAGCATTGACAGCAAGTGCTGTGATACCCTGCTCTTCAAAATAAGAGATCCACTGATCGGTTTTCACCGGATCTGCCATATCTGCTTTGTTAAGCAGGACTAGCCGGGGCTTCTGTCCGATGATTTCTTCAATCATGGGATTTCTCGAGGATACCGGAATACGGGCATCCACCAGTTCAATGACAATATCAACGAGCTTTAATTTTTCTGTTACCTGCCTGCGGGCTTTAGCCATATGTCCCGGAAACCACTGTATCGTCATATGACCACCTCCAAACTGCTTTTTTCTAGGCTCTTTTCGCAAACATTGTTGTTGTATACACAAGGTATCTTCGGGTTTGATGTCCATATCCGTTCTAGGCTTGATTCCGAAAAGAGCACGTGGACATGCGACAATCAGTATACTGGGTATGTACGAAAGTCAACAGTTTTTTTGAAAAGAGCTTCTTACTATTATTCCACTAGACCCATATCTTTAACAGGCCAATAAATGAATTTGGTATCACCGATTACTTCTTCAAAAGGAACCGTTCCGATATGACGGCTGTCCTTACTGAATCGCCGGTTGTCACCCATTACAAAAATTTCGCCTTCCGGTACGGTTTCTCTGTCTATGATATCTTTCAAGGTGAAATCTTCTGTTAAAGGACCTTCACTCACTTGATCTTTATACTCTTGTAAATACGGCTCTTCAAATGCCTTTCCGTTTACGTATAATGTATCATTCTTATATTCTATCTTATCTCCAGGCAGGCCTATCACACGTTTTATATAATCTTTTTGCTCTGGAGCATGAAATACAACGATATCGAATCGGTCCGGATTGCCAAGCTTATTAACGATCATACGATCGCCATTTTCTAAAGTTGGTGTCATAGATAAGCCGTCAACCACGATCGGTGCAAATAAAAAATATCTAATAATAGCCGCCAGACCCACCGCGATCAGCAGGGCTTTCATCCACTCCCACCATTCGTTTTTCTCTTTCGCCAACACATCCACCACCCTATGTAATTTCCTATCTTTTTCTATTCTACTAGAAAACCCTTTTTTTCTCATTAAAAAAAGGTGGAATTACTCCAATAGCCCCAACCTCTTTACCATAGTAATTGTGGGGAGTCCGCTCTCTTTAATAATGTTTTCGCAAGCCGATCTTACCTAAGGGATTTACTGATTCCTTCATTATTATGAACAGGGTGATTCAGGGCCGGCAATCAGCGGCGAACATACATTAAGTACAAATTAAACAAGAAGAAAAGGAGCTTGTCTCCAAGCTCCTTTTCAAACGTTCTTGATTATCGAATTTCTTTAATACGAGCCGCTTTACCGCGAAGGTTACGCAGGTAGTAAAGTTTCGCACGACGTACTTTACCGCGACGTACTACTTCTAATTTAGCGATTTTAGGTGTGTGTACTGGGAAAGTACGCTCAACACCTACACCGTAAGAAATTTTACGAACAGTGAATGTTTCGCTGATTCCGCCTCCACGGCGTTTGATTACTACACCTTCGTATACCTGAATACGTTCACGAGTACCCTCAACGATGTTAACGTGTACACGTACAGTATCACCAGGACGGAAAGATGGTAGATCAGAGCGAAGCTGTTCTTTAGTAATATCTTCGATTAATTTGTGCATCTTTTTCAACTCCTTCCAACAGATGTTCTTACAAAAGCGATAGATTGCAGCGGAACATCGGGATCAGTGGTAATAAGGATATCTCCTCAAGCCACAAAGAATATATTAACATACTGAATGTCAGGATGCAATAGATTATCTGGATTTTCCCCATTCCTCTATCCATTGTTTCTGTTTATGGGATAAATCGACGTTTTCGAGTAAATCCGGCCTTCTTTCGAACGTTCTTCTAAAGCTTTCTTTCTCTCTCCATTCCTCTATTAAACGATGGTTGCCTGAGATAAGTTCAGCTGGCACTTTCATCCCTCTGAAGTCAGCTGGACGAGTGTAATGTGGATGTTCAAGTAGTCCGGAAGAAAACGAATCCAGTATCGGTGAATCTTCATTACCAAGGACGCCCGGAAGGAGCCTTACAACACTGTCGATGACGACCATCGCTCCAAGTTCGCCGCCTGTCAATACGTAGTCCCCGATTGAAATTTCATCTGTCACCACATGTTCCCTGATCCTCTCATCATACCCTTCATAATGACCGCAGACGAAAATCAAGTGTTCTTCCTTCGCTAACTCCTCAGCCTTGGCTTGGGTATAACGTTCTCCCTGTGGACACATCAAGATGACACGGGGCTTTGCTTCATTCTCATTAGTAAGACTTTCTACAGCATCAAAGATCGGCTGAGGTTTGAGGACCATACCCGCTCCGCCGCCGTAAGGATAATCATCCACTTGACCATGTTTGTTGTCAGCATACTCGCGGAAATTAACTACATTATAAGTAACAGCCTGCTTTTCATATGCTTTCTTTAAGATTGACTCTCCAAAAACCCCATGAAACATAGAAGGGAACAAAGACAATACATCGATCTTCATCATGTAAGCAGCCCTTCCAACGGCTCAATTGTAATCAAACCTTTTTCTATATCGATTTCCTTTACGACATCCTCAATATAAGGGATCAAATGCTCTTTGCCTTTGTCTCCCCTGACGACCCAAACATCGTTCGCTCCAGGACTCAGAATTTCTTTCACCATACCTATCTCTTCACCCTGGCCGGTTACGACCTTGCAGCCAACGATTTCGTGATAGTAATATTCGCCTTCTTCAAGTTCCTGCAATTGATCTTCCTGAACCTTAAGAATTCCTTCTTTGAATTTCTCCACCTGATTGATATCGTGATATCCCTCAAATGTTAAGAGGTCAAAATTCTTATGTGTTCTGTGAGATTCAATGATCAATGAAATAGGTTCTTTCTTTTTTGGCAGAAAAAGGTGAAGTGCATTCCCTTTCTGATAACGCTCTTCAGGAAAGTCTGTACTTGATACAACCTTCACTTCCCCTTTGACTCCATGCGTATTTACGATTTTACCTACATTAAACCATTTTTCCATGTTACCACCTCTTATTGTCACCGAATTTCTTTTACGATTCCGTCTTCTATTATGATTGTTTTTGACAATGCCTCTTCATCCCAATTGTCACCAACTTGAATATCTATCATACCTTGAACTTCCTTCTCTTTCAATTCACTGCCGATCGGCAGAATCTCCAGCTGCTCCAGCTGAAAATTCAACAGCTTGATCTTCTCAAGTTTCTCATCCATTTCCTTTTGAAAATGCCGGCTCAGTTTATGAGAAGGGTATTTCTTTGCGCGTTCAATCTTTTTCCATTCGAATTGCAGCTGTTCATGCTCACGCTTCAATTGAATCTTTTGATTCTCATATCGTTTCAACAGGACTTCTTTGGTACTCTTAGTCAGCACTTGCTTTACAGTGATTGTATGTATAATATTCAACGTTTCGTCCCCTCCTTATTTCACCCCAGAGATGACTTTATAAAGGGTGTTTTCTTAGGGAAATGTAATGTTACACAGGGTTCAAGATATGAAAAAGGGGACTGACTTTGATAAGGCTGTATGAACCTTTTTGGGTCAGTCCCCTGCTCTCCAAGAGAAAATTGAATGCGATTATTAACCGCTCTTATTCAACAATCTCTAAAAAGATTTTCTTCTGTTGTGAAGATCCTGCTGCAGCGTATACCACAGTTCGAATCGATTTAGCTACTCTCCCTTGTTTCCCGATCACCTTTCCCATGTCCTCAGGATGAACAGACAACTTATAGGTTATCCCATTCGATCCTTCTTCGATATCGATATAAACATCTTCAGGATGATCGACCAAAGGTTTCACAATCGTTAGAATAAGATCTTTCATCGATCTGATCGATTACTTGCTGTTTTTAGCATTGTGGAATTTTTCCATAATGCCTTGTTTTGAGAATAAGTTACGAACTGTGTCAGATGGTTTCGCACCATTTGATAGCCATTTAAGAGCAAGCTCTTCATCAATTTTCACTTCAGCCGGCTTAGCAACCGGGTTGTAAGTTCCAACTGTTTCGATTTGACGTCCATCACGTGGTGAACGAGAATCTGCTACTACGATACGATAGAAAGGAGATTTTTTTGCTCCCATACGTTTTAATCTGATTTTTACTGCCATTATTAAAGCACCTCCGAATAGTTTCACACAAGTTAGTATGATATCAAATGTGTATTTTGTTTGTAAAGTGTTTTTTCTTAACAGTTCAATTTTTTTTGAAAAAATCGAACGGAATAGCCTACATGAATGGGAATTTCATCCCTTTTTTCTTACCTTTGCCCTGCATGCCGCTCATTTGCTTCATCATTTTTTTCATGTCTTCAAATTGCTTCAGAAGTCGGTTCACTTCCTGGATGGATGTCCCGCTTCCTTTTGCAATCCGTTTACGGCGGCTTGCATTGATTGTTTCAGGATGGACCTTTTCATTTTTAGTCATTGATTGAATGATCGCTTCGACATGACTAATTTGCTTTTCATCAACCTGAAGCTTATCCAGGCCTTTCATTTTGTTCGCTCCCGGCATCATTTTCAATAATTCGTCGAGAGGACCCATTTGTCTCACCTGTCCCAATTGCTCCAGGAAATCGTCAAATGTGAAAGACATGGTGCGCATTTTTTGTTCCAGTTCTTTGGCTTTTTCTTCATCGACATTGGCCTGCGCCTTCTCGATAAGAGACAGGACATCGCCCATCCCGAGAATCCTTGAAGCCATACGTTCAGGATGGAAAGGTTCAAGTGCATCCATCTTTTCACCCATACCGACGAATTTGATCGGTTTGTCAGTGACAGAACGGATAGATAAAGCTGCCCCGCCTCGTGTATCACCATCAAGTTTGGTTAATACAACACCACTGATGCCAAGCGCTTCGTTGAAACTTTGTGCAACATTAACAGCATCCTGACCGGTCATGGCATCGACAACGAGGAAAATCTCATCCGGATTTGAAAGTTCCTTGATTTCTTTCAGTTCTCCCATCAGGTTTTCGTCAATGTGCAGCCGGCCTGCAGTATCAATCAGTACATAATCGTGATGTTCTTCTTTTGCTTTTTCAATCGCCTGCTTGGCAATTTCAACCGGGCTCACTTGATCACCTAACGAGAAGACTGGTAAGCTTAGCTGCTTTCCGACGGTCTCCAGCTGTTTGATGGCAGCAGGTCGATAGATATCTGCCGCTACAAGCAAAGGCTTTCGATTATGTTTCTTCCGGAGCAGATTTGCAAGTTTTCCAGTGGTCGTCGTTTTACCGGCACCCTGTAATCCGACCATCATAATGACCGTCGGAGGTCGTTTGGCCACAGCAATCTGACTTTGTTCACCGCCCATTAATTCAGTAAGCTCTTCTTGTACCACTTTGATGACTTGCTGTCCAGGTGTCAGGCTCTTCATGACTTCCTGCCCGACAGCACGTTCACTTACTTTCTTAACGAATTGTTTAACCACTTTAAAATTAACGTCTGCTTCTAGAAGAGCAAGACGAACTTCACGCATCATTTCTTTAACATCCGCTTCTGAAATCTTACCTTTACCGCGGATTTTCTGAATTGTACCTTGCAGTCGGTCGGCTAATCCTTCAAATGCCATTCATGCCGCCTCCTAATCCAATATTTCAAGATCATCAATGAGTTTCAGGCAGACAGAAGAATCGATTGTTGAATCTTCTATACTTTTTCTTAATTGAGCAAGAATCTCGTTGCGTTCTTGAAATTTCTTAAATAATAAAAGCTTTTCTTCGTATTCCTCAAGCATTGCCTCTGTACGTTTAATGTTATCATAGACTGCTTGTCTGGAAACATTGTACTCTTCAGCAATTTCACCCAGAGAAAAATCGTCCAGGTAATAGAGGGACATATAGCTACTTTGCTTTGGAGTTAACAAAGATTGATAAAAGTCGTAGAGATAGTTCATTCTGGTTGTTTTCTCTAACACGATATCCCTCCTTGTTAAGTGAAAAACCTTTACATATGAAGAATACAGATTTTAAGCGTTTTTGTCAAGGTTACATCCTATATTTTTGAATTGTTTTAGATTAACTTAGTCTTCCAAACACCGCTAATGATTTCCGTGTAAGACTTCGCTTTCCGCGGGAGTCTTCATCTTCCACTCAATTCAACCGCTGGAAGGGGTTCGAAAATGTATGATTCCTGCTAATTTATATAAAATGCAAACACAAAGAAAAGCAGCAATATTCACTGCTGCTTTTCTCTGGATATCATTATTCTTCTTTGTCCACCAGGTTGGAGAATAATCCGTAAACGTATTTTTCTGCATCGAATGGCTGGAGGTCGTCCATTTTTTCACCGAGGCCGACGTATTTGACTGGAACGTTCAGTTCGTTTCGGATGGCAAGGACGATTCCGCCCTTGGCTGTTCCGTCAAGCTTTGTCAGGACGATGCCTGATACATTGGTAGCTTCTTTGAATGTCTTCGCTTGTATCATGGCGTTTTGACCGGTTGTAGCATCAAGGACAAGCAATACTTCATGAGGTGCTCCCGGAATCTCTCTTTCTATGACACGCTTTACCTTCTCCAATTCTTTCATCAGGTTTACTTTGTTTTGGAGACGTCCTGCTGTATCACAGATAAGTATATCCGCTTTCTTAGCTTTAGCGGATTGAACAGCATCAAACATGACCGCTGCAGGGTCACTGCCGGCAGCCTGCTTGATGACCGGTACCCCGACTCTCTCTCCCCAGACTTCCAATTGTTCGATCGCACCGGCTCGGAAGGTGTCTCCTGCTGCAAGGACGACATTCTTTCCTTCTTCCTTGAACATATGAGCCATTTTTCCAATAGTAGTGGTTTTCCCCACTCCGTTTACTCCCACAAACAGAATGATGGTGAGCTCATCTTCCTTGATATTCAATGAACTGTCATCATCATTATCTCCCTGATAGATCTCAACCAGCTTTTCAGATATAACCGGCTGGATTTCTTCAGTGTCTTGGATGTTGCGTCGTTTAACTTCCATTTTCAATTCATCTATCAGTTCCATCACCGTATCAAAACCGACATCTGCACCGATTAGAATTTCTTCAAGTTCTTCGAAGAAATCTTCATCCACTTTACGATAGCGAGCAACCAGGTCGTTCACTCTGGAAGTGAAATTATTTCGGGTTTTACTCAACCCATCTTTGAATTTTTCAGTTACGCTGTCACTGGATTCCGTGAATTTATCTTTAAGTTTTTTGAAAAAACTCATCTTCAACACCCCGCCTATTTAGTTTCAAGTAATTCATTTGTCTCTTGGAGCCTTACAGAAACAAGCTTGGACACTCCTGATTCCTGCATCGTCACCCCGTACAGTACATGAGCCTCTTCCATCGTCCCTTTACGATGGGTGATGACGATAAATTGGGTATCGTCGCTGAATTTCTTTAAGTATTGGCTGAACCGCTGTACGTTCGCTTCGTCCAGTGCCGCTTCGACTTCATCAAGAATACAGAATGGCACCGGACGTATTTTCAGAATCGAGAACAAGAGGGCGATCGCTGTCAACGCTCTTTCTCCACCTGACATCAGCCCAAGGTTTTGAAGCTTCTTACCAGGAGGCTGTGCCACAATGTCGACGCCTGTATGAAGGAGATCTGATGGGTCCGTGAGTTTAAGCTCAGCACGTCCGCCTCCAAATAGCGCTTGGAAGACACCCTCGAATTCAACCTGAATCGCTGAAAATGTCTGATCGAAACGTCTGATCATTTCTGTATCCATTTCATTGATGACTTGATAGAGAGTGTCTTTTGCTTCAGTCAGATCATCCTTCTGTTCGAGCAGGAATTCATATCTTTCCTTAACGCGCTCGTACTCATCGATTGCTCCTATATTTACCGTTCCCAGCTCTTCGAGGGCTAATTTAACAAGTTTAACTTTTCTTCGCGCTTCGTCCACTTCAATTGTGAGCGGATAATCTGTTTTCGCAGCCTCAAAG
This sequence comes from Rossellomorea sp. ABR4_012, assembly GCF_056159545.1. Taxonomy (NCBI): domain Bacteria; kingdom Bacillati; phylum Bacillota; class Bacilli; order Caryophanales; family Bacillaceae; genus Rossellomorea; species Rossellomorea sp. ABR4_012. The sequence continues at coordinate 404,814 of NZ_JBSWVK010000004.1, forward strand.
GATAGCATGTATTCCTCTCGAAGATGATCCAGACGGTTTTCAAGCTCGACGTCAAGGCGATTGATCTTTACTTCTTCGTCTTTCAATGCGGTTACAAGGCCTTTGTGCTGACGTTTTAATTCTTTCAGCTCAAGTTCTTCGTCTTCGACTGACTGCTGCAGCTTTAACCGTTCATCACGACGCATGGAAATAAGCTCTGTCGTTTCTGTCTTTTGTCCGGCACATTTTTCTGCTTCTTCTACAAGCTGTTTCTCACCTGAAAAATTGTCCTTCATCTCAGTTTGCAGCCATTGAAGGTCTTCTTTTAATATCTTTAACCTTTTTTCGGTTTCTGCAAAATTTTCTTTTACACGCTCTAACTGATTTCTCGTATTCACCAGTTGTTCATTCCGTGCTGCCAATTTCGCTTTCATATCGCTTATTTCATCAGACAAAGCATCTTTGGAGGTTCGCTCCGAATTCTTTTGCAGTGTCAATTCTTCAATTTTACTATCCAGCTCATTTATTTCGCGTTGGATCTCAACAAGCAATTTTTTCAATTCACTTGTTCTTGAATCATGTTTTTCTTTAATGGATGTATAATCCTTCTTTTCAAGGTCATACAATGAAAGTCTCTCATCCAGGTTTTGCTGAGATAATTCATTTTCACGCAATTGAGATAAAAGTTCTTGTTCTTTCATGCGCTGGCGCTCTCCGGATACTCTCATTTCTTCCATTTTCTTTTCTCTGAAAGCATTCTCTTCTTTAAGAGATTTCACCTGGACTTGAAGCTGCTCTGTCTGTATTTCCATCGCCGAAAGCTTCTCTTTCATTTCTTCAAGCTCTCCTTTTCTGGAAAGCAATGAATTTTTCTTCTGCTTAATCGTACCACCGCTCATGGAACCCCCAGGATTGACAACGTCCCCGTCAAGCGTCACCAGACGGTATCGGTACTGTATAAGTTTGGCGATTTCACTTGCTCCCTTCAGATCCTTGGTTATCAGCACATTTCCAAGCAAATTGGACATGATCATTTGGTAGCGTGAATCGTAATTGATCAGATCTGATCCGACTCCTATGAAGGAGGGATGCCCCTTTAGCATATTCAACTGACTTTCTGAAATGGATTTCCCTTTGATGATATTCATCGGGAGGAATGTAGCTCGTCCATATTGATTCTTTTTCAAATAGCCAATTGCTTTACGGCCGTCTTCTTCAGTCGCTGTAACGATATGCTGCATGGACGCAGACAGTGCAGTTTCCATTGCCGTTTCATACTGCTTCGGAACCTGAATCAGCTCCGCTACAGCTCCTTCAATCCCTCTCAGGACGCCATCTCGTGCTTTTAACACTTCTTTGACACCCTGGAAAAATCCGGAGTAATCCTCCTCCATTTCTTCGAGCATTTCTTTTCGGGATTTTGCCTGTTGAAGGTATTGATAGGCCTGATAGAGAGTTTTTTCCTGTTTTTCATACTTTGCCCTGACAGTTTCAAGCTTTTTCTTCTCTTCTCTATATAAGAAAATATGCTCGTCTATCTTTTCTTTTTGCTGCTGCAGTTCCTTGGATAATCCTTTATGCTTTCTCTGCAGTTCTTCCCGCTGATGAACATACTTTTCATTCTCTGCTTCCAAGCGCCCGCTCCTGCTCGACTGCTGTTCAAGCTGCTGCTGCAGGTATTGGATTTCATTTTTAGCCGTGGCCTGCTGATTCAGCTTTTCAATGTAATCACTCTTATATGATTCGATGATGTCTTCGATATTCTCACTGTAGTGCTTCAGCTGACTCTGTTTTGTGGACAGTTCATGCTTAAGGGCACTCACTTCAGCTTCAATAGCTTTGAAACTTTCCTGCAAGGTGTTTTTTTCCGACGATAATTGATCTAAACGTAACTCAGCCTCATCAATCGACTGTCTTAATTGTGTTTCATTGGTGGATGAGTTTTTCTTACGCTCGATCAGAACCTGCTTTCTGCCCTCCAGCTTCTCTAGTTCTTCACTTGTAGAAAGCAATATCTCCTGGAGACCCGTGATGGATTCATCCAAAGCCGAAATTTTATCGCGGGTCTGAGACAGGGCAGCTTCTTTCTTTTGAACACGTGAAGAAAGTGCCAGTTCCTCTTTTCCATGTTTTTCAAAATCGACACTCAAACTTTCCCATTGTTTATGTAGATCTTCAATATCATAGACGGTCAAAGCCACTTCGAACTTTTCGAGTTCTTCTTTTTTCTCAAGATAATCCTTTGCCATCGAAGCCTGGATTTTAAGAGGCTCTACCTGCCCTTCGAGTTCATGAAGGATATCATTCACACGATTCAGGTTTTCCTGGGTTTCAAAGAGCTTGGATTCTGCTTTCTTTTTTCTCGATTTATATTTCAACACACCGGCAGCTTCTTCAAAGATGGTTCTTCTCTCTTCCGGCTTACTATTTAATATTTCTTCCACTTTCCCCTGACTGATGATGGAAAAAGCTTCTTTCCCAAGTCCCGAGTCCATAAATAGCTCAATAATATCCTTAAGTCTGCAGGGCTGCTTATTCAGGAGATACTCGCTGTCCCCTGAACGGAACACCCTCCTCGTTACACTTATTTCACTATAATCGATCGGCAGAGCACCATCTTCATTGTCAAGAACCAATGTGACTTCTGCTATGTTCAGAGCTTTTCTGGAGTCACTCCCGGCAAAAATGACATCTTCCATCTTTGAACCGCGAAGACTTTTGGCAGATTGCTCCCCTAAAACCCATCGTATCGCATCGATGATATTGCTTTTTCCGCTGCCATTCGGTCCCACTACGGCCGTGACACCCGGTACGAATTCCACCGATATTCTTTCTGCAAAAGACTTAAACCCCATTACTTCCAGTTGTTTGAGGAACATCTTCTTTCCCCCTATTTCACGTCTAACTTTTGTTTTAGCTTTTCAAGCGCTCTTTGCGCAGCCTGCTGCTCCGCTTCCTTTTTCGAGCGTCCTTTTCCTATGCCAAGTTCCTCGTCATTGAGACAGACACGAGAAATAAACTGGCGATTGTGTGCAGGACCGCTTTCTTCAAGGATTCCATACTCAATCGTACCTGCATTACCTCTTTGAACGAACTCCTGCAATTGACTTTTATAATCCATCACATGAGAAAAAGCACCGATATTTATTTTAGGATAGACAACTTTTTCAAGGACACTTATCACTGTATCAAGTCCCTGATCAAGATATACCGCTCCGATGAATGCCTCAAAGACATCTGCCAAAAGAGCCGGCCTTTCCCTGCCGCCAGTCATTTCTTCTCCCTTACCCAAAAGGATCAATTCCCCGAAGTTCATCTCGATTGAGAATTTGACCAATGAAGGTTCACATACAATTGCCGCTCTCAGCTTGGTGAGTTCACCTTCTGACATCATTGGATATTTTTTGAAGAGAAATTGCGAAACAGTCAATTCCAGAACTGCATCGCCCAGAAATTCAAGGCGTTCGTTGTCTTCATAAGGTTTTCTGCGATGCTCATTCACATAGGATGAATGAGTGAAAGCTTGTTTAAGAAGTTTTTCATCTTGAAATTTGATTCCGATTTCCTCCTGAAATTTTTGGAATTTCAGATCATTCTTTTGTCTAGTTATTCCTTTGTTTCTACTATGCTTTCGCATAAAGCACTCCACCTTGCTCTATAGGTTCTCAAATATACACTTATCAAGTTTATGATAAATAAAACAAATAATCAAAAGTTAATTTAAATCTAGAATATGAATTACATGCTTAAATGCCGCAGCTGATTTCCGTGCAAGACTTCGCTTTCCGCGGGCGGTCGGTGAGCCTCCTCGTCAAAGAGAGATAACTGTCTAGCTTCAGGGCTTAGAGGCACATGTCATAACCCAAACCGACCAAGAAGGCAAAGAGCGCCTTCATGGCCGATTCGTCTTATGCCACCCGCCTCTTAGCAAAGCCCTTCCGCTTTTCTGTTAGGAGTCTTTGTCTTGCACTCCAATCAACTACTGGATACACTTTATAACTATATTTAACTTTCTACACGACATATAAAAACACGCTTGATAAAAGACAAAAAACTTGGCAGAGGAATTCTGCCAAGTTTGAAATGATTGATGTACATACAGTCTTATTTTGAAATAAGCGAATGCAATCAAACGAACGATTATGCGTTTGCTTTTATGTAGTTCACAGCATCACCTACTGTGCCAATTTTCTCAGCATCATCGTCAGAAATTTCCATGTCGAATTCATCTTCAAGTTCCATTACCAGCTCAACTACATCAAGGGAGTCAGCTCCTAAGTCTTCTTTGAAAGAAGCTTCAAGAGTCACTTGAGATTCATCTACACCTAGACGATCAACAATGATTTTTGTTACACGATCTAAAACTTCTGCCATTTTTGTCACCTCCCCTCAAGTATTATAGTGTATTTTAACCCGGAATGAAAAGCATATCAGCTGATTTTTAAATTTTTTCAGGCTTAAGCCTCATTCCTCGTCCTTACTACATCACCATTCCGCCATCAATATGAAGGGTCTGCCCCGTCATATAAGAAGACGATTCAGAAGCGATAAAGCTTACAACTTTTGCGATATCCTTTGGATCTCCGAATCGGTTCAATGGAATTTGCTTTAACATTTCACTACGTACATCCTCCGGCAATTGATCAGTCATATCAGTGGAAATAAAGCCCGGTGCAATCGCATTTACTGTAATTCCCCTCGGTGCCAGCTCCTTTGCAGCTGTCTTCGTTAAACCGATGACACCTGACTTGGCTGCTACATAATTCGCCTGCCCTGGATTACCGCTTACACCAACGATGGATGAGATATTGATAATGCGTCCGCTTCGTTGTTTCATCATCTGACGCGTTACTGCTTTCGTGCAAAGGAACACACCTTTAAGGTTAATATTGATAACATCATCCCATTCATTTTCCTTCATGCGCATCAATAAATTGTCTTTTGTGATACCAGCGTTATTGACTAATACGTCCAATGCTCCGAACTGACTGATTGTTTCTTTTATCATCGACTGTACAGAGTCATTGTCGGCTACATTACATTGAATGGCGGCAGCTTCTCTTCCCATGCCCTTGATTTCGTCAACCACTTCATTGGCTTTTGCCTCACTGCCTGAATAGTTAACAACTACTTTTGCACCTTCACGGGCAAGTTCAAGGGCAATCTCTCTGCCGATCCCCCTGGATGCACCTGTTACCAGTGCTACTTTTCCATCTAAATTCATTTATGCTTCCTCCTTCAACTTTTCAATCACTTCAGTCAAGGAAGCCTCATCTTGGACTGCAAATGTCTTCACACGTCGATTCACTTTTTTGATGAGACCTGATAGTACTTTACCCGAACCTATTTCAATAAATGTATCTACCCCAAGGTCCAATAGTTTTTCAACGGTATCTTCCCATAATACAGGGGAATAAAGCTGTTCAATCAGCAAACGCTTGATTTCCTCTGCATCAGAAACAGGTGAAGCCGTCACATTCGCAATGACCGGTACAGCCGCACTCCGGATTTCAATCGAATCCAGAATCCCAACGAATTTCTCTGCAGCAGGCTTCATTAACTGTGAATGGAAAGGACCGCTCACTTGAAGAGGAATCACTCTTTTTGCGCCTTCCTCTTTAGCACGGTCTGAAGCGGCTTCCACTCCCTTTACAGTACCGGAAATCACGATCTGCCCAGGACAGTTCAGATTTGCCAGCCCGACCGAATGACCTTCATCAGTTACTCCATCCGTGATTTCTTTTAACGATTCTCTATCCATTCCAAGGACAGCTGCCATTGTTCCTTCACCGCTCGGAACGGCTTCTTCCATGAATTCCCCTCTTTTTCTTACTGCATAGACAGCATCTTCAAAAGAAAGGGAACCAGCTGCAACCAACGCAGAATACTCACCCAAACTGTGCCCTGCTGCATAGTCTGCTTGGATTCCTTCTGATTTCAGCCTCTCCAGGATCGCCACACTCGTCGTCAACAAGGCAGGCTGAGCATTCGTAGTTTGTGTCAACTCTTCCTGAGGTCCTTCGAATATGATAGAGGATAGATCGGTGCCAAGTTTTTCGTCCGCTTTTTTAAAAAAGTCCCCAACCTCATTATACTTGTCTGCCAATTCCTTCCCCATTCCGACTGTCTGAGAGCCCTGACCGGGGAAAACAAATGCAATTTTACTCATGTGCATCTCCTCCTTTTACAGCTTCCTTTATGGTAGTTGATACGTCGTTCTTCACCATTTCCCTTGCCTGTCTTATCGCATTGTATAAAGCTACATCATTGGATGAACCATGGGCTTTGATGACTGGTGCTTTCAATCCGAACAATCCCGCTCCTCCATATTCGGTGTAATCGAGCATCCCTTTCAGTTCCTTTAAGTCGTTTTTCACAAGGCCTGCAGCGATTTTGTTCTTTACAGAAGAAGTGAGTGTTTTTTTCAATAGTGAAAAGATTGAAAGCGCGGTTCCTTCAATTGTCTTCAATACCATATTACCCGTGAAACCGTCCGTGACGACGACATCCGCCACACCATTCAATAAATCACGGGACTCTACATTCCCCACAAAATTCACTGGTGAGTCTTTCATTAGGCTGAACGTTTTCTTTGTCAGTTCATTTCCTTTCTTGTCTTCGGTTCCGATATTTAACAAACCGACACGAGGCTGTTTTATCCCTCTTACTCTTTCAGAGTAAATACTGCCCATGAGCGCATATTGAACCAAATGTTCCGGTTTGGCATCTACATTTGCCCCTAAATCAAGCATCAAGAAGCCGCTCCCGTCAAGGGTCGGAAGGGTTGGAGCAAGAGCTGGGCGCTCTATGCCATCGATCCTTCCCACAATGAATAAGCCAGCTGTCATCAGCGCTCCTGTATTCCCTGCAGAAATGCAGGCATCGGCTTCACCATTTTTCACAGCCTGGGCCATCAACACCATGGAGGAATTCTTCTTTCTCTTGACAGCGCGCACAGGTTCATCTGTACTTTCGATCACTTCGTTTGTATGTACGATTGTCAATCGTTCATGAGACGGCAGCCACTCTTTTATTTTGCTTTCATCCCCATATAATAACACTTCTATATCATGAAACTCTGCCAGTGCTTTTTTAACACCAAGGACAATATCTTTAGGAGCATGATCTCCGCCCATTGCATCAACGGCTAACTTCATCTATGCTTCATCCTTTTCTGTTTTTTTGGAGCGGTACATTTCGAAGTCCCCTCTGAATACGAGTTCTCCTCCAACATAACTATGTACCTCCACCATTGTTCGGTCTCTTTCGACTTTATTATGTAGGACCTTTGCCTTCGCCACTACTCTTTCGCCTTCTTTTACTGGACGCGTAAAGCGGATCGTGGACTTGGCCGTTAAAGCCAGTTCATCATTTATTACAGCGACAGCAAGTGAATTCGCCTGTGCGAACAGATGATGCCCCCTTGCAATTCTATTTCTCACAAAAACATGTTCAGCTTTGACATCGAAAATTGAAATTGCACTTTCATCCAAATCTATATCAATAATTTCCCCTATGACCTCTTCAATCGGCAGCGATTTAACTTCATCTTCAAATGATTTTTCAGCTACATTTTTAATGCGCTCACGAAGCTCGGGAATCGAGAGTTCCATCCGGTCCAGGCGTATTGTTTGTACACTTACAACGAAGCGCTCTGCCAATTCTTCATCCGTGATAAAGGGATTTTCTTTTATCGTTTCTAATAGGTTCGCTTGTCTTTCTTTTTTTGAAAGTCTCATTATTTAACACCGTCCACTATTAGTACTAGGTACTAATAGTAGTATATAATCTAAAAAAGCAGATTGCAAGAAATAATCTCACAATCTGCCTTTCTAGTCGAGCTTTTCACCTTCCATCACACCCGAATCCGATAAGAATGAACGCAATTCCTGCCATTCTGCATCTTTCCAGAAGCCTTCGGAGTTTATCAATGCGGCGGCATCATCTCTCGCAACCTCCAACGCCCGATAATCATGTACCATATCGGCTACCTTGAATTCGGGAAGCCCGCTTTGTTTTTTTCCAAAGAAATCACCTGGTCCTCGCAGTTCAAGATCTTTCTCACTTAACACAAAGCCGTCATTGGTTTCGGTCATGATTTTCATCCGCTCTTTACCGACCTCTGTTTTCGGTTCTGCTAATAAAATGCAATAAGACTGATTATCGCCTCGGCCCACCCGTCCCCGTAATTGGTGCAGCTGAGATAAACCGAATCTCTCAGCATCATAAATGAGCATAAATGTGGCGTTTGGAACATTGACGCCGACTTCTACCACGGTTGTTGATACCAGGACTTGGATGTCATTGGAACTGAACTGTCTCATAACATCCTCTTTTTCATCCGGGTGAAGCCTGCCATGCATGAGTCCCACTTTATAGCGTCCTTCAAAATAAACGAGAAGCTGATTGTAGACATCAATCGCGTTCTGGACATCCAATTTATCGGATTCCTCTATCAACGGGCAGATGACATATGCCTGCCTTCCCTGATCAAGCTCTTTATCCATAAATGTCAAGACACGAGGGAGCATATCTGCTTTTGCCCAATAGGTTTCAATCGCTTTTCTTCCTGCCGGCATCTCATCTATTATACTCACATCCATCTCTCCGAAAACCGTGATGGCAAGAGTTCTGGGTATTGGAGTGGCTGTCATAAACAAAACATCCGGACTTTTTCCTTTTTCTCTTAACACTCTTCTTTGATTGACACCAAAACGGTGTTGTTCATCGGTTACAACCAAGCCCAATGATTTGAATTCAACATCTTCCTGGATCAGCGCATGAGTACCGATCAAGATATCGATTTCTCCTTCTTTTAATTTCTCTAAAAGTAGTTTTCGTCTCTTTCCTTTTACAGAACTGGTGAGAAGGGCGACGGATAATCCGGCGGGGGACAAAAGCTCACTCATCGATTCTGCATGCTGTTCTGCCAAGATTTCAGTAGGGACCATGAGAGCCCCCTGATACCCTGCTGTTACAGACGAAAACAAGGCGATAGCTGCGACGACGGTCTTTCCCGATCCTACATCCCCTTGCAGAAGACGGTTCATTCGATAAGGGGACTTCATGTCTGAAGAAATTTCATTCACCACTCTTTTTTGTGCCCCGGTTAATGGGAAAGGGAGTGAATCTGTAAATGCTTTTATTTTTTCAACATCATAATGCTGCTGTATTCCTGATGATTGTTCCCTTTCGAATTTCCGGAGTGCTTGCATTTTAAGCTGAAACAATAAAAATTCTTCGTAAACGAATCTTCGTCGAGCCTGCTTCATATCAGAGGGGGTAGACGGAAAGTGCAATTGGTAAAGTGCTTCCTCGCGGCTCATCAACTTGTACTTATCCAAAATGGAGGAAGGCAGATTTTCCGAGATGATGTGATGATAATCTGCGAAAGCTTTTTTAATGAATTTTCTCAGGGTATTATTTTTCACATTCCCTTTCAAAGAATAAACCGGTTCGAAGTCACCCTCTTTGTTATGAGGGCCGCCCTGAAAATACTGGGCGGTTATGACCTGCCTGTTCTTATCCCATTTCCCCGTCACTGTAACCGTATCATGAAGCTTGATCTTCTTTTTCAAGTAAGGCTGATTGAAAAATACCGCTTGAATTAAATTTCTTCCGACCAGAACCCTGACGGTCAGCCGGGATTTCTTTCTTCCATAATACATCAGTGAAGGTTCGGAATGGACTTTCCCTTCGACAGTGACTCTCTCATCATGTGCGACTTCTTCCAGATCTCTCAGCCTGTAATCCTCGTAGCGATAAGGCAGATATTCCAACAAATCCAGAACGCTGTATATCCCCATCTGATTCAGCTGCAGTGCAGTTTCCTCACCAATCCCCTTTATATTCTGGATTGTCAGCTCTTCATTATGAGTCTTCACGTTTATTCAGAGAGACCCCGAAAATTTTCGCTTCTAATTCCCTGCCTGTAGGAGTCGCGGCTAATCCGCCTTGAGCGGTTTCCCTGAGAGCCACAGGCATTGTTTGACCGATTTTATACATAGCGTCTATCACTTCATCACACGGAATCCTGCTCGTGATCCCGGCAAGCGCCATGTCAGCTGCGACCATCGCATTGGCAGCGCCCATTGCATTCCGTTTGACACAAGGTACTTCCACTAACCCAGCGACAGGGTCGCATACTAATCCGAGCATATTCTTCAATGTAATGGCCATGGCCTCAGCAGATTGACCGGGAGTGCCCCCAGCCATTTCAACAATAGCTGCCGCTGCCATTCCGCTTGCAGATCCCACTTCGGCCTGACACCCTCCTGCTGCGCCAGAGATTGAAGCATTATTCGCAACCACAAAGCCAAACGCACCAGACGTAAATAAAAACCTGACCATTTCATCTTTTGACGGGTTTAATTTATTTTTCACCGCAAATAAGGTGCCAGGAACTACTCCGGCGGAACCTGCTGTCGGAGTTGCACAAATCGTCCCCATTGCTGCATTCACTTCATTTGTAGCTACGGCTTTACTGACTGCATCCAGGATGGTGTCTCCTGATAGTGACTTGCCTTTTTCGATATATTTCTGCAAAAGGACAGCGTCTCCGCCAGTCAGGCCGGAATGAGACTTTACACCTTCGAGGCCACGTGCGACTGCCTGCTCCATAACCTCAAGGTTCTTTTCCATTTGAGCATAGATTTCGTCATAAGATTTCCCTGTAAACTCGATCTCCTGCTCAATCATGATATCCGATATTTTTTTATTTTGACTTTCAGCCAGTTCAATTAACTCGGCAACATTTCTAAACATGTAGAAACCTCCTCACAACGCTGATGTAAACGTTCTCATAAAAATAGTAATTTAATCTGAAATCCTTGTTACCTGTGTGATATTTGGAAGTGATGTGATTTCATCTATTACGGCTTCCTCAATCGGTTGATCCACTTCGATCGTCATAAGTGCCATTTGGCCTTTTTCTTTTCTGGAAACATCCATATGGCCGATGTTCAACTGGTGTTTGGCTAATATATTTGAAACAGAAGCAATCGCACCGAATCGATCATCGTGAACGACCAAAATGGCAGGATGATGGCCTGACAGTTTCAGTTCAAATCCATTCAATTCAATGATTTCGACCTTTCCTCCCCCAATGGAGATTCCGACAAGTTCAAGCTCACCCTGATCGTCACCCATTTGGATTCTTGCTGTATTCGGATGGTCCGTAACTGCATCCTCTTCCTGGAATTTTACTCTGATACCTTTTTTCCTTGCCTGATCGATTGAATGGATGATTCGTTCATCATACGTATCATAATCAAGGATTCCCCCTACAATCGCAACGTCTGTTCCATGTCCTTTATACGTTTTAGCGAAAGATCCGTAAAACGAAATCGATACCCACTTAGGCTCCCGGCGGAAGAGGTTGCGTGCAATCCTTCCGATTCGTGCCGCCCCGGCAGTGTGAGAGCTTGATGGCCCAATCATTACAGGACCGATAATATCAAATACACTTTTGTATTTCATCGTAGATTTCCCCCTGTCTAAACAAGCAAACTACTTTTATTTTAACATAATTTAAGGGGACAAGCGCACGTTTAGCGCTGTCCCCTTCATCCTTTTATTCAACTGAGAATATATAGGAGTAAAGTGGCTGTTTACCGTTATGAACTTCCACTTCCACATCTTCATAATTTTCTTCTACATATTCCTGTATTGAATTTACATCCTCTTCCGTTACACCTTCACCGTATAGAATGGTAAGAATTTCGGAATCTTCATCAAGCATCTCGTCCAATAGACTTTTTGCTGTTTGCGAGCGATCCTTCTCTGCAACCACAATCTTGCCTTCTGCGATCCCCATGAAATCATCCTTCGAAATCGCTATACCGTCGATGTTCGTATCTCTTACAGCATACGTGACCTGACCTGTCTTCACATGTGTTGAGGCTTCACTCATCGTCTTTTTATTATCTTCTACAGAAGCGGTAGGATTGAATGCCAGTAATGCAGCCATCCCCTGCGGGACAGTCTTTGTAGGAACCACAGCGACTTCTGCGCCCAGTACCTCAGCTGCCTGTTCCGCTGCCATGATAATATTTTTATTATTAGGCATGATGATGACTTTCTTGGCATTCACTTCCTCCACAGCCTTCACGATATCTTCAGTGCTTGGATTCATCGTCTGTCCGCCTTCGATCACCGCTGTCGCACCGATGCTCTTGAAGAGGTCTGAAACTCCCTCTCCCATGGCGACCGTCACGATTGCGAAATCCACTTCCTTCTTAACAGGTGGGGCCTCGGTCTTAACAGCAGGAGATTCACCAACGATGCTGCTGTGCTGCTGTCTCATATTTTCAATCTTTATATTGATGAGACTGCCATATTTATGTCCATAAGATAAAACATTACCAGGCTGTTCTGAGTGAATATGTACTTTTGCCAACTCATCGTCACTGATCACCAGCAGCGAATCACCAAATTCACTTAAATCATTGCGGAAGTCCTCTTCGTCAAATGCCTGCTTATCATCTTCAAATTTGACCATGAATTCAGTACAATAGCCAAATTCAATGTCTTCGGTGCTCATGAAATCCTGAGCTGCCTTATGATGTTCAGCACTTACAAGATCATTCATGGATGGCAATGAAGCCTGATCAGAAACTTTTTCACCTTTCAATTCAGCCAGGAAACCTTCATAAACGAATAATAGGCCCTGACCGCCGCTATCAACCACTCCAACTTCCTTTAATACCGGAAGCAGATCAGGTGTACGGTCAAGTGAAGCCTTTGCTTCATCTACGACAGCCTGCATCACCTTTACAAAATCTCTCTCTTTTTGTGCAGAACTCACACCTTTTTTAGCGGCGTCCTTTGCTACCGTCAAGATCGTTCCTTCGACCGGTTTCATTACAGCTTTATATGCTGTTTCTACTCCAGACTGCAATGCATCCGCGAATTCCTTAGTTGTTAAGGAGCTTTTCCCTTCGATTGCTTTTCCAAATCCTCTAAACAACTGGGAAAGGATAACACCTGAGTTCCCTCTTGCTCCCATCAATAACCCTTTTGAAAGTGCAGAAGCAACATTACCAAGATGATCTTGGGTATTCTGCCTGACTTCCTTTGCACCTGAAGTCATTGATAAATTCATGTTTGTTCCAGTATCACCATCAGGAACAGGAAAGACGTTCAGCGCGTCAACCAGCTGGGCATTAGCAGACAGCTTAGCAGCGCCTTGGATGACCATTTCCGCAAAACGTTTTCCTTCCAAAGATGTAATCGACACAAATCTTCCTCCTCACTACGGGTTCGTTACTCGAACCCCCTGCACAAAAATATTTACTGAATCTACCGCCAAGCCGACGGTCTTATCAAGGGTATATTTAACCTTGGATTGTACGTTATGAGCAATCTCAGAAATTTTTGTACCATAGCTCACAATAATATACATATCAATATGTACTTCCTCTTCATCTTGACGAACAATCACTCCGCGAGTGAAGTTTTCTTTACGTAAGATATCTGTAAAACCGTCTTTAATTTGATTTTTTGAAGCCATTCCAACGATTCCGTAGCAATCCACCGCTGCACCTCCAGCAATCATTGCAATGACATCATTTGTAATATCAATTTGTCCGTACTGCGTTTTTAATTCGATGGACATGGAATGTTCTCCCCCTTTAAATACATGCTTGGCTAAAAACATTTTACTATAACTATGCGCTTATTGAAAGCTAAAGTATATTCTATCCTCTATTTCTGCATCAATATCTATCATTTTTTCCAAAATATTTCGCTTTACACTTATAAATAGAAAAAAGACGCCCTTCTAGAAAGACGTCTCCTCATTTTTAAGTATTATACACGCTCAACTTTACCTGATTTCAACGCTCTTGCAGAAACCCAAACTTTTTTAGGTTTTCCGTCCACAAGAATACGAACTTTTTGCAGGTTAGCACCCCAAGTACGCTTGTTCGCATTCATAGCGTGAGAGCGAGCGTTACCAGCGCTAGCTTTACGGCCTGTTACTACGCATTTCTTTGCCATAATCTATTCCCTCCTCACTAACAAGAAGCTGAAGTTACATTTCAGTTCTACATTTCGCTTTTTTCATAAAGATACTTTAATAATTTATCACACAAGCTCACATAATGCAACAGTTCAATTAAAAGCTTTCAAGAAAAAATACTTTACAGGTTGAAATGCGGAGGCGGCTTGGTCAGAGACGACAAGCATAAGACGAGCTTGCCCTAAAGGCGCTTTTTGCCTTTTGGGCAAGATTGGCTTATGTCTCGAGTCTCTAGCCGCCGGAGCTGGACAACAAGAAATGCGGAAGTGGGCGTTTTGCTCCCTTTGAAAAATGTTCTTCGGCTTTAGAGGCGCTTTTTGCCTCAAAAGACGAAGGTTAATTTTCAAACGGGAGCAGACCACTGGAGCTGGACAGCTAGAAAAGCGGAAGGGCTTCGCTCAGAGGCGGGTGGCATAAGACGAATCGGACAGGAAGGCGTTCTTTGCCTTCTTGGGCGATTTGGCTTATGACATGTGCCTCTAAGCCCTGGAGCTGGACAAGTTGAAATGCGAAGAAGCTAGGCGACAAGCATAAGACAGGGAAGCCGGAAAGGCGGGTTTTGCCTTTTTGGATGGCTTGGCTTATGTCTCGAGTCTCTAGCCGCCCGTCAGCTGAGCTAGGACTTCTGAACACTATTGAAGATCGTGCAGCTTAAAGATTTTTCGACAAGTAGAACGTATTTTATGAAAGTGGAACGTATTTTCTAAATCTGGGATGTAAATCTGAAAAGTGGCACGTATTTTTCAAAAGTGGCACGTAAATCTGAAATTTGGCACGTAAATGTTGAAACACAAATGAAAAACAAGCGAAAACACCCTAATTGGTATGACGCACGCATATACTTACTCCGCCTCCACCTCTTCGTACACCTTTATGGCTTATTGTCTCGTTATGTAATAAAAACGCTTGATTATCCGCTAAACCAATCCAAGGAGTTATCACATAAAAAAGAAGGCAGCCCCCTGCTGCCTTCAATACTATCATTATTCTTTTTTAAATGTTCCTAACATCGCTCGAACAAGCCCACCCAAGAACTTAGGTAATTTAATTGTATAAAATCGCATTTCAGTCCCTCCCCGCAATCTAAAGAACGTAATGTTTCGCTTGACATCATTTCAGTCTATTCAAGCAGGTGCATTTAAGTACGTCTTCTTTCTTCATTGGGTCAAGAAGCACTGTCGCTGCTTCTTATCACCATTAATATGCCATTCGTAAAAGAAAAAGTACCAGATGATTGTATAAGTTCATTACTAATACATAGTGTGGAACCACGGAAAATATTCCGGTTTTTTAGCGGGTATTTGAAACCGGAGAGAGTCAGATTCTCAACAGATCCAGTCATAGGGACAAACGAAATATACTTGTGTGAAGGGTGTTCGACTACCATATGCTCTCCTGCATTTGCGATCCAGAGATGATTTTGAACATCGATCAGTTCACTTTTTATACCGGATTCCAGGAGGTCCGGCTGCATCAATAGTTGGACATTCCCCATAAAATGATCCAGGCGGCCGCCCGATGCCCCGAATATCTTGATGGAGTCGGGATTTTGGGTGAATACCCAATTAAGCGCAAGCTCTAAATCTGTTTCATCTTTTTCGGGCTGGTACATATTTACGGTTTTTACCTTCTCTTTAATCAATGTCCATTCTTTATCATTCACTGAGTCGAAATCACCGAATGCTCCAATAGGTTCAAGATCGTTTTGAAGGATGGTATATACGCCCCTGTCAACTCCGATCCATTTTACATTATTGGAATTGAATGATTTCAAATCAGGTATATATTTTTCTGGTCCGCCTGCGACGATACAGTATTCCAATGTTTTCACCTCGAGTATATAAAATAGACTGATCCATCTTTTCTCCCTGGACCAGTCTTTAAAAGCTATTTAGAAAGCGATTTTCTTAATTCCTTAATCGCTGCGCCTCTGTCGGCTTGATTATAGATTGCTGAACCTGCGACAAACACATCTGCTCCAGCATCAGCGCATACTGCTGCAGTTTCTGTATTGATTCCACCGTCCACTTCTATTTCAAGCTCCGGGTTTACCTCTTCGGCCCAGCTTCGGATCTGCTTAATTTTAGGAACGACCGATGAAATGAAAGACTGGCCTCCAAATCCTGGATTAACCGTCATTAACAATACCATATCGATATCCTCAAGGATTGGCTTTACCCAGTCGGCAGGCGTAGCCGGATTCAAGACGACTCCTGCTTTAACACCTTTACTCTTTATCAACTGGATGGTTCTGTGCAGGTGAGGTGCTGCCTCGACATGCACCGTGATGTAGTCAGCGCCAGCATCTGCGAATGCCTCGATATACCGGTCGGGGTTCTCGATCATCAGATGAACATCCAATGGAAGTTCTGTAAGGGGACGAACGGCTTTGACCACCAGTGGTCCCATCGTGATGTTCGGTACAAAATGGCCGTCCATCACATCGATATGGATATAATCCGCTCCTCCATTTTCGACGTCCTTAATTTCTTTTCCCAGTTCTGCAAAATTTGCAGATAGAATGGATGGTGCTATCTTCATTTCTTAGTACCTCGGCTTTCTGTCTTTTATTTCTTGGTGGAATGTCAGGTAGTGGTCATATCGGTAACTTGGGATATCACCTTTGTCAACCGCATTCTTCACCGCGCATTTTGGTTCGTTGATGTGGAGGCAGCCCCTGAATTTACATTGATCGGACGCTTCCACCATTTCAGGAAAATAAAGTGGCAGCTCTTCGACTTCAATATCGGTAAACTCCAAGGAACTGAACCCAGGCGTATCCGCCACTAATCCATTATCTATATGAATCAGCTCAACATGGCGGGTGGTGTGCTTCCCCCTCCCCAAGTGAGATGAAATCATGGCTGTTTTCAACTCTAGTTCGGGTTTTATCACATTCAACAAGGTCGACTTGCCCACTCCGGATTGGCCGGCAAATACCGATGTTTTATCTTTCATGTATGGGGATAATTCTTCTATTCCCTGCTCGGTCTTGGATGATGTGACGACCACTTCATATCCAAAAGACCGGTAATGCTCCACATACTCTTCAATTTCCTTTATTTCTTCGGATTTCAGCAAGTCCATTTTCGTTATACATATGAGCGGGTCTATATCCTTGCTTTCAACCAAAACAAGGAACCGGTCCAATAACCCAGTGCTGAAATCAGGTTCCCGTGCAGAGAAAACTAAAATGGCCTGATCCACATTTGCAATCGGAGGGCGCACCAGTTCATTCTTCCGTTCAAACACCTTCAGGATATAGCCGTCTGTTTCGTTCTCCGCTTGGAATTCCACATAGTCGCCTACAAGAGGGGTCACTTTGTTTTTACGAAACACCCCTCTGCCACGGCATTGCGTGATTTCCCCATTGGAAAGAACATAGTAAAATCCACTTAATGCTTTGATAATTTTCCCTTCTGCCATTCGGGACCTCCTTTTAGATCGCTAACATTCACGTATGTATACTTTCATTTTATATCATAATTCCATTATAAAGGAAAATAAGAGGACTGTCCCCTTAGGTTTTCAGAAACCCGGGGTACAGTCCCGCTCATTCTTTATTCTTCGTTTTTAGGATACTCAACGGTACCTGATTTATACTCTTGTTCGTCGACTATTATCTTGTATTTACCCTGTTTGCCTTCTTCCAATAAGAAATTCAAAGTAAATTTCGTCTCTTCCGTTATCCCAGTTTTTTCTTCACTGTCTTCATACGTACTGTCCTTATCTTCTATGAAGATTTCGACGATTTGAGGCTTTGTTCCGTCTCCTTTGTACGGGACGGTAATCTCTAAAGGAACCTCTTTTTCTTTCACAGGCTCTTGACCCTTGGACATCACCACATACACCGTATCACCTGGATATGTTGGAGTTCCTGGTTTTGTACCCTGCGAAATCACATGTCCTTCAGAAATATCATCTGAATATTGTTCTTCCGAAGTTACAATGGAAATACCGCGAGAATTTGCATAATCATCAAGTACCTTTTGATTCAAGTTTGTTAAATCAAGCAACTCAAAAGATGATGGTCCTGTACTGACAGTAAGAGTAATGGTTGTGTCACTTGCTACGACTTCTTCACCAGGGGAAGGGTCCTGCTCGATGATTGTCCCCTCTTCTTCTTCATTTGATGGTTCTTCTTCTTTCTTTACAGTAAAGCCCTGTTCTTCAAGCCTAGAAACAACCTCTTCAAAGTTCTTACCTTTAAAATTCTCTACCTCTACCTTTTCCTTACCAGTACTTACATATAAATCAATTGACGAACCTTCATTTACCATACGGCCTTCCTTGGGATTTGTTTTTATTACTTGTCCCTCAGGAAATTCTTCACTCGACATCTCTTTCGTTTCTCCGACCGCGAACCCAGCAGAAACGATTATGGAAACTGCTTCTGTAGGCTCTTTTCCTTCGACATTAGGAACCTCTATTTCCTTAGGACCCAGCAAATCAGGTACCAACGTCACTGCAGCAACCCCCAACAATATCAGTAAAAAGAACAAGCTGATGATCAGCACCGGCCACTTCCTTTTCTTCTTCTGTTTGGGGACTTTTTTCTTTTTACCTTTTACAGGTTTGGTACCTTTTTCAGACTTGACTGGTTCTGCCGGCTTCGTGTCATTACTTGATTGAGTGTGGATGATGGTATCATCGAGATTCGATGAACCATTATCATCCGTAATGACAGGAATAGCCTTTGTTGCTTCATCATCCATCGGAACGGAGAACTTAGGCTCATCCATCCGTTCGGGATCGAGTGCCGTTGTCAAATCATCATCCATTTCTTCAAGGCTGTCATACCTTCTGAAAGGGTCTTTGGCAGTTGCTTTGAGGACAATGTTCTCTACACTTTGCGGTATATCAGGATTCCACCTTCTCAAAGATGGTGTTTCCGACTGCAAGTGCTTCAACGCGATTGAAACAGCTGACTCACCGGAAAATGGCAGTCGGCCGGTCAATAACTCGAACATCACGATTCCAAGTGAATATATATCCGATTTCTTAGTCGCCATGCCGCCTCTTGCCTGTTCAGGAGACAAATAATGCACAGAGCCCAGTACAGAATTTGTCTGTGTGATGGAGGTGGCACTAAGTGCCATCGCAATTCCGAAATCAGTGATTTTTACCGTGCCATCTTCATCGATCAATATGTTATGGGGCTTGATATCCCGGTGGACGATATGATTTTGATGGGCATGAGAAATAGCCAGGGTCAGCTGTTTCATAATATCCAATGCCGTATCGATGCCAACAGGTGAATGCTGCTGTATGTATTGTTTCAAGGTCATGCCTTGTACATATTCCATTACGATATAATAGAGATCATCTTCTTCCCCGACATCATAGATGCTGACAATGTTCGGGTGGACAAGGCTGGTAGCAGATTGTGCCTCCCGTTGAAACCGTTTGATAAATTCTTCTTCATTTGCAAAATCCATTCGGAGCATTTTAATGGCAACTTCACGATCGAGTATCATGTCGTGAGCAAGATATACGTTGGCCATCCCTCCGCCGCCGATCAGTTTAATGATCCTGTATCGGCCACTGATGCGCTTTCCATTCATCATGTACTATCACCCGCTTTCCGTTTCAGCGGCATACTCAACGATGAGGACGGTGATGTTGTCTTCTCCGCCGTAATCGTTAGCCAAATGAACGAGCTTCTCGCCTTTGTTCTCGAGAGAGTCATCATTTGATAAGATCTCTTTCATTTCTTGTTCTGAAACTTTATTTGATAAACCATCCGAGCATAAAAGCAAAACATCATCATCTTCAAACATGATTGTCTTAATGTCCATTGAAATCGTCGTCTCTGTTCCGATTGCTCTCAAGATCACATTTTTCCTTGGGTGATGCTCTGCATCTTCTTTGGAGATTTCACCGCTTCTGACGAGTTCGTTCACCAATGTATGGTCCTCTGTCAGCTGGTGAAATCCATTTTCATTCAATATATAACCCCTGCTGTCCCCTATATTCACAATGGTCGCAAACAGGGAGGTGCATATCGCACCGACCAGGGTTGTGCCCATTCCCTCACATTCTGTATGGGATTGAGAATAACTATAAACTTCTTGGTTCACTTCGTTAATAGTCGTTTTTAACCAATTTTCAGCCTGGTCTGCAGTCTTAAACTTATCCGTATTTTCCCAGATTCCCTTCAAAGTGGAAATCGCCAGTTGACTCGCCACATCACCCGCACGATGTCCGCCCATACCATCAGCTACAACTGCGAGATAGTCTCCATGTGAATTTTTGAATACATCGACACTGTCTTCGTTATGTTGACGCACTTTCCCTTTATCCGTATAAAAAACAGTTTTCACTCAGGTCACCTCTTCTCTTCTTTCCGCTCCCCTATGTAGAAGCTCCATCATCCTTCACACTACCCGCTTCCTCGTGTATGGTTCAAAAGACCCAGAGTGAAAAAGCATCGGCAAAAGCATGAGTGGAACAAAACAATATAACGATCTTCCTATAAAGGTTATGCTGTTCTTCTAGTACATGTACGACTTAAAACGAGTATTTTCCTGCTTGCAAAGTACAAATTCATTCAAATTACGATATTTTCCATCAAAAAAACGGATCATGATCCTGTTCTGATAAAGCAGGAAATATAAAAACCGTCGCCGCCAAAATCCTGTGGAAATACTTGCAGTTCATTTTCTTCAATGAACGGCTGTACCGCTTCCGGAAGATTTTTCAAATGATAGGCAGTAAATTCTGGATGGTCACTTAAGAATGAACGCACCGTCCCTTCATTTTCATTCTTATCTACAGTACAGGTACTATATACTAATATCCCGTCTTTTTTAAGCAGTGGCGCTGTTGCTGACAAAATGTCCAGCTGTATTTTTTGAAGAGAATGCAGATCAGTTTCCTTTTTCGCGTATTTGATATCCGGTTTTCTTCTGAGAACACCCAATCCTGAGCAGGGGGCATCTACAAGGATCCGATCAAAACTCTCTCTTTCGAATTTCTCCCCGGCTTTCCTGCTGTCCAGGGTAGACGTGAATATATTCGAAAGACCCAAACGGGAGGCGTTTTCATCAATCAGCTTGACTTTGTGCTTATGCAGATCCAATGCATGTACTTCGCCTGTTCCTCCAAGCAGTTCAGCGATGTGAGTTGTTTTACCTCCAGGGGCTGCACACGCATCAAGCACTTTCATATTCTTTTTTAATTCGAGGGCATGCGCAACAAGCATGGAGCTCTCGTCCTGAATGGTTAATTCGCCGTTCCGGTAAGCATCCGTCTTCACCAGATTCCCCCGCAGGGTTTGTACAG
Organism: Rossellomorea sp. ABR4_012; assembly: GCF_056159545.1. Taxonomy (NCBI): domain Bacteria; kingdom Bacillati; phylum Bacillota; class Bacilli; order Caryophanales; family Bacillaceae; genus Rossellomorea; species Rossellomorea sp. ABR4_012. Next base: position 426,097 of record NZ_JBSWVK010000004.1, read on the forward strand.
CTTCTTCTGTAATAGGACTTGGTTTCACTTCTACACCTTTGTTGCTTAAGTTTTGTATCAGTTCTTCTCTTGTCAGTTTAGTCGTATTCACACGCGCTGTCTGTTTCGGCGCGACCAGGTTCATCTCACACATCTGACGGGTTTTATCCAGCCCGAATTGCTCTTCCCAGCGTTTCACCAGCCAGAAAGGATGACTGGTTTCTATGGAAACTTTTTCGATGGGATCTTTTATTTCGTCAAGGCTCGGGATGCCTTTTCTCTGAATAGATCGAAGCACACCATTCACCAGGCCTGATATTCCTTTATGTCCTCTCTTTTTGGCTATTTCCACCGCTTCATGTAAAACAGCTCTATCTGGAATCCGGTCCAGATAGACAATTTGGTAAAGAGACAACCTTAACAAGTGGCGCACCCAGTTGTCCAGCTTCCCCTTGATGAATGGAGCAAGAAAATAGTCCAATGTCAATTTCCTCTGTATCGTTCCATAGGTGAGCTCGGTTAAGAGGCCTATGTCCTTTGAGGGAAGCTCATTCTTTTCAATCACAGAATTCAACAATAAATTGCTATACGATTGATTCTTTTCGACCGCTTCGATGACGTCTAGTGCAG
>NZ_JBSWVK010000005.1:0-332872 GCF_056159545.1 Rossellomorea sp. ABR4_012
TTCCCTCACGCTTTTCTTATGTTTACTCATATTATTCTCCTAACTTCATTCCTTCTTCTAAATGCGAGCCTGCTCCACGAAGGTAATCCACTGCACTCATCCTTTTCTTACCTGAAGGCTGCAGATCTGTTATCTTTATTGCTGTCTCGTTTCCGGTGGATACGACAAATCCGTCCTTTTTCACCTCGATGATTTCCCCCGGATTTGAAGAATGACTGCTTACTTTTTCTCCCCACCAAACCTTCATTACCGTTCCACCCACTGTGGTATAGGCAACAGGCCAAGGGTGCATCCCCCTGATATGGTTATAAATGTCTTCGCCCGTTTTCGTCCAATCGATCTTTTCTTGTTCTCTCTTGATATTTCTGGCGAAAGTCGCTTTTGAGTCGTCTTGTTTTTTCGGGGTAAGCTTTCCGGATAATAAGTCAGGCAATGTGTCTATCAACAGCTTGGAACCCGCAGCACTCAGTTTGTCGTGAAGTGTTCCCACATGGTCTTTTTCTTCGATCTCAACTTCAACCTGGCTGATCATATCACCTGCATCCAGTTTTTCCACCATATACATGATGGTTACACCGGTTTTTTCCTTGCCTTGAATAATAGAATAGTGTATCGGGGCTCCGCCTCTAAGTTCAGGAAGCAGGGATGCATGAACATTAATACATCCGTGTTCTGGTGCTTCCAGCAATTCGTTCGGAAGGATCTGACCGAAGGCTGCAGTGACGATAAGGTCTGGATTCAAGGCCAGTATTTCATCCAAATCTTGTTGATTTCTGATTTTCTCAGGCTGATACACCGGGATTCCGTACTTCATTGCCTCCGCTTTAACAGGAGGCGGTGTCATTACACGCTTTCTCCCTACAGGCCGGTCCGGCTGTGTAACCACCGCAATAACTTCATATTCAGCATTCAGTAAAGCCTGTAAAACCGGTACTGAAAAATCTGGTGTTCCCATAAAAACGATTTTTGTCATTCAACCTCATACCCTTCTAATTCTTCTTCTGTAACATATTTCTCTATTTTCGTTGTGAAAAGAATTCCATGTAAATGATCTATTTCATGCTGTATGGCACGTGCCAAAAAATCCTTGGCTTGAAATTCCAGGATTTTCCCTTTTCTGTTATACGTACGCACTTTAATAGAGAACGGCCTCGTGACCTCTCCATATAATCCCGGAAAACTTAGGCAGCCTTCAAGATCTGTCTGGGTTCCATCCCTATCTATAATTTCAGGATTGATCAGTTCAATTGTACCGCTCTCATCCCCGATATCGACAATGGCCACCTGCAGGTCAACACCTACTTGAGGCGCTGCCAAACCCACGCCGTCTGCTTCAATCATCGTGTCATACATATTGCTCAATAGTTTTTTTAATTTCTTATCAAATGCAGTTACCTGTTCACATTCTTTTTCCAAGATCGGATCAGGATGCATTACAATTGGAAGAATCGCCATTTATATCCTCGACTTTCTATATAGCTTTACATCATCATATAAGGATTCACATCAATCGAGATGGATAACCCCCCAGATGCATATTGTTGTTGAAATTGATCCAGCACTGTTTTAAGTGTTGGTGCCAGATTCGGTTCCCGCTTGTATTTTATCAAACATTGGTAACGATATCTATTTTTTATCCGGGGAATAGGAGAAGCAGCCGGTCCGAGAATAACAGTTGATTCCGACAGGCGTGAACGTACAAAACCTGCCAGTTTCTCAGCGATGCCGACGACTTTCATCAGGTCTTCATGACTCAGAGTGATCAATGTTATGAAATAAAATGGGGGATACGCACCCATTTTCCTCATCATCATCTCCTGCATATAAAAGCGGTCATAATCATGCTCGGACGCTAATTCAATCGAATAATGTTCCGGGGTATAGGTTTGAATGACCACTTCCCCAGGCAGTGTGTGCCTGCCAGCCCGTCCGCTTACCTGGGTCAATAGCTGAAAAGTCTTCTCGGCAGCTCGAAAATCTGGTAAATGCAGCATGGTATCGGCACTTAATACACCGACCAGTGTGATATTTGGGAAATCGAGGCCTTTAGCGATCATCTGAGTGCCAAGAAGGATATCCGCTTTTCCTTCACCGAATGAAGTCAGCAGCTTTTCATGCGAGCCCTTCCTGCTGGTTGTATCCACGTCCATCCGGATGATTCTTGCACCGGGTAAAAGTTTATTAAGCTCCTCTTCCACTTTTTGGGTTCCGGTCCCGAAATAACGGATATGCTCACTGGTACATTCAGGACAAGTATTGGGCACACTCTCTTCATAACCGCAGTAATGGCACTTCATTCCATTAGAAAAACGGTGGTATGTCAGCGAAATATCACAATTCGGACATTGCACGACGAAACCGCAATCCCGGCACATGATAAATGAAGAGTGACCTCTTCTGTTTAGGAATAGGACTGTCTGTTCACCTTTTTCCAATCGGGTTTGAAGCTTGTCAAAGAGTTCTTTGGAGAACATCGAACGGTTCCCGCTCCTTAATTCTTCTCTCATATCCACGATCGATACTTTTGGAAGGTCTCCATCATTCATCCGTCTATTCAATGTCAATAGTTGATAGACCCCTTTTGAAGCACGGGCGAATGACTCCAATGAAGGAGTCGCGCTCCCAAGGATGACGGGGCACTGGTGGTTTTCCGCTCTGTGAACAGCCACATCCCTTGCATGATAGCGGGGATTTTCTTCTTGTTTATAGCTCGTCTCGTGTTCCTCATCGATGATGATGATCCCGAGGTTTTCAAATGGGGCAAAAATAGCTGATCTTGCGCCCACTACCACTTTTACTTCTTTCCGCTGGATCTTTCTCCATTCGTCATACTTTTCCCCTACCGACAATCCGCTGTGCAGCACAGCAACGTCATCTCCAAACCTTCCTTTGAAGCGATGGACCATTTGCGGGGTGAGGGAAATTTCAGGAACCAGTACAATCGCTTCTTTTCCTTCGTCCAATACCCGCTGGATCGATTGTAGATAAATTTCAGTTTTTCCGCTGCCTGTCACTCCATATAAGAGGAACGTCTGATGAAGGGATTGATCGATTTTTTCCATAATGGGCTCGATGGCTTCAGCCTGCTGCTCGGTCAAATGTAATGGCGAAGTCTTTTCAAACGCCCTGTTTTCAAAAGGATCACGGTATACCTCTTCATCTTTTTCAATCAGCAATCCTTTTTTAACCAATGCCTTGATTGAAGAAGCAGTCGTTCCAGCTTCTTCAATGAGTTCATTGAGAAGCATCCCGCCTCCCGGTTTTGCAGTACGTCCAATATATTCCATGATTTCCTTTTGTTTGTTCGCTTGAGGCGGTAGGCCTTCGAGCAGCTCTTGAAGCTGATCTTCCGGGAAATTCGGGAAGATTTTCTTAACCGTCTTTTTCTTCGCTTTGGCTTTGACTTTATAAATGACGTCGACCATCCCTTTTTTGACCTGCTTCTGAATAAGGGGTAGATAGCCGGCTTCCTCTACCGACTTCCAGGAAATCTCACTGCCTTTTTTAAATAACCGGCTTAATGGCTCGGGAATTTCTTCGATTTGGATCGATTCTTCCAGACGAAAAAACTTTTCATATTTGGCTTTCATAGCTGCTGGGAGCATCGCCTGGAATGCTGATATCTTAAAACATAAGGTTTTGTCAGTCAGCCAGTTCCCCAAAGATAATAGTTCTTCGTTCAGCACCGGAACTAAATCCATGGGTTCTGAAATAGCCTTCAGCTTTGAAACTTCTCCTTTTTCTTTGAGCTCAATCACAAATCCCTGAATTTTCCGCGGACCAAAAGGCACGACCACTCTCATACCAGGTGAAATTCTGCCCAGCCAATCATCAGGAACAAGATAATCGTACGTCCGGTCTGTCTGCATTGCGGGAACATCGACAATGACACTAGCTACGTTCTTCATGCTTACCCCTCATTTGCTCTATTGCTTCTTTAAAAATTTCCTTTGCAGCTTCCTCTTTCGTAAGCAGCGGCAAATGACGTACAGAATCTACTGTGATAATGGATACTTTGTTTGTATCTGTACCAAATCCTGAACCCGTTTCCTTCACGTTGTTCGCTACAATCATATCGGCATTTTTTTTATGAAGCTTTGCTTTGGCGTATTCCTCGACATTTGTTGTTTCTGCTGCAAATCCGATTAAAAATTGCCCATCTTTCTGTTCACCCAGGCTCTTGAGGATATCCCTGGTCCGTTCAAATTCAAGTACCAGGTTACCGTCTTTTTTCTTTAATTTTTCATCCAGTATTTCTCTTGGACGATAGTCTGCGACTGCAGCACTTTTCACGACAATATCCGCTTGTTGGAACACGGAGTGAACAGCCTCATACATTTCTTCTGCTGAATTCACCTCAACTAGGTGAGCACCTGCAGGCGGTGATAAACTGGTCGGACCAGAAATCAGTGTCACATCGGCCCCCAGGTGCAAAGCGGCCTTTGCTAATGCATATCCCATTTTTCCGGTGGAACGGTTCGAGAAGAAGCGGACGGGATCTACCATTTCTCTTGTTGGACCTGCTGTAATGACAATTCGTTTCCCTTTTAATAGAGATTTTTCGCTCTTTGACTGGGTAAAGTGCCCGTGTATGATTTCAACGATCTTTTCAGGCTCTTCCAGCCTGCCTTTCCCAACATAACCACAAGCCAAGTATCCTTCGCTCGGTTCAATGAAACGGCAGCCGTCTTCAAACAATGTCTGAATATTTCTCTGCACTGCAGGATGATCATACATATGTACATTCATAGCCGGGGCCACCCATACAGGTGCATTGGTTGCCAGCAGTGTGGTCGAAATCATGTCATCCGCAATACCATTCGCAAGCTTTCCGATTATGTTGGCAGTGGCCGGCGCAACCAGAATGAGATCCGGCCAATCGGCCAAGTCAATATGTGCTATTTTAGAAGAATCTTTTTCATCAAACGTATCCCAATAGACATCTTGTCTGGATAGGGCCTGAAACGTAAGAGGTGCTACAAATTTCCGGGCGGATTCTGTCATGATGACCTTTACTTCCGCTCCGCTTTGCACAAGCTTACTTGTTAAGGCTGCAGCTTTATAAACCGCAATTCCGCCCGTTACACATAATAGGATTTTTTTCCCCTGATTCATCGATCTTCCCCCAGTACCTTTATACTTCCTTATATTATGAAGGATTTTCACTTAAAAAGAAAATAGGGCTGTCCCAAAAAGATTAAGATAAATCTCCTGGGTCAACCCTCTGTTTTTTCATAAAGTTGAAATGCTTTTTTTACTCATCTGAGTAAACAGCTTTTTCGTCTCTTTCTTTCATGGATAATTGACCTGCATGTATTTCTTCAAGCGCTTTCCCTACAAATTTTTGTGAAGAATACTTATCCAGGCGGAAATCTCCGGTATCCTGCAGATTTCTTGCACGCTTTGCCGCGACACTTACTAAGGAATATTTAGAATCAATCTTTTTCATCAATGAGTCAATGGATGGGTATAACATCTATTCAACCTCCAGCATTTTAATATATCGTTGTTGAACTCGTTCTCTTTTGCAATGCTCGGCCTGCACGATCGAGTTGATTTTTTCTACAGCATTTTCAATCTTGTCATTCTCCACAATATAATCGTAAAGATTCATCATTTCAATTTCTTTTCTGGCAGTGTTCAATCTTCCTTGAATGACTTCATTTGTTTCAGTCCCTCTTGTTACAAGACGGTTTTGAAGTTCTGAAAGGCTTGGAGGTGCCAGGAAAATAAATAATCCTTCCGGGAACTTATCACGTACCTGCTGTGCGCCCTGCACTTCAATTTCCAAGAAGACATCTTTGCCGTTGTTGATCGTCTCACGGACATAGTCGACTGGAGTGCCGTAATAGTTTCCTACAAATTCAGCATATTCGAGCAGTTTCCCCTGTTCGATCAGTGCTTCGAATTCTTCTCTTGATTTAAAGAAATAGTCAACTCCATCTACTTCTCCCTCCCGCGGCTTACGGGTTGTCATTGAAATGGAGTATTCAAATTTCGTATCTTCTTGGGAAAAAATCGCTTTACGCACTGTTCCTTTTCCTACTCCAGATGGGCCGGAAAGTACGATCAGCAATCCTTTTTCATTCATTTATTTACCCTGCCCTTCTTCTTGCAAATCCTCTTTATCAGTTAAGCGGTGAGCAACGGTTTCTGGTTGAACAGCCGATAATATCACATGATCACTATCGGTAATGATGACTGCCCGTGTTCTTCTTCCGTATGTAGCATCCACTAAAGTACCCCGGTCTCTTGCATCTTGAATCAGACGCTTGATCGGCGCAGATTCAGGACTGACAATCGAGATGATCCGGTTGGCTGATACAATATTTCCAAATCCTATATTGATGAGCTTAATAGACATGACGCTCCTCCTAATCAATAGCTTAGTTTCTCCGTATTCTGAATAAACTAAACTTCTTATTCAACATTTTGTACTTGTTCCCTAAGCTTTTCCAGCGTAGATTTCAACTCTACCACGGAAGCCGTGATGTTTGAATCATTCGCTTTCGAACCAATGGTATTTACTTCCCTGTTCATCTCCTGAATCAAAAAATCAAGCTTTCGGCCAACGGGCTCACTCAAACTCAATGTGGAGTGAAAATATTGGATATGGCTCTTCAAGCGGGTCAATTCTTCGGTTATATCCGATTTATCGGCCATGATGGCCACTTCATTCAACAAACGGTTTTCATCGATTGAGCCTTCGCTATATTCCAACATTTTCTTTTTAAGTCTTTCCCTGTATTCAATGACAACGTTCGGTGCAAAACTGGTTAACTCGGAAACTTTTTGTTCGAAATGACTCAGATGGGCATGGAAATCCTCCTCAAGTGCCTTCCCTTCCTGCATCCTCATTTCCTTCAAATCCCTGGCAGCCATGATCACGGCATCCAGTACCAATTGTTCAAGCTCTTCGTTTTCTTCTTCCATTTCTTCAATCGTGATGAACTCTTCTCTTGATAATAATTGATTTAACTCAACGTCACCCTTCAATGAGAAACTATTCTTTACTTCATGTACTAACTGATAATAATCTCGAATGAGCTTCCAGTCAATATGCAGGTTTCTATGAACGAGTCCATCTCCAGTAATAGTAATGAAAATATCCACTTTTCCTCTTTTAATGAATTCTGAGACCTGCTTTTTGATTTTTTCTTCAAGCTTCATCAACTGCCGCGGCAGTCTGATATAACATTCATGGTATCGATGATTCACCGATTTCATTTCGACTGTTATTGTATGTAGTTCAGAATCCAGCTTACTTCTTCCAAAGCCTGTCATGCTGACAACCATTACGATCACTTCCAATCTGTATGTGTATTAGTGTATGTAATGTTGTTCGTTTATGTATAAAATCCCCCGGCTATCATAGAGGGTGGGAATCATTTGAAAATCCCCTAAGATGAACAGTCGGAATATATGAAAAAAGGTAATAGAGGACGAAACTCTATTACCTTTTGGATTATACCACAATTAACTATTTTTTTCTTGCAAAAAATGACCCCGCCAGTAAAAAGGTAGGCACAGAACTGAGACCGATGATCAGCATCCAATCCTTTAACTCTATCGGAACCGTATGGAAGATGGGCTGAAGGGTCGGGATGTAAATGACCAGTAGCATCAGGACTAGCGATGATATGACGGCCCAAACCAAATACATATTTCCAAATGGATTCCTTGAGAAAACCGACACTTCACTCCGGCAGTCGAAAACATGGATCAATTGAGCCATTACTAATGTAGCAAAGGCCACAGTTTGAGCATAAGCAAGATGATCAGGGTGCGCTTTGTAAGCAAGGATGAACGCCAGCAAAGTGACGAGTCCAATCAAGAATCCCCTTGAAACGACTTTCCAACCCAACCCTCTGGAAAACACACCTTCATTCATATTCCTCGGCTTTCTCTTCATCACATCATCTTCAGGCTTATCAAGTCCGAGTGCCATGGCAGGAAGCCCATCTGTCACCAGATTGACCCAAAGGATTTGAATGGGAACAAGCGGAAGAGGTAATGCTAGCAGCATCGCAAATAACATGACCAGGATCTCCCCTACATTAGATGCAAGCAGATATCTGATGAATTTACGGATGTTTTCATATATATTGCGGCCTTCCTGAATGGCAGATTTAATCGTAGCAAAATTATCATCGAGAAGGACCAGGGAAGAAGATTCCTTGGCAACATCGGTACCTGTTATCCCCATAGCCACTCCGATATCCGCTGACTTGATTGCAGGGGCATCATTCACCCCATCACCTGTCATCGCGACTACATGACCCCTGTTTTGTAATGCCTTGACAATCTTCAATTTATGCTCCGGGGTAACGCGTGCAAATACAGAGACATCTTCAACCACTTCCTGAAGTTCTTCGACGTCCATCTCATTCAACGCTTTTCCATCCAGCACTTTGTCATTTCTTTTCAGGATTCCTAATTGAGCAGCGATTGCTTTTGCGGTCAGGAGATGATCCCCTGTGATCATGACCGTTTTGATGCCCGCAGACTTACACTCCCTGACAGCTTGTTTTACTTCTGGCCTTGGCGGATCGATCATTCCTTGAAGTCCGATGAATGTGATCCCTTCTTCCACATCTTTCTCACTCATAGATTCGGCCTTTATTCCATTTAAAGGCTTGTAACCGATTGCGATATTGCGCAGTGCGTTGGAAGACATTTCACTGATCGCAGTATCTACCCTTTGGGATAATTCACTAGTTTTGAATTGCAGTTTGTCATCCCACAGTATGGACTCACTATTCGCTGCAAGCACATCCGGTGCACCCTTCGTTACCGAAAATTGTTTGCCGTTTTGATCGATTACGATGACGCTCATCATTTTCCGGGTCGAATCGAATGGAAACTCTTTGACGATTTTAAACTTTTGTAACAAAGCATCCCGATTTAATCCAGCTTTTATCCCTGCTACCAGAAGAGCTCCCTCTGTTGGATCACCATTTACCGTGAAACTGTCATCCCTCGTGACAAGCTCTGCATGGTTGCAGAGCATACCAAACGTCAGTAATTGATTGAGGGCTTTTTGATTGTGAGGTGAAACCCTTTCCTCTCCACTGTAAAATTGCCCATCAGGTTCATACCCGGTACCCGTCACAGACCAGTTCCTGCCTCCGCTCCAAAGATGGGTTACGGTCATCTTATTCTGAGTGAGAGTGCCGGTTTTATCTGAACAGATGACTGAGGCGCACCCCAACGTTTCAACAGCTGGGAGCTTTCTTACAATCGCCCTCTTTTTGATCATTCTCTGTACGCCGAGTGAAAGAGCGACAGTCACTATGGCAGGCAGCCCTTCTGGAATGGCTGCCACCGCCAGCGACACACCCGCCAGAAACATGGTATAGATATCATGACCTTGGATCACACCTACTCCCACAACCAATGCTGTGAGAATCAACGCAACTGTTATAAGTATTTTCCCTAATTCTTCCAACCTTTTTTGTAAAGGGGTGATCATTGATTCCGCTTTTTGAAGCATGTCAGCAATCTGCCCCATCGCCGTCTTCATTCCAATTGCCGTTACAACCCCCACACCGTTCCCTCTCGTGATCATCGTCCCCATAAAGGCCATATTTTCTAAATCTCCAAGACTGATATGATCTCCCGTCACAGGAGAGGTGGACTTCGATACAGGTACGGATTCTCCGGTCAACGCTGACTCTTCAATTTCTAAATTATTGGCATCTATCAAGCGGACATCCGCTCCTATGCGGTCACCACTTCCAAAGCGGATGATATCCCCTACAATCACTTCCTTGGAAAGGATTTTCACCCAGCTTCCGTCTCTCAGAACTGTCACTTGAGGAGCTGACAGCTCTTTGAGCGCCTGAAGCGATTTTTCGGCTTTCCTTTCCTGGAAGAACCCGAGGAATCCATTTATTAGTACGATTGCAATGATGGCAACCGCATCAATATATTCACCCAGCAGTCCCGATATGAGGGTGGCTGCGAGCAGAACAAGCACCATGAAGTCTTTAAATTGGCTGAAGAACAATAATAAATTTGATTGTTTCTCTGCTTCTTCAAGCTGGTTATAACCGAATTGTTTCCTTCTCTTGGATACATCTTCTGCTGACAGACCATTGTTATAATCGGTATTTAGTGACTTTTCTATATCTTCCTGTCTCATCTCATGATATTTCATTCAACCAATTCACTCTCCTCCTACAATAACGAAAAGTTGTTCTTCTCTTAGCATTCTTATTCAGACTCGTCCTAAAAAATGATATGATTTAGATATGAATTTTAGGCTTGGCTGAATTAGTCACCACTACTTGTAAAAAGAAAGTGTCTGTGTCGATCACCGCTGTTAATTTCCGTGCAAGACTTCGCTTTCCGCGGGCGGTTGGTGAGCCTCCTCGTCGCTAAAGCTCCTGCGGGGTCTCACCTAACGCGCTTTTCCCGCAGGAGTCTTCGTCTTTCACTCCAATTAACAGCTGGAGACGGTAAGATATTAAGAATGAGCTTAACTTAGTGCAAAACTTGTTAGTAATGCAGGATTAGAGGCAAATGTTTTAAAAAATATTAATGATAATTATTTTTTCAGGTTGCTCTTCTTAAGAGAAACGGTTGGTTTCCTCTATTGAAAAATACAGAGTGGATTGGAGCGGAAGGCACTTGACTCCGACGGGAATTAGAGGAAAAGTCGAGACTTGTCCAGCTCCGGCGGTTAGCCCCTCGAGCTCATAAGCTAAACGGACCAAGAAGGCAAAGAACGCCTTCCCGGTCCATTCATCTTATGCTTGTCGGGGCTGTGCGAACCGCCTACACTTTTCTAACCCACAGGCGGAACGTCGAGGAGGCTCGACTTCCTCCCCGGGGAATCTTGTGCCTGCAGCGGAAAGAAACGGACAGTGTTTTTTCTTGAAGTTCGATATTAAACAGCTGTAAATCAAGAAAATTAATAAGATACTTAATAGAAAATATAAAATACGTTATTTTGAAGAGGATGTTGGTTATGTCATTTGATGGATTGTTTACTAGAGCTATGACGTTGGAATTGAAGGATGAGGTTGTGAATGGAAGGATCAATAAGATTCATCAGCCTTATAAAAATGAAATCATCATGATCGTACGTGCGAACGGTAAGAATCATAAGCTCCTTTTATCAGCTCACCCGAGTTATTCAAGAGTTCAGCTTACTAAAGAAGATTACGAGAACCCGGCAGTCCCACCTATGTTCTGTATGCTTCTTCGCAAGCATTTGGAAGGATACATCATTGAAGATATCAGACAATCGGAGCTGGACCGGATGATTGTATTTGAAGTTAAAGGAAGAAATGAAATAGGTGATGTTTCTTATAAGCAGTTGATCATTGAAGTGATGGGAAGACACAGTAATATCATTTTGGTCGATAAAGAAAGAAACATGATCCTTGACAGCATAAAACATATCTCTCCTAGCATGAATACTCACCGTACCTTATTACCGGGGCATGAGTATATCATGCCGCCGAAGCAGGACAAGGGAAATCCCCTGGAAGCAACGACTGAAGATGTGCTGAGGGCACTTGACTTCAATGCAGGGAAGCTGGATAAACAAATCGTGCAGTCATTCGCAGGGATCTCTCCGTTGTTTGCCAAAGAAGTCATCCACCATGCCGGTCTGGGTAAACAGGATGCAATCGCTCAGTCCTTCCTTGATTTAATTGTTAAATCGAAAGAAAATCAAGTGTCCCCAACGCTCATAATCGGGGAGAAAGAGGTATTCTACTGGACGGCCCTTGAACACGTGGAAGGGGAACAGCTCTCCTTTTCTTCGTTAAGTGGATTACTTGATCGTTTCTTCCATCAAAAAGCGGCCAGGGACCGTGTGAAGCAACAAGGAAATGATCTGGAGCGGTTTATCCGGAATGAACGGGATAAAAACGTAAATAAAATTGAAAAATTGAAACAAACATTAAAGGATGCCGAGCAGGCTGACCGCTATCAGCTATTAGGAGAACTCCTTACTTCAAACCTTTATGCTGTGGAAAGAGGAATGACTGAAGTCAGCGTAGTGAATTACTATGACGAGGATGGCGGCAGCATCACCATCCCGCTTAATCCACAGAAATCACCTTCTGAAAATGCTCAGCTTTATTTCTCCCGCTATCAAAAAGCCAAGAATGCGATTGAAATTGTTAACGAGCAAATCAAAATTGCAGAAGAGGAGATCATTTATCTGGAGCGGTTAATGCAACAGCTGGAATCAGCATCAACCAAGGATGTTGAAGAAATCCGTGAAGAACTAGAAGAAGAAGGCTATCTTAGAGCCCGGAAACAATCGAAAAAGAAAAAAGCAAATGTGAAGCCTGTACTGGAAAAATATATTTCAAGCGACGGCACACAAATCTTAGTAGGTAAAAATAATAAACAAAATGACTATTTAACGAATAAAGTCGCCGGCAAGGATGACATCTGGCTCCATACAAAAGATATACCAGGTTCTCATGTTGTCATCAAAAGTCATGAACCTTCCGAGCAAACAATCAAGGAAGCGGCAAATATCGCTGCCTATTTCAGCAAAGCAAGGGAGTCTGGTTCCGTTCCAGTCGATTTCACCGCCGTCAAACAGGTTAAGAAGCCAAAAGGGGCAAAGCCCGGCTTTGTCATTTATGAAGGTCAGCAAACAGTATATGTCACACCAAACCTTGACTTGGTTCGTTCACTTAAAGAATGATGCAAAAAGCGCTTTTACCACATCCCCCGGTAAAAGCGCTTTTTTGTTTCACGTTGCCGTTTGAAGAATCGCCGCTTGGATAAAGTGGCTGACTTCAATATATGATGTCGAGCTTCTTTATTCTAATTACCCCATGCTTCGGGATTTTCTCTCCATTTATTCAATTCTTCCAAATCTTCTTCCCTGATGATTGAACGTTGAAGTGCCACTTGAAGTAAACTGGAGTAATCCGATAAGGCATGAACATTTATTTTATGTTCTTCAAGCATCTCTTTGCCTTTTCCAAGTTCGTATGTGAAGATGGCAGCAACTCCCAATACCTCACACCCAGCTTCTCTTAATGCTTCTACTGCAGTGATGCAGCTGCCCCCAGTTGAAATCAGGTCCTCAACCACCACTACTTTTTGTCCTGCAGCGACTTTTCCTTCTATTTGATTTCCCTTTCCATGTGCTTTAGCTTTGGATCTGACATAACACATTGGGAGGTTTAATTTCTCACTTACCCAGGCTGCATGCGGAATCCCTGCTGTTGCTGTACCTGCTATCACTTCTGCTTGGGGAAAGTGCTCTTTTATCATCTCTGAAAGGCCGCTTGAGATGTCATTTCTCACCGAAGGGTAGGACATCGTTAAACGGTTATCACAATATATCGGCGACTTTATCCCGGATGACCATGTAAAAGGTTCTGCAGGATTTAAAAAGACAGCTTCAATGTCTAATAGTTTTTTGGCAGTTTCTTGTTTCATTTAAAAGCCCTCCCATTCTCTTACAACTTGCTGATATGCGAGTTGTGGATCATCTGCTTTCGTGATGCTTCTTCCGACAACTATTAGCGATGACCCCAATTCTTTTGCTCTTTCAGGGGTAGTAATTCTTTGCTGATCTCCTTTATCATCGTCATGCAGTCTGATTCCCGGGGTGACCCTTAAAAACCCCTCCCCGCAAGTTTCCCTGATCAGATGTGCCTCATGAGGTGAACATACCACTCCATCCAGCCCTGCCTGTTTTGCGAGACTGGCATAATGCAAGACTGAATCATTGATTGAGCTAGTAATCAGTTGTTCCTCCCTCATCTGCTTTTCTGATGTGGATGTTAATTGGGTCACTGCGATCAGTTTTGCACGATTCTGATTTGATGAACTGCCAGCCTGAAGGCCTTCCAAAGCTTTTTCCATCATGTCACTCCCCCCTGCAGCATGGACATTGAGCAGTTCGAGATCATATTGAGCAAGACCTTTCATTGCCCCGTAAACTGTGTTGGGGATATCATGAAGTTTCAAATCAAGGAATATACGGTGATTTTTCTCCAGTATCTTTTCGATGATGATCGGGCCATTTTGAAGATACAATTCCATACCAACTTTTACATTCAAACTCTCATTGAACAATTCCAGAAATGAAGAAGTATCTTGCCACGTCGGAAAATCAAGAGCTATAAATGGTTTTTGATTCATTCTTTCCCCAGCTCCTTCCAGTAAGATTGGAAATATGATCAACTCCAAGTTCATCGAGCAATCCAGGAAGTTCGTTAATGATCCGCTGACACACAAAAGGATCGACGAAGTTTGCAGTACCAACTGCAACAGCACTCGCTCCTGCGTAAAAATATTCAATGACGTCTTCAGCTGTTTGAATGCCGCCCATTCCTATAATCGGGAGGTCAACAGCCTGGCTTACTTCATAGATCATCCTGATGGCAACAGGTTTGATCGCCGGTCCGGATAACCCTCCTGTTTTGTTGGCCAATACCGGCTTGGCTGTTTTGATATCCAGTCTCATTCCGAGAAGAGTATTGATCATCGTCAAGCCGTCAGCTCCGCCTGCCTCAACTGCCTTCGCCATTTCAACAATATTGGACACATTTGGGGAAAGCTTTACATAAAGCGGAACCTCAGACACTTCTTTGACTCTTTTCGTTAATTCCTGTGCCACATCAGGAATGGTCCCGAATGCAATTCCGCCCGTTTTAACATTCGGACAAGAGATATTCAGCTCAAGTGCTTTTACATTGGGAGCGGTAGAAATTTCTTTTGCCACTTCCACATAATCTTCCATTTGTGATCCGGCAACATTTGCGATGATCGGTACATCGAACCTGGAAAGCCACGGCAGTTCATTTTCCATGACCCCATTGAGACCCGGGTTCTGAAGCCCGATTGCATTTAACATCCCTGCATTAGTCTCTGCTACACGCGGAGTCGGGTTCCCGAAGCGCGGCTCTTCAGTTGTTGCCTTTATCATGATCGCACCAAGTTCGCTTAAATCATAGAATTGACTGTACTCGCGCCCAAATCCGAAACAGCCAGACGCGGGCATGATGGGATTCTTCAGCGATAATCCTGGTAATTCAACCTTCAGTCTTCTCATAATTGCACCACCCCTGCAGGAAATACCGGTCCATCACTGCATACCTTTACATAGCTGTGGCCATCCGGATCATCTTGTTTGTGACAGACGCATGCAAAACATGCGCCGATTCCGCAGCCCATTCTCTCCTCTAAGGATATGGAACCAGATTTCATTTCTAATTTGGATTCTAATGCTTTAAGCATCTGTGTCGGTCCGCAAGAAAAATACTCATCAAAAGCTGGTGCTTCACTTTGGATGACATCTGTGACAAATCCTTTCGTACCCAAGGATCCATCCACTGTAGCGACAAATGTTTCACCTAGTTCCTGAAAGCGTTCTGCATAAAAGCTGACAGACTGATCTTGAAAACCTAGAATATGTTTCACTTCCCAGCCCCTTGAGACCAGACTTTTGGACAGACCGTAGAGGGGAGGAACACCGATTCCCCCTCCTACCAGTAATGCAGTCTTGTTTTTACCCTCCGCGACTGAGAATCCATTTCCAAGAGGGCCTAATACGTCGACTGTTCCTCCGATATCGACAAGGGAAAGAAGCTTCGTCCCCTTGCCTTCCGCGCGGTAAATCAACGTCATCGTTTGTTCTTCTCGATTGTGGGCTGCGATGGAGATCGGCCGCCTTAGCAAAGGGTCGATTCCGGTACCGACTTTCACATGGACAAATTGTCCCGGGGCCGTGATTTCATTCACTAAATCCCCGTTCAGGACCATTTCGAATATGTTTTTTGCAATCTGTTCATGGGAAACCACTGTCATCTGGTCGTTTACGATCATTGATGGACCGCCTCTCTTTTCCCCTGCTGTGCTGGCAGTGCATCCGCCGAGAAGGTCATTGATTCGATTACTCGTAAAATGGCCTCTGCTGTATCCAATGAAGTTAGGCAAGGAACTCCATTTTCCACTGATTCACGTCGGATCCTGAAACCATCACGGGCTGGCTGTTTCCCTTTCGTAAGCGTGTTGATGACAAGCTGCGTCTCTCCGCTTTGAATGATATCAAGCAGTGTGGGACCATCAGAACCGATTTTATCTACTTCCTTAACAGCGATGCCTTCCTTCGTTAAATACTCAGCTGTCCCTTTTGTAGCCAAGATCCCATAACCTATATTGACGAAGCGTTTAGCTAATAACACCGCTTCTTCCTTGTCTTTATCTGCCACTGTCATCAGGACGGATCCGTACTCCTTCATTTCCATTCCCGCTGCGACCATTCCTTTGTACAGAGCTTTCTCCAAAGTTAAGTCTTTCCCCATGACTTCCCCTGTGGATTTCATTTCAGGGCCCAGCGTGATATCGACTCTTCTCAGCTTTGCAAAAGAGAATACCGGGACTTTCACATATACTCCTTGCTTTTCAGGTATTAAGCCTGATTCGTAACCCTGCTCCTTCAAGGAAACTCCGAGTATCGCTTTTGTTGCCATATTGGCCATCGGAACATTCGTGATCTTACTGATGAATGGCACCGTCCGGCTCGATCGCGGATTCACTTCCAGGACAAAAATTTCACCTTTGGAGATGACATATTGAATGTTAAGCAGGCCGACAATATTCAATCCTTTTGCCAGGCGGGTTGTGTAGTCCACTAATGTTTCCTTTTGTTCCTGTGTCAGCTGCTGCGGTGGGTACACTGCAATGGAATCCCCCGAATGGACGCCTGCCCTTTCAATATGTTCCATGATTCCCGGGACAACGACATCGACTCCGTCTGAAATCGCATCGACTTCAATCTCTTTCCCGATCAAATATCTGTCGATCAGTACCGGGTGCTGGGGATTTACTTTTACCGCATTTTCCATATAGTGGAGGAGCTCTTCTTTTCTGTACACTATTTCCATCGCTCTCCCGCCAAGTACGTAAGAAGGTCTTACCAATACCGGATACCCGATGGATTCTGCTATTTCAAGCGCTCCTTCTACAGATACGGCTGTTTTTCCTTCTGGCTGCGGAATCCCTAATTCGTTGAGTGTCTGTTCGAATTTGTCGCGATTCTCGGCACGGTCGAGATCCTCAAGTGAAGTCCCAAGAATCGTGACTCCCCTTTTTACCAATTCCTCTGCCAGGTTAATCGCCGTCTGCCCTCCAAATTGGACCACAACCCCTTTAGGCTTTTCTAAATCAATAATGTGCATCACATCTTCCACCGTAAGAGGCTCGAAGTATAACTTATCTGAAATACTGAAATCCGTTGATACCGTTTCAGGATTATTATTTACGATGATCGCTTCATATCCTGCTTCTTTTATCGCCCAAACTGAATGGACTGTCGCGTAATCAAATTCCACTCCCTGACCGATTCGGATCGGCCCTGATCCCAGAACGATGACACTTTCACTATCTGTGACTTTAGATTCGTTTTCTTCCTCATAAGTTCCATAGAAATAAGGTGTTTCTGATTCGAACTCGGCTGCACAGGTATCGACCATCTTATACACCGGGAAAAGGCTATTTTCTTTTCTCCACTGATAAACTTCATTTTCAGCAGCGCCCCAAAGCTTTGCGACAGTGATGTCAGAGAAGCCCATACGTTTTGCTTTTTCAGCAAGTTTCACGTTAAACGGATGGTCCCTTAATTCTCTTTCAAACTCTACAATTCTATTCATTTTATATAAGAAGAAGAGGTCGATCTTGCTCCATTCATGAATCGTTTCTATCTTCACTCCTCTTCTGAGTGCTTCGCCTACATAGAAAAGACGTTCATCACCAGCTTTGCGGATCCTTTTCTCAATCCACTGATCCGTCATCTGGTCAGCACCGCTTAACTCGATGTGATACGTATTGCTCTCGAGGGAGCGGACCGCCTTCAACAGCGATTCTTCGAATGTTCTTCCGATCGCCATCACTTCGCCTGTTGCTTTCATTTGGGTACCGAGATTTCGTTTGGCTGCTTCAAACTTGTCAAACGGCCAGCGCGGAATCTTCGTTACCACATAATCAAGGGCCGGTTCAAAGGCTGCGTACGTTTTACCGGTAACAGGGTTCATCATTTCATCCAGTGTCAGTCCTACAGCGATCTTCGCGGCAAGCTTGGCAATCGGATAACCGGTTGCTTTTGAAGCAAGAGCGGATGAACGGCTCACCCTAGGGTTCACTTCGATGATGTAATACTGGAAGCTGTCGGGATCCAATGCGAGCTGAACGTTACATCCTCCCTCTATCCCAAGTGCACGGATGATTTTCAAGCTGGTGTTTCTGAGCATTTGATATTCCCTGTCACTTAAGGTCTGACTCGGAGCCACCACGATTGAATCCCCTGTATGGATTCCCACAGGATCGATGTTTTCCATGTTACACACTACGATTGCGTTATCGGCCCCATCTCTCATAACCTCGTACTCTATTTCTTTATATCCTGCGATACTCTTCTCAAGAAGGCATTGTGTCACAGGGCTGTATTTCAATCCGGAGCTTACGATTTCAATCAATTCTTCTTCGTTGTGGCAGATACCTCCACCAGTGCCTCCAAGTGTGTAAGCAGGTCTAACGATGACCGGGAAGCCGACTCCATCGACAAAATGAAACGCTTCTTCCACACTGCGGATGATCTCGCTCTCCGGTACCGGCTCATGGAGCTCATTCATCAGATTCCTGAATAGATCACGATCTTCCGCTTTTTCAATGGCAGATAGTTTTGTTCCGAGTATTTCAACTCCGCATTCGTCTAATACCCCAGATTTTGAAAGCTCAACAGCCAGATTCAAGCCAGTCTGTCCCCCGAGTGTCGGAAGGATTGCATCCGGGCGTTCCTTACGTATGATCCTGCTCACAAATTCGAGTGTGAGGGGCTCTATATAGACTTTGTCAGCCATTTCAGCGTCTGTCATGATTGTTGCCGGGTTGGAATTGACCAATATGACACGGTAACCTTCTTCTCTAAGGGCGATACAGGCCTGAGTCCCTGCATAGTCGAATTCCGCCGCCTGTCCTATGATGATCGGTCCGCTTCCAATTACTAAAATGCTTTTAATGTCTGTACGTTTAGGCATGTTGAAGCTCCTTTCTTTTCTCATCTTCCATTAAGTTCATGAAATCATCGAATAAGTAATTTGAATCCTCCGGTCCTGGTGATGCTTCCGGGTGATATTGAACAGTGAATGCAGGGTAGTCAAGGTGTTTCAAACCTTCCACCGTGCCGTCATTGATGGCAATATGAGTGACTTCAAGTCTTGTTCCTGCCAGCGATTTTTCTTCCACAGCATAACCGTGGTTTTGCGAAGTCAACGCTACTTTACCGGTTTTCAAGTCTTTCACCGGATGATTGCCTCCGCGATGGCCGAACTTCATCTTGAAAGAATCCCCTCCAGAAGCCAGTGCGAACAGCTGATGGCCCAGGCAGATTCCGAATAGCGGGATTTCGCCAATCAGTGCCCTGACCGTTTCAATTGCTTGAGGCACGTCCTTCGGATCTCCAGGTCCATTCGACAGCATGATTCCATCCGGCTGCAGCCTGCGAATCTCTTCTGCTGATGTATCGTAAGGAACGACGATGACGTCGCAATTCCGTTTATTCAGCTCTCTTAATATGCCGTGTTTCATCCCAAAATCCATCAGGACCACTCTGAATCCTCTTCCGGGACTGGCATAAGCCGTTTTTGTCGAAACTTGTTTTACTTGATCGTGTCTTAATGAGGTTGCGTGCAGCTTTTCAAGCACTTCTTCTTTATCTAATTCAGCAGAACAAACGATTCCTTTCATTGCTCCATGCTGTCTGATGATCCTTGTTAATTTTCTGGTATCGATACCAGCTATACCAGGAATGCCCTTCACTTTTAATAACTCATCCAACGTTGATTCATTTCTCCAGTTCGACGGAAAGTCAGCTACTTCCCTTACGATGAATGCCTTGATGGCAGGAGTGATCGATTCAAAGTCGTCCCGATTGATGCCGTAGTTGCCTACTAAAGGATACGTTAATGTAACCAGCTGTCCGCAATAGGATGGATCCGAAAGAATTTCCTGATAGCCTGTCATGCTTGTGTTGAATACAACTTCTCCAATAGAATCTTCATTTGCTCCAAAACCTTCTCCAATGAATACTGTCCCATCGTCTAATATGAGTTGTCTTTTCATTCTTCATTTCCTCCTTTTCCCCATACAAGGGATCCTTGATAAAAAGTGGCTGCCGGCCAGCCTTTACATTCCCAGCCTTTGAATGGAGTGTTCTTACCTTTAGATAAAAATTCGTCTGTATCAATGGCTTCCTGTTTTGATAAATCGATTAGGGTGAAATCTGCATCCCCTCCCACTTCAAGACGTCCAAATGGAAGATTGAATGCCGAGCTCGGTTTAATCGTCATCCATTCAATCAACTGCTTCAGTGTGAAAATTCCTTTTTCGACAAAGTTTGTATAGAGCAGCGGGAATGCTGTTTCGAGTCCTACGATCCCAAATGGTGCAAGCTGCATCCCTTCTGACTTCTCAGATTCTGTATGCGGAGCATGATCTGTAGCGATGAAATCAATCGTTCCATCCAATAATCCTTCGATTAAAGCCTCTTGGTCCTCTTTGCCTCTAAGCGGAGGATTCATCTTAAAGTTCGGATCAAGACCCGGGATATCATCTTCACATAGAAGAAGGTGATGCGGTGTTACTTCCGCAGTGACGTTGATTCCTGCCTTCTTTGCGTCCCTAACCACCCTTACTGACTCTTTCGTCGAAATATGACACACATGGTAGTGAACGCCTGCTGCTTCAGCCAGTAACACATCCCGTGCAATATGTACGGCTTCACATACAGATGGAATTCCAGCGATATCGTGTTTTCTTGAAAACTTCCCTTCGTGTACCGCTCCCTTGTTGATTAATGTATTCTCTTCACAGTGAGCAACAATCGATGCACCGGTGCTTGCCGCCTTTTTCATTGCTTGGAGCATCATTCCTGCAGATTGAACCCCAACTCCGTCATCCGTAAATGCAAATGCCCCATTTCTTTTTAAGGAAGCTAAGTCATTCAGACTCTTACCTGTCTGCCGTTCTGTAATCGCTGCGTAAGGTAAGACCCGGATGCTGGCTGTTTCTGCAATCCTCTCATTTAAGAATTGCAGTGTTTCTTCTGAATCTGGTACAGGTCGCGTATTCGGCATTGCTGCAATTGTTGTGAAGCCCCCTCTTGCCGCTGCTTTCGTACCCGTTTCTATCGTTTCTTTATGTTCTCCGCCTGGTTCCCTCAAATGAACATGCAGGTCGACAAACCCAGGAGAGATCAACAATCCTTCAGCTTGGAATTCTTGATGACCGCTGTTGTCGAGATTTTGACCCATTGCGGTGATTTTATTCCCTTGAAGCTTAATATCGATTTTCTCAAGTTCACCGTTTTCTTTTAAGATATTTGCATTTCGAATGAACCAATTCATCTTACATTCCCCCAATTAGTTGTTATCCAGTGCCCTTTTCAATACAGCCATTCTTACAAATACACCGTTTTCCATCTGCTTAAAAATTCTTGATTTATCGCATTCCACCAATGAATCGGCAATTTCAATCCCACGATTTACTGGGGCAGGATGAAGGATGATTCCGTTATCTTTCATTCTTTCTTTTCTGCTTACCGTCAGCCCGAAGCTTTCGTGATATTGTTCTCTTGTAAGATTCGAAGTGCTTCTATGGCGTTCATGCTGGATTCTTAAAAGCATAACTGCGTCCGATGTCGCCACACTTTCATCAACCGTCATATACTGATTCTGATATTCAGGCGGGAACCATTCACGGGGACCTGAGAAAACGACTTCAGCTCCCAATTTCCTCAGAGCCTCGGCATTTGAACGCGCTACCCGGCTATGTGCAATATCCCCGATGATCGCCACTTGAAGATTTTCAAATCCCCCAAATTCCTGACGTATGGTCATAAGATCCAATAAGCATTGAGTCGGATGATTCCCGCAGCCGTCGCCACCGTTGATCACCCTTATCTTCAAGCCTGCCAGTTCATCAAAGTATCGCTCGAGTGTATGTCGGATGACAACCGTTTCAACCCCTATCGCTTCCAAGGTCCGTACTGTGTCGTAAAGTGTTTCCCCTTTTTGGACACTCGAAGTATGTGCCTCGAATGGGATGATCTCTAGTCCCAGCTTCCTTTCTGCCATTTCAAAACTGCACTTGGTACGCGTACTTGCTTCAAAGAAAAGGTTCGCCACATATTTATTTGACCCTTTGTCCCAGGCCTCCCCTTCCTTGAACCGTTCAGCCTGGTCAAGGATGTCGATGATTTCTTCTTTCGTTAATTCATTCATTGTCAATAAGTTCTTCACGATGAACCCCTCCTAAAAAAACCACCTTGCCATTGATGCGACAGGGTGGTTTTGAACATGCTTCTTAAGACTTTGAGAGTATAGATCTCCCTTGTCCCGTTCAATTCACCCTTGTAGACTCTCTGGACTAACTTAAAAGGTGTTTCTATGCAACTTCATTTTTTGAAGAGTGTTCTTCTTCAAAGAGATTATGATTTCCTTCAGCTTCTTTTCTTCCAGGTAAGACCAGGTTCAGCACTACTCCCACAATCGCTGCTAGCGCCATGCCTGATAATGAAACCTCATCACTCACTTTCACGAATGCGCCGCCAACCCCGATTACCAGGATTACTGAAGAGATCACCAGATTCCGCTTGTTTCCGAGATCCACTTTGTTATCGATCAGCATTCGAAGTCCGCTTGAAGCGATGATTCCAAACAAGAGGATCGAGACACCGCCCATTACCGCTGACGGAATCGAGCTGATCAATGCAGTGATCTTTCCGATGAATCCGAATGTGATGGCAAGCACCGCTGCGCCGGCTATGACGAATACACTGAAAACGCGTGTTATGGCTAAGACTCCAATGTTTTCACCATAAGTTGTATTCGGAGGCCCTCCAATCAAGGAGGCAATCACTGTTGCTACTCCGTCTCCGAGAATCGAACGATGAAGGCCTGGTTTTTCAACGAAGTTCCGGCCGACAACCTTGCTTAATACCATCTGGTCTCCAGTATGTTCTGCCAACGTTACCAGGGCTACCGGCACCATGATTGATACGATTTCCCATGAAAAGCTTGGTGTATAGTTTACAAAAGGTATGAAGAAGTCCGGCATTTGAAAAACCGGAGCATCGATCACTTTTTGAAAGTCAACCAGTCCTGCGAGTACCGCAATGATATAGCCGCCGACGATACCTGCAAGAATCGGTACCATCCCAAGGAACCCCTTGAAGTAAATCGAGAATATGATGGTGATGGCCAGTGTAGCCAGTGCCACCATGAAATGAGTGTTGCTATAAACCAGGTTCTCTGCCCCTGGATTTTCATACATTGCCATGTTGACTGCCGTACCTGCCAGTCCCAGACCGATCACCATGATAACCGGTCCGACCACGATTGGAGGCAGGATGCGAACCAGCCATTTTAACCCCAGCTTTGAAATAAGCAGTGCGACGATCCCGTAGACAATCCCAGCCATGAAGCTTCCCATCATGGCTGCTTCCGGTCCGCCGAAGCTTTTAGCTGCAAGAATCGGTGCGATGAATGCAAACGATGAGCCTAGGTACGCGGGGATTCTCCCTTTTGTGATGAGCAGGTACGCTAAAGTTCCCAATCCACTTGAAATCAGTGCAACCCCGGGACTCAACCCTACCAGGAAAGGAACCAGTACTGTTGCTCCGAACATCGCGAATAGATGCTGTATGCTTAATGTGAGCCATTTTCCTGGATTCGGTCTTTCTTCTACATCAAGTACTGCTTTTTGATTTTCATTCATTACTTGTTCCTCCCTTGATTCTGTTTTTCCCATAAAAAAACCCTCTTTGTACTGTAAGAGGGTACAAAGAGGGTATAAGAAGTCCGTGGTGCACTTCATTCCCATCCTTTGTCAGCCTCTCTGGACCAATTTTAAAAGGATTATGCTTTATTCATTTTCGTGTATCGTTACTTGTTCCTCTCCGTCTACTTCAGAGAGCGAGACCATAATTTTTTCTGAACTTGAAGTTGGAATATTCTTTCCTACAAAATCTGCTCTGATCGGGAGTTCCCTGTGACCTCTGTCTACAAGGACCGCTAATTGAATCTGACTCGGACGCCCTCTGTCCATAAGAGCATCGAGCCCTGCTCTTACTGTTCTTCCCGTAAATAATACGTCATCGACAAGAATGACTTTTTTATTGGTGATATCCACCGGCAGATCCGATCCCTTCACTTCCGGTTCATTATCTGCTGTTTTTTTGCTGAGATCATCTCTGTACAGTGTGATGTCAATTTCACCTACAGGGATCTCTTCTCCCTCGATATCGTGAATGCGTTCAGCCAAGCGGTTGGCAATGTGGATTCCCCTGGTTTTGATGCCGACGAGAACACAATTTTCAATACCTTTATTTCGTTCGATGATTTCGTGGGCAATCCGTGTCAATGCCCTTCTGATGGCAGGCTGATCTAACACCGTAGCTTTCTTTGTCATTACTGCACCTCTTTTCACTCTCTTATCATTTTATAATCGGTTATCATGTAACTGCTCTATACTCAGCTTCCCGGTTTAATCTTGATTGTAAACGCTGATCCAATAAAAAATCCCTCTCACCGTTGGATGAGAGGGCACACTTATCGTATATAATCATTGCACGCCAAAGTATTGTCGTACATGCTCCTTCTCAGCCTCACGGGACCGTATTAAAGGTGTTATTCAATTAACCTAATGGTACAGGTTGGTCGATGTTTTGTCAATCATTTGTTTTTCAATTTTGTTAACAGCTCTTTGAATTCGTTTGGCAGCTCGGCCTCGAATTCCATATATTCATTTGTCCTTGGGTGGTTGAAACCCAATACTCCGGCATGAAGCGCCTGTCCATCAATATCCAACGTTTTACGCGGGCCGTATTTAGGATCACCTGCGAGAGGATATCCGATATACTTCATATGGACACGTATTTGATGAGTTCTGCCTGTTTCCAATTCACACTGTACTAAAGTAAAGTCCTTAAATCGCTCAAGTACTTTAAAATGGGTGACTGCATTCTTCCCATTGTCCACGACAGTCATACTTTGACGGTCTTTGGGATCACGTCCTATCGGGGCATCAATCGTCCCGTATTCATGAGGGATCAGTCCATGGACGACAGCGGTATATTTTCTTGTGACAGTCTTTTCGACAAGCTGATTGACAAGGTGTTCATGTGCAAGATCATTTTTCGCCACCATCAGTAAACCTGATGTATCTTTATCGATTCGATGCACGATCCCAGGTCTTAATACACCATTGATTCCTGAAAGGTCCTTACAATGGTACATGAGACCATTCACCATGGTTCCTGAATAATGACCTGGTGCCGGGTGTACAACCATTCCTTTTGGCTTGTTTACCACGATTACATCTGAATCTTCATAGGTGATATCAAGATGAAGATTCTCTGGTTCGACATCCAATTCTTCGGGCGCGGGAATCGTAACGGTAATGGTCGATTCCACCGGGCATTTAAAATTTGGTTTGACCTTTTCATCATCCACTTTGATATGTCCTTCTTTAATCCATTGCTGGACCTGTGAACGTGACCATTCTTTATTCAATCCGCTGACAATCTTATCAATTCGTTCGCCCTGTTCATTCTGTTGTATGATGTGCTGAATTACTTCCATTCTCTTTCTCCTTCTTTGCTTTTCGTTCGTCTAGATACATATAAATAATTAATAGCGCAACTCCAATCGTCAATGCTGCGTCGGCAATATTAAAAATCGGGAAATCATAGGAAAAAATATATGTATTTAAAAAATCGACAACTTCTTTTCGAAAAACACGGTCGATAAAGTTTCCAATTGCTCCACCAAGCATAAAAGCAAGGCTTAAACTAAACAAAGACTGCCCTTTTGCATGGACTTGCATATAATACACAATGCCTACTATCACTACTAATGTAATAATGTAAAAAAACCACATTTGCCCCTGGAGTATTCCCCATGCTGCACCTTGATTTCGATGAGAAGTCAAATAGAAAAGATTTTCAATGATTTCTATGCTTTCCCCTTCTGACATCTTTTTCACAACTAACCATTTCGTCAGCTGATCCAATCCAATTACAACCAAAGCCAATAAATAATAAAACACAAAGGCAACCTCCACATCGTAAGAAATGATTACCTTTGCATTTTAGCACAAACAGTAGAATAAAGACACTTAAACTAAAGGCTTTTATGAAGATTGTTTTATGAATGCTTGCCCATATGAATTTTCCCGTATTGTCTCCATTCATTTGCTTCTGTTAACGAAGTGAGTGTCGGGTTCATTTTGATTAAGTCAAAAGGAATTTCTTCACCGCTCATTTCACAAAGACCGTAACGATTTTGTGATGCCAGATGAAGCGCATGCTTCACATCTGAAATTTCCTCGTTTATATAATGTTGTATTAAAGGATGTTGAGATCGACTTGCCTCTAGCTCTTTCAAGGATGCTGTCAGTTCTTGAATGATGGATGTGTATCGGTCATATGTCATCTTGATCCCTCCACTCTTAGTATGGAGGTAAGTGTCTTAAAATTTGTCTTGCAAGATATAGTAATTATGGAATTAAGCGTGCCAATGACATAACTGCGCCATTTAAAGAGATATGTCAATGATTTCATGCTTAGAAAGTCCAAGACAATTGTTTGGTTGACTTTTAATTCCGCTAATGATTTCCGTGCAAGACTTCGCTTTCCGCGGGTAGCCCGTGAGCCTCCTCGTCACTGCGTTCCTGCGGGCTAGAAATGCGGAGGCGGCTTGCCCAGAGGCGACAAGCATAAGGCGAGAAAGCCGGAAAGGCGATTTTTGCCTTTTTGGCTTTCTTGACTTATGACCTCGAGCCTCTAGCCGCCGGAGCTGGACAGGTATCAATTGTCCAGCTGCAGGGCTTAGAGGCACATGTCATAAGCCAAACCGACCAAGAAAAGGTAACATCTGGGTGTATATTCAAACAAAAAACCCTAACTATTTTGCTTTTTTGAAGGCAAATTAGTTAGGGTTTTACTTTTTACTTGGACACTCATGTCCCATTCACTTTAATATATTCTATGCTAAGTGTGAATAATTTTCTTTTACGACGGAAGCACATCTTGTGCATAGAGCAGGATGATCTTTGTCATCTCCAACTGTTGGAGTGACTATCCAGCAGCGGTCACATGTTTCGCCTTCCGCTTTTTCTACGACAATGCTGTTCTGCCCGACCGTTAAAGCTTGTTCCGGTGCATCACTTGCTCCACCGCCAATTTCAATAGCTGAGACGATGAACAATTGCTTCAGGTCTTCTGAAATTGAATTCAATAGTGATTTTGTTTCATCATTTACGTAAAGGATTACTTTTGCCGTTAATGATTTACCGATCACCTTTTGATTACGCGCTTCCTCAAGGGCTTTTAATACATCGTCGCGCAGCTCAAGGAAGGCATTCCATTTTTCCTTAAGTGCTTCAGCATTAGGAAGCTCCTTCAATTCAGGCATATCTGTTAGTTGTACACTTTCTTCTTCTACTCCTGGAACGTGAGCCCAAACTTCGTCTGCTGTATGAGAAAGGATCGGTGACATTAATTTTGCAAGAACAACCAAAGCTTCATACAATACAGTCTGCATCGCTCTACGCTCATAGTTATCTTTTGCTTCGATGTAAAGGACATCTTTTGCGAAATCAAGATAGAATGAACTCAAATCCAGTGTACAGAAGTTATTTACTGCGTGATAGATGCTTGCAAATTCATAGTTGTCATAAGAATTTTTTACGTTCTTCACCAATTCATTCAACTTCACCATCATGAACTGATCGACTTCACGGAGTTTCTCATAGGATACCGCATCGGCTTTCGGATCGAAATCCGCCAGGTTACCAAGCAGGAAGCGGTAAGTGTTACGAATTTTTCTATATACTTCAGCGACTTGCTTTAAAATCGGATCAGATACGCGGACATCAGATTGATAGTCAACCGACGCTACCCAAAGGCGAAGGATATCTGCACCCAGCTGTTTCATGACTTTTTCAGGAACAACCACGTTTCCAAGTGATTTACTCATCTTTCTTCCTTCACCATCAAGGGCAAAACCATGACTCAATACGCCTTTATAAGGTGCTTTCCCTGTTACTGCAACCCCTGTCGTCAAGGATGAATTGAACCATCCCCGATATTGATCGGAGCCTTCAAGGTAAAGGTCTGCAGGACGCTGCAAGTCATCACGCGCTTCAAGAACTGCCTGGTGAGAAGAACCTGAGTCAAACCATACATCCATGATGTCCTGCTCTTTCGTGAACTGACCATTCGGGCTTCCTTCATGAGTAAACCCTTCAGGAAGTAGATCTTTCGCTTCTTTTTCAAACCAGATATTTGAACCATGCTTGCTGAATAAAGCAGAAACATGATCGATCGTTTCATCTGTGATGATTTCTTCACCGTTTTCAGCGTAGAATACAGGAATTGGGACACCCCATGCACGCTGTCTTGAAATACACCAGTCGCCACGGTCTCTTACCATATTGAAGAGACGGGTTTCACCCCAGCTCGGAACCCATTTCGTGTCCTTGACAGCTTGCAGCAGCTCATCACGGAATTTATCGATGGACGCGAACCATTGAGCAGTCGCTCTAAAAATAACAGGTTTCTTTGTACGCCAGTCATGAGGATATGAATGCGTGATGAAGTTAAGCTTCAATAATGCTCCGGCTTCCTCTAGCTTCTCAGTGATTGGTTTGTTGGCTTTGTCATAGAATAGTCCTTCAAAGCCTGGAGCCTCAGAGGTCATTACACCTTTATCATCAACAGGACATAATACGTCTAACCCATATTTCTTACCTACAAGGAAGTCATCTTCCCCGTGGCCCGGTGCAGTGTGTACACAACCTGTACCTGAGTCGGTTGTAACGTGATCCCCAAGGATGATAAGGGATTCACGGTCATAAAGCGGATGTTTGGCTTTTAGGTGTTCAAGGTCATCACCTTTGACTTTTTCCGTTACTTCATACCCTTCCCATTCAAGGTTTTCTGCCACATCTTCCAGAAGGTCTTCAGCCACTACATAAGAGTTTTCATTAACCGATACAACTACGTATGTCAGGTCCTGATGAACAGCGATGCCAAGGTTCGCAGGAATCGTCCATGGGGTTGTCGTCCAGATAATGAACTGTGTACCTTCTTCAAGGATACCTTTTCCGTCGGTCACGCTGAACCCTACATAAATGGACGGAGAACGTTTGTCTTGATACTCGATCTCGGCTTCGGCTAAAGCAGATTCACTTGAAGGCGACCAATAAACAGGTTTTTTCCCCTTGTAGATATATCCCTTCTTAGCCATATCGCCGAACACTTTGATTTGTTGTGCCTCATATTCAGGTTTTAATGTGATATAAGGATTTTCCCAGTCACCGCGGACTCCCAGCTGCTTAAATTGAGTACGCTGGATATCAACTTGTTCATACGCATACTCTTCGCATAATTTACGAAATTCTGCAATCGTCATCTCTTTACGCTTTACACCTTTATTCGTAAGTGCCTGCTCGATTGGGAGTCCATGTGTATCCCAGCCTGGAACATAAGGTGCATGAAAACCGTTCATTGATTTATATCGTACGATGAAATCTTTAAGAATTTTATTCAGGGCGTGCCCCATGTGAAGATTTCCATTTGCATATGGAGGTCCATCATGAAGGACAAACAGCGGGCGTCCGTTTGTACGATCCTGGACCATTTTGTAGATGTCCATTTCTTCCCATTTCTTTTGAGTTTCAGGTTCTCTTTTAGGCAAGTTCCCTCTCATCGGAAACTCAGTTTTCGGCATCAATAAGGTATCTTTATACTCCATTTAATATATCCTCCTTCAGCATGTATCTTAATTGCCATCTTTTCTACTTTCTTGTGTTCTTAATCAATCTGGACAACAAAAAAAGCTTTCTCATCCCTAAAAAGGGACGAGAAAGCTTTCCCGCGGTACCACCCTCATAAAAATATCCAAATGGACACTCTCACTCGATTCATTCGTAACGTGAATAAAACGCCATACACTAGTCTTCCCGAATCAGTTGGGTTTTTCATGCATGGAGCTCAAGGGTGATCTTCCGCTTCTATTTCCTTACCGGGCTCGCACCATCCCCGGCTCGCTATATAGGAATCAAAGTAGAAACGTACTGTCCCTATCTCAGCCTTTATTATGGCAAATCAGATTGTTTTACAATTATATGAAATGAAAGCAGCTTTCGTCAAGACAGAGTCTCTTCTTCTTTAAGAGTTTTCAATTCAGTCGCATCTAAATCAAATTCCATCAACTGATCCCAATCGTCTGTATCCAGAAGATCAAGCTGCGCTTCAATCAACATCTTGAATCGGGTACGGAATACTTTCGACTGCTTCTTAAGCTCTTCGATTTCAATCGCGATCTTTCTCGCTTTTGAAAGCGATTCATTGACGATCCTGTCTGCATTTTTCTCTGCTTCTTTGATAATCAGCTTAGCTTCTTTTGTTGCGTTCCTCTTTACTTCTTCCCCTGCTTCTTGAGCGATGACGATGGATTTGTTAAGCGTTTCTTCAATGGTTGTAAAATGACCTAAACGTTCATTAAGAGAATTCAAACGTTCTTCAGTTTCTTTCTTTTCACGGATAAGAATTTCATAATCTTTAATGATTTGATCTAAAAATTCATTAACTTCATCCTCATCATAACCGCGAAAGCCACGACTAAACTCCTTGTTATGTATGTCTAATGGCGTTAAAGGCATGGGAGCCACCTCCAGTACTTGGTGAGTTACACTCTTATTATAACTAAAAATTCGACAGCATGTGGGGGGATTCCTTCTTTTTTCTATAATTTATTTCAGAATCCCTAATGAAATTCGCCATTTTTCCCGTTTGGTTCTGCCTTCGATCGAAAGAAGCTTGCTTCTTCCGTATCCTCTTACTGATAATACATCTCCTGCTTCGACTTCTATGGACGGATTTTCTGTGACCTTCCAATTCAATTTCACCAGATTGCTTTTGATATAGGCTTGAGCCTTCTGACGTGAAATATTATAAATTGCTGAGAGCACTACATCCAGTCTTAGGGAACTCACGGTCGTTACTTTCTCCTGCCATTCCTCCCTTGTTTCAATCAATTGTGTAAAAGGGGTGGATTGTAATGTCACTTTTGCTTTCCCTATCTGATTTAATTCCATCCTGACAAATTCAGAAATTTCTTCCGCTAGAATCAGTTGGACTTTTTGTTCATCTGACAGGATATCACCAAATTTTTCACGCTTCAGCCCTAAAGACATGATGCTGCCTAATACTTGCCTATGTTCTATTGTAACAAACTTACTCGGGTACTCAATCTCGAATAACCGTATACCATAATCTTCTTCTTCAGGCTCGAAATAGGGAGGGTATAGCAAAGCCCTTTTCCTTTCTGTATGTTCTGGAAAAAAAGATAGTAGCACCTCTTCATTCTGCCCGATAATCGATTGGACAATATGCTGCTGCCTGGGATCAAGAAAGTCTGTCCGTTTAGGTGCATATTGACTTGCCACCTGTTCTCTCCACTGGAGCACATGATCTACAAATTCTTTTTCATCCTGTCTGAAATGCTGATAAATGGACAACAGCCTCAGCTCCTTACATGGTCTTGTATACAATTACGCCAAAATAAAAGAACTGAAACGAATTAAAATGTTTCAGCTCTTTACGGTAAAAACTTTTTTCAGTGAATGCATTTAAATGAACCAAAAATATAATTGACGGAGGCCCATTTGTGCCAAGTTCAACACAATGAATGCAACGATTGGAGAGATATCGATCATTCCAAGCGGCGGTACAAACCGTCTGAATGGTTCCAGGTAAGGTTCACAAATCCTGGCCAAAAACTGGCCAATGGATGATTCCCTCGCATTCGGGAACCATGACATTAATATATAAATGATTAATGCCCATGAGTAAAGCTGAATAAGTGTAGATAATACGTCAAATACAAATCCCATAATTTACATTACCACCTTGAATCAGATATATCTTCTTCTTTCAGGAACTCAGAAATATTTCCGCTTACTTCGACATTATCAGGTGTACAGAGGAAAATGTTCATGCCCACACGCTGAATGTCACCGCCTATCGCGTAAACGGTTCCGCTAAGGAAATCGACGATACGTTTAGCCTGATCATGCTGAATCCGCTGCAGATTCACAAGGACTGATCGCCTATTCTTCAGGTGATCTGCTATTTCCTGCGCTTCAGCATACACTCTTGGTTCTACCAGAATCACCTTGGAAGATTTCTGGACGCTCTGAAGACTGACAACATTCTGCTTGGAGCCAGACACTGGTTGTGTTTTCATTTTCTTCTTCTCCTCGAATTCCTCTTCGAACTTCTCATCTTCTTCATAATCATATTCTTCTTCATCTAATAAGAAGAACGTTTTCAATTTAGATTTAATGCCCATTTACGTACATCCCCTCTCAGTCATTTCCAACTAACGCTGATCCAATACGGATAAAAGTAGCTCCTTCTTCAATTGCAATCGTGTAATCATTACTCATCCCCATTGATAGCTCTGTACATGGTGCATTTGATATTTCCAAGGAATGGATCTTCTCTTGAAGTTCTCTTAATGTGCGAAAGTATTTTCTTAAAGAATCTTCATCATCTGTATAAGGCGCCATCGTCATTAAACCGATTACCTTTACAGTAGAATAGTCTTTGAGACTTCTGATGAATCCTTCAACTTCCTGGGGAGGCATGCCATGTTTCGAGTCCTCACCCGATACATTCACCTGAACGAAACAAGAGACAGGCTTGTCCGCTCTTTTATGAATTTCCTTGGCCAGGGATAACCTGTCCAAGGAGTGTATGTATGATATTTTATCAATGATATTCTTAACTTTCTTAGATTGAAGGGTACCGATGAAATGCCACTGAGGTTTATCTCTTAACTCTTCCCATTTGGACAGGAGACCTGAATCCCTGTTTTCTCCTAAATGAATGATGCCGGCTTGCAGGGCTTCCTCGGCTCTATCTGTAGAAACATATTTGGTTACGGCAACAACATTAATATCTTCAGGCTTTCTTCCACTCCTGCTGCAAGCCTCGTTAATGTTAGCCTGTATCATTTTCAGATTTTCTGCAACTTTCATTTCATATCTCCTTCCAGCCAATAAAACTCATCATTCTCCCTGTCTTCCCCTCATCTCTTCGGAAAGAGTAGAATTCACTGCTGCAGGAAGAACAATAACCAGAAGTATGGATTTGTTTTTCTTCTAAGCCCCTTTGAAGCAGAAGGAGTCTGTTCACCTTTTTCAAATCCAAACGATACTGCCCCTCTTCCTTTAAATTATAGGGCAAGTCGTTACCATCTTCTAGTACTTTTTTTACTCGATCCAATACTCTATCATCTACAACATAGCATTCTTCACAAATGGAAGGCCCTATTACGACTTCAATATCTGACAGCTGGGAACCTTCCTCCATGAATTTTGTTATCACGGCAGGTCCTATCTCTTCAACTGTTCCCTTCCAGCCTGCATGTGCCACCCCGATCTTCCCAGTCTTGTGATCAAGAAAATATAAAGGGACACAATCTGCATAACACATCGTTAACAGGATATTTTTATTGTCTGTCAAAAAACCATCAGTATCTTTGATGCTCGTGGAATAAGAGAGGCTTCCTTTTCCTTGATCAGAAGGAATCACTTTATGAATCCTGTTCCCGTGCGTCTGTTCGGCACCGACCCAGTTTTCTAAAGGAAATTGTAATGAACGAGAGATTATTGTTCTGTTCTTTACCACATCTTGACTGTCATCACCAACATGCAGCCCCATATTTAATGAATCATAGCAGCCTTTACTGTCTCCCCCTAGCCTGGTAGTCATTCCTGCCTGCAAACCGGGAAATTCTTCAGTCCATTTTTTTATCGTATAATATGAATCAGTTTCTTTGTAAAATGGCTCGTTAGACACGATTGAATCTCCTTCTTTTTTTATAAGTGTACCACAGAATCTGAATATTCGTCATTTATCAAGAAGATTCTTTAGGTTCCTCAAGCTGTCCTTGTATATAATGGCTTTCTTTGTGTCGAACCAGGATGACATCTTCCCCAATTTTCACGATACTCTTCCACGGTATGACAATATCCTCATCCTTTCCAAAAAAACCAAGTAACTTACCCCCTCCTCCAATGACGATCGCTTCAATCCTGCCTGTATCCAGATTAATTTCAATATCTCCAATGTTCCCTAACTTTCTACCATCCGATATATTGACTACATCTTTAATTTGGAATTCAGATATTCGTACCACAAGATCCCCTCCTGCAACTTTTGAATGTGACCGTAATACCCGCCGGTCAACGTTTTGAACCTTACTATATTGTATGCAGCAAAAAGAAAGGCAGACCCGGGATTTATGGATCTGCCTTTCTCAAGAGATCAAGGAGAAGAGATTGTTCTTCTTCCAGTGATGTTTCTTATTGAATATTCTTATTCATTTGTTTTATGGCTGCTTTTTCTAATCGAGAAACTTGAGCTTGTGAAATCCCTATTTCGTCAGCTACTTCCATTTGAGTTTTCCCTTGAAAAAAACGTTTACTGATAATCAGCTTTTCCCGATCATTCAGTCTTCGCATACCCTCTTGTAAGGCGATTTCTTCAATCCAGTGGAAATCACGATTCCGTTCATCGCTTAGCTGGTCCATTACAAAGATCGGATCTCCTCCGTCATTGTATATGGGTTCAAACAATGAAACCGGATCCTGGATTGCATCCAATGCAAAGACAATTTCTTCATGCGGGACGTCCAAAACCTTGGCTATCTCTTCAGCAGTCGGTTCTTTGGAGGTTTCACCCATCAGCTTTTCTCTTACTTGTAACGCCTTGTAAGCTATGTCACGCAGAGAGCGTGAGACACGGATGGGATTATTGTCACGCAGGTAACGACGTATCTCTCCTATTATCATTGGTACTGCATAGGTGGAGAACCGCACATTTTGACCTAAATCAAAATTGTCGATCGATTTCATCAATCCGATACACCCGACTTGAAACAAGTCATCAACATACTCACCACGGTTGTTAAAGCGTTGAATTACACTTAAGACGAGGCGTAAATTTCCATTCACAAGCTTTTCTCTTGCGGATATATCGCCTGCTTGCATTTGTTTGAAAAGCACTCTCATTTCTTCATTTTTCAATACTGGTAATTTGGAAGTATCTACACCACAAATCTCAACTTTATTACGTGTCATTCTTTCCCCTCCTTGCAGGAGCTGTTGTACAAAATTCAGTATTTCCTTGAGGAGGAAAAATATGCATTTCATTCAGACGAATAATCGATGGTTTCCTTTGAATCCCTTACCAATACAAGAAATAATGAACTAAATTTTTTTATGATTGCAATGAAAAAAGCTGATCTTAATAAAAAGATCAGCCGTCTGGATTTACACCATTTTATTGAACTCTTTTTTCAATCTCTTGATAATCCTTTTTTCGAGCCTGGAGATATAAGACTGTGAAATTCCCAGCATATCCGCAACATCTTTTTGAGTCTTCTCCTCTTCTCCCATCAGGCCGAATCTCAGCTCCATGATTTGTTTTTCACGATCGGAAAGCTGATGAAGTGCGTTGAAGAGCAATTTCTTATCCACAGTGGCTTCGAGGTCTTTCGTGATAATGTCTTCATCCGTACCAAGAACATCTGACAGCAGCAGTTCGTTTCCATCCCAATCAATATTCAACGGTTCATCAAATGAGACTTCCGAGCGAATTTTGTTGTTTCTTCTGAGATACATAAGTATTTCATTTTCAATACATCTGGAGGCATAGGTGGCTAGCTTTATCTTTTTTTCTGGATTGAAGGTATTTACTGCTTTAATTAAACCGATCGTACCGATGCTGATCAAATCTTCAATATTTATGCCTGTATTTTCAAATTTCCTGGCGATATAAACGACCAATCTAAGGTTCCGTTCAATGAGCAATGACCGTGCCGCTTTATCGCCATTGGGCAATTTGTTGAGAAGGACTTCTTCTTCTTCTTTTGTCAGGGGAGGAGGAAGCGCCTCACTGCCTCCTATGTAATAGATTTCATCCGTTTTTATTCCAAGCTTGATTAATAATTTGTACCACAAGTATAAAAATTTCATTTTTACTTTTTTCATTGTTGTTCCCCCTTCTATTTCTTTAGAATGTGAGTATAGTAATACTATGAAACATTCTGTACCGGCTTCCCTGAAGCCATTCTGGGATGAACGATCGCTCCAAAGCTTTCATCAGCCGAGAGCGGTTCCTGCCTGAAGACGATCAAGCCGCTTGATGACCAGGAGGATTCATGATCTTTTAAATTGATGGAATCAGGCTTGATTGCTGCTAATAGCTGACTTTTCCTTCCAACCGACTGGGCAGGGACGATTCTTAAACGGTCAGACCATTGTACTTCAAGGTTTGTTTGACCCGAAAATATGTCTTCCGCTTCTTCACATAACATTTTCACTTCTTCAGGAACTGAATCCTTTAAAGATGAAATGGACACAATCATTACGGGAGTCTTTGAAATAGGGTCCTGCAGCTGGTTGCCGCTGTCCACGAGACCTTTTACACTGAATTCATATTCCCCGATCTTTATGGCGACATCCACTAATTGGTCATATTGGATCTTAGCGTGCTCTACACTATCCATTCTGCCTTTTGAGAAATACCAAGCAAGTGGAAATGCAATCATGACGAAGACCCAGCTGATTGGATCTCCAAATCCCTTGATGCTTGCCAAAAGTACAGTCGTTTCCGCACCAGGATCAAACGTAAGGAAGTAATGGGCACCTATGAGGATTCCACCTGTAAGAAACGTGACAAAGTAAAACATAAGAAGATTCGTAAGATAGTAACGAAGTCTCTTGTAACCAAATGACGAATAAACCATGATCAGTGAAAACAGAAGTTTAATCAGAGGATTTCCAACTACATAGGCATAAGGAGAAAAGGAAAGAATTATAATGGCAGAACCTATCAAACTTCCTATCGCTATCCTCCAGAGAGCGAATTGTCTCTTGAGGAGCAAGCCTGTCAGCCAGAGCAACATAAAATCCACACATACATTCAACAACCAGATGACATCTAAATATAAGGTCAATCGCTACCCTCCTTAAACTTCATCTAGTCTGCTTCCTAATTTATAAAACTGAATGACTTATACGAAGTATATCGTACATACCCTCTAAAAGTTTGTCATTTTATGTATGCCAGGAAGGAAAACTTTTAAGAGAAAGAAACGAAATATGTCACCTCAATATGATAAGAATACGGAAGTCTTGAATGACTGGTTGACAATACAAAAAAGACCCCTCGATGAGTGGGTCTTTTTTGTGAAAGTTATTTTTCTGCATGAACCTTGTCACAGAGCAGTAATTATCGTCTGCGGTTACGGTTACGCAGGAATGTCGGAATATCCAATGTATCCTCTGCACCCTGGTTGTTAGAAGAGGAGCGTACTGGTTCCTGTTGTTGAGGTTCTTCGCGTTTTGGTTGTTCACGCTTGACCTGCTGCTGACTCGGTGCTGGATTAGGTTTCACACCGCCAAATGTAGGACGAGTCTGTTTTGGCGCTTGAATAACTTCTTCGTTAAATCCAGTTGCGATGACAGTAACCACGATATCATCTTTTAAGTCTTCGTTGATGACGGAACCGAAAATCATATTTACGTCCTGGTCTGATGCTGAAGCCACGATATCTGCAGCTTCCTGTACTTCATACAGGCTCAAGCTCGTTCCGCCTGTGATATTCATCAATACACCTTGTGCTCCATCGATCGATGTCTCTAGCAAAGGACTGGAAACAGCTTTCTTGGCAGCTTCTGCAGCACGATTTTCACCTGAAGCTGCACCGATTCCCATTAATGCGGAACCTTTGTTGGACATGATCGTTTTGACATCTGCAAAATCAAGGTTGATCAGACCTGGAGTCGCGATAAGGTCAGAGATACCTTGTACACCTTGTCTCAATACATTATCCGCTTCCCTAAAGGCTTCAAGCATCGGAGTGCTCTTGTCGACGATTTCAAGAAGACGATCGTTAGGGATGACGATTAACGTATCCACTCCTTCTTTCATGGCAGCGATACCACCGCTTGCCTGGTTAGAACGCTTACGGCCTTCAAACGTAAATGGACGGGTTACTACCCCAACCGTCAATGCCCCGATTTCACGTGCAATCTGGGCGATTACAGGTGCAGCACCTGTACCGGTACCGCCTCCCATTCCAGCTGTAACAAAGACCATGTCTGCTCCTCTTAATGCTTCTTCGATCTGCTCTTTACTTTCTTCTGCAGCTTTCTTACCGACCTCAGGATTGGCACCTGCACCTAAGCCCCTAGTCAATTTGCCGCCGATTTGCATCTTTATTTCTGCTTTTGAAAGATTAAGAGCTTGTGCATCAGTATTTACAGCGATGAATTCAACACCCTGTACCCCGTGCTCGATCATACGGTTTACAGCGTTGTTTCCTCCTCCACCGACACCAATAACTTTTATTGTCGCTAATGAATCTAAATTTGTATCAAACTCCAACATGACAAATCCTCCTAACTCGTCGAATCAATGGATTCCTTATTTATTCAAAGAAGTATCCAAAGAACTTTTTCACTTTTGACATCGCCTTATCATCTTCATGTGTTTCTTCTGTTACTTTTGCTGGTTTCGGCTTCTTATTCGTTTGTTTCGACTGCTGCCTCTTCTCAGATGCATCAACCGGTACAGGTTCAGCACTTACGCTTTTCCCTTGTAATCTGGCATTCTTCTGAGCATACTTTATCAATCCGACAGCTGTCGTATACTGTGGCTCTCTTACCCCGATATAATCCGGAATAGCTACACGAACTCGATTTTGGAATACAATTTGTGCTAATTCTAACACACCTGGCAGATTTACTACACCACCAGTTAATACATATCCGCCAGGCAGGTCCCTGATACCCATTCTCTTCAGTTCATGACTGATAAGATCAAGTATCTCTTCAAGCCTTGCTTCTATGATATCAGAAATTTCTAATTGATTAAATTGTTGATGTTGATCGCTTCCTATAATTGGGACACTGAAAACTTCATCTTCTGAAGCATGATCATAAAAAGCATGTCCATATTTTGTCTTTATCTTTTCGGCATCCTCGGTTGAGGTCCGGAGTCCGATGGATAAATCCTTTGTAATATGTTCTCCCCCTACAGGTAAAACAGTAGTGGCCTTTAAATGACCTTGTTCAAATACAGCAATCGTCGTAGAACCGCCGCCGATATCAATCAGTGCAGCCCCAAGATTTTTTTCATCTTTAGAAAGGGCGACCGATCCTGCTGCCAGCGGCTGCAGAACAATATCCACAATTTCGAGCCCTGCTTTTTCTACACAACGCAAAGTATTATGTAAAATCGTCTTAGATCCTGTAATGATGGTGCCTTCCATTTCAAGTCGGACACCGATCATGCCCCTCGGGTCTGTGATTTCATCCAGTCCGTCAACTATGAACTGTCTCGGGATTACATTGATGATTTCTCTTTCAGGCGGGATGGAAACCACTTGGGCTGCATCCATCACCCTCAGGACGTCTTCATCCCCTATTTCACGATTCTCACTTGAAACGGCTACCACACCGTGACAATTTTGAAGTGAAACATGATTTCCTGTAATTCCGACGATGACCTGGCTTATGGATAAACCGACCATTCTTTCTGCTTGCTCAACTGCCTTCTTGATTGTTTGAACAGTTTCGTCTATATCTACGATGGAACCCTTTCTGATTCCTTCTGATTCTACATTTCCTACACCGATAATGTTCAAGGAATCATTTGACATTTCACCAATGATCACTTTCACTGTGGATGTACCGATGTCTAGGCTAACGTAAATTTCATTGCTGTTCACTCTATGGCACCTCCTTAAAGAATGTTTATGGGAACAACAACCCTAGATAGTCTCAATTCTAAGTATATCTTAATTAAGATATTCGTCGTAACAAAAACGATTCCCTTTTAAAATTCTAATTTTTTTCTCTTTTTTCTTGATTAGTAGTCCAATTGCTTATGAGTATCCGTCTAATAACTGCTATGTTTTGGAATAATCGCACTCCAAAAGCAAAAACAGCTGCCAAATATAAGTCTACACCAAGATGGACCCCTAGAAAAGCTAAACTTGCTGCTAGTAAAATATTAAAAAAGAATCCCGAAACAAAGACTTTATCATCGTAAATATTTTGGAGGTGAGCACGGATTCCGCCAAACAGCGTATCCAAGGCTGCCAGAACTGCAATCGATAAATAGTTCGAGTATTCATCTGGAATTCTAATATCTGTAAGAAGGCCGAGTATGACCCCTACTAGCAACCCTAAAACGGGAAGCCACATATTATCCGTTACCTCCTCTTTCACTGACAGGTTCCATATGGCGGACACGGATTGTATCATCATATGCCGGTAAAGCCACTTCCTCCAACGGTTTGGATATGGAAACCCTGAGATTATCGATAAAGAAATCCTCTACAGATTGTGACACCTGCATCCGATTATACAATTTTTGAGCCGTTTCAAGATCCTTTGTCAATACTCTGACTTCAAACGGGATTTTGGTGATGGAGTATCCGTCTACATTTGTTTCCCCGTTTATGTCCCGGATAACCGAAGTATTGATTAATCGATGTCCATCTATCGAGATATCCATCGCTTCATATTGATTTAATTCATTGACTAACCGTTCGAGGAGCTGCGGGGATACGCTATGTACTTTTTCACCCAGCAGAATATCTTCCATGGCAGGTTCTATCGTTAGAATCAAGCCTGTTCCGTTTTTCTCGGTTAATCCTGCTTCTGTTTTCAGTTCTTCTAACGTTTCTTTCAGAGCCTGCTCGGGACTTGCCTTTCTCTCTGTTTCATAGGTCTCAAGTTTCTCTTCCACAGCTCGCATTTCCTCAAGCAGATTCGAATTCAATTCTTTCTCTTTTAGAAGTGCATCTCTTAATTCCCAAATGTCTCTCGTATCACGGACAACAGGTTCCTTGACTGTCTGGAATTGAATGGCAATCATGAAACCGATGATGATGGTGATAACCGTAAAACTCGCTTTAAGCTTGTTGTCCATTCCCCTTCACCTTGCTTTCCAACCACTATCCTTTTATTGGAGTGCAAACTTTATGATTCACCGATCAGTGGTTCCAGAACGATATCCGTTTTCTTTTCCAGAGAGAATTCAATATTCTCATTTACCAATTGATCTTTTACCCCACCTGTAATATTCATGGCGGAAGAGAGTACCTCCGGATCCCCTATGGCTGTGATTTCAAACGGAGCCGGATATTCAATCCCGTCGATTTGTATGACCGGTCCATGACACAGTACGTATGAATCATGTTTCAGCCTCTGTCCGTTTATGGCAACTGCAGAAGCTCCGGCAATATACAATTCATTTATCACCTTGAAAATGTGGTGTTCATGAACAATATAATTGTTTGCGTTATCTTCATTAGGTTTATAGTCAGCATCAGAAAGCTTCACTTTCACTCCCGGACCTTTGACTTTTGTTTTCCCTAAGAACATGCGGTACTTCTCTGCTTCTTCTGCAAGATTGAAATAAATTTGCTTTTCTTTAGAGAATTCCTTTTCCATATTGACTACTTTTTCCTGTTTCTCATAGAGCTGTTCCTGAAGAGTATTATTCTTCTGCTGCTGCGAGAGGATCTGATCTCTAAGCTCTTCTTCCTGTTTCCATTGTCCGTTACTGCGTTTTCCCTGTCCGGCTTCTTCTGAATTGGCAAGACTATAAGAAAAAGCAAGGATGAAACCAAGCACTAAGCCTACGAGAGAGAGGATAACATGTTTACCCTTCACTTTCATCCCCATCATCTCCTTCTCCCTGCTCTTCTGCTTCACTTCCTGCTTCTTCTTCGGTTTCATATGCTCTGAAATAAGAGCCTACCTCCAAATCAATGATCCCTTTTTTGGATGGGTCCAATTGACTGACAATCGAAGGGTAATGCTCCATTTTTTCTGAAAATGTCCGAATCGTCGCACTTACCTCATAACCGTCATTCATAAATAACGTTAAATGGTATTGATCCGTTTTCTTTGGCACCAAATTTATTTCCGATATCAGATGCTGAACCTCTTTTGGAAGTTCCCCAAGTTCTGAAATCATCTTCTTCAGTGTCTTATCCTCTTCGAATCCTCTTAGGAGAGGAGCGTCTACAGGAATGGATTCAGTTCCTTTATTCAGAACCTTGCCGTTTTCCAAGATGATCAGAAACTTATTATCTTTTAAGAGATAAGCTTTTTTGCCTAATTCATTCACTTCTATCACAAAGGAATTTGGAAAAGACAATTTGACCTCTGCACTCTCTATCTCGGGAAGTTTTTTTAATCGTTCAGCCGTTTCATTCTTATTGACGCTCCAGACATTCATTCCCGGTTTGATTTTACTTTCTGAAACAATCGTTTCACTGGAGACGAGTTCATTTCCCTTGACCTCTGTTGTTTTCACATGACTGAGAGGTGACTGAAAATAAATGACAGATAGGATCATAACCAGAAAAAGTGCCAGTAAAAATAGCAGCCTTCTGTTGGCTTTCTTTTTTCTGTGCTGTTTCAGTTTGGGAATTCTTTCTTCAATGGAAACAACATTTTCTTTTCTCATTACGTTTTCCTCAATTTCATTTCGTATTTATGGGGCATGGTTCGTCACGCCTTAAAATGAAAGTACTCTTATATGAGTTACCTTCTATGTCAGTGTGAAGGCAATGTATTGTGAAAGAGAATAGGACGGTTATCATTTTGAAAGGTCAAGTTACATTCCCTTAACTACATCAAACATAATGAAAATCTCAAATGATCTTTTATGTACATTCCATGGAATCGAAAAAGAGAACAACATCTTGTATATTACACTCTTTCCCTCTATTCTAAACACGAATTCCATGTTATGAAAGGATGTCATTGAATTGTAAAAGTTTTGGTTAAAAAAAGTAATATTACCTCCTATATTATAGAAAACCAAAACCCTTTCACACGTTGCATTTATGTAATTAATTGTAACATCTAACCTTCAAATATCCTATTGTTATTTCAATAAAATTTGCTTAATAGTGCTTTTTTCACTCTATGTAAAGATACCTCTTATTGCCGCTGCCCGATTCCGTGCAACACTTCGCTTTCCGCGGGCGGCCGGTGAGCCTCCTCGTCGCTGCGCTCCTGCGGGTTAGAAAAGCGTAGGCGGCTTGCTCAGAGGCGAATAGCATAAGACAGGGCAGCCACAAATGCGCTTTTTGCCTTTTTGGATGGCATGGCTTATGTCTCGAGCCTCTAGCCGCTGGAGCTGGACAATAAGAAAAGCGGAGGGGCTTTGCTCAGAGGCGGGTGGCATAAGACAAATCGGCCATGAAGGCGTTCTTTGCCTTCTTGGTCGGTTTGGCTTATGACATGTGCCTCTAAGCCCTGCAGCTGGACAGGTCTCACCTGTCTCGCTTTTCCCGCAGCGTCTTGCACTCCAATCAACAGCTGGAACAAGTTAAAATGGCAACACTTATTTTCTAACCGAATAATAACAGCATAAAAAAGACAACAAAAAAGATTGACTTCCTATCATACATTCAGACCCTTCCCAACTTTGATTCGAGGGAAGATATTATTGAATAAATGATGAAGCCAACCTTATTTGTTGTTAATGTCTTGAATATCGACTGATATTTAGAAGAACCCCAACAGCCATGAGCATGAGGGTCAATGAAGATCCGCCGTAGCTGAGGAATGGAAGCGTGATACCCGTTACTGGCATCAAACCTGTGACAACCCCGACATTGATCATGACTTGAATCGCGATCATCGACACGATTCCGACAGCCAGGAAACTTCCAAATAAATCAGGTGCACCGAGTGCAATGCGCACCCCCCGCCACAATATCAGTGAAAATAGCAGAAGTACAAATGTCCCGCCGATAAAACCCAATTCCTCTGCCAATATAGCAAAAATAAAATCATTCTGGGGT
Organism: Rossellomorea sp. ABR4_012; assembly: GCF_056159545.1. Classification (NCBI taxonomy): domain Bacteria; kingdom Bacillati; phylum Bacillota; class Bacilli; order Caryophanales; family Bacillaceae; genus Rossellomorea; species Rossellomorea sp. ABR4_012. The sequence continues at coordinate 43,965 of NZ_JBSWVK010000005.1, forward strand.
TCAGGAAGATAGAAGAATTTCTGTCTGCTTTCACCCAACCCCAACCCAAATAGTCCTCCAGGACCGATTGCATACAGTGATTGAATGATTTGAAAACCGCTGTTCAATGGATCCTCCCAGGGATCAAGGAACGATGTGATTCGTTTTATCCTGTAAGGTGCCGAAAGAACCAATGCACTGAATCCTGCCAATCCGGCAATCCCGAGCCAAGCAAAATGCATGACCCTGGCCCCGGAAATGAAGATCATCACCACACATGTGCCTACCATTACGGTACCTGTCCCTAAATCAGGCTGGAGCATGATCATGCCAAACGCTGAAAAAACCAACAGCAAAGAAGGCAGCACTCCTTTTCTGAAGGAGGTGATATACTTCTGATTCTCAGATAAGTATTTAGCCAGGAACGCAATCATAGCCAGTTTCATGAATTCTGAAGGCTGAATGGAAAATGCCCCGACTCCAATCCAGCTCCTGGACCCATTTCTGAGAACACCGATTCCAGGTATCAAAACCAGCACAAGCAGAATAAAACAGATGATGATAAGGACTTTCGCCCAGTTTTTCCAGGTCCAATATTCCACATTCATAATGAAAAACATGGCAAAGACCCCGACAGCTGCAAAGAGCAATTGTCTCTTTGCAAAGAAAAATGAATCATCAAATTTATAATCCGCCCATACCGCACTTGCACTGTAAACCATAATCAGCCCCACAGACAAAAGTGTAAGGGTGACGATAATAAGGATAAAATCGGGAGTCGATTTTTTTAAAGGCAATCTTAACACCTCGAATAGACGTATTTGAGCCGCTCCAAGCAATACATACTGTTCAATTTCGTAGATTGCCTTTCTGGTTGTAAGTAATTTTGCTTTTTAATGACAAGCCCTTATTAAAGGTTATGCACCGCTTTAATAAAAATGTCACCGCGTTCTTCAAAAGTTCGATATTGATCCCAGCTTGCACATGCAGGAGATAACAGGATCACATCACCAGCTTCCGAGTTATCATAAGCGGCGGGCACTGCCTTCTCAACATTATCGACACGTATGATGGTTTGTAACCCTGCCTTTTGACCGGTTTGCTGTAATTTATCAGCCGTTTCACCAAATGTAATCAGGATCTTCACATTTTTCAAATGAGGGATAAGATCATCAAAAGAGTTCCCCCTGTCCAATCCTCCTGCCAATAAAATAGTAGGCCCATTAAAAGCATTAAGAGCACTTTTCGTCGCCAAAATGTTTGTAGCTTTGGAATCGTTATAAAATTTTCTTCCATCAAGTTCTTTAACAAATTGAGTGCGGTGCTTCACGCCCGTAAACGTTTTAAGAACATTCATGATACTCTCATTTGAGACTCCATATAATTTTGAAGCTGCGACTGCGCAAAGAATATTTTCAAGGTTGTGGGCTCCTGGTAATACAACATCGGATAATTCACCGATGCGTTCGTGCTTAAAATAGATTCCCCCATCTTTTATAAAAGCCCCGCCTTCCACTTCCCGTGTAGTGGAAAAAGGAATGATGGATGCCTTGGTGAATTTGACGGTGCTCAGAAGATGCTCCTGATCATGATTGATGATCAAATAATCTTTTTCGGTTTGATTCTTTGTAATATTGGCTTTAGCATTCCAATACTCCCCGATATTACCGTGGTAATCCAGGTGTGCATCATATAAATTCGTGATGATCGCGATATGAGGGGAGAATTCCTCGATCCCCATTAGCTGGAAGGAGGATAATTCCACCACCATTTTTTCGTCTTTTTTAGCTGTTTGGGCCACTTCTGATGCCACTGTTCCGATATTCCCGGCAATCAGGGGCTGCTGTCTGTCTTCATTCAGGATTTCATACAGCAAAGTGGTAGTGGTCGTTTTCCCATTCGTCCCGGTGATGCCTATCATTTCTGCTTCTGAAACTAAATAAGCAAGCTCCACCTCGGTAAGGACGGGGATCCCTTTTTCAACCGCCCTTTTGATTAAAGGATTATGATAGGGGATTCCCGGGTTCTTGACAACATATTCAAAACCTTCGTCCAACAACTCGATCGGATGGCTTCCGCAAATGACTTTGATCCCTTCCTGCAGCAGACCCTGCGCTTCGGGATTTTCCACTAAAGGCTTCTGATCATTCACTGTGACAAAAGCTTCGAGCTTATGTAGTAATGAAGCGGCACTTACCCCGCTCTTTGCCAACCCTAATACAAGAACTTTTTTATGTTTGAACTTCGTATTTTTTTTCAATTATAACCACACCTCGATATAGATTCCTAATACAGCAAAAAGCAAACCAACCGTCCAAAATGTAACGACGACTCTCCATTCGGACCACCCGACAAGTTCGTAGTGATGGTGAAGAGGGCTCATTTTGAAGATTCGTTTTCCAGTCGTTTTAAAAGAAGCAACTTGTAAAATAACTGACAGTGTTTCGATGACAAAGACTCCGCCGATCAGTATCAGGATAATCTCTAATTTCGTTAAGATGGCAATCGTTGCAATCGCGCCCCCGAGAGCCAGTGAACCTGTATCACCCATAAATACTTTGGCAGGATGAGCGTTAAATACCAAAAAGCCAAGGACTGCCCCTACTACAGCTACTCCGAAGATCGCTACATCATATTGACCCTGATTCCAGGCAAGCACTGCCAAGGCACCGAATGCAATAGCAGAAGTACCGGATACCAGACCATCCAATCCGTCTGTAAGATTCACGGCATTAGAGAAGCCGACAAGCCAGATAATGATAAACAATACATAAAACCATCCAAGGTCGAATGATACGTCCGTCAATGGTATCGATACAGTCGTAGGGAAGTCGTTTTGTTTAAAGATGAAATAGAAAATAACCGAGATCACGATCTGTCCCAAAAGTTTCTGTTTGGAGGTCAATCCCAAGTTTCGCTTCATGACAACTTTAATGAAGTCATCAAGAAATCCGAGCAAACCAAATCCGACTGTAACGAGAAGCAATAAATATGTCTCAGGACCAGGTTCTGAATATTTCCCTGTCATCACAAAGGTCGTGATGATGATTGATAGCAGGAATACAATGCCCCCCATCGTGGGAGTCCCTGTTTTCTTTTGGTGTGACTCAGGACCTTCATCCCGAATACTCTGACCAAACTTCAATCTTCTTAAGAAGGGAATAAAGATCGGTGCCAGAAGCACAGTGATCAGAAATGCCATTATGATAGTAAAAAAGATAACTTGTTCCAGCACTTCATTCCCCTCCTTTCTTCTTCGCGTTTAAAACTTCCAAAAACTCTGCATCAACTGTTTTGATTAAATCAGATTCACTATTACATATAAACTTCGTCATAATTTCCCACTTTTCTAGATTGTTTTTTTGTTTGTAAAATTGTATAAGTTCACTATAAGCTGAATGAACATCCTCCACGATAAACAATGGAAAATGATTCGGTACGAATAAAGGGACCTTTTCACTTCCATCCCAAAGTGAAGCGACCGCACCATTATTGATGCTCTCAAAAAGCTTTGCATGAGACTCCAATGGAATATATAAGCCCCTTTCCAATCTTACATCCGGTAAGGAAGAAACCTTATGGAATCCTATCCCCGGGAGACCGACTCCCCGTGTATCCGGAAACAACTTCTTAACATCATCATAAAAGAGCATGACTACATCTCCCTTATGATTTGTCTTGCAACTTCACGGTCATCAAACTCATACACATCATGACCGATTATTTGGTAGGTTTCATGCCCTTTGCCGGCAATGAGCACTATGTCTCCTTCTTTTGCGAGAAGGATAGCTTCTTTTATTGCGTCTTTTCGATCGGAAATCAACTTATACTGTTTGCCGACAACCCCGGCTTCCATATCCTTCAATATTTCCATCGGATTTTCAGTACGGGGATTATCAGAAGTGAAGATTGCAAAATCACCGTAATCACAAGCGATTTCAGCCATGATAGGACGCTTGATTTTATCTCTGTCCCCTCCGCATCCGACGACAACGATAATATTGCCTTCTGCAATGGATTGAATGGTTTCAAGAACGTTTTTTAGACCGTCCGGCGTATGAGCATAGTCAACGATCACAGAGAAAGACTGCCCTGAAGCGACTGTTTCAAATCTCCCTCTGACCCCCTGCGCTTTCTCAAGGGAATTAACACTTTGTTCGATGGGGATGCCGGCAGCCGAAGCTGCAGCAATTGCAGCTAATGCGTTGTATACATTGAACTTTCCCGCCAGGCTCAGGACCATATCCTTTTCCCCGAACGGACTCACCAGCTTAAAGGAAGATTCCGAAGATTTCAACTGTAAATCCTTAGCATAAAAATCTGCTTCATTTGTTAAGCCGTATGTGAAAACATGCGCTGCTGTAGATCTGATAAAATAGTCAGCGGAATCATCATCCATATTGATAATGGCATATTTAGGTGATTTTTTAAAATAAGTATTTCCTAATTGTGAGAACAATAAGCCTTTCGCATTCCGATACTCATCCATGGAGCGATGGTAATCCAAATGGTCCTGCGAAAGATTTGTGAATACAGCAATATCGTAATCACATCCATGCACCCTTCCCTGATCCAGGGCATGCGAAGAAACTTCCATGATTGCAGAAGTAATCCCTTTCTGGCAAAATCGGTAAAATGTCTGCTGCAGGGTCAGACTGTCCGGCGTGGTATTATGACTGACCTCAAGCTCGTCGCCCGCTTTAATATGCATCGTACCGATGAGGCCGGTCTTCATTCCGTTGCCGGTAAAAACCTGATCGATCAGATGGGTGGTTGTCGTCTTACCGTTCGTGCCGGTCACACCCACCAACAATAATTGATGTGAAGGCTGTTTATAAAAATAATCCGATAGCACAGCCATGGCTTTTTTAGTGTCCGGTACAAGTATGACGGGTATGTGAACATCCACTTTCCTTTCTGCAAGAATAGCAGCTGCACCATTCTTCTCTGCAACTTGGGCAAGGGAGTGGCTATCAACCTCTAGTCCTTGAATGCAGATAAATAAGTCACCATCCCTTACTTTCTTATGGTGATTAGCGATGTTTGAAATAGCCGGATTTCCTTCACCATGTACTTTATAAAACGGAAGTACTTCCAGCAAAGTGTGCAATCTCATCATTTCAACTCCTCACAGGTAGAAAGCAACCTTTTTATATTTTACATAAAAACAGACTTGAAAGCTATCAACCTTTTAACTTAGTTCTTAATTTTCATAAGATCGATGATTTCCAGTAGAAAACGAACTTCAGTAAAAAGGGGGCTTTCTTTTCTGCTAAAACGCAAATGGATGATAAACCCATCAAAGAAAGCACCCCCTTGTCTTTATTCAGATAAATATACTCGTACCGTTGACCCCTGCTTTATTTTCACTCCTGGATCGGGCGACTGATTTACTACCTTTTCTCCGCTGCCGCTGATGTCAAGGTTTAGATTGACCAATTGCTGCTGCAGCTCTTTTTTCGACAATCCGATCAAATCCGGGGTTTCGATCATCGGGATGTCATCCCAATTCATTTTTTTCTCGATTTGTTCTTTTCTCTTTGGCACTCCCAATGCTTCTAAACTATCTCCTATTATACTGCCGGCAATAGGAGCAGCTACTACCCCGCCAAATTGGACGGTACCTTTCGGATTATCCACTGCTACATAAACGACTATCTCTGGATCGTCGGCAGGGGCGACACCCATAAATGAAACGATATGATTATTCTCCAAATACTTTCCATCCTTGGCTTTCTGGGCAGTTCCTGTTTTACCGCCAACCCGGTAGCCATCCACGAAAGCCTTTCCTCCTGTTCCTTGTGCGACCACACTTTCAAGTGCTTCCCGTATTTGTTTGGATGTTTCTTCAGAGATCACTCTTTTCTTCACTTGAGGTGACTTTCTCATAACGACTTCATTTGTTTCGGGGTCGATAAGCTCTTTCGCAATATATGGCTGATACAGGATCCCCCCATTGACAGCGGCAGAGACGGCTGCCACCTGCTGGATAGGGGTTACTGCAACACCCTGGCCGAAAGCAGTTGTCGCTTGTTCAACCGGACCGACACGGTCTATATTGAATAGAATCCCTTTACCTTCACCTTGAAGATCGATCCCTGTTTTTTGACCGAATCCAAAGTCTTTGATGTATTTGAACAATGTTTCCTTGCCGAGTCTTTCCCCAAGCTCCACAAATCCGGGGTTGCAGGAGTTCTGTACAACCTGAAGGAAGGTCTGGGTCCCATGGCCCCCTCTTTTCCAGCAGTGAAGTGTAGATCCAGCTACTTCGACGTGACCGGAATCATGAAACTTTTCTTTGTACAAATCAACCTTATTTTCTTCAAGGGCAGCTGCCAAAGTGATAATCTTAAAGGTTGATCCTGGCTCATACGTACTCCAGATGGGAAGATTGCGGTTATAAATTTCCTGCGGGACATTTCGGAAATTTGCAGGATCAAATGTAGGGCGGCTTGCCATCGCTAAGATTTCACCATTCTTTGGATTCATCGCAATGGCGATCATTCCATCAGGGTTATAGGTGGCCTGAGCGATGTCCAGCTCCCTTTCTACAATTGTCTGAACCTTCGTATCGATCGTCAGCTTTAGATCCAGACCATTCTCCGGATCATCAAAATCGTCTGCCATATCCCCCATCCGCTTGCCTTTGGCATCTGAGAAAAACTTCACGTACCCCTTATCACCTGTCAGCTCCTCATCGTATGACAGTTCAAGTCCCATCAGTCCCTGATTATCGATGCCAGCAAATCCAAGCACATGAGACAGATAGCTTCCATAAGGATAATACCTCTTGGAGTCCTCTCCAAGGTACACTCCTTTAAGGTTTAAATCTGTGACTTCCTTCGCTTTTTCATATGATATTTTTCTCGCTTCCTTTATCAAAACCATACTTGCCTGCTGTGTTACATATTTATATGCAGTTTCTACTGAAATATTAAGAACGGGGGCCAGTTTCTCCGCGGTTTCTTGGGGGTCGGTTATTTGTCTTGGAACAACAAAAATGGTCGGGGCACTTTGATTGCCCGCTAACTCCACCCCATTCCGGTCTACTATTTTCCCCCGCTCAGGCTGAAAAGGGATATTCCGGCTCCACGAATCTTTGGCACGGCTTGTCAGCATATCCCCCATGAAAAACTGCACATACCCAAGCCTCAAATCAATGATAGAAAATATCAATACTCCCACTATCAGAGCAACCGCTAACCTTTTTCTAACCGTAACGTTCGATACTCTTTTCACAAATGGACCTCCCCTTCTATGGCTCGTTCCATTATATGCTTGGACACACACGGGTATGTATTTCTTTATTTGAAGAGGATTCAGCAGCAAAAAGAAAAGGATGACTCTTCCGTGTGTTCTCCTTCTCCTTGCCATTCCGCCAAGTGAGTATGGAGTGACCACACAGAAACGTCCATCCTTCATAAGTTCACTACTAATTCAATGGTCTTTCTTGTTCAGAGTCTTCGGAGGCTTCCTCTTCTTTTTTCTTCTGCAGCTCTTCTTCAGGGGTTTTAAAGTTTACTACGAGAGGTTCAGATTCCTTTACAGGTGTATCTGGCTGAATGTTCTGACTGACCGCAAATCCATTCCCGACCATATTGATTCTGAGACCGGCAATATTTGCTACTTTGAAAACGTCTCTTATCGACCAGCCCTTCATATCCGGGATCGTAATGTCTCCGTCCGTTCTGAGAATCACTTTTCCACCTTCAAGCATTTCACTGCCTGCCTGCGGCAACTGTCTGATTACTTCTGAACCGTTACCCACCACTACAGGTTGGGCCCCTGATTTTTCTATTTCTGACTTTGCTTTTTCAACACCCATCCCGGTCAGATCAGGAATTTGTTCTTGTTTAAGATTCACTTTTTCCTGCGGTTTAATATTTAAGTATTTCAAACTGTTCTGCATGACTGGTTTAAAGATATCCGATACAGGATCCGACCCGATCTCAGTCACTTTCAATTCTGGTTCCTGCACCCCTACATAGACGATCAGCTGCGGATTATCCGCAGGTGCCATTCCCATGAAGGAAAAGAGGTAGTTTTCTTTCCCATACTTGTATCCCCCGGTTTCAGGGTCGGGAATTTGTGCAGTTCCAGATTTTCCTGCAACGCTGTAGCCTTCAATTGCAAACCTGGTACCTGTGCCGTTTTCCGAAGTGACAGTTGATTCTAAGTATTTTCTTGTCTTCTCCGCAGTTTCCTTTGAAATGGGAGTCCCGGCTACTTGAGGTTTTGTTTCTTTCACAACCTCTTTTGTATTCGGATCAACCACCTTCGAAATGACATAAGGCTTCATCATTTTTCCGTCATTCGCAATCGCAGATTCTGCCTGAATCATTTGCAGCGGGGTGACAGTTGTACCCTGGCCAAAGATGGTTGTATATTTTTCAATTGGATAATGATAAAGAATCGAGCCCGATGCCTCATGCGGGAGGCCGACGTTTGTCGGTTCCCCGAAACCGAAATCATGTAAATATCCTTCAAATTTCTCGAAACCGATCCGGTCAAGCAGATAAGCGAAAGCTACATTGGATGACCGCTGTACTCCTTCAAGGAAAGAAATCGATCCCCATCCCTCACCTCCATTATGATCACGTATGGGGTTAGGGACTTTCTCTACTTTATAAGTTCCTGATTGGTATGCTTCGTTGGGGTTGAACTTCCCTTCATTCACTGCTGCTGCAAGTGAGAAGGATTTCATGGTAGATCCCGGTTCTATCGTTTCTTCTACGATAGTATTTGTCCAGTTATCCATAAGCCCCACCCTTGTATCAGGGTGGAATGTAGGGCGCTGGGTCATTGCAAGGATTTTTCCTGTTTTGGGATCCGCTACAATCGCAAACATCTGCTTAGGTTTATACTGCTTTTGTACTTGATTCATTGCTTCTTCCAGGAACGTCTGGATTTTCTTATCAATAGTCAGATAAATATCCTTCCCATCCTGCGGAGGCGTGACATGCTCTTCTGAGTTAGGGAGAAGATATCCCCACACGTCACTTTTATATTCAACAGAACCGTTTTTTCCACTCAGGATGTCATTAAAGCTCTTTTCTATTCCCATTTTACCTGTTGTAACAGACTCGCCATCATCATTAGCCGTCTTCTGGGCAAAGCCGATCAAATGGGAAGCGAATGTTCCATTGGGATAGAATCGTTTGGCCTCTTTCCTGAATGTAATGCCAGGAAGCTCTTCTTCCTTGATATCAAGCATCAATTGATGGGAGAGGGCACGGCCGGCTGAACCGAACTCCACCTGGTAGGCACCATCAGCCGTTAATTTTTCATAAATTTCACTTTCCTTCATGTCTATGAACCCAGAAAGTTCTTTTGCCGTCTTTTCAGGGTCTGTTACATGTTTAGGATTCTCTGGATCACTTGTCACCGTCGGGCTGAGGACTGCCACTAAAGTGTAGGCAGAAGTGTCTTCGGCTATCACTTCCCCTTTTTGGTCATAGATGGTTCCTCTATGGGCTTCAAGTATCCGGCTTTTAATATATTTTTCTGCAGCCTGCGAAGCAAGGACTTTACCCTCTGCCTCGCCTGTTACTTGAATTGTAATAAAGCGAACCATTAATACAAAAAAGAGCAAGCCGAAAATCCCGAAAAGGATGGCTGCCCCTATGTTCATACTTGGTCTTTTTTTCATTATTGTTCAACAACCTTCACATTCTTTTCTTTTAAGTTAAGTCCAAGTTCTTTTGCTTTTTCCAAAATACGCTCGTATGTGCTTAACTCACTGATTTGAAGTTTAAGGTCATTATTCGCCTTTTCCTGCTTTTCAACGGCTGTTTCCATCACTTGCACTTCTTTGTTCACGTCATAGATTGCTGCTTGAGTCTGTACAATCTGTACAGCCAGGAAGCAAAACACCATTGCAAAGATTGCGACAAGAATCTTTTCCCCGGGGGTGATGACAGAACGCTGCTCTTTCCTAAGCGGCTGAGGCTTCACCTGAACAGATTGATTAGATTGTTCGACTTGCTGTCTTTCATAGTTTCTGGCTAAGTTACTCATTTTTTCTCCCTCCCATTTCCTTTTTTTATCTAGGCTCTTTTCTCATACTATTTTATATAAATCATTTTTCCGCTGTCCTATCTGTTATCCGTTAATGCTTGAGTTCGAAAAGAGCACGTACACACACTCCATGCAAACTTCTTAAACAACGTTCGAAAAACAACAATCTAACAAAAAATAGCCTCTACTTATTTTTCTCTGCAATTCTTAACTTTGCTGATCTGGCTCTATTATTTTCTGAGAGCTCTTCCTCGCTTGGTAATATCGGCTTTCTTGTAACGAGTTTTAATAATGGTTCATATTCTTTTGGAATAATCGGCAGCCCCGGCGGTAAATCAGGTCCGGAGGCTTTCTCTTTAAACATGGTCTTACACATGCGGTCTTCCAATGAGTGGAAAGTGATAACGCTGACCCTTCCGCCTTTTCCAAGCATGTCTATCGCTTGCTCAAGAGAATCCTCAAATGCCCCGAGCTCATCATTCACTGCAATCCGGATAGCCTGAAACACTCTTTTGGCAGGATGGCCTCCCTTTCTTCGGGCAGGTGCAGGAATTCCTTCTTTTATCAATTCAACCAGCTCTCCTGTGGTTTCAATCGGCTTCAACTCGCGGGCTGCTTCAATCTTTCTCGCGATTTGCTTTGAAAATTTCTCTTCCCCATACCGGTAGAAGATACGGACAAGGTCCTCATATGACCAGTGGTTCACCACATCGAACGCAGATATATCGGCTTCAAGATCCATTCTCATATCAAGTGGTGCATCATGATGGTAGCTGAAGCCTCTTTCAGGTGTATCAAGCTGGGGTGAAGATACCCCAAGGTCGTAAAGTATGCCATCGACACTATGTACTCCAAGCTGCTCAAGCTCTTCTTTCAAATGACGGAAATTCGATTGAACGAAAGTTACCTTTCCTTGATGGGGCAGAAGCTTTTCTCTAGCGTGGTTGATTGCGGTTTCATCCTGGTCGAAGCAATAGAGATGTCCATTCTCAGACAATTGGCTCAGCAGGTACTCACTATGACCTGCACCGCCTAACGTACAATCCACATAAACCCCGTCTTCTTTAATATTCAATCCATCTACCGTTTCCTTCAATAAAACTGTTGTATGTTTAAACATGTTGACGTCACCTTTCCAATCGAACGTTTTTGATTTGTTAAATATCAAATCCTATCATATTCTCTGCAAGTTCTGCAAAAGAATCTTCAGACTCTGTGAAGTAGTCTTCCCATAAAGCCTTACTCCAAATCTCAATCCGATTGGAAACTCCAAGGATGATGCATTCTTTATCCAGGTTTGCGTAGCTGACAAGAGTGGAAGGGATGTTTATTCTCCCTGTCTTGTCCAATTCACTTTCCGTGGCTCCAGAAAAGAAGAAGCGCGTAAAGGCTCGGGCATCTTTCTTTGTAAGTGGTAAAGCTTTCAGTTTTTCCTCGAGCGCCCGCCATTCATCCATTGGATAACCGAATAAGCATTGGTCCAATCCACGGGTGATGACAAATGACTCGCCGAGTAGATCGCGGAACTTGGCAGGCACAATTAAACGGCCTTTATTATCAATGTTATGTTGATATTCGCCCATGAACATATGCACTGCCCCCACTTTCTATCACAAATGTACCACATCCCCCCACTTTTCTCCACTGTTTTCTAAATTCAATATTTATAAAATATTTCCTTTAACTTTTTTTAGTCTTTTTCTCCCTTTTCCTGACAGTGAATGGAAGAATAATTTGTCTTTTAAGCACACAAAAAGGACTTCTTTCGTCTTTTATTACGAAAGAAGTCCTTTAATAATTGTTTCTGTTAAACACCGCAGTTTTAAATCTTATAATTTGGTCTTAAAAAGGCAAGTAAAGTCATGTTGTGTTACAAATAAACAACCTTATGAGTCCCATCAAATTCTAGTGGGAGGGAGGTCAGGTCCTGAATGAAGCTTTCTCCATATTTATTCAGGAAATAAAGGGTGTTCCAGGTTCTTTCCTGCGGCCCATTGTTGGGACGGAGACAATTTTCCACTTTAGCGAAGTCTGAAAATGTTTTGTCATGTTTATCCCTTAGTGCCTTATCTGCCCTCTTCCTCAAGTAATCAAATTGATGGAGGTGAATGGACAAGTTCTTATCCACTATCTGATTCAATCCCGTGTCGATCCGTTCAGATTTATCTCGGATATGGTTATATTTTTGCTGAAGCAACTGTTCAAGCTCGGCAATTTCTCTTTCTAAAGTTGGTACTTTTATAGAATTCCAGTATTTCTCGCGTTCTTCTTTGACACCATCTATTAATATCTGTGACAATGACAAATCGAGCAGGTTTAGTTTTTTCTCTACTTCTCTTTCAAGCAAGGTGATACTCAATCTCGGTACGACAGGAGGAATCTTCAATCCTACATAGTCGAATGCTTTTTTTAATTCACCCCAATAGGCGATCTCACCAGGTCCACCAATAAATGCAAGAGTCGGAAACAGCCATTCCTGCATCATTGGCCTTGTCACCACATTGTTGCTGAATCTTTCAGGCGTCTTTTCAAGCATCATTAGTAATTCCCTGCCCGTGATTTTGCTCCCGGTATTTTTTTCTTTGAAATCGAATCCTTCTCTTTCTAATAATGCACGTTCATTTTTTACGTTGATAAATAAATTCGCTGCTTCAGGAGATATGTCCAGTTGTGTGGGGAAACCGTTACTTTTGATTTCTTCCTGCTGCTCGAGTACTGCATTTGTAATACTCTGACTGCTTTCGATCAGATGATGAAAATGATTCTTTTCCAGACTCCTTAATGATGGATACGCAGAATCAATCACCAATAAACCGAATCCCTTGAACAGTTGCATTACAAAATGAGCGAAGAACCTGACCAGATCATCCTGAACATCAATCATTTTATTCAATTCAAAGGCAAGTTTATTTGTGTGCCGGGTTTCACCGAGAGTCTGGATGATTTCCTTCACCCATTTCTTCATGACATTTTTATCGAATGATATATCTGACGTCATCTTTTTTTCAAGTACTCGTTCAGGATAACCCGCCTTTTCCATTTTGTTGCCTTTTTCCAAATAAATGTGATTCACTTCCTGATAATCATGATCTTCTCCGGCTATCCAGAATACAGGAACAACAGGATGGTTCAATGCTTTTTCCTGCTGCTGTGCCAATTTGATGATTGAAATAATTTTATGTATGGTATATAACGGACCCGTCAACAAACCTGCCTGCTGACCTGCTACAACAGTAACTGCACCGGCTTTTAGTTTTGCTAAAGATTCCTCGACTTCATTTGAAGATGGCAGGCCTTTCATATATGAAGCAATACATCCAGCAAGCTCTTCACGCGGAAAGTCCCGAATTTTCAAATCATCCAGCCTTTTAGAATACACATCGGGCTGATTGATATTATAATGAAAAAAAGAAGTCACAGGTTCTTTCTGTTTTATATAAAGTGAAGCAAACTGGTTGATTGCCGGAATGTTCAGATTCTCCAATTCCATATGAACTACTACTCCTTTTCTAGCTCTATATTTCCTAACGAAGAGTATAACATTTCACTAACTGAAAAGGAAAAAAACTGCCTGCGTGAGAAGACTAGTTCAGCTCTATTATTCGTAGGATCAATCCCGTGATCATCAATGCAATATAAGCCGCGAAAAACAGAAGAAAATTTATTCTCCATACCCCTCTTAACAGCTTTGGATAATGAATTTCTCCCTTCGCCCTCCAATATAAAACAGCAAATATTAAGCCTACGCAGCAAACACATAAAAATATCAACCATAAATATGAAGTATCCCAAATCGCAAGCACAATAAAATGGACGGAAACCATAAGTAAAAACGTTGTCACATCAATTGCAGCATGCACAGCTTTCCGGTGATTCTTCATCACTTCCTTTGCAATGATAAAACTGATGAAATATCCCAAGAATGGAATAATGACAAATATGGCAATGACCGTGGAAAAAATGGAAGCCATTTTACCCCCCCTGACCTTCTCTTTCAATTCCTTTAACTAATTCGTAAAGTGTTTTCATGATGGGTACAAAATGGTTTTCTTGTTCAGCCTTTATCAATAAGGCTCCTAAAATGGTTTCAATTTCTGTCTTTCTGTGTTCTTCAATGTCTTTCAGCATGGATGAACGATTAGCTGATGTGCAGTAACAAATGTCCAATATTTCCTGGAAGTGAATGTGATCCTTCATGTGAGGAAAAAGGATTTGCAGTTCTTCGAATAACTTATGTTGGATATGAAGGAAGTGTGGATTTTCCGGTAATCTTCCATTCTTTACTCCAGCAATTGAGGTAAGGGGATTAATCAAGACATTTACAAATAGTTTTTTTAACAACATTTTTTCATAGTCGTCTTGAAGAAGGAATGGAAAATGATCTATATGTTGTATTAATAATTCTTCTATTCTACTCGATTCTCCTCTAATAAAAGCAAGATTTGTCTTGCCTATCCCCAGATGAATCACTGAGTGATCATTTTCTTTAGTCGCTCCATGTTCTACAGAACCCGCCAGGAGAGTATGATGAGGGAGCTTTTTCACCCGCTCTAAATGCCCGATACCATTCTGTAAGAAGACCAGAGGAATTTGAGGATTCGTATCAATCAAGTGTGTAATAACCGAGTCAAGGTTATATTCCTTAACTGCGATGATGGTTAAATCAAACTCCATTCTGCTTTCTGTGAGCCTTTCGGTATGAAAGAAAGCAGTGTTCGAACTATCACCCCTTTTAAGGTCGACACCTTGACGGTTAACCTCCTGCAATTGTTCATTTCTTTTAACTAGAAGTGTGACATCAAACTTTTCACTTAAATAATGGGAGAAAAGAAGCCCGATCGCCCCTCCTCCAATAATTCCTATCTTCATGACTACTCCTTCAAAAAGCGAAATGATATGTACTATTCATAGTTTAGCAAATTTTTCCCCAGCAGAAAACTATGGGTAAAAAGAATGATGGACTAAAAAAGACTTGTTCCCGAAAAAAGTCAGGAACAAGTCTGCCATCTAACGTTATTAAACCGGATATACCGGGTGCTTTCTTTCACTGAACTGGACTTCTTTCGTCGCATATAATTTAAAACGTTCTATCAGTACAGAACGCAGCTCATTAGGGGCAGTTATTTCATCAACGATTAGTTCTGAAGCCAATTTATAGATATCGATATGCTCTTTATATTCTTGTTGTTTCTCTTGAACATATTTAATTCTTTCTTTTGGATCTTCAATTGCCTGAATTTTATTCGAATAGACTGCATTCACTGCTGCTTCCGGTCCCATTACGGCAATCTGTGCAGTCGGAAGTGCAATACACACATCCGGGTCGAAAGCCGGACCAGCCATAGCGTATAATCCTGCTCCGTATGCTTTTCTTACAATAACAGAAATTTTCGGTACAGTCGCAGAACTCATAGCCGCAATCAGCTTGGCTCCATGCCTGATAATCCCTGCTCTTTCAACTTTTGTTCCTATCATAAAGCCCGGAACATCAGCTAGGAATAGTAAAGGAATATGGAAAGCATCACACAGCTGTATGAACTTAGCCCCTTTATCAGCAGAATCGTGGAACAAAACGCCGCCTTTTACCTTTGGCTGATTAGCAATAATACCTACCACTTTCCCGTCCATACGGCCAAATCCTGTGATTAGCTCTGGCGCAAACAATTTCTTCATTTCGAAGAAGCTGCCTTCGTCAATCAGTGTGTTTATACCCTCATACATATCAAATGGGGCATTTTGATGCTGCGGGATGATATCTTCCAACAGTTTTTCCGTTTTCGGCGCCATCCCTTCTTGAACGGGAGGCTTCTCTTTATAGTTCGCCGGGAAATAACTCAAGTATCTTTTGGCTTCTTCAATTGCTTCTTCTTCTGAAGCTGCCAACAGGTCACCACAGCCGCTCACTGAGCAGTGCATTCTTGCTCCGCCCATTTCTTCAAGCGTCACTTTTTCCCCAATTACCTTTTCTGCCATACGAGGAGAGCCGAGGTACATGGAAGCATTTCCATCAACCATGATGACGATATCACAGAAAGCAGGAATATAGGCTCCCCCTGCTGCCGATGGTCCAAAAAGTATACAAACCTGAGGGACCATGCCTGACATCTTCACTTGATTGTGGAAAATCTTCCCTGCCCCTCTGCGATTAGGAAACATTTCGAGTTGATCGGTAATACGTGCTCCCGCAGAATCCACTAAATAAAAGATAGGGACTTGCAAACGTAAAGCAGTTTCCTGGATACGAATAATCTTCTCAACAGTCCGGGCACCCCAAGAGCCTGCTTTTACTGTAGAGTCATTCGCCATGACACAGACCGTTTGTCCGCCCACTTTACCGATGGCTGTCACCACTCCGTCTGCAGGCAAGTCATCAGCTTTATTGTTTGCAAACATCCCGTCTTCCTGATAATCTCCATTGTCAAATAATAGCTGAAGACGATCACGAACAAACATTTTGTTTTGTTCCTTTAATTTTTCATGATATTTCGGCTGTCCGCCGGCGCTTATTCTTTCTTTTGTTTCATTGAGTGTATCTATGAATGTTTTAGATGCAGTCATATGAATCCCCCTTTGTTCGTTATGTAGTAGTGGTTGCTCTCCTCTGAAGACATTATTTTCATTTACCTTGATTGTTTTATTAAAGTGATGGCTACTTAACCCCGCTGTTGGTTTCCGTGCAAGACTTCGCTTTCCGCAGGAGTCTACGTCTTGCACTCCAACCAACAGCTGGAACCAACCAATACCTCTAAAAATAACGTTACGTAGTTTATCCTTGAGCTATTCATATATTATTTTGAAGGAAGAGCATTGTATGATAACAAGTGTTGATTCCAGCTATCAATCAATTCAGACTAAACCATGCTGTATACGATCGATAAAACTAATCTTCCTTTATCCTTCAAGGACGAGTAAAACGTCGCCTTCGTTTACGAAGTCTCCGATGTTTACTTTGATTTCTGCGATTTTCCCTTCGGCTTCGGCTTCTACTGGGATTTCCATTTTCATTGATTCAAGCATGAGTACCGTGTCCCCTGCCGCGACACTTCCGCCTTGTTCCACTAAAACATTTAATACTGTTCCTGCCATAGCTGCTGTAATTTCTTTCATTTTCGTTTCCTCCAATTGTAATAAATCTTCTTATGTTCGATTTGCAGTCAAATAATCCTGGAGCCATTTAGTCGTGTAGGTTCCATCTAGAAACTCTTTTTCCCCAATGATCTCCTTGAACAAGCTCACATTCGTTTTGAGACCATCGATTTGCACTTCTGCGAAAAATGCTCTGGCTTTCTCTATTGCTTCTGATCGATCTTTGCCATAAATGATACATTTGGAAATCATCGGATCATAAAAAGGAGTGACCTTATTCCCTTCCACATATCCTGAATCAATACGGACATCTTCACTATTGCCCCAATCCAAGGTTTTGATTAATCCTGGGGAAGGATAGAACGTTTTTGGATCTTCAGCATATACCCTGAACTCCAATGCATGACCGTTAGATGTGATTTCATCTTGATTTATTAATGGCAGAGGCTCTCCAGACGCCACCAGGAGCTGCCATTTAACCAAATCAAGCCCTGTGACAGATTCCGAAACCGGGTGTTCCACTTGTAATCTTGTATTCATTTCAAGGAAGTAGAAGTTTTCTTCTTCATCAACTATGAATTCAACCGTACCGGCGTTGGTATAATCCACAGCCTTCCCTGCTTTGACAGCAGCGTCATACATGGCTTGTCTTGTCTTCTCGGATAACATAGGAGACGGAGACTCCTCTATCACTTTTTGATTACGTCTTTGAACAGAGCAATTTCGTTCAAATAAATGGACGATATTCCCCTGCCCATCTCCAAATATCTGCACTTCAATATGCCGCGCATTATCCACACATTTTTCAAGGAACACTTCATCTTTTCCAAAATATGCTTTTGCACGATTTCTTGTAGAGTCAAAGCTTTGAACGAGCGCTTGCTCATTTTCACAGCGAATCATACCGATTCCGCCGCCCCCGCCACTCGCCTTAAGCATGACAGGGTAACCAATTTCTTTCGCAACCACCTTAGCTGACTCTATATTGTCCACTCCACCATCACTTCCCGGTACGACCGGAACCTGAGCCTCCTGCATCACCTTTCTTGCCTCTACTTTATCTCCCATCTTCTGAATGATGCTGTGATGAGGCCCGATGAAAGTAAAGCCTTCTTCTGATACCCTCTTCGCAAATTCCCCATTCTCTGATAAAAGACCGTATCCAGGATGAATACCATCTACGTTTTCTTTTTTTGCAACTTCAAGAATATTATCTATAACTAAATAAGATTTGTTAACGGGCGGTTCACCGATTCGATGAGCAATATCCGCTTCCTTGACAAAAGGCATATCCTCATCTGCATCAGAATAGACGGCAACCGTCTGAATGTTTAATTGTTTACAAGTTTTAATGATTCTTGAAGCAATTTCTCCCCTGTTTGCTATTAAGACTTTCTGCACATTATCTCCCCTTTCTTCAAAAAAACAGCAATTCATATAAGGAATTCTACAAAACTCGTCGAAATCCTCCTCTCTATTGTAAACGTTTTCTTAATTAAGTGCAGAATTTTTTGTTTATTTGTTATATAATAATAATAAATAATATATTATATTTCATAGTTGTGTAAACGGATTCAGATGATTCCGTTACTAACAAGGTACCATGAAGCAATAGTAGGAGGTAATAAAGATGGCTGTAAAAGTTGAAAAATTAAAAGTGAATTATAAAACTCTTGAAGAGTTTAAAAAGTTTAAAGAATATGGTGTTCAGGAGCTTTCCATGCTTGAAGATCTGCAGGCGAACATCATTGAAAATGATAGTGAATCACCCTTTTATGGTATTTACTTCGGAGATACCTTAATTGCAAGAATGAGCTTGTATCAGCGGGAGGCAAGATTCGACCAATACTTCGATCCGCCTCAAAATTATCTGGAATTATGGAAGCTAGAGGTACTTCCCAAGTATCAAGGTAAAGGATACGGCAAGCTGCTTGTTGAATTCGCAAAGGGATTTGGGCTTCCCATCAAGACAAACTCACGCATAAAATCTCAGGGATTCTGGGAGAAGATGAGCTTTGAGGCCGTCACTTATGATGTGGAACGTGATTTGGGGGAAAATCCTTTGGTCTGGTATCCTGAAGGGGTTAAAGAACAAAAAATCGGATAAATAACTGAAAAGGCTGGCTAATGTGCCAGCCTTTCATTATGGTTTAACGGGGAGGCTTTCGCCTCGATTTTATTTATTGACCCTTTGCAGATTTCCGTTTTTGTCCATCTGGAATTTCACTTTCTCTTCATTCCCTTGCAAAAGGGCCATCTTTCTTGCCTTTTCAAAAATGGTCAAAAGCGATTTATGATCCTCTTCAAGTAAAGTAAACTTGCTTTTGTATTCTTTTAATTCTTCCTCAAGCTGTTCAAACTTACTTGTTAATTGAGAGATTTGCTCATGAAGCTGTAAATTTTCCTCTTTCACCTTTGCTTCATTTCTTACCGCTTCCTCTGCTTTTTGTAAATACTGGATCATGCTGCTCATTGAAAAGTTATCATGCATACTCTGTCCGGATTCCAATTGAACTGGGGGCAGTGCCTGATTTTCCTCCTGAGGAGGCTTCTTTACAAACGGAGTATGTTTTTTTGATTGTTTTCGTTGTTTTTTTGCCAATTCAATACCTGATTTATATTGTTTACGGACAAATGAGTTCCATCTGAAACCGCATGCAGCGGAAGTCCTTGAAAGTTTCCTGCCCACTTCTTCAAAGGCCTTAAGCTGTGTACCGCCTTCACGAATGTGGCGCAGGACCACTTCAGCAAGTATTACATCCTCATCCTGACTCCAAGCATCCTGTCTATTTGAAGACATTTCCATCCCTCCTGTAAGATCCATTTATTCATGCATATGCACTTACTAGAGTAGATAGAATCAACAGAATACCTCACTTCGAAATATTTAAATGATCCCCACTGCTACTTGGCTAAGAAACGGTCAACCGCCTGATGGTGTTCTTCCATTGCCCATAGTCTTGAGCAATGACGGATTTCGCTTTCAATATCTTTCTCCATTTTCTTGCGATCCCAGCCCCTCAGCTGCTGCTGTTTGTATGCTTGAAGGACCTCGGTGGTTTTAGAGGAGATGGATTTTAATAACGGTATTTCCTTTATATCCTCTGTCTTCACCACTAGTTCATCTATGAAGCCCATTTCAAATAACGTTTCAGTTTCGTTCAATCTTGCTGTCATGAGAAGAGATAATGCTCTTGGGGAAGAAATACGTTTATGCAGCAATGTGCCGCCGCCCCAGCCCGTCGTAATAGCCAGATTCCCTTGAACAAATCCCATTTTCACTCCTTTTTTTGCGATCCTTACATCACAGGCTGCCGCAATCTCGCAGCCGCCCCCAATTGCTGTACCGTTTATAAGGGCGAATGTCGGCTTTGGAAGAAAAGCCAATCTGATTAATATACTCCCCATCCTGCTAAGCATTTCATAACTGTCTTCTTCAGTTTTCAGGCGATGGAATTCCGATAAATCCCCTCCCGAACAAAAAGCATCCTCTCCACTTCCTGTAATGACAAATGCCTTAACAGATGGATTTACTTCACACTCATTCAGTGCTTTTTCCAACCCGTCCATTATTTGATAATTGATAGCATTTCGCTTTTCGGGACGGTTGATAATGAATTGAAGAATCCCCTTTTGATTTTTATGTATGATATATTCTCCCAACTTATATTCTCTCCTTTTTCTATAGTGTAAATTGATTCAATTCAAATGAACAGTATTGCAATAAAAAAAGCGTGAAGAGCCATGGTCTCTTCACGCTTTTTTATTGGTTGTAAATGGTATTTACAACTGGTTGTAAATGGTATTTACAACTGGTTGTAAATATTATTTGTTTACAACTTCTTTTCCTTTATACGTTCCGCACTCTTTACAAACACGGTGTGCTAGTTTCATTTCACCACAGTTTGGGCATTCTACCATACCAGGTACACGTAGTTTGAAGTGTGTACGACGTTGTCTTTTTGCTGTTTTAGAAGTTCTTCTAAAAGGTACTGCCATTCTTCCCACCTCCTTAAAGAGATAAAAATATTATGAAGCCAGAACGAACTGGTACTTCGCTTTTAAGAGTTCTTGTTTTGATCAAGAAGCTTTGCTAAGTCAGCGAGTCGAGGATCAACTTTTTTCTCTTTTTCCTCTTCGACTTCATAAGCTTGATCTTCCGTCAACACTTCCCAGTTCTTACCGGAAGGAAGCTTATCCTGTTCTCTCGCTTCATCGCTGATTACCTGCAATGGTATCTCAAGTAACAGCAACTCTTTAATTACTGGTTTTAAATCAATTACATCCCCTTCGATGCGGTGAACTTCCTCTTCTTCATACTGATCATAATCAGTATCTGAAAGAAGGAAGGTTTCGATCGTTTTAAGATCAATTGGCCAATCCACGTCAACGAGGGTTCTCGAACAAGGCAAGACCAGCTTTCCTTCTAAGTGAAGATGAAAGGTGACACGGTTTGAGCCTATGTCTGCTTTACCTGTAACATGAATCGGGAAAACTTCTCTGACTTGCGGATCAATTTCTTTCGGATCTTCGAAATTTACCATTTCATCAAGAGTAAGTCCTTTATCCCTGAATTTTTGTAATTGTATAATTGACCATTTCAATGTCATCACCTCAAGGCAACAAAGGTAATTATAGACTTCATATTACCGTTTGTCAATATTTTTTCTTTACACTTATTACTCTACCAGTGTTGCAATTATAACGCTTTATTATAATCTGTTTCAAATATTTTATAATATCCGATATGATACTTATATAAATTAAATATTTTATGTGGCTTTAAGATTAAGGTCGTCCATTTATTCGTTATAATGTTTTTGAATGCCCCAGTTGATTTCCGTGCAAGACTTCGCTTTCTGCGGGTGACCAGTGAGCCTCCTCGGCTTCGCCTGCGGGTAGAAAAGCGGAGGGGCTTCGCTCAGAGGCGGGTGGCATAAGGCGAATCGGTCACGAAGGCGCTCTTTGCCTTCTTGGCCGGTTTGACTTATGACATGTGCTTCTAAGCCCCGTAGCTGGACAGGTCTCACATAAGCTACTCTTCCCGCAGGAGTCTTCATCTTGCACTACAATCAACCGCTAGAATAGGTAAATATCGCTAAGCTTTATCAAATATTCTATGCATTCAATAAATGGCGAATAAACATTTCTTTCATTACAGTTGTTTTGTGAAGAGCAAAACTAAAAGGAGTGAAATTATTTAATGAAAGCAACAGGGGTTGTGGTTGAGTATAATCCGTTTCATAATGGACATTTGCATCATTTGAATGAGACGAAGAAAGCATCGGGGGCAGATGTTGTTGTCGCCTGTATGAGCGGGCACTTCTTGCAGCGCGGGGAACCAGCACTTGTATCGAAATGGGCACGCACTAAGATGGCTTTGTCAGCAGGTGTTGATATTGTCATTGAACTGCCTTATTCATTCGCGACACAACATGCGGAAACCTTTGCGAAGGGTTCCATATCCCTTCTTCATGAAATAGGCTGTGAGAGCTTCTGCTTTGGGAGTGAAGACGGGGGGATTGCTTCATTTGAGGAAACTGTCAAATTAATTCACGATAACCAACATACATATAATACTTCTATTAAGCACTATGTGAATGAAGGCTTAAGTTATCCTTCCGCCTTATCGAAAGCCTTCAAGGAATTAGAAGGTAACGAAGACATGATAGATTTGAGTAAACCGAATAATATTCTAGGTTATCATTATATCGAGGCACGAAATGCAGTCGCTCCGGACTTAAAGGCGTACACCATTACACGAGAGTCGGCAGGCTATCATGATGAACATTTTTCATCGCCTTCCATTGCGAGTGCAACCAGCATCCGTAAAAATCTTTTTGACCCTGCCCAAGAAGAAAGCACAATCAATCAGTACATTCCTGCCGGGACTCTTCAGATACTTGAAGAATACAGGCAGGAGTTTGGGAATTATCATCGTTGGGAGAATTATTGGCCTTTACTCCAGTACAAGATAATGGCTTCCTCACCTTTAGAGCTTAAAGGGATTTATGAAATCGAAGAAGGCATTGAGAATAGAATCATTGAAAGCGCAAGGGCAGCTCTATCGTTTAAAGACTTTATGAGCAGACTGAAAACCAAAAGATATACTTGGACCCGGTTACAGCGAATGGCGCTTCATATTTTAACTAACACCACAAAAGAAGATATGGATAAAAGACATCATGCTCCCGCTTATATCAGGTTACTTGGAATGAACCAAAAAGGCCAAGAATACCTGCACATTTGCAAGAAATCGCTGAATCTTCCACTTATTAGTAAACTTTCAAGTGCAGACAAAGAAGATATTTCATTAGACTTAAAAGCTTCTGAAATTTATTCACTTGGACTTCCTTCTTCTGAAGCCAGGAAAAAGCTCCTTCGTCAGGAATGGTCACAGCCGCCGATTATAATAAAATAAGGATCATTTGATTTGATAAGAAAAAGAGAGACTGCCAGCCGGCAGTCTCTCTCTTTCAAATATTATTTGTCAGGAAGCGAATGTAAAAAGTTGATGGCATCATCAAATGTTTTTACCGGTATGACTTTCATGTCTGTCCCGATATCTTCGGCTGTCTTTTTGGCCGCTGAGTAATTTGATTCGAGTTCAGGATGTTTTTCCTTTATTTCTTTCGATATCGTATCGTTTGGAGCAAGAAAATACGCTGCACCCGCTTTATCAGCAGCAATGATCTTCTGCTCGATTCCGCCGATTCTTCCAACTTCCCCATTTTCTGAGATTGTTCCTGTCCCTGCTATAGGATGACCTTTTGTTAAATCATCTTCCGTCAATTGATTATAAATCTCAAGACTGAACATCAGGCCTGCCGATGGGCCTCCTATCTCATCTGTATTGAGGGACACTTCAGGATCTGTCACAATCTCTTTATCATCACTCAAGGAAATGCCGAGTCCTACTTTATCAGGCATTTCAGGAAATTCCTTCAAAGGGATCGTTGATGTCATTTCTTCATCATTTCTCATAAACCTGATCGTTACTTCGTCACCTTTCTTCTTCTTTCCTACATATTGTATGAACTCTTCGGATGATTCGAATTCCTGCCCATCTATCGCTGTGATGCGGTCACCTGGTTTCAAGATGTCCTCCGCAGGCATAGAAGGATATACGTTCAATATATAGATACCTTTATAATTATAATGAAAAGGTTTATTCGCTGCTTTATAGGCAACTTCTATTGCGTAATTTTGGGAATTTTCCATCAGCTGAAGTTGTCTGATGTTGTATTCTTCGTCACTTTCATGAGGATTTCTAATTTCCTCTACAGGATAGATATACTCATACTTTTTTATACTTGCAATAAGATATGCATAAATGTTTGCCTTTCCCATCCTGACAGTGGTCAGCATAAACTCACCTTCATCATCATACCCACCCTCCACTTTAACAATGGGATCAAGCTCATGTGCACTGCCAGGCTTGGTTACATAATAGGGAAGATAATAAAACGATGTTGCAACGATAAAAACGGTCATCAGGACCAGGATTCGAATCAGCGTTCTGTTCTTCATAGATTTTACCCCTTCCATTCCTCCAACGCTTTTTTAATAGAAGGAATGACCTTCTTAGCCTCTTCTTCCCCCATATCAATAATATCTTCAATATTCTTAAATGCCCGTGTACTGTACATTTCCACATGAGGCCGGATCATAAAATCTGAAGCAAATTCTCTATGAGCCACAATTTCAAGCTGGAGGATATCAATACTTTGCATAATGACATCATAGATTGTTGTAATTTCTGCATTTCTTTTGACATGCGAAACGTCCACGCCTATGACTATATCAGCACCCATTTCTTTTACGACAGATACAGGGACGCGGTCGATGACCCCTCCGTCCACCAATAGGCGGCCGTTGATCTTCTCAGGTACGAATATACCCGGAATAGCTATACTAGCCCTGACGGCGCTGGATACAGGCCCTGAGGTAAAGACCACTTTCTCGCCATTTGTTATATCAGTGGCCACAACACTCACGGGTATATTTAAATCTTCAATGTTTTTGTTATGAGAGAATAATTGTATGAATTCCTTTATTCGCTTACCTGCTATGAACCCCATTTTTGGAACTGTAAAATCCAAATAATATTTCCTTCTGAACGTGGTCGATAATTTATAGAGATCATCCATTTTATGACCTACTCCATACATGCAGCCGACCAGAGCACCCATGCTGCTCCCGGCAATCATATCCACTGGGATTCCTTCTTCGTCAAAAGCCTTTAAAACACCTAAATGTGCAAATCCTCTAGCTCCACCTGAACCAAGGGCTAATCCTATCTTCGGTCTATTCAACAGTCTTCCCCCTTTACCCTTAGTTTGCGGTTCAATTCATCATATGGTCTATTTCTAATATGTATGAGTATATTGATTAATATGAGGACAAGTAGAAGTTACTCTCATTTTATCATTCTTTCTGTGTTTCACAAGAAATTGACATAGTATGGTCTGTGAGGAGGACGTCCGGTTGTTGAAGTCAAAATTGAAAACATTAGTCTTATCGGCAGGTGTGACAGTGTTTGCTGCAGCATTAATCCTAATGCCTGGTGAATCCTTGGAGGCTTCGATCAGAGGACTGGATATGTGGTGGGAAATTGTATTTCCATCTCTGCTGCCTTTTTTTATCGTATCGGAAATGCTGATAGGGTTTGGGGTTGTTAGATTTATTGGTGTGGTGCTGGAACCACTGATGCGCCCTTTATTCCGTGTCCCTGGTGTAGGAGGGTTCGTATGGGCTATGGGGATGGCGTCAGGCTTTCCGGCAGGGGCAAAATTAACAGCGCGTCTACGCCAGGAAAAACAGCTGACCAAGATTGAAGCCGAGAGACTCGTTTCCTTTACGAACTCTTCCAATCCTTTATTTATTTTCGGAGCTGTTTCAGTAGGCTTCTTTCAAAACGCGACACTCGGAATCGTTCTTGCTTGTGCTCATTATATAGGGAATATCTGCGTGGGACTGGCGATGAGATTCTATGGGGGGAAAGACGGAGAATTCATTAGAAACAGCTCAACCAAAAAGAAACGATTCTTCCTCAAAGAAGCGTTCTCAGCTCTTCATCAAACGCGATTAAATGATAAGCGGCCCATCGGCAAGCTCCTCGGAGATGCAGTGACTTCCTCTATCCAGACTTTATTAATGATAGGTGGATTCATCATCCTTTTCTCCGTTATAAACAAGATGCTGTATCACCTTCATATAACGACATTTGTTGCTGCCGGATTTTCATACTTATTGAACATTTTTCAGTTAACTGAACAATTAAGCATCCCTTTCATTTCAGGATTATTTGAAATCACTCTGGGTTCAAAACTGACAAGCGGAGTGACGGAAGCTACATTGCTGCATCAGGCAATCATCACAAGTTTTATCCTGGGCTTCTCAGGCTTTAGTGTGCAAGCTCAGGTTGCCAGCATTCTTGCCCAGACGGATATTCGTTTTCAGCCTTTCTTTTACGCCAGATTTCTTCATGGCGCAGCCGCTTCGCTCGCGACAATCATCATCTGGAAACCTGTTTATGAAAGGTTTTCAGATGAACAGCTTTCGAATGCCATACCGGTTTTCTCACAACAGAACGCCTATATTTGGAATGGGATCATGTTTTGGCTGAAAACAGTCGGTCCCCTTATAACAATCGTAAGTTTACTTGTTTACATCCTGATTTACAGTAGAAGGACGTTTAAGAAAATCAATTGAACAATAAGGGGCTGTTCATGTGATTTAATTCAGCATGAACAGCCCCTTCTCTTATTCTTTAACGGTATATTTATCTTTCAGTGCGCCCTTTACAGGATGAGGAACCAATTCAGAAATGTTCCCTCCGTACTTAGCTACTTCCTTTACAATACTGGAGCTTAAGAAGGAATATTGATTATTCGTCATGATAAAGAATGTTTCAATGTCTTCTTCGAGCACTCTGTTCATGGATGTGATCTGCATTTCATATTCAAAATCTGATACAGCTCTTAACCCTCTGATTATAGCACTTGCTTTCACGCTTTTTGCATAGTCCACAAGAAGACCTTGAAATGAATCGACCACAACATTAGGAATGTCTTTAGTGGATTCACGTATCAACTCGATTCTTTCCTCAACTGAAAATAAAGGTTTTTTCGAAGAATTGTTCAATACCACTACATAAATTTGATCAAAAACTTTTGCCCCTCTTGTAATGATATCTAGGTGTCCGTATGTAATGGGATCAAAACTCCCTGGACAAACTGCGATACTCGTCATGATCATTTACCCCCAAGCTTCTTCTTTTTGCTATTTTTGATATGTATAAATCGATATACCAATGATTCCATAAGTCTCTTCTTTAACTTTATGCAATCTCCCAATCTCATCTATTGGTTTGCTGTCCGAGCTGTACTCACACATCACGTAACCGTTTTCATTTAATAGGTTATTTTCGTCAATGAACGCCACCAATTCTTCCAGTTTTTTCATTTTGTATGGAGGGTCCAAAAAGATATAGTCAAATGAAATCCCCCTTTTGACTATCGCCTTAAGTGCTCTGCCCGCATCATTTCGATACACTTCACTGTGACCCATTAAGTCACACTCTTTCAGATTTGTCTTAATGGTTTGAAGCGCCTTAGAATCTTTGTCGACAAAGATTACATTTTCCAGCCCCCTGCTTAATGCTTCTATACCCAGACCGCCGCTGCCTGCAAATAGATCCAAGCCAATACCTCCTTCAAAAAAGGGGCCAAGCATATTAAATATTGACTCTTTCACTTTATCTGTAGTCGGCCGTGTCCCGCTTCCCGGAACGGCTTTTAATGGCCTGCCTTTTAACGTTCCTGCTATTACTCTCATAATCATCCACCATATATGTATTTTTCCTCATTATCCTAACACAAATCTACAGCATTCGCCACTTCAGGAAATTGTCCTTAAAATGTATAAAATCATATTGTTAGGTGATAATGGAAGTAACAACATCCTAATTGATGTTGTTGCCAACCGCGGAGAAGACTTACGTTTCCCCATAAGTTCTTCCTCCGGTTTCTCCTCTCCCTTTGCCTTCTTTCCAGAAATGGATATAGAAGGACCCTGCAGAAATTCTGCAGGGCTTTTTATGTTTCATTTGTTTGTACTTTGACATTAGAGTTTGTCCGCTCTATTTCTATCTTGAATAGTTTTTTAAGCCACTCCACATCCATGTACACAGTGCTGCCTATTTTCTGTACCGGTTTTATCAGGAGACCGTAATTTTCTTCGTTAAGTATAAAATAATCTTTGTCGATAAAGAACCGATACGAATGACCGCCGTCGATCACATAAAGGACATCTTCCTGTAGATATTTATATTCAACACCCGCTCCCTTCAGCAATTCAGTAAGTGAGATCAGTTCATTTTGATTATATTGAATGAAGGAACCACCGTCTATAGGCTTACCATTCAGTAAT
Organism: Rossellomorea sp. ABR4_012; assembly: GCF_056159545.1. Classification (NCBI taxonomy): domain Bacteria; kingdom Bacillati; phylum Bacillota; class Bacilli; order Caryophanales; family Bacillaceae; genus Rossellomorea; species Rossellomorea sp. ABR4_012. The sequence goes on from NZ_JBSWVK010000005.1 coordinate 72,480, forward strand.
ACAGTCTGTGAAGCTTTCAGGACGAACGGAATCTCTATGTCTGTAATTTTTGTGATTTCACTTATGTATGATGAGTTAAAACTGGTCGCTTGTTTCAACAAAACATCCATTCGTCCTGCCTGAATAAACGGGCTGCTCTCGTTCATCAAAAACTGTCTAAAGGAAGCGAATTGATTTCCTGTCAGTCCATTTTTCAGTTCTTTATAAACCTTTAAAGTTTTGTGTGAGCCATGAGGTGATTGCAAGATGATACTCGCCTTCAACTCTTTTAACCAGTTTTCCTGATAAGAGGCAGTATATTTCTGCTGTTTTAGCCCCCAGTTCACTTTTTCCATATATTTTGATTGCGGTAGATCCTTGCTCATGATCAGAAAGTTCTCCGTTTCGCGCGCAGGAAGTCTGTCATCTATGACCACCGTAACGAAACCGTCATCACTGTAATCAGCATCTACGATGTTGTATTTCATTTTTTCTCTTGAATACACCCTGACTTTTCCATCTTCATAAAGATTCATCTCTCCTGAATAAAGAAGTAAATCCGATGGAGGTCCATTTCCGTTAAAGGAATAATAATCGATAAAATCCAAAGATTCATGCTTCCAATTTTTATATCCTGATATCCAAGCCGCATCCCTGGCTGTTTTCTCAATGATATTAATTGATGTTTTCACGGGGATTGCAGTTGATAACACAGGATACCACTCACTTAACAGCAGATGCCCATCAGCCGTTTGCCTTTTAAGTTTGTATGAGATTGTCAGCTTCTGGTTCCCTTCCTTTTTGACGTTTAAAGTGAATTCTCCATTTTCTTTAAATAAGCAGTGATCCCCGCTTTCATCTTTGCACTGATAGTTCGTGGCATTTTCCGGCCAGTCAATCGTCATATCCTTCAGATCACCGGAAACCAATTCCACTTCTTGGATTATGAAAAATTCGTTACCACTATGTTTAATCGTAAAAGACTGATTCACCTTAGATTGGCCGGATTCCTTGGAACTGCCTGATAAAAATCCGTTCCACTGAAAAAAGAGAATTCCTGAAATCACCATCACCATGGTGAAAGTAAAAAAAAGAATTAATCGCTGCATCTTGGTACCCCTTCGTTTGACCTTATCATTAAGATATCAGATTTCACAAAAGGGTTATATAGTAAGACCGCGAAATTTTCAACAATTTTGGAAAGGATTAACCTATATCTAAATCCTTACTTTCTACAAAAGGATTACCGCTTTCCAGATGGTCACTCACCAATTCATCCCATTCGAGCTCACCAATCCCGTTGTTTTTCAGAAGGTTTTCTTTTAAACTAATCAAGTTCTCCCCTTCAAGCTCCCTTGCTTCGAGCAGGGAAATCACTCCATGAGCAGCCAAGGTGGAAAGAATGGCAGTTACAATGAACGCATCGACATTCTCCAAGGTAACCTCTTTTTCTTCCTTCTTCACGGTAACGACATAAGAAACAATTAAACAAATAATCATACCTATAAATACCCATAACATACAATCACCCCTTCATATCTTCTTTACTTCTAATAGTATGTTTGAAATAATAAGGAATTGATTAAATACGTAAGAAAAGGAGTTAGAACATGATTCAGCGGTTTATCGAATTAGGCGAAGGATTATCTGATATTTATGAATTGATGGAAACGGCAAGATACAATAAAGAAAGAGTTCAGCACATGATGGCTTTTCATACTATTGTAAAAGACCGGCCGGTTACGTCTCTTGGCGTCGTGATGAAGCCGACAGCCGAAGGTAAGTTTCAGGCTATATACTTCTCCCGTGAAGGGATACCCAATCCAAATATGATGGAAAATAAGCGGTATTCACTTTTCCAGCAAACAGCAGAAGAACTTGAAAAAACAATCATTCAGCTTGATGTAAAACCATCCACATTATTTCCAGAAAAAGATCTGTATTATCAGCACTTAATTGCCATATTAAGATTAAATCATTATATTTTACCCTTGCAATGACAACAAAAAACCTAAAGAAAAAAGCTGCCAACAACATACGTTTGGCAGCTTTTTTTAAAAACCCATCTTATAATCATATTCCTTCGCCTTATCAGGCCTTGAATTCTCGAACACTGATTTAATAAATGGTTTATAGGAAGGATCCACTTTTTTTACATAAGAATACGAATTAATTCGATCCATGACAGAATCGATTTCGTCCTGATTACAATACAATACAACATATTTCATTTTTTTCGATACATAGTGAACATTTCCGAATCGCCTCAAAGACTTTGCATGCTTCAAACTATGTAACCAAACAACTAAACCTTGTCTTTGCGTCAACATACCGTTTCCCCTCTAGGAATCACTTTTTTTTAAGTCTAGCACAGAAATATGGGAATAATCAACACGAAATGCGGAGGCGGCTCGCTCAGCCCCGACAAGCATAAGATGAATGGGCCGGGAAGGCGCTCTTTGCCTTCTTGGACCATTCATCTTATGACCTCGAGGGGCTAGCCGCCGGAGCTGGACAACATGAAATGCGGAAAGGCTTTGCCCAGAGGCGGGTGGCATAAGGCGAATCGGCCACGAAATGCGGAGGCGGCTTGCTCAGCCCCGACAAGCATAAGCCCCCACTTCCCGCTTAAAACAACATTCTCCTTATTTACCGAACATATTTATCTTTTTTTGGGTATAGTACATAAGTAAATGCAATTGAACGGCCGGATGGAGGGTTATAATGGATTTGAAAGTCATATGGGATGATTTCATTGAGTATCTTCGAGCAGAACCGGATATTCAGAATGCATACGTCAAATGGGTTGCAGGCATCCCTTTTCTATATTTAGAGACCGACCTTGATAAAAACGAAATTGAATATTTAATAAGGAAGTGGTCGGCCCGGGCTATGAGAGGCAAAAGACTGCATTCAGATACAATATTCTTCAGGTCACAATCATCCTTATTTGTTTACCGACATCGTTTCTTCGTACCTCAAGAAAAAATGTTTTGCTGCGGAAATTTGTGTGTCGATTGTGTACGGCTAAAACAATAAAATGGTAAAAAAAAGCCGACGAAAAAATCGTCGGCTCTTTAATGAATCCTTATTAGGCTGAACAGCCGCAGCTGCCTCCAGATCCGCAGCCTCCGCCACATGAACTTCCGCTGAAGAAAGGGCTGCCTGTTGGGACCTTCACGTTTTTAGAAACCGAATGTCCTATGATCAGACTCACTCTGTCCAATAAATCCTGAAGTTCATTTTCTGCACGCCTGAATTCGGCTACATTGTCATCCATATCCATATCTCTTTTAAGTTCACGAATCTCCTTCATGACCGTCTTATAGTCCGGATGATAGCGGCCAAACCGCTGCACCTCTTCGTAACGTTCTTTCATACGCGTAAACTTTTGTATTTTTGTCTGCGTATCATTGTTATTACGAAGTTTATATAAACACTTCCGATATTTTTCTGCCACATCGGAATTTAGTATCCACTGAGAAAGTTCATCAGCACTATCTAATATTTCCATTCTTTCTATAGTAGCAAGCATAATGCTCACCTCCGTAACGCTATTTTAACACGTTTTATGATCGGAAGCGAATATGCTCTGTAAAAAAATTCCCGCTTTAAATTTAATAATTCTACGGAATCGTCACATACAATCGTTCTTTAATCCCGAGTGATTTATTCTTTGGGCTTACCACTTCAATCGTTAGGATATGATTCCCCTTCGGGAGATTCTTTACAACAAATGCTGCAGTATAATATTCCCTGTATAGCCCGCTTGTATTTGAAGTAACGATGATCTTCCCTTTCTTTGCTCCTTTTCTTGCCGATGAGAATGTTACATTGGGCACTATACATTCAATGAACACCTGGTTTCCTTGTACAATGTGCTTAACTGAAAGCGACTTGTCTTCTTTGGCATGAACCTTGTTCACGAATGAGAAATTTTCAGGTTCCGGGATATCATCTTTACACCCGCTTAGAACCACAAGAAGCGACAGGGACAAGACAATAAGTTTTTTCATAATCGAATCCACTCCTTTTCCCTTAGCCTTCCCCATCTTGCGCCCTGTTTACTCATTGTAATTCCAAGAAGAAAGATATCAATTCCAGCAGCGGCGGCTTGTCTGCATTATCTAAACAAAAAAGGAAAAGCAACCCGGCGATTGTTCTTCCTTTTGATTACCTACAATATTCTATTCAGCTTCATTCATACTTTGAAACATGCTGATCATCATAGACGCCATTTGGACGCCATTCGAAAATTTTTGCACACGATGAGGAATCGTTTTTTGAAAGTGATTAATTGATGCGATTTCAAATTTCTCCAGCTCATTTGGATTTCTGGAAAGCCTTCTGTACCATTCGGGTTTTTCCCTCAAGAACATTTTTAACTCTTCATTCGAATGAATATATTCAATAAGATCTGCTCTCATGTTTATACCTCCTAGTCCTTTCTGAACGAAAAGGGATGAGAAGGTTTTGAACGTGTCTCGTTCGTCACGGTCGAGCTTTTTGGATTGGATTGAAACTGACTGATGACACCCTGGACAGTTCCCAAGACTTCACTTATATTATTGATGTGACTTTGCAATTGATTGGCATCCATTTTTTTCACTAATTCACCTACGTGATCAAACCACCCGTTTTTACCGGTTTCTTCTTTTTCTGCATCACTTTTGTTTTCAGCGTCCCTATATATGTCCCAACGGGTATCCTCTTCCCCCAGCAAATACCAATCTTCAAATAGCTCCTGCCAATTCGCATTCCCGTTTCGGACATCCTTTACAATTTTCGGATGCTTCCTGACAAACTCTTTAAATTCTTTCACTTTAGGGTGTAATGATTTTCCCATTCCAAGCACCTCCTGCTCAGGACATTTACCTATTACATTTTATGATGAAATGAAAAAATGGTGAAACATTCCTTTTTGTAGTAAAATTCATTTGAGAAACAACGAGAAACTATACAGTCATGATCATACATAATAAAAGAGATGGGCTGTGTAAAGAAAAGGATGTTTAACAATGCAAGAAGAATTGCACAAATTATTGGATGAGGTTTTACAGAGAGCAGATGAAGAAGAAGTGATCAGTATCAAACAGCTGCTCAACGGAGTAAAGCGGAAGCAGAATAAACAGAACGAATCTATAATCGGCGGCATTTTTGCCATGGATAAATGTTCAGAAGACGGAAACTTTACAATAAGCATTCCAATAACAGCCGTTACCTATAATTCATTGCAGATCGTACATGGCGGTGTGACGGCCACATTAGTAGATACTGCCATGGGGACCCTGGCAAATATGATGCTTTCCGAAGGGTATGGTGCCGTCACAACAAATTTAAATGTTCATTACCTCGCACCCGGCATCGGTGAAGGATTGACCGCAAGCGCAACAATCGTTCACCAAGGGTCAAAGACAATGGTAGTAGACGGCAAGGTTGTGAATTCTGCAGGGAAAGTGGTAGCCCACTCCACTGGATCCTTCTTTATTTTTAAAAAGGATTGAAGTGAAAAAGGTTGACTGTTTCGAGGACGAAAAAATGTCCTGAAGAGTCAACCTTTTTACTGTTCAATTGTAAATTTCTCTATGAAATTCTGGGTATAATATTTCTTATAAACCCCGACCCCAAGATCGGTAAAATCTTTTTCCAGGAGGATTTTCCTGTGTCCTTCGGAATTCAGCCATCCGTGAACGGCCTCAGGGGCATCAGTATATTGCGAAGCGATGTTTTCCCCTGCAGTCTTGAAGGTGATCTCTTGTGTTTCCAATCTGTCAGAAAGGCTTCCAAACACAGGTGACTCATGTGAAAAATATTCTTCTTTAAACATTTCTTCACTATGTCCTCGCGCCACTTCTGCAGTTTCTTCATTCCACTCTACTTTTCCAGCTCCAAAATGTGTACGAATGACATTCGTAATATCAAATATCTGCTTTTCACTTGCGGTGTCGATTTTCTTCCACTCTTCATCAGTAGGCTCTGTTCCTTCAACCAGATCTCCTCGGTACATCATTTCATATGGATGCATTTTTATCAGGGTGGAACTATCCAAAAACCGGATACTCATTAGTTCACCAGTAAATTTGTCTAGATACAGCTGAGCATAAATATCCCCTAAAGAAACCAACAATCGTGTATTAAGATCTTCTTCATTTAATTCAAATTGATAAGATCCAGAATCATCGTTTACGACTATTTCAGACTCTATGATGGTAAAACGATAAATGTCCTCCAGCTTTTGACCAAGCTTATAAGGAGTAACCTCCACTTCGTTCCCAATCGTATAAAGAGTCACTACTTTTTTGTTCTCGACCCCTAGTTGGATGTATTGTTTGGGGGAAATGGGATAAACCCACCATTCATACCCATAGGAACTTGGTTCGATTCTTTCCGGTTCCCCAAACGCTTCAATTACTTTATCTGAACTTTTCCCTATCCATGTGGAGAGCCCGGTAACAGGACGTTCTCCCGCATTTTCAATCGGTTGTTTCAGCTGATTATCGTGATCTTTCTTAAGGGTCTGGGTGTCAGGCCCTTTTAGAGGTTCATTCTCGTCATTGAGACTTTGATAAATACTTATTAAAAGAATAAATACCAGAATAATAGCAATACGTAAAACCGTCTTCAGAGATTTCCCTCCTCTCTGCTTTCTCTAGCAGGATATGCTTGAAATACTAGAATTATTATACCATTTAAAAGGTTTCTTAATATTATGTATTGTATAAAGCATAGCATATTTTATTTTTGACTAAAACTAGATTTCCCCAAACAAAAAAGAAGCGATTTTAGAATCGCCCCTTAAGAATTAACATGGCTTGTTGCTGAAGTGAGATTCTGAAATCTCTTCGAGTGCTATAGAAGCTTGCGCCTCCAGCGATTCCCTGATGGCGAAATCCCCGAGAGAAACAACTCCGACTAGGCGGTCACCTTCAACTACCGGCAGCCTTCTGATCTGTTTATCCGCCATCAACTGTGCTGCCTGGGCCGCATCTGCATCCGGACTTATCGTTATGAGCTCCCTGCTCATGATATCCTCTACTTTGGATGAAGCAGGGTGTTTTTCTGCTACACAGCGAGTGACTATATCCCTGTCTGTTATGACCCCTACGATTTTGTCACCGTCTACAATCGGTATGGAACCAACATTATATTCTTTCATTTTCACTGCAACTTCGTATACATTATCCAGGAGCGTGCAGGATTCTACATCTTTAGTCATGATTTCTTTCAGTTTAGGCATTGTAGTCCTCCTCCAATATATCAATCATGATTATTCTTCTCTTTCATCCAGTACTTATACACCTTTAATAAAATTGACATATTCCGATTCACCAAGACATTGCAAGAAAAAGGATTTTACACTATTATTAAGAATGAGAAATACCGCATTTTGTATCATAGTACATTATACCGATATAAATGCTTCTAACATGAAGAATGCAGATAGGCACCAGGTGACACTTCAACCTGAGCCTTGCGCCAGACAATATAGGAGGGAATTTATATGCGTTTCGAAGCAACTGAAATTGAAAACTTAAAAGTAGATCTGAATCGCCTTGATGACATCATGGAATCTCACGGCCTTGTACGTGCAGGTCAGTGGGATTACGAAAGGGTAACATACGACCGTAAGTTTGAAATAAGAGAAGGCATTTTCTATCTTCGTATCCAAGGACTTGCAGTTGAGGGAGACATCGGAAAGCACGATGCCATCATACAGCTCATGACGCCGCTATTAGGCAAACACTATTATCCACACGGTGTTGAATACGGTGAAGGTGAAGAATTCCCTAAACACCTGCTGACTTCCTGTGAAAAACTAATCGCCGACGTAAAAAAAGAAGCAACAGAATTCGCTTGGTAAACCCAAAAGCGGAGGCGGCTTGATCAGAGGCGACAGGCATAAGATGAGCCACCCAAAAAGGCGCTTTTTGCCTTAATGGGTGGCTTAGCTTATGTCTCGAGCCTCTAGCCGCCGGAGCTGGATGAACCAAAAGCGGAAGCGGCTCGACCAGCCCCGACAAGCATAACTGGGAAATCCCTGAAGGCGCTCTTTGCCTTTGGGGATTTTTCAGTTATGACCTCGAGGGGCTAGCCGCCGGAGCTGGATGCTAGAAATGCGGAAGGGCTTTGTACAGAGGCGGGTGGCATAAGACGAACCGGGCTGGAAGGTGTTCTTTGCCTTCTTGTCCGGTTTGGCTTATGGCATGTGCCTCTAAGCCCTGCAGCTGGACAAAACCAAAAGCGGAGGCGGCTCGATCAGCCCCGACAAGCATAACTGGGAAATCCCTGAAGGCGCATTGCCTTTGGGGATTTTTTCACACTCGTATATTCCTTCCCCAAAAATATCAAATTTCACTTCTTCCCTACTGTTCATTCTTACGCTACTTTAATATAATAAATAGTAAGAGGAAACGTCAGAAAGGGGTTCTCAATTGTCCAAGTTCTTCACCAGAAAATTTTTCATCATACTATTAAGTATTATCATACTCGCATTATTAACTTTTTTTATTTTGCCCATATCAGTCCCCTTAATTACTGCTCTCATTACCGCGTTATTTCTAGAGCCTGCAGTTAAGTTCACTCAAAAAAGATTCTCCACCAACAGAAAAATAGCGGTTTTATCCGTGTTTATCGTTTTCTTGTTGTTAGTTGGTTTATCCGCTTACTTTGTCACAACAAAAGTGGTTGGAGAAGGAATTAAATTAATAGAGGACACACCAAAATATATTAATCAACTAAGTGACATATGGCTGGAATATGAGGGAAGACTACTGGAGGCGACTGAAGAGCTGCCCAATGAAGTGGTGACCGGGTTCAGTGAAGAAGTTCAGAATTTCTTGAACTCAGTAAAGACTAAAATACTTAATTCATTAAATATAGAAAAGATCAGTGCGTTTTTATCCTATATCCCTAGCTACCTGGTGAGCTTTCTGGTTTATCTGATCGCGCTATTTTTGTTCATACTGGACTTACCTGGTATTAAAAAGAGTATTTTCAGTCATCTGACTGAACGGACTGCAGAGAAAGTGAATTTTATGACTTCCAGACTTTCTTATGTTATCTTCGGCTTCTTTAAAGCCCAATTTCTTGTGAGTATCATCATCTTTCTCGTCTCACTTATAGGCTTACTCTTTATCTCGCCGGAAGTGGCGATTGTGATGTCACTTGTAATCTGGATCATAGATTTCATCCCTCTGATAGGTTCAATTGTCGTTCTTGGGCCCTGGTCTCTCTTTCACCTAATTACAGGAAATATCGCATTAGGTTCACAGCTTGCTGTATTGGCTGCCATCCTTCTGATTATCAGGAGAACAGTGGAACCAAAAGTGATGGGTACCCATATAGGGCTTTCGCCACTGGCTACACTGATTGCCATGTATCTTGGCTTGAAGCTGTTTGGAGTCCTCGGTTTCATAATCGGTCCACTTATATTGATTGTTTTTAATTCTGCAAAAGAAGCGGGCATCATCAAAACAAATTTCAAGTTGTAAACACAAAAAGGACTAACCGCTAAACCGGTAGTCCTTTTTGCTATTACTCAGAAAAAATCATAGAACAACGGGCTTGACTTTAGTGTAAGCTTTTCAAGTTTAACGACCTCTTCCCACTTACCTTCAATCCGTCCCATTTCGAAAAGCGCATGAGGTGTATATACACCGAAGATGATCGCAGTTAATGTATTAATGTTCATTTTTACATCTTTTTCAACCGCTTCACTTACCTTTACACCCTCGCTCTCCAATTTAAATGTACGGTTGTTCCAATCCGCGTTAACATCCTTCACGGAAATATGTACGCAGTCCTTAAACTCAATGTTCTTTATAAAATTATTCAGAAATCGTTCCACATCTACTATTCTACTCATAAAGTAAGGATGCCTTTCAATTTTAACCCGGGGGTCACTAAGCAAAAATGGCAGGGGCTCATTCGGATTCAAAACCAGTTCTGCGTCATTGATCATTGAATCATGCTGACAGATGAAGTTCCATAGCCCATATCTCGCATCCGCAGTTAGTGGAATGAATTCTTCTACCTTCAATTTTTCATTGTTAACTTCATAACTCAAATACCCTTTTGGAATCTCATCCTCATCATAATAAATTGCAATCCATAAGTCGGTGATACTTCTTTCTCTCCACCATTCCTTTGTTCGGACAAGCATCCCATTGTGTCTATGAGCATATTGCTCGTACAGGTTATGGAGTACTTCCGGGTATGAATCTTTATTAAATCTCTTAACACGTCCATTTGTCTCTTTCAAGGGACGCAGATCTTTCTTTTTTAAATGAAGCTTATCAAAATAGGCAAATACTTCCCAGCCGAACTTCCTGTAGAATTGAATATCAAAAGGATGAAGCATGGAAAGAGACTGCCCCTTATTCTTCATCTCTTCCAATGAGTAGGTTAGTAAAGATCTGACAAATCCCTTCCTTCTATATTCTGGGTATGTTGCAACTCCTGCTATTCCTCCCATTGAATATTTCCCTTCCCCTAACCAGATTTCCAAGGACAATAGATGAAGCTTCGCTGCTAGTACATCATCATTGAAAATACAATACACATCCTGTTTTTTTAGCTGTTCAAGTCTTTTTTCTCTTTTTACAGCAGGCACTTTATATTGAAATGCGTATTCAGATAACTGCAAAGAATCTTCATAATGGGTTTGTTTCAACTTTGATATTTTAGACTGCATCTTTTTATCTCCCCTTTATCAATTGTTTATTCGACAGGGACATGGAGATTCCTTTTCACAAAAAAAAGTTCGTATAAGAAAATTTCTTATACGAACTCCTAAACTCAATTTCCGAGTATCGCTTTGATGACTGATGTGGTTTCCCCGCCTTCATAAATCACGTACAAAAGCAGGTAAACAGCCACTCCTGTAATGGCAGTGAAAAACCATATCATACTTGTGATGGGACCGAGCTTTCTGTGTCTTGCCAACTTCTCTTTATAACCCGTCCACAAACTCATTAAACCGAATACAGCCCCTATTGTGGCAAGGGTAATATGGAAAATTAAGAATACTGTATAATATATTTTGATATCATCTGGTCCACCGAAAGATGTATTCCCGATGAAGATTGTTCTGCTTGCATAAATGATAAAGAAAATCAGTGCAAAAATGCCAGCCAGGGTCATCGTCCCCTGGTGCTGTTCAATTTTTCTTTGTTTAATTTGCCACCAGCCAATTGCGACAGTAATGGCACTTAATACTATGAAGCTGGTACTGATAGTTGGTAAGATTGGTACACCCATAACTAGTCCTCACTTTTCTGTAATTATTCTATGTACGGCAGGAACGGTGGTAAGCTATCCCTGCACAATATTTCCTCAGTCTGTCGGAGCAGGATCGGAAATCCGTTCGTATGATTGATTTTCCTGCCTCTCCATATCCTTTCGATACCATTGAAAAAAGAGGTTAAATAGCATGACACCGAAAACGATCTCCTGGATGATTTTCATGATGACTCCACCCAGCTGCTGATCATTTACCGTGGACATTGATGTAAATAATTCCGGACCTGTCAACGTCAAACCTTGTAAGGTATCAACCGGAACACATAAAGCCAATGCTTTCATGAACTCTTCGGGATCATAATAGGGTGCATACAGAGGGTTTTCTGCAAAAATAATCAAGCCGCATGCAGGTGTTAACAGCACTGCACTTCCCAATATATATCCAATTCTCTTTAAACCGCTTAAATCAATGTCTTCATCAGCGGGGTTCAATAACGGCCACCACATGAAAACCGATAATAAGAATAGAATGACCGTAGCCAAACCGTGCATCGTTACATCCGTTCTTACATGATCAAATACCAACGGAATATGATAAATGGAAAACACAATGTTAAACGCTAACAATGCAATTAAAGTCTTCGTCATAAATTTAAATAACGGTTGTACAACAGGCAGGTTGATTGCTGCCTTCCATACCCAATTGGGAATTCCCAAAATGATGAGCGGTGTAACCACTAAATAAAGAAGAGCCATCTGAGTCATATGAGCAGAGAATAAAATCGTGCTCATTACTTCAACAGGTGAGCCTTTGATTGCATATAATAGAATCATTGCCAATATAAAATAAGCTGCTTCTTTTAGAGTCAGCGGAGCACTTTCCTTGAAGCTGCTTCTCCACTTTACAGTAACCAAAAAATAAACAACTGTGATAAATACCAATGCCAATATAAAAAACGGGCTCCATAAAGCCATAAACCCAAATATACCTAATGGCATTTCCTCACCTCATTTCACTATTAAACCTATACCACCATTATACTGTCAACCTCCATCCACTTCAATCCAAGGTAATGACAAGTTCTTGAACAATTAGAAAAGCAGAGGCGGCTCGTTCAGCCCCGACAAGCATAAGATGAATGGGCCGGGAAGGCGCACTTTGCTTTCTTGGACCATTTAGCTTATGACCTCGAGGGGCTAGCCGCCGGAGCTGGACATTAGAAAAGCGGAAGGGCTTTGTTCAGAGGCGGGTGGCATAAGACGAACCGGCCTGGAAGGCGTTCTTTGCCTTCTTGGACGGTTTGGATTATGACATGTGCCTCTAAGCCCTGGAGCTGGACACTAGAAAAGCGGAAGGGCTTTGTTCAGAAGCGGGTGGCATATGAACACATCTTTAAAAAAACAAAAAAGCCAGCCAATTAAATTGGCTGACTTTCTTTTTAGATCCAAACGATTGTCATGAATGCTAATACTGTGATAAACGCTACAAGTGCTCCAGAATACAAGAACAATGCAGGAGCTTCATGACCTTTATGACTCATATGCATGAAGTAATATAATTGGAAAATCAATTGTACTACTGCCAGTAACAGGATGAATGGTACTATAAAGTACTTATCAAAATCACCTGCAACAGCGATGAATGCAACTAGTGTTAAGAAAATCATTAACATGAATGAAGTAACTTGCATTCTCATGTCTTCTGCATTTTTCTTACGACGGTATTCGTAATCTACACTTGGGTTACCTGAATTTGATTGTTGATTCGCCATCAGTTTATCCCACCATTCCCATTAAGTATACTACTGTAAAGATAAATACCCATACAACGTCGATAAAGTGCCAGTACAGAGAAGCTAAGTAGAACTTCGGAGCGTTGTAGAGATTTAGACCGCGTTTTGCATTACGGAGCATCAGACTGATAATCCAAAGAAGACCGAATGCCACGTGTCCACCGTGAAAACCAACCAGCGTGTAAAAGGCTGAACCAAATGCACTGCTAGTAAAAGTATGCCCGTATTCATGAACGTAATGATTAAACTCATAAATTTCCAAACCGAGGAATGCTGCACCCAATAATACAGTGATCAGTAACCATGCCTGCATACGCTGGAAATTATAGTTTTTCATGTGATACATTGCATAAACACTTGTTAATGAGCTAGTCAAAAGCAACATGGTAGCCACAAATGCCAACGGAAGATCGAAAATATCCGTCGTCAATGCATGGCTGTCACTTGGCACCTTGTTTTTAAGAGCTAAGTACGTTGCGAAAAGTGAACCGAACAGTACCGTTTCTCCACCAAGGAAGAACCAAAATCCCATAAATTTATTTTTCCCCTCAAGGGTCGCCTTTTCAGGGGTGGCCGGCCAGGTCTTTGGCGTGAATTTTTCTTCAGCGTGCATTATGCCTTACCCCCTTTATCATCATCCATTAAATCTTCTTTGTGAACATGATAACCATGATCATCGATTACAGATCTCAGGAACATTGCTCCCAATGTAATCGCCATACCAATGATTAATACAGGCAATGCCCAAGCTTCTCCATCAGGACGATACATTGCCCCAAAGGCTGCAACGAACAATCCGAAAGAAATGATTACCGGTAAGATTGAGTTATTCGGCATATGGATATCGCCAATCGGTTCAGCTGGTGTAAGATCTTTTTTCCCTTCCATTTTCTCTAACCAGAAAGCGTCCAATCCGCGGATAAGCGGAGTCTGCTTGAAGTTATAGAATGGAGGCGGTGTCGGAAGCGCCCACTCAATTGTGCGGCCGTCTCCCCATGCATCTTTACCTACTTTGACACCTTTAACTTGAGTCATGATCACATTGAAAATAAGGATTATTACAGCTACACCCATAAATCCTGCTCCAATGGAGCTTACTAAGTTTCCAGTCTCGAATCCTTGTCCAGGCAAGAATTTCCAGATACGGCGAGGCATTCCCATAAGACCTAAGAAATGCTGAATGAAGAATGTTAAGTGGAACCCGATAAAGAATAACCAGAAGGAAATTTTACCAAGGAACTCATTTAACTTCGTACCGAACATGATTGGCCAATAATAGTGAGTACCTGCTAGTAGTGCGAATACAACCCCACCTACGATAACATAGTGGAAGTGAGCTACAACGAAATACGTGTCGTGGAATTGGTAGTCGGCTGCAGCGGATGCAAGCATGATACCAGTGACTCCCCCTGCTACGAAGGAAGGAATGAAAGCAACTGCATACAACATCGGAGTTGTAAATTTCAGGCTTCCTCCCCACATTGTGAGAAGCCAGTTAAAGATTTTAATACCTGTTGGAACCGCAATAGCCATAGTCGCTACAGCGAAGATCGCATTTGCGATTGGCCCAAGACCTACCGTGAACATATGGTGAGCCCAAACCATGAATCCCAAGAAACCGATAAGCACGGTAGCGAATACCATGGATGAGTATCCAAATAAGCGTTTTCTTGAGAAGTGTGGAATGATCTCAGAGAAAATACCGAATGCCGGCAGGATAAGGATGTAAACTTCAGGATGTCCGAAGATCCAGAAGAAATGTTCCCAAATGATTGTGTTACCGCCATTTGCTACATCGAAGAAATTAGATCCGAACATACGGTCAAACATCAATAAGAACAGTCCGACAGTCAATGCAGGGAATGCAAATAAGATAAGTGCTGATGTAACAAACGCTGTCCATGTGAACAACGGCATACGCATATAGGTCATTCCCGGAGCACGCATATTAATGATCGTAACAAGGAAGTTGATACCACCAATTAAAGTACCTGCACCTGAAATCTGTAACCCTAAAACGTAAAAGTCAATTCCATGACCTTCTGATGCCAAGGATAATGATGCATAGGACGTCCATCCTGAATCCGGTGCTCCACCCATGAACCATGAAAGATTAAGGAAAACCCCTCCAAAGAAGAATAACCAGAATCCAAGTGAATTCACGAAAGGAAATGCAACATCACGGGCACCGATTTGTAAAGGAACAACAGCATTCATGAATGCAAAAATCAAAGGCATGGCTGCCAAGAATATCATTGTTGTACCGTGCATTGTCAATACTTCATTGTATAAGCCTGCGCTAATAAAGTCACTATTAGGCACCGCAAGCTGTATACGGATAATAAGAGCTTCTAGACCTCCAAGCAGGAAAAAGAATCCTCCTGACATAAGGTAAAGGATGGCGATCTTTTTATGGTCTACTGTGGTTAAGTAATCCCATACAGTCGCACCGAAGCCTTTTTTCTGTGCTAAGCTACTCACGATTTAACCTCCCTTTTAACTAATCCCCTATTAATCTTGAACTTTCAGGCCCATCAGGTATTCTGCAAGAGCATCCATCTCTTCATCAGACAACTCTCCATATGTACCTGTCATTTTGTTTCCTGGCTTATATTGCTCTGGGTCTTCAAGCCAGTTTTTCAGTTCTTCTTCATTGTGTTCCAGAATTCCAGCAATCCGGGTACGCTCTCCAAATGTTGCCAGGTTAGGAGCAAGACGTGCAGACTCTGGACGGCCATCTTCTGGTGATACAGCATGACAGCTTAAGCATTTTTGGTTGAAGATTTCTTGTCCTTGTTGTGCAAGATCAGAAGTTGGTTTAGGTTCTCCTGCATTTTGCATATCTTCTACCCATGCAGCAAATTCATCTTGAGGCAATGCTTTAACTTTAAAGTCCATTAATGCATGAGATGGACCACAAAGCTCTGCACATTTACCGTAGAATACTCCGCCGGCTTCCTCTGATTTTTGTCCATCAAACTCAAGGAAGAATGTGTTGACACCATCTACGTTGGTATCGATCTTTCCTCCTGCGGAAGGAATCCAGAATGAGTGTTTAACATCTGAAGCTGTAACATTGAAGTAAACCTTCTTATCTGTTGGAACCACTAGATCTTGAGAAGTGATGATTTTTTGGTCAGGATATTCGAACTCCCACCAGTAAAGGTTAGCTCGAACATTAACGACCAGCGCTTCACGATTGCCGTCAGCGTCTTTTTTGTCCATTGCTTTTGTATCAGCAAGCTGGAACGTAGCAGTAACTGTAGGTACTGCTAGGATAAGAAGAAGGATAATCGGAATAACCGTCCATAAAATTTCTAGTGTATGGCTTCCTTCTACTTGTTTTGGGATCGTAGTATCTCCTTTTTTTCTACGGAAACGAATAATCGCAACTGTGTAGACGATTACAACTACAATAATAACTAATACCATTATTAATGTAGCCAGAATCATAAGATCGTATTGTGTCTGTGCTACTTCCCCTGCCGGCTGCAGTGTCGAGATGAACGGCTCTCCACAACCAGAAAGTATAAGTGCCATCATGGCTACAATGGAGAATAAGCGCCACTTAGTTAGCCTTGCTTTCATAGCTTAATCAAACCCCTCTTTCGTGTAATGTTCTTTTGAAATAAAACAAGGACTCAAAAAATATCTATTTGGATTTCTTATCAGAAAGAATTCCCACTAATCTTATATAACGGTAACGATAACCATCGCTACAAACAAGATAGTCAAATAATTAAGTGAATATACAAACATCAATCTTGACCACTTGATGTCATCCTTCATTTTATAGCCTGCAAGGCCAAGAGCCAGCCAGCCTATGTTGAAAGCTGTTGCAAGAATGAAGAAAAACATTCCCAGATCCATCAGAAAGAAAGGAAGCGGCAGTAAGGCAGCCACCCAAGCGACGATATGGTGCTTGGTAACAGCGAATCCTTTCACCACAGGCAGCATTGGAATATTGGCTGCTCTGTATTCTTCCACACGTTTCATGGCCAGCGCATAGAAATGAGGCGGCTGCCAGATAAACATCATTAAGAACAGCATCCAAGCGATAATGTCAAGGTTGGCATCAACAGCTGCCCATCCAATTAATGGAGGAACAGCACCTGAAATGCTTCCTACAACCGTGTTGCTTACGTATTTCCTTTTGGACCACATTGTATATAATACAACGTAACTAAAAACTCCGATTATTCCTATAACACCTGCAGTTACGGTAGTCATGAACAGCATGATGATTCCGAATGCAATCATCAGAAGCCCCAATAACGAAGCTTTCGTACCATTTATCTTACCAGTGACCGTAGGACGTTCCTTTGTACGCTCCATCAGGTGATCGATGTCTCGGTCATAAACATTATTGATCACACAAGATCCTGCAATAATAAGAGAGGAACCTACTAAAGTAAGAAACATGATATCAAGAGAATTCAGAAAGTGTGTATTTGTAAAATAAAATGCTAACCACATCCCGGTAAAGGTAGTGATCAGATTAGAATTAACAATTCCGACTTTGATTAATGCTAAGAAATCTTTCCACACAGTGGATGTAGGAATCTTAGCTTCTTCAACATTTGCCATTGATCGACTGTTTGACATTTTACCCCTCCTCACATTAAAACCAAACAGAGGCAGATGATACCCCTTACTACTATAAAGTAAATGTACTACCATTTCTATATCGAATTGAAATTTTTAGCAAAGATAAGAAATAGTAAATACGCCATCAATATTATATTAAACCATATATTTTTTCCTTTTTGTGATAGAAAAAAATAATATTGTGAAGAAATTGTGAAGAAAGGAAACATTAAGGGTGCATGTCCTTTCTTAGGGGTATTTGTTTTATCATATCATACTTTGAAGATAAGCGCTTACACAATTCCAGTAAGTAGATTTAGGATATTTCTACTATGAAATAGTCTTCCCGGCTCCATCTTGAGAAATGCTCAATATTCTGTAACATTTTATATGTTGAGTTTTGGGCTTAATTTCGTTATTATCGTAAAGGCAACAAACTATTTTTCTACTATATTTTTTAATCCAACATTAATTAAGTCTTTATCTAAGAAGGTGAATAGATTGCATAGAGGATTAAAGTGGCTTGCCGTCATTACGACATTAGGCATGCTATTTGTACTATTAGGTGGAGCCTTAGTGACCAAAACGGAATCAGGAATGGGCTGCGGCCGTTCTTGGCCGTTGTGCAACGGACAGCTGATCCCTACAAATATAACGTTTGAGCTTGTCATCGAATTAGCTCACAGAGTTGTTTCCGGTGGTGTGGGACTATTGGTGCTTGCTTTGTCAGTGTGGTCTTGGAAAGCCATAGGGTATAAACGTGAAACGAAATTTCTATCAGTCCTATCTTTCTTTTTCTTGTTGCTGCAGGGATTGATAGGAGCAGCTGCAGTAATCTGGGGTCAATCAGATTTTGTACTTGCTTTGCATTTCGGTATTTCCTTGATATCATTCGCTGCTATATTACTATTGACTCTACTCATTTTTGAGGTGGACCAAAAATTTGAAGCAAGTTCACTCGTTATCAACAAGCGTATGAGATTTCATATGATCGGAGTAACCTTATATAGTTATATCGTCGTGTATACCGGTGCACTTGTCAGACATACAAACTCAAGCCTCGTATGCAAAGACTGGCCGCTTTGTGTGAATTCGAGTCCCTCGCTCCCTTCAAATATGTATGAATGGATTCAGATGGGACATCGTTTTGCAGCCGGACTGATCTTTTTATGGATAGCTTATATCACGTATATCGCCATTAAAGAGCACAAACATCAAAAAGTGATTTATTGGGGGTGGATCATTGCATTCACTCTTGTGTCGTTGCAAGTACTATCCGGAGCTTTGGTCGTTTTAACGCGATTAAACTTAGGAATCGCCTTGCTTCATGCCTTGATCATTTCCTGTCTGTTCGGGTTATTATGTTACTTTATCCTTCTCGCTTCAAGAAGTAAGTTGAAGAATGACTAATAAAAAAGGATGCCGGTTTGAAAACCGGCATCCTTTTTTTATATGTTCTTATGACTTTTGCATTTCAATCAATAAGTCCCCAGGGCTGATTGCATCCCCGCTCGTCACGTAAATGTCTTTTACCGTTCCTGAGAATGGTGCTTGAACGGTGGTTTCCATCTTCATGGCTTCTGTGATCATCAAGTGATCTCCCTTTTCCACCATCTCCCCTTTATCGACAATTACTTTAATGACTGTACCCGGCATAGAGGCACCGATATGCGTTTCGTCTTTTGGATCTATTTTTCTTTTCGAAGCAACCGTAGATTTGATATTTTCATCTTTGATCACAATCTCACGAGGCTGGCCATTTAATTCAAAATAAACGATCCTTGTACCGTCTGCCTGCGCCTGGCCGATCGATACCAATTTAACAATCAATGTTTTTCCAGTTTCAATTTCAACTTCAATCTCTTCTCCAAGTCTCATACCGAATAGGAATGTCGGAGTGTCCAATACGGAAATATCGCCAAACTGCTCAAGGGTTTGAGCGTAGTCAGAAAACACTTTTGGATATAAAGCATATCCTAGGGCATCAAAACTCGTGACAGGGCGATTAAGCTGTTCATACAGCTTTTCTTTCAGTTTCGTAAAGTCCACATCATCCAATAGTTCACCTGGTCGGACAGTTAAAGGATTTCTCCCTTTCAAAATGACTTTTTGGAGCTCTTCCGGGAATCCGCCATGCGGCTGTCCCAGATAACCCTCAAATAGTTCCACTACAGAATCAGGGAAGTCTATCTTTTCACCTTTTTCAATGACATCTTGTTCTGACAGATCATTCTGTACCATAAAGAGTGCCATATCCCCTACCACTTTAGAGGAAGGAGTAACCTTGACGATATCTCCAAAAAGATGATTGACTCTTGCATACATTTCTTTCACTTCTTCCCATCGATCTCCCAGACCGACAGCTTTTGCCTGCTGCTGAAGATTACTGTACTGACCTCCAGGCATTTCGTGCTTGTAAACTTCAGGATGAGGCGACATCATTCCGCTTTCGAAATCAGTATAGTATTTTCTTACATCTTCCCAATAGTGAGACAGTGATTCAAGAGAATCAATATTTACTTTGGGCTCTCTTTCGGTCCCCTTCAGCGCATAATACAATGTGTTTGCACTAGGCTGGGAAGTCAGCCCTGACATCGTGCTGAGGGCAGTATCTACAATATCGACACCTGCATCAATCGCCCTTGCATAAGTGTAGATTCCATTTCCACTTGTATCATGTGTATGAAGATGGATAGGAAGATTCACAGAATCTTTCAATTCAGAGATAAGCCTGTAGGCAGACTGCGGCTTCAATAGTCCGGCCATGTCTTTAATTGCTAGTATATGTGCACCGCTTGCTTCAAGCTCTTTTGCGAGATTCTTGTAGTACTCAATATCGTATTTAGTACGTGTTGGATCTTCGATATCACCTGTATAACAAATGGCTGCTTCTGCGACCTTTCCGCTCTGTCTAACGGCATCAATCGCTACTTCCATCCCTTTGACCCAGTTAAGGCTGTCGAATATCCTGAATACATCTATTCCGGCAAATGCAGATTTCTCTACAAATTCCCTGATGACATTATCCGGGTAATTCTTGTATCCTACCGCATTTGAAGCCCTTAACAGCATTTGGAATAACACATTAGGAATTCTCTCCCTTAACGTCAACAAACGGTTCCAAGGGTCTTCCTTCAAGAAGCGGTAAGCAACATCAAATGTAGCCCCTCCCCACATCTCAAGGGAAAACATATCTGGAAGAAGCTTCGATGTCGGCTCTGCAATCTGCTTCAAATCATTTGTTCTGACACGGGTCGCAAGCAATGACTGATGAGCATCGCGGAATGTTGTATCTGTCAACAGAACAGATTTTTGATCGTTCACCCAGTTCACCAAACCGTCGGCACCATGTTGATCCAGGATTTGTTTAGTCCCCGGCCTTACTGGTTCGGTCAAATCGATCACGGGTGTCCTTGGTTTGGAAAATACCGGTTTCTTCTTCTTTTCAACTCCAGGGAAACCATTTACCGTCACATTACCGATGTACGAAAGCATTTTAGTACCTCGGTCTTTTCGCTTAGGGAAAATGAATAATTCTGGGGTCGTATCGATAAACGAAGTATCATATTCCCCGGTAATGAATTTTTCATGTTTGACGACATTCTCTAAGAAGGGGATATTGGTCTTGATCCCGCGAATTCTAAATTCTTGAAGATTTCTGACCATTTTCGATGCGGCTTGTTCAAATGTCATGGCCCACGTCGAAAGCTTAACAAGTAAGGAGTCATAATACGGTGTAACAACCGCTCCCTGATATCCATTACCAGCGTCAAGACGTACGCCGAATCCTCCCCCGGAACGGTATGCCATGATCTTTCCTGTATCAGGCATGAAGTTGTTGAGCGGGTCCTCTGTCGTTACCCTTGATTGAATCGCAAATCCGTTCAACGTAACATCCTCCTGCAGGGGTATTCCTACTTTACTGCTGTGCAGGGCATGTCCTTCAGCGATAAGCAGCTGAGATTGTACGATATCCACACCTGTCACCATCTCGGTGATCGTATGTTCAACTTGTACACGGGGATTGACTTCAATGAAAAAGAATTCGTTGTTTGCCACTAAAAATTCAACGGTTCCAGCATTCACATATTTCACATTATCCATCAGGCGTACCGCAGCTTCACAAATATCCTCTCTCAGTTTATCGGGGAGGGATACTGATGGAGCGATTTCGACTACCTTCTGGTGGCGCCTTTGGATAGAGCAATCACGTTCATAAAGATGCACGATATTACCCTCGGCATCTCCAAGGATCTGCACCTCAATATGTTTAGGGTTTTCCACAAATTTTTCTACATAAATCTCGTCGTTCCCAAAAGCCGCCTTAGCTTCTGACTTTGCTCGTTCGTATGCTTCCTTAAGACTTTCAAGGTTTCTGACGATCCGCATTCCACGGCCTCCGCCGCCAAGGGAAGCTTTGATGATGATTGGGAATCCGGCTTCCTTCCCAAAGCTGATTACTTCCTCCAGGGAGGTTACAGGTCCGTCACTCCCTGGAATGACAGGGATATTCGCAAGCTGGGCCTGCTTACGTGCTTTAACTTTATCACCAAACATATCTAAATGAGTTGAATGAGGACCAACGAAGGTGATCCCCTCTTCTTCGCACCTTCTGGCGAAATGGATATTTTCAGACAGGAATCCATATCCAGGATGGATTGCATCAACACCGGATTTCTTCGCTATTTTGATAATTCCTTCAATATCCAGGTAAGCATCTATAGGTTTCTTGTCCTCACCGACTAAATATGCTTCATCTGCTTTATATCGATGATAAGAACCAGAATCTTCTTTACTGTATATAGCAACAGTTCTGATATTCAGTTCCGTACATGCACGGAATACGCGGATGGCAATCTCTCCGCGGTTTGCGACTAATACCTTTTGAATTTTCTTCAATACAATCTCTCCTTTAAGTTAGTTCATGATTGAAAATCTTTCATTACTAGTCTATTAAAAAAGGGCTGACCCGAAAGATGGATACTAGCGTATCTTAGGGGGCAGACCCTAGACATAGAGTGTTTGATCCTCTATTAGAGACCTACATTTTTACACCATATATTCTTCTGTTAGTAGACATATTCTCCAAAGGTTCGCTATTTTCCTTCTTTGTTTTATATTTTTCTTCATATTTCACAAACATCGAGACATTTACAAGAACTCCCAATGACAAAGAAAGAACCAATAATGATGAACCCCCATAGCTGATAAACGGCAGCGGAACCCCGGTGATAGGGATCAGACCGGATACACCACCTAGATTGATGAATGCCTGTATACCAATCATACTTGAAATCCCGATGGCAAGCATCGTCCCAAACGGGTCTTGGCATTTCACCCCGATATAAATCCCTCTTAATACAATATAGGACAAGCCAAGAATGACAAAGCTGACACCGAAAACACCCAATTCTTCCGCTATGATAGCCATGATGAAGTCCGTCTGAGGTTCAGGGATGTAACCGAGCTTCTGAATGCTCTGCCCGAGGCCAAGCCCCTGGACCCCCCCCGAACCAATAGCAAGATAGGAGTTAACCAGTTGATACCCTTCACCCTGGGCATCCTTAAACGGAGACAGGTAGGCTTCTATCCTGCTCAATCTTTCCTTCGTAAAGATAAACCCCCTGGCCAAGTAAATGAAAGGTGAGGTGATCAAAAGCAACCCCGTACCGATTCCGGCAAGCTTAAAGAAGGTACGGAAGTTAATCCCGGAGCACATAATGACGATGGAACCGATCGCAAAGATGATCGCTGCTGTACCAAAATCCGGTTCCAGGAAAACGATAAAACAAATAAAACCGAGAAAGATCACAGGGGGTGCAAGTCCGCGATTCAAGTCATTGATGTATGCCTGTTTCTTCGAATACACCGAACCGAGATAAATGACGACTGCAAGCTTGGCAAATTCAGAAGGCTGAATCCTCATGAACCCGAGGTCAATCCAGCTTTTTGCATTATTTACTTCACTCCCAATAATATGTACAGAAATAAGCATTGCTATAACCAAGAACATGAGTCCTTTAATGATTTTGCCGATCTGAAAGGCTTTGTAAGGAAACCATGCAGCTATTGTAAAAGCTATGAACCCGATGATGACGTTAATCAGCTGCTTCTTGTAAAAAAAATCGCTTTCCAGATCAAAACGTTCAACAGCCATCACCATACTTGCACTGTAAACCATTACCAATCCAAAAAAACACAGGAATATGTATACAGCTATTAGAGAATAGTCATAGGACTTCATTATTTTTTTAATCATGACAATTCAACCCTTTTTCTTATTTCAATTTCTTACCGGCAATTTATGTACCTCTACAAAAAAACTCAAACAACAGAGTACAGTATTGTTTGAGTTGTCATGACTATTTTACTTTTTTGTGGACGCATCATGAAGGGCAGAAAGTTGTCTTTCTAAAGAATCAATCAATTCCTTGCCATCTCCATCGTCCACCAGCCCTAATCGGACAGCAAATTCTATTTCACGGGATAATCCGAACATTTGGGTATCCAATACTTCCTCATAAAGAGGACATTGGGGCATCGTTAAATTATCCATTTGTACTTTAATTAGCTGTAAAATCTTTTCTGCATCAGCCTTTAATAACTCATAGGCTTTCTCTCGATGATTAACTGTCATTTCTGACGCCACAGTGATCCCCCCATTCCGAACAAATAGCATTCCTGTCTTAAAATTTTATCGTTAAATTGCATAAATTGCAAGAACAATTAGCTTATTAATAAGGATTGAATTTGTGAAATGGGGAGTTATCAGTCAACATTGGATATTGATGATGTATTAGAAAATACTCCATGAATACTTAGCGCTGAGGCCTTCAAGAAGTTTCACCCCCGCAATGCTGTTTCCTACATCATCCAAAGCAGGCCCGAATATCCCAATCCCGCACCGGCCAGGCACACTTCCCATTATCCCGCCGGAAACCCCGCTCTTTGCAGGAATACCCACTTTGATGGCAAATTCCCCTGAACTATTATACATACCGCATGTTACCATAAAGGTTTTGCATATCCTTGCAACATCCCTGGTGATAAGTTGTTTTCCACTCTCGGGATCAAGACCGTCATTTGCAAAGACAGCACCTATCTTGGCTAAGTCCACACAGTTCATCTCCACTGCACATTGCTTGGTATACAAAACTAATAAGTCCTCTACATTTCCCGTAATGACCCCATGTTGTTTCATAAAATAGCATAACGAGCGGTTTAAATTCGCTGTCTGTAACTCTGAATAAGCCACATCTTCATTATATGTAACTCTCTGCCCAGTCAAATGAGAAATGAACTCTATCAACCTTTCCCATTTTTCGACGACAGTGTCTCCATTAATCATATTCGTGACTGCTAAAGCACCTGCATTAATCATTGGATTAAGAGGCTTGGAAGGTTTATTTGTTTCGAGCTTGGCAATTGAATTAAAAGGGTCTCCTGTCGGTTCCATCCCGACTTTCGAAAACACTTCCTCTTCACCGTTATCCATTAACACCAGGGCAAGTGTAATCACCTTCGAAATACTTTGAAGCGTGAATTTTTTCAAGTGATCACCTGCATAGAAGGAATCATTTTCAATGGAATAGATGCAAATCGCTAAATCGTCCGGATTTTGATCACTCAACGCAGGGATATAATCTGCTACCTTGCCATAAGAAGCAAAGGACCTCGATATTTCAACTAATTCTCCCAATAGGTTCTGGTCTGACATTTATACTTCACCCTCCTCCATTCTCATTCATAAGTTTCCCTAATTTCATCAATTGAAACAGTGAAAATGCTTACATGAAATGATGTGACAAACTCTTCTATAACCGATATACTAGAACTATTGAAAGGGAGGAATCTGTAGTGGAAAGCATCGTACCGATTAAAGGTAAAGTAAAGTTTGTCATCACGTTGGATTCCGGAGTATGGATATTTGATGACAGAAAGATTGATTTGAACTCATTTTTTGAAGAAGGAAGTATCATGAAAGACGAACTTGAAGAATATACAAAGGCGGTTTCCAAGCATTGGTCGCGTGAAATCCAAGAGGGTGCCACTTATCCTCCGACATTAAAAACAGAAAAGAAGTATGAAAAGGAAAAAGTCCTGACGGGGAGCTTCGCCATGCCCCTTACTCCATTTCTGAAAAACGCGGAACCGCTTGAAGATGCTTCAAAAATCATTGTTGAAACAGCTTCTGATGTATACAGTTTCGACCTTGATGAGGCTGATGACCTGCTACTTGGTTTTTCTAAGAACGGAAAACCGTTCAAGGAAGATGGTCCGATTCATATTCTCTATAAAGACGGCTCCAACAAAGAAAACCCTATAACAGATGTTAAAGCTTTTCGTCTGGAATAATTAAATTACGTATAAATTCCATACATAAAGGAAAACCGGTACAGGAACCCCTGCACCGGTTTTTTCATATGGTATAAATGTATTTATTTTCCATTTCTCTTATTTGCTTTTGTCCTCAGATCATGTTTATAATAAATCGGCTGCCAGCTGGGCAAGACCCGAACGCTCACCCTTCATCAACTTGACATGGCCGGCAATTGATTGATCTTTAAATTTTTCGACCACATACGTTAACCCGTTATTGTATTCATCAAGATAAGGATGGTCGATTTGAGCGGGGTCCCCCATCAAGACGATCTTACTTCTTTCCCCCACCCGGGTTAAAATCGTTTTCACCTCATGCTTCGTTAAATTCTGTGCTTCGTCAATGATAATGAACTGATCAGGTATACTTCTTCCCCTGATATAGGTAAGGGCTTCTACTTCAATGGATGCCATTCCTGCTAGAATATCATCCAATTCACCCGGTTTTTTTACATTGAACAGATATTCAAGGTTATCATATATCGGCTGCATCCAGGGTCTGAGCTTTTCTTGCTTCTCACCCGGCAGATAACCTATATCTTTGCCGACCGGTACAATCGGACGAGCTACCAGGAGCTTGTTGAATTTGTGAAAATCCTCTGTTTGCAGCAGTCCGGCAGCGAGTGCCAATAGAGTTTTCCCTGTCCCTGCTTTCCCGATCATTGTCACGAGTGAAATATCATCTCGAAGCAAAAGCTCAGTCGCCATTGTCTGCTGAACATTCCTTGCTTTTATCCCCCACATGTGGTCTTGATCATATACTAACTTTTTCAATCTCGTTCCTGACCCATCCACCATTCCAAGGGCAGAAGCAGAGCTTCCCAATGCGTCTTTCATGATAATGAATTCATGTGAATAAAACCGTTGCTGTGTTATATCTTTAAGGGATAATTCCCCTTTTTCATAAAATTTGTTTACTAACTCTTTATCAACATACAACTCATTAAAACCAGTATATATGTCATTGACCTCTACTACCCGGTCGCTCAAAAAGTCCTCAGCCTGTAATCCAAGAGCGTCGGCTTTCACCCTCACCAGGGTATCCTTGCTTACCAAGATGACTGATTTCCCGCCCTCTTTGGCATCTTCCTCCAAAGAAAGATTTTTTGCGACAGCCAAAATCCTATTATCATTTGTCTTCTCTACAAATATTTCTTGAAGTTCCTGAAAGGAACGGTGATTTAACTCAATTCTCAGAGAGCCTCCCGTATACAAAGGGATCTTTTCGTGGAGCTTTCCTTCTTGCCTTAAATTATCGATCAGTTTTGATACATGTCTTGCGTTTCGTCCGATTTCATCCATGTAACGCTTTTTAGAGTCCACTTCTTCTAATACGACTGCTGGTATAACCACCTCATTGTCCTGAAACGAAAAGATGGCTTGTGGATCTTGTAATAAGACATTGGTATCTAATACATAAATTTTATTCAAATCGATGCCTCCTGCTCCTCATTTCTTATTACTATTGTATGTAGCCAAAGTTCATCCGGTTATTCCCAGCTACTCAAATAGGACGGCCCGTTTCTTAAAATATATGAATAAACGTATAAAGATAGAAGAAAATTACACAATAAGAAAAGATATTGAAATTAATTCGGGAGGTACTGACATGAATAAATTCGTCTCTCTGCTTGTGATGGTCCTCATTCTCACTGCTTGCGCCAATAACAATGAGGTAGGATACGAAAAGAATCCGAAATCTGACAGCAATAAGCCCATCACGGTCCAAGACAGTAATATCCAGCATGTTGAAAGAAAATCCGGTCAGCAAATATCAAGACATCTCGTTGACTTGACTACCAGTGTTCCTGATGTTAAAGACGCTACAGCTGTTGTAATTGGTAAATATGCCTTTGTAGGAATCGATATTGATTCCGATGTTGAACGCTCTCAAGTCGGTTCAATTAAATACTCGGTAGCTGAAGCATTAAAAGATGATCCATATGGTGCGCAGGCAGTCGTAGTCGCTGATCCTGATGTAACTGCGCGCCTGAAGGAAATAAGTAAAGATATCCAGCGCGGAGAACCTGTACAAGGTATCATGAACGAACTCTCAGATATTTCCGGAAGACTCATGCCTGAAATTCCGCGTTCGCTGAAGCAGACCGATCCTGAGAACGCACCGAAGGAACCGAAGAAAAAAATGAATCAAAAGAAAGAAAACCAACTGAATAAAGAACAAGAAGACCAAAGCGAACATCATATTGAATAATAAGGCCACGCAAAAAGCCATGAAAAAGCTGAAATCAGGCTTTTTTCATGGCTTCTATTACTTGGCGGTCCAAACGATCCGCAGCCGCTTTATCATATGTTTTCTCATAAGAAGGCTCCGTTGAGATTTTAGATCCGTAAAACATTACATCTCTTACCTCATTGATGACCAGTTTGATCAGAGTAAGTTTGAGAGGTACCCCCTCAAGGTGCTTCTGCATGATATCCGCCTTACCACTGATGGAATAGGTAGATTCATTCGCAATCAAATTAATGACCGCAAGCGGGTTCTTCTTAATGTTTTCAACGATTTTAGATTTTTGATTCACAGTGAAAAGCACCGTCTCCTCATCTTTAGCAAAGATCCATGAAACGGCATTGACATTTGGTCCGCCAGTTTCATGATCCACAGTGGACAGTGTCACAAAGCGTTCAGATTGAAGTTCTTCGAATAGTACCGGAATTAAGCCAGGTTCAACTTGATTAGCCATACATTCCCTCCTCCATGTTCCTCACTGCATCTTATCAGAATTTATAGGCAAAGAAATCTAGATATACCTATACATATGACAATTCGTGAAGACATTTTAATTGTCCTTCTTTTTCATTCGATATCATTATACATCAATTAATGAAGTATTAAAAAACGGAAGCGGAAGTAAATTAAGGCGTTCGCCCATACTACATGATATACTGAAAAGAGATATCTTATGAGAGAAAAGCAATGGGGTGTTCAAATGCGTGTAAAATGTGCTTTATGTGAAGTAATAGAAAATATTGATGATTATTCCCTGCAAGCTAAAAGACTAAGAAACAGGCCGATTCACACCTATATGTGTGACCCCTGTCACAAAAGGATCACGAAAAAAACGGAAGAACGAGCCGCTACCGGTAATTTTAAATTATATCGTTCACCAAAAGTAGAAGATGACTTCTAAACATTACATCGAGGGGTTAGGGATCGGGATAACTTCTGGAGTGATTCTAGGGGCATTCCTTAAGCTCCTGCAGACGCTGACAGGTATAAAAGTATACATACTCCTGCTTAACGTTGATTTCATCCCTTATATAGGGGACATCCAATGGAGTGAATGGGTTGAATTCATGTTCCATTTAATCATTTCCTGTTTGATCGGGTTTGCATTTGTGCTCCTGATTGATCAATTCCAACTTTCCGGCAAGGGAGTATGGGTTTTGGCATTTGCCCTGACCCTGCCCGCGTTCCTTTTATATTTTCCACTTTCGACCCTCGCCATCAAGGAAGTACCGGATGTCAATGATCCTTCAGGGATTTCACTCTGGTTCCTTGGACATCTGATATATGCAGTTTCACTTCCGTTCCTTTACGCTGCAATACAGAAATCAAAAAGAAAACCCTCATAATGAAAAAAGCTGCAGTCTTTTTAAGACCGCAGCTTTTTATTATACATTTCCTTTTTTCTTTTCATTGTTCAGACGGACCTTATAAATGATCAATATAAGAGCCGCTACCACAAGACCCTCGGCAACCGGTAAAAATATCCCTAAAAACGTCAGAACCGTACATCCGACAATTAAGAATAGATAAATCACAATCGATTTACCCAACGGCAGCTTTTTGGCAAAACCAAGTTTATAAACTAAAATCGAGAGTCCCACAATCGTTAAGTAAAGAAGCCACATTCCCAATTCCGCATTTTGATCGACACGGTAAAGGGATGCGAAAAAGGATAAACGCTCTGTTACATCCATCTCCTGCTCCCCCTCCACTTAGTTTATTATTGAGATACCTTGCTCTTCTTTTCCGCTCTTTCACGTTCATTCTTATCCAGAATTTTCTTACGGAGACGGATTGATTCAGGTGTTACTTCACAATACTCGTCATCGTTCAGATATTCAAGGGATTCTTCCAGCGTCATGATTCTTGCTTTCTTAATCGTAACGGTTTGATCCTTGTTTGCAGAGCGAACGTTTGTCGCTTGTTTAACCTTCGTGATATTAACGGTAATATCATTTTCTCTTGTATGCTCTCCAACGATCATACCGCCATAAATTTCAGTACCTGCTTCAACAAAGATGATTCCCCGGTCTTCCACTTGCATGATTCCGTATTGTGATGCCTTTCCTGTTTCCATTGAAACCAATACTCCTTGACGACGTCCACCGACACGGCCTTTTTGAAGCGGCTGATAGCTGTCGAATGTGTGGTTGATGATACCATACCCACGAGTAAGGGTCATAAACTCTGTGGAATAACCGATTAATCCACGAGCAGGGACCATAAAGATTAAACGGACTTGACCATTACCATTGTTCACCATATCAAGCATTTCGCCTTTACGCTGTCCAAGGGATTCAATGACTCCGCCCATATATTCTTCCGGAATATCAATTTGAACTCGCTCTACAGGCTCACACTGTACACCATCAACTTCCTTGATGATTACTTGTGGCTTAGATACTTGTAACTCGTATCCTTCACGACGCATGTTTTCAATCAGGATCGATAGATGAAGCTCTCCACGGCCTGATACCGTCCACGCATCAGGTGAATCTGTCGGCTCAACGCGTAAACTTACATCAGTTTGAAGCTGAGCAAGAAGACGCTCTTCAATTTTTCTTGAAGTAACATATTTACCTTCTCTACCTGCAAACGGACTGTTGTTCACAAGGAATGTCATTTGTAATGTAGGCTCGTCAATGCGCAGAACTGGCAGTTGGTCCTGATGTTCAACCGGACAAACCGTTTCACCAACGTTTATATCTTCCATTCCGGAAACAGCAATCAAATCTCCGGCTTTTGCTTCTTGGATTTCTTCACGTTTCAGTCCGAAGAAACCGAAGATTTTCGTTACACGGAACTGTTTTACAGAGCCGTCAAGCTTCATCAGTGCTACTTGCTGACCAACCTTCATCGTTCCTCTGAACACACGACCGATTCCGATACGGCCGACATAATCATTGTAGTCAAGCAGTGCCACCTGGAATTGAAGCGGTTCTTCAGAATTATCGACTGGTGCAGGGATGTGCTCGATGATTGAATCATATAAGCACTGCATGTTTTCGTCTTGTTTTTCCGGATCCGGGTCAACGCTTGCTGTACCATTGATAGCAGAAGCATATACAACCGGGAATTCCAGCTGTTCATCATTTGCATCCAGTTCAATGAATAATTCCAATACTTCATCAATTACCTCTTCTGGACGGGCTGATGGCTTGTCAATTTTATTTACAACTACGATTGGTGTAAGATTTTGTTCAAGCGCTTTTTTTAGGACGAAACGAGTCTGAGGCATACAACCTTCGTATGCGTCTACAACTAGTAAAACACCATCTACCATTTTCATGATACGTTCCACTTCTCCGCCGAAGTCTGCGTGCCCTGGTGTGTCAAGGATGTTGATGCGTGAGTCTTTATATTGAATCGCTGTATTTTTCGCTAAAATCGTAATACCGCGTTCTCTTTCCAAGTCATTTGAATCCATCGCACGTTCTGAAACCTGTTCATTTTCACGGAAGATTCCAGATTGCTTTAATAGCTCATCCACCAAAGTCGTTTTTCCGTGGTCAACGTGAGCGATGATAGCAATATTTCTAAGATCATTTCTTAAGTTCATATTTCCACTCCTGAATATATTGGATTTCTTTCCTAGAAGGCTAAAGATAAGGATATTTCAGTTCAACTAGACCATTATAGCACAGCACAACTAAAAACCCCTAATAAATATTGTGCAATAGGAATGAAGATATAAAAACTACCTCATATTATCTATAAAGGTGACTAGTTTTCAAAGGTTCTCCTTTTTGAAGTGAAGCAGGCAAACGAATTTACCATTGCACATTCTACGTCATCTAGGTAGAATTCAAGTAAGCAGTTTCATTGGTATTCGTTTTTATATATTTTCACATAACAATCGATGAAATACATATTGCCGGAGGTGTTTGTATGGGTAACATCAAATGGATTTTTGTACTGTTTTCCATTTTGGCTGCCATATCACTGATGGGTGTCGCCATTTCAATAAGTTTGGCAAGTCCTCTGATTGCAGCAGGCAGCATAGTCGCTCTTTTTATAATCATGGGATTCGGCTTTACCACGAAAAAGAGATACCGTGAAGAAGGAAAGTTATAGGCAGAAAGAGAAAAAAGCTGAATGAGGAGCTCATTCAGCTTTTTTCTATAGTTATTCAACCATTAGACCGTATGAAATCAGCTTTTAAGATAATCAGTCATGATGGTTTCATGCAGACCAGGCTTTCCAACAAATAAAGAACTCTTGTTCAACGGGTTGAGCTCATTTCCTTCCAAGTCAGTCACCACACCGCCCACTTCTTCAATCAGGATCTTACCTGCTGCGAAATCCCAAGGGGCTAACCGCATACTAATATAAGCATCCAATCTCCCTGCTGCAATATAAGCCATTTCGATTGCTGCCGATCCATATGAACGGGTACCTCTTACCTTTTGAACCAACGGAGCTAACACTGCTGGGTCAATGCGCTTATTAGTTGCCACCCACTGAGCATTTAATGCAATGACAGAATCTTCTACCGGCACCTCGTTAAGCGCAGGAAGCTTAACATCGTTCATGTAAGCTCCGCTGCCTCGCTCTGCATGATACAGTTCATCATGAACAACATCATAGATATATCCCAGCATACCCACCTGATTTTCATAAATCCCTATAGAGATGGCAAAGTTTCTTTGTTGATGAACAAAATTCATCGTTCCGTCTATCGGGTCGATGATCCACGTCACCCCCGATAAATCCTTCAGTTCGTCTCCAAACCCTTCTTCACCGAGTATTTTATGGTCTTTATATGTACCCCGGATTTTTTCAATAAAATAGTGCTCTGTGGCTTCATCCATATCCGTCACCAAATCATTGCGGTTGGATTTAGTTTTAATATTCAATTCAGCTTTAAAGGACTCGCGGATCTTCTTCCCTGCTTCAATGATCCAGGCTCTAACATTCTGGTCTACCTCTTTCCAATTTGTCACACTATTGACCTCCAATACTAAGTGAAAACTTTCTGACGTGTACATTTTCTATCGACTTATTTTTACCCTTAAACTGCTTTTTCATTATTAACCACTCATGTTCCTATAGCTCCTTAGCTTAATGGAAAAAAAGGGTGGATTCAAGTCTTTCACTCTATTCACAGCTTTAAAAAATCTTACAAAAAAGCGAACTCTACTTATGTAAATAGGAGTTCGCCTTCAATCGTTCAATACTATTACTTTGATCATTTACTTTATACCCTCTCTAAGGATTAAAGCTTTATAAAGCTTTCATTTTCATTAATTCTTCTCGAATATTCATCAGCTTTTCTTTTGACTTTGTCTGGTTTTCTTTGTTTTTTGTTTGAATAGCTTCGAACAATACAGCTAGTTCATAATCCATTTCGAGTCTTAATACATTTAAACGCTGTTGCTGGACATCACGTTTTTTTGACGTGTTCATTACTTGTTTCAAGGCCATGCACCCCTTCCGTGTTTTTCGATTTATCTGATTGTTCTGATAATATTTAATACATATTATGAAATTTCATCTCATCTTGTAACTAAAATGTGCAGACACCCAATGAGCAAGCTCTTTACTACATTTAATCCATTTTCTTGTGGTACTATATGAACATTAGATAAGGAGGCTCAAAATGAAATTCAATGGATTTAGCAGCAAAGATTTTGATGTGTTCACAATTAATGGATTAGAAAATAGAATGGAAGCCATTCAACAGCATATACGCCCTAAACTTGAATATCTAGGTGAATACTTCTCACCTGTTCTCAGCACGTTAACCGGAGATGAAATGTTTTATCATGTAGCCAAGCACGCACGCCGATCTGTTAACCCGCCAGATGATACGTGGGTGGCCTTTGCCAATAATAAACGCGGCTATAAGAAACACCCTCATTTTCAGATAGGATTATGGAATACCCATCTTTTCATTTGGTTCGCAATGATTTATGAAGCTCCGCACAAAGCAGAATTCGGTAAAAAAGCTGAAGAAAATGCTGATAAGATCAGAGAGGTTATTCCTCCGGAGTTTGTATGGTCCGGTGATCATACCAAGCCGGAAGCTGTACCATTTTCTTCTATGTCCCGGGACGAATTCCTGGCATTAAGTGAAAGAGTACAAAAAGTAAAGAAAGCTGAACTTCTGTGCGGTCTTCACTTGGATCGGGAAACAGTGACTGAACTAAGCGGTGATGAGCTGATCCATAAAATTGATAGTGCCTTTGAGACACTTTTACCCCTTTATAAAATGAACTAAACCATCTTAGTATGTAAAAAACGACAGCCATCTGGCTGTCGTTTTTTACTTCATAGTGATCAAGACGGATTCATCACCGGCTTCTTTCATCTTTTTCACTACATGATAAGAGGAGTACCCGCTGGATTCTTCAAATTCACCGCAGATTTTTTTCTCCTCCGATTTACTTGGAACAATTTCTTTGAATTTTCGGTATCGAACCATCAAATCCTCTTTCTTAATTCCTTTTTCATACGCTCTTTCAACCGCTTCAAAGAAATAGATGACATCGATCACTTCCTCGGTTGTCCAATCTATAGAGAAGGGATATTGATATTCCATTGGTGCAACAACTCCTTGATTAATTCCATTTACTGCGGATTCGTTCTGCCTCGCTGACCATTCTCTGAATGAGGAAGTCAACTGTCGGGATATCCGTTATCAATCCCATTACCTGACCGGCCCATCCAAAACCCTCTTCTTTCAAGCCGTTATATATGTACCGTTTATTAGCTTCCCCGCTGATGAGCGTTTTTAACCCATCATATCCTGATCCAGCTTGTTCTTCTTGAAGGATCTTTTCAGTCCAAATATTTGAAATAGCTCTTGCCGGGGCACCTAGAGAACGTTTAATCACTACTGTATCATTCTCGCTCCCCTCTAACAAGGCTCTTTTATATTCTTCAGATGCGTGCACACACTCCTTAGTCGCAATGAATCTGGTGCCCATCTCAACTCCCTCGGCCCCGAAACTTAAAGCTGCCATCAATCCTCTTCCATCGCCTATACCACCCGAAGCAATGACTGGTATCGATACAGCATCGACTACCCCTGGAATCAAAACGAACGTTCCTATATCGTCTTTACCTAAATGGCCTCCTCCCTCATGACCGACCGCCATGACAGCATCCGCACCAAGCTGCTCAGCTTTTATTGCCTGCCTCTTAGATGCAACCAGCACCATTTTAATGATCCTTGTCCCTTCTAATTGCTTAAATAACGGCGCCGGGTTTCCCCCGGTAATTGAGACAACAGGAACATTTTCATCAATTGCTGCCTCAACAAACTTTTCGAATGGCCTTCCATGCTGTCCAATGGCAAAATTGACGCCGAAAGGCTTATCAGTCAACTTTTTCACTTTCCTGATCTCATCCCTGAGCTCATCAGGATGATCAAGAGACATTGCAGTGATTTGCCCCAGCCCCCCTGCATTCGATACCGCTGCTGCAAGTTCAGCATATGCAAGGTGAGCAAGCCCTCCCTGAATGATGGGATATTTAATGTTTAATAATTCTGTTACTTTACTCGTCCAGTTCACTTTTATCCCTCCTACAATACACGTATTCTTTATTTCATTAATAATTTCCTTCAAGATGATTAAAATGATTAGAGTATGGGCAAATACCACTATGCAAAGAAAAACCTAAATGCTATAATTCTTTTGTTTGAAAAAGACTACTATGGAGTCAAGTTCCTTACGCTACAATCCACTCTGCACTATACATTGTGGTTATCGTGGCAACAAATTACAATAGAGCTTTTAATACATTATCTGCAATAACTATTTACAAACATTTTAAAGAGGTGTTGAATGAATTGTCACAAAATGAAACGCCGTTGTTTACCGGCTTAATTGAACATAGTAAAAAGAATCCAGTACAGTTTCACATCCCGGGACATAAAAAAGGGGCTGGTATGGATCCCGAATTCAAAGAATTCATCGGAGAGAATGCCCTCAGCATCGACTTGATCAACATTGGCCCCTTAGATGATTTGCATCAGCCGAAGGGAATGATCAAGAAAGCACAGGACCTTGCAGCAGAAGCATTTGGTGCCGATCACACATTCTTCTCTGTTCAAGGAACAAGCGGCGCCATCATGACCATGGTGATGAGCGTATGCGGACCTGGAGATAAAATCATCGTTCCAAGAAACGTCCACAAGTCCGTCATGTCTGCGATTGTTTTCTCAGGAGCAACTCCGATCTTCATACACCCAGACATTGACGAAGAGTTGGGAATTTCCCATGGAATCACTACAGATGCAGTTGCCAAAGCATTGGAACAGCATCCCGATGCCAAAGGTGTCCTAGTCATCAATCCCACTTATTTTGGGATTTCCGCAGACTTGAAGAAAATTGTTGAAATCGCTCACTCTTATGACGTGCCTGTCCTGGTGGATGAAGCGCATGGGGTCCATATCCATTTTCACGATGACTTACCCCTTTCAGCTATGCAGGCAGGGGCAGATCTCGCAGCTACGAGTGTACACAAGCTCGGGGGATCGATGACTCAAAGCTCGGTCCTGAATATGAAAGAAGGGCTTGTTTCAGCTAAAAGGGTCCAAACCATCTTAAGCATGCTGACGACCACTTCCACCTCTTACCTGCTGCTTGCATCATTGGATGTAGCAAGGAAGCGCCTGGCCACGGAAGGGCATGAGCTGATCAGTACGACCATAAAACTGGCAGAAAAAATCAGGAATGAAATCAATACGATCGATGGACTTTATTGTGTGGGCAAAGAAATCCTTGGGACCAAGGCTACACATGATTATGACCCTACAAAATTGATCGTATCTGTTAAAGAACTCGGAATCAGTGGGTTTGACGCTGAAAAATGGCTCCGTGAAGCTTATAATATTGAAGTAGAGATGTCCGACCTTTACAACATCCTCTGCATCATCACTCCAGGGGATACTGAAATCGAAGGCAATCAACTAATTGCTGCTTTACGTGAGCTTGCAAGTCAGTTAAAAAAACACGGAGACATCACTCCGGTAACCGTGATGCTGCCTGATATTCCTGTTCTGGCAATCACTCCACGGGATGCCTTCTACGCAGAAACAGAGGTCATTCCAATTGATGAATCTGCCGGAAGAACAATCGCAGAATTTATCATGGTATATCCACCGGGCATCCCTATTTTCATACCCGGAGAAATCATCACAAAGGAAAACATTAATTACATCAAGACGAATATTGAAGCAGGCCTCCCAGTCCAGGGTCCTGAAGATTATGACCTGCGGCACTTGCGTGTAATAAAGGAACATCGTGCCATCAGATAATCCATTCCTCGCCCAAGACCCCATCATTCAAAATGGGGTCTTTTCAATTGGTTAGATCCAAAATAAAAAGGTGAAGAAGATAGTTCTCCTTCACCTTTCACTATATGTTTACCCCTTTAAGTCTGACTGTCTCCGAACATCCCGTAAAAATTAATCGTCTATTTCTACATCATCATTACATTCGCAGCAATTAGAGAATAAAACAGAAACCTTCTCATCTTCGTAATGTTCAATGGTATTCAGGCATGATTGACAAACAATTGTTCCCATCGTTTTCCTCTCCTTTAATGATGTTTTGTAAGCGTTTTATCTTAACTGACTCTATAATAATATAACACATTTAAAAAATCAACCTTAAATTGTATAACATATTTAAAATATTTTTCTTTTAATTAGTCATATTATTGAATGATATGCTCTTGTTGATCCTCACATACCGGATATTATTACTTTTTTATCAGTTAGTTTTTTCAAAATACACCATTTACCTTTTAAACATAGACCGTTCCTTTCCGCTGCAGGCACTTGCTTTCCGCGGGGAGGAAGTCGAGCCTCCTCGACGTTCCGTCTGCGGGGTCTCGACTTTTCCTCAAATCCCGCAGGAGTCAAGTGCCTGCAGCTCCAATCCACTCTAGGTTTAAAAATCGCTACTACTAATCACAATATTTAGATTTAAAAGAGCAAACAAAAAAACCTGAACGATATACATTCAGGTTGTTAAAATTACGGTGTTTGTATTTTATTTGGGTCGAGGGTTTCGTAGCCTTTTTCCCTGAGTCCTTTTACTATGTCAGTCAAGCCTTCGCTGGTCCATGTGCGGTCGTGCATGAGAAGGTTTGCACCGCTGTTAAGAAATGGACTGTTGACCATGATATCGGTGATAGCTTCTTTTGTTTGATACTTTGGCTCCCAATCGTATCCGTACGTCCAATTCATAAGGGCCATTTTTTCTTCTGCGGCAATCTGTCTGCTGTAATCTGTATTCTGTCCAAAAGGTGCTCTAAAGAATTTGGGGCGCTCTCCGGTAATCGATTCGACCAGGTCACTCAATGAAATGATCTCTTCTTTTTGTTTTTCAGGGGAAAGGTCCGGCAGCGCACTATGACTGTACGTATGGTTGCCTATCACAAATCCCATGTCGTGGATTTTTTTCAAGACCAATTTTTCTTCTGGAGTATCAAGAAAATGCCCATTCACAAAAAAGATCGCTGGGGCCTCCATCGCTTTCAAATCTTCAGCCATTTTCAAGGCATGTGTATCAGGAGCATCATCAATCGTCAACAGTACGACTTTGGCATTTTGATCAGCAATCGGTTCAATGCTCCAATTGTTTTCATTTATTTTGTATTGCGGCTCTTGTACCACTTCTTCTGCCTCTTCTGAAGCGGCTTTGTCTTCTTGATTGCCTTCTGTGTCAGTAGCATCTGTTTCTTCCATATTTTCCGTTTGCTCTTCCAGATCTTCTGCCGGTACAGGTTCTTTTGATACATTTGCAGGTGCATTTGTACATGCAGTCAACAAAAACAATGTCAATCCTGTTGCGATAATCTTTTTCATAATTCTCACCTTTCATTATTCACTTTGAATATATTAACATATTCTGTGCGAATCTGGATAAGAATTAAAAGATTTCCATTAAATTCTCAAACAATAACTTGAAAGCAAAAAAACATGAAAGGCTGAACGATGTTACAAATAAAGTGAGTTTTCTGGATTGGACAATTTTTTTGGCTGCTATAAAGGCTAAATAGAAAAACAAGACAAACATGATCCATTTATATTCCACATGATCTTTAACTGAAATCCATTCTGCAATATAAAAAATACTCCACAATATCATTTGAATAAGAAAAGCAATATAAAATTTCATGTAAAACACCCTTTTATCTTGAGTATTTCTACCATTGAATGTACTAACATAGTATATTCTTTCAATGTTACTTTCATTATTGATGTCTTTTCATTTCTGTAACATTTTAATGACTTATCACTTTTCCATTTTGGCATATGATAAAATGTGACCAATGAATAGGTCTTTATACGCATTATCACTTAAGTTTATGGGCATCGCTAAGAAAAGAGGATGATGTATGAAACATTTACTTACCTTGATTATGTTAGCATCAACAGCGTTACTTCTCACTTCATGTAATGATATAGCTGCAGATAAGGTAGTGTTGGCCGAGGATAGATTCATAGAAAGACAAGTCATTTTTTTCACTGATGAACGAAATATATCTGAAGAAGTTGCATATTATGATGCCATCATAGAACTTAAGAATAAATATCCTGAAGACCTCAAACACCTCGAAGTAGTAAATTACAGTTCAGATAAATCTAATCCAAAAGTTCAATCCCCTGTCTATCCTGCCATTGTCGTAGTAGATAACAATCAGGTTGTCGCTAAAATCACAGGAAAAACACATAAGAATAAGATTATAAAATCAGTTTCTGATGCTATTGAAAAATGGTGAGAGCCCGTTTGTTATGAACGAATAACAACGGGTGATGATACATGTTGATTGCCCCAGTGAACTTATTTTCACAATATAAAAAAAGATGACCCTTGATTAAAGGGTCATCTTTTCATTTATCTTTACTTTACAATATGGATAGGGCTTCCCATCGCAACTTCTGCTGCTTCCATAGAAATTTCTCCAAGAGTTGGATGAGCATGGATTGTCATTGCAACATCTTCAGCAGTCATTCCTGATTCAATCGCAAGTCCAAGTTCAGCGATCATGTCAGATGCGCCAGATCCAACGATTTGAGCTCCGATGATTAGACCGTCTTCTTTACGAGTCACAAGCTTCATAAAGCCTTCTGAAGAATTAAGAGCCAGAGCACGGCCATTTGCAGCAAATGGGAATTTAGCTGCAACAACTTCAATTCCTTCTTCTTTTGCTTCAGCTTCAGAATAACCAACTGTTGCAAGTTCCGGGTCTGTGAAGCATACCGCAGGAATTCCAAGGTAATCAATTTCTGCCGGCTCACCAGCGATTACCTCAGCAGCGATTTTTCCTTCATAAGATGCCTTGTGAGCAAGTGGTGGTCCATCAACGATATCACCAATCGCAAAGATGTTAGGAATGTTCGTACGGCATTGCTTATCAATTTTGATAACACCGCGGTCAGACATTTCGATTCCCACTTCTTCAAGACCGATTTCGTCAGTATTTGGGCGACGCCCTACTGTTACAAGGACATAATCTGCTTCCACTGATTTCTCTTCGCCTTTTACTTCGTACTTAACAACTACTCCGCTGTCACTTTCTTCAACGCCTTTAGCCATTGCTTTCGTGACAACTTCAACACCTTTTTTCTTAAGGCCTTTCTTCACGACTGTTGTCATCTGCTTTTCGAATCCACTTAGGATATCGTCAGCACCTTCAAGAATCGTTACTTCAGAACCTAAGTTAGCGTATGCTGTACCAAGCTCAGTACCGATGTAACCTCCGCCGATTACAACAAGCTTGCTTGGAATTTCCTCAAGTGCCAATGCACCTGTGGAATCAAGAACGCGTTTAGAGAACTTGAAGCTAGGAATTTCAATCGGACGGGAACCAGTTGCAAGAATCAAGTTTTTGAACTTATACGTTTGTGCAGAGTTATCGTCCATTACACGCAATGTGTTTTGGTCTACAAGATAAGCTTCTCCGCGAACGATTTCTGCTTTGTTCCCTTTTAGAAGTCCTTCAACACCGCCGGTAAGCTTTTTAACCACGCCTGCTTTCCATTCTTGAACTTTATCAAAGTTAACTTTTACGTTTTCTGCAACGATCCCCATATCATCGGAATGCTGAGCTTGATGAAAACGGTGTCCTGCAGTGATAAGTGCTTTTGATGGAATACAACCAACGTTTAAACAAACGCCGCCCATGTTTTCTTTTTCAATGATCGTTACTTTTTGTCCAAGTTGTGCTGCACGAATCGCTGCAACATATCCACCAGGACCTGAACCAACTACTATAGTATCTGTTTCAATTGGGAAATCTCCTACTACCATCGCATTACGCCTCCATTAATAATAATTCTGGATCGTTCAACAAACGCTTAATATGGTTAAGTGCATGTTGAGCAGTAGCTCCATCAATCATACGGTGATCGAAGCTCAATGATAATGCTAACACAGGTGCTGCTACAATTTCACCATTTTTAACTACAGGTTTTTCTGCGATACGGCCGACTCCAAGAATTGCAACCTCTGGATGGTTGATGACAGGAGTGAACCATTGACCGCCGGCAGAACCGATATTCGTGATTGTGCATGATGCACCTTTCATTTCATCGCCTGATAGTTTACCGTCACGTGCTTTACCAGCCAGCTCATTAATTTCATTAGAAATCGAGAACATTGATTTGCGGTCTGCATTTTTCACAACCGGTACTAATAGACCTTTGTCTGTGTCTGCAGCGATACCGATATTGTAGTAATGTTTTTGGACGATTTCGCTTGTAGAATCATCGATTGACGTATTTAATGCAGGGAACTCACGCAGTGCGCTTGTCAGAGCTTTTACGATGTACGGTAAGAAAGTAAGTTTAACTCCTTTTTCAGCAGCAACCTCTTTGAATTTCTTACGGTGAGCCCATAGCTTCGTTACATCCACTTCATCCATTAACGTCACGTGTGGAGCAGTGTGTTTAGAGTTTACCATCGCTTTTGCGATCGCTTTACGCATTCCGCTCATCTTCTCGCGAGTTTCTGGGAAGTCGCCTTCTGGAGCTTTAGGTGCAGCTGCTTTTGCTTCCTCTTTAGCAGGCGCATTTTCTTCTTTTGCTTCTGCCGCTGGGGCTTCAGCTTTTGCTCCGCCTCCGCTTAAGAATGAATCGATATCTTCTTTCATTACACGGCCGTTTTTCCCGGAACCGGAAACTTGACGGATTTCAACGCCATTTTCCCTTGCATATTTACGGACTGACGGCATAGCAATGACGCGTTTGTTTGGATCAACTTCAACATCAGCATTTGCTGTACCTTCCGTTTTTTCTTCTTCAGCTTCAGGGGAAGCGTCTTTGTCAACATCTTGGCCTTGTTCAGCTGTACTTTGAACCTGACCTTCCGTTTTTTCTTCCGCTTTAGCTTCTTCTTTCTTACCGCTGTCGCTGTCGCTTCCTTTAAATTGAAGGTCTTCATAGCCTGGCGCATCAAATTTAATCAATGTATCCCCTACAACTGCTACAGTCCCTTCATCAACTAGAAGATCCTCGACTGTTCCAGCTACTGGAGATGGAATTTCAACTACTGCTTTATCATTTTGGACTTCACATAGTACATCGTCTTCTTCTACTTTATCGCCAGGTTTAACAAACCATTTTACGATTTCACCTTCATGAATACCTTCACCAATGTCCGGTAATTTGAATTCGAAAGACATGGATTCTACCTCCTGTATTGAATAATAATATAGATGAATGTTTTTATATCTTTATCTGTCTGATTTCTCTGCTTAAATGGGAAAAGAGAAGGGAATGACCCCTTCTGTTTTCACATGTAAATCAATTAAAATTCAAGTACTTTCTTAGCAGTCTCGATAACATCTTTATGGTTAGGAAGCCATACAGGCTCTGCTTGAGAGAATGAGTAAACTGTATCTGGCGCTGCTACTCGAAGTACTGGAGCTTCAAGGCTCAGGATTGCACGGTCATTGATTTCAGCAACGACATTTGCAGCGATTCCCGCTTGCTTTTGTGCTTCCTGAACGACGATTGCACGGTTTGTCTTCTCAACAGAAGCCATGATTGTGTCGATATCAAGCGGGCTGACAGTACGCAGGTCTACAACCTCTACTGAATATCCTTCTTTTTCAAGTTCTTCAGCAGCTTTGATAGATTCGTGAACCATTGCACCGTAAGTGATGATGGATAGGTCTTTACCTTCGCGCTTCACTTCCGCCTTCCCTAGTTCGATTGTGTATTCCTCTTCAGGTACCTCTTGACGGAAAGAGCGGTATAATTTCATGTGCTCAAGGAAGATAACCGGGTCGTTATCTCGAATAGATGAAATTAATAATCCCTTTGCATCATAAGGTGTTGAAGGAATGACCACTTTAAGGCCTGGCTGTTGGGCCATTAATCCTTCTAAGCTGTCAGCGTGAAGCTCAGGAGTATGTACCCCTCCACCGAATGGTGAACGAACTGTGATTGGTGCAGTATATGTTCCGCCTGAACGGTAACGCATACGTGCCATTTGTCCAGAGATGGAATCCATCACTTCGTATACGAATCCAAAGAATTGAATTTCA
Organism: Rossellomorea sp. ABR4_012; assembly: GCF_056159545.1. NCBI lineage: Bacteria > Bacillati > Bacillota > Bacilli > Caryophanales > Bacillaceae > Rossellomorea > Rossellomorea sp. ABR4_012. The sequence continues at coordinate 116,217 of NZ_JBSWVK010000005.1, forward strand.
GGAACTGGACGGAATCCTTCTAATGCTAGTCCGATCGCTAAACCACCGATTCCGGATTCTGCAAGAGGTGTATCGAATACGCGGTCTTCGCCGAATTCTTTTTGAAGTCCTTCCGTTGCACGGAATACACCGCCGTTTAGACCTACGTCTTCACCAAAAACTAGTACGTCTTCGTTGTTACGCAGTTCTGTGCGCAGTGCATCAGTGATCGCTTGAATCATTGTCATTTGCGCCATGGCTTATTTCGACTCCTTTTCTTTGTAAATTTCCAACTGTTCTTTTAAGTTATATGGAAGCTCTTCGAACATGTTATTGATGAAATCAGTAACTTTTTGTTTTGGCTCTCCATCAGCTTTTTTAATTGCTTGTTTAATATCTTCTTTCGCTTCTTCGATTACTTCATTTTCTTTCTCTTCGCTCCATAGCCCTTTTTCTTCAAGGAACTTACGGAAACGTACCAATGGATCTTTCTTCTCCCAGTCAGTATCCATTTCAGAAGTACGGTAACGAGTTGGGTCATCCCCAGCCATTGTATGAGGACCATAACGGTAACACATTGTTTCAATTAGAGAAGGTCCTTCACCGTTCACAGCACGTTCTCTTGCTTCACGAGTAGCAACGTAAACTGCCAATGGATCCATTCCATCCACTAAGATACCTGGGATCCCTGCAGCAACTGCTTTCTGAGCGATCGTTTTACCTGCAGTCTGCTTGTCTCGAGGTGTAGAAATTGCGAATTGGTTGTTTTGCACGACGAAAATTGCCGGAGCAGAATAAGCACCTGCAAAGTTGATTCCTTCATAGAAGTCACCCTGTGAAGAACCGCCGTCACCTGTATAAGTAATCGCAACTGCTTTCTTTCCGCGCTTCTTAAGACCTAAAGCCACCCCAGCTGTCTGAATGTATTGAGCCCCGATGATGATCTGTGGAGATAATACATTTACACCTTCAGGAGGCTGGTTGCCTTTGAAGTGTCCACGGGAGAATAAGAAAGCTTGGTATAACGGAAGACCATGCCACACGATTTGCGGTACATCACGGTATCCTGGAAGAATCCAGTCCTCTTTCTCCAGTGCAAAATGAGAAGCAATTTGTGAAGCTTCCTGCCCTGCTGTTGGTGCGTAGAAACCTAAACGTCCTTGACGATTCAGGGAAATTGATCTTTGATCAAGAATACGAGTGTAAACCATGCGGCGCATTAATTCCTGAAGATCCTCATCGGAAATTTCCGGCATTGCGTCTTCGTTTACTACTTCGCCTTCTTCGTTTAAAATTTGAAACATTTCAAACTTGTCTTCAATCTGCTCGAGCGTTTTAACTGCATCGAATTGTGCCTTCTTTGATTTAGAAGCCATCGAAGTCACCTATCCTTTCTGTATACATTTATTTTGGTTTTTTACATACAAAGTTTAGATTACCCAAATTCAGTATGACCTACCACAATACTTGCGAATCACATTATAGATAGTTTTCCACAAATAATAAGAAAGAAAACCCATATTTGCATATTAGGTTCTCTGTATTAGTCTGTTTCACAGTTTCACTAATACAACTTTAACTACCTTTCATAGTTTACAATATTAAAAAACGTCTCGTCAACGACAAAGTATTATAATTTCAATATATTTCTAAAAGTCCTTATCGTTCAAAAACCTGTTTCAAAAAAACTGTATTAGTTAGACTTAAACACCTGTTATATATAAACCACCTATGTTTGACAATCTGTTATAGAGTAATGACTGTTGTTTTGATTCTGAGTATATAAGTGGAATCTATAATCATGAAATAAGAGCAAAAAAAAGAAAGGCTGGGGAACAGATTGTCCGCAGCCTTTCTTCCTTTATCCTTTTATTCCTTTTCTTCTACCTCTAGACCGGCAGTTGAATAAAAGCCTTGCTTAAGTTTGTTGAATTGTTCAGTTTTCGTATTATATTCCTCATTCAGCTTAATAGTCTTGTCATATGCTTCATTAATGGAGGTAATTTGTTTTTCTAATTCCTCCATCGTCAATTCTTTCTTTTTAAATAATTCATATAGTTTTTTATCCTGTGATAGTGCATCTAAGTATGAATCAGTCAATTCTTTATGAAGCTGATATCGTTCTTTCATCGTCTCTTCCAATTTTCCAGCTTCATTTTTGAGCTTGTCATCTTCTAACTTTGAAATAAATTCATCCAAACCAGAAAACTTTTCTTTTGCTTCCTTCATAGCTTTACGCTCTTTCTCGATATATTCTGTCCGTTCAGAAATATTTTTAAGAGCATCATCAGATAGTTTTACTATTTTATCGAATTCTTTCATACCAAGGCCCATGATTTCGCTATAGATTTCTTTTTCTTTCTTTTCTAAACCCTGGAGAGGTTTCTGTACCTCAACGTATTGATCTTCCTTGGCTACTGTTTCTTCGAGAACATTATAAATATTCTCTTGGGGTGAAGCTCCTCCGATACATCCCATGAGAATAAAAATGGCTGATCCTAAAACGAAAGCAAAACGAATTTTTGACACAACTAGATCCCCCTTAACTATATAACATCTTCTACTATATCTCCGTCTACAACATTTGACAATAGGGATTTACAACTGTGGAAAATTTTGTCGATTAGACTATTCTCCTATATCCATAACTATGTACATAGACCGCAAAGTATTCCTCCATAAATAAAAGGCTCTGTTAACTTTTTAATAAGAAAATGCTAGACTTATTTTATGCATATTGGTATATCTTATTAGGAGTCAATACATATATTCTTACTAAGTACGAACACTGTCTGATTACACAGCGCCGCTGATTGTTGTAAGGAGGAAGATTTAATGATTACGATGAAAGACATCATCCGCGAAGGCCATCCCACCCTTCGAAAAGTGGCAGAGGAAGTATCTCTGCCTCCATCAGCAGAGGATAAGGAAATATTAAAAAGCCTGCTGGAGTATGTAGTGAACAGCCAGGACCCCGAAGTAGCAAGCAAATATGGTCTCAGACCGGGAATCGGACTGGCAGCACCTCAAATCAATGTCTCCAAGAAAATGCTTGCTGTAAACGTTGTCGACGAGAAAGGTACACTTTACAGCTATGCACTATTCAATCCTAAGATTATCAGTCATTCAGTTGAAAAAGCATATCTGACTTCCGGTGAAGGATGTCTATCGGTTGATCGACAGGTTCCCGGATTCGTTCCACGCTACAGAAGAGTAACGGTAAAAGGATGGAATATTGATGGGGAAGAAGTAAAACTCAGGTTGAAAGGACTTCCTTCTATCGTTTTCCAGCATGAAATCGATCATTTGAACGGCATTATGTTTTACGATCATATTAACGAAGAGAATCCTTTTGAACCGATACCCGGTGCATTGGCCATTGAAAGATAGAATGACTAAGCCAGATTCTCGTAAACTGGGATAACAAGATGCGCATTAAAAAAGGACGCATTCACTTTGTAGTGAATGCGTCCTTTTGCCGTTCAGACATGCTTTATATCAATTGAAGTTCTTTTAATCCATAGTATATTCCATCTTCGTCGACCGGCTTCGTGATCATGTTGGCATGTTTTTGCACTTCTGTAACAGCATTGCCCATCGCAACCCCTGTTCCCACTGATTGAAGCATTTCGATATCATTAAGACCGTCTCCAAATGCATATACATCTTCCATTTTAAATCCTAATCGATCGATCATCTTTTTGATTCCTTCAGCTTTTGATCCGCCACCCGGGAGAATATCCATCGAGAATTGATGCCAGCGGATAAAAGTGAATTCTCTGTATTTTTCCCTGTAAAAACCTTCTTCTTCTGCAGGACAGAATAAAAGCGACTGATAAATGTCACGGTCTTTATAGAAGTCCGGTGAATAACCCGGATGAGGAAACTTCAGGCTGCCCATGCTTTCTTCAATGTAACGATGATGCTTATGGTTCGCCTTCATCGTTTCATGATTCAGATGTACGACAGGGTGTGCGTTTCTATGACTGTCTTCAAGCAGTTCTTCAAGCTTTTCAACGTTAAGCGGGTTCGTATAGATGACCTGATTTTCAAAGACGACATATTGCCCGTTAAAAGAGACAAATGATTCGATCCCCAGTTCTTCCCTTAACCCCTCATACATAAAAGGTGCTCTGCCTGTTGCAATGGCAACATACGTCCCATTTGCCTGCAATGTTTTTATAGCTTTTTTTGTCGCATCAGGCAATTTTTTATCATGATCCAGCAGTGTACCATCTATATCAAAGAAAACTATTTTTTTCATCGCTGATCTCCTTTTGCTTCCATTAAGAATATCTGATTCATTCGTTTTATAACGTAAACCTTTCAAATTTAATTGTCAAACCTCATCCCATTACCATACTTATCCATGTAAGAGAATCAATAAATTCCGTACACTATAAGTAAGACAATAGAGACGTTAGCATGATTGCACCTTTACTTCAGTGGACATTCTCGGTAAACTAATGATAAGGAGTGAGCCATATGTTAAAGAAGCTAAGAAAGAAGCTTTTAAAACAGTGGAAAGATATTCTCAAAAGAAAAACAATTGCTTAGACTGACTCCCTTTGACACTAGTTTCTTGCAGACAAAAAGAATGTTATATGTTTAGGGACTGAGGCCATTAGCGAGCATTTATTCGTCTCCTATGGTTTCGGTCCCTCTCTTAATTTATCATAGCAATTCACCCGAGTTCCTCGTAAAACTTTATTTACTGCCGGGAATCCTTTATAATCAAAACATACATAATCAATATTATCATTGTAGATTACATTTTATTATTGTTTATTAATTGAAGACTTAAGGAGTTTTCACTTTAGAAAGTGGATATTTTCCTTTTATGACAGGCAGGCTTTCGCTTACCTGATCGACATAGTTGATAACTTTTTTATCATAGATGAAAGTTAGATTTTTTGAAAACGGATAAGGAGAGAGAAAAAACATGATTTTCAAAGTATTTTATCAAGACAGTAAAGCTGAAGTGCCTGTTCGCGAATGCACAAATTCACTTTACATGGAAGCAGAATCAGAAAGAGAAGTACGCCAGAAACTTAAAGACCAACCTTATAACATTGAATTCGTACAGAAGCTAGAGGGCGCTTTTTTAGAGTATGAACAAAACCACCATTCTTTCGAGCTGGAGAAATAAACAGATGAAATTTGTAAAGAATGACCAAACCGCAGTATTTGCCCTTGGCGGTTTAGGTGAAATCGGTAAGAACACATACGGCGTACAATTTCAAGACGAAATCATTTTAATCGACGCGGGAATTAAATTTCCTGAAGATGAATTGCTCGGTATCGACTATGTAATCCCGGATTACACATACCTTGTGAAAAACGCGGATAAAATTAAGGGTCTATTTGTCACTCATGGTCATGAAGATCATATCGGCGGAATTCCTTACTTGCTTCGCGAATTGAACATTCCGATTTACGGAGGAAAGCTTGCTCTTGGCCTGATCAAAAATAAGCTGGAAGAACATGGTCTATTAAGGAATGCCAAGCTGAATGTCATTAAAGAAGATGACGTCATCAAGTTCCGTAAAACATCTGTCACTTTCTTCAGAACGACTCACAGTATTCCTGATTCTTATGGAATCGTGGTTAAAACACCACCTGGGAATGTCGTTCACACAGGAGACTTCAAATTCGATTTCACACCAGTCGGCGAGCCCGCGAACCTTGCCAAAATGGCTGAAATCGGTAAGGAAGGCGTTCTCTGCCTGCTTTCAGACAGTACAAATGCCGAAGTACCAAACTTCACGATGTCTGAACGCAAAGTCGGTGAAAGCATCAATGATATCTTCCGCAAAGTAGACGGACGTGTCATCTTTGCAACCTTTGCTTCAAACATCCACCGTCTGCAGCAAGTAGTTGAGGCAGCTGTTTACCATAACCGTAAAGTTGCTGTGTTCGGACGCAGTATGGAAGCAGCCATTACGATCGGTCAGGAATTAGGATATATTACAGCGCCTAAAGATACATTTATTGATCACGGCCAGATCAACCGCTTACCTGCCAATGAAGTAGCCATATTATGTACCGGTTCACAAGGTGAACCTATGGCGGCACTATCAAGAATAGCGAATGGTACACACCGCCAGATTCAAATACAGCCTGGAGATACTGTCGTATTTTCTTCTTCCCCTATCCCTGGGAACACGATCAGTGTTAACCGTACCATCAACCTGCTGTATCGTGCTGGTGCTGAAGTCATTCACGGTCCTTTAAATGATATTCATACTTCAGGTCACGGCGGGCAGGAAGAAATGAAACTGATGCTCCGCTTAATGAATCCGACATTCTTCATGCCAATTCACGGTGAATTCCGTATGCAGAAGATGCATGCGCAGATCGGAGTCGATTGCGGAGTGCAAGAAGGCAATTGCTTCATCATGGATAATGGTGAGGTACTGGCGCTAAGCAGTGATTCTGCCCAGGTCGCAGGTAAAATCCCTTCTGGAAATGTATATATTGATGGAAGCGGAATCGGGGATATCGGAAATATTGTATTGCGCGACCGACGCATCCTTTCTGAAGAAGGACTTGTCATCGTAGTCGTAAGCATCGATATGAAAGAGTTCAAGATTGCTTCCGGTCCGGATTTAATTTCAAGAGGATTCGTTTATATGCGTGAATCCGGTGATCTCATCAATGAAGCTCAGAATTTGATCTCGAAGCATTTAAACAAAGTTCTGGAAAGAAGGACTTCACAGTGGTCTGAAATCAAAAATGAAATCACCGACACACTGGCTCCATTCTTATATGAAAAAACAAAAAGACGTCCAATGATTTTACCAATCATCATGGAAGTATAATTAAAAGGCTCAGAGTCTCTACTCTGAGCCTTTCTTATGGGTTATAAGGAAAAAACCTTCTTTTCAAATCGGTTGATATCTGTATCGGCACCTATGACGATCAAGATATCCCCCACTCTGATCTGTTCGTCAGCCTGAGGGGAAACGATAATGTCCCGTTCTCGTTTAATGGCTACTATATTGATCCCATACTTGGCACGGATGTCGAGATCAATCAGCGTATTTCCAGCCAAATGATCATTTGCGACAATCTCCACGATAGAATGTTCATCAGAAAGCTCAAGGTAATCCAGTACGTTGTTGGATATGATATTATGAGCGATTCTTCTCCCCATGTCGCGTTCTGGATGGACGACCTGATTTGCCCCTATTTTTCTAAGGACTTTTTCATGGTAATCGTTCTGTGCTTTTACGGTAATCTTTTTTACACCTATTTCTTTTAACATGAGCGTAGTCAATACACTGGACTGAATATCATCCCCGATCGCAACGATCACGTGATCGAAGTTTCTGATCCCCAGGCTTTTCAAAACGGATTCATCCGTCGAATCTGCCACAACGGCATGAGAAGCAATCGATGAAAATTCATTGACTTTATCTTCATCCATATCGATGGCCATCACTTCCATCCCCTGGTCGGTAAGAGAACGAACGATGCTTCCGCCGAACCGGCCGAGACCTATTACTACAAATTCTTTTTTCATAATAAATTCCCCCAGATATTCCAGTAACATTCATATCTATATTTTAGCATGAAGTTTATCATGATATCGATTTTGTATAATAAAAAAGCGAAAAATCATGAAGGTGCACATGATTTTTCGCTTTCGTCCATTCCTGAAAGTAGGGATCCTGTTAAAGGTTGTACTTTTAACAAGTAACCAAACTTGCAAATAGAGTTCGATCACTTTCTACCTTTTACATAGTCTGCATCAAACAAAAATAATCTCATAAGTAAAATCAAAGACGGTATCAAGAGCAGCAGACCTGCAACGAATGCAATCACGAGGGCCATACCCATTGTCGGATTGGTGACACTCGATTCAATCGTTATATACGGCTTCAGGATATATGGCAAATGGGATGCGCCATATCCAAAGAATGCAAAGAAGAACTGAAGCATCACCAATACAAAAGCCGTTCCGAATTTCTTGCGTTTGTAAATCAGGAAAGACGCTGCCAAAAAGCTTCCTAACGAAAGCCCGAACATCCACCAAATATCAAGGGCATTCATAAAATGTTCTTGATTGTGCTCCCTTAGTCCGACAAATACTAAAAAACTCGCTAATATAGTTGGCGGGCTCCAAAATAATGAAAACTTTCTAAGTACTTCCCGTGAATCCATATCTCCTGCCCTATCTGCATAATAAGTCAAAAAGGCTGCACTGATAAACAATACAGATACAATGGACAGAACCACCACGCTCCAAGAATAAGGACTTGTAAACAATTCCCCTGCCAGGAATGTAACATTCCCGTCAGTCACTTTGAGGAATCCTCCTTCAGAAATCGTCAAAGCCGTTGATAAAGAAGCCGGAATCAATAACCCGGTAGCCCCGTAAAGAAAAAGGTAAACGATATTTTCCTTGGACCCATAATTATTGAATGCATAAAAGCTCCCTCGAATGGCAAGCAGTATGATGGCAATACTCCCTGGTATCAGCAATGCTGTTCCATAGTAATAAGCTGCATCAGGGAAAAAACCGACAAGCCCCACGAAAAAGAACACAAAGAAAACATTTGTCACTTCCCATACAGGGGACAAGTAGCGGCTGATCAACACATTCAACGTATGCTCCTTATTTTTCAACCTTCCATAAAAAGCAAAGAAACCGGCCCCGAAATCAATCGATGCCACAATCAGATAACCATAAAGGAAGATCCATAAAACCGTAATCCCCACTATTTCCAAACTCATAGCCATACCTCCCTCATAAACCTTACGTTAAAACAGACAACCCCCTTCTATCGAAAAGCAACACTTCTATTAGCAAACAGCTTATTGATAAAAGGGGCTGGCGTAATTATGCAGTACGTTTAGGAAAACGCTGTTCCAACTCAGCTTCTGCCGGTTTATTCTTGAACATCTTGATTAACACGACTACACATAAAATCCCGAGCAGAACGTATAGAGCAACAAACATCACAAACGTCAAGCCGACACCATCTGCTTTAGTGGCAGCATCCGCAACCTTCATGTATCCTCTCAGGATCCACGGCTGGCGCCCTACCTCTGCATAGATCCAGCCGAATTCGATTGCAAGCATAGCCAGCGGACCACTTGCAACAATCCCCCATAATAGCGGCTTGTTCCATTCGTTCCGTTTCTTCCATTTCCAGAAAAGAATGAACACCCCTGAAATGAAGATACTGTAGAATCCAATCGATACCATCAGATCAAACAAATAATGAATCCATAATGGCGGCCTTTCATCTTCCGGTGTCTCGTTTAATCCGATGACTTCATGATCGAATGAGCTGCCGGCTAAAAAGCTCAGAAAACCGGGAAGCCTAATTTCATTATGAACCTCATTATTTTCATCCAGCGTACCGAATACAATCAGATCGGCGTTTTTCTCAGTTTCGAAATGCCACTCGGCAGCAGCGAGTTTTTCAGGCTGGTGCTCTGCCAGGAACTTTGCAGACAAATCCCCTGCCAGGGCTGTCGCAAATGCAAAGATAAGCGCTGATACCATCGTTAAACGGAGAGCCTTGCGATGATACTCGCTACCCTTTTTCTTTAAAATCGCAAAAGCCGTAATACCTGCCAGTATCAAAGCTGAAGTCAAATAAGCTGTCGTCAGTACATGGAACACCTTTGTTGGCGTCGCAGGATTCAGCATGGCTGCAATCGGATCAATATTGATCGCTTTCCCATCACTCAGCTCAAAGCCCTGCGGAGTATTCATGAACCCATTCACCGTCGTAATAAACAAAGCTGAAGCAGAAGACCCGATCATGACGGGAATCGTCAACAGCCAGTGAATCCACTTATACTTGAAGCGGTCCCACGTATATAAATAGATTCCTAGAAAGATAGCCTCAAAGAAAAACGCAAATGTCTCCATAAACAGAGGAAGTGCGATCACCTGTCCGGCCACCTGCATGAAAGCCGGCCATAGCATGGATAACTGCAGCCCTATCGCAGTACCCGTAACAACCCCTACAGCAACGGTAATCGTAAACCCTCTCGCCCATCTTCTTGCAAGTAAAATATAATGAGGATCATTACGCTTGATCCCCACAAACTCAGCAATCGATATCATAATTGGCACACCCACACCAATCGTCGCAAATATAATATGAAACGCAAGGGTCGTGGATGTAAGCATTCTACTCAATATCACACTGTCTAAAACCATTTCATTAATCCCCCTACCAATTAATAACGAATACTTACTATTTATCACTTAAAGGCTATTATAAAACCTATTGAGTAGTTTGTGATGTGTTGAACATGAATATTTTGTGACGTTTTTCACAAACTTTTTGTTTGGTTATAGTTTATATGGTTGGTGAGGGGTGAGGCAAGGGATATGCTTATGGATGGAACGTTGCCACCACATCAGGGGTTTCAGATGGAAAACTACTTCGGACAGGAATAAGTTGTCCCTTTCCCGGTACCGAATTGATTTAAAGACATGGATTGCAGTAAATAATGTGCGTGTCGGGGCGATGAAATGTTAAGGAAATCTCTTGCTTCTTGATTTGTAATAGTTGGCCCAATAAGCAAGAAATAATCATTGATCGCTTGCACATGAACTTTTTTATCAAATGAGCTGCATTTTACACAAAGTCAGGAAGCCTTTCTTCTGATCATGGAAAACTCTTCACACTTTGAACACTGTATTCCTTTCATGTAATCAATTTGGAATTTTTTCATAGGATATGGATGGTGCTCCTTCAGGAGTAATTTTGAAGTGCGTTTCAATTCTTTTTCTTCAAGATGGGGAGTGTCGAAGATCTTCATCAAATGTTGAATTTTTGGGAGCAGGTTTTCAATTCTTAACACTTTATCAAGTACTTCAGTGTCTAATGGAGAAGCAGTCAAAAGCGATGAAGAATTCGTAAAAACCACTAAATACTCTATTGGGATATCAGGCAGTTTCATTTTTTTAAACCAGTTTATCAAATGAATCCTGTATTTTTTACACTGTGCTACCGGACTTGGAAAAGCTGTTATCTCACCATTTAGCGTTCTCTGTATCTGACCAAACTCCAGGGAAAATTCAACATGGCCAGATATATTCTTGATTTCGAGAATCAGAGCTAAATATTTTGTGAGAATTAATGTATCTATTTGAATATAGGTATTGCCTATTTTTAAGCACAGATCATTAATGATATGCATCTCCTTGTTGTCGATGATGCTTAACAATCGATCTACTTTACATTCACCATGGTAGCCAGCCCATGCTTTTAACAAGGATTCCTTAATTTGGGGGCGAAAGTCGGAAAGGGGTGGTAATCTTTTTAATGAAGCTTCGTGAAATTTAATTATTTCGGGGACGGGTCGTTCTCTCAGTATCAATTTTTCACTCCTCGGATTACTTTTGTTCTTTCTCACTTGTTTTCCATTCTACATTTACCAGATAAAACCCTTTATTTTCTTCGAAAATGTTTTCATTCTTGTTATTAAATTTGAAAATCCGCCTGATTAAGGCGGCCTAATTATAAAACGTCCAGTTCTAAAATAGATTCGTGTATTTAAGCGAGTGTTTGATCAGTAAGCAGGAGGTTATCAACGATAAATTATAGTTTACCAACGTTATTAGTGAATTATCAACGAGAAAAAATTTATATCAACGTTTTTCCGGATATATCAACAAAAACCTCCCATTTACCGACAATTCTTCATATTTCGCCAAATTTCGCACCCACCCCGCCCCTCCTCCATCTCCAAAAGCCCTCTCAAAAACAAAAAGCCCTGCACACCAAGTGCAGGGCCCTTCCCAAATCTCAAATCAAAAAACTCAACACAACCACAAACTCAATCCTACATAGCCTCCAACATCTTAAACTGCGATTTTACCAATTCATAATAATCGCCTTCCTGATCCATGAGTTCATCATGATTTCCGGATTCCTTGATCTTTCCGTGTTCCAGTACAAAGATGTTATCCGATTCACGGATGGTAGAGAGACGGTGTGCAATGATGATCGCTGTGCGTCCCGCCAGCAATTTTTTCAAGGCGTTTTGAATCTTGACTTCAGTTTCTGTGTCGATGGAAGCTGTGGCTTCATCTAAAATGATGATGCGCGGATTAGCGAGCAGCGCGCGGGCAAATGACAATAGCTGTCTTTCGCCAACGGATAAGACGTTTCCTCTTTCTTCAACCTCGGTATCGTAGCCTTCTGAGAGTTTCTCGATGAATTCGTTCGCTCCAATGGCTTCGGCAGCCGCTCTTACTTCTTCATCCGAAGCATCCGGTCGTCCGAAACGGATGTTATCCTTGATGGTTCCCGAGAAGATGAATGTATCCTGCAGGACGATGCTGATTTGGCTTCGCAAGCTAGAGACTGTTACCTCACGTAAATTGACGCCGTCTATTTTCACTTCGCCTTTTGTAGGATCGTAAAAACGGCTGATCAAATTAGCGATGGTTGTTTTCCCGGAGCCTGTGTGACCGACCAATGCGACGGTCTGGCCTTCCTTCATTTCCAGATCGATATTCTTTAACGCTTTTCTCTTATCATCATAGGAGAATTCAACATTCTCAAATTGGATTCTTCCTTTGATATCGTTCAACTCGATAGCATCTTTCTTTTCATTGACGATCGGCTGTTCATCCAGAAACTCAAAGATACGCTCGGATGATGCCATCCCGATCAGCAGCTGATTGTATACCTGGCCAAGCCTAGAAATAGGCTCCCAGAACATCCCCAGGTAGAAGGCAAATGAAACAAATTCCCCAAGCTGGAGAGATCCACCTTGGATAAGGTGTGCTCCATACCAGATCAATACGGCTGTCCCAACTGCATTAGTCAATTCAACCATCGGCCTGAACATGGCATTTTTCTTTGTGGCTGTTTTCCAGCTGTCGAACGTTTCGATGTTAACACCATCGAAGAAAGCCATGTTTTCTTTTTCCTGGGTAAACGATTGAGTAACCCGAATCCCCTGTATGCTCTCATTCAAATGAGAATTGAGTTTTGCTTGCTTTATTCTCACATCCTGCCAGGACCTGCGGATATTTTTTCGCAGGCTGGTGGAAATAAAGAACATGATTGGCAAAATGACCATGACTGCCAATGTAAGTTCCGGACTGAGCGTGAATAAGATGACAATGATCCCGGCAAGCAGGATGATGTCCATCAGCAGATTGATGACTCCATTCGTAAATAGCTCCTGAAGGGAGTTGATATCGTTCATGATCCGAACGAGGATCGAACCGGCCGAGCGCTGATCGAAGAAGCGGTGCGAGAGCCACTGAACATGACTGAACAGATGCTTCCTCAAATCATAAATGACCCCTTGCCCCAGCTGGTTCATCCAGCGTATCCGGAGAACGTTGGCGATGTAATTAATGACATAGAGTCCGGCGATAATGCCCACCAGTGTAAAAAGGAGCGTTCCATCTTTCTGTCGTATCGCTTTATCAAGGGTGTATACCCCTATCAGAATAGGGATGATCAACCGGATAGCGGTCGTGACCAGAACGGTAATGATCGAAAGGGGAAGCAGTTTTTTCGAATACGGTTTTAAATAAGTTAGTAAGCGCCAAAGCTGTTCCCAGTTAAAAGGCTTGTCGATTACCTGATCGGTTGAATAATGAAACCGGCTTAAGACATTCTTATTGACTTTAGATTTCTTACTCATTCCCCTCACCTACCTTCCTTGTGCTTGAAGTATCTTTTTTTGATCTTTGTATTGTATGTCGTAAATGCGCTGATAAGGTCCATTATTTTGGAGAAGGAAGTCATGAAGACCCCGCTCCACAATCTTTCCATTTTCCAAGACCAGTATCTCGTCTGCATGTTTCAATGAGGAAATTCTATGTGCAATGATGAAGGTCGTCCGGTCGGACATGGCATTTTTCAGCGCCTTTTGAATTCTGAATTCCGTTTCCATATCTACTGCACTTGTTGCATCGTCAAGAATCAAAATGGATGGATTTGTACAGAGTGCACGAGCGATAGCAATTCGCTGCTTCTGTCCTCCAGAAAGCCCAAGTCCCCTCTCTCCAAGCTTTGTATCATATCCATCTGGAAGCTCGGTGATGAAGTCGTGTGCCTGCGCCATCTTTGCAGCTTCAATAATTTCTTCCATCGTTGCTTCAGGACGGCCGTATGAAATGTTGGCCTTAATAGTAGAAGAAAACAGGAAGGATTCTTGAAGAACAACCCCGATATTTTTCCGAAGGGATTTTAATGAATAATCACATAACGCTTTCCCGTCGATGAGGATTTCTCCTTGAGTCGGTTCATAGAAGCGTGTCATCAATTGAGTTATGCTCGTTTTTCCTGATCCTGTACTACCGATCAGTCCGATGACTTTCCCGCTTTCTGCTTTAAAGGATATATCCTCCAATGCAGCTTCATCGTGTTCTGTGTAGTTTAAAGATACCTGATTAAACTGTACTTCGCCTTTCATCCTGTCAACATGGACAACTGCATCATGATCCTTGATTTTTTCATCCACTTCAAGGATTTCCAATAATCGTTCCCCTGAAGCTTTTGATTGAGAGAATAAATTGATGGTGAAACCGAGGTTCATGATCGGCCAGATGATATACCAAACCAAGCTGTAAAACGCAACAAGTTCACCTGGCTGAAGATTCCCATTCATGACCAGGTAGCCACCGTATGCAAGGAGCGTGACGACACTGGCATTTCCGAGGAACTCCATTAATGGAAAGTATTTAGCCCATATGTCCGATGTGAACAGATACTTATCTTTATAATCTCCATTTGATGTGTTGAATTTATTGATTTGGAACTCTTCCCGTGACAGCGATTTGACAGTATTGATACCGCTGATATTTTCCTGGACATTGGTATTCAATTTACCGAAGGATTTACGGATCCCTCTGAAAGCGGGATGCACTGCTTTATCAAATTTATAGACGGTAATAGCCAGAAATGGCAGCGTCACAAGTGTCACGAATGTCAGAGAAGGAGAATAATAAAACATGACTCCGAAGCTGACGGTGATTAATAAGAAGAAACGTAAAAGTTCTGTAAAACCGAATGATAAGAAAAAGCGGAATGCTTCTACATCGGCAGTCAAACGTGACATTAAGTCGCCGGTCTTTGCATTGTCATAATAACTGAATGGAAGGAATTGCAGCTTTTCATACAGCTCATTTCTCAGCCTGTACACGGAAGTGATTCCAAATAAATCTCCGCAGTACTGCTGAACGAATGTGGTGATTCCTTTTAGTATCATGATGCCGACAAAACCAAATGCCAGATAAGGAATCCATTGATAGTTACCTTGCAAAATCACATCATCAATGGTTTTCTGAAGGATGACCGGGTACACGACGGTGATACCGGTTACAAACAGCAGGAAAAACATTGAGATAAAAAAGTATTTCTTATAGGGCCAATAATAGGCTTTTAATTTTTTGAATGTTTCCATAATACCTCTCCCTTCCCTTGGTGCTTAAAAAACGACGTATTATTAAATATATCGGGTTTCGAAATATTTATCTACCCTTTTTTTAGAATTTTTTACTTTTTTGTGAATTGTTTTTTATTTTTCT
This sequence comes from Rossellomorea sp. ABR4_012, assembly GCF_056159545.1. Taxonomy (NCBI): domain Bacteria; kingdom Bacillati; phylum Bacillota; class Bacilli; order Caryophanales; family Bacillaceae; genus Rossellomorea; species Rossellomorea sp. ABR4_012. Next base: position 131,725 of record NZ_JBSWVK010000005.1, read on the forward strand.
GTTCAAACCTATTTTAAAAAGAAAAAAACAAAAAAAGATCGGTCTAATGACCGATCCATTCTGCGTAATTTGCAGGATTATTCGCTTTTTTCCATCTCGCCGAGTACTCTGTTGACCCGCTTTTCAAGCATTTTCATGCCGCTTCCGCCTGCTTGGAAATGACGGAGGTTTCCATCTTTATCGAACACATAATATGCAGGGACATATTGATTGTCAAAAGCATCTGTCAGTTTATGCTCACTGTCCACGAAAATAGGCTGTGTAATATCATGTTCAGCCGCTACCTTTTTGATGTCTTCCATATTTAAATCATCTTCGGAACGCGGCATATGAACGGCCATTACATTCAGCTTGTCATTGTATTTATCACGGAACTCATTGACTTGAGGCATTGCTTCCTTACATAGGTGACAGCTGACAGACCAGAAATGAATAAGTGTCGGCTTTTCCCCGATAAGATCTTGTTTCGTTACTTCACCATTTAACCATTCAGTCGCACCGTTTAGTTCAGGCATTGGTTCACGAAGTTTCATGATCTAACCTCCAGTTATTTTAAAAATTATATTAATTGGTAATCATTACTCAATAAATGATCCACCAGGATAAGAAAAAGGCCTAACAAACGGTTAGGCCTTTATTCATTTGGATATTATAAAGTTTTTTGACCTGGTTTCCAGTTAGCCGGGCAAAGTCCGCCTGTTTGAAGCGCTTGAAGAACACGCAGTGTTTCTTCAACGTCACGGCCGATGTTGTTGTGGAATACTACTTGATATTGAAGTTCACCTTCAGGACTGATGATGTATAGTCCGCGAAGAGCTACACCCTCATCTTCAATTAATACACCGTATTCCTTGGAAATACTGTGGTTAGTGTCCGCAGCAAGCGGATATCTTAACTCACCAAGACCGTTTTCTTTACGGTCAGTGTTAATCCAGGCTAAGTGTGTATGGATAGTGTCTGTAGAAACACCGATAACTTCTGCATCTAAATCTTCGAACTCATCGTAACGGTCTGACATTGCTGTAATTTCAGTTGGACACACGAAAGTGAAGTCCATTGGGTAGAAGAACAATACTGTCCATTTATCGTTTTTCATATTTTCTTCAAGAGATACCTTACCAAATTCTTTGTTTGGCATTACAGCGTCCATTTCAAAACGTGGCGCTTGTTTACCTACCATGCGTTCTGCCATGTAAAAATCCCTCCAATGAGTTTTTGATAAAATTTTGAGAAAGGCGTCGGCTAAAAGCCTGTCCTTTCTGAATCACAATTTTCATTATAAGGGATTAGTTTTGCCCAGTCAACGGTAGATTATAATGAATTTAATTTTAAAATGATTATAATCTATGAAGTCAATCCCTTAATTGTTTTTCCCTATTTAATAAAGATTTAGTCACTTTAACAAGTAAAAAAATCAATATCCGAGTACATGATTAGAGTTTACCATTTTTAAACAGGGGAATAAAACAATATGCATTTTACAGATTTCTTCTTTGACATAACCCTTATAGCAATGTATATACTATAAAGGTTCATTACTTTATCAGAAAGGATGTTTTGCTTGAATTACATAGTTGGACTGAATGTATTAGGCGATAAGATCGCCAATTTCAATTGGGGCGGGTTACTTGTCACGATTGGAATCGGTGCTTTACAGGTTTTAGCAATCTGGATTGCTTTCATAGTAGTAAAAGGGGCAGCAAACAAAGTGCTCGAAAGAATATTTGATAAGTACAGCAAGAGAAATGACGTTTCTGCCGGCAGGGCACAGACGCTTCAAAGCCTTAGTAAAAATATAGTTGGATACGTTCTGATTTTTATCTTCTTCGTAACAATTTTACAAATCTTCGGTATCCAGGTAACAGCTATCCTGGCTGGTGCCGGCATCATTGGTCTTGCAGTCGGATTCGGTGCCCAGGGGCTTGTCAGTGATGTTGTGACAGGTTTTTTCATTCTATTAGAAAAACAAGTGGATGTTGGCGACTACGTTTCCACCGGGAATTTCTCAGGTATTGTAGAAGAGGTTGGACTTCGCACTACTCATATCCGTGGATTTGATGGAACGCTCCATTATGTCCCGAACAGGGAAATCACCAGTGTAAGTAATCACTCAAGAGGAAATATGCGTGCCCTTGTAGATATTGGAATCTCTTATGATGATGATATCGACAAAGCTATCGTTGTGCTCCAACAGGTTTGCGACCAGATTGCTCAGGAGGACGACAACATTGTTGAAGGTCCTAATGTGATCGGGGTTCAGACCCTCGGTGCTTCTGACGTGGTTCTTCGCATTATCGGCAAGACAAAGAATATGGAACAGTGGGGAGTGGAAAGAAAGCTTCGCAAAGCCTTAAAAGAAGCCCTTGACCAAAACGGGATTGAAATTCCTTTCCCACATCAGGTCTATATCGAAAAGAAAGATCAGTAATGAAGTGAGAAACGGCCGGCTCCATTTATTTGGTGCCGGCCCTTTTACTATTCTTTCTTAACATTCAAAGACTCAAAGTACTCTGTAATGATAGATATCGCATAATCGATTGCTTCTTCCTCCGGATTCAATTTAGAATGATGCAGTCCATAAGGGGAATTCACTCCCAGCCAAAACATGAATCCCGGAATTTCCTCCAGCATGTAACCAAAATCCTCTCCTGTCATGGCCTCTTTACAAATAACTAGATTACTGTCGTCGGATGCCTCTACAAATGAAATGAAGTCTCTCGTCCATTCCGGATCATTGTATACCTGCTGATACATACTGCCATAATCAACTTCAACGTCACAGTCGTAACTTATTTTCATTCCTTGAATCAATGCTTCCAATCTGGTTTTCACACTCTTCATCGATTCGGGAGAGAGTGTGCGGATCGTTCCCTCCAATGTGGCGGTTTCAGCAATGATGTTTTGAACTGTACCGCTTTCCATCTTGCCGATCGTGATGACTGCGCTGTCCAATGGATCGACATTCCTTGATACAATGGACTGAAGCTGAGTCACAAAATATGAAGCAGCTACGATCATATCTTTTGTCTGGTGGGGATAAGCTGCGTGGCCGCCTTTTCCTTTGAACTTGAGAAACAGCTCAGATGTATTGGCAAATAAGAGACCTTCCTTGATTGCAACCGTCCCGACCTCATATTCAGGGGCTATATGGAGAGCGAAAATGGCATCAGGCATCCACTGCTTCATCTCGTCACTTTCAAGCATAGGTTTCGCTCCGCCCGGTCCTTCCTCTGCAGGCTGAAAAATAAACAATAGGTCATCTTCAATGGGCTTCTCAACAAAATATGTCAGGACCCCGAGTGCAATCGACATATGAAAATCGTGACCGCATGCATGCATTTTTCCAGAGTGATCGGAACAGAATTCCAACCCTGTTTCTTCTTTTATGGGCAACCCATCAATATCAGCACGGTAGCCGATGGTTCTTGACGGATTTGTTCCCGCTACTTTTACAAACAATCCGGTCTTCCATTTTTTCATTTCATATCTATGTGCCGGCAGACCTGTAATGTAATCTATCAAATACTTTTGTGTCTTATATTCCTGAAATCCGAGTTCAGGGATCTTGTGGAGATCTCTTCTGATTGTTTTGAAATCTGTTACACTCATTATGCCACTCCCTGCCTTTCTCTCTTATCCCTATACAAAAAGAACAGACGAAAGGTTTTTCTTTCCGTCCGTTCTTTCATGAGATTGTTATAATAGTAGAATCTTTTCGTAAAGTTTGTTATTTACCACCTTTAAATTAAAGCTGGCGAAGCTCCTGCTTGATTTCGGTTTTTGATTTTGTTTTTTCATCAATGTCTTTAAGCTTCTTAGCTGGTGTACCTGCCACTACAGTGTATGGAGGTACATCATCGACGACTACCGCTCCTGCTGCAACAACTGAGCCTTTTCCTACCGTTACGCCTTCCAATACAACAGCGTTCGCACCAATCACGACGTCGTCCTCGATAATGACCGGTTTTGCGGAAGGAGGCTCAATGACACCTGCGAGTACAGCGCCTGCACCAATATGACAGTTCTTCCCTACAGTTGCACGTCCGCCAAGAACCACGTTCATATCGATCATTGTACCTGCACCTACGACCGAACCGATATTGATGACAGAACCCATCATGATTACACAGTTTTCACCGATTTCCACTTGATCTCTGATGATTGCGCCTGGTTCGATGCGGGCTTTAACACCTTTAAGATCCAATAGAGGAATTGCAGAGTTTCTGCGGTCATTTTCCAGAACATAGTCTTCAATTTTTTCACTGTTTTCTTCCAGCACCTTCGAGAGTTCGTTCCACTCTCCGAAAACAACGCCGGTACTCCCTTCAATGAAAGCTTGTGAAGAAGATCCAAAGTCGATCCCTTCCAATTGCCCTTTTACATAAACCTTTACAGGTGTTGATTTCGTACTATTTTGAATAAAAGAGATAATCTCGTTCGCGTCCATCATTTTCATGCTTTTCCCTCCAAAATTATGTATAAATTCAGATTCTTTCTTGATTTACTTTATCAAATTAAAGGGTAGAAGACAACCAAAAAATCCTGATTATACAGAATTTCCATCAAGGAATTCTTTTACAACATTAACAAAAGCATCGACTTGCCTGAGTTGAAAGGCAGACTCATACCCAAGCAGCCAAGTATCGCGGTGGATAAGTGTGTCATGTTCATCGACCAACGGAAGCTTATAAATATTCTCTTCCATTCCATTCAAGGTGATTGCGGGCAGGATGGCATAGCCTATTCCATTCAGCGTCATTTGTTTGCACGTCTCGATTTGGTCAACGACGATTGTACGCTTAGGGGTCGTTTGAAATTGTCGGTGCCACCATTCCTGAATTTCCTGATAATAATTAGAGTCACTTTTAAATTGAATGAACGGCCTGTCTGTTTTCATCACTTCTTCGATCGATTGAATTTCACGATCGACTAGATACAACGTATCTTGAAATAAATGATGTTTCGGCCCTTTCCAGTCCGGTGTACCCCGGATGATCCCGATATGGACTTCATCTTCATAGATGGCTTTCAGGATTTCGCTGCTCCATCCCGTCATAAGTGAAATTTTAGCGTGGGGGTAAGTTTCGACAAAGCGCTTCAGCACTTTTGGGAGCCAATTCTGTCCCACAATTGAAGCACAGGCAATTTTCAAAGTACCGTGGACTTCATTTTCCATTGCTTGGATTTGTTCTTTTACCATCTCTTGTCTCCCGAGCATTTCATCCGCTAATTTGACGACAAGCTCCCCTGCCGGTGTCAAAGACAGCCCTTTTTGTGAACGTAGAAAAAGTTTGGTTCCCCATTCTTTTTCTATATTTTGCAGCCGTTGTGATAATGCAGGCTGAGAAACAAAAAGCCTTTCAGCTGCCTTACGCATATTCATTTCTTGTGCTAAGACTTGTAATAATTGATATTCAGTAAATGCCATATAACAACCTCATAAGTTTTTCTTATATTATATCTTAAAATAAATAATATTTCATTATCAGATAATATGGAATACACTGTAAGTATCAAAGATCGGCGAGGTGAAGAAAATTGGAAGTGCTTTTGTTTATAACTGGGATGACTGTTGCATTTGTGGGTACTCTGGCAGGGAGCGGGGGGTTGATCGGAATGCCGATGATGCTGCTCCTCGGCATCCCCGTTCACACAAGTATTGCTACTGCTAAATTCTCTAATATCATCAGTTCATCTTCAAGCTTTGTTTATTTGCTTAAAGACCGGAAAGTGACCCTAAAGGAGTGCCTCCCCATCATTCCACTTGCATTGGCAGGGGGCATCCTTGGTGCGTTTCTTGCTGACAAAATAAATCCGGCAGTCCTCGAATGGATGGCTTTTTTCTTTTTATTACTGGCCCTGCTCTTAAGCTTGTTGAAAGGATTCCAGCCTGAAAGAAAAAAAGAAAATTACACGCTCCCGTCAGGGAAACTTTTCTTGATCAGTATGTATGACGGTTTATTCGGACCCGGCCAGGCGACGCTCATCATGTACACTCACTTGATGCACGGTCTAAATTATCTAAAGACCGTAGCGTTGACAAGATTTCAAACCTTTGTCAGCTGCCTAGGCGCTTTCATTATGTATGTCAGCAATGGCCATGTCGACTGGATGACTGCAATCCCATTTGCCTTAGGTGCACTGATCGGGGCTCAGCTGTCTGTCAGATTAGCTTCGAAGGTTTCCATTAAACAAGCAGGGATTTTATTAAATATCATTACTTTCATTTTAATTTTACAAGTGGGAATGCGCCTATTCCTTTAAACCTCTATCTTTGGGCAGAAACATGATCCCAATAAAACTTACTATAGCAAAGATAAGTACTACAAGATAAACGGTGTGAAGCGAAGACGTTAACCCATCCTGAAGAGTCTGTAGTATTCCTGGGGATAGACTTGCTCTTTCTGACTCGCTTAATAAAGCATTTACTCCATCAAGGGACAATTCATTGTCTGCTTCAGACTTTTGGAGATAATCCTTCAACCTGCTGTTGAGGATTCCTCCAAGCAGGGCAGCTCCAATGGTCGTTCCCAGATTCCTCATAAACATATTCGTTGCAGTCGCTATTCCCCTTACCTTCCATTCAACATTGGATTGGATGGAAACGATAAAGGCTGTAGAAGATAATCCCATCCCGACTCCGATAAAGAAGGATCCACCTGCTGCCCATAATGGTCCAAAGGAGGGTTGCATAAACACAAAGAAAGATGCTCCCACTATTAGAGAAATCCCCCCGATCAACGAAGTGATGAAGTAGCCGGCTTTTAATAATAGACGGCCGGCGATTGTGGCGGAAATCGGCCATCCAATCGACATAGCCGTAAGCGTAAAGCCAGCAACTGTAGCGCTTCTTTCCATGACCCCTTGAACAAAAGCAGGCAGAAAGCTTGAAATACCGATCAGCATGATTCCGGTTGTCAGTGAAACCATATTCGCTACCAGAATGGAGCGGACCTTCCATAAATCAAAAGGCATCATAGGCTGCGGCGTCCTCATCTCATGATAGATAAACACGGCAAGTGACATGACCGATATATTGACGAGTAAAATCGTCTGCCAGGAGTTCCATGGGAGGCGGACACCACCTTCTACTAACACGATCATCAAGGAAGAAACGGATAATACAAGTAACGCAGCTCCACCGTAATCAATTATTGGTTTTTTCTTTTCAATATTCTCATGCAAGAAGAGCCAGAGTCCAGCAATGGCGAGGAGACCAAGAGGGATGTTCACCCAAAAAACATAACGCCAGCTCACATATTCAACAAGAATTCCCCCGATAAGCGGGCCACTGATTGCTGAAATCCCCCAAACACTGGATAAGTACCCTTGGATTTTGGCGCGTTCTTCTTTCGTATAAATATCCCCTACTATCGTCGTTGCCATCGGAAGTACCGCACCCGCTCCAAAGCCCTGGATGAATCTGAATACTATCAGCTGTGTCATGGATTGTGAAAACCCGCAAAGTACAGAACCTATCATGAAAATGACGATACCTGTTGTAATGATCGGCTTCCTTCCAAATAGATCAGATAATTTCCCATAAATTAAAACAGTGACAGCATTCATCAATAAATAGGCGGAAAATACCCAGCTATAGAGTGAGAATCCCCCTAAATCCCCAACAATCGCAGGCATTGCCGTTGATACGATCGTCGCTTCAATTGCACCCATAAACATAGCCAGCATGACGGCTATTAATACATAGGTTCTTTTTGTCTGCTTCAATTCTTGCTTCCCCAAACTGCTCATCGTGTTCTCCTTATATTAGTCTTCAATGAAAGAGGATGACAAGTTATGCCATCCTCCTCGATTTATTAGGGAGTTCCCCTCTATGGGGTCTCCGAGTATTCCATACTTTAACACTTTTCATTTTACAGATGTTAAGGATTATAGATGTTACGTCTAAGCTGCTTCAACATCACTCTTCTGGTCATGATCCCTTCAAAATATCCATCTGCAGAGACTACACACAAGAATGGGTGATCAATCAAGAGTTCTACCGCTTTTTTGAAATCAGCATCGAATGATATCGTGGGGAATTCCGTGGTCATGACTTCCTCTACTTTCATTGTTTCAAGCTTTTCAAACTCAAACCGCTCCAGTCCCAGAACTGCATCTGTTATTAGAGATGAGCTGATGAGTCCTTGAAAACGAAACGCAGAATCAAGTACCGGTATGGAGGAATATCCGCTTTTTGTGAGTAACAACAAAGCATGTTCAAGAGAATTACCCATCTGTACGTGAGCGACCTTCTCTGATGGAATGATAAATTCTTTAATATTCGTTTCTAAAAATTCCTTACTACTTAATGAAATCATGTAAAACCCCTCATTTTTTATGAATGTTTCATTTAGCATGGTTCTAAGTGCCAATCTTTTTATATTCATTTACAAAATAGCACCACCCTAATATTAACACAGGAGAAGAAAAATGTAGTAATTTTAGCTTCATAAATAACAAAAAATGGAATTGTTTGCACAAAAAAATAACCAAACAAGACTCGATCTCATCTGGTTATCTTAGCGTTATTCTTGATTTGCTTCTTGCAGCAGTTCGTATATTTCAATGGCTGTGATGTCAATGTTGTCAAAAGGAAAACTGCTTCCTTTTTCATTCATGACCTCAATTTCGAAGGTATCCTGTTTCGGTAAATACTTTACCTCACAGATCTTCTTTCCGTTGTATTCAAAAAAACGCTGTTGAGTTTCCCCTTGTTCACCTTGTTCTTGCAATGTCTTTAATCTTTGTATGATTCCAAGAAGCTGAGACATAAGCAGTCTCTCCTTTCCTGTTCTAATTCTTTTTTCATAGCTTTTGCATTGTACCAAATTCTATCCTGTTAAATCTAATGTTTTGCCCTAATACAGATAAAAATCCTATATAATGAAAAAAGGACAACTGACTAAGAAAGGATTTGTTAAGATGAGTATCAAGCGTTTAGATTCAAGGATATCATTAGTAGACCTAATGGATTTGTCATTAAAAGAACGGACAGGGAGCTATATCATTCAAGAAGAATCACTTGCGATCATTGAAACATCTGCCAGTCCTTCAATCCCATATTTAAAAAAAGGTCTCTCTAAGTTAAACATTAAATTAGAAGATATTCAATACATAATTCTGACTCATATCCATTTAGATCATGCCGGTGGTGCGGGACTTTTCCTGGAAGAGTGTCCTTCAGCGACCATCATCGTCCACCCAAAAGGGTACAGACACATGAATGATCCTTCCAGGTTGATCGCCGGGGCAAAAGCGGTATACGGTGACGAATTTGAAACATTATTTGCACCTATCAAACCGATCCCGGAAGAACGCATGATGGTTAAAAATCATGAAGAAACCTTAAAACTTAGTGAAACGTGCACTCTCACATTCTTTGATACACCAGGTCATGCCAACCATCACTTCAGCATTTACGATCCTGTTTCAGGCGGTATGTTTACTGGTGACACATGTGGAATCCAATATCGGACAGAGGAAGCATCCTTCTATCTCCCTTCCACATCACCCAACCAATTCAACCCTGATTCAATGAAGTCAGCGATCCATTTTTTCAGGGATAAGAAATTAAACCGCATTTATTTCGGTCACTATGGGATGACAGAAGACGTGGAACATGCTCTTACTGAAGTTGAAATGTGGCTGGATCTGTTCATGGAAAAAGCACAAAAAACATTTTCTCCCGAGGTTTCCATGGAGGAAAACGTTGAAAAACTCTCTGCTGAACTATTTGATATGGTGAAAGATTCCTTAATCCGAAAAGGAATCGATCATCATCACTCACTCTTTCAGCTATTGGAACTTGACATGAAAGTTTCTGCAATGGGAATTGTGGATTACTTAACAAAAAAAACAAAAGGGGAATGAAATTTTGAAAAAAGTCACTTTATACACCCAGCCGGATTGCCCTCCTTGCGAGGTGGTGAAGCTCTTCCTGAAAGAATATAAAATCGACTACCTTGAAAAAAATATTAAAGAAGACAATGGAGCAAGAGATCATTTGGTCAACGAGTTGAAATCTTACTCCACTCCAACAATCACTGTCGACGATACAGTAATCTCAGGTTTTGACTTGGAAGCACTCAAAATGGCATTGAACATATAAATCATTACACAAAAAAGATACCTCATCACACTGGAGGTATCTTTTTTAATTTTATTCTCTGTGAGACTTGATGTTGTCCGGCACTTCATTTGTTATGGAAGATACCTTCCAATCACCTTTAACTTTAGTTAATACAACTGCTTCCACTCCTGCAGCTGATGATACCGGACCTTCTTCTTCACCTGTCCGCTCTTCCCATATGTACCACTTTTCATCTGCATACTTTACTTTGGTGGACTCATCGTATTTGAAGAATGGAATATAGTATGGTGCAAAGTCAGAACCAAACGTTTGATATCCATCCTCTACTTTAACGACATTTTCTTCAATGAATGAGTCTGACAAATCCTCTGTAAAGGAAGTGTCGAGCTTGCTCTCAATGGCATCGAGAGATTGAGGCTTCTCACTTAAAGAGACTTGTATTTGGAATGCTTCCTTTACAAAAGCCATTGCCTGCTTTTCCTCGAACGTGGAAGCCTGGGTCTGATTGACTTGTCCACATGCTGCTGAAACCAGCCCGATGATCATAAATAAGAGCAATAATCTTCTTTTTGCCATTTTATTCCCCTCCTTAAAATAATTAGGTGAATCTATTGTAGCAATTGAAATTTGTCGATTGGCTAAGTTCTGTTCGAAAAATCCCTACATTGATTGACATCGTTTTCACTTATTTGTCAATTTCCCGGTGTTTTTGGAACTTAAACGCCACGAACACTGGAATTTATAACCAAAAAAAGCTTGGAAAACTAAAAATGTTTTTCCAAGCTTTTTTACAATCATGGCTCTGTTTCATACAGATCCCCGTTTTCGTGCTGCTGCCGAGACTAGTTAAGGCCCATCAATTAGCCTTACGAGAGCAAAATTAATATGAAAAATTAAACGAAAGATACAAAATCATAACCACCACGAAAACGGTAAATACTAAAATCGCAAGAAACACCGGATTCCGAATATAGGGATGCTGCTTAACAGCCTCCGGAATATCTGTATCAAAATCCCCTTTTAACCTCTTCTCCTGCCCTGCAATCTTAAATGTGTAATAAACTGAATATCCAGCTACTCCTATTGCAATTAATGAGAGCAGTATTATAAAAATACTCATCCGAGCCCCTCCTTTATTGTTCCTTTACAGATAATTTCCCCTAAAGGGAAAACCCTATTCAAGGAATAGTGGATGGACTTCCGTCAGTGACTGAGGCTGAGCCAATAACTGTTTTTGCCAGCTGTTTCTAGTAAAGCAGGCTTTCTTCTTCAAACAAAAACTCATACGATAAATCCATAAAGAGGTATAATCCATTCCCGAATGGATAAGAGTATGTGCGTATGGGTTCCCCAGAATCAATATCACTGTAGATATCCGACAATAACCCTTTTTTATTGATTCTCATTCTGATGATATTTTCCAAGAAATAAGGGCGCCAGCTCCAATTCTTTCCCTTGAACCGCTGATGGAGTTCCCAATTACCATGTACTTTCAGGATATTACTTGTGACCTGAAACCCGTTCTCATCGCATATATACAATCGAAAGCACTTATCTGTGAATGTGACCGCGAGTCCGGTGAGCAGGTTATCAAAGTCTTCTGTTTGTTTTTTCAAATGTGATAGTGTTTGAGTGATTTCTTTATGTAAATCATCAGCGAATTGATAACCTGCTTCTAAATGTTTCTTTTCATAGCGAATGAAATCCTGACACTTTTCCTTTAGTTTGTCTTTTAGGATATCCCCTTTCAAAAAAGTATCAGAAGGATGCTTTAGATAATAGCCTTGATAATACCTGCCGCCATTCAACCACGCAAACTGCAGCTGATAGTTAATTTCGATATTTTCGAACAGGAGTGAAGCTCCAATCTTTCTTGCAAGCATGGAAAGACTGAATAAAATATCTTTATACATCTTGTTTCCTGCATCATTACGCAGTTGTGAAAGATCGACTTTCAGGATATCCGGAGAGAATTGTGACAGCCTGTCAAGCTCTCCCATGTTTCCGCCAACATTGTCGATGGCGACTTTTATTCCATATGTTTTATAATATAGAAGAACATGTACAAGCTGTTCAAAATCGCCGTGAAATGTCTTCTCGGAAAGCTCTAATACTATTCGATTCAGCTGAAGTCCTTTGTCTTTATAGTGCTGCAGTAATTCCAGGAAGGATTCCCCATGATCGATCATGAGCAGCCTTGCATCCCGGTTGATAAAAATCAATCCTTCCTGATTAGCTGAAACGAATTGTTCAAGCGCCTTTCCCGTCACTCTCTCATCGACTTCCATCTTATATTCATCAGGAATATCATTACCAGTAAAAAAAGGGCCGAGACTTACTGCCTCACCATTGTCCTGAATGATCCTGCCCAGCACTTCATAACCTATTATTTTATGTTCATCCGCGCTGAAAACCGGTTGAAAATAAGGAATGACTTTCTCAATATTTGAAATAACATCTAAGGGATCCATAAGCACTCCTCCAACCCTAAACACTTTTTTGCATAATTATAACATATGACCCCTTTATTAATTAAGTTCTAATTGAAATAGCAAGTTACGCTGGTATGAAAAACACTACTATCGAAAAATCGGCAATAAAAAAGAATGCAAAAACTTAAAAGCATTCTACCTCACTGAAAAATTTGATACTGTAGAATTTACTTGCTTTAAGTGTTTGCATTCTGTAGAGCTACGGTTTTTATTTATTATTATGTTCGCTCAATTGCATAAATGATTGGTTTTAAAATGGAAATTGATTCAACCACTGTCCCCCATCCAAGGTGATGCATTCTCCATTCATGTACGCAGCTTGTTCAGAAGAAATAAAGTAAGCAAGCCCCGCAATCTCTTCAGGAGTCCCCAACCTTTTCAAAGGTACACTTTCAATCGTACGTTTGGCAGCTTCCTCTGAAACCCATAATTTTTCTGCTCCTCCTGTTCGTTCAATTGGTCCCGGGGCGATGGCATTGGTACGTATCCCATACTTGTGACCCCATTCAACAGCAAGCGTCCTCGTCAATGACAAGACTCCTGCTTTTGCCGCAGCAGAGTGAGCTACACCGGCCCCTGCATCCCAAGCGTATGTAGCCACCATATTGATAATCGAGCCTTTATGCTTTTCTGCAATCCAATGATTGCCCACTGCATGGGAACAAAGGAAAGTTCCATTTAGAACGATATCAATGACAGACTTCCATCCGTTAGGTGTCAGTTTTTCAACCGGACATATAAAATTTCCGGCTGCATTGTTGATCAACACATCAATTTTACCGAACTTCTCTACAGTGAATCTAACCATTGCGTCGGAGTGCTCAGGTTCTCTCACATCCATCTGAAATACTTCCAGTTCCCCTTCAAGACCAGCGTACTCTTCTTTTACAGACTGAAGCCTCTCTTCATTCCGTCCCGTGATGAGGACATTCGAACCTTTTTCAAGGAAAAATTTTGCCATGTATTTCCCCATCCCATTGGATCCCCCAGTGATGATCACCGATTGTTTTTCTGCCATTTTTCTTCTCCCCCTCTTAAAATGAATGAATATTCACTCATTATCTTATCACAAATCTTTTCCATACAGCCAGCTTCTAACGTAAAAAAATCCGGCACATGATGAAAATCACATACCGGACAGATCATTTAACTATCTTGATTATTAACAATGGTTTCATGCAGTTGCGCCAAAGCTTTAATAATCGTCTTATTTCTTCTATATCCTTTTGCTTCGACAGAAACATGATCAAATGTAACGATGACATGACCTAAAGATCGAGGAGTATGAAAACCGTGTACATACACCTTTACAGTCCCTCTATCGGTAGGGAGAAATAGGATTTCCATTTGCTTCTTTTTCATCTTAATCCCTCTCCTTTATAAACATTGCTTAATAAAAGGGCTTACGATTTCTGCTCCGATGCATTCAGTATTTAAATCTCTTTAGTAAGGAGTATGAGGAAATCTACTAATACGCCCTTTATTTTAACATAAGTCATCCCCATACACCTGTCAAATCCTAAGATCATACAATTCATTCGGTTTAAGCATGGACATAGTGCTCTAATTCCTCGGGACCTTTTGGCTTACTGAAGTAAAAGCCTTGCGCTTTCTGGCACTTTGCTTCTTTTAGGAAATGAACCTGGCCTTCTTTTTCTACACCTTCAGCAATCACTTCCAGGCCAAGGCTGTGGGCGAGATGAATGATTGTTGTCGTAATTGCTGAATCCTTTTGACTGTATCCGATTTCCCTAACGAATGATTGATCGATTTTTAAAATATCGATAGGAAATCTTTTTAAATAATTTAGTGATGAATAGCCCGTTCCGAAATCATCCACCGAAATAAATACACCCAGCTCCTTAAGTTTCTTGAGCACCTTTAATGTTTGCTGGGTATCCTGCATGGCCCCTTCTGTAATTTCAATTTCAAGACATGTTGCAGGAATTTCATACTTGGCAAGGTATCCTCGTATCGTTTCCACTAACTGCTCTTGAAGAAATTGTTTGGGAGAAATGTTTATCGCGATACGTACATTTTTATACCCTTTTTTTCTCCAATTTTTTAATTGGAGGCATACTTGCTCCAACACCCACTCTCCGATCCCGTGAATGAGTCCCGTTTCTTCTGCCAGCGGGATAAACTGTCCTGGAGAAACAAAACCGAATTTCCGATTATTCCATCGAATCAACGCTTCAAAGCTGTCGACATTGCCAGTTGATAAATTCATCTGGGGTTGGTAGTGAATATACAGTTCTTCTTTCTCTATTGCTTTTCTCAAATGTGATTCCATAATAATATAATTGGGAAAGCTTGACTCCATGTGAGTTTGATAAAATCTGTAATGGGCCCTCCCTTTTTCTTTCACCTGAAATAAAGCCTGTGCCGCCTTTTGGATAAGTGAATTGGCGTCGTACCCATCTGCAGGGTAACGGCTTACCCCGATGGAAGGACTGATATAGAACTCCTGATCATCTATCGTGAATGATTGATGAAATAGGGATAGTACTTCCCCTGCTTTTTTCTTTGTATCTTCCATGCTGCTATTCTTCAACAAATAGATGAATTCATCGCCCCCCTGTCTATAAAGAAGACAATGTTCATCAGTCAAGGTCACTAATCGTTCTGAAATTTTACTTAGGAATCGGTCTCCCCCTTTTAATCCAAGGGTATCATTCACAAATTTAAATCGATCTAAATCCAAGTATAGAACCGATAACTCCTGTTCGGTATCCTCCATCGATTGGACGAACAGGGGAAGATGTTCATCTAAGGCTTTTCGGTTCCAAAGTCCGGTCAATTGGTCATGAAGTGCCATATAATGAATCATTTCATTTTGCTCGTAGGAAATTGTATTATCCTTGACAATGATATAACATCCGTCAAACTTCTCTTTCACCACAATCGGAACAGCTTTCAGGCTTGTGACTTTGTCCTTTCTCTTATTGGTTTTTATCAAACAATGCTCCAATGTGGCAGGTGTGCCGCTTAAAGCCATTTCTAAAGTCTGCTGAAGGTCTTCCTTTATCGACGAGTGAAAAAGCTCAAAGATACTGGTATTCACCAGGTGGCTTTTTTGATAACCAGTCAATTGACAGCTGGCAATATTTGATTCCTTTATTACTCCATTTGAATCCAAAATGAATATGGCGTCTAAATTATGTTCGATTATCGATTTATATCTGTTTTTCGCATTTGTAAGCCTTTTCTTTTCTCTCATCAAAGGAGTGACATCTCTAGTGATTGACACCACATATTCTATTTCTTCCAATTCATTTTTAATAGGTGTCAAAATCGATTCATTCACTACCTGTTCCCTGCCTGGCAGCCTTATCGTGTCCCTGAAGATAATCGTCTCTTCATTTTCTACCAATTGAACATACTTCTCCTTGAGCCGTGCTGCCAGCTCTCCTGTAAGTACTTCATCCAGCAGCCTTCCCATATCTTCATTTTTAATATCCGTACTCTTCTTTGCTGATTCATTTATATATACATAACGAAATGAAGGTCCTTCTTCGACTTTCATAATAAAGATTAGGTCATTTATATTTTCTAATACAACTTCTTTTAAGACCGTGTCCAACATATCATGTTCTTGTTTCTTGTTTAATGCCTGCATGAATTTCATCCTCATCGCGTGAACTTGGTTGATTATATTTTCCTATTTATATTGTACTAGTAATCGATCCCAATTCCTATATACTTGTGTGAAAATTCAATTTCTACTTCCCTTTAAGTACTTTAGACCCACAAATCCTCTATATGGCTTTTTCTTTTTAAACAGGCTCACAGTCAAGAACCTGACCATACAATAATAAGGATAGAGAGGAGGTTATTCATGTATCATCGCTCATTTATTCCTTATAGTAACTACAACCACCCGGCCATGAGAGGATATGATCAGCGTTTCTTTCCTTTTTTTGGTCTTCCGTTTATAGCGGGAGGATTAGCTGGTCTTGCCATCAGCCCATTTTTGTTTAACAGACCTTGCTGCCCGCCGTACTATCCTCCATACCCGCCTTATGGAGGTTATGGAGGTTATGGAGCTTATGGCGGCGCACCTTATGGAAACAATTATGCCCCTTCTCCGTACAATGTTACGGAAAATATCAATATCTACCCGCAAAGAACCTAAAGCGGAGGCGGCTCGTTCAGCCCCGACAAGCATAAGGTGAATGGGCCGGGAAGGCGATTTTTGCCTTCTTGGACCATTTAACTTATGACCTCGAGGGGCTAGCCGCCGGAGCTGGATGATAACAAAAGCGGAGGCGGCTCGTTCAGCCCCGACAAGCATAAGGTGAATGGGCCGGGAAGGCGTTTTTTGCCTTCTTGGACCATTTAACTTATGACCTCGAGGGGCTAGCCGCCGGAGCTGGATGATAACAAATGCAAAGGGGCTTTGCTCAGAGGCGTGTGGCATAAGGCGAACCGTCCACGAAGGCGCTCTTTGCCTTCTTGGACGGGTTGACTTATGACATGTGCCTCTAAGCGCCGGAGCTGGAAGAACCTAAAGCGGAGGCGGCTCGTTCAGCCAATAAACAATCAAACATGCCATCCAAAAGAACTGATCATTTTAACATGATTCAGTTCTTTTTTGCTTTTTCTAAAACTTAGCAGTTTTCTAATAATAAATTATTTTCATAACCTTTCCAACGATAGGAAAAGAATGTATAATAGTAGGGAACAAAACAGAAAGGAGCCAAAAACTTGAGAAATACTAGTAAAAATACCTCTTCCTCCACATCAGTAAATACCCTCTCTCAAGCCATTTTCACTGTTAATCGACATGCGAAGACTGCCGGTAACCCAAAATACTTGTATGCATTAAAAAAACGCGCATTGATGAAAATGATCCGTGAAGGTAAAGCCAAAAAGGTAGGACTTCATTTTTCAAAGAATCCTAAATTCAGTCAGCAGCAATCAGATGTCCTGGTTGATTGTGGTGAATACACCTTCCACATCCCTCCTTCAAAAGAAGATTTTAAACAATTGCCTCACCTGGGAACACTCGATCAATCCCTGAGAAATCCGAGAAGTAAAATGGGGCTTCAGCATGCAAAGGGCATCTTGGAAGAATATACCGGAATGTCTGATACTGATGATAATCATAAAAAACAAGGAAAAAACAGTTATCAAAAACCTGTATTTAAAAAGCTGGGCGACAGCTTCTTTTAATACCTTGAAAATTTAGCGCATTAACGCATATCCCCTCTAAAGGGTAGAAATGGCTGTATGACTTTGAACTGTCATACGGCCATTTTTTTCATCACAACACGTACTGATCAATTTTCGTTATAAGTTCTGCTATCTCAGGCTTGCTTACTTGTTCCTCTGCACCAACCATTTCACCTTTATGCCGTAAATCATTCGTAATCAGTGAAGAAAAAATGATGACCGGCAGCTTCTTTAGCACCGGATGACTTTTAATTCTCTTCGTGAGATGATGGCCGTCCATTTGAGGCATTTCAATATCTGTAATGACCAGTCCGACCAAGTCTTCGATGGGGCCGATTTCATTTGCAAGGGACTCAAGAAAAGCCAATGCATCAGTTCCATTCTCAAAAAATTCCACAGATTCGTAACCCGCCTCCGTCAATGTTTCATTGAGAAGTTTTCGAAGAAGCGGTGAATCTTCAGCAGCCACGATTCTTTTATTCCTTCTTTCTCTTGGTCCGAGCTTTTTCACTTGTTCAAGGTGTATCCCGGATTCAGGGTTGATTTCAACCATGATACTTTCAAAATCCACCATTAAAACCATGGAATCTTCACGCTTCACCACCCCGATGATGCCAGATTTTATACCCGAATACATTTCGGATGGTTTTTCAATCTGGTTCCATGAAATACGGTGAATC
Organism: Rossellomorea sp. ABR4_012; assembly: GCF_056159545.1. Lineage (NCBI taxonomy): Bacteria > Bacillati > Bacillota > Bacilli > Caryophanales > Bacillaceae > Rossellomorea > Rossellomorea sp. ABR4_012. Next base: position 150,165 of record NZ_JBSWVK010000005.1, read on the forward strand.
TGAGTGACATTATGTACATGGAAAACCACTTTTTGTTTATTGAACTCACACACGATAAATTTAGACTGAGGTGAATCTTTTTCTTTAAGACCCAGTACTCTCGCCATATCCACTACGGGAAGTACTTCTCCCCGCAATTGAATCAGTCCCTTCACATGAGGATGAGAGTGCGGGATAGGTATGACCGTGGTTGGTAGAATGATTTCCTTCACCTTTATTACGTTAATTCCGAATTTATTATCCTGAACTTCAAATTCAACCATTTCAAGTTCATTTGTCCCGCTTTCGAGCAGGATCCCTTTTGAATCATTCATTTTCAATACGTCCTTCCCTTAAATAATGCAATGTTCATGCGGTCCTAAATACCTTACATATTTTATATCGAACAATTCCTGTACTTGTTTACACATTTTGTAGTGAAAGTAAGAATGCACGCCAGACTTATTCTTAATTTTTTTTCACATACATCAATACTGATTCAGCAAACTAAAGTAAGGAGGTGTAATCAATAATGCCAGAAAGACGAGATGCGGAGAATAGAAGGGTTCTTGATTTTGAAGAAATAAATGGTCACATTCTACCTGCACAGTATTCAACCCCTCTATTTGCAATAGGCAAAAATAAAGATGGTAACGATGACTTTGATGAAGTTTTTTATGTAGAGGGAAAAAGCGGCATAGACCGCGATCAAGATGAAAATTCAAGAAAATAAAACAAATTTCATCAAAAAAACGATTGGAGATAGAACCTCCAATCGCTTTTTTTGTCCTTATATTTACTACACGCCCCGCTTATTTCCCCAGACAAGCGTATGCAGCTGAGGGAGAACGCGGACGTGATTTAATTCTTCATCAAGTGAGACCTTATCAATCAATGTTTCGTAATCATTCAGTAAATCAGAAACCAACTTTTTTGTATTTTCTTCCATAACTTCAGGATTTCCAGTCTGGATATAGAATGGAACTGATGGATATCGTTGATGAACCACCTTTGCATATTCAAGATCTCCATCATTAAAGACAACCACTTTCAAGCTGAAGGTAGACTCATTCTCAATCAAATTCTGAATGATTAAGTCCAATTTTTCAAAATCCGTCTTCATTTGTGAACTAGGCGGTTTGGGTGAGATGGTTAAATCATCGATATCATAAAACCAGTCCTGCCATCTGCTTCCCTGAGTTTCAAGTGCTGACTGAATATTTTTCTCCTTAAAGATGTACAGAAGCTCATGTAAACTCGCTAGAAGAGCAGGGTTTCCTCCAGAAATCGTTACATGAGAAAAACGACCCCCGCCTATTTCTCTTAATTCATTCCATATTTCTTCAGCTGTCAGTAGTCTGATATCGTCTTTCGCAGAGCCGTCCCAGGTAAATGCTGAATCACACCAGGCACAACTATAATCACATCCAGCCGTTCTCACAAACATTGTTTTTTGCCCGATGACCATGCCTTCTCCTTGTATGGTCGGACCGAATATTTCTAAGACAGGGATTTTCTTCATCATGCTCTCCCCTTTTTAGGTCTGTATATTACATAAGATGTAGGAGTTTCCCGTAAAAACACCTGCAGGCACTGAGGGCGATGCTCCAACGTATCCAAGTGCTGCTGCACAATTTCACATATTGTCTTGGCTACTGCTTCGGTGGTAGGGAATTTCATGGAATCGTGATTTGAAAACCTGCTGTCTTCATTTAGAAGAGAGTGGTCGAACCGCTTATGAATCAACTTTTTGATATGTTGAAAATTAATGAGAAAACCTGATTGATCCAATTCATTTCCGCCAATTGTGATATTGGCAAAGTAGGTATGACCGTGTACCTTCTGACAATCCCCTGCATCCTCATGCGGTATATAGTGTGCCGCTGCGAAATGCATATCTTTATTCAGTTCGAATTCATAATCATGTTGAGGAGTCGGATAAATTTGCTGCAGCATTATTCCTCTCCTCCTTTTTTACTCTCTATATAATCTCTCAAACCTCTTTGTCTCAATTCACATGCCGGACATTCACCGCACCCGTCACCTTTTACACCATTGTAGCAGGTTAACGTATTTTTTCGGATATAATGCAGTGCATCGAGACGATCGGCCATTTCCCATGTTTGGGCTTTATTGATCCACATCAATGGGGTATGAATCACAAATTGTTCATCCATTGATAGGTTAAGGGAGACATTCAGTGATTTCACAAAGATATCCCTGCAATCGGGATAGCCACTGAAGTCTGTCTCACATACACCGGTTATGATATGTTTTGCACCAATCTGCTTTGCCAACACACCTGCAAATGACAGGAACAACAAGTTTCTTCCAGGTACAAATGTAGAAGGTAATTCACCTTCTTCTTGAGTGATTGCTTCATCATCCCTCGTCAATGCACTAGGTGCCAGCTGATTCAATAAACTCATATCCAGTATATGATGGGGAACATGTAAATCCTTTGCTATTTCTTTTGCACAGTCCAGTTCTGCCACATGCCGCTGTCCATAATTAAAGGTTACTGCTTCCACTTCTTTAAATTCTTTTTTTGCCCAGAACAAACAAGTGGTGCTGTCCTGGCCGCCGCTAAAGACGACTAATGCTTTTTCTTGATTCATTGCCATTCTCCTCTCTTTCTTTAGGCATTGATCTTCGCCTTGAAAAGAAGAAAAAGATTCTTTATAACTCTATAATCATGCTCTTCCCTCTGAATCTATCTCCTGCCAGAGTGAAGGCTGTAAGTAACAGCCTGAGAAAACCCGCTTAAACAAAAACAAACGACACCTAAGGATGCCGTTTCCCTTAGTTTTTTATAGAGGGTTGTGCTAGAACCTCTCGGGAATTTATATAATCCCAATTCTTCTTTTGTCCTCACTCAATATACCGCGTTTTTTATTAAAAATCCACCATTTAGAACATTTTTTTATTTCGGGGATTGAGAAATTGGTGGATACTGCCGTTGAAAATGCATGGCTCATGCAAGAAAACAAATAAAGAACCAGCGGACATAAAACAGGTCCGCTGGTTCTTCATTGACTGGAATTAAAAACTGGTTCATGTCCATTCAAGTATTGCATGTAAACTATTTTAACTTCAGCAGCCGTCTTTTTCGCCTTCTTTTTCTGGCCCCGAATTTAAGCCACCCTATTTTCACAAAGAAGCCAAACATGATGCACGCAATCGCGACCATTACTCCAAGCACAATGAAATACCCATTATGCTCATTCAATTCAGGCATGTAAACGAAGTTCATTCCATAAAGTCCCGCAATAAATGTAAGAGGCATGAAAATCGTTGTGATGACCGTTAATGTCATCATGATATTATTCATTTTATCAGAATTGATGGAGAGATAATTATCACGAATGTCTGCAGAAAATTCCCGATATGACTCCAGCATCTCAACTTGTTTGATCAGGTGGTCATACACATCATTAAAGTATAATTGCTCTTCTTTCAACGCATTCAATTTGCCAGAATTACTGATCCTGTACATTAGGTCCCGCATTGGTACAAGGGTTCTTCTCAATTTGGACATTTCATGACGGATATCGAATAATTCATCCATCAGGTTTGAATCTGAATCCTCATTCGTATTTTCCTCAATGGTATTCAAGCGATCTTCAATGCTGTAAATCAAAGGAAAATACTCATCGACCAGCCTATCCATGATACCATGCATGATGGTAAACGGACTCAGCTGTCCACCATCTTCTTTTACCATTTTCCATAGGTTATTTATTTCGCTGACTGGTTCTTTATGGAACGTTACGATGAATCTTGAATTCACGAAAAGATTCACTTCGTATGATTCCAGCGTTTTACGTCTGATCGCATGCATCAACACAAATATATATCCATCATAAAAATCCAATTTAGGCCTCTCACTAAAATCATCCAGGCAATCTTCTATTGCAAGCGGATGAAATTGAAAGAATCGCTTCAACATACGAATATCCCTCTCGGTCGGTTCGTTAAAATCAACCCAGTACCATTTCACATCACTTTCCTTCACTCTGGATACCGGCACATCCTGGAGGACATCGCCATCATATAAAATTGCAGTCGTTCTAATCATTGCTGTATCACCTTCTACGCCTATCTTTACTTTTCTACCCATTCCCCTTTTCTATTCTATTCAAACAAAATCATTCCTTTAATCCAGTAAAAAATGATAAAATATGTAGCAAATTAAGAAAAGCGCAAGCGCCTTGTTCAGCCCCGACAAACGCTCTTTGTCCGGCCGGTGAAGTCGTTTTTTGACTTCATTGGCCGGACCGAAACGTCTCGAGGGGCTATGCGCTGGAGCTGGACAATTCTCAAAAAAGTAGGTGTACATCTTGGAACAATACTTAAATCCAAATGTAAAGGAAATCAAAATCTCGGGTATCAGAAAGTTCTTTAACATGGTGGCTGACATAGAGGGCATGATTTCCCTTACCATCGGACAGCCTGACTTCCCCACTCCTTTACATATAAAGGAAGCTGCAAAGAGAGCAATCGATGAAGACTTTACTTCCTATACACATAATGCAGGATTTCTCCAGTTAAGAGAAGCTGCTGCCGCTTTTGTCGGTACAAAATATAATGTTCATTATCGTCCCGATTCCGAAGTCATTGTGACAAATGGTGCTTCCCAGGGAATAGATGTAGTACTTCGTTCGATTTTAGAACCAGGAGATGAATGTCTTCTTCCAGGACCTGTATATCCTGGATATGAACCCATCATCCATCTGTGCGGCGCAAAAGCAGTCCATATAGATACAACAGAAAACGACTTCAAGGTCAGTGCGGAATCAATCGAGAAACATATTACAGATTCAACAAAATGCATTATCCTTCCATACCCGTCCAATCCTACAGGAGTCAGTTTGAACACAGAAGAATTGAAGGAGATTGCCTCCGTGCTCAAAGGGCGGAACATCTTTGTAGTGGCTGATGAAATTTATAGTGAATTGACATTTGAAGGGACTCACCGTTCAATCGCTGAATTTCTTAGAGACCAAACCATCATGATCAACGGCCTTTCGAAGTCCCATAGTATGACAGGCTGGAGAATTGGGATGATATTCGCTCCGGAATGTATCAGTAAACATTTATTGAAGGTCCATCAGTACAATGTTTCCTGCGCATCTTCTGTCTCTCAGAAAGCAGCATACGAAGCTTTGACCATTGGAATAAATGATGCAGAGGATATGAAGAAGGAATATAAAACACGAAGAGATTATGTATATAAGCGGTTACGGGAAATCGGTTTCCCTCGTGTGGTCCTGCCTGATGGTGCTTTTTATTTCTTCGTTAAAATCCCGGACAAGATTGATATGACATCATTTGAATTCGCACTTGCCCTTGCACAGGAAGAAAAAGTGGCTGTGGTTCCCGGGGATGCCTTTTCTAGATATGGCGAAGGATATGTACGCCTTTCTTATGCATGCTCTTTGGAACAGTTAAAGGAAGGGCTCTCACGCATTGAGTCATTCATTACCAGCCATATGTAAAATTGAACAGACCTTGATTTAAAATCCAAGGTCTGTTTTTTTCTGCTATTTTTTTAATTCTCCGTTGTTTTTAGAAGCTTTTTCTTTTTTGGCTTTATCTTTGTGAATCTTATTCGTTGCTGCACTGCCAAATTCATGTGCGAATTCTTGATTCAACTGGGAGGAATCAAATCCTTTTTTATTTTTTTGCTGCGGATCATTCTTTTTCGTACGTTTTGCCATATTCCCACACCCTCTTCTCTTTTTGTATTCCTTTTCAGAAACACTACAGTTAGTATTTATCGGCCATGGAGGAAGTATTCAAATCAAAACTCTGTACAAAATCTGGCATTAAAAGTGGACAAAAAAAAGACTGCCCAGCAATATACTGAGTCAGTCAAAAAAAAGGAAAAGGGGGTGTTAGTGAGAAATTAATCTCCAATTTCATGCTTGCTTATAGATTACCCGCCTTACAGAATAACTAAACCAAAAAATAAAACTTTTTTAAAATTTTTTTGTTTTGTTAATATGAACTGATTAATTACACTGATCCAGCTGTTGTTTGGAGTACTAGATGAAGACGAAGACTCCAAAGGCGTGTGGCATAAGACGAATCGGCAGCGAAGGCGTGCTTTGCCTTATCGGTCGATTTAGCTTATAGTTTAGCTTGTAACGTGGATATTTTTAGTAAGTGACTGAATAAATCCTAAAATTCAAAGATTATTGCCCGGAATTGAAAGAAAAAATCTAGTTTTCGAAAGATTATATGCCAAAATTAAAAGATTCCCCCGATTCACCCCGTTTCGTAGGCTGCATTATACCGCTCATCGAGCAATAACGCTGATACACCTAATACTGCGAGTGCAGCCATTCGTATACTGCGTCAACAACGTCTATAGCCCCCGTAAACCTCAATAAAAAACCCATCATGACCTCTGGGGGCTAGTCACCGGAGCTGGACATGATCTGCTGTGAGAATGCCAGGAGGCGCACGGGCCGCCCGCGGAAATCGAAGTCTTGCACGGAAATCAACAGCGTTTAGAAAAATGAATGTTTTTTAAAATTATTTTTGTGAAATATCTTTAAAAAAGCGCTTTCATAAAGTATAATGAACAAGTAAATTTCTGATGAATGAGGTTCGATCATGTATCGAAAACAACAATTTGTCTTCAGAAACAATCAAATACATAAGGCTATTATTCGAAACTATGCCACTTCGGATTTCAACGGACTCATTGAAATCCAGAAGCGTGCATTCCCTCCTCCATTCCCTCCGGAATTATGGTGGAATAAGGAACAACTGGCAAGTCACATCAACAACTTCCCATTAGGTGCACTCTGTGTTGAAATTGACGGAAAGATAGCCGGCAGCATGACCGGTCTGATCGTCGATTTCGATGAATCTCATCCTGACCATACTTGGGATGACATAACGGATCAAGGATACATACGCACCCACAATCAGCATGGAAATACTCTTTATGTAGTCGACCTGTGCATCGACCCTGACTTCCGTGGATATAAGCTTGGAAAAGTATTAATGAATGCCATGTATGAGATTGTGGTTCATTTGCAGCTTGACCGTCTTTTAGGGGGCGGCCGCATCCCTACTTACCACAAATTTTCTCATATCTTCACCATAGAGGAATATGTAAAAAAATTAACTGCCGGTGAATATAAAGATCCTGTCATCACATTCCTGCTTCAATGCGGAAGAACGCCGTTAAAAGCTGTAAAATGCTATCTTGAAGATAAAGAATCATGTGATTATGGATTATTGATGGAGTGGAGAAACCCTTTTCAAAAAAAACATAAAAAATAGGATTGAAAGAGTAACTCTTTCAATCCTTAGAAAAGGGGGAAATGAGAATGAAAAGGCCATTTGAGTGCCTCAACTTCTTATTCTTTATTACATTACCCCCATTTCCATCCTTTAAACGTCTTTTTAGACTTCAGAAACAGCTTTTTCGACCGCTTTGATGACCTCGTCATTTGTGTCAAGTCCGAGTACTTCTTCAGCAAGCTTTTTCATATCGCTTTGATTCAGGCGATGGATTTGAGAGCGTGCTCTTAAAATGGAAGTAGCACTCATTGAGAACTCATCCAAACCTAGTCCAAGCAAGATAGGTACGGCAATTTCATCGCCAGCCATCTCACCGCACATGCCTGCCCATTTTCCTTCTTTGTGAGCGGCATCGATGACCATTTTCACAAGGCGCAGGATAGCAGGGTTGTATGGCTGATACAGGTAAGACACACGTTCGTTCATACGATCGGCTGCCATTGTATATTGAATCAGGTCATTTGTACCGATTGAGAAGAAATCGACTTCCTTGGCAAATACGTCGGCCAAGACAGCAGTTGATGGAATTTCAACCATGATTCCCACTTCAATTTTATCAGCTACATCTGTACCATTCTCTTGAAGTGATTTTTTCTCTTCTTCGAGAATTGCTTTAGCTTCTCTGAACTCCTGTAGGTTCGAGATCATCGGGAACATGATCTTCAAGTTACCATAAGGACTTGCCTTCAATAATGCCCTTAACTGGGTACGGAAGATTTCCTGCTCGTCCAGGCACAGACGAATCGCACGATACCCTAGGAAAGGATTCATTTCCTTAGGAAGGTTAAGATATGGAAGTTCTTTGTCGCCCCCGATATCAAGCGTACGCACGACAACAGGTTTATCCCCCATGCCTTCCAATACTGCTTTATAAGCCTCGAATTGTTCTTCCTCGGTCGGAAGCTCGTCACGCCCCATGTATAGGAATTCCGTACGATAAAGGCCTACCCCTTCACCGCCGTTGTTCTTTACACCTTCTAAATCTTTCGGCGTTCCGATATTCGCTGCCAGCTCTACATGGTGACCATCCTTGGAAACGGTCGGCTCGTTTACAAGCTTAGCCCATTCAGCCTTTTGCTCTTCATAGCGGGCATGCACTTTCTTATATTCTTCAATGACCTCAGGTGTTGGGTTAATATGTACTTCCCCATTCAAGCCGTCAACGATTATCATGTCACCATTTTCAACAGAAGAAGTAATCGACTTCGTACCCACCACTGCAGGAATTTCCATTGAACGTGCCATAATGGCAGAGTGAGAAGTTCTGCCTCCGATGTCTGTTGTAAATCCTTTAACAAACTGACGGTTTAATTGTGCAGTGTCAGAAGGAGTCAGGTCCTCTGCAATGACAATCACTTCTTCAGTAACCATACTTGGGTTGGCAATTTGAACTCCAAGTAAATGAGAAAGGACGCGTTTCGTTACGTCTTTGATATCCGCTGCACGTTCTTTCATATATTCATTGTCCATTGATTCGAACATGGAAACGAACATGTCGGCAGTTTCTTTAAGAGCAAATTCAGCGTTTACATTTTCAGTCTTCACTTTATCTTCAATAGGTGTCAATAATTCTGGATCGCTTAGTACTAAAAGATGCGCTTCAAAGATTTGGGCTTTATCCTCACCCAGGTCTTCCCTTGCCTTATCCCGGATCGCTTCAAGCTCTGATTTAGAAGTTGAAATTGCAGCCTGAAAACGAGCTACTTCTTCGTCTGCATTCTCAACTGACTTCTTTTCGAAGCTTAAATCAGGTTCTACCAGACGATAAGCTTTAGCAATGGCAATCCCGTTAGATGCCGCAATGCCTTTCAAGATGCTTGACATTACTCAGCTAAACCTTCTTTGTTTAATGTTTCTTCCAAGCTCTTCAATGCTTCTTCTTCGTCGCTGCCCTCAGTAATGATCGTAATTTGTGCATCTTTACCGACACCTAAAGACATAACACCCATGATTGATTTTAAGTTTACTTTCTTTTCTTTGTATTCAAGATGTACATCGCTGTCGAATTTGCTTGCCGTTTGAACCAATAATGTTGCCGGACGAGCATGAATTCCTGTTTCAGCTGTAACTGTAAATGTTTTTTGTGCCATATGAATCGACTCCTTATTCAACTTTGTATTTGGTTGCTTCATAAAAGTAATGGATAATGAAGAAAACGTCAACTATTTCTAGCAAATAATCCATTCTCCCTATAAGCCTGCTCAATAAAAAAGAATAGCATGCAATGAAGATATACACAATTGTTAAGCTTTATTTTTTTAGTATTTCATATATTTGCCACTATTATGTTTGATATTCCATAAAAAGCCCATAAAAAAAGGAAGGCTCCAACTCTGGAACTGTCCCTTTTTCCTGTATGATCAAGAGGATTACTTTTCCAATGTTGCAGATTTCTTTTTTAATGTATTATATCCAATCCTTGCTTTGATGACGGTTCCACGGAGAGTCATTTCATGATCTTCAGAAATATTGGTATAGACATTGACCAAGTCACACATGCAGCGGGCAAACAACTCTGTTACCTGCTTCAGGTCTCTTTGATCATGACCGGGATGATCTTTCATCAATTCTTCTATTACATCCATTGCCAGGCTTTTCACACGAAGGGCTTGCTCAGTTTCGTATTTCATAAATAATTCTCCTCCCTATTCTTCTTTCTCTATCATATGCAGTCATATGAGTGTAAAAGAACGGGAGGACTCTACTTTCTATCAATTTTATTAAAAAGGAAGCTTCACCTTAAATATTCAATTGGGAATGCTTAGTGAAGAGGAACTTATAGCCTAAGTAAATGAACAGAATCACCGTTAACGCCACACTTCCCACGATTCCGAGCAAAATGGCGATTTGATACTCAATTGCCACCAAAGGACTTACACCAGAAAGAATCTGGCCGGTCATCATTCCCGGCAGGAAAATGATCCCCATGCCGATCATATTATTCAGGGTGGGAAGGATGGCCGAGTCGAAAGCATTATCAACATATTTCTTGGATGCTGCTTTTGGTGTAGCCCCAAGCATCAATGCCCCTTCCACTACTTCTCTTTGATCTTTCAGCCCGCCAAGGAGCGTATTGAGCCCCAATGTGATGCCGGTCATCGAATTTCCCACGATCATCCCTGCTATCGGAATGAAATAACGCGGCTCGTACCAGGGGGTGAAGTGAATGACTATGATATTGAAATAAAACAGGCAGCCCAGTGTCCCAACCCCCATCGCAATACTGACCGTGGCTTTAAGCTGTTTACTTAACTCGTGTTTCACCTGCCTAAAGACATTCCGTATTGCGAAGACCTCCATTACTAAGATGATCAACAGCGTCAGCCACGGACTCGGGTTGTCAAAAATATAAGTCAGGATGTATCCTGCAACGATCAATTGGATTGTCATCCTCAACGACGCAATGATGATTTGCTTTTCCCGCGAAATCCCTCTTAGTTTTACGATGATCAACAAGAGCAGGATGAATGCATAGGCTGCAACGAATCTCCAAAGCTCGATATTGATGATTCCTTTTTCCACCTGTTAATCGCTCCCTACCTTTTAGATATCCTTATTATTTCGTCACCATACTGCTCCGCCACGTTCATTGAATGAGTCACCATGATCACTGTTCCTCCATGATTCCCCGCTGCTTCAATAAAGCTCTTCATCACTTCTAATTCAGTTTCTTCATCTAAAGCGGAAGTCGGCTCATCCAGCAGATATACTGCAGGCTTCATCAGAAGGACCCTCCCGAGAGACAAGCGCTGCTTCTCGCCGCCGGATAAATCTTTTGCATCTGTATCCAGATCCTTGTTCAGTTTCACTATATTAAGAGTTCTATTCAGTTCCTCACGGCTTGCTGTTTGCTTTTCAGAAAAGAGCAGGCCTTTTTGAAGATTTTCTTCTATCGTGTCACCAAAAAGCAAAGGGGTCTGAGAAATCATCACCACTTCCCTTCGCAGACCTACCGGGTCCATATCTTTGATTGAATTTCCCTTATAGTGAATCGTGCCTCTGTCAGGTATGTACATTTTATTGAGCATTTTCAAGAGGGTGGATTTACCCGCACCACTTTCTCCGATGATACACGTATTCTTCTTTTCAAGAATGTCCATCGCTTCAATTTCCAGTATATCTTTGTAGAGCAGGCCTTTGATGGTAAATAACATGATCTGCACCTCTCTTTCCGTTATTCACTGTTATCTTACCCTATCTTGAATCGAAATAAAAAAGCTGATGCCTGCTAAATTCAATATCAGCCCGCATCAGTTTATTTTTCAACTTCTCTATCTTTCAAAATAGAAATGTGCTGTTTTACACTTTGTGCAAAGAGGGATACTTCTTTTTCATCCGGAATATTAGTTCCATATCTGACTGTTTCGTATAGTTTAAAGAAACTTTCATCTTCGTTTATTCCCATTCTGGAAAACCAGCTGCGGATGTTTTCATTGTTCTTCCTGCCTATTTGCCGGGCAGCTGCTTCTTTTTCCAACTCTTTCACCGCTTGCCGGATGGCGTTTTCTGCTTCTGTATAATGGATTGGTTCAGAGCTTTCCTTTTGTTGAAGTTTTCCCTTTTTCGATTTGGTCAATAGAGGGGCCAGTTGTCCACCGGTTTCTACTTCATACGCTATTTTCCTCTTTTTAATGAGATAGATGATGACGGCCAGGATAAAGATGCCAATCAATATTTCATTCAGCCAGGGATAGGACATTCCCTCATAAAAAGCCTCTTGTTGTGTCTCGTCCATTTTTCCTTCAGGCAACTTAAACCCAAAACCAGAGAGCGTATCCCTCGAAATCTTACTCATGATCCAATCCCTCACCTTCACTAATAAAGCGAATAAAGGATTAACAAGGAAAGAAAAGAGCCAGAAAACTATATTCAAAATCCAGTAAAAGCCGCTTCTCGCATAAGTACTGAAAATAGACAAAATACCGCCTGCCGCTAACACAATGAGTAATACGCCGAAGGGTTTAATCAAATTCCTTTTATTATCATTCCCTTTCCCGGTACCGCCCTTCAACATCCTCTGGAAGCTGGTGAGGGTTGAAACGAGGGAAAATAATAGAATGATAAGGATCAATATGATCATGCCATTCCCCAAATCCCTTGCATTTCCTATGATAAGCGAAAAGGCAGACAGACATAGAAATCCAAACACAATCGAGCTTGACACCTCGATTTGATCATCTTCACTTTGAAAATATAAGCCTATTCTCCAATGAAGAAATAATAGGATAAACACCACCATCCAAAGTGAAATTGTAAAAAGAAAGAAACCTGCTGCGGCTATAATCAGAAAGACTGCAAACAGCATCAATGAATGAATGCCTTTCTTCTTAATCCACATTGTCATTGCCGGGTACAAGAAGAGAAACACTACTGCCATAAACGGGGCATACCGGGTCAGGATGATTTCTTTTTCGAACAGGAAGGTTATAAAAATCATCACAAATAGAAGATCCACCCCAAATAATAAAGCTAATTTCAGCAAAAGATGCTGCTGCCTGCTGGTCAAGAAGGAATTTTCGATCTTTGTTTCCATAACGTGACGACTCCTTGTTTATCTTCAATATGCATTGAATAAATTTCCTTGTGCCCAGCTTTAATTTTACTTAATCTACTCTCGCTTTCCACCGAAAGTATACCTGCAGTAATCAATACAGAGGGCACAAGCTGACGAATGGAAAGATGCTGCAGTACAATATGAAACGGAATGGTCGCATCATCAGTAGATAATGCCGAAAGCATTTCAAGGGCTTTTTGCTGATGTTTCCTGCCTGTACCCGAAGGTAAGTAATAAAACGGTGTGATTCCCTGACTCCTGATATTCACTACAAGTGAAAATGAAATCTGCTGTTCTACAGCAAGATGCATTAAATAGGCAGTATGTTTAATGATTTTTTCCAGGTCCCTCGTAATTGAATACTTTTCTGAAAGGTTTACGGCTATCATCCACTCTTTCTTCACAGCGGGTGCAAAGACTTTCGTCTGCAAAGCTTGCGTCCTTGCACTTGCTTTCCAATGGATGTCCTGAAACCTGTCACCAGGCACATATTCCCTCGTGCCTATCGGCTGAAATACATCGTAAAATAACGAATGCAGTGCAGGCACCTCACCGATGTCATGAGAGTCATGGTTATTTTCAAGCAAGACAGGGGCGGGGGATGGAAATACCATGATTGTAGATTTAACCGGTTCCACTAAATCCATAAGCACTTTACCGCTCCCGAATAAATGTGGAATGAGAATCTGCACTTTCGTCAAACGGCAGAGCCCCCTTCTATTACCAACAATCGGAAGAGAGATTTTTCCACTTTCCCTTCTACCCATTGAGAAGGGGATCGACACCTCGATGTTCCCACCGTGATATGTTTCAAAAGGGGGATCTGCAGGTTCTACGATGTCCTTGAAAGTGAGTCTCAAAACAGCCCCCCACAACGGCATTCCTTCATTGTCAAGATGGATATCCCAGTTCCCTTTTTCTTCAGTGTGAAGACGTACCCGCTTTGGCGGCTGCTTTACTTCCAAACCCTTTCCGATATTTTCAAGATACCATTTATGTATTCTGAAATAAGCGATACAGAGCAAAAATATCCCGCCGCCATGATAGAACTGAAAGAATAAGCTTGTTGCTGTCAGTATGATTAAAAGAACTTCACTTAGTGCGTTATATGGCCCTTCCTCGATTACTTCACGCTTCCAAGTCACAAGCGTTACCTCGTTTCAACAGGAAGAATGATTGAATCAATCAGTCCTGCTATGACTTCTTCCTCGGACTTAGTCAGCGAAGCTTCCGCAGTTAATTGGATTCTGTGCTGGAGGACATAAGGGGCTACATGTAAAACATCTTCCGGTCTGACAAAATCTCTCCCTTCAATGAAAGCCCGGCCCTGTGCTGCTTTAAGGAGTGCCAGACTTGCCCGCGGACTGGCACCTACTTCAATCAACTCATGCTTCCTTGTGCCCCTCGTCATTTGGAGGATATATGACTCTATATCAACTGAGACATGTACATCCTTTACCTCTCTTGTCAAAGCCTCTACTTCCTGTAAACTCATGACGGCTCTCACTTCATCCAAAGGCTGTTCAGATTTAAAGCGGTTAAGGATCATTCTTTCTTCCTCAAATTCAGGATATGTAAAAGGAATTTTCAATAAAAAGCGATCCAGCTGCGCTGCGGGCAGTGGAAACGTTCCTTGCTGTGATTCAATCGGATTTTGAGTGGCAACTACGATGAAAGGCGGACTTAATTGTACTGTTTCCCCATCAATCGTAATTTGTTTTTCTTCCATCACTTCAAGTAAACTGGCCTGCGTTCTCGGAGTTGCACGGTTAATTTCGTCAGCCAGTAAAACATTCGCAACGACTGGCCCTGTTCGAAGTTCAAATTCTTGAGTTTTAGGATTGAAAAACTGGATTCCGGTCACATCGCTTGGCAAGACGTCTGGTGTGAATTGAATTCGTTTAAAATTCCCCTTTATACACTGGGAGAATGTTTTTGCAAGTAATGTTTTGCCTGTCCCGGGAACACTTTCAAGTAGTACATGTCCTTCCTGAAGTAACGCGATCAAAAGTAAATCTATTTCTATGTCTTTTCCTACCAATACCTTATTCATTTCTCTTTTTATATCTGTTAAACACGTCATTCTTATCCCCACTTTCTAAGCTCTAATTATAATGAAATAGTAAAAATTTAGCAAATATTCTCATAATAGATATTTATTTTCATAGGTTCTTGTAAGAGAATTTCATCTTGAAGTATGATAGGTATATACTAAAAAATAGGTGATGGGTATGCAATACAAACGTCATGAATCCTTTCGCTATACATTTAATGAACCTATAAATGCAACTTACAGGCTGATTATTGAAAAAAACGGAGAATTAGTCGAGACTAAACAGTCAGATGCGCTGCTGATCGACCTGAGCCCTAATGGCGCAAGAATGAAAACAGGACTTGATTTGCCGGTAGAATATGGCACTTACCTTCTGGATCTTCATTTCAAATTAAATCAATCTTTGATCACGATGCTCGGTAAGCCAGTGTGGAAAAGAATAGACATCGGTCAATACGTCTATGGTATCGAAGCATTGGAAGATGAAAAAACAAAGAAAATCATCATCAAAGAACTAAAAGAGTATGTAAACGAACACGGAAGATGACAAACGAGGATAAGCCAGACCCTTAAACGAGTCTGGCTTATCTTATTTAAGTTCCATCGTCAAACATGCAGTTTATTGCGTGATTGGAATCTGATCAAATTTATTTAACATTTCTCCTCTTACTTCAAAAGAAACAATCTATTATAAAATCAGAAATTTACAATAATTTAGCAAAAATCTTATTTTTCTTCCACATTCCCTTTGTATACTTTACTAAAAGGAATAGAGGGTGAATAGCATGTTAACATGTTTAGTCTTTATACTATTAGTCGGAACTGCAAGTATCGCAATATTAAAAAAGGGGTAATGAGTTGTTATTATCAATGCTCGTAAATCATTTTTCTCGTCATGCCCCCATCAATCACAAGATTTTCCCCGGTTATGAAATCGTTATGCGGATGAGCTAAAAACTGGCAGGCTCTTGCTATATCTTCCGGCTTGCCAACTCGCTTAGATGGATGTTGACTATGGTCAATTTCCCTTAAGGATGAGTAATCGCCTGTTTCAATCCAACCTGGGCTGATGGAGTTGACGCGGATTCTGTATTCCCCCAGTGTAATCGCAAGTGAATGCGTTAAGCTGGTGATGCCTCCTTTGGAAGCTGAATAAGCTTCCGTATACGCCTCAGACATCAGTGCTCTTGTAGAGGCGATATTGATGATCGATCCACCCTCATCCTTCATGAGTTCCGCCGCTTCTCTCGAACAATAAAAAACACTGCTGAGGTTCGTCGAAATAATTGTATTCCATTCCTCCGGAGTCATATCCCAGAAAGATATGAATTTTGAGATTCCCGCATTATTTATAAGGACATCAAGAGATTCATGTTTATTTCGGATGGTCCGAAAACCACTTTTGATTTGTTCATAAGAAGCGATATCTATCTCATGAAACTCAGCGTCGTAACCACTATTAAGCAATTCCTTCTCCAGCTTTTCCCCGCCTTCACGATCTCTGTCAAAGAAATGGACAAAATCACCTTGCACTGCAAATCGTTCCACCAAAGACTTTCCAATTCCATTTGCTCCCCCTGTAATACATACAATTCGCTTAGCCATAACCATCTCTCCTTCCAGGTTAGTAATAGACTACCCTTTTATGGCAGATTCAAAAACAGGATCGGGGAACAACAAAAATAGCCAAATGCAAAAAAGGATTAACCTGCCATTCATAAAATGGATAGGTTAATCCTCACAAAACTAAACTTTATTAAGATTACTACTATTATTTTGCAAACACGTGGTTCCCGATCGTCAATAACGTATCAGTGGATGTAATCCAAGAACTGCTTGATGTATCCGGATTATAGAAGAACAGGGAACCCTGACCTTGACCTCTAAACGCCAATGCTTCATCTACAGCATTTCTGGATTCTTCAGATGGTATATTGTTGATTTCTCCATTCTGAACAGGAGAAAACGCATAATGCCCTTCTGCAACTTCATAAATTACATCTTTTATAGAATCAGGAAACTCATTTGAATCGACTCTGTTCAGCACAACCGTAGCGACAGCTACCTTGCCTGCATATGGCTCACCTTCTGCTTCTGCATGGACAAGCTTGGCAAGCAGTTCTTTTTCTTCCTCAGAAATATCGGTTTCAGGAAGGCTAATAGATTGCCCGGGATGAATCTCATGTGATTTTAAACCGTTTGCTTCCATCAATTGAAGAACAGGAACTGATTTTTCTTTACCGATTTCCCACAGCGACTCACCCTTTTTAACTGTATGGGTGCCTTCTGCAGCTGCGGCGGAAGTAGAAAAAGCAAGCATGCCAAATGCTGCTAATCCTGAAAGTAGTTTTTTTCTCATCTTGAATTCCCCCTTTACGGTGTTCACCCTATACATTAACAAGGCTCGTGAAGGAATTCACCCGGTAATGCTTACCTGAGCTAACCAAACTTACCTTTTCATCATAATGATTACAATTTCACCTTACCCCCACACCAATCCCTCTCAGCTTCTGGGAGTATCGAGAAATTGATAACGTGTATTGCCGCCATGCTCGGCAATCCCTCTGAAACGTTTGAAGTCTGGTTGTTTGACCAGAACCGCTCTGAATGAAAGAAAATCCTCTTTTTCAATTCGTATCTCCTCTACTTCTTTATTCCTTAATGCATTCACTAGCTGCAATACATCACTTTCCATCATGTAAGTATCCTCCCCAAAAGATTGTCTACTACCATTTTATTTGACTATAAAAAAACTACAAGTATTAGTTTTTTTATTAAATTGTTAGAAAACTCTTTACCTTTTCGTTTGTTTAAGTCAAAATATTAGTAATTGTTTGTAGAATTTTGGTAAAAAAGGAGCGACCTCGAATGAAAAAAGCAGAAATCGGAAATGTAATCGAATTCAAAGAAGGACTAAAAGGGATTGTAGAAAAAGTAAATGAGAATTCTGTAATTGTCGATCTCACTTACATGAAAAATTACAGGGAACTCGAACTTGAGGAAAAGACCGTCGTGAATCACAAGAACTATAAAATTATTGAACAATAAACTTAATACCCTACATAATAGTTACGGCCGGTAAAACTCCACCTTCTGCATCTGGTAAGTTTGTCTTACCCATCAGTTCTGAAAGGAAGAGTGTCCCCGGCCGCTCATCATTTTTGAAAGTTTTTAGGAGAGTGGATCATGCATTTAGAGTGAGAATGAATAGTTTCTTTTCTTTCGTTCAGGATATTCTTATAGCATATTATTTAAAAGGTGGCTCATCGACGATGCATTTGAATGTCCATATCCTCAAAAAGGCTCAAAAAAGCTTTTGGTTTGTGCCTCTTATTTTTTCCCTGCTCTCACTTGTGCTCGCTATTGCAACCTATTCTTTTGACTGGTGGCTAAGCCAGCACAACTATCCTTTGCTGCCTAAAGTATTATTTGCCAACTTCGACTTGAGCATGACGATCATCAGTACAATTGCATCCTCCATCATGACCATGACGACCATTACATTCTCCACAATCATGGTTGTCCTGACTACATTCTTATCACAGTATTCGCCAAGGACACTCCAAAATTTCATCAATGACCGCCCCACTCAACGCGTTCTTGCCATTTTCGTGGCAGGCGTGGTGTACTGTATCACCCTTCTCATACTATTGAAAGATGAGTCAGGCCAGGAACTATTTATTTCTGCTGCATTCGCTGCCATGGTGGCGATCATCTGCCTCTTTGTTTTTGTGTATTTTGTGCATCATGTTTCCAACTGGGTGAAAGTCAGCAAGCTGATACATAATATTACGATTAAAACCAACAACAAAATAGAGAACAGCCCACTTTATAGAAAAAAAGATAAAGTCGAATCTCAACGTGGACTTGATCCCCTTTCGTTTAAGGATACAAAACCAAGTTACGTATACAGTGAGGAATCAGGTTATCTGCAGCACATCGAAATTGAAGGTCTGCTCCATAAAGCGATTAGCGATGATTGTATTGTACGGATGATAAAAACACCTGGAGAATATCTACTAGAAGGAACAGCGGCGATGACGATCTGGTCCGTTCATAAGGATATCAAGCCAGAAGAATATTTGAATTACATCATTCTCGGTCCTGACAAGGAACCGATCGAAGACATTGACCTCGGGATACGAAAGTTGGTCGAAATCGCGCTGAGAGCCATATCTCCTGCTATAAACGATCCAAATACCGCAAAGAATTGCATTGAAGAAATAGGGATCATCTTATCTAAATTAGCCAGACACAAGCTTCCAGGCTCCTATATCACCGACAAAGAAGACACCATCCGCATTATATTGGAACAGCCCACATTTGTAGATTATTTATACAAGAGTTTTTATCAGCTGAGACATTACGGAAAGAAGGATATATCAGTGACCACTGAAATCCTCAGGTCCCTCAGAATGATAGCTGAAAATAATAAGGAAGACACTAAGGGAATGGTCTGGACGTTTAAGGACTACATATTGGAAGGGATAGATTATAAAAGCTTGCAAGACCTTGATATGCAGTATTTGATGCACTATCTTGAAAAGCTGGCGTCAAGCTGCGATATGCCTGATTGGGACCGCGACGAAGTACGAAATTCCTTTTTCCCAAAAAAATATAAGACTGATGATGCATCGGCCGAAAAGAAAAAAAGATAAAATACCCGTCCCATGACTATTTACTAGCTAAATGAAGAGGGATGGCAGCAGCCATCCCTGTTTCGCTTATTTCTCTTTATCATCCTGTGTTAATTCTTTGAATGAAGGTACCTTGCCATGAGGTTTTTGATCTTTTTTCCTTACATCCCATTGTCTTTCTTTCTCATGCTTAGATTTTGTCATCATACAGCCTCCTTTTACCGGTTACACTTATATAATGAGCAAAAAACGAAGATTTACTCACGCAGGATTAAGTTGGAATCCAGTCCGGTTACTTATTGTCCTCATGCTTCATCCATAACAGCACCAAGAACATTAGGCTCAGATAGCCAAACAACGGGTACAAATAAGACAACAACTCACTATATTCAAAAAAGCTCAGGGAATAGATGACTGTAAAGATCCCGATAAATGTTGCGATTGGAGGACCTTTCCAATAGCCCGCAAGCTGTTTCTCCAAACCAAATACACCGCCTATGACAGAAGTGAAAATTTCCCCATATATGATCAAAATGTAAAGATAATAAAAGCCTGCTACAAAAGATTTCATGACGACAGCCATAGGAATTTCATACAACGTCACATCCGGTATCATCACAAGGGTCAAATGACTCGAGATGAGGATAAGTGTTAGAAAGAATCCGCCTAAATAACCGCCATATTTTATTATCTGGCGATCCTTCACTTCACTTGCTACCGGTACAAGCACCGCTTGAGCCATCGCTAAATTAAACGCTACATACGAAAAAGGGGCAATAACCGATTTCCATCCGTCGTCCACAGGAGGAATGGTCAAAAAAGCTTCTAAAAAACGAGTATCTGTTACTGAATATGCCATTAAGAATAAGTTGAACAGAATCATAATCGGCACAACAAATGTGTTGACTGCAAAAAGTCCCTTCATCCCGACCATCATGGTGATGAATCCGAGCAAGATTGTCAGCAGGACGCCCAGCTGTTTCGGCATCATTAGTTGTTCTTGGAATACTGCCCCTGCCCCAGACAGCATGACTGCTGAAACTCCAATCAACATGACCATCATCATTATATTCATGAATTTTGAAAACCACTTACCAAATAAATATTCGTTAAATTGTTCAAATGATTTAGCTTTCAAATCATGTGATTTGAGCATAATTCTCGTTCCCATTGTGATAAATAAATATCCGCTAAATAAGATGGCAATAAAGCCTATAAACCCAAACCGGGTGAAAAATTCCACAATTTCCCTTCCTGTAGCGAACCCTGCTCCAATTACAGTTCCGACATACACGGCTGCGATTTGAAATGCCCCTGATAATCTTTTCATTCACTCACCTCATACCTCTTCTACTTCACTCTATGTACAAGCAGAAGAATTCAGAAGCAAAAGACAATAAATTACCTTTTTCAACGAAAACGGATTACCTATGCCTATAGTTTATTACACAATGTCCAGATAAAAAGCAGCCGATATCCGGCTGCTTTTTATCCTTATAATTTATTATCATCAATCTGATCTAACCACTTCGCAATGGGCTCGATCACCTTTTCGACTGCGCCTTCTTTAAAAGGGGATTCCAGCTTAGCTGAAGCTGCCAGATCAGTAAATGAAAGGCTTCCCCCCAGTTTACACAGGTCCGCATAATCACCCCAAGCTTCCTCCCGATTTTCATTCATTTTCACCCAGAATTGGAATGCACATATTTGTGCAAGGGTGTAATCGATATAATAAAATGGGGAGTTATAAATATGGGACTGACGCTGCCAGAATCCCCCCGCTTCAAGATAGTCGATTCCATCATAATCCCTGCCAGGTAGATACTCTTCTTCGATTTTTCTCCAAGCCGCATTTCTTTCAGACGGGGTTGCCACAGGGTTCTCATATACAAAATGCTGAAATTCATCT
Organism: Rossellomorea sp. ABR4_012; assembly: GCF_056159545.1. Classification (NCBI taxonomy): domain Bacteria; kingdom Bacillati; phylum Bacillota; class Bacilli; order Caryophanales; family Bacillaceae; genus Rossellomorea; species Rossellomorea sp. ABR4_012. Next base: position 171,617 of record NZ_JBSWVK010000005.1, read on the forward strand.
ACTGCGACTCCATATGGAAGGAATTGAAGGGCATCACTTAAATGGGAAAACTTATATTTATCCGTGTCTTCCTTAAAGAAGAGCTCCATCCACGGCCAGGTGAAAAACTCCATACTCATGGAATGGATCTCACATGCTTCATATGTCGGCCACTGGTATTCAGGAATATCAAATCCCCTGCTGCTATATACTTGAAAAGCATGACCTGCCTCGTGGGTCAGGACATCTATATCTCCTGAAGTACCGTTGAAATTGGAAAAGATAAACGGAGAGTCATAATTCGCGATGTATGTGCAATACCCTCCGCCGGCTTTCCCTTTTTTCGCCTCCAGGTCCATCAGGTTGCGGTCAATCATAAAGTGAAAGAATTCTTTTGTTTCCTCAGACAATTCTTCGTACATTTTTTTACCATTATCAATGATGAATTGAGGATCTCCTTTAGGTACAGCATTTCCTGAAGTGAATTTGAATCCTTCATCATAAAATTTCATGGCGCTGATGCCGATTCTTTCAGATTGTCTCTCTTTCAATTTTTGCACCAGCGGCACCACATGATTTTTAACCCCTTCCCTGAACACTTTTACCATGTCCGGAGTATAATCAGTTCTGGTCATGCGATAATAACCGAGTTCAACGAAATTTTCATAACCCAATGTAACGGCAATATTATGCCGCACATTTACGAGGTCATCGAAGATTCTGTCTAATTCCCTCTGATTCTCTTCAAAGAAACGCACAGAAGCAAGTGAAGCATCCTTCCGTGTTTCCCTGCTCACAGACTGAGTGAATGGCCCCATTTGAGCAAGTGTTCTTTCTTCACCTTGAAAGGATATTTTTGCTGAAGCAATTAACTTCGTGTATTGAGAAGAGAGTTTATTCTCTTCCTGAAGGAGTTTAACCACTTCTGGCGAAAAGGTTTTGATTTCGCTCTCTGCCAGCGCAAACAGCTGCTTACCCCAACGTTGCTCCAACTCCGTTCGAAAGGATGAATTCAGGAGTTCTTTATAATATTCAGTGACAAGCCCCTGAAAATCCGGCATGATTTCATCGAAGAAATCCTGTTCACTTTTATAGAAATCATCATTCGTGTCAATTGAATGACGGATATAGCAGATGTTCAGCATTGTATCAAAATAAAGGCGTATTTTATTTAATTCTCCCATAGCAGTTACTTGATCATCTGCAGTTGCAGCTTGTTTAAACTCTGTCAATACCTGCTTAAATTCATACTTAATCTTTTTTAGATCTGGCCGTTCATATGTAAATTGTTCAAACTTCATATATATGCCCCCTTTTTCAAAGTCCATATATTGTATTCGACTCCTTATCCTTAATCTCCTTTAAGCTTAGTTACTTTATCACAAAATGAAAAAAGAGCCTCCAAGGAAGACTCTTACATGCATCAATATGATAAGTTCTTTATGGAAAGGCCCAGTTTCTTAAGAAGCTCTATCACTTCATTCTTTTCTTCAGGAGAAAGAGCAGACATCAATTCGTGGATCCTCTCTTCATGGTTCGGAAAAATCGTGTCAATTAGGCTTCTGCCTGTATCTGAAATTTGTGCATAGGTAACGCGCCGATCTTTGGGGCAGGCAACCCGCTTCAAGTAGCCTTTTTGCTCAAGCTTATCCACAACGTATGTGATACTTCCGGAGGCTAATAATATCTTACCGCCTATTTGCTGAAGAGGCTGGTCCCCTTTATGATAGAGCAGCTCTAATACAGCAAATTCAGTTGGGTTTAAACCATTTTCTTGTATATTCTTGTTAATCTCTTCGTTCAATGCTTTAAACGCACGGGAAAGAACAATAAACAGCTTCAATGATTGTTTTGTATCTTGGTTTTCATACATAATCTTCATTCCTTTAAACAGATATCTCAGTTTCAAAATATTATACTAGGATTAAGAGATAAAGTCAATCTTCCAAATAGATATCAAAAAAACCTCCATAAATAGTCATTAGACTTTACGAAGGTTTTCGATTGGAAGATTATTTAATAGTAATTATATATAACGACAAATTGATGATTTCGTATTTAGTGGTCATTCTGTGAGGTTGCAATTCTGATAAAGGTAATTAGAGGAAATCGATTAAATGATTAAGAAGCTGTCTTTTTCAGTAAATTCTTGATTACCTGACTCAATTCGTATGGTACTTCCTGAATATTAACAGTATGAGTGCTTTTATCACATTCCTGATATTGATTTAATAATCGATCTAATTGCTGACTGCAATCAATGGTTTCCTTGGCTCCCAACCCCAATCTTTCTCCAAGAGAGAGCATTTCAGCCCGTTTTTGATTGATTTTTACTAGTAACCACTTCTTTTTAAGATATTGACCCATTTCAAACTAACTCCTTTTCATTTTGTCTCGATCAGGCTGTAAATCCAACTGAGAGTCATAAGACGAACCATGCATGTGTCCGCATATATTGGTCCCTGGAAGATCCATTTGCCTCTGTTTCGATTAAGTTAAATCTACTAATAAAAACGTTACTCAGTTAGTATCGCAACTATTAACAGAAAAGTAAATAGATTCGCAAAACAAGACAAAATAACTAGATAAGTTTGTTTTTTTGACAAAAATCGCCAACTTCTGAATAGCGTTTGTATATGAATCAGAAGGAGAGGTCTTTCATCACTCTCTTTAATAGACTGGGGGACTGGCCATGTGATACGAATAGCAACCACTTTTTTTCTTACTCAATGTAAAGTAGTGTCGAATATTTTCAGGTACGGCATAAAAACGCTTCATCTTTCATTTTTTATCAATCTATTTATCGAAAAGGGATAAATTTTCAATTCGGCTGATCGCTTCTTCCAGCCGCTCATTACTGGTCAATAGCCCTACACGAACATAACCTTCTCCGTATTCCCCAAACCCTACACCAGGGGCTACAACCACATTAGCCTTCTCCAGAAGGTAATCTGCAAACTCAATCGATGAAAAGCCTGGAGGAACCTTTAACCATGCAAAGAAAGAGCCTGCCGGGGCTTTTACACTCCACCCGATTTTATTCAGTCCCCCAATTAACGTTTTCCTTCTTGTTTCATAGGTCTCAACCAATTCTTCCACACACTTCTGAGGTCCTAGCAAAGCGGTCACCGCAGCCTCCTGAATGGCACCGAAAAGACTCACATACAAATGATCCTGCAGAATATTGACTGCTTCTATTACACTTTTGTTTCCTACAGCAAACCCCACTCTCCACCCAGCCATATTGTAGGTTTTGGACAGCGTGTATATTTCAATGCCTACATCCTTAGCCCCTTCTGTTTCCAGAAAGCTGATCGGCTTTTGACCGTCAAAGCCGATCGCCCCATAAGCAAAATCATGCACCACACAGATATCATGTTCGCTTGCGAAAGATACAGTTTCTTCAAAAAATGAGCTTGAAGCAACCGCTCCTGTAGGGTTATTCGGATAGTTCAAAAACATGAGCCTCGCTTTTTTAATATCGTCTTCTGAAATTGCACCATATTCCGGCAGGAAATTTTTTTCTTCTGTCAGTGGCATCATGACCATGTGCGCATCAGCAAGAGACACTCCTGATAAATAATCAGGATATCCGGGATCAGGGACTAATACAGTATCCCCTGGATTTAGCAGACACTGAGGAATCTCCACGAGTCCTGCCTTCCCTCCGAATAAGACGGCAACTTCATCTTCTGGGTTAATATCCACTCCATATTCACGCTTATAAAAAGCTGCTATGGCTTCTTTAAAGGAATCCAATCCTCTGAAAGGAGGATATTTATGATTGCCAGGAGATTTTGCTGCTTCCATTAAGGCTTCTACAATATGTGGAGGGGTAGGCTGATCAGGGTTTCCTTGCCCCAGATTTATTACATCGTGTCCTTCATTTATCACTTTTTGTACTTTTGCTGTCAATGATGCAAAAAATTGCTGAGGCAGTGCTTGGATGCGTTTTGCTTTCTTAAAGCTTGTCATTTTTTCACCTTCTATACTTTTTTGAAAATTATTTACTTTCAAATTCTAGTCACAAATGATATAACGTAAAGTAAAGATTGTAAAGTGAAAATTCCATATCATGGTCAAAAAGAGGTGTTATTTTGATTAAAAAAATCGGACTCGCCCAAATGGATATTACATTTGGAAACCCCGCTGAAAACAAAAAAAGAGTTCAACATTGGGTAAAAAAGGCGAGTGAAGCAGGTTGTCATATCCTCGTCTTTCCTGAGTTGTGGACGACAGGATATGACTTAACGAGAATCGATGAGATTGCCGATGAAGAGGCACGTGAGAGTTCAGCATTTCTTTCTGATCTAGCCTCTCGCTTTTCGCTTCATATCGTTGGCGGATCGGTTGCAAGTAAATCAAAGGATGGGATTGCCAACAACCTTATTGTAGCTGATAAAGACGGCAAAATCGTTAAACAGTACACAAAGCTTCATCTATTTAAATTAATGGATGAGCATCATTACTTGCTTCCAGGTAAAGAAAATGGCTTATTCACTCTGATGGATACAAAGATGGCGGGTATGATCTGCTATGATATCCGTTTCCCTGAATGGATCAGAAAACATGTGATTGACGGCGCGAAAGCAGTGTTCGTGGTGGCACAGTGGCCAGCAGAAAGAATTTCCCACTGGAAGACCCTGTTATTGGCAAGGGCAATCGAGAATCAATGTTTTGTCATCGCCTGTAATCGTACTGGCAGCGATCCAAAAAATGAGTTTGGGGGCTGCTCGATGATCATTAGTCCCTGGGGTGAAATCATGGCCGAAGGAACCCGTGAAGAAGAATTGGTTACTGCAGAAATCGATATGAGCGAAGTCGAAGAAGTAAGAAAGAAAATACCCATTTTCCAAGACCGCCGTCCTGAATTCTATTAATATTCTTTTTCCCGGCTATCAAACATGAATAAAAGATACCTTCATATGTGAAGGTATCTTTCTCTTTGTCACTGCTTATACAAGGGAGTTGACCCCCACATTTCCCTTGGGTTCACTTCATAAATACCATTATCCCTGAACATGAACTGATGAATGATGAACTCTCTTCTCAATGTTGCAAAATCATCATGAAATTGCTTGATGTATTCATTGATTTCCTTTTCACTGTATTTCGTTCCAATCTTTAACCCTTCCACCATGTGCTCAAGCAAAAAAAGTTTCTTCTTCTGTTGAGCCGGTATGGATTTAAACCGTCCGTTCTTTTCAACAAAGTTATTCATCACTTTTTGTTTCTCTTTCATTATTTTCTCGTGCATTTCAGAATCCCCTTCCCCTTGAATGGTGAAACGATCAAGTACACTTGCATGATGCGCAAGCACTTTTTTGTTTAAAAAATAATAAATCGTATTTTTTTCTCTTCTGGAGTATACAAGATTGCATTCCTTCAATTTGTTGAGATGATGTGAAATCGTTGGGGCTGTCAAGCCCAATTTCCCTGCTATTGCACCGACATGCAGTGAATCAACTGACAGGAGATGGACAATTTTGATACGTGTGGGATCACCCAGTGTTTTATGAAAGGCCACTTGTTTATCCAGCTGCACCTTTACCCCTCCTAATTAGATTAGTATCTAATTAGATATTAATCTAATTAGACTGAAATGACAATAGATTCGTAAAAATATTTTAAACCTATAAAAAAAGCCAAACAAAAAAAGCATTTTCCCGTAGAAAAATGCTTTATACATTACTTGGCATGTTCAAGGCTCAGCAGAATTTCTTTCTTATCTACATGCTTCCCTGCATAGCCGGTTAATGATTTGTTCTTTCCTATCACTCTATGACAAGGGATGATGATGGGAAACTTATTAGCTTTATTAGCTTGCCCTATTGCCCTGACGGCTGTGGGTCTATTAATACTTGTCGCTACATCCCCATAAGAGCAGGTTGCCCCGTACGGGATTTCTGCTAATGCATTCCATACTTCCTGTTGAAATTCTGTTCCTTCTACTTTTAGAGGGAGTGTAAATTTTTTCCTCTCTCCTCTGAAGTACTCTTGCAATTGACGTTCAGCCTCAATCAATATTGGGTGTTCTGTCTCTGTGGCAGTTTGGTTTTCAAATGTAAACTCTAATGATAACAATTTTTCGTGATCAGCCCGTAGCTCCAAGACTCCAATTGGACTTTCCATAAACAGCGAATAGACGGACATGAATGCTCATCTCCTTACATCTTTGGTAAATAGATATGAAAAACAGTTCCTTCCCCTATTTTACTCTCTACTTCAATTCTACCATTATGTTCTTTTATTATATTAAAACTTACCATCAGTCCAAGTCCAGTTCCACGTTCTTTCGTCGTATAAAAAGGTTCACCAAGCTTTTTGATCTTATCTCTGGAAATTCCGCTCCCTTGATCCCTTATTTCAATATGAACGAAATCATCTTTGGTTTCATGAATGCCAATTGTGATCAACCCTCCCTGGGTCATGACTTCAATGGCATTCTTGATGATATTGATAAACACTTGCTTTAATTGGTTGGGCTCTGCAAATATGGGCGGCAGCCCTTCCTGATACACTTCATTGTATTGAACGTTATGCATGGTAGCCTGAGCACTTAACAGCTCAACCGTATCTTTCATGATTTTTATAAGATTTGTTTCCTGATACTGCACAGCCTGCGGTTTAGCCAGGACAAGGAATTCTGTAATGATCGACTCAATCCTCTGCAATTCTGACGTAATGACATTAAAGTACATTTCATGATCTTTACCTACACTATTTTCCAACAACTGGATAAACCCTTTTAAAGCAGTCATTGGATTACGGATTTCATGTGCAATGCCTGCTGCCAGCTCTCCTACTACACTTAGGGTGTCTGACTTTCTCAACTGTTCCTGCATCTCCATTTGTTCAGTGATGTCGCGGATGATTGTCAAATTAAGATTGGAAAGCAAATTATATTTAGATGATAATTCGATATACTGCAGCCTGTCATCATGAGAGCGGAATGTTTTCAAGAAGCTTGACTGCCCCTCTTCTTTTAATTGTACCAAATAATCATGATAAGCCTCGTCATCAGCTTTGATGCTTAATATTTCGCGTACGTCTTTCCCGATTAACTGATCTTTGTCGAGATTTAATATTTTGCTTGCCTCAGGATTTGCATCAACCACTACATAATTATGATTCGTCAGGAATAAACCATCCAATGATCCTTCGAAAATTTTCCGGAACCTCTCTTCACTTTCCCTCAGTTCCTTTTCCATCTGATATCGCTCACTTACGTTTCTGAAGATCGTCATATTGTATCCATCAACGGAATGGAGCTTAGACGTGAACTCCAGATGCTTCAATTGATTATTAGGCATCAGAAAGAGAACTTCATCTCTTACTGCACCGCTTTTGTACAAATGATCCATCACAAGATCAAACTTCTGGTTTTCTAACGGGTAGACAAAGTCTTTTATTCTTTTAGATAAAAGCTCGGATAAGGAGCACTCAAAAATCTTGAGGGCAGAGGCATTTGCTTTTAAAACCCTTCCGTCCTGGTCCCATAGGACGATTGCATCGATCGCTTCTTCAAATAAGCCTTTGAATAATTCTTCATTCCTCTTCACCTGAATCTCCATTTGCCTTCTTTCCGTCACATCTCTAAGAATCGCCATATGAAGCTTATGGTGAACAAAGGGGCTTGTGGTAAATTCTACGATGGAAATTCCATTTTCCCTTTTTATCGGAATTTCTCCTCTTGCTTTTCTATTCTTAGTAAGCAGCTCTTTAATTTTATCGATTTTATAATGGGAGTTTTCAGGAATGAACGAACGTATATTACGTGTGATAATTTCCTTTTTATTTAAGCCTACTTGTTTAGAGAACGCCTGGTTCACATCATTGATGTTTCCTTCAAGGTCGAAAAGGATGATCCCTTCTGAAGCATTCTGGAAAATATTAGAAAGCAGGTGAACGTTGAGATGATCTTTTCGTTCACTCTCTTTGGATTTGGTCACATCTTTAAAGTACAGGTATGCATTAGTAGAAATGGTGGATTTTTTGAGAATCAATTCAATATGGATGATTTTATCGTCTATAGTATTCATTAACGTCTCGTCTTCAAGAGACTTTCCCGACTCCATCACCTCCTGATAGTGAGTGACGATCGGGGATGGAACAGAAGTGAAAAAGCTGTTGAACAGTTTGCCGGTCAACGATGAAAGTTCAGTCTTCAGTATTTTGCATGCTTGATCATTCGCTTGACAAATTTTCATTTCATCATTTATTACAAACATTGCCATTGGTGATGCTAAGCAAATTTCCCTATCAATAGGATGACATTCTTCCTTATATAATTGATTTTCCAACTTGCTGCTTTTAGTCATTTCTACATCCCCCTATTTTGTTAAAAGACGACTTTCGGCTTAACTGCTGTGTTGTTTGAATAGTACCGCATGTTATTGGTGATAATTAACAATGAAATTCAGGTTTTGCACGTTGTATTCTAGGGTAGAAATTTAATTAACGTAAACCTTTGACAAAAAGACGGTGATGAAGATGAAACAACGTGATTCATATTTTGATAATGCAAAATTTATTTTAATTTTTTTAGTGGTCTTTGGACACATAATCCGTTCATATATAGAGAGTGATCCCATTATTCTCTCGCTATACAAAACAATCTACACATTCCATATGCCTGCTTTCATATTAGTTGCAGGCTTATTCGCAAAAGGATTTTATAAGAAAGGCTATATAGGAAAACTCGCCAAAAAGCTGATTTTGCCCTATATCGTGTTCCAGTTGATTTATACGATTTATTATTATTTCCTATACGACAAATCAACATTTGAACTTGATCCATTGAATCCACATTGGTCATTATGGTTCCTTATCAGTTTGTTCTGCTGGAACGCACTGCTGTATGTGTTTATTAAATGGTTTAAATTTAAGCCGCTAATAGGTTTATCTGTAGCGTTTGCTCTCGGTCTGTTGATTGGTTTTATAGATGAAATCTCAACTTATTTAAGTTTATCAAGAACTTTTGTGTTCTTTCCATTTTTCCTATTGGGCTACTACATGAAAAAAGAGCATTTTGAATACTTCAAAACTGCGAAAGCCCGAATATTTGCTGGGATAATGTTCATACTGGTTTTCTTAGGAATGTACTTCGTTCCGGAGTTTTCAGACAAATGGCTGCTGGGATCAAAGCCTTATGGAGATTTCGAATGGAATGACGTCATCAGCTTAGGAGTCAGGGCATTTGTATATTCCCTCAATATCGTGATGATTTTCAGTTTCTACACATTTGTACCAAATAAAGAACAATTCTTTACGAACTGGGGGAAAAATACACTTTACGTATACTTGCTTCACGGATTTATTATCCGTTTGTTCAGGGTAAGTGAAATTAAAAATTACATCGATCCCACATCAAGTCTATTATTGCTGCTGGCGGTCTCGCTCGTATTGACGATCATTTTTTCAACAAAGCTGTTTACATCCATTACCCAGCCCATCATTGAGCTCAAATCGACAAAACTTCAAAAGTTCCTCTCAAAAAGAGAGATGAAAACAAGGTAATACCAAAAGCGGAGGGGCTTTGCTCAGAGGCGTGTGGCATAAGGCGAATGGGCCATGAAGGCGTTCTTTGCCTTCTTGGACGATTTGACTTATGACATGTGCCTCTAAGCCCCGGAGCTGGAGGATACCAAAAGCGGAGGCGGCTCGTTCAGCCCCGACAAGCATAAGATGAATGGGTCTGGAAGGCGTTCTTTGCCTTCTTGAGCCATTTAGCTTATGACCTCGAGGGGCTAGGCGCCGCAGCTGGATGATATTAACTCTCTACACCGATAAAGGGCTGACCACATATACAATGGGTCAGTCCCTTTTTTTCATTTATATAAGAGAAAGCAATATATACCATACATTTTGTCCAAACTAACGATTATACTTTATATTATTCGGAACTTTTCTCTAAAATCCTTCTTATTTAAACAATAAATTCGAATTACTTTTAGACAAATATTGAGCTTTCTCGCCACCTCAGATAAAATGGGTAGAGCAGTCGTCAATACGCTGATATAGTTATCAAAGAATGGTTTTAGAAGAATATATCATCCATAAAGTGTGGATTGATGAAGTAAAGAAGGAGTTATTCTTAATGAAGAAAGTCGTATTAAGTACGTTAAATGCAAAATATATTCATACCAATCTCGCCATACGCTGCCTGAAAGCTTATATAGAGCCCGAATATGAAATTGATCTGGCCGAATACACGATAAAGGATCCGATCCTGAATATTGCTACTGACCTGTTTTCCAAAAAGCCGGATGTCGTTGGATTCAGCTGTTATATTTGGAACATTGAAGAGACGATCAAAGTCATTCAAGTACTTCGAAAGATCCTTCCGGAAGTAAAGATTGTTCTTGGCGGTCCTGAAGTAACTTATGACGTTCCTTACTGGCTTGAACGCTTGAAAGGCGATGTGGACTTCATTGTGCTGGGTGAAGGGGAAGAAACCTTTAAACAACTCCTTGAGCAAGTAAATGGTGAGGAAGATTGGTCTAAGGTACATGGAATTGCCTATTTAGAAAATGAAAAACCGGTCATTAAGCCGCAGCAGAATAAAATTGATTTGCGCAATGTCCCTTCCCCATTCAGATTTGAAGATGACCTTCCTTATCTCTCAAAGAGGGTGACATACATCGAAACGAGCAGAGGCTGTCCATTTCGATGCCAATTCTGTCTTTCTTCCATAGAAGTCGGAGTAAGGTACTTTGACCGCGAAAAGGTGAAGGAAGATATCCGTTACCTGATGAAGAACGGAGCAAAGACAATAAAGTTTGTTGACCGCACTTTCAATATCAGCAGGAGTTATGCGATGGAAATGTTTCAATTCCTGATTGACGAGCATCTTCCCGGAACTGTCTTTCAATTCGAAATCACGGCAGACATCATGCGGCCGGAAGTCATTGATTTCCTTAATAAAGAAGCACCTCCTGGATTATTCAGATTTGAGATAGGTGTGCAGTCGACCAACGATGAAACGAACGATCTTGTCATGAGGAAACAAAATTATAAAAAGCTTACACGAACGGTAACCATGGTAAAAGACGGCGGGAAAATCGATCAGCATTTAGACCTGATTGCAGGGCTTCCTGAAGAGGACTATCATTCATTCCGTAAAACCTTTAACGATGTGTTTGAACTCCGCCCTGAAGAGCTTCAATTAGGTTTCCTGAAAATGCTTCGCGGAACCGGTTTAAGAATACGCGCGAATGATCATCAATACACCTATATGGATCACTCCCCTTATGAGATATTGGGTAATAATGTATTATCTTTTGATGATATCGTACGAATCAAACAGGTTGAGGATGTGCTTGAAAAATATTGGAATGACCACAGGATGGACAAGACGGTTGAATACCTTGTTACGACTTGTTTCGACACCCCATTTGATTTCTTTCAACAGTTCGGGTCGTATTGGGAAGGACGCGGATGGTCCAGGATCGGCCACCAGCTGGAAGATCTTTTCAAAAGGTTATATGAATTCCTTTCATCTCAAGAAAAGCATGATATGAACGTTATTGAAGGACTCATGAAAGTGGATTACTTAAGAAATCAAAAGTACAAGCCGCGTAAACCTTGGTGGGAACATGAAATGACGAAGGAAGAACGATCAGGCATTTATCAGGAACTCTTACAATCTCCTCATATTGCCGGAAAGGACTTCATGGAGTTAAGCTTGTCTGAAAAAGAAGTCTATAAACACACACTGCTCGAAACCATCATTTCAGAAGATGGCAGGAATCAATACGTATTGGCCTACTTTGAACCTTCAACAGGTCATTCCTCCCTCTTTTTATTTGAAAAGGAATGTGTATCCACTTAATCAGGTAGCTCTTCATTGAAAATGTTGTAAAATAATTAATATGAAAGTGCTAAGCGAAATTCCGCTTAGCACTTTTTCTTATTTTCTTTTTGTTCCTTGTTATCTTTTAATGAAGCTTCTATGAGCTTCGCTGCATTAACATCTCCAAACTCTTGACCGAATTCTTCCCGGACTGTTTCCTTTTTCTTCTTCATCAGCTTCTGCCTTTCATGCCTTTGGCAGAGTTCCTGTTTTTTCCTTTGCTTGTATCTTCACCATGGGTGTATTCTGCAGCAAATTCAGTTTCTTGTTTATTTTTTAATGGAGTTTTATTATTTTTTTCAGCAGCATTATGCTGTGCTTTACGTTTGGCCATGTTCATCATCTCCTTTAATGATTACTTTTCCCTATTGTATTTATGCTCATTCAGGAAACTGTTTCAGAAACAATAACCATATAAAAATGAATAAATGCAGGTATTTACCAAAGACTAAAAAAAAATGAATGAGGAAATAACATGATCATTGTTTTTTTACTTACATATGCATTGGCAGGATGGAAGTTCGGTAATTGGAAGGAGTTCCATTCTTTCTATCCGACATTACTATTTTTTATCATTGGGGATTTACTCTCTCAATTCCTGCTTTATGATTATTCAATGTGGGAATTCCAAGCTGCCGACCATTTATCCCAGAGCTTAAAACTAAATCATACCATCATTGCATTATTAAAAATGATGGTTCAATATACAGTCACCGTTGCTATCTTTATTGGCAGGCTCCCTGAGGCCCTTCCAAGAAAGATTCTATGGGTTCTTTTCTGGACGGTGATTTTCGGCACAACTGAGGGCTTGACTCATTATGTTGGCATTATGACCTATCACCACGGCTGGCATTTCGGTTGGGACATCGCCTTCAATATTATGATGCTTTCCATGCTTATCATCCATCATAAAAAGCCGATTTATGCCTGGGCTGCTTCTTTTATGGTCATTATTGGTCTATGGATCATATTTGACGTGCCTTATTCTGTACTAAAATAACAATCATACGAAAACAAAATGACGGCTCGACTTCTCTACATAAGTTTGTCTTAAACATAAAAAAACGGTGTTGAAATTCAACACCGTTTTTGTCATCCAATGATTACCCTCTCTTTTGGGTAATGATAGTTTGCCGTTTTTTCCTTTCCTCCGATCATAAATAGGAAGGACAGGACTCCTACACGCCCAATGAACATCAGAATCATAATGACGCATTTACCAATTGTGGAAAGCTCTGAAGTAATCCCCAATGATAATCCTGTCGTCCCAAAGGCTGATGCAACTTCAAAAATAATTTCTATTAAAGAATGGCTTTCTGTCAAAGACAAAATGATTATTGAAACAAAGCACAGAATCGTTGCTACAATCGTGACTACCAAAGACTTAATGATATCTTGCTCATGGATTTCTCTTCTGAAGATCTTTATTGTTTGATTACCTCTTGAGAAATGGAAGAGAAATAAAAGGTTCAAAGCGAATGTTGTCGTCCTGATACCGCCGCCGACTGAACTTGGAGACGCCCCTATAAACATCAGGCCGCTCAGTAACAATAAGGTCGAAGTTGAGAATTCTGCAACATTCATCGTCGCAAGTCCTCCACTTCGTGTAGAAGCAGATTGAAACAACGCATAAAAGAAGGATTCGTGCCATACCATACCTCTGAAGAAATGATTATATTCAAGTATGATAATCATTAATGTTCCGAACACTAATAAACATCCGAACGTCAAGGTCGTGATTTTCGTAAAAAGCGAAAAATGATGCTTGCTCCTTTTACTATTCATCAAGAAGTCCTTTGTCTCAATAAGGACAGGAAATCCGATCGCTCCCATAGTAATGAGGACGATCGTAATGAATTGAACAAAATAATCATGTTTAAATGGAATCAACGATTGTCCCGTTATATCGAAACCTGCATTCGTGGTAGCACTTACCGACGCGAATAACCCATGTATGAACGCTTCCTGCCAGGTAGGATAATAACCCAGGAAATACACCCCTAGAGTAAGTCCTCCTATTATTTCAATAATGATAATCAGAAGCAGTATCTGCTTTAGTAGATTTACCAAACCTGATAAATTGGTCTGATTTTGATCTGTCATGATTAACTGACGCTCTTTTAAGCCGATTTTCTTCCCTACGAGCAGCCAGAAGAACGTTCCTACAGCCATGACCCCAATGCCTCCAAACTGAAGGACAAATATCAACAAGAAGACTCCAGTTGTACTGAATGTATCCGCTGTGCTGACAACTGTCAAACCTGTGACACTCACCGCACTTACAGAAGTAAATAAAGCATCTATAAAATTCCAATCCACCCCGGGCTTATGGGCAACAGGCAGACTTAATAATATGGTTGCCACTGTTACTGCAAGTAGATAATAGGTGACAATTACTTGCGCCGGCGTTAACCTGTTTAGTTTGGAGCGTAAAATTAACCACATATGTACTTCCCTTTCAAAGCAATAATCGTTTACTTTATCTATCTTAAATAAAATGGACATGGAAAGAAAGGAAAAAAAGCAGATTCCCCTTTATTTTATTCTTTCTTTTAAATTCTTTTCGCATACTATATGTATTACACGCACGGGTGTCTGGCAGCTGAATCAAATATTACCACTAATGAAGACCAGTAATATACAAATACTACTGTTACGGAGGCAATTAAGCTTCACGTTTTTTAAAAGGAGGATATCACTATGGCTAGAAGCAGTAACAAACTATTAGTGCCTGGTGTTGAGCAATATCTTGATCAAGTGAAATATGAAATTGCTCAGGAATTTGGTGTAACGCTTGGGTCTGACACTGTTTCTCGTTCTAACGGTTCAGTTGGAGGAGAAATTACAAAGCGTCTTGTAAAGCAAGCTCAATCTCAACTTTCAGGCGGACAAACTAAATAATATGGCTTAGCTGGCCGGCAGCCGCCGGCCAGCTATTACATATATTGAATAAAGTAAATGAAAGGCTCATTCGAAATGAATGAGCCTTTCATTATAAATAGTTATCAAAGAGCTTCAGCAATTTTGTGCATTAATGCTTTTTCTCTTTGTTTTCATTACTTTTTTCATGAATGGAGTCAGTATGTTGACCGTTTCCCTGATTTTTATTTTCTCGGCGATTTATATTGTCTTTTTTCTCATTCTTTTTCGAGCGATTATCTGATGGGCTATTATTTTTGTCTTTTTTATGGTCATATGAGCGGTTATCGGATTCAACCCGCTCTTTATGAGAAGAAGAATTTCGGTTTGAAGCATTATTTCCTTCGCTGCCTCTATTTTTCTCCGAACTTTTATTATTTCCAACCCCATTACTTCTTTTTTTATTTATGGCAGCATTATTATTTTGTTTCAAATCATTTGTCTCATCTATTTCATCCGACTTATTATGATTAGATACTGCTGGAATTTCTGCCTTTTTGTCTTGGTTTGCTTTTTTAACAGAAGGTTCCTCATCATCTAGAGGATTATCAATGATTTTTTTGTCTTTCTTCACTGTTTCTTTAAGAAGAGTACCCGCAGTTATACCTTTCTTTACAGCCTCTTCTCTAACATCATTTGTTGTTTCGTTCATGATAATTTCAGAACTGTGCAGATTGTTATACTCCTTAACGAAGTCATTCAAGTCTTTCAGCAATGCTGAATTTGTTTCATCCTTCGACGAATCTGTAAATGTGGAGGTAATCCATACATTTTGACCCTTTTTCAAATAACCAAGTTTTTCGCTCAAACGTAGGATTTCTTCCGCGACATCGCTTACCTCTTCATTTTTCCAATCCTTCAATTTCTTTATCAGGACTTTTCCATCTTCATTAAATGGAGTAATGGCAATTACTTGCTGTTCCTTGTCTAACGAAAGTTCAAGGCTAGGATTAATGTCCACAGAAACGTATGCATATGCTTTATTACTCTGAAGGAATTCTGTGGAGAAGAGGGTGATCATTAGGATCGCTGCTGTCAGAATCGAGGCGGCTGTCTTCCAACCCCACTTCATTACGTGTCTTTCTTTGTTAACAGGAGAGAAAGGAATTTCTTCACCAACCGAATAGTTCCTGTTTGGTGTTTTCTTTCCATTCATAAATTGTCCATCCTGCGTCATCATAATGAGTACATCACGTCTAATTTCCATAATGATCCCTTTTTTCATATATCTAACCGCCCTTTTAAGTAATCCTTTAAATACACATAATCTCCAATCATGATCAGAGAAACGGCAATTATGTATTTTCTATTTCTCTCTATTGTTTTTCTGCTGACATTCACCTGTTTTTCTAATTTTTTTATAGGTAAACGCTTTTTCTCCATGAGGTAATTCATTAATTCATTCGACGTGACGACTGTTCTTGCAATTTCAATTGCATTGAGCCTCGCATCTTCATGTTTCGGAGACTGCTCAACAAGATCTGTAAACGACAAATTATAATGAGAAAGTTGTTCCTGAAAATCAATTATCTCTTCTCTTCTTTTCAGGCTGTCTTCCTGCTTTTCGTATTCCTCCACCGATACTACCTGTTCGATGGTCAATGCTTGAGAGTCTTCCTCATTTCCGATAAGATTCTTGTCAATACTGATATCCTGGAACTTCCCGTTTTTTCTGATGTAATCGATCACCTTACGCTTAATGATCACTTCTGCAAAACTGATAAAAGAAGCTCCACGATCGTTATTAAATTTAAAGATGGCATCATGAAACGCAATAAGACCGATGCTAAATTCATCATCACTTTCATGTATATACCGCTTGCAGACAGAAGAAACTGTTTTCTTAATAAATGGTTTATAATCATTGATGACCATATTAAGCAGCTGCTCGTCACCACTTTGAATGTCTATAGCCAATTCTTCAAGTGATGGCTTCTTCATTTTTTTCGTTAGTAAAAATAGTAATAAATTTAGCATCAGTCTCACCCCATCCTGCAAACTATTATACTAATAAGCTGCTTTTTTTCAATGGAAAATAGAGAGGAAGGGGTCCTCAAAGCGGCTTTTCACCCTCATATACTTCCACTAAGTTTTTCTTAGTTTACTATATAATGGTGTATTAGAGCCTTAATTTCCCCCTTCAGACTGATGGTTTAAAATTGTTCATCCTGCAAGATGTTTCATCCTTTTCTTTATAGCCGCAAAATTAGTTATGTCCGTTCCCTTTTTGACCTTGCCCTTTTTCATGGTCGTTCTTTTCATGTCCTTGACCTTTATTTTCATGCTTTTCAGTTTGGCCTCTCTCTTCTTTTCGGCCTTCTTTAGCTTGCTTTCTTTCTTCTTTCATCGTTTCTCGCTGCTCTTTTGCCTGCTGCTTTCTTTCTTCACGCTGTTCTTTAACTTCTTGTTTAGCTGCTTTACGCTCTTCTTTCACTTCATTTTTATCTGCCTTTACCGGTGCCGGTGCAGGATCAATTTCTTCCTCAGTTGGTTGTTCTTCTACAGGAGTTTCACCAGTTGTATCTTCTGTAGTTGTATCTGTTGTTTCTTCTGTTGTTTCAGTTGTATCTTTTGTTGTATCTTCTGTCGTTTCAGTTGTATTTTCTGTTGTTTCCTCTGTCTCTTCTTCTTTTGCCCATTTCTCTTCAAACTTAGCAAGCTTTTCAGCTAATTTTGCATAGCTCTTTTCAATATTTTTCTGTAAAGCGGCTTTTGCTTTAGGGTTTTTCACTTTCTCAAGTGCAGCACTTAAAGCTACAATATTTTGGGACATCAGCTCTTTCATTTCTTCAGTTTCCTTGTCTTCTGTTGCTGCATCCCCTGTGTTTTCTTCTGTATCAGTATTTTCGTCAGTTGTGTTTTCTTCTGAATCAACTGATCCATCCGTGTCCTCATTATCAGCACTATCTTCAGTTGTTTTATCTTCTTCGGTTGAATCAGTCTCTTTGTCTTCTTCAGTTGAAGCGTCTTCTTCCGTTACATCATCTGTACCTTCAGAAGCAGTATCATCTTCTGTATCACCTTCATCTGACCACTTATCTTCAAAAGAGTTCATCATGTCAATTGCTTTGTTGATTGCTGCGATTGCTTCTTCCTCTTGTCCTGCTTGAAATAAAGCTTCTGCTTCTGCTAATCGCTCAGCTGCGTATTCAGCAAGCAATTTTGCTTCTTTGCTGTCATCCATCGTGAAAGCAATCTTTACTTTTTCTAATGCAAGCTTTGCAAAGTAAAAGAAATCACCCGGTAATAAAGATGGCGCTTCAGTGGATTCCTCTATTTTCTCGACTTCTTCTTTAACTGAGTCGATAATCGCCTCATCATTTACTTGTACATTTGTATTCGAATCCGTTTCTTTCTGCTCGATATTAACAGTGTCAAAACTTTCACTATCCGTATTAGCAAATGCCGAAGTTCCTGAGAAAGAAACAGATCCTGCAAGTAATACAGCCAGTGTAGATTTCATGATTTTTAGTTGTTTTTGTTTTGTCATATGTAACACCTCTGTTTTTTTGTAAGCGGCCGCTCTATTACAGGAATTACGTTTAGGTTATTTTTTTTAAGGGGGTAGCTGGCAGAAAAAAATTAAAATTTCCTATTTTGGTGTGATATTCCCTTCCCATATCAACCCCTGAAAATACTGAGAAATAAGAAAAAGCTGATGCTGCGAATGAACGCAGCATCAGCTTTCTTTAATCGATTATTCTGTTCCGGTTTCTGTATCATGGACTTCTGTTTTCTTTGCTTTCTTTTTGGACAATAAATATCCACCGGCTGCAAGCAGTATAAGGATACTCCAGAAGACAGCTTTCCAGCCTTTGGACTCAGGAAAATGATGATCTAAAATGGCTACTTCAGGGTGAGCTAAAGTGAATACTGCCAACTTTACACCGACCCATCCAACAATTAAAAAAGCAGTGGATTCAAGCGTCGGATATTTTTCAAGCAATTTAACGAACCAGGTTGCCGCAAACCGCATGATGACAAGTCCGATGACACCACCAAGGAACATGACTGAAAATTGTCCTCCGTCGATCCCCCCTATTTCAAACCATCCAGCAGGCTGCAGGGTGACAGCAAGAGCCACGGCAGCTAACATTGAATCCACAGCAAAAGCAATATCAGCAAGCTCCACTTTCAGCACCGTAGTCCAAAAGCCGGAACCTTTAGCGTTGGCTGGCTCCCCTTCAACGACACCTTTATCTTTTTTCTTTTTGATAAAATGATGAATGGCAACATAGAAAAGGTATATTGCCCCTATTGCTTGAACCTGCCACACATCCACCAGGAATGAAATCATGAAAAGAGCAAGAAATCTAAATATAAACGCACCCAACAACCCATAAAACAGTGCTTTTTTCCGCTGTTCTCCAGGTAAATGCTTAACCATGACAGCCATGACCACAGCGTTATCGGCTGCCAGGATTCCTTCCAGCCCCACCAGGATTAGCAATACCCATCCGTATTCCAATAACATCGTTGCATCCATAGTATATAAGTCCCTCCTGTTTTCACTGTTCGTTTTCTGTTAGGCAAGGAATTTCAGAAAAATAAAAAAGACCCTTGCCTAATAAGGCAAAGGTCTTGCTTAGCATTGAACATAATGCCAACAAAGCCGATGGAAAATTCCATGAAATGACGACTTTGTTTAGGCCGAAGCCTATAGCTACTCCCCTTTGACAGGTAGAAAACGTATATAATTATTTATATTCATTTTATCTCAAATATAGACGTTCGTAAAGAATTGTGCTTACCGAAACCTCAGTAGAAGAGACCGGAGTGCTAAGCCGATAAATACACCCGGAACGACACACATCATAGGAAAAAAAATGGGCCCTATGAATTTTCCGAGCAAATATACTTTTGGAGAATACATTAGTCCAACAGTGACAAAGTAGGCTGATAGTACGAAGGGTAAGTACGCATACTCCTGTTCTTCTATCAAGGCTATTTTATATGCATCCCACATTGCAAACATATATAGACATGGATAAAACATAAGCCACTGATAATCGATCACTGCAGCAGCCTTTTGTGTCTCTCCTAAAAAACTGTACATGATTGCCTGATTAAAATTGCTTTGTACATTGATAATGATTTCAAGCAGTACAAACAAAGTTCCCTTAAACCATAGGCTAACCAATAATTGAGGAAACCCTGGAAGGGCAACACTCCAGAGGATCGCTTCTGTTTTCGTGATGTTTTTTTTCATGAAAATCCCCTATTTGTTAGAGAAGTCTTGAGGTATGAGATCACAAGGTATAGTTTATATAATATTTTTAATTGGCTGCTATGTAAACTAAGGGAAAGTAACATCTTGAGAGTCCTCCTAGAGATGTATCTCAGCTTATTTTTACCATTCTTCTCCCAATTATTACGTGGATTCTTTTTATTATCAGGCGTTGTAATAAACTGGATACTTTTTCTGGAAAATTCTCCACTTTGGTCCAGATGGGATTGCGTCTTATACTACATTCAACTGCCGACAATCAAAGGTACCTGGTTTTGTTATTTCGTGTCTTTATCATTAAGTAAGAGAAAGCTAACATAATAAAAAAGCTTACCCTGGTCCTCAAGACCAGGGCAAACTCTTTTTAAAATTTATATGTGTATTTATTTTTTCGTTTCATCCGTCTCGTTTCTTTATCGAAGAAACTGTATACGACAGGAATAACATATATGGTCAATAAAGTACTGCTGACGAGCCCGCCAATGACTGCAATTCCCATTGGCTGGTTGATCTCCGTTCCCTCGCCGATCCCAAGTGCCAACGGAAGCAGACCAAGGATAGTAGTGAGAGCAGTCATCAGTATCGGGCGTGTACGATCCTGGACGGCTTCGACTATCGCCTCAAAACTGTTCGGGGCCGTTTCTTTGCGTTGATTGATGTAATCAACGATCACGATCGCATTATTAACGACTATACCCGCCAATACAATCACCCCGATGATCGCCGAGATACTGATCGGTGTTTGGGTGACCGTTAAAGCCAGGGCGACACCTATTACCATCAGTGGCACTGTGAACATGATGACAAAGGGATACTTGAATGACTCGAATTGAGCAGCCATTACCAAATATACAAGCACAATCGCCAGTCCTAAAGCAAGTGCCATATCATCGATTGAATCCTCGAGCAGCTCTCTGTCCCCGCTGAATGAAACCTGTGTTGCATCAGGGAGGTTCAGCTCCTCGATCTTTTCATCCACTGCCTGTGAGATGGATCCAAGATTGGTAGAAGATGAATACTTAAGGTCAAATTGAACGGCATGCTGTTGATCAATTCTTTGAATACTGACCGGTCCATCTTCAATACTGAAGTCCACCACGGAATCCAGCGCAATATATTCACCTCTGCCATTTGGAATAAGCAGTTTTTTTAGAGAGTCCAGATTCTCAGTGATATTCCGGTCATATTGAACAAAGACACTGAGCACATCCGATTCTTTTGTCACGATTTGAGTGGCCATTACCCCTCTTGTAATGTCTTGCACGGTACTTCCGATTTGGGCGGGAGCAAGACCTTGTTTCAAAGCCTCATCCTCATCTACATTCATTTGAATTTCTTTCACTGTTTCCATTTCATCTGTACTTAAAGCAGTTACATTTTTCATATCCTTCAGGGATTCGAATAAGCGTTCTACGGATTTATCCAAACGCTCCGGGTCGGAGTCTCGAACATTGAACGTTAACGTTTGAGGACTCGTACCTGAAGTCGACTGCAGATTGAATGCAATTTCAGCTGAGTCATTGACGCTTTGTGCTGCTTTTTCGATTTCTGGTTTAATGTCATCAGCAAATTCGAAGATGGAGCGATCCCTTTCTTCAAGAGGTTTCATCTTCACATAAATTTCAGCTATATTCCCTTTCTCCGAACCCCTGAAAGATTCCTCCTGGGTAGTTCCGACAAGGCTTACAAACACATCTACTTCTTTTTGTCCCTCTAAGTTCTTTTCAATCGCTTTAACGGTTTTATTCGTTTCATTAATCGAGGAACCATTTTCCAACTCGACTCTCATATTAAAAAATCCTTCGTCTGTTGGCGGCAGAAACTGAGTGCCTACAGTTGTCAGGCCATAGCCGCCTGCCACAAGGGTCACCACAGTGATCGTTAATATGAAGAACCTGTGGCGAAGGGACCATTTAATGCTTTGGATGAATCGCTTTCGGGTCTTTGAACGCCTGCGCCTTGCTTCCAGGTTTCCTTTCGGCTTCTTTAATAGCCTGCTTGCGAGCATCGGGATCACAGTGAGCGCGACGACTAAAGAAGCAATCAAGCTAAATGATATTGTAAGGGCAAACTCAGTAAATAACTCTCCTAACAATCCGGAAATAAACACAACCGGAAGGAAGACCGCCACTGTTGTCAAGGTTGATGCCGTAATGGCAGCCCCGACTTCCTTCGCACCTTCACTTGCCGCTGTCTTAGGATCCTTTCCTAAAGAGAGATGTCTGTAAATATTCTCAATGACAACAATGGCATTATCTACAAGCATCCCGATCCCAAGTGCCAGGGCACCGAGCGTCATGATATTTAATGTAAAGTCCGCAAAGAACATAAGGACAAATGTGACAACCACTGAATATGGGATGGCTACCCCTATGATCAAGGGGCTTTTTACATTCTTCAGGAATAAGAATAAGACAAGCATGGCAAATGCTCCACCAATCAATAATGAGTTGGTTATATTCCCTATCGCATCAGATATATAATCTCCTTGATCAAATAGGATATTTGCTTTAATCGATTTATATTGATCCTGTTCCAACAACCGGTCCAGTTCCTCTTGAAAAGCTTTCGAGACCGAGGCCGTATTAGCATCAGATTGTTGAAGAACGCTGAATAGAACAGCAGGCTCCTGATTTGCACGAGTTGAAGTATTCGTGCTTTCTTCCTTACGCTCTACACTTGCAACATCTTCCAATGTGATGTTCTTTCCTGTTTGAGGATTCACTCCGACTACGAGTTTCTTGATTTCATCAACATCTTTCAATTGACTGATGACGCGGGTCGTCAAGGTCTGTCCATCTGTTTCAATGGTATCACCTGGGGATGTGATATTATTCGCTCGAATCGAATTGACTATATCCGCCTGTTTCAGACGATTCTTTTTTAATGCCTGCTGATCCAATTCAATGACAATCTCATCATTGAATGAACCGGACACATTTACATTTGCAACTCCTTCTACCCGAGTGAGTTCCAATTTTAATTTTTCTGAAAGAGCCTTAAGGTTATTTCCGTCTCCTTCTTCTCTCAGTGATACTTGAATGATTGGGAACTGAGCGGGATCAAACTTTAAGAACCTCGGTTCTTGGGCACCGTCGGGTAAAGGTGATTGATCGATACGCTGCAGCACATCATTTTCAATTTCATCAATGGAAGTAGTCCATGAAAACTCGAGGAGAATAAAATTAGAGCCTTCCCTTGAAGTGGACTGGATATTTTTCATCCCGGGTAACGTAGAAAGGTTTTCTTCCAGGGGTTTCGTCACTTTCTCCACTACCTCTTCCGGACTCGCCCCCGGATAATTGGTCACCACCACCCCTACCGGAGGATTCAAATCTGGAATAAGTTTTAATGGGATCCTCAGGAGAGACACTCCCCCTAATATCAATATTAACAACATCGTCACGATCGTAAATACAGGACGACGTATCGAAAAATCACTGATTTTCAATGATGCTGCTCCCCTTTCTAGATCTTCTATCCAGGTTCTTTTCGTTATTTTGCAGGTTTAGTGTTTTCTTCGTACAGATTGTCTCCAGTTTACGTTTTCGTTCGAATAACGCGCGTGCACGCAGTCTATTAAAACGGTTAGTCAATGTATGTAAACCAGCAACCTTCCAGAAAACAGCCTCTATGTATGACAAGTTGCAGTTAGCTTTACTATAAGTCCTTCGCCACTAACCTTCAATATTAAAGCGTCTTGGATTTTAATTGTTCACATATTGGACACCAAATAAATAATTTGCGTCCGATTGTCAAAACTAAGTTCATTCTTTTATGAAGGAGTAAAATGATGCCAAACTGGATTCCATTTGTATGTTTAACCCTCATCAGTGTTTTCCTGCTGGCCTATACGTTGTTGAAAAATCGTGATAAATCTCCTCAGATCTTTCTTTTTTGGCTTTTTATATGCGGGCTTGCCTTTTCATTTGAATTTGTCATATTCATCCTGTTAGAAAGCTATGAATATTATCCGGATATTTTAGCCAACAAGTATAATGACAGTATATTGGGCTCTGTTAGTTCACAAGCCTTCGCAGTTCCTGTAGCGACCACCTTCATTGTGGTTTTTAATATAAGAAATCGATGGATCATCCTTATTATAGGTCTATTCTTTATGATTGAAACACTATTCTTATATCTTAATGTTTACCATCACAATTGGTGGAACTCGATTTACACCGCGTTTTTTTTGGTTTTAACAGTCACCCTTTCAAAGGCTTGGTGGAAATACTTTAGAAAAGGAAGGTATCATTATATTAATTTTACTACTCTTTTCTTTGCACTGCTTACACTTTCCCAAACAGGAGGATGGATACTGTCGGCGTTTTTGGGTTTATACGAATTACCCGTCCTGTTTTTCAGGGAAGAAATCAGAAACAACATTACCGGCAACTTTATCTATCTGTATTTTTCCACTTATCTATACTCACTTATCATTTACTTTCGAAACAGCGAACTGTCATTTACCATCATGACGGTTGCATTCCTGCTATCTATCGAGATATTGATGGTTGATCAGAATATACTTCTTTTAATAGAACCATCCTGCATTTTTGTCTTACCTGCACTCCACCTCACTTTTATCCTGTGGGGTAAGTACTTATACCGCCGACACTTTCCGGCATATCATCAAACAACTCAAAAAAGACTGCTCCGCTATGAATAGACAAGTATTGCTGGGATATCTGTCTATTCGATGCGGAGCAGTCTTTTATTATCACTTATTACAGACTGATTGATAATCATTTGCCTGTTTATCTTTTATTGATTGACTGCAGGATTCACTTCCGTTTTTTCACGTTTAATCGTCCAGCCCGTAAACCCGTACAGAATCGTAATCAGTGGGGAGACAATGCAAAACACAGCAAACGGAAGGTATTCAAGGGTTGAGACTCCAAGGACATCCGTGAGAAAAATTCCACAAACACTCCAAGGAACTAAAGGATTCACAACCGTACCGGCATCCTCAAGTGTCCTGGAGAGGTTCTTAGGGTGAAGGCCGAGCTTCTTGAATTGAGTCTGAAAAGCTTCACCAGTCAAAAGAATGGATAGATATTGTTCACCTACGACAACATTTATCCCGATTGCAGAGAAAGCTGCGGCGAAAATGGTACGTTTCGCTGAACCAATCACTACAGACAACCTGGAAAGCAAAACAGGAATGATGCCAAGCTTAAACAATAGTCCTCCAAGACTTAATGAAAGAATGACTAACGAAATCGTGAACATCATGCTTTCCACACCGCCTCGGGTCAATAGTGAATCGACTGCTTCCACGCCGGTTTTGGAGGTGAATCCTGCAAAGAGAATCGTAAATAGTTCCTTTGCATTCATTGAGAAATGAAAAATGGAAATCCCTATAGAAACCGCTACATTTATTGCAAGAGCAAGCAAGGCAGGAACCTTAAATGCAATCAGCAGCAATAGGATGATAACAGGAATGAAACTGTACCAGTGAATAAGCCCTGACTGAGTCAATCCATCTTGAATGGCTTGTAACTTTGATAAATCAACATCTTGTTCCCCCGGTGATAAAAGGAGGAAAACAACAAGAGTAATAAGGAATGCTGGGATCGTTGTCCATGCCATATTGCGGATATGTGTAAATAAATCCACTTTCACAATCGATGATGCAAGATTTGTCGTATCAGATAATGGTGACATCTTATCTCCAAAAAATGCACCAGAAACGATTGCCCCGGCGGTAATTGCCATGGATAGCCCCATTGCTTCTCCGATCCCTATCATAGCAACACCGATGGTCGCTGCTGTCGTTAAGGAGCTGCCGATCATCACTCCGCTCAAGGAAGTCAGGAGAAATGCAATGGCATAAAAGAAATAAGGCGATACAAACTCAAAACCATAGAACATCAAAGTCGGGATCGTACCGCTAATCAACCAGCTGCTGATTAAGAGACCGATGAATATAAATAACAGTACCGCTCCAAGTCCTCCTTGAGCTCCTAAAATCATCCCTTCTTCAATTTCCTTAAACTTAATTTTACGAAAGAACCCATAAATCATCAGTATGAATAAAGATATGATAATCGGAATATGAGGTACGGATTCCAAGCGTATGATGCTGATACTGATTGTCGCAAGGATGATTAATAAAATTGCAATTGCTTCCATTAATTTAGGCTGCTGAACAGGTTTAATATTTAACATACGGATGTCTCTCCCTTAAAGTGTGAGTTATAAATTAAATGGGGATAAAGGTAAAAAAAAGAAAAACCCTTCTATCCCTGGTATAGGGACGAAGAGTTTCTCCGCGGTACCACCCTAATTGGAGCATCAACTTCTTCCTCTGTCTTATGAGGACTGCAAAATTGATCACTCCCGCTTCATAAAGGCTTGTCTCATATTTAAAAGTCGCCGGCAAAAAAACTTTTATGAACAATGTAATTCAGATCATCTATGACCTAAGCTTTCACCTGCCGCTTAGTCTCTGCCTGCTGTCATGAAATATCCTACTGATTTGTTCGAGACAATAAATATAGTTTCGCACTTAAACGCTTTTAAGCTTTTATGCACTAAAGTAATTATTTATAGGTTTATTGTAACATGTCAATGTAGGATGTCAATAAAATTAATTTAATTAACTCCATGATTTAGATCATGGAGCGTAATTGAAAAGACAGACTATTTACGTCACAGAACTTTAGTAATGGGAAGGAACCAATGGTTTTTCTGCTTGTAATGCAGGCTTCCCTATCAGGTAGCCCTGTGCATACTTAACCCCGACATCTTTACAGAATGTCAATTCTTCTTTTCGTTCAATTCCTTCTGCCAATACAGAAATACCTAATTCACGTGAAGTATGGATAACTTCCTTCAGAAATTTCTGTTTGTCGGAATTCATGTCGCATTCTGAGATATAGGAACGATCGATCTTGACATAATCAGGGCGAAGTAAAGAGAGCATTTCTATCGTTGAAAATCCCGAACCGACATCATCAAGTGCAACCTTCATCCCCTCGCGCTTATAAACTTCGAGAACGGACTTCAAATGGCTAACATCTTCTATTTTTTCTGTTTCTACCACTTCAAACACCAGATCCTCAGGGTCCACTTCATATTTTTCGACGATGTCAAAAGTATGTTTCAGACAAAACTCAGGATTATAAATGGTAGATGGAAGAAAATTGATAAAGCTTTTCACTCCTCTTTCAATATTTCCCATCCTGCTTTCAATTGCCGTCCTTCTTGCCCGCTGATCAAGCAAGGAGTGAAAGCCGGTCACAAAGGCAGCTTCAAATAATGCTCCAGGGTTTAAACTTAATGAAGGATCAGCGTTTCTTAGAAGACTTTCATATGCAAACAATTTAAAGTTCCCGAGGTCGATTATCGGCTGTAAATGGCTGACGAAATTCCCTTTCTGTATCAGCTCTATCATTTCCTTGTATTTTATTTTATTCAGGAAATCTTCTGCTGGATAAAAGTCACCTGGTACTTCTGAAGCTGAAATGCTGCATTTCCAGCCATCTTCAATTAATTTCCGGGAAGCTCCATCTAGTGTTTTATAAAGGGATTCAAGATTATCATAAGGTAAAAGATATGAATTCGCACCTATGGGTGTACCCTCTCCAATAGGATTACCGCTGTGCTGCTCATTAAATAAATACAAATTCCCAGATTCGTAGAATTTCACCGTGGTACCACAATTCGCACATAATGTATTCAAAAAAACACCTCTATTTCAAAATAATTCACCTGTATCCATAATAGTCCTTTTACCCTATATATTACTAGTGAAAAAGTTTTAGCAGCATGCAAACAAAAACCCCTTCTAAGGCGTTTGCCTATGAAGGGGCTGGATACTTCTTTATTTCGGATTACATCAAGCTGTAAAGTTTGATGTCAGGATGTTTATCGGAGAACCATCTCATTGCAAAGTCATTTTCGAACAAGAAGACCAGATTTTCATGTCGATCTTTAACAAGCATACTGCGTGAGCTTGACATCGACTCTTTTACATCTTCCTCATTCTCAATCCATCTGGCAATTTTAGAACCGATCGGCTCCATTCTGACATCGACATTGTATTCATTTTTCATTCTGTGTTCGAAAACTTCGAACTGAAGCTGACCTACTGCTCCGAGTATGACATCTTCTGTTCTTGTCTTGTAATATTGGATCGCACCTTCCTGAACAAGCTGCAGGATCCCTTTTTGGAAATGCTTCTGTTTCATCACATTCTTAGCTGTTACCCTCACAAAGAGTTCTGGAGTAAATTGCGGAAGCTTCTCATACTGGAAGGATTTCTTACCTTCAGTAAGAGTATCACCGATCTGATATGTCCCTGTATCATAAATCCCTATAATGTCACCACTGACGGCTTCATTAACCGTACTCCGGTCATCTGCAAGAAATTGAGTGGATTGGGCCAATTTGATATTCTTCCCGATACGGGGCAGATTTACTGACATCCCTCTTTCAAATTGCCCCGAACAAATTCGTAGAAAGGCAATTCGATCGCGGTGGGCGGGATTCATATTCGCCTGGATTTTAAAGATAAATCCTGAGAACTCTTCACTTGCAGGATCTATTTCTCCTATGTCAGAATTTCTTGGCTGAGGTGAAGGGGCGAACTGCAAATAGGTCTCAAGAAAAGTCTGTACACCAAAGTTCGTCAGAGCACTTCCGAAAAATACAGGTGAAAGTTCTCCTGTTGCAATCCGTTCCCTGGAGAATTCATTTCCTGCTTCATTAAGGAGAAGCACATCCTCTAGAGTCTGATTGTAGAGATTACTATCTTTCATGGAATGGTCTCCATCTATTTCCCCACCTTCATTAAGAGGAATGAAGCGCTCCCCATCTTCTACACGGAATTGTTCAATCCTGTTATGAAAACGATCGTATATCCCAAGAAATTCTTTACCCATTCCGATTGGCCAGTTCATTGGGTATGATTGAATCCCAAGAACTTCTTCAAGTTCTTCCAATAATTCAAGAGGTTCACGTCCCTGACGATCCAGCTTGTTAATGAAAGTGAAGATCGGAATCCCTCTCATACGGCAAACTTTAAAAAGCTTCAGAGTCTGCGCTTCAATCCCTTTAGCGGAGTCGATGATCATGACAGCACTATCGACCGCCATCAAAGTTCGATATGTATCTTCAGAGAAGTCCTGGTGACCAGGAGTATCAAGGATGTTCACCCGATAGTCATCATAGTCAAAGGCCATTACCGAAGATGTAACCGAGATCCCTCTTTGTTTTTCAATTTCCATCCAGTCCGAAGTTGCAAATTTTCCGGACTTTTTACCTTTGACCGTCCCTGCAGCACGGATTGCTCCGCCAAACAAAAGCAGCTGTTCCGTTAACGTTGTTTTCCCTGCATCAGGGTGAGATATAATTGCAAAGGTCCTTCGTGACTGAACCTCTTCTTTAAAGTCTTTTTTCATTCATAAATTCCTTTCTCGTCATTCTTCCCTTCTCATCATATTCTTTGTGAAATGAGAAATCAATAGTAAAAGCGGAAGCGGCTCGCTTAGAGGCGGGAGCTGGATCAGGCCAAAAAAGATGGGCTTGATTATCATTAATATGTATATGGCTAATATACAGAGTAAGGTTTTGATAATATAAAGATTATTCGACAAAAGGCTCAATTAATTGGAAACAGGGTGCAATTATTTGTAAAGTGGGCACAATTATTCGAAAACAGGGCGCAATTATTTGTAAAGTGGCGCAATAATCCGGTGCACCCATGAATAATCGATTTTCAATAGGCTGTTTAGAGATATAAAAACAGGTATTTATAACAATCCGTCTGATTTCTTTCAATATCAATCCAAAAAATGATAAAAAAAGACTCTTTTATTCAACAAAAGAGTCTAGTCCAACCAACTGTCCGTTATTCTCACTAAAGGAGTACTTAAATCCGACTATACATTCAGTAAATAAGTCTCCCTTGAATTCACTTTTAATAGTTTTTCAACCCACCAAGACACAACAAACTCTTTTTTACATCTCCCTCGTCCACTGCAAGATTCTCCCGCTGATCACTTCCGCATCCTCTTCAGAAACTCGACTTTTCAATGATTCAAATAAATTCCTTTGAATATTATCATCTTCATACGTAAATGAATAAGACCATTCGATATCAGGAATAGCTATTAAAATCAGTTCTTCCTTCTTATTTTCATGAATATATACTTTTTGTTCCAAACCTTCCATAAAATTTTTTCTTATTTTCATTTTTGAATCCCCTTTCATGAAAACGCTGTCGTAGCGCATACTAAGTACGAACTTGTCCGTACAACAATTAAAAAAACGTGTAATTGTAGGTTGTCAGACTTCTGAAAGAATTGTAAAATAAAAAATCGAAAGCATCAAGTTTGTTACTTTATTATTATGAGGTGAAAAGATATGCAGTATTTATGGGGTATTGTAGGTATATTGGTCGTCCTTGGAATCGCTTTCCTGTTTTCTTCCAATAAAAAGAAAATCAATTTCAGAACGGTCCTAGGGGGCCTTGCGATTCAATTGTTATTCGCATTCCTTGTCCTGAAGACACCATGGGGGCAAAGTGGATTAGAAGGGCTGACAATGGGAGTCAATCAGATCATTAACTACTCAAACGAAGGGATACAGTTCCTATTCGGAGGATTATTTTCAGAGGAGTCGAATATCGCATTTGTATTTGCGTTTAATGTTCTTCCTGTAGTTATTTTCTTCTCAGCTTTGATTTCTGTTCTATATTATTTGAAAGTGATGCAGTTCTTCATTAAAATTTTGGGTGGCGGACTTTCTAAACTTCTAGGAACAAGAAAAGCCGAGTCTATGTCTGCAGCTGCAAACATTTTCGTGGGACAAACTGAAGCACCGCTGGTCGTTCGTCCTTATCTTTCAAGAATGACAGAATCAGAATTGTTCGCAGTCATGACCGGAGGATTGGCGTCGGTTGCGGGTTCTGTACTAATCGGTTACTCATTACTTGGTGTCCCGCTTGAGTTCCTGCTGGCTGCAAGTTTCATGGCAGCACCTGCTGGACTTGTCATGGCTAAGTTATTTGTTCCTGAAACAGATGATACGCCTGAACCAAAAGAATTCGATATGGAAGCAGACTCGGAGTCGGCAAATGTTATTGATGCAGCAGCGAATGGTGCGAGCGTCGGTCTGACATTAGCATTGAACATCGGTGCAATGTTACTTGCGTTCATCGCTTTGGTTGCTCTTATCAATGGGATCCTTGGCGGAATCGGCGGATTATTCGGTGCTGAAAACTTATCTCTTGAATTGATTCTTGGTTATGCGTTTGCTCCACTTGCCTTTGCAATCGGAGTACCTTGGAGCGAAGCTGTAACTGCGGGTAACTTCATTGGTCAGAAGCTTGTCATCAACGAGTTTGTTGCATACTCAGCTTTTGCACCTGAAATCGGTAATCTTTCTGAAAAGACAGTTGCCATCATTTCATTCGCACTTTGTGGATTTGCCAATATCTCTTCATTGGGAATCTTACTTGGCGGTCTTGGTAAACTTGCTCCAAACCGCAGAGGGGATATTGCACGTCTTGGAATTAAAGCAGTCATTGCCGGTGCCCTGGCATCATTATTAAGTGCTGCCATTGCAGGTATGTTTATTTAATTTTCAAAATGTATAACTAAAGAAGGAGAAGGCCTAGGCCTTCTCCTTTTTTTATTTGCATTTGATAAATAAAAGGAACCAAACAATTAAAATGTTTGGTTCCTCTCATGAAGCAATTTATTTTGCCGTTACATATTTTATTTTACTTTCTTCAATCGCAATATTTTTATCGCTGTGAGGATATTTGGTGTTTTCGACTATTTGATAATCTTCATGGCCTTTACCAGCGAAGATGATGATATCCCCAGGCTCACTCACTTCTATGGCATGCTTGACGGCTTCAGCACGATCGCCAATCAGAGCATATTGGTCATGCTGCATTCCTTTTTCCAAATCACCAAGGATGCTGTCGTATTCTTCATAGCGTGGATCATCGGTCGTCAAGATGACATAGTCTGCCATGGAGGCTTTCTCTGCCATTGTGGGCCGTTTGGATTTATCTCGGTTTCCACCTGTGCCCACGAGAAAAATGATTTTATTTTTCTTGAAAGGCATGACCGATTCTATTGCTTTTTCAATCGCGTCAGGAGTATGTGCATAGTCGATATAAACAGATAACGGTGCATCCATCTCAACTTTTTCCATTCTTCCACTCACCGGCGGCAATTCCCGGATAATCCCTACCAGCTTCTCCACTTCCATTCCACGTGCGTATAAGCAAGCCATGGCAGTAAGGATATTATAAACATTGAATTTTCCAAGAAGCTTCATTTCCACCTCAAATGAACCTTCGGGAGAATGCAGGGTAAAGGTTGTTTTGTCATTATCATACTGGATACCTTCTGCTTTAAAATTTGCGTTTGCCTCCAGCCCGTAACTGATAACTTCATGAGGTGTCATATAATGATAACGATCGAACCATTCATCATCTGCATTCAATACCACGTATTTAGGGTTCTCAAGGTCCTGGCCCAATTGTGAAAATAATAAGCCTTTGGCATATCCATAATGCTCCATTGTTTCATGGTAATCCAAGTGATCATGACTGAGATTCGTAAATGCCACAACATCAAAATCGATTCCCCATAACCTTCCGAGGCTAAGCCCGTGAGAAGAAACCTCAAGAATGAAATGTTGGATGTCTCTCTCAACCGCCGTGTTCAGCATTTGCTGATTGGTAAGATTATCGCATGTTGTATTCTCACTCGGCAGCAGTTCCCCGTCTAAATTGAACCCAATCGTTCCGGAAAGTGCGGCTTTTTGTTGGTCCCGTTTCAAAATTGCGTGGATCAGATTCGTGACTGTCGTTTTTCCGTTCGTCCCAGTGACTCCAAAGACATTTAATTTTTTTGAAGGATAATCATAATATTTATTCGAAAGCTGCGCCAATGCCTTAAACGAATCTTTCACCACCACCAAGGCCGCCTTCTCAAGGTCAATGTCAAGCTGTTTTTCTGCGATGACCAGTCTCGCTCCGCTTTCCACCGCTTTTCCTGCAAAATCATGGCCGTCCACCGTGTAGCCCCTCGTGCAGACAAATACGCTTCCTTCCGTTACTTTCCTGGAATCGACATAAATGTCTTTCACTTCGGAAGGTAATTCTCCATATACAGTTTTCAATTTAATACTTTCTAAAAGGTTGTATGTATTCATTATTCGTACCCTCACATTAATTCTTAGTATGATATTGGTTCTATTTTACCTTATCCATCTGACTTTGATAAGAGAAATACCTCCTAAATTGCCCTAGAATCATTCCCCATCTATCTCAGTTGTTCCCGTTCCCGGCGATGTTAAA
This sequence comes from Rossellomorea sp. ABR4_012, assembly GCF_056159545.1. Lineage (NCBI taxonomy): Bacteria > Bacillati > Bacillota > Bacilli > Caryophanales > Bacillaceae > Rossellomorea > Rossellomorea sp. ABR4_012. Next base: position 204,923 of record NZ_JBSWVK010000005.1, read on the forward strand.
ACAAAAAGTCTTCCCATGCTGAATACAGCTGTAAGGAAGACTCGCTCGAACATTATTCTATTACCATTTTAGATTGTACATAATGCCATAAAAGATTTTCGGTATGAAGAATGGATGATTCATGTGTTCGTTCATACGCATGAGACGCATCGATACCTGCACCTACCAGGCCATGTACGATATCAAATCCTGCCCTGATTGCTGCCGATGCATCCGATCCATAATACGGATAAATGTCCACTTTATATTCAATTCCATTTTCTTCTGCCAGCTGAACAAGATGCTTTCTTAACCCGTAATGATATGGACCGCTCGAATCCTTGGCACATATCGAAACAGTATATTCATCAGTGGATTGGCCATCCCCGATGGCACCCATATCCACAGCCAGATATTCAATCGTTTCCGGCGGGATATTCGAATTGCCCCCATATCCGATTTCTTCATTATTAGAGATAAGAAAATGTGTGGTATATGGAAGCACCATTCCTTGTTTCTTGATTTGACGGATTAATTGAAGCAGCATTCCGACACTTGCTTTATCATCAAGATGACGTGATTTAATGAAGCCGCTGCCTGTTATTTCAGCACGCGGATCAAATGAGACAAAGTCTCCCACTTCTATTCCAAGCTCCCTTACTTCTTTAGCGTTTCTGACTTTTTCATCAATGCGGACTTCTATGTTTGTTTCATCACGCTTTGCTTCACCTGCATTTTTGTATACATGCACGGAGGTTTGATGCATGAGGATCGTCCCGCTGAATGTTTTGCCGCTGGAAGTTTCAATTTGACAATATTCACCCTCGACTGCATTCCATCTGAACCCTCCGATCATGGAAAGCCTGAGGCGCCCGTCACTTTTAATTTCTTTGACCATCGCCCCCAGGGCATCCACGTGAGCAGTCAGCATGCGGTGGCTTGCTGTATTCTCTCCCGGTATTGTAATGATAAGGGCCCCTTTACGGTTTCTGATCATTTCAAGGTCCAAATCTGAAAGATATTCCTCGACGAAATTCATAATCTTATCTGTATTGCCGGATGGACTTGGAATTTCTACTAGCTCTTTAATTAATTGAATTGTTTTCTTTGTGTCTGGATATGTACTCATACTGAATCCCTCCCTTATTTTATTATATCGTCTTTTCTGACTTTTCTACAAATAAACCTTATCAATCACGAGGTTATGTCTATTTGCCTCATTACTAAAAAACAATCCTTGAAACATATTTTTACCTTTAAAGACAAACGATATAGTTTAGGATTTGGAATTTTAAATGATTGGGAGTGATTCAAGATGCATTCTTCTACGCTGGATTCATTACCTCAAGGCAGGAAACACCCTAAAGGGCTGTACCTTTTGTTTTTCACAGAACTGTGGGAAAGGTATAGCTATTATGGGATGAGGGCCCTGCTGGTTCTTTATTTAACCACTGCCTTTGTAAGCGGAGGGCTTGGAGTCGAGCCTGCTCAAGCACTGTCTATATACGGACTTTATACAGGTTCTGTTTATTTTACACCGATATTGGGCGGATGGTTGACCGACAGGTATATAGGTTTAAGAAAAGCCATTACGATTGGCGGGATTACGATGGCTTGCGGGGACTTTACCATTTTCCTCACCCATTCACAGATAGGTCTCTACATCGGCCTTGCATTATTGGTCATTGGGAATGGTTTTTTCAAACCTAATATCTCTACACTTGTGGGAGAATTGTATCCCAGAAATGATAAACGCAAAGATGCCGCTTTTACCATCTTTTATATGGGAATCAACTTAGGAGCCTTTTTTGCCCCTTTGATTGCAGGGTTCCTTGCTGAAGACTTATTTTTAAGACCTCTTGAAGACGGAACGATGCATTATGGATTCAAATGGGCATTTTTAGCCTCATCATTGGGGATGATCATTGGACAATTGATATTCAGCCTATTCAGCAAAAGATATCTAGGAAAGGTAGGATTAAAACCAAATAAACAATTGGCAGAAGAATCAAACGAAAATCAAAATGTACCACTCTCCACAAAAGAAAAGCATCGTACAAGAGCCATTCTGATCCTAGCTTGTTTCGTGGTATTCTTCTGGGCAGGATTTGAACAAGCAGGCAGTTCTTTTACACTATACACGAAACATTTTATCGACAGGGAGATCTTTGGCTACACGATTCCGGTAGCCTGGTTTCAATCGGTCAATCCATTGTTCATCATTATTCTGGCTCCAATCTTATCGGGGGTATGGTTAAGACTTTCTCATTCAAAACGAGGAGATTTGAATATGACCACGAAGATGGCACTCGGAATGATCCTTTTGGGTCTCGGATTCATGATTTTAATACCTGCTGTCCTGCAGACTGGTTCTGATGAACAGAACATCGTCACCCGGGCAAACATTATGTTCATCATATTCACCTATTTATTCCATACCTTGGGTGAATTGTTCTTATCTCCGGTAGGCCTTTCTTTAGTCAGTAAGGTCGCTCCGGTGAAAATCGCTTCATTGCTGATGGGCGTCTGGATGGCTGCCATTGGGGTGGCGAGTCTGCTTGCCGGTCAACTGGCATCATTAACTGCTACCTTGGGCTATTTGGAGATATTCGCCACAATCGGAGCCGTTGCTATTGTGTTGGGGCTTATACTCCTTACTATTTCAAAAAAACTCGTTTCAATGATGAAAGAAGAAAATACAGTGAATTAAATGCAAGTGACCCGGAGATTCTCTTCTCCGGGTCACTTGCATTTTCATTGGATTATTCATCAATATCAATTCTTTTCGGCTACACTTCCATTTAGTAATCCGCCAATCAACAAAATAGTGGAAGAAATATAAAACCAAACAACGAGGGTGATTACACTTCCCAGCTGACCGTAAAATTGTGTATAATCATTAAGTTTCACATAAGTCCCATATAACCAGGAAGCCCCCTGCCATCCAAAAGTTGCTAAAAGGGCACCCGGAAGCACATGGAGCAATGGTATCCTTCTGCTCGGAACCACCATATAAAGAAAAATGAACAGTAAAAGCATAAAGATCGAACTCAATCCCCATTTCCCGATCACCCACGCCTGGCTCCATTCCCCTTGAAGCTTACCACTGGCAAACCTGGCTTGCCGTATGTATTCTTCGACCACTGGGACAACCAGTGAAAAAGCAATCAAAATCATAAACCCCATCGTTAATAATAAGTCGTAAATCAAAGCAATCAGAAAAGGCTTCTTTCTTTCTATTTTATAAGCCTGGTTTAATGATCGGACCATGGATTGAACGGCCATCGAGGCTAACCAAAAAGTGAAGAATATTGAAATCGATAAGACGTCTCCACGCTGGTTGTAGAGGATCCTTTCAATATTGTCATGGATGATGGCATACGATTTTTCCGGCGCAAATGGCTTGATTAAAAGCAATACATTCGTCTCTGAAATAGGCAGATAACTTAATAGCGAAAACACAAAAAGTAAAAATGGAAAAATGGATAATAGCAAATAGTAGGCTAACTGGGCTGATTGATCAAAGAAACGTTCTTTAAAGAATCGCACAATGACCTCTTTTGGATAATGAAAAAGTTTCATGACTCTTTGCTCCTTAATCAACAAGGATACTATTATTTTCCCCAAGTTCCGGAATTCAATCATTTCAGTGCACGGAGATTTCTAAATAATAAAAAAGGATTTACCTTCATTATCTCGAAGTGTTTAATAGTAAACGGTTCCAAGCATAAATACTCAGCTATACTGAAAGGAAGATGAACGTGTCAAAGAAGGAAGAACTAAACAATTCCATGGGAAACGAAAGTGTTCATACAGATTTCATCAACAACATGACCTATGGAGATTATCTGCATCTGGACACATTATTATCCAGCCAGAAAAGATTATCCGGGCATCACGATGAAATGTTATTCATTATCATTCACCAGGTGAGTGAATTATGGATGAAGCTGATTCTTCATGAATTAAGAGCGAGCATCGCCTCCATTAAAAAAGACGAATTATCACCTGCATTCAAAATGCTGGCCCGTGTTTCAAAAATCCAATCCCAAATCATACACGCCTGGGACGTATTGTCAACACTGACCCCATCTGAATATATTCAATTTCGTGATGACTTGGGTCAGGCATCCGGGTTTCAATCCTACCAATATCGAATGATCGAATTCGCATTGGGATATAAAACTCCACATGTATTGAAAATCTATCAAAAGGATCCCGAATTATTATCCCATCTGCAAGATGCATACAACTCACCATCCTTATACGATGTATCCATACATGCTCTTTCAAAAGCCGGATTCAGCATTGATGAAGACGTATTGAAACGGGACTTTACAACTCCTTATAAAGAAAATGATTCTGTTCTCTCAGCTTGGACGGAAGTGTACCGGAACACAGATAAATATTGGGATTTATATGAACTCGCAGAAAAACTCATCGATTTGGAAGACTGGCTCCAGCAATGGCGTTTCCGTCATATGAAAACGGTTGAACGGATTATCGGCCATAAAAAAGGCACCGGCGGCTCAAGTGGTGTAAGTTATCTTAAAAAGGTACTTGATCATCAATTCTTTCCTGAGCTTTGGAATGTCAGGACGAGCCTATAGCTTGGAACAGCAAAGAATTGCTTAATGGGACTCTACCTTGTAGGGTCTTTTTTAATTGCCCAATTTCACTCGTTGGGATATCCTAGTCACATACACATAATCGATATAAAAGGAGAATAGTCAAATGCCATCACACTCATTCTTCGTAAAGACGGATTGGCCGGGGCTTCGTAATGATATCGGAACGTTGAATTCTACAACCCTCAACACAGAAATCTCCATTCCGCCTGAAATGGATGGTCCGGGAATCGGTACAAATCCGGATGAAATGCTTCTCGGCGCCGCAGCGACCTGCTATATCATTACTCTTGCCGCGATGCTTGAAAGAAGCAGGATACCAAAGGCATCATTGACAATGGATTCTGAAGGAATCGTTGAAATTGAAAAAGGCATCATCACCTACAAGAAAATCATTCATCGTCCCAAGCTTGTTTTATCACACGAATGTACAGATAATGACTTGAATAAAGCTAAGAAAATTGCTGTAAAAGCTGAACAATCGTGCATGATCACGAGGGCAATCAAAGGAAATGTAATGGTTGAGCTGGAGGAAACGGTATATATTCAGGACAGAAGCGAGTAATTACGCTCTAGTTATTCCCACGAAATTTTCTGGCATCTTTACATTTAACGGATGGATGAATAATTGAACCATGAAAAAAGGCGCCTCGATTTGAAGCGCCTTTTTTATCTTTTGTTGATTAAGATTCTGAATTCACAAGCTTTACCAGCATGTGGGAAAGCATATGCTGTTCATCTTTGTTTCCTGCTTTCCATAATTCATATAATAATTTTTCTTCCCTGTTTTTTGGTTCTTCGTGGGCAGCAAGATAGTCCCCTACTTTTTGTGCAGCTTTCGCCTGCTGTTCTTCGTTCAAGCCAAGTTTATCGGCTAGTGACACTTTGTTTCCTAAGTACTCTTTGAAGTGATCGAAGTTTGATAGGATATCTTCTTTCTTATCCTCCGACATGCGTGATAATGTTTCGTCTACTTTGTTTTCCATTCTGTCTGTAGATTGATTTGACATTTGTTAAATCTCTCCTCTCTTAACTATAGTTTCTATATTCCCGGTATTAAAATCTTTAAACTATCGTAAAAGAGTTTGAGAGGATCAATATCAAATTGTCTGCAGGAGGCATCCGGCGTTACAAGTCATCAAACCCATTAACATCCGTCGTTTTCGTATACTGCCTGGATTTTTGTTCAAAGAAATCGGTTTTCCCCAGATCCACTTCTTGATAAGCAATGATCCATTTTAACGGGTTGTTCTGATGTCCGTCAAAGGGAGGCTTAAATCCAAGCTGCTTCGCTCTTTTATTTGCCATGAACTTTATATAGCTTTCAAGCTCAGACATTAATAGACCGTCTATTTCATTTCCGATGATCTCCTTTGCCCAGTCGATCTCTAGTTGCGCAGCCTGCATGAATGTCTTTTGACCGAACTCCAATAATTCTTCTGTTTTATAAGATGGATATTCCACCAGGATTTCTTTGAATATTTTTTCAAAGAGGCCGACGTGGAGCTGTTCATCACGATTAATATAATTGATCATCGTACTTGTGGCCACCATTTTTTGATTTCTGGCAAGGTTATAGAAGAAAGCGAATCCGCTGTAGAAAAATAAGCCTTCTAAGATGACATCATAGACAATCGATTTTAAGAGATTTTCCACTGTTGGGTTCTCTACAAAGTCCTTATACCCATTCACCACGAAGTCATTTCGTTTCTGCAGAATCGGTTCTGTTTTCCAATAATTAAACACTTCATCCTGCTTTTGTTTCGGCACAATGCTTGAGAGCACATAGCTGTATGAATGATTATGAATCACTTCCTGCTGAGCAAGGATGATCATCAATGCGTTTAAACTGGAATCCGTCAAAAAGTCTGCTACTTTTCCTGCGTAATCTGTCTGCACACTATCAAGCAGAGCCAATAAACCGATTACTTTCAGGAAAGTATCCTGCTCCTTCTGGGTTAGTGATTCAAATTGATTGATGTCTTTAGACATATTTATTTCAAAGGGTGTCCAGAAGTTCCCCAGCATTCTTTTATATTTTGGATATGCCCAAGAAAAACGGATATCATCCCAGTTCAATACGTTTGAGCTCCTCCCGTTAATAATGGACGTTGATTTATTTGGAGCTGCCGCATCGAGCAGTTCTCTTTTATTCAGTGTAATCATTTAACTATTCCCCCTTATTAGCTGTGACAGCTTTCACACTCATCAATGACAGAATCGGATGTGGATCTCACATAATATGTCGTTTTCAATCCTGATTCCCACGCGTCAAGATGAAGGAGCAGAAGGTCTTTCGCTTTTATGTCATTTCTGACATAGAGGTTGAAAGAAATACTCTGGTCAATATGCGTCTGTCTCCTGCTGTTTTGTTTGATGCTCCAATGCTGATCAAGGTGGTACGCTGTCTTGTAGTACCATTTCGTTTCAATCGAGAGGTCTGGTGCTGTTACCGGGATCTTATAATCCTTTTTTTCTTCGGAATATAGCTGTCTGAATAAAGGATCGATACTCGCAGTGGATCCCGCTATGAGTGAGGTGGATGAGTTCGGTGCCACAGCCATCAAGTACCCGTTGCGAATACCATTGGATGCCACTTCCTTCCTCAATTGCTCCCAAAGCGGACCTTCATATCCCTTTTTATCGAAATAGTTCCCGTTATCCCAATCGGAGCCTTTAAAATATGGATAAGCCCCTTTCTCCTTCGCAAGATTGTTACTTGCCTCAATTGTATGATACGCAATCTCTTCATAGAGAGAATCACAGTACGCTGCTGCTTCATCGCTTTCCCATCTTAAACCCTTCAAGGCAAGTAAATGATGCCATCCAAACGTACCCAGTCCGATTCCTCTATACCTCTGATTTGTCAATTGTGCTTGGAGTACAGGTATATTATTAAGATCGATGACATTATCCAAAAGTCTTACGGCTATCTTGATCGTCCTAGCCAAAACTTTGTGCTGAACGGCCTTTGCAAGTGAAAGGGACGCGAGATTACACACTACATAATCACCTGGATGTTTATATGTGATGATTTTCCCGTCTTCAATCTTTTCTTCCTCTATATAAGTAGCGCTCATATTTTGAGTGATTTCCGTACATAGATTGCTGCAGTAAATCATCCCTTTATGAGAATTGGCATTTTGACGGTTTACAGTATCCCGATAGAACATAAAAGGTGTTCCCGTTTCCAGCTGCGAGATCATGATTCGTTTAAAAATATCAATAGCTGGCACTGTTTTTTTAGTGAGTCCCGGATGTTCCACACATTGACGGTACTTCTTCCTGAACGATCCATCCCCTTTTAGTTCATCGTAAAAATCTTCCAGAGAAAATCCCATGACTCTCCTCACTTCATGTGGATCAAACAAATGCCAGTCATCCCTTCTTTGAACGGCTTCCATAAATAAATCCGGAAGGCAGACACCTGTAAACAAATCATGAGTGCGCTGTCTTTCGTCTCCATTGTTCAACCGGACGTCCAGGAAGGAATGGATATCCTTATGCCAAACATCCAGGTAGACGGCAATTGCACCTTGTCGCTGACCGAGCTGGTCAACGGAGACAGCGGTATTATTTAATTGCTTCATCCACGGAATGACTCCCGAGCTCACACCTTTAAAGCCTTTGATGTCACTCCCCCTGCTCCGGACTTTTCCTAAATAGATGCCGAGCCCCCCTCCATTTTTACTCAAGGTCGACACATCCGTGTTGCTGTCAAAGATGCCCCTCAAATCATCATTCACTGTGTCAATAAAACAGCTTGAAAGCTGACCGTAGCTTTTACCTGCGTTCGCTAAAGTCGGTGTAGCAACGGTCATATACAGATTTGACAGGGCCCAGTATGCTTCTTTTATCAGTGAGAGCCGGCGATCCTTTTCTTCATCCATCAAGAGTGTCATTGCGATAATCATAAATCGCTCCTGTGGTAGTTCGTAAACTTTTCCGTCATGTGATTTCGTTAAATAACGCTCAGCAAGTGTAACGATTCCAATATAGGTAAACAGCTTGTCTTTAGAAGGGTTCAAAAGAGATTCCAACTGTTGGATTTCTTCCCTGGTGTACGCCTCCAGCAAGCGTGGATTATAGAGTTTTTTCTCAACAAGTTCTTGTAACAGGCTATAAAAATCACGATATGGGTTTGCGGGATCAAGCCTCCTGGACTGACTGCTGGAGAGATACAGTTTTTCCAAGTACAGACATGCAGCTGCATATGTCCATTGCGGTTCTTCTGCTGAAATTCTTTCGACAGCGGTCAGGATCATTTGATGAAAAAGCTGTTCCTCCGAGACCTCCTTTTTCACTTGAAGAAGTCCCTCAACTTTCTCTTCAAATCCATCCATGTTCAAGTCTGGAAATTCCGACTTTAGCTTCCTGCAAAGCTGCCAAGCAAGATCTAATGTTTTCTCTGTTTCAATCAGTGTCATTCCTTCATTCCTCCCGTATCTGTTCAATTCATTCGTACTATACAAGCTGCGGGAGAGGATACAAAAAAGCCCATCCTCTTAACTGGACGGGCTTAACTGAATAACGATGATATGATATAACAGACGTATGTATAGATATCTATTATTCTATCCTCGCACATCCTCCCAATTCCCGAAGAAGATCATACGTAATAAATACGGCAGGTCTCCTGACTCGTGCTTCATCCTACTTTAAGGCCTTCCCATCTTTATCAAGATAGTGGCAATTCCTTATTTCGTCATCACTTACAGTTGCGGGGACAGTTCTGGAATTTCACCAGATTCCCTATTAAGTCTTAATAGACACCATATTTATAGATTTAATCGAACTAATCAATATATAGTTATGAATCGCATACAAAACACAAAGTATTGTGTTCTCATTAATCATAATTTAATTTTCATTATTTTTCAAGCAAAATTCCTTCTCTACTTTAAATGCAGAATTATGAACAAATATGCTTATAATTATCTTTTTCTCCAAAAATCCACGAACACCACTGAATTGAGAGCATTAATCATCGGTAAAGGGAGATTTCAATGGTATTTGTCATTTGAGACCCAGAAGTATAGAACCTATAATCCTAATAGAAGGTTGTTTGACAGTATTCTTTGGTCCCCAATAATTGACGGGCTGCTTACACGGGATCTCCCATAGTAAGCAGCCTCTTTTTTTTGAATGAAAGGCTATTCTGAAGGAAAAAATAAGCGAACCTAGTGTTTCAGGGTGATTACAAAATGATTAAATGAGGCAAAAAGGTTTATTTATTCATAAGAATCATATACAATGCGCATTAAGTGATTTTTTTAAATCCCCTCTTTTGAAAGGAGAACTAACATGAAGAAGTTAATGAGTGCGTTACTGATTACAATAATGACGATTGCCTTAGCCGCTTGCGGAAATGGAGAAGAGGCAAAAAAGCAATCTGAAGATAAACCAAAAACAGAAGAGAAAAGTAAAGAACAACAAGATCAAGCAAAGCAAATGGAAGAAATGCAAAAGAAAATGGACAAACAAAAAGTGGACAAAGATAAAGTGGTTGCAGTGGTCAATGACGAGAAGCTGAAGGGTGAAGATTATAATAACATCCTTACTTCCTCTCAGATGCAGTTTCAGCAGATGGGACAAGACCCTACCAGCGAAAAAGCCGCTGAACAAATCAAAAAACAAACAATCGACAGTCTTGTAGGTCAGACCCTTCTCATGCAGCAAGCAGACAAAAAAGGGTATAAAGCAACTGATGAAGAAATCAACAAACAGCTTGACCAAGTGAAAAAGCAATACAAGAGTGATAAAGAATTCGAAAAAGCAATGAAAGAAGCCGGATTCTCGATGGATAAATTAAAAACTCAAGTTGCTGAAAACATTAAATATACTAACTACGTTGAAAAAGAGATTAAAGTGGAAGAAGTAACAGAAGAAGAAATGAAGAAATTCTATGACCAATTTGCCAGCCAGCAAGGCGAAGATCAGAAAGCGCCTAAGTTTGAGGAAGTGAAGCCTCAAATCAAGACTCAACTAGAACAGCAAAAGAAACAAGAAAAACTTGTACAGCACGTCGAAGAGCTAAAGAAAAACGCTAAGGTAGATGTGAAAATATAACTCATTTAAAAGGGGCTGGGACAAAAGTGTTTTAGCCTAAGTAAAAGCCGAACTAATTCGCCTACTAGCTGGCAAGTTAGTTTCGGCTTTTTAGTTTAAGTGTAGATTTAGATTTTAGCTCTTTCCATCGGTTGATTGGAGTGCAAGACGAAGACTCCTGCGGGAAGAGTAGCTTATGTGAGACCCCGCAGGCTTGCCGAGGAGGCTCACGGGCTACCCGCGGAAAGCGAAGTCTTGCACGGAAATCATTTGCGGTGTTAGAGACTTCCCTTGAATGTTCGTCTTTAGACCGTGGTTATATAGTTTTGCCCCAGCCTCTTTTTCTATGATAAAATGTTTTCTCTTTCCGAAAAAGGGTACAGTGTACAATACCATTACTTTAGAAAGTAAAGGAGTTGGAATACATGAACAAACGTTCAAACGATAACCCGGAACAAGTCAATAAGGACCATGAAGGAATCCTCGATAAACATGAAAGTGAACAAAACGTAGACCCGATCCCCCTGGAAGATTTAAAGAAAGAACAACGGGAAGAAAAAAAGAAACATCATACAAAAGATGATTCCTCCAGCGAAGAATAAACCCTTCAAGAGGAAAAAAGCCGCAGTACATTAAAATTGTACTGCGGCTTTTTCGTTCATCCGTTTATTTACTTAGCCAATCTGTATGAAAGGTACCTTCTTTATCCGTTCGCTGATACGTGTGAGCTCCGAAATAATCACGCTGAGCCTGCAAAAGGTTTGCCGGCAGCGATTCCGAACGATAGCTGTCATAATAAGCTAGCGCACTTGCAAGCCCCGGGACCGGTATGCCCAATTTAATGGCTGTCGCGACCACTTCACGTGCCTCGTCCTGATAATTCTCCACGATCTCCTTAAAATAAGGATCCAATAGTAAATTCGTTAAGTCTGCATCCCGGTCATATGCTTTCTTTATTTCTTGGAGGAATCCTGCACGTATGATGCATCCCCCTCTGAAAATCATGGCGATCTCACCGGGCTTCAGATTCCAATTATACTCCTTGGATGCTGATTGTAACTGTGCAAATCCTTGGGCATAGGAACAGATTTTACTTAAATACAATGCTTTTCGGATCATTTCAACAAACTCATCCTTATTGCCGTTGAATTCGTTGTTTTTAGGTCCTCTTAGAATCTTGCTTGCCTTCACTCGTTCTTCCTTCATTGCAGAAATAAAGCGGGCGAAAACAGATTCAGTAATAATCGATAAGGGCACCCCAAGCTCCAGGGCGGAGATGCTGGTCCATTTACCAGTGCCTTTTTGTCCTGCTGTATCCAGGATGACTTCTACAAGGGGTTTACCCGTTTCTTCATCGACTTTTGTAAAGATATCAGCCGTAATTTCGATCAGATAGCTGTCAAGCTCTCCTTCATTCCATTCTTTGAAGATTTCATGCAGCTCTTGTGCCTCTATTCCCAAGACATTTTTCATTAAGTAATACGCTTCACAGATGAGCTGCATATCACTATATTCTATTCCATTGTGGACCATCTTGACATAATGGCCGGAGCCATCTGGTCCGATATATGTACTGCATGCATCACCGTTTACTTTCGCTGCGATAGCTGTCAAAAACGGTTCTATAAGATCATACGCTTCTTTTTGGCCGCTCGGCATGATGGCAGGTCCGTATAACGCTCCTTCTTCCCCTCCGGACACACCCGCTCCGATAAAATTGATACCTTTTTCCTCCAGGGCTTTATTCCTTCGGATTGTATCCTCAAAGTATGTATTTCCCCCATCGATCAGGATGTCCCCTTTATCTATGTGAGGCAGCAGGGAATCGATTGCTTTATCCGTGATTTCACCTGCAGGCACCATCATTACTATTTTTCTTGGTGTTTCCAATGATTCTGCGAAGTCTTCTACAGAGCTTGTCCCAATAAATTGTTTATCACCGTGCTCTTCTAAGATTTCGTTCACTTTTTCCTCAGTTACATCATAAATGGCGACTGAGTACCCTCTGCTTTCAAAATTCAGAGCAAGGCTTTTTCCCATCACTCCAACACCAACAACACCGATTTGTTGTTTAGTCATACTATCCTTCCTTTCCTTGCTTACAAAACATTTTTTCACTGTATATATTATAATACGAAATAAATTTTCATGCTGAACTTTCATAAAAAAACTTTTTTCTATTGGTGATTTTTTTAAGAGTGCTTTGATAAACACCGCTCGCCTATTCCGTGCAAGATTTCAAAAGCTGATGGCGGTAATATAACTAGCTTTACATTGCCTTATAGATAGTATTCATTCTTTCCTATTGGTTATTCAATTCAAAGGTTATGGGCACTGCCCAATTGAAAAGGACGGACCTGAAAAAGGTCCGCCCTAAGATAGATAGTGTAATAGTTATGTTTGCAATCGTTCAATGATGGTAGCATTGGCCATCCCGTGTCCTTCACACATCGTCTGCAGTCCAAAACGACCTCCTGTTCTTTCGAGCTCGTGCATCATCGTAATCATGATGCGTGCGCCACTGGCACCTAAAGGATGCCCAAGAGCAATCGCTCCTCCATTCGGATTTAATTTGGCCGGGTCTGCTCCCAATTCTTTTAACCATGCCAAGGCTACCGGTGCAAATGCTTCATTCACCTCGAATACATCGATATCCTCCAGGGATAAGCCTGATTTATTCAGTGCTTTCTTGGTTGCAGGAATAGGTCCGGTTAACATTAATGTGGGATCAGAGCCTGTTACCACCCGGGTGTGTACTTTAAACCTTGCTTTCAAGCCAAGCTCATCCGCTTTTTCACGGCTCATGAGCAAGAGCGCAGCTGCTCCGTCACTAATTTGGCTCGAATTTCCTGCATGAATGATTCCATCCTCTTTAAATGCAGGTTTCAATGTTGAAAGGATACCGGCAGTTGTCCCTTTCCTTGGACCTTCATCTTGGTTGAAGATGGACGTACCTCCCTCTTCGACTGGAATCTCAATCGGATGGATCTCTCCATTAAACCGGTGATCTATTTGGGCTTTTAGAGCTTTTTGATGACTTTCACTGGCAAACTGATCTAATTCTTCCCGACTGAATCCATATTTCTCTGCAATTCTTTCTGCTGATAATCCCTGATGGATAATTTCATGCTGTTCTTTGAGCTTTTCACTGAAGCCTGCTTTGCCATAATTGGAAGCGATGGGCACCCTCGACATATTCTCCACACCGCCTGCTATGACAATGTCCATATCACCTGAAAGAATAGCCTGAGCGGCAAAGTGAACAGCCTGCTGGCTAGACCCGCATTGACGGTCAATGGTCGTCCCAGGCACCTCGACTGGAAATCCTGCAATCAAGGCAGCTACTCTGGCAATATCGCCGGCCTGCTCTCCTGATTGTGTTACACATCCAAGAATGACATCATCCACACATCCAGGATCGACGCCTGATTTTTTCATTAATCCTTTAAGGATTTCACCAGCCAGATCATCTGGCCGCATGTTTTTTAACGCACCGTTTCTTCTTCCGACTGCTGATCTTATACCTTCTACTATGACTACTTCTCTCTCACTCATAACCTTCCTCCTCTATAGCCCTAAATTCTTGGCGATGATCACTTTCATAATTTCATTTGTACCGGCATAAATACTTGCGACCGGTACATCTCTATACCTTCTGGCAATTTCATATTCCTCCATATATCCATATCCGCCATGGAGCTGCATGCATTCTGTCGCAATCCTCCTGGACATTTCAGTAAGTTTGAACTTTGCCATAGACACTTTTGTGACTACATCTTTACCTTGTATGTGCTCGGCAATCAACCCATCAAGGAAAGCTCTTCCCATCTCAATATCAGTCGCCATTTCTGCCATTTTAAATTGAATATGCTGGAATTGACTGATCGCTTTTCCGAAAGCTTCACGGCTTTTTACATAATCCATGGTAAGCGAAAACATATGTTCAGAAGAGACCTGTGCTGCAATGGCGACGACCAGCCGTTCCTGCTGCAACTTTTTCATGAGATATTGAAACCCTTTACCTTCCTCACCTATTAGGTTCTGTTTAGGCACTTTACAATCTTCAAAAATCAATTCTGACGTGTCCTGGCAGTGAAGGCCGACCTTTTCGAGCTTTCTCCCCCTTGAGAATCCCTCTGCCCCTCGTTCGATAGCCAGGAGGCTGATTCCTTTATGAGGGGGAACTGCATTCGTATCTGTCTTACATGCCACTAAAACCAAATCAGAATGGATTCCGTTGGTGATAAATGTTTTTTGTCCATTCACAATGTAATGATCACCATTTAACACGGCAGTCGTTTTAATTCCTGCCAAATCAGAGCCCGTTCCTGGTTCAGTCATAGCAATCGCTGTTATCATATCTCCTTTTGTACAGGAGGGCAGCCAGCGTTTCTTTTGTTCTTCAGTTCCATACTCGTTTATATATGGAACAACAATATCGTTGTGTAAGCCGATTCCGATTAAACCGGATCCGACACGCTCGAGTTCTTCGTTAATGATAACAGAGAAGCCCCAATCAACACCGCTGCCTCCGTATCGTTCATCAACGTCAGGACACAGAAAGCCCTGCTTACCCATCTTCTCCCAAAAAGATCTCGGCACAAGCCTGTCCCTCTCCCATTGTTCATAATAAGGGCAGGCTTCTTTCTGCAGAAATTTACGAAGGGACCTTCGAAATATATCATGATCTTCTGTTAGATACGGATGATTCATAACCTTCTCACCTTTCTTAACTGATAGAATTGATGAAGAAAAATGAATGAATGCCCATTCAATTTTCTGCTGTTCTAACTTATTTCGGCTGCATTCGAATAGCACCATCCAGTCTGATCGTCTCGCCGTTCAGCATCGGATTCTCTGCGATTGCTTCTACAAGTTGTGCATACTCCGAAGGGTAGCCAAGTCTTTGTGGAAAAGGGACCGTCATTCCTAAAGAAGTTCTTGCCTCTTCAGGCAGTGAGTCAAACATGGGCGTATGAAACAATCCCGGGGCGATCGTCATCACTCTGATTCCGTCCCTGGCAAGCTCTCTTGCTATCGGAAGTGTCATGCCTGCAACCCCTGCTTTAGAAGCACTGTATGCGGCCTGCCCGATCTGCCCATCGAATGCAGCAACGGAAGCTGTATTAATAATAAGACCTCTCTCACCATATTCATTTTCTTTATTGCTCTGCATTTTTTGAGCCGCTAATCGTATGACATTAAATGTACCAATTAAATTGATTTGTATCACTTTAGAGAATTGCTCAAGCGAGTGAACACCCTTCCTGCCTACCACTTTTGAGGGTGGAGCAATCCCTGCACAATTGACAACCATATTGATGCTTCCAAAAAAATCAATCGCATTCATTATGGCCGATTCTACGTCTTCTTCGCTAGTCACATCCGTTGAACGAAAACCGACTCTGTCGCCTAATTCTTGTTTTAACATCCTTCCCTTTTCCTCATCGATGTCCAATATAAAAGCCTTTCCCCCTTTTTCAACCAGATTTCGCACAGTGGCTTCACCTAACCCTGAGGCACCTCCGGATACAATTGCTATACAATCTTTGATATTCATTTATTCATCCTCCAATAATCATACTATCTTTATTTTATCTTTGAATGAAGGAAAAAGAAATAATTTTAGGAAGATTCTGTTTATTCATCGTCTATCATATTTCCGACTCGTATTGAACAATATAAGAATGAACTAGAATTAATTAAATGTATGGAGGGACATTTCATGACAAATAAAAACGATAACCGCGAACGCAAAAATAAATATCCTAATAATAAGAAAACGGATGCTGAGTTCTCAAAGGAAACCGGCATCCGAAGTGAAATAACAAAAAATGATCTAAAAAAATGATGACTGCAACTAATTATAGAGTTCATGACCTAGGTCATGAACTCTTTTTTTACAACAAAAAAACAGACCCATCAAATGATGAGCCTGTTTTGGAAGTTTAAAATCAATTATTTCTTAACAACGTTAGCTGCTTGTGGTCCACGAGCACCTTGTTCGATGTCGAAAGAAACTTCTTGACCTTCGTCAAGTGATTTGAAACCTTCACCTTGGATCGCTGAGAAGTGTACGAATACATCGTCTCCACCTTCTACTTCGATGAATCCAAAACCTTTTTCTGCGTTAAACCATTTTACTTTACCATTTTCCATGAAAAATGCCTCCTAGTGTGTGCTTACCACACAATGTATTACTATTCTTGCGATATCAGGTGAAAACCAAATCTTGTTCTTCCCTCGTATACCGGACAAAAATAATTCTTCTATAGAATAACAGGATTCTCGGAAATAAGCAAGTAAACAAGAGCCTACTTGATAAAGTCAGACGACTTACTATTGTCAATCATTAATCTGATGAATCAATAGCAATAAATGTGCCACTACTGTTTTCAGCAAATTCTTTAGATTTTATGTGGTATAATAAAAGAAGTTGAAAGGAAGTGTCATATGAAATCCACTAAAAATCTGTTTAGTAATGGATCTGCTGTCACGATTAAAGAAACCGGGGAAACGGTCACCATTTTAAAATCCCAGTATGTTAAAAATATGAAACGCTACTCATATATCGTCAAAGAACATCCAGGTACGTTTTTCTTTGAAGAGGAACTAACAAAAGGTGAATAATAGCCTGAAGCTGCAGATCAATTGTTCTGCAGCTTTTTTAAATTTACAATCACGGTAATACTGAAATTACAAAAAAGCCGCTATCCAATTTTTATTGGATAGCGGCTTTTCTTAATGACCTGTGAGGGACTTGAACCCCCGACCCCCACCCTGTCAAGGTGATGCTCTCCCAGCTGAGCTAACAGATCGGTTTAAACTACATTTCCTATTATAGCGTGGATGGAAGGAATGTCAATAAGTTCTTATAGAAATTTTGTCGAAAAATTTATAGAGTAAATGTATACAAGAACGAATGTTCGCATATAATGTTAATACCCTGTCTGAAAGGATGATCAGGATGAACAAAATTCTTACCCGTTCGTTAACTGAACAGTCGCCGATTGAAATCATTTATATGGCTGACCATAAAATACCTACGAAAAGAAAAATCATCATTAAAAAAATGAACCTGGACACTGTCATTGCCTATTGCTTCCTTCGAAAACAGTTCCGGACTTTTCGTATCGAATGTATTTTAGCGGCTTATCCACTAATCAATCTCCAAAAACGTTCACATTGCCAATAAAAAAAGAGGATGCCCCGGGCACCCTCTTTTCTCATTATGCAGTCGCTTCTTTTGGACGTTTGTCTTCCCTTTTAATGAAGAACTGAATGGCTAATAGGGCTGCAAATGAAACTAAACCGATGATGTCACTCATTCCTTCAGGATAGATAAGCATTAACCCTGCTGCTACACAAAGGAATCGTTCGATTACATATAATCTGCGGAACCAATAACCAATCATGCCGGCACCAATAGCAATCATACCCGTTACCGCTGTGAATACAACCCATAACAATTGAGGTATGGTTGTATCGATCATAAGCAGTTCAGGTGACAGCACGAACATATACGGTATGATGAATGCTGCTATCGCCAGTTTTGCGGAATTGACTCCAGTCCGAATCGGTTCCCCGCCTGATACCCCGGCTGCCGCGAAGGCTGCAAGAGCAACCGGCGGCGTGATATCCGCAATAATTCCAAAATAGAAAACAAATAAGTGAGCTGAAAGCTCAGGTGCACCCAGTAAAATAATTGCTGGGGCGGCAATTGTTGATGTAATGACATAGTTGGCAGTAGTCGGTGAGCCCATTCCCAACACGATCGATGCGATCATAGTAAAGAATAAAGTAAGGAGAAGTTTTCCTTGAGCTGAATTTGTTAAGTCAGCCGCTAAGTCAACCAGTCCGTTTGCTAAAGTCAACCCTAATCCAGTCTTTGTCACTACTCCTACAATAATACCTGCAGCTGCCGTTGCAACTGCTACTGACAGGGCGGTTCTAGCACCATCCACTAACGCATCGACGGCATCCTTGAACCCGATTCTAGTATCTTTTCTTATTGCACTGATCGCGATGGTGGCAACAATTGACCAAAGTGCCGCCCTCATGACACTCATTCCGCTGACAAGAAGGATGATAACGGTCAATATAGGAAGCAGCAAATAAATCTTCTTCAGCACTTCCTTGCGATTCGGCATTTCTTCATCTGAAAGCCCCCGCAACCCTAATCGTTTTGCCTCAAAATGAGTCATAATCCAAATACCCGTGAAATACAGAACGGCTGGAATAGCAGCAGCTTTAGCAATATCCCAGTAAGAAATCCCGCCGATAAATTCGACCATCAAGAATGCTGCAGCACCCATGATTGGCGGCATCAGCTGACCACCTGTTGACGCGGCTGCCTCAACTCCGCCCGCAAATTCTTTTCGGTATCCAAGCTTTTTCATCATTGGGATCGTGAAAGAACCTGATGTTACCACGTTTGCAACAGAGCTTCCGCTGATGGTTCCCTGCAATGCACTGGAGAAAATGGCAACCTTCGCAGGCCCTCCCGTGCGCTTACCTGCAATCGACACAGCTAAATCATTAAAATATTGACCTACACCTGTTTTTACCAGAAAGGCACCGAATAACAGGAATAAGAAGATAAAAGTAGCTGAAACGTATAATGGCGTACCGAGTATCCCTTCAGAAGTGAAGAACATCGTTTTTACAATGTCATCCAAATCATATCCGCGGTGTGCAAGGAATCCAGGCATTTGTCTTCCATAATACATATATAGAAGGAAGGCTGATGAAATAATCGTAATCGGCAATCCTACAGCACGTCTTGTTGCTTCCAATACTAAAAGGATGGCCGCTAATCCTACATAAAAATCCAGGCTTGTCATAAGTCCTACTCTGCTGACGATATCATCCTGCATAATCGGCCAGTAGGCACCGATCCCTACAGAAATTGCCGCCAGTACGATGTCATACCAAGCCAGCTTATTCAATTTCAAATTCTTTTTCCTTGCAGGGAAAAGAAGAAATACAAGGGATAACGCAAATCCTAAATGTATAGATAGCAATAATTGCCTAGGTATGAATTGAAAAATGGATGCTGTTAATTGAAATAATGAGAATGCTAATAGGCCAAAAAATATAACCCACTTAAACATGCCATGTTCCAATTTTCTCGTTGAAGATTCAGGATCGTATTTTTCTAATAATTCTTGTTGTTGTTCTGCAGTAAGTGATTCAAACTTTTTATCCTTGACCAACAACAATCACTCCTTTCCATTGGCTAAATAGCGAAACTTTTTTATATTGTAGTCTTACAACGGATCCCTCGTTAAAATACTTTTTTAATGGATACACATCTTCTTCATAGACAAGTCGATGATTGGCAACCACTTCCCCGATGCGGATATCGATGTAAGAAAATTCCCTCTTCATATTCGAAATGACATATCTGCCGTCTTTTGTCCTTTCGAATACTTCTTCGCCTTCTGCATTCGAAGGCATTCCAATTGCGGTATCTTCATACAATAGTTTTGTTTGCTGAATTTTATTGGAAGATGTCTGGTGATAGAACTCCTCTACCTCTGATAGGTGAATGGAATGAGTATAGCGGATAGAGAAGGTTTTATTTTCACTGATTGAGAAATAAGCGGGATTTCCAGCATCATCCCTTGGTTCTATGACCAGGAATGTTTGTAAAGGAAGAAAGATGATTGATAAAAGAATCAGAAAAAGGAGAGTCGACCCAAAGTATTTCCTTCCCATAAAGTACTCTCCCCTTTCCATTTCTTCAAAACAAAAGAATAGACCGGGATTAGCGGCCTATCCTTTGTTCCATCTCAGGGTGAATCATTATTCTGCTGAAATACCTTTTTCATCGAAGTATTTCTTTGCACCCGGATGCAATTCTATACCCATCCCTTTTAAGCCATTTTCAGCTTTAATAAGTTTTCCTTTAGCATGAGTAATTTGGTCTGTATTTTCAAAGATTGCTTTAGTTACATCATAAATAACATCTTCTGAGATGTCAGCATTCGTTACTAACATTGCACGAACTGCAACTGTAGTTACTGCTTCATCTACTTTACTGTACGTACCAGCTGGAATTTCATCTTCAGCATAATAAGGATATTTTTCGATAAGCTCTGCAATTTTGCCAGATTCAACCGGAACGATTGTGATATCTTCAGTAGCAGCCAATCCTTCTACTGCTCCTGTTGGGGTACCTGAAGTGATGAATGCTGCATCAATGGTTCCGTCTTGGATTCCTGTCGTTGAATCATCGAAGGATAAATTACGTGCTTCAAGATCTTCAAGTTTCATTCCATGAATTTCAAGGATTTGCTCTGCATTAAGTAATGTACCTGAACCGGCTTCACCTACTGAAACAACTTTGCCTTTAAGATCTTCAACCGATTTGATTCCTGAATTTTTTGTTGTAACGATTTGGATTGTTTCAGGATATAAAGTTGCGATTCCGCGAGCGTTCTCTACTTTATTCTCAGAGAACATTTGAGACCCTTCAGAAGCATATGAAGCTATATCTGTTTGTGTAAATGCGATTTCAGTTTTACCGTCTTTGATTGAAGCCATGTTTTCAGCTGATGCACCTGAAGTTGATGCTGATGCTTTGATGCCGGTTTCATCTTCAATAATCTTTGCAAAGGTACCACCAAGCGGGTAATATGTACCTCCCGTTCCACCTGTAGCGATTCCGATGAAGTCAACTTTCTCATCACCGTCTCCTCCGCCGGCTCCGCCTCCACATGCTGCCAGGACGGCAGATAGAATGAGAAGAAGGGCAGTGCTTAAGAATAAACTGCGTTTTTTCATAATCTAATCCCCCTATTAAATTTTCTACTTTCCCGTAATCAATTGTATCACAAACTGTAACATTCTTGTCAAACGGGATACATAAACTTATAAAATTTTTCATAAAAAAAACTTCCCGTCATCGAACAAGTCTATAAAACTTCTGAATTACCGTATGTTTGCATTATGTCAGCAATTTGTAAAGTGCATGAAATATGTATAAAGCGTTTTCAATTGCCCTCCATCCATTCACCCCAAACAGATGAATGTCCACATAAAAAAGACTGAAGAAACGCATTGTTCCTTCAGTCAAACTGTTATAGGTCAGATATATTCAACCGATTAATTCTTCATCCTCAAATTGCTTCTTTTCTTCACTTGATATATTCTCTTCCTTATCCCTTAAGCTGTGTGCAATCCTCGAGGAAGCATTCGCCGCTATACTAGCAACGATGTCATCGAGGAAGGTATGAATCCCCTTTCCTCTTTTTGTATCCAGATCATGGATGATTCCTATCTTATTTTTGTCCAAATGGCCGAAAGTAGTAACCGCTATGCTTCCGTAACCCAAGGCAGCACCAAGCGCGATGGTTTCATCTACCCCGAACAGACCTTCGTCGGTTTCAACGATCGACTGCAAGGGTTCGGAAAGCATCTTCCTTTCAGCCAGCTGATCCAATTCCACCCCTACTAAAATGGCATGCTGAATTTCTCTTTTTAGAAGCACTTTCTTAACACTTTCAATACAATCTTCCATCACTAACTCATTATGATAAGGAAACTGCATTTCAAATACGATTTCGGCAATATCTTCTATTGTAACCCCTCTATCCTGGAGCTTCTGAAGGGCTGCTTTCGTCACTTCCTTTGAATGGATCGGCTTACTCATTGTATGTACCCCTTTCTGACTTTTCATCTTTAGTAATTATAACACTTTTTAGAATATTCGTATCCCAAACTGCTTAAGGGATTTACAAGTAAGATTGTGATACAATCTTTTTGTAAACGTTATCGAGAGAATCAGGAGGGTTATGTATGACTGTAAATAGAGGCACTGTTAACGAATTAAACCTCTACAGTAAGGAATTAAATGAGGAAATGAAAATGCTGGTCTATCTCCCTGCCACATTTTCTCCTCTTTATAAATATTCATTATTGATTACACAAGACGGCAAGGACTATTTTCAACTTGGAAGAATCCCCCGTCTAGCCGATGAACTATTGGGTAACAAAGAGATAGAAAACATGATCATCGTTGGCGTACCTTATAAAGATGTAGAAGATAGAAGAAGGAAGTATCATCCCCACGGAGAAGAAAACGATTCTTATATCCGTTTTTTGGCTCATGAACTCGTACCGTATCTAGATGAGCATTATCCAACTTACCACATGGGTATGGGACGCGCGCTCATCGGAGATTCGTTAGGGGCGACCGTCTCACTTATGACAGCACTAAAGTATCCTAACACTTTTGGCAAAGTGATTCTTCAATCACCATTGGTGAATCAAAAAGTACTGGATGAAGTTGAACACTTCACACAGCCCCATCTATTGAATGTCTATCATGTGATAGGCAGCAAAGAAACGGAAGTAAAAACAACCGACGGAAAAGTGAAGGACTTTTTAACACCCAACCGTCAGCTTCATGAGCTATTCACTGAAAAGAAATTCTCGGCCTTCTACGAAGAATTCGACGGCGACCACACCTGGAAACACTGGCAGCCTGATTTAAAACGTGCCTTGACCATGATGTTTGGTTGAATATGTTAAGTAACAATTCGGAATATGATTTCACTTTATTAAATGCAAAGTTCGTACAGCACAAAAACTTAAGTAACAAATGGAATCTCTTAGCTACTTTTTATAAC
The DNA here is from genome assembly GCF_056159545.1 of Rossellomorea sp. ABR4_012. Classification (NCBI taxonomy): domain Bacteria; kingdom Bacillati; phylum Bacillota; class Bacilli; order Caryophanales; family Bacillaceae; genus Rossellomorea; species Rossellomorea sp. ABR4_012. The sequence continues at coordinate 228,213 of NZ_JBSWVK010000005.1, forward strand.
CCTTTGATCGTATTTGCAGGGTACAGCTGTTGATTGGAGTGGAAGACGAAGACTTCTATCATAAAAGCGGAAGGGTTTTGAAAGAGGCGGTTGGCATAAGACGAATTGGCAAAGAAGGCGTTCTTTGCCGCCTTCTTGGTCGATTTGGCTTATGACATGTGCCTCTAAGGCCTGCAGCTGGACAGTTACTATCTCTTAAGAGGGTACGAGGAGGCTCACGGGTCACCCGCGGAAAGCGAAGTCTTCCACGGAAATCAACAGCTGTATTTCAAAGTGTTCCTAGTGGGAGAACTTCCCTTCCGTTCGTCCTATATTAAATTTTTGAAAAATTTGCTATACTATAATATATATATAGTTTTTATTAGTGATATATAGAGGAGGATTGAAGAAAATGAATTATGGTGTTGTCATTTTCCCATCAAAAAAGCTTCAGGATTTAGCAAATTCGTATCGTAAACGTTACGATCCTCATTACGCTTTGATTCCACCACATTTGACCCTAAAAAATGTGTTTTCAGCTGATGATGATCAAATTAAAGATATCGCCGATAAGCTGAGAAACGTCGCAAAGAACTATGACCCATTTAACTTAAAGGCTTACAAAGTAAGCTCGTTTCAGCCAGTAAATAATGTTATTTATTTCAAGGTTGAGCCTACACCTGAATTAGAAGGCCTTCATCACGATATGCATAAAAGGGAAGTCTTAGACGATGAGCCAGAATTTGCATTTGTACCACATATCACTATTGCACAAAAACTTTCAAACGATGAACATTCGGATATTTTTGGTTCACTCAGCATGCTGGGTGTAGACCATGAAGAAACGGTCGACCGCTTCCACCTATTGTATCAGTTAGAGAATGGTTCCTGGACTGTATTTGAAACCTTCCGTCTTGGAAAGGAATAATGACCTTGAAAGTTGAAATCGCTAAATCAGAATCACAGCTTGAAGAAGTTTTTCAAGTGAGGAAAACAGTTTTTGTGAATGAACAAAATGTTCCTTTGGAAGAAGAAATTGATGAATTTGAAAATCAATCGACCCACTTCATTTTGTATGATGACGATCAGCCTGCAGGTGCCGGCAGGTTTCGTATGTTAGATGGGGTTGGAAAAGTGGAAAGGATCTGTATCCTAAAAAACCTCCGTGGAAAGGGTGCCGGCAGGGAAATCATGCTGGCCATTGAGCAATTTGCAAACAATCATTCCATACCTAAACTTAAATTAAATGCTCAAACCTATGCCATACCCTTTTACGAAGGATTGGGCTATCAGGTTGTCTCTGAGGAATTCATGGATGCGGGAATCCCCCATAAGACCATGGTAAAAACATTATCTTAGTCCAGCGCCTTTAATATTGAAAAAGATCAATCACCGCTTTTTGCCGGTAGATTGATCTTTTTTATTTTGGCGGGAAGAATACCCTTCGAATGAGTATAAACAGAAGTTAAGTGGACGATAATGTAAGAGTATATGGGGAGGGGGATACCTATGGAGATCATGTCAATAGCCGTAGAACTCGTGGTCGGCTATTTTGCCCTTTTGATTTTAACGAAAATATTAGGAAAAACACAAATAACACAAATATCCGCCTTTGATTTTATTTCTGCGTTAATATTGGGGGAATTGGTCGGAAATTCCCTTTATGATAAAACGATCAGTGTTTGGCCCATCCTTGCAGCTATTTTCATCTGGGGGTCCTTGATTTTCTTTACCGAATACTTCACCCAAAAATCCAGACGGTTTCGCCATATAATGGAAGGCACTCCGGCGATTGTCGTCAATAAGGGAAAGATAGATTTTAAAGAATTAAAGAAGAACCACTTAGATTTAAATCAACTTCAGCATTTACTTAGGGCCAAGGACATTTTTTCCGTACGTGAATGTGAGTATGCGCTGCTTGAATCCAATGGAACATTAAGTGTTCTAAGAAAACCCATGTATGAAAATGTTCAGCGGGCGGATTTAAACATTAAGCCTGACCATGTAAGTCTTCCATTGTCATTGATTGTGGATGGAGAAATTGTATATGATAATTTAAAAATAGCGCATCAGCAGGAAGAATGGCTGCTGAGCGAAATAAATAAACACGGCTTCCAATCACATAAAGACGTTTTATATGCTGAATGGAAAGAAGGCGAAAATTTATTGGTTCAGGGCTATTAATCAGTAGCCACAACTTTCGGTTCATTATTCCTGACAATGAACTTTATCCGTTTTTGACGTTCCAGACTTGCTAAATAAGCAGTTACAGAAGTGCGAAATAACAGCCATTGACCCAAGCTTTTCACATCTATGTTATGTAAGGTTAGAAAATCTTTTGTAAGCTTTTCTAAGGATTCACCGTGCTCTTTATTTTCAATCAGCTGATAAAGGGCAAACAGCCTTTCAATGTGAAGCTTTTGATTTTCTCGTATGGTATCATGAAAGTTTTCTTCAAATTTACCGTGACCCGGGATTGCTCCTTTACATTGGATGTGAAGGAGTCTCTCTAATGAAGATAAAGTTTGATCTGCATCAATGATAAAAGGAATCACATGCTTTTCCAGAGCATCGCATCCAAAATAACCGTCGCTGGCGTATAGAATATCTTCAATAAGCAATCCAGTCTGAGCATATGAATGTCCTGGCAAATCAAGTGCATGAATCTCAAACGGTCCTATCGTATTTTCCCCATTCTGTAGGTGGTAATCGATCTTGACTGAAGGTCCTTCGAGAAATTTATTTCTTAATTCCTCTATCGGATTTGCTCCATTAAAAAGATAAATAGGTTCCAGGATTGGGTTTGCCATAATGGATGATTCAAGGGCAGGTGCATACAGTTGAATATCCATGACACTCTTTAAATAGGCTGCACCGCCAAAATGATCTGCATGTGCATGAGTAATGATACAGTAATCCAAAGGCAGTGAATGTTGATTTACTATTTTTAGTACTTTTTTTATTGACGAATCATCCAGCCCTGTATCAATGAGCAGTCCCCTGCCATCTTTCTTACAATAGCCGATGTTTACTGCACCGGTAAACGCATAGCAATGCTCGGTAAACTGTTGAAGCTTCAAGTTCTTCATTCCTTTCAGGAAGGCTTGCCCCAAGTTAACCCGGCCTGATCCAATCGCCTTGCCTCTGCTTTTGTATACGAAGCTCTTATGGCCTGGATCTTTGAGGTATCGTTATACATATTCGTTAAAATAGGTGCCTTTTCCTGTTACTTTTGCTATTATTTCTGTTGGAATGGGACTTCTATGGAGTTTTCTTGTGTGGGTCTTCATTTCTTTTTCCTGGTTATTTTGCGGGTGGGCGTTCATTTCTTCGGGGTCGGTTTGTTTTGATTTATTTTTCAAGGCTTTAATAGGCTGTACCGGGATGAATCGAAAAGGATGTTTGTCGACTTTCATTCCCCTTTCCTGGTACTGTTTATATTGATGGTGAGGAATAGGAGCAATGTATCCCATTTAGATGACCTCCTTATGATGGTTTTACCCATTTTCTAAATTTTTTTAAACCTTATTGAAAAACAAAAGAGAATTAACATAAAATACGTGTCTTCACGCACTTTTATGTCCATTCTCTTTTAAAAAAATTATTTTTTCCCTTTATTAAGCATATTCGATATGGTTCCAAAATCCAGTTGCTTTCCATCGTTCACGATTGACTTTACAATTTTGTCTTCCATTTCTTTATTAACAGGCTTGTTGGCAATTTTAGAAACACGCTTAATTACATTTCTGACAGTTGCTTCATCTTTGAAATTAGCATTTTGTAACGAGTTGGCAAGCTCAAACACTTCGTTCATGTTGACGCCTGTCTTCTGCTCAAGATTCTTAAAAAAGTTGTTATTCATGAGTAAACCGCCTCCTTTTTAACTATAAGCATCATATGTAAAAAAACGGAGAGCGTGATTATTTCCATTTCTTTTAGTTAAAGCCAGTTTAAATCAGTGTCAGCGGCTTCTGTTCTTATTGTGCTGCAGCTACCTTCTTATCTCAATTAAAAAGTCCGTGAACTAAAAAAAGACAGGATCTCTCTATACGAGGATTCTGCCTTTTAATTTTGCTTCTTGATTAGCAGAAGCTAGCTCCAACAATAATTAACAAGATGAATAAGACGACGATTAACACAAAAGTAGATCCATAACCCCCGCCATATCCGCAGCCATAGCCATATCCATATCCGTAAGGCATTCAGCATCACCTCACTTTACCTTTAGTCATTTATAACATATGTAAGTGAGGGGTATTCCGTATGGGCTTTTTTTAATTTTGTTATGTGTTTGTCCAATTGTATAGGTCGAATGTCAAATTACCCTCACTGTCCAATTGTGCCAAAAAGATGGATTCTGTAGTCAGCTGCCTTCTAGAGAGTTCTCTTAATAACCACTGTCTAGTATATCCCACTTCCTTTAAGGCTTCTTCATCGATATTTCCGTCTTCAATTACGGCCTGAGGAGGAGTCGAACGCTGTAAATCAGCCTTCAGATCTTCACGTAACAGCGGCTGCTTCTCTTTTTTCAGCAGCACACTCAAATCTCCGTTTGTATCTAAAGTAGCGAATTCAACATCCGCGGCCCGGAATACATCTTTCTTTCTTAATTGCTCAAGAAGTTCATCAATTGAATACTGTTCTTTCCTCAGCGCATTTTCATCAATTTGTCCATCTTTTATAAAGACAGATGGCTTTCCTTCCGTAAATCTTCTGAATCTGCTGCTTTTCAAAGAAAGATAAGAAAACAACAGAGGAAATAAAAACCACAGAAAGATGCTCATAAGACCTTCACTCAACGGCAGGCCAAGGTCCATTGAAAGCGTACCTGCTATGCTGCCTACTGTGATTCCTGTAATATATTCAAAAAAGGATAACTTTGACAGCTGTTTTTTTCCAAGTAATTTTGTTATAAAAAACAAAGAAAGAAGAATGAATAAGCTTCTAATCGCTACTTGCAAGTATTCAGGCATATTTATTTCCTCCTATTACCCCTTTGGTTTAAAAAGGAGTGCCCCTATGAATCCAAAAACGATCGCTGCGGATATACCGGAACTTGTTACTTCGAACATACCTGTCAACACACCTACTAGTCCGTGCTCCTGGGATTCCTGCATCGCACCGTTTACAAGCGCATTCCCAAAGCTCGTAATCGGTATGGTCGCTCCCGCACCTGCAAAATCGATCAATGGTTCATATAATCCAAAGCCTGAAAGTATAGCGCCTGCCACCACTAATAGACTTAAGGTATGGGCCGGTGTCAATTTCGCTACATCAAACATCAATTGTCCAATGACACAGATGATTCCTCCTATGACAAATGACCAAAAGAACATCGCTACCATTTTACGTTTCCTCCTTTACTTACAAAAATTCAATGGACACAGCATGGGCAATACAAGGAATCGTTTCACCTTGTTGAAAGGTAAGGGGCGATAACAACGCACCGGTTGCCACCACTAATATCCGTTTGTAAGTCCCTTTTTTCATTTCATTCAATAAGTGTCCATAAAGTACCGTTGCCGAGCAGCCTGGACCGCTTGCCCCCGACTGAACAGGCTGATCTTTCCCATAAATAAGTAAACCGCAGTCCTGATATTGCCGGTCAGTCAGGGTATATCCTTTTTCTTTCAGCATTTCCATGGCTGTCTGTCTGCCGATTGCAGCAAGATCTCCCGTTACGATTAAATCGTAATAAGAGGGATCCCTGCCCAAATCCTGAAAATGCGAGGCAATCGTATCAACCGCTGCCGGTGCCATTGCGCCCCCCATATTAAATGGATCTGTTAAGCCCATATCGATCACTTTTCCGATCGTCGCAGATGTAACCCTCGGACAAGGAGTTGAAAGTCCGGCACCATTTCCCACTACTGCATAACCTGCTCCTGTAACGGTCCATTGAGCGGTAGGCGGCTTTTGCCCGCCATACTCAGTCGGGTAACGAAACTGTTTTTCCGTGGCGGCATTATGACTGGAAGCGCCTGTGATCACTTTTTCAGCACCTTGATAATTGACCAAAAACCCTGCAAGTGCAAGACCTTCCATAGATGTAGAACATGCACCGAACAATCCGAAATAAGGAATGGCATATGACCGTGCTGCAAAGCTTGAAGGAGTAATCTGATTAATAAGGTCACCAGTCAAAAAGAATTGAATATCATCCTTTTTAAGGGATTGCTTTTCAAGCGCTATCCCGACCGCGTCTTCAATGAGTACCCGATTTGCTTTTTCATACGTATCCTGGCCCATCCATAAATCGTCGTAAAACCGATCAAATTCAGCTGCCAGTTTTCCCTTTTTTTCAAAAGGTCCCCCGACTACTCCCGTAGAGATAATCGCAGGCTGAGCCGGGAAGACCCATGATCTCGAACCCTTAAGCATTAAATCACTCCCCATCGTATTAATAACGTTTTAATAAGCGCAACCACAAATGCCGAAAATACACCGAACACAATCACGGAACCGGCCAATTTAAAGATGTTGCCTCCTACACCAAGGACATAGCCTTCTGTTTTATGTTCGATTGCTGCAGATATAACTGCATTTCCGAAGCCCGTGACGGGAACTGCACTCCCCGCTCCTCCAAACTGTCCTAAATGGTCATAGATGCCGAAACCGGTGAGGATCATCGCAAAAAACACCATGGTGGCCACTGTTGGGTTCCCAGCTGTCTGCTCTGTGAAATTAAAAAAGTAAATATAGAAGTAACTTACTGCCTGGCCTATAAGACAAATCGCTCCTCCAACAAAAAACGCTTTAGTGATATTCTTTAAAAGTGGCCTTTTCGTTTCATATTGTTTTTCAAGTTTTTCATACTTCTGCTGTTCGGGTGTTTTAGGTGTTTTTCCCACAAGGTATTCCTCCTATGTCTTTTCCTTTTGAAGCTCGATAATATCCTTGAACTCCTTTTCAGCCTCTTTTTGGGTTATCGATTTGTGCTGGATTTTTTCTTTCAACCGAACGGTTTCAAGAAATATTTTGTAATCACTCGATAAGATAAAATCTTCGTCGGGATATTCATCCTCGAGGTATTTTTCCATGTTCTTTTCGATTTTCTTCATTTTGAAGCGTTGCAAATGCTTCACTTTATAAACCACCAATGTTTCGTCTTTACTTTGAATTACAGCAACATCATACAGTTCCCGTTTTTTTGCCAGCTTCTTTTTTATAGCATGTCCAAAGCTATCCGTTTCAGGATTATCGACCAGTTCAATCGGAGGCGGATCGGTTGTCTTTAATAGCGCAATTTTACTGTCATGTCCATCTTCCTTGTTGGAACAGCCGGCAACTAGCATAAAAGTTATAAACCCTGCAAATAAACATTTCTTCATACAATATCCCTCATTTTTTTATATACTCATCCCTTATTTTTTTCTTAAAGTCTAAATTTATGAAAAAAAAAAGATCGCTCTAAATGAGCAATCTATTTTTTCTTCGTTTTCGATCCACATCCGCAGTCATTTTTCTTTTTATAATCTGATGTCGTTTTTGTTGGTTTAATCACTTTATTCCCAGTGTATTTTATCAATTTCATGCCTCCTTCACATGTGGTTATTTCATTATATGTGAAAAGGAGTGTGCTTGTTTCCACTAATTACCTACTATTTCGGTCCATTCCAGTTCTGTACTGCCGCTTCGATGACAGCTGCTACACCTGCAACAGCGAGTAACGTAATAAAGGGACCAAAAATAAAAGGAATCCAAAAATAGCCACCGTACAAAAACATACTTACCCATATCCCTGTACACCAGTAACAGGATAATAACTGACCTGCGAATCCTTTGAAACCTTCTGTCTTTGGAATCAGGTAAACCTCTTCCACCCCGTTCTCTTCCTCCACTACTTCATTAAAGAAAGGCGACCTTAGAAATTCCGTTATCTTATCAAAAACAATCAAATGAGTCAGTCGAAAAATGGCAAAACCTAGAGTTACGAACTGTACGAAAGTGAACTCCATTTAGATCATCCTTTCTCCAATAATAAATATATACAAGCCCAAATTTTTAAAAGAGGGCAGATGTCCGTTACCTAATCGCCTACACCACAATATGTTAGTAATGTAAATGAAATTTATTTTAAGGAGGAACTTTATATGGGTTGCGGAAGAGATAGAGATTTTGGAAAAAGAGATCTCGGCTGTGTATGTCAAGCAGTTCGCGCTATTAAAGATATTCAAGACGCTGGTGACGAGTGCAACGAATGCCGTAATGACTGTTTCCTTGAGCCGCTGGGAACAATGGTTAGCCCCGCTAACCGTGTAAACACCCGTGTCTTCAAGTTATACCTGAAAAACGGTGATACGTTCAAAGCACATGTCAAAGGAAGCAAATGGAAATCACCATTTTTCCGTGTAAAAGAAGTATTTGACAACTGCTGTGCTACTTTACAAGTACTAAAGCCAGATAAGGTCGACGGCACGGAAGATACGATGGTTGAGTGGGAACTAACAGGCGATTGCGTGACGGTTGACCTGGATTGCTTCTGTGCGATTCAATGTATCAAAGATGTATTTGTTGACTTATGTGAAGATTAATAAGTCAGGTATAAATGACTCAAGCCTGTAAGAAAAAGCCAGCCGGGAAACCCCGCCTGGCTTCTTTTAGTGTAAGCCTATCATCTTAATTGATTTCAAAGAATCTTTTGGAATCAACACTTCATCTCCGCGGAATGTTTTAATTTTAATGCCTGAGTCGTCCATAGAGATAAGCACGCCTTTATAAGCATCGGTATCGGTTCTGAATTCACAAGGGAACGGAACTTTACCGTTGATACTGGCAGTAATATACTCCAGCTTTTCTTCCAGATTCAATTCTTTGAATGGTTTCAGCCTTCTGAATGATTGGATTGCAGACTTGGGTTCTTCTCCGGCAAGCTGGGGGTGAGGATGAATTTCCTCATTAATCTCGCTAACAGGCTTTTTGGACTTTGACGATTCCGCTTCCTCATGATGTTTCTCTATTTTGTTTTCAATTGGTTTGGTTGAAAGCTTTTCTTTTTTCTCCTTTGATTTTGTGGAACGATATGTTACCTGCATATTCCCTTTGACTTCCTGCAGCTTTGGCTGCTGAATATATAACAAGGGTTCCTTGCTTGATGCTTTATCTTTTTTCATGAAGCACACCTCCAATTCATCTCCACTTTTATATGTATGCAAATGGTGCACGTCAGTTTCATTTTTTCAGGAATTTTCATTCACATGTTCGGTTATTAACAGACATAAAAAATCCCGCCAGCCAATTTCGCCAGCGGGATTCCACTTATATTTTAGTTCATTTCATTAACCAAGAATATGATAGCCGGAATCAACATGCAGGTTTTCTCCAGTGATTCCTCTTGAGAGGTCGCTGAATAAGAACACGGCAGTGTCTCCAACTTCTTCTTGAGTTGTATTACGGCGCAGCGGCGCACGCTCTTCGATTTCTTTAAGGATGGAGTTAAAGTCCCCTACACCTTTAGCGGAAAGTGTTCGGATCGGACCTGCAGAAATGGCATTCACACGGATCCCGTGCTTTCCTAAGTCACTTGCAAGGTATTTAACACTAGCTTCAAGCGACGCCTTTGCCACACCCATTACATTATAATTCTGCATCACTCTTTCGCCGCCTAAATAGGTCATGGACACAATACTTCCACCTTCAGTCATTAAATCCTTGGCAGCCTTTGCAACTGCTGTCAACGAATAAGAACTAATATTGTGTGCAAGAAGGAATCCGTCTCTTGTCGTATTCATATAATCTCCGACAAGCTCTTCTTTATTTGCGAAAGCGATACAGTGCGCAAGCCCGTGAATCACTCCCACTTCCTCTTTAATTGTAGAGAAGCATTTCTCTATGTCTGCATCACTTGTTACGTCACACGGAAGTACCAGCGAGTCTTCTCCGCCTTCCAGTGTCTCTGCAAGATCTCTTACACCTTTTTCAAAACGTTCTCCTGCGTATGTAAAGATTAAACGTGCCCCTGATTGATGAAGGGAACGGGCAATCCCCCAAGCAATACTTCGTTTATTGGCAACACCCATGACGACAAATGTTTTGCCTTCTAATGAAAGAGTCATTATTATCCTCCTATTGTTACAAGTTATTAGTACCTGATACTAATTCTACATGAAACAACAAAAAAAGAAAAGGTTCAATTCTATGATAACTTCTTTTTCGTCTCTTCAATTTGATCAATATGTCTCTCTTCATGCCTGCCAAGGAGCTCGAGAACCTGCCAGACCGGCATGTTTCCAAATCGATGATGATCCATTGTTTTACGGGCCAGCTGGTGTTCAGAGTATTTTTCAATGAATTCCTCTGTCAGACTTCTTGACGTTTGCAAGACAATCATTAATTGTTCACTTGTGTGAAGTTCTTCAGGAGGGTCAATGGGTGCTTTAAGCTTCTTGCTTTTATCATCAAACACACTCAAGTCCACTGCTTCTCCCCATGAATCCGATTGCTCATTTGCAGCTTTTAATGCCAGCTTCAGAAAGCGGGTCTCTGCCCCAGCAAGATGCAGGACTATTTGAGCTATGCTCCACTCATCCGGTGAAGGTTTTTCATTTAATTTTTCAAAAGACATCCCTTCCAGACTTTTCTTCAGTCTTTCCCTAATGTCGATTACTTTTTTTTCCCACATTTTTCTCCATCTCCTCTCTCTTATATAACTAATTAGGTATCGGCCCGTAAAAATCCTCTATGGCGGCATAAGAAAACTCCCCGGGAGACCGGGGAGTTTCGTTAACAATATTCACAGAATTCAAGTTCTCGTTTCAGTTCATCAACATATTCTTTAGATCCGGTCACGATCAACCGGTCATTCATATGAAGTTCAGTGTCACCATGTGGCACGATGGAGTCTTTTCCCCTGAAAATACGGACAAAGATCACATCTCCTGTAAACGGGAATTTCCTCAAGGTCATCCCTTCGAACTGGCTGTTCATCATTTTAATTTCATACAGTGACATTTCCTGGTTCGTGAGGATATTCATCACTGACGGTGATTCAATCATGGCTCTTAACAATGCTTTGGTTGAAAGGAACACTGAATATACTTCAATCCCCTGCTCTCTTAGTGTTTCATGCATATCAGGGCTCTCAACTCTTGCGATGACCCTTTCTACGCCTCTATCTTTAGCAGCAATAGAAAGGGTTGCATTCGCCTCTTCATCCCCGGTCGAAATCACAAGGATATCTGCCTCAAACACGTTAAACTCTTCTAATGTATCAAGCGCATAATTCTCGATTTCATTGATTTTAAACAATGAGTTTGCAATGTTTTTGTCCGATTTATCTTGAATCGTGTGATAAAGGACAGATTCATACAGCGAGGATTGCAGTTCCCTGGATGCCGGCATGGTCATCTGGTTTGCCCCCAGGAACACTACTTTCAATTTCTTTTCATTTGCGCTTTCACGCGGAAACAGCTTTTTAAAGACGATCGGTGTAATGATACATGCGATGACTGCCACCAGAATCAAGGTTCCGCTCATCTGAGGAGTAATGATCTCCATTCTTTCAGCGATTTTTGCAGCAGCAATTACCAGGGAAAGAGTGGACGTAAGCAAGAAAGCGGAAGCTAATGTGGTTTTTGTATCATACCAGATCTTCAACAAGTAAACCGGCAGAATTTTTGAAATCAGGAATGCAAGCAGCAATAATGGAATCAAGAGGAGCATTTTCTTGTCGCTCAGCAAAGTCTGAAGATCAAGTTCCACTCCCACCATTACGAAGAAAATCGGAATCAGAAACCCGTATCCGAATGAATCGAGTTTCTGTACCATCTCCTGATTAGGTGCCAGTAAAGAAACCAATACCCCAGCCAAAAAAGCTCCAAGGATATTTTCGGCTCCGACCGTTTCAGATACAGCCACCAGTAAAATGATGAGTGTGAACACAGCGCGTGTCCCTATTTGTACAGTACCTGTCGATAAACTTTTTATGAAATTATTATTTTTCATGCGCTTGCCTAAAAGATAAAGGATGACACCCACTCCGAACAGAATGAGAAGCAGCCACATATTCCCGTGTCCTTCTCCGTAAAGGGAGACGAATACAGCAAGCAGAATCATGGTCACAAGATCTGCGATTACAGCAACAAGCAAAATAATCTGACCAATCGCGGTTTTTGAAATATGAGCCTCTTTCAATGTCGGGACGACTACCCCCAATGAAATGGTCGAAATAATCAGGGTCATCAAAAAGGCGTTTTCTATCAAACCAAAAAATACAAATAAGTAAGAAAGCCCGAGAGAAACAAAGAATATCCCAATAAAAATAACGGTTGCCACTTTCAGTCGGTTCGGCTCTTCCTTACCGCTCGGAAGAATTTCTTTTTTATTCTTGCTGTTAGAGAATGCTTTGAAATCGATTTCCAGACCACTCAGGAACATTAAGAAGATGAACCCGAAGGTCGATAAAGTTTCAAGCCACATATCTTGATGAACAAGGTTTAATCCGCTCTTACCGATTACAAGGCCCATGATGATCTCAGCGATGACCACAGGAATAAAATTCAACTTAAAACGATGCAGCAATATAGGCGTCAAAAAAGCGACAATGATGACGATCACCAGTGATGTTACAGAGGCATGCTGTTCCATGATGCTCTCCCCCTTTTCTTTCTATATAAGGTAATTCATGAACAATGTAGCTAATCCAAAATATATTAAGATACTTATAATATCATTAATTGTTGTAATGAAGGGTCCTGAAGCCACGGCAGGATCGACTTTCAATTTATGCATCAAAAGAGGGACAAGAGTGCCTGCCAATGTAGCTACAAATAATGAAATCATAACTGAAATTCCAACCAGGATCCCTAGAAAAAAAGTTCCCTTCCACACATACACAATCATGCTGACCACAACACCGCATGTCGTGCCGGTAATGAGTCCTGTTCCTGCCTCACGTATGATGAGAGCAAGTTTATTTTCCTTTTCCAAATCACCAGTCGCAATCCCTCTAACGGCCACAGCAAGTGCCTGAGTACCTGTATTTCCCGCCATTCCGGCAATAAGCGGGATGAAAACAGCAAGAATGGCTACTTTATCCAGGGTTGCTTCAAATCGCCCGATCAGACTTGCGGTGAACATTCCAAGGAATAATAACGCGATCAACCATGGCAGGCGTTTTTTTGCTGCATTGAAAGGGTTTCTGTCAATCGAGTCCAGATCAGCAATACCCGCAAGCTTGGAGTAGTCATCCGATGCCTCTTCCTCCATGACATCCATTATGTCATCAACCGTAATGATCCCAAGCAGATGTTGTTGAAAATCAACAACCGGCAAAGCAAGGAAATCGTAGTCCTTCATTTGTCTGGCAACGGCTTCCTGATCCTCACTCACTCCAACTGACATGACCCTTTCACTCATGATTTCAGATATCATGACGTCATCATGACTGATGATGAGATCCCTTAATGAAATAACTCCGACAAGCTTTTTATCATCGTCGACCACATAAATATAATAGATCGTTTCTGCATTAGGCGCTTCATTCTTAAGGATATACATGGCAGACCGGACTGTCTGATTTTGTGAGATGGCCACATACTCGGTTGTCATGATACTACCGGCGGTGTACTCTTCATAATGAAGGAGCTCTTTTATTTCTTTAGCTGAGTCGTCATCCATAATGGTTAAATAGCTGACTACTTGATCTTTATCAAGTTCATTCAGTACATCAACCGCATCATCTGCATACATATTCGAAAGCATTTCAGCTGCATATGTTGGGTTCATTTCTGCGAGTATTTCCTGATAGTCTTCTTCATCTTTATCAAGACTTTCAAACAATTCGGCCATTTCTTCCGGAGATAGGTAATGATAAAGGCGGATTCTCAGTTCATCCTCGATCCTGGAAAAGAATTTAGCCTGATCATAAGAGTGTAACTGGGTGAATTCCGACCTGAACAAATCCAAATCTTCCTGTAGAAGGGCTCTAATGAGAAGCTCTTCATCATACATTTCTTTGTCTTGTTTTTCATTATTGTGTTCTTTGACTGCTTCACTCATTATGGCACACCCTCCTTTTATGTTAATCCCATATAGTCGTAATAATACTAGCAAATCTTTTAGAAAATGTCGCCCGTTAACTTAGCACATCTGCCTTCCTTTTGTTTATGTAAAGATTTCGAATTAAAATGGTGAATAAATAATCCTTTTTTTTCAAACACTGAACCATTAATATGTCATAAAAAGAATAAAATGAAAAGAAAAAAGTTTCTCCTAAATAGGAAAGAAGGTGCAAAATGAAGATTGATGTAATTGGAGATATACACGGTTGTTTCCAAGAATTCAGAAAGCTTACTGAAAAACTCGGTTATAATTGGAGCTCTGGACTCCCCCGCCACCCTGAAGGAAGAAAACTTGCATTTGTCGGTGACCTTACTGACCGTGGCCCGCACTCATTAAAAACGATTGCAGTTGTCGCTTCCCTTCAGAAGGAAAGGGAAGCTTACTATGTCCCCGGGAATCATTGTAATAAGCTTTATCGTTATTTCTTAGGAAACAACGTGAAAATCCTTCATGGTCTTGAAACGACGACGGCAGAATTAAGTGCTCTTACAGAGAAAGAGAGAAACGAGTATAAGAACTTATTTATCAACTTATACGAAGATTCACCTCTTTATCAGATCCTGGATGAGGGGAAATTGATCATCGCACATGCAGGGATCAAGGAAGATTACATAGGAAAAAACAATAAGCGTGTTAAAACATTCGTTCTTTATGGTGACATAACCGGGGAAGTGAATGAAGACGGTACACCTGTCAGAAGAGATTGGGCGAAGGAATACAAAGGTGATGCCTGGATCATTTATGGGCATACTCCCGTAAAGGAACCCAGAATGATGAACAACTCGGTCAATATCGATACGGGCGCTGTATTCGGAGGGAAGTTGACCGCTTTTCGTTATCCTGAAATGGAATTAATAAGCGTGCCTTCAAGCATGCCGTTCACAGAAGAAAAATTCCGTAGCTTTCCATGAGAAAACCTGACTTTCTTATGCTTTGTAGAGAACCGTTGAGCAATTCTCAGCCATGAATGAAGCTGAACCATCCAAAAAGAGATTCCCCGCACAAATCAACACGAGGAATCTCTTTTTTCTTTCTGCCCTAAAAAGCTCAAAACGCTTTTCATATCACTTGCCAACGGACTCTCAAAAACCATCCATCCCTTTTTCATAGGATGATAAAAAGAAAGGGTTTTACAATGAAGTGCCTGCCGCTTAATAAGCTTGTTTTTACCTCCGTACAAATCATCGCCCATTAGAGGGTGACCGATCGATGCCATATGCACGCGTATTTGATGCGTTCTTCCTGTAAGGGGACGCAAGGATAAATGAACAGCTTCGTCAAATTGGCATAGGACATCGAACACGGTCTTTGCATATTGCCCATCACTCCGGACTTCTCTTTCGATAATACTTGTATCTTTGCGGCCGATCGGTCGTTCAATGACTCCTTGATTACTGTTCATGACGCCTTCAGCCAAAGCTTCATATGTCCTGGAAATTTCTCTTTCCTGCTGTTGAAGACTGAACAAATGATGCACGTGGCGATGCTTGGCCACCAATACTAATCCGGATGTGTCCCGGTCAAGCCTGGTGACGATATGAACAGCGGATGCCAATCTGCATTCTTTGTAATAACCCGCAATCCCATTCGCCAGAGTGCCTGTACAGTGTTCTTTTGACGGGATTGAATACATGCCCCATGGCTTCTCAACAACCAGGACATCACGGTCTTCATACATAATCTTCAAAGGCAGACTATCAGGCATTAATTTTTCACTGCCTGTCTCAGGAGGAAAAACCAGTTTGACAATATCGCCTTCCTTTAAGACATGACGAACGTTCACTTCTGTGTCATTGACGGAAATCGCCCCTCCATCGAACTTGACCGAGGTCAGCGTACGTTTAGAAATCTTCTGGTCAATTAGAAATTCCCGCAGCAGCCTTCCATTAAACTCAGAGGGGATGAACCATTGAAGCGAATAACCTTTATTCATCCGCCACGAATGAGTCATGTACCCTCTTCCAAAAAGGAAAGGGACGGAAGCGGGCAAAGCGGATTTTCTCATCTGCAACACGGTACTGAATGGACTTCACATCTTTATGAAGAAGGGAAAGATGGTCGATCGTCACCAGAAAATCCGGACCATTGACAGGCTTTAACATACATGTATGATGAGCCGGTAAAATTAGCGGGGAACCGATTGTACGAAAAACCCTATTATTGATGGATGCCATTTCAGCAAATTGAATAGCCGGCAAAGACGGATGTATGATTGCGCCACCCAGTGCTTTATTGTACGCCGTACTCCCTGAAGGAGTAGATAGACATAATCCATCTCCCCTGAAACGTTCGAAATGCTGTCCCCTGATTTCCACATCCATGACGAGGGTTCCTTCAACACTCTTCACTGTAGACTCATTTAGAGCTAAATAACGTGTTTCTTTTCCCCCGTGCTGATACCGGATGATCGTTTCCAATAACGGATATTCGATAATTTGATAAGGAGTTTTTGCAATCGCGATAACAAGCTTTTCGATTTCTTCCGGCACCCAGTCTGCATAAAAGCCGAGATGACCCGTATGTACTCCCACAAAGGCAGTCTTATCAAGCCTGGATCGATAGCGGTGAAAGGCATAAAGCAGCGTCCCATCTCCGCCTACCGATATGACGATGTCAGGCTGGTCTTCATCATATGTCAAATTGAAATCCTGTAAGTAGGTTCTCATTTTGTGCATCAGTGTATTGGACTTTGAATCACCCTTTGACGTAATAGCAAACTTCATTCGTATTGACCCCCTTCTTCTCACTGTTTGTGAATTCTTTTATCGGTCGTGCCGCTTCCCCTCTTATCCTTCTCCATCTTGTTTGTGAAAATAGCCTGTGCTTCCTGGATTTCTTCACGGATCAGGCTCATTTCTTCATCCAGACGAAAAGCTGCTTCTGCAGCACCTTGCAGCCTCATTCGAATTCTTTCAGGAAATTGGCCGCTGTACTTATAATTCAAAGAGTGCTCAATTGTTGCCCAAAAATTCATCGACAGCGTTCTTATTTGAATTTCTACAAGGATATTTTTCTCTCCCTGGATTGTCTGCACTGGATAATCAACAACGACATGATAGGATCTGTAGCCGCTCGGCTTTTTATGGGTGACATAGTCCCTTTCTTCAATCACGGTGAAATCCTTGCGGGCACGGAGATGCTCCACGACCACATGTATATCTTCCACGAATTGACACATCATCCTGAGACCTGCTATATCCTGCATCTCACTCTCAATATCTGAAAGCGCAATTCCTTTTTGATTCGCTTTATCGAGGATGCTGGCAATCGGTTTTACTCGACCGGTTACAAATTCAATCGGTGAATGAGTATGTTGAAATTCGTATTCCCCGCGCATTCCTTTCAGTTTCACTTTTAGCTCATCCACGGCTTGATTATAGGGAGCCAGAAATTGATCCCAATGATTCATTCCCTCACCTCATTTGAAACATCACTCTGTTTCTTTCTTACAGGTTATATATATAGCTGGTTATTTTGAAAGTTAATATATGAACTCCTGCCTGATTAAGAGAATTATTCAATAAAAGCGGATTCAACCTTCTTAACCATTTCGTCGCCGTAATTCCCGTTTCCTTCTATATTGCTGATAAGATAATTCAGCTCATCTTGAAATTGATCTAACTCCAATGATTCATCGGAACTTTTCACGATTACAGGAGCATTTTCTTCAAGTGCTTTTTTCAACTCTCCCCATATTCCTTCTTCTAAGTACAGGTATACATATTCCTCTTCGTTTTCTGCTAAATAAACGAAGGCGAATCGGTCGGAATCTGCAATCATTTGACAAGCGGGCTTGATCCCTTTTAACAAGTCTGTTTGTTCCGTATGTAAGTGTAAAACACCATTTTTAAATTTTGCTTCATTGAATTGAACGATTTTTCTCATGGCTATCTTCATCCTTCCTTAAAACAATCAGTCTTATTTTATCATAAGACACGATTTACATCTAAACATTGAAGTTCCTTTCCAGAAAAGAGATAATACAAGTATTAAGCAATGAAAGGATGCTTTTCTTTGTCACAAGAGATTGAAATTGAATTTAAGAACTTGTTAAAAGAAGAAGAATTCATGAGATTAACCAAGCATTTTATGATAAAAGATACAGATTTCATAAGCCAGGACAACCATTATTTCGATACCCCTGACTTTCAGCTGAAGGAGATGCAGTCTGCTTTAAGAATCCGACAAAAGAACACGTTCTTCACGCTTACGTTAAAAACACCTGTCGAAGAAGGGCTGCTGGAAACGAATCAACCCCTTTCTGAACAAGAAGCCTACGACCTTTTGAATCAAGGTGTTTTTCCGGATGGAGAAGTAGGAGAGTTTCTTCAAAGACTTGGAGTTTCAAACCCTCTCATTCAACATTTTGGGACTTTAACCACAAAGAGAGCTGAAGTCGATTTTGAAGGTGGTTTGCTCGTTTTTGATGAAAGTTCCTATTTAGATAAAGTAGACTTTGAACTGGAATATGAAGTGAAGGATTATAAGCAGGGAGAAAAAATCTTCTTTAATTTATTAAAGGAACACAGGATACCCAAAAGGGAAACGGAAAATAAAATAAAACGTTTTTATCGGGAAAAAGTAAGAAATCCGTAGTAAAACACATATCAGATCTTCCGATATATAAGATGAAACACCCATTTAACAGACAGGAGTCATTAGTATGAATGTCCAACAATTAAAAACGATGATGGAACTCCAGGCACTCAATAAACTGGGTTCCGTTTCCTCTATAAACGCTGACGGCCAAAGCAATGACTTATTCCAACAGCTATTTACTCAGGCTTTGAATAATGGCGGTGGCCTTTCAACAAATGCCGATACCCTTGGCGCCGTAAAGAACATTCTTGAAACACATCCTGCCTTTACAGTTTCCCAGCCACCCAGGTCTTTGTCAGCAATAAATAAAGCCGAGTTCGCGGCTCCAAAATCCGTAGATGATATTATTTCCAGAGCTGCAGACAAGTATCACCTTCCCAAAAAGCTGATACATGCTGTAATCCAGCATGAATCAGGATTCAAACCTGATGCTGTCAGTCCTGCCGGTGCATCAGGTTTGATGCAGCTGATGCCTTCCACTGCAAGGGGCCTTGGGGTGACCAATATATTTGACCCTGAAGAAAATGTCTTTGCTGGTACGAAATATTTAAAACAGATGCTTGATAAATATAACGGGGACATTGACCTGGCATTAGCTGCCTATAACGCTGGTCCTGGAAATGTCGATAAGTACAATGGGATTCCTCCTTTCAAGGAAACAAACGCATATGTAAAAAAAGTAACGGAAACGTTTTATGCTTGATTGTTCGTATTATATGAAAAAATATATCATGCTCTATGAAATAAGAGCCCTGCTAAAGTCAGCAGGGCTCTTGTCATGAATGCTATTCAATTAGAATTTTATTCATTCTCCTAACCTGTTTTTCGGGATAACCAAAACCAATCTGGCAACACTAACTTTACAGATTCGTGCAGTATCAAGGCTATTTGTTTGAGATATACATGAATGCTTGCTAGAATAAACTTACATTCTAAGTAAAAAGGAGTCCTTCTTATGGTCGAGAAACCGAAAATGCCTTATAACTTAATCGGCGAAAAGAAACTCTCCATGCTCGTTGATGCATTTTATAATAGAGTGTCTAAACATCCTTTGTTGGCACCTATTTTTCCGGATGATTTAACAGAGACGGCCCGTAAACAAAAACAATTCCTTACCCAATATTTAGGCGGCCCCCCTCTATATACCGAAGAACACGGTCACCCTATGCTGCGCGCCAGGCACCTTCCTTTCCCAATCACTGAAGAAAGAGCGAAAGCATGGCTGAGCTGTATGCATGAGGCGATGGATGATGTGGAACTTGAAGGCCAAGTGAGAGAAGACTTTTATCACAGACTTGTCTTAACTGCACATCATATGGTAAATACGGAGACACCGGAGAGAGCCAACATTGACTAGTTTAAATAACTCAAATCCGCTCAAATCTTGTGGAGCTGAAAAGAAACCACTGGAAATATATATGTTTGTAGATCCTTTATGTCCGGAATGCTGGGCATTAGAGCCAATATTAAAAAAACTCAGGATTGAATATGGTCAGTATTTTCGCATCCGTTATATTCTAAGCGGCCAGCTTTCTTCATTGAATATCGCAACAAAGCGAAAACAGGAAGACCTGGCACAGCAATGGGAAAAAACAGCCAGCCGTTCGGGAATGTCCTGTGATGGAAGTTTATGGATCGACAATCCGATAGATTCACCCTATATCGCCTCTTTTGCCATTAAGGCCGCAGAGCTTCAAGGAAAGCATTCGGGTATACGGTTTTTACGATGCTTACAGGAGCGGTTGTTCCTACAGAAACAAGATATATCAAATTTTGAAGTTCTCAAGGATTGCGCCAAGGAAGCAAAACTCGATCTTAATGAGTTTATGAATGATATTCACTCATATTCTGCATCAAAAGCGTTTCAATGTGATATAAAAATCACAACGGAAATGGAAGTCGATAAGATCCCGACCCTGGTCTTTTTTAATGAAAATATAGAAGATGAAGGGCTGAAGGTTACAGGTTTGTATTCCTACGAGGTATATGTCCATATCATTGAAGAGATGCTGACAATCAAGCCTGAAAAAAAACCATTGCCTTCACTTGAAGACTTCATGAAATATTACCGCCTGGTCGCATCAAAAGAAATTGCCGTGGTATATGACTTGTCTATTGAGGAAGTAGAAAGACAAATGAAGAAATGGACCCTGCAGCAGAAAGTGAAAAAGTTACCTGCAAAGCATGGAACGTTTTGGAGATATATTGCTGATTAACTATTGCGAAATAATAAATACCCATTTAAACAAGAAAAGCCGATGTTGTTTCCAACATCGGTTTTTCAATACGAACAAAGGGGATGGGAGAAATTTTTCACGGTCAAACAAAGGGGTATATGTTTGCTTGTGATCAACTTCACACTGATAATATATCATGATTGAACTTGTATTGGCAAGTTGTTTGTATGGTATTTCACAATATTGTCAAAATCCATGAATGAACCTCTTCAGCTTGTCATATAGTGTATAAACCGTCCGCGGAGGGATCGATTATGAGAGTAAGCATAAAATTATTGGTTCTGGTTTTGTTGATCATCATCAGCTTTCTCATTCATATTCTGGGGTTAATGAATCTTATCCCGCTGTTTATCACAGCCCCGATCTTATTTCTTTCACTATTGATTTTTATTTATTCATTCGGAAACAGGAACCGGTTTAAGGGGTTTAAGCCATAAAGAAAGGGAGGGCTGCTGCAGCTCCTCCCTTTCTTTGTGTTTTATTGAAGCTTCTTCAATAATTCTTCCATTTCGTTTAGTTTTGCTTCAAACACTTTGCATGCTTCTTCCACCGGTTTAGAGGTAGTCATATCGACGCCTGCTTTCTTCAGTACTTCTATCGGGTAATCCGAGCTTCCTGCTTTTAAGAATTCGATATACCGTTCAACGGCAGGTTCTCCTTCTTCAAGGATTTGCTTGCTTAACGCAGTGGCTGCTGAGAAGCCGGTCGCATATTGATAAACATAGTAATTGTAATAGAAGTGAGGGATTCGTGCCCACTCAAGACCAATTTCTTTATCGATAGAGATGTCTTCACCAAAGTATTTTTTATTGAGAGCATAATATTCCTTCGTAAGAAAATCAGAAGTCAATGCTTCTCCTTCTTGAGCTTTTTTATGAATTAAATGTTCAAATTCTGCAAACATCGTTTGTCGGAATACCGTGCCCCTGAAACCTTCCAAATAATGATTTAATAGATAAAGCCGTTTCTTTTCATCATCAATCGTATTCAATAGGTAATCATTCAGTAATGCTTCATTGCACGTAGAAGCGACTTCAGCCACAAAAATAGAATAATGGCCGTACGTATAGGGCTGTGCGGACCTTGTATAATAACTATGCACGCTATGACCGAACTCGTGTGCCAGGGTGAATAAATTATTTACATTGTCCTGCCAGTTCATGAGAATATATGGATTCGTTCCATAGGCACCTGATGAATAAGCCCCGCTTCTTTTTCCTTTGTTCTCAACAACATCCACCCAGCGGTTATCAAACCCATCCTGAAGAACGTCTGCGTAATCTTGCCCAAGTGGTTCAAGGCCTTTTAGAATCATACCTTTTGCCTCTTCATAGCCGATCTCCATTTTTACTTCTTTTACAAGAGGGGTATATAAGTCATACATATGGACTTCATCAAGCCCCAGTACCTTCTTACGGAGCTTTACATAGCGCTGGAGCAGATGAAGGTTCTTATTCACCGTTTCCACCAGGTTGTCATAAACCTGCTCAGGAATATTGTTATTCGATAAGGCTGCATGACGGGCTGAATCATAGTTTCTGACATTTGCAACAAAATTATCTTTCTTCACAGCTCCGCTAAGAGTCGAAGCGAACGTATTTTCAAATTTTCCATACGTTTCATATACTTTTTTAAAGGCTTCTTCGCGCACACGTCTGTCACTGCTCTCAAGAAAGCGAATGAAACGACCGTGGGTAATATCCACTTCTTCCCCATTCTCATCTTTGATACTTGGAAATTCGAGGTCTGCATTATTCAGCATCCCAAATGTATTGCTCGCTGCGCTGAATACTTCTGAAGCCTGTGCCATCAGGGCCTCTTCTTCAGCAGATAATACATGAGGACGCTGCAGGTTGATTTCTTCTAATGCATGCTTATATTTCTTCAGTTCTTCCTTTTCTTCCAGGAACCTTTGAAGTTTTCCTTCATCGATTGAAAGAATTTCAGGTACCAGGTAAGCAAATTTGCTTCCCAGCTGAGTATACAAGTTTTTTGCACGGTCATCCAGACCCTGGTAGTGTGAATTCGTTGTATCCTGGTCATAGCGCATATGAGAGTATGTATAAACCCTTCCCATTCTTTCCATGATCTCATCCTGAAAACTTAACGCTTTATATAATTGATCAGCACTTTGACTTAACGTTCCTTTGAATTCCACTGCTTTTTCTGTCAATCCTTTGATTTCTTTATATTCTTTTTCCCAAGCTCCATCGCTTTCAAAAATATCTTCAAGCCGCCATGTTAAGGCTTCTTCCACCTCATCTCTGACAGGCAGACTTTTGGTTACTGTGTCGTTTGACATATACATCCTCCATTCTGAATCTACAGACTATTCCTTATAGTTACATTCTCTCTTATCCTGGATATTCCTGCAAGAAAACAAGCTTTATTAGTCCTTTTTTAATATATGCTTCCACTTAGGAAAAAAATCACGTTCGTGTTGTTGAAATTCATTAAAGCTTTTTGTACAATTCCATTCGTTTACTAAACTATACCCTATTCCCTTCCCCTTTCTAATGACATTTATTCCTTCCAATAATTCAAGATAGTCTTCTATTAATTTATTGATGCCGGGTCCGGATGAAAGCGGGAAATCCCTCATTTCAATATCTCCTTTTGAAATGCGCCGGATAAATGCTTGCTTCATCATCTCTAAAGTAAAATAACGGTTTTTTTTGAACACATCTTTCCAAAGGTAATATTGCCATTCCACTGGATGGGTTTTGCAGACATTCATATGGGGGATGACAGGTAAGCCAATATACAGGGGTAAATATAGAAACGTATCTCCTTCTTTATATACCTCAGCCAGGAATCTGTCACGACGTGATGAAGTGAAATTTATTTTGTTCTGCATCCATTTTTGTCTGTAATGAAGCCAGCTTTTCAAATGATGGGAAACAGTATCTTCCGGAGGGGGTGTTAAAATCGGCAAAGTGAATCTTTGCAGCGGAATGGTGATCGGTTTTGAATAGAAAAATGAATTTTTCGATACCGGAGTAAGGTGGGGGAAAATCGTAAAGCACTTCTTTTCTGGATTGAAATGCAGAAGAAAATAGTGAAGTTCCTTCGAAAAGCGAATGAAACCCTGTTGAAAACTTGTTAATCTGAGGGGGCTCCCGGAAGTTACTGGCTGGGCCAAGATCCAAAGGGGACGAATCATCTCACTTCTGTATCCTTCTGTCCTCCCCTTCACTTCTGACAGCGGGATGGTAGAGCATTGGATTTCAATGGCAACCAGCCCTTCTTTCACGGTGATGAGCAGGTCAGGAACTTGATGCAGCTCTTTTACATAATACTCAAGCTTCACATCTTCAAAAAGCTGAGATAGTCTTTGATACAATAACGCTTTACCCAGAACATGATCTGGAGTTTCACTCTTTGATTCATATATGCATGGGAGCTTTGATGTATGGGCGAAATGCGGAATCTTGATTTTTCCTATTCGAAGGACTAAGGGGGATGAGCAATGAGGACAGAGGAACTGTGGTGATTTTTTTCTTATTTTCAATAACTCTTCTTTTGTATGATGGATTGTTGTAAAAGGCAGCCGATCAATCATAGCTGTTAACATGGAACACCTCCTCCAATATGTTATTCGACAAGAACTCGTAAAATCCTGCAAAAGAAATGCCCGAAGGAAAAGTTATCCTTCGGGCATTATCGGCTTATTTTAAACAGATCCTGATCATCATAACAACGGGGACATTAAGCGGGAGGTCGATTCCAGGATTCGATAACCCATGTGACGCTTTTGAAACTCTTCATGTGCCAGTTCAACTGATTGCTCTAAATCATTCAAATATTCTTCCACAAGCGATTTTGTGCTGTTTGTTTTATAAAGGAAAGCATTCACTTCAAAGTTTAAATGAAAGCTTCTCATATCCATATTGGAAGTCCCTATAGACGCCAATTCGTTATCCACGATGACAATCTTGCTATGCATGAAGCCTTTTTGATATTCGAATATCCTCACTCCCGCTTCCAATAGTTCTGGAAAGTAAGAACGGGAGGCATGAAAGACAATCCGCTTATCAGGTTTATGTGGAACAAGCAGCCGGACATCAATTCCACTTAACGCTGCGATCTTCAATGCAGAGAAGATATCTTCGTCAGGGATAAAATAAGGTGATGCCACCCAAACGCTTTCCTGAGCGGACGTAATCATGGAGAAGAATAGGTTTTTCAACACACTAAGTTCATTATCAGGTCCGCCGGCAATCATCTGAACCCCGCCGTCATTGATTTCACTTACAGGGTCCGGGCTTAAATAACCTGGCGTCAGAAAATCATCATTGGTCATATAATACCAATCCTGGAGAAATATAAGTTGAAGTGTGCGGACCGCATCACCTTTGACAAACAAATGTGTATCCCTCCAGAATCCAAACGTTGGATTTTTCCCCAAGTATTCATCTCCTATATTCAAACCGCCGACAAAGCCGATGTTTCCATCAATCACAATGATTTTTCTGTGATTTCGGAAATTGAATTTATTATTGAGAAAAGGAATCTTTACAGGACCAAACGGGACGACTTCAATGCCTGCTCCTTTTAGATCTTTAATGTACTGATTTGATAATTGCCAAGCACCGACAGCATCATATAGAAAACGGACCTTGACCCCCTCTTTCGCTCGTTCGATTAAAACATCTTTTATCTGATTTCCTATGTCATCATGACGCACGATATAATACTCCATATGGATATGATGCTTCGCCGTTTTCAACCAGCGGAGTATCTCTCCGAACGTTTCCTGTCCATTCGTCAACACTTTCGTTTCACTTGAAAATGAAATGGCGCTGTTGCCTATCCGCTGCGCAAGCTGGACGTGTTTTTCCTGATAGAACCCGAACATCTCAGGATTCATTTCTATAGGTCCAGGTTCGTACTTATTGTAGGTTTCCTTATCTAAAATGTACTTTTTCTTGTACATCTTTTCTTTTCGATAATTTCTTCCAAATAACAAGTAAAAGATAAAACCAAGAAAAGGAAAAGCCCCAAGGACAACCAGCCAGGTAAGAGTTTGAGTAGGATGACGATTTTCAATGAATATTAGAAAACCTATGATAATGACCGAAAACGTAAATACCAAACTTACGTATTTCAACATTCCTTCTAAATATTGATCTAAAAAATAAAAATAACTGACTGCAATTACAGCGACAAATAAGAGCACTTTCACCGTATTCTTCATCATTACACCATCCCATGAACTCAAGGTTATACAATTTTTATATTGTTAATTTGTAATAAGGGGTGTTAACTTTTAATTATGGTCTTTCATTATTCATTGATGACATCTGTTATTAATTATTATATAAGATTAGATAAGTAATAATAAAAAAATACCGATTTCAGGATGAAACCGGTATTCGAACTTATGAAAAGTATGCACTTAATGTTTCAAATACGTTTTGATCGACAACGATTTTCCCATATTCTTCTAGACGGTGAACGGTCATTCTTGACTCATCAGCGTATTCAAGCAGGATGCTTAACATATTGTCAATCTCTTCTTCTGAGAAGTGCTCTTCTGAAAACTTAATGTAAAGAAAATATTTATTTTCGAAAGCAAGTAACTTTGTAGTCAAATGTTCAACCGGCATATCCCTGAGTCGCTGAGATAATGAAATCGCATCTTCAAAGTCGCTGAACTTTAACGTAAAATCCAATGCAACTTCTGTATCTTCTTCTTGATCCTGTTTGATTTGAAAATGTTGATCCAGCAGTTCTTCAATACGTTCATCCACAGGAAGCTCTTTTAATTTATCTTCAGGAATCGGCAATTCAAATCGTTGACCATCCTTTGAAACCTGTGCTCTTGTAACAAGTACTTCGAGTCCTTTGTCCAATGCTTGAACTTGTATCCATAGCGGACCTTCTATACCGAAATCTTCTTCCTGATGAACCTCATCCATCATTTCCCAGAAGAGTTCTTCACTTCGCTCACGATTATACCAGATTTCTTCGCGGTCAAAGCCTCTATCCTCTATATCCCCATAAGAAATATAGAATTTCACTGTATTTTCGTTAATACGTTCGATTTCCATTTAACACCTCTCCCTTCTTGCATAAAATTAGTGAAGGGACTACACCCTCTGAGCTGCATAAGCCCGACTGTCTGAGCAGGTGTGTCAGACTTGTTGGTGAAGATTAAGATACATTTTAATTAGTTTGTACCTTGTACTTCTATTTTATGTTATCAGCACTTAAAATGGAATATAAATAACACCCATTTTTCACTTAAGCAGATCGGACTATTATATGTGTTTGTGACATTTTAGCTAATATTTGCAGAAAATTCAAGTGATAATACTTTGTATAAAGTTTTATCAGCATCGTTGATTTCCGTACGATATCAATGAATGAAATAACGATTATTTCAATGCAGATTAAAAAATAAAGAGACTAACCCGCAAGGAAACGAAACGTCCTTTAAGGGTTAGCCCCTTTTAATTGTATATTCCCAGCAAAGTGATAAAATGCAGAGAAGGCGAATGATTTATTAGTTAACCATTCTTTGAGCTTCAAGAAGTTGGAATGTGCGAACTTTTCTAGGAAGGAAACGTCTGATTTCATCTTCATTGTATCCAACCTGCAAACGTTTTTCATCCAGGATGATCGGACGTCTAAGTAATCCAGGATTTTTTTGGATAAGCTCAAATAATTCTTGCAGCGGT
The DNA here is from genome assembly GCF_056159545.1 of Rossellomorea sp. ABR4_012. NCBI lineage: Bacteria > Bacillati > Bacillota > Bacilli > Caryophanales > Bacillaceae > Rossellomorea > Rossellomorea sp. ABR4_012. Next base: position 255,772 of record NZ_JBSWVK010000005.1, read on the forward strand.
AATGTTTCTAAGTCTACATTAAGCTTCTGAAAAGTCTTTGAACGGGTAGAAATGATTTCATCCGTTCCATCCTCTGTCATGCGGAGGATTTCTTTGATTTCATCAATGCTTAAAGGTTCAGAAAAAACGTTGCGCTCTGTATATGGAATCTCATGCTCTTCTAACCAAGCTTTTGCCTTACGACAAGATGTACAACTAGGTGAAGTGAATAATGTAACCACGTCATTCACACTCCCTTAAATAATTTTATAGTGGTGAATAGGTTATAGAGTATTTTATATTTAAACAAAGTGCGTTATTTAAAATAAGTTTAAATAAGAAATCTCTATTATGTATTATACATGAATTGCGAGAAGTTGAACATAGTTTTAATGAATTTGTCAAACTTCTTACACATTAGTTTAACATAAGCTATATATTCTATTTATATTTCTTTATCTACCCGTTCTTCCACAAGTGTAAACATCTTTTTATCGAAACTATATTTTCATTTAGAAAACCTTATTGCGAATCGCAATAAGGTTTTCTGTGTTTTTATGATACTATTTTGCATCCTTGATCACCGCTGTTGATTTCCATGGAGGACTTCGCTATCCCGCGGGCGGCAGGTGAGCCTCCTCGTCGCATGCGCTCCTGTGGGTTAGAAAAGCGGAGGAGCTTTACTTAGAGGCATGTGGGATGAGGCGAATCGGCCACGAAGGCGACCTTTGCCTTATGGGTCGGTTTGACTTATGACATAGGCCTCTAAGCCCGTAGCTGGACAGGTCTCACCTGTTCCGCTTTTCCCGCAGGAGCCTTCTTCCTCCACTCCAATCAACAGCCAGAACATTTTGAACCATTTGGTTTTATATATCTTTTAAAACATCTTCTTCCCGTTCTTCATCCAGTTTCAGGACTTCTTCTACAGGTTGATAAGATGCACCGTAAAACTTCTCATCTTTGTACGTATGGATCAATTCATACGTTTTCTTCATGGAATCAAATATTAGATCTTCCGACTCCTCATTCGGTGCCCAATACAAAATCTCCATCTCGTTGATTTCATTGGTCGCTAATGAACGTCTGGCATAACCGATGCTTACTGCATGTTCAAATCCTTCACGCTTGTAAAATTTCAAACGCTTTTCTGTATCGGTATCATCGTAGTCGACAGGCTCTACTTCTAATATGATCGGTTTATTTTTTTTCTTCAGCTTTTCAAGAAGCTTGTGACCAAGTCCCTGTCCGCGTGCGTCCTTTGAAACAAAAAGATAATCAATAAATATAAAGTCATCCAGTTCCGCATACATCAATACGTGATGCTGTCCTTCATCTTTATGATAAATATCACTACGTTCTTTAAGTAAAGTTTCAAGATGTTCTTTCGATTTCATTTCCTCTACAGGGAAATATTGATTCAGCTTTTCATACCAGTGCATGGACCTACTCCTTTAAACAAATTTTTTGCTGACTAACTTGGATAAAACTATTTTTCTCATAAATGATTGGTTTATGTTAGTTGTTAGTCTTTTCAGTGGAATTAATTTAAATACGGTTTACAGGAAATGATTCCTGTTAAGGGGGAATTGTGGTTTCAAGCGGTTAATGTTACCAATTTAATCATAACAATATAAGGGGATTTGTCAAATGATATCACTGCCTCCACGGTACTTATAAAATGCTCTGAAGTGGTCAAACCACATTAAATAAAAAACCACCACATAAAGACGAACAATTTATGTGTAGCCTCTTAATACCGCTAATGATTTCCGTGCAAGACTTCGCTTTCCGCGGGTAGCCCGTGAGCCTCCTCGGCAAGCCTGCGGGTAGAAAAGCGGAGGGGCTTCGCTTAGAGGCAGGTGGGATGAGGCGAATCGGCCACGAAGGCGACCTTTGCCTTATGGGTCGGTTTGACTTATGACATATGCCTCTAAGCCGTAGCTGGACAGGTCTCACATAAACTACTCTTCCCGCAGGAGTCTTCGTCTTGCACTCCAATCAACCGCTGGATAGCACTAAATCAAAATGTCTATTTGATCAAATTAAAAACCCGAACTAATTTGTCTCATATTACGCAAATTAGTTCGGGTTTTACTGAAACTAAATCACTTTTGTCCCAGCCTCTTTTACTATTAAGGTGTATAATCTACACCTTCTGTATAAGAGTTTCCTGCATCCCACAACAGGAACTCTTTGATTCCTTGATCATTCAACGCCTTGATTTGTGCTTCGATTTCGGCTTTGCCATAAACTTTATAATTTCCGCTGCCTAACCAGGAAGCAGTGAAGTCTTGAAGCCATGGCCTTGAAATTGGAGGATTCTTTAACTCAGCTAGTTTTTTATTTTCCAATTTAGCATACTCAGTCACTAATTTATATGGCTCGGTATCCGGTTTTGCAATTCCGAAGTATGGGGTCCAGTGACTTGGATAGATCATGGAAGAGATAACATCGACATGCTCAGAAATCTTTGTGAAGTTCTGGCCGATTCCAGGTGCCTCCGGCAAAGTTGCAGTATAGCCGAAAATATCGACAGACACTTTAACACCATACGGCTCTAACTTTTCATGAGCATATTCAACAAAGTCCGTCACAGCCTGCACACGTTTCTGAACATTGTCTTTTTCTTGATCTGTATAGTCGCCGGTACTGTACTCAAGTTCTTTATCTCTCTTTTCAAAGCCTTCCGGGAAACGAACATAATCAAATTGGATTTCCTGGAATCCCATTTTTGCCGCTTCAATTGCAATTCCTACATTATAATCCCATACCTCTTTAAGGAATGGATTTACGAACGATTCTCCTCGTCCGTTCTTCCATACCTTACCTCCATCTTTATAGGAAAGCTCTGGTTTTTTATTTGCAAGGACAGTATCTTTAAATACAACGATCCGGGCGATCGGGTAAATTTGTTTTTCTTCCATCGTTTTAAGCAGCGATTCAGGATCCTTAATATAAGGCTGCCCTACCTCTGCATACGGTGAAGACGCATCGGGTTCATATGTAACATATCCATGATCATCCTTGATATCGATTACCATCGCATTTAAGTCCGTTGAATCGATTAAGTCAGTCAATTTATTGAAGCGCTCCCCACCAGCTGAATGTCCGGTTACGTATACTCCCCTGATGGCATCCGGATATTTAAATGAATAGCCTGAATCATACACAAACCGCGGTGCAGAAGCAGGAATTTCCTTTTTGCTCAATGAAAGAGTTCTCTTCTCATGATTACTTTCTACTGGATTCCGTTCAGATTCTGCACTCACTGATTGGAAGGGCAATACGCACAATGTGATTAAACAGAAAGATGTCGCCAGCTTACTCCATTTCAAAATAAACCTCTCCTCTTTTATAATAACTATCTACTAAAAATTGTAACACTTGTTACTATTTTAACAAGGAAATAACTTCAAAGAAAAGGGAATATACACCTAAAATGTCGGAATTTCCGAGGAAATCAATGTAAAGGTAACTGTAAATACTAATGGTGAATGGGTTCATTATGTCTTATTAATAACATATGTACTATGTATAAAAAAAGAAGATGTTTATAACCGGTCCTGAGTGGAAGATATAAAAAGAAAAGCCCCTAAAATAAGGGGCTTAAGCAAAGCATTAACCTTTATATTGCGCCTTGTATTGTGCAAATTCTTTTTCAGAGCAATATACAAAGTGTCCAGGTGCAACTTCGCGCATTTCAAGTTGATCTTCTTCCGTATAATTATGAACGGCAGGATCATATTCTTTTCTTCTGCGTGTACGCTCATACTCAGGATCTGGAAGAGGTATGGCAGAAAGCAATGATTGAGTATAAGGGTGAAGCGGGTTCTTATACAGCGCATCACTTGGTGCCAGCTCTACTAATTTACCAAAATACATTACGCCGATACGGTCACTGATGTATTTAACCATGGACAGATCATGGGCGATGAAAAGGTAAGTCAGTCCTTTTTCTTTTTGCAGCTGCTGCATCAGGTTGACCACCTGAGCCTGGATTGAAACGTCCAATGCAGAGATCGGCTCATCCGCAATGATGAAATCAGGGTCCACGGCAAGAGCACGCGCGATTCCGATACGTTGTCTTTGACCTCCAGAGAATTCATGTGGATAGCGTCCTGCGTGTTCTTTATTTAAACCAACAGTTTCAAGAAGTTCATGGACTTTTCTCAAGCGTTCTTCTTTCGAAGAAGCCAGGCCATGGATGTCGATGCCTTCTGCAATAATGTCAGCTACCTTCATACGAGGGTTCAGTGACGCATAAGGATCCTGGAAGATCATCTGCATTTTACGGTTGAATTTCTTTAATTGGGAACGGCTTTTCTTACCATGTACATCATCCCCGTTAAATAAAACCTGGCCGTCCGTTGCGTCGTACAGACGAATGATTGTACGTCCTGTAGTGGATTTACCACAGCCTGATTCTCCAACCAGTCCAAGCGTTTCACCTTTGTATATATCAAAAGAAATATCATCTACCGCTTTGACCATATTAGGCTTGCCAGGGTTGAAATATTGTTTAAGGTTTTTGATTTCGAGTAATTTTTCTGCCATTATGAACGAACCTCCTCAACTAGTACCGGCTCAGCGTAGTTAGACGGCATTTTTCTATGTCTTAGTTTTACTGCTTCAGGAGGTTCTACCTGTGGAGCACTTGGATGCATCAACCATGATTTGACGATATGTGTGTCAGACACCTTATAATACGGTGGTTCTTCTTCAAAGTCGATCTTCATTGCATACTCACTTCTCAATGCGAATGCATCTCCTTTTGGAGGATTCAATAAATCAGGAGGTGTTCCTGGTATGGCAACCAACTCCTGCTCACCTTCAGTGTCCGTTGTTGGCATTGAACCGATCAGTCCCCATGTGTATGGATGACGTGGGTCATAGAAGATTTCATCCACTGTCCCGGATTCAACGATTTGTCCTCCGTACATGACCGCTACACGATCAGCGACGTTCGCAACAACACCAAGGTCATGGGTGATGAAGATGATAGAAGTTTCAATCTTCGTTTGTAAATCTTTCATCAACTCAAGGATTTGTGCTTGAATGGTAACATCAAGTGCCGTTGTCGGTTCATCCGCAATCAGGATTTTAGGATTGCATGCTAATGCAATGGCGATGACGACACGCTGGCGTTGACCACCTGAAAATTGGTGTGGATATTGTTTGAAGCGTGTCTCAGGGCTAGGAAGTCCAACCAGCTTCAATAGTTCGATGGCACGTTTTTTTGCATCATTCTTGCTCATGTTCTGATGCTTGACAAGCGGCTCCATGATTTGCTTCCCGATCGTCATCGTCGGGTTCAATGAAGTCATTGGATCCTGGAAAATCATCGAGATATCTTTACCGCGAATTTTTTCCATGTGTTTCTCAGGTAGCGTTGCAAGATCTTTACCTTCAAACATGATCTTACCGTCTTTGATAAAACCAGGAGGATTCGGAATCAATCTCATAAGCGCTTTAGTCGTAACTGATTTCCCCGAACCTGACTCCCCAACTATGGCAAGGGTTTCACCTTTATCTAAATGAAAATCTACACCGCGTACAGCTTTGACTTCCCCTCCATGCGTATTGAAGGAGACGTGTAAATTATTCACTTCTAAAATTCTTTTTGACATATTCTTTATCTCCCTTCCATTACTTACGCATTTTCGGATCCAATGCATCGCGAAGTCCGTCAGCCATCAGGTTAAAACTTAAAATGACTAATGATATTACCGCTGAAGGCACTAACATCATATGAGGGTAAGACTGAATCGATCTGTACCCATCATTAACCAAGGAACCTAATGAAGCTTTAGGAGGTGCAATTCCCAATCCGATAAAGCTTAAGAATGCTTCTGTATATATAGCTGCAGGCACTGTAAACATCGTGGTGATGATTACTGGCCCCATTACGTTAGGTAACAAGTGTTTGAAGATAAGACGGTTGCTGCTCGCACCCAAGGTACGTGAAGCAAGCACGAACTCCTGATTCTTCAATTGAAGGACCTGACCACGGACAATCCGGGCCATCCCGGTCCATCCTGTTATGACCATCGCCATGGTGATCGAGAATATCCCTGGCTCAAAGATCAAGATGAAGAGAATGACAACAATCAAGTTTGGTATACCCACAAGGATTTCGATGATCCGTTGCATGACATCATCGATTTTTCCGCCATAGTAAGCAGAAATACCACCGTATGAAATCCCGATGATGAAATCGATGATCGCTGCCAAAATACCAATATAAAGCGATACTCTTGTTCCTGTCCACGTTCTTGTCCACAAATCGCGTCCAAGATCATCTGTACCGAACCAGTAGTTTACTTCTACATTTCTGGCTTCGTATACGTCAAATCCATCTGAATCCTTTCCATCAAATGGAAGCCAGCTTATACCTGAAAGCGCTTCAATTTTAGGAGGAAGCTTTGCATGGCGAATTTCTTGCTGTTTAAAGCTGAAATCATTCATTCCTGGGCCAAATATCGCAAAGAAGAAGATTATTGCGGTAATAATCATTCCGACAATGGCGCCTTTACTTTTTCTTAATCTAATCCAGGCATCTTGCCAAAAATTCAAACTCGGTCTTTCGATTCTTTCAGCTTCGCTTTCATTAATCTTTTGCTGCTGGAAGAGATCTGGACTAAGTTGATCTAGTTTTCTTTTGTTTGATTCCATTATTTCTTCCCTCCAGCCAAACGAATACGTGGGTCAATAATTCCGTACATAATATCAACAAGGAAAATGACTCCTATGAATAATACACTAAAGAACAAAGTAATACCCATAATAACTGTATAATCGTTCGTGTTGATAGACAATACGAACTGTTCACCTAATCCTGGAACAGCAAATATACGCTCAATAACTAGCGAACCAGTCATAACAGCGACTGTCATTGGTCCTAAAATTGTTATGATTGGGATCATCGCATTACGTACAGCATGTTTTACCACGGTTCCAACTTTTGATATCCCTTTTGCTTTTGCTAATAATATATAATCAGAGTTTAAGATTTCAAGCATTTCAGTACGCATGAAACGCGCAATCGTTGCCACAACACCTACCGTAAGTGCTAGTGTTGGAAGTATTGTGTGTTTATACTCTCCCCAAAGGGCAACAGGAAGCCACTCAAGCTTGACACCTATATAATATTGCAATAAAGCAGCAAAAACGAATGAAGGGATGGATATCCCTAAAACAGCAAGTATAGTAGATCCATAATCCCAAACCGTATTATGTTTGATTGCTGCAATGATCCCTACCAATAATCCTAAAAACGTTCCTAATACCATAGCTTGGAATCCTAGAAGTGCGGAAGGTCCAATACGATCTCCAATGATTTGTGTAACCGGGCGGTTATCGTATTGAAATGATAAACCTAAATCACCCTGAGCAAGTCCCGTCATGTAGTTCACATACTGAACCGGCAGCGGGTCATTCAGACCATATTTATCCAAAATGATTTGTTGTTGTTCCGGAGACAGCCTTTCTTGATTTTGTAGTGGAGATCCAGGCAGGAGCTTCATCAGAAAGAAAGTAGCGGTAGCAATGATAAGCAAAGTGATGATCATATAAACGAGTCGTTGAATTGTATATCTGACCATTCTTTAGCCCCCCTTTTTTGTCTATTTTTTCATTACATAGATAATTATATAGATATTCGACAAATTTTCAATCTATTTTTACTTTTTTGACTTTTTTCGACAATCAGTGGAAAAGGAGAGCGTATGCCCATGCATACACTCTCCCTTTTAAGGTTTGTCATTGAGCTATTAATTACTCAACAGAAGCCCACTTGTAAGAATTATCTGCACCAAATGAATGGCGAAGGATACCTTTAACATATGGACGCTCTAGGTAAGAACTACCTCTTTGGTACATTGGGCTGATTGCTTGATCTTCGAAAAGAATCTTCTCTGCGTCGATCATTGCTTGCCAACGAGCTTCTAAATCATCAGCTAGTTCACCTTTAGCTTGCTCAATTAACTTGTCATACTCTGGATTAGAGTAAGCCATTTGGTTATGAGCTCCATCAGTAACGAACATGTCAACGAACGTCATCGGATCTGGATAGTCAGGACCCCATCCAGCGAATGATAAGTCATAATCACCTTTAGATTCTAAATCAAGTTTTTGCTTGAATGGTTGTGCTTTGATTGAAACAGTAAGACCTTCAAGGTTTGTTTCTAATTGTTCTTTGATGAATTCTCCGACTTTCTTAGAGCTTTCAGAGTCATAGTTTAATAGTTCGATTTCGAACGTATCTTTACCTAACTCTTCTTTCGCTTTTGCCCAGTGTTCTTTAGCTTTTTCAGTATCATATGCACCGAAATCGCCAACAGTTTCACGGTATTCAGCTCCATCTGGACCTGATACGAAATCTTTTGGTACTAGATAGTACGCAGGCATTGAACCATTGTTCATAAGAACGTCAACCATACCTTGCTTGTCATAAGCAGCATCGATTGCTTTACGAGCATTTACGTTAGCCATTAATTCGTTCTTTTGGTTTAAACGCAGGAAGAATACAGCAGTATCCGCTAGAGTTTTGAAGTTTGGATCATCTTTGTACTTGTCAACGAATTCAGCTGAAAGACCAGTAATATCAGCCTTTTCAGTTTCATAAAGGTTAACTGCGGTTGCAGTATCCTTAACGATGTTGAAGTTAACTTCTTTCAACTTGACAGTTTCTGCATCCCAGTAACCATCGTTTTTAGTTAATTTGAAGCTTTGTTCGTGCTTCCACTCAGATAGTGTGAAAGGACCATTGTAAAGTGCTTTATCAGCTTCAAGACCAAATTGATCGCCTTGAGCTTCTACGAATTTTTGGTTTTGAGGATAGAAAGTTGCGAAAGAAAGTAATGCTTTGAAGTATGGTACTTGACCTTCAAGCTGTACTTCTAACGTTTTGTCATCAATTGCTTTAACACCTAATTCTTCAACTGGAACTTCACCAGCGTTAACTTTTGCAGCATTTTTGATATCGTACATGATGTACGCGTATTCTGCACCAGTATCAGGGTTTAAAGCTTTTTGCCAAGCGTAAACGAAGTCGTTAGCAGTAACGGGATCTCCGTTTGACCAATTAGCATCACGAAGCTTGAACGTGTAAGTAAGACCATCTTCACTGACTTGTGGCTCTTCAGCAGCCATACCTAGTACTGCTTCGTCGTTCTCACCTAAACGGTAAAGACCTTCGAATACGTTGTTCATTACGTTGAATGAAACAGAGTCAGTAGCTAGTGTTGAGTCCATTGATGGGATCTCTGAACTCTCGATCAAGTTAAGTACTTGTTCTTTTTGCTCAGCAGGCTTGTCGCCGCCGTTGTCGCCTGTTCCCTCGTCTCCAGACTTTTCATTGCCGCCACAAGCAGCTAGGAAAGTACTTAGAGCCAGAAGAAGAACCAGCAAGAATGAAAACTTTTTCTTCATCTTGAAATTGACCTCCTCGTAAATCTCATATTTATTTATCTTCTAATTTTCAGAAGATTTGTTACTTATTATACATGATAGAGATATTTTTGCAATATTAATTTAACAGTTTTTTTGCAAAATTATCAGATTAATAGGTCATATGATGGTAAAACCTTGATTTATAGGGGTTTTCAGAATTACATTTAGGGTGTTTGTCCTATTACAATTGTTACAATAAACCGCTTTCATTTATTTTACTTAATCAGCAAAAATTGTCGATATTAACTAGATTGAAAGTTTTTTCTATTATAATTATAAATTGTTATGATTCTTTATTACACACGTTGTGCCTACTTCTCTTTTTAAGAGAAGCTAGGAATCCTAATAAACCCCTTAGTGTGTGCGGACTATAGATGATTGTATTTTTGGAAGGAACAGTTATCAGAGTATTGTATATATATGAAATCCAATTGAAATCCATCGTCCGCTTCATGTATACTTTTATAATAAAAGGTATAAAGGAGTATTATGAAACGTATATTTACTATTTATATTATTGCGGTTTTGTTCTTGATCATCTCAGTGGCCTTTTCACTTGTTCAGGGTGATCCACTCGTTCTTTCTATTCTTAACAGCTTATTTATTACAGGAATGATTTATTTAATCATGGGTGCTTTCCTGTATATATTTCAGAAGGGTTTCTTTAACGGAATTGTATATGCTTTAAAGAGATTTCGAAGAAGTACTGTGCAGGGTAAGTTCCTTTCTGAGTTTGATGATATCGATTCAACGAAGCAAGCTCACGAAGAGTTTACAGTTGTGAGGTCTTATAAAATCACCAACTCTTTTCTTATTATAGGAAGTTCCCTGCTCGTCATTTCCTTGGCACTGTCCTATCTCCTATACACTTGAATTAACCTTGTTAATTCAATATAATAGGAATACTAATATCATGGCTGAGATGAAGAATAGTACCTTTAAATTGATTTCAAGAGAGCTTGTGGCCGGTGTGAACAAGTAATCATTTTTTAGCGAATGGACTTCTGAGCCTTATTTGTGAAATATCAGTAGCGAATAACGGATTTACCTCACGTTAAAGAGGTTTCATGCAAGCTGCATGGACTAAGCTGATCCATATTCATGGGTACTTAGGGTGGCACCGCGGATATAATCCCATTCGTCCCTATATTATAAGGACGCGTGGGTTTTTATTTTGTACAAAATTAGGAGGAAACGTAATGAAGACCATATTTAGCGGAATACAGCCGAGCGGTACGATCACGCTCGGTAATTACATCGGGGCAATGAAGCAGTTTACAGAATTGCAAAATGAATACAACTGTTACTTCTGTGTCGTAGATCAGCATGCGATTACAGTACAGCAGGATAAAATGGAGCTGCGTAAAAATATTAAAAGTCTTGCTGCACTCTATATCGCCTGTGGGATCGATCCTGAAAAGTCTACTTTATTCATTCAATCAGAAGTACCTGCACATGCACAGGCGGGATGGATACTGCAATGTGTGACGTATATCGGAGAGCTTGAGAGAATGACGCAATTCAAGGATAAATCCCATGGTAAGGAAGCTGTATCCGCCGGACTCTTGACTTACCCGCCATTAATGGCAGCCGATATCCTGCTGTATGGTACTGATTTAGTACCTGTCGGCGAAGATCAAAAACAGCATTTGGAATTAACCCGTAATCTGGCTGAGCGCTTTAACAATAAATACAATGACATCTTCACCGTTCCTGAAGTACGGATCCCTAAAGTCGGCGCACGGGTCATGTCACTGCAGGACCCATTAAAGAAAATGAGTAAATCAGATGCCAATCAAAAAGCGTTCATCACATTGCTGGATGATCCAAAACAAATCGAGAAGAAAATCAAGAGCGCTGTCACTGATTCAGATGGCGTCGTGAAATACGACAAGGAAAATAAACCTGGTGTTTCGAATTTATTATCGATATACTCTATCCTCGAGCGCACTTCAATAGAAGAGCTTGAACAAAAATATGATGGAATAGGGTACGGAGAGTTCAAAGCTGACCTGGCTCAAGTAGTAGTCAATGCCATCAAACCGATTCAGGATCGCTATAATGAATTGATCGACTCCGATGAATTGGATGACATTCTCGATCGCGGAGCTGAAAAAGCCAATCGTGCCGCGGGCAAGATGCTTAAAAAAATGGAAAAGGCCATGGGACTGGGCCGTAAAGAGAGAAAAAGATAATGATGGATGAAGTGCTGGAGCCAATTAAGGCTTCAGCATTTTTTCCGAATAAAAAAACCCCAAGTCTATAGTAGACTTAAGGTTTCGAAGCTCAATTCACTTTAGGACGGTTTTCAACTTCCCACAGTTTTTCAAAAAATGGCTGCCCCTTAATCAGGTTCTCACATAGGATGAGATGTTTATTTGACCATCCATATTTCGTTTCTTCATACAGCATATTCCAAACATCTTCAAAATCCATATCCTGAATGACCCGGTACTGCTCAGGTGCCCATTCTGTATACCAGTAACGGATTTCTGCCGTGTTTCTCGAACCGTGAAGCTGATCAAGTGCCATGAAGAGCAACTGTTTAAGCTGCCTTTCCTTCCTTGTCAAGCCATTCATCATATGTGGACTCGGTGAAAGAATATGATAAGCGTTCTCCGATTTGGGATCTTGTTCCACGGAGTAAGGAATCACATCGTGACCTTCCACCATTTCATATACAAGCTGTTCCTGTCTTGGAATGAGCCTGCTTTTTCGAATAGGAACAGTATAACCGATTGTATCGACTGCCAATATGCCTGTCCCATCTGTGACAATAAAGCAATAATCCAATTGGATGCGTTCATGATTTTTTCTTAAATATGCTTTTTGATATACATCATTCAGCAGTTGTTGAGGTAATTCTGATAAATCATTCTCGATGTAATGAAAAAGGGCATTATCCACTTTTATTAAAGGAACTTGATCTAACAACTCAATGACATCTTCTTTTCTCCATTCGTGAAAATGACACACATTGTAGCCATTTTCTTCGCCTTCGAACCAATTTACCCATACATCATGAAGATATAACATGATTGACCCCTCGCTTTGCTACAATCTTATTTGTCAATCAGTATAGGCAGAATAGAGTAAAAATATTCCTGAATCCGCACCTTTTATAGATAGTTGTTATTTTTTCTTCGAGGCAAATAGATCGTTAAGGTAATGATGAGAATGCCGACAAGGAAGAGATAACATTCTACTCTAGTACTTACAAATAGTAAATATTCTATAATGGTCATTCCTGTTGTAAGAAGGTTTAAATAAATGATCAGACTTACCCCTCCGGAAACAGCCAGTCCAAAACCAATAAATAATACAAACATACGAAACACCATACCTTCCGCCTCTACCCTCTTTTTGCTTGTCCTTTTATACTATAGTTTATGTCAAGCAGAGGGATATATGACGAAAACGGGTGTTTACCTATTGCAATTCAATGGAGGCTGGGACCTTTTTATCTGGTAAGAAGAAGGAAGATGGTTTCCCCATGTACAGATTAGTCACTGCTTTCTTATTTTTCCTGGCATTTTCCACCAGATAATAACCTGCAGCATAACCAAGCATTTTAGGGTAGCTTTTTTGACCAAGAAGCAAATGATCATGGAGCGGATTTACTCGCGTAATGTTAAGATTGGGCTTAATCAACTTTTCATAATAATGAGAGAGTTCTTTGTCTCCGTAAGCCTTCGTCCATGCCGCCACATACTCTTGACCGCAGTACTCACGAACAGCATGTTCGGCAAGCCCTTCAAATATGATTGAATCTAATAAAGTGTAGTCTTCATCTTTCTTTTTCAATCTGTCCATCCTCACACAATGGTGATACTCATGAACAAATAACGCCTCATATTCTTTAATATCTTCCTGTTCTTTCAAAAATAAATAAATTTCATCTTTGAAGCACACGCCTGACTTTTTCATGGAAGATTGAAAAAGTCCTCTTGTCTCCTGCACCGGCAGCAGATAAACAGGCACATTCGGGCCATCCCATCTTTTTCTATATAGCTTTTCAAGCTTCATATATAAATCCCATAGTTTGTTTTCCTTCATGGACTCATAAATTTTTTTTGCAGCCATTGCAGGACGGTACATTCCATGCTTCATGAGGTAATGATACAGGGACTCCACGTCGTCAGATCTACCCTGTTTAGTTTTCTGTAAGATCGCCAATGGATTATCCAGGGATTCGGCCAGCCATTCATCTGTCGGAGCGATTGTCACATTCATCCCTCTTTCTCTTTTTTAAATATATATGTAGAAAAAGAGATTTTAGTAACTGATGATTCGAGACTAAAAATGAAAAGAAGCGCACGAATATTGATTCGTGCGCTTCAAAAATCCATTATTTTGTGTATTTCTTGAACACCAGCGTGGCATTGTGGCCGCCGAACCCAAGTGAGTTGCTCATCGCTACATTCACTTCACGTTTTCTGGCTTCATTTGCTACATAGTCAAGATCGCAATCCGGGTCTGGAGTATCAAGGTTGATTGTTGGCGGAAGAATACTATCTTTCATAGCCAATACAGTGAAGATGGCCTCCACTCCTCCAGCAGCTCCCAATAGGTGTCCGGTCATTGATTTAGTGGAACTCATGGCAAGTTTGTAAGCATGCTCCCCGAATACTTCTTTGACTGCCATTGTCTCGTATTTATCATTATATGGAGTACTTGTACCGTGGGCGTTGATATAATCAAGTTCCTCAGGTGCCACTCCTCCATCATCAAGAGCCATTTTCATTGCTCTTGCGCCGCCTTCCCCGGCTGGTGCAGGTGCTGTAATATGATGGGCATCTCCCGTACTTCCGTATCCTACCACTTCAGCATAGATTGTTGCTCCGCGTTTTAAAGCATGTTCCAGCTCCTCTAATACGACAACACCAGCTCCTTCTCCCATTACAAATCCATCGCGATTTGCATCGAATGGACGTGAAGCTTTCTCTGGATCAGTATTGGTTGAAAGCGCTGTGTTGGCACAGAATCCTGCAACGGACATTTTTGTGATCGGTGCTTCCGCTCCGCCTGAAATCATGACATCGGCATCTCCGCGCTGAATGACCTTAAACGCATCACCGATTGAATTGGTTCCCGTTGCACAAGCTGTCACGGTACAGGAGTTAACTCCTTTTGCTCCAAGCATGATCGAAACTTGTCCAGTTGCCATATCAGGGATGATCATCGGTACGAAGAACGGACTTACTCGGCGGTAACCGCGTTTTTGGAAGGTTTCATACTGGTTTTCAAATGTCTCCATTCCACCAATACCTGATCCTATCCACACCCCTACCCGATGGGCGTTTTCATCGTTGATCTCTAATTTAGAATCCTTTACGGCCATCATTGAAGCTGCTACCGCATAGTGAGTGAAGCGGTCCATCTTTCTTGCTTCTTTACGCTCAACATATTCTTCTATATCAAAATCTTTTAACTCTGCCGCCACTTTTGCAGGGTAATCATCTGCATTCAGCCTGGTCAATGGGCCGATACCGGTTTTCCCTTCCAAAATGCCGTTCCAGGTTGATTCTACATTATTCCCTAATGGTGTTACTGCTCCTAAGCCAGTTATAACAACACGTTTATTGTTCATTCGATCCATCTCCTTTTAAACAAATTATAGAAGAGTTAACTTTTATTTACCCCAGCGCATCACAATCGCGCCCCACGTCAGGCCGCCGCCGAATCCCACCATGACTACGACGTCATCTTCTTTTACTCTTCCCTCCTGCAGATCTTCTACCAGTGACACTGGAATGGAGGCTGCTGATGTATTGCCGTATTTATTAACCGTTTTAGACATCTTTTCAATCGGAAGCTCTAATCGTTGTCTAGCAGCTTCCATGATACGGATATTTGCCTGATGAGGAATCAGGAAGTCTACGTCCTCTTTTTTTAATCCGGCTTTTTCAATTACATTGACGCTTGATTCACCCATTTGGCGAACAGCAAATTTAAATACTTCCCTGCCGTTCATCACGATGTTTTCTTCTTGATACAAGTGTTTTGCTCCAGAACCATCCGCTCCAAGTTCGAAGGCGAGTATTCCTTTTCCGTCAGATACAGGCCCGAGAACTGCAGCACCTGCAGCGTCTCCGAATAGTACAGCTGTATTTCGATCGTCCCAATCTGTAATCTTCGATAGCTTTTCTACTCCTACAATGAGAACGTTTTTATAAACACCATTATCAATGAATTGTTTTGCAGTAATTATACCATACATGAAACCTGCACATGCCGCACTGATATCCATCGCAGCAGCCCTTTTTGCCCCAAGTCTATCCTGCAATAAGCAGGCAACCGAAGGAAAAGGCTGATCGGGTGTAACAGTTGCAACGAGAATCAAATCAAGATCTTCAGGTGTGATCTCCGCGTCAGCGATTGCTTTCTTAGCCGCCTCATAAGCCATATCGGAAGTATCTATTCCCTCTCCGGCTACACGTCTTTCTTCAATTCCTGTCCGTGTTCGAATCCATTCATCAGAAGTATCGACCATTTTTTCTAAATCTGCATTTGTTAAAATCTTTTCAGGAAGGTAACGCCCAATTCCGATTATCCCTGTATTCATACTGGCATCCCCTGCTTTCTTTAATTTTCGTTCTCCCTATACAATAAGTTTATTATCAATTATTATGACTTGGTACTAATTTTAACGAAAATCGTTTATTTGTGCAATGTTTTTATGATTTCCTTAAATCTAAACATACGTCCATACTCGTACAATCCCTCATTACATAAATTATTACCAAGAGAAGGAGGTGTTATGATGGGAGAGTCAAATGAGATGCACCCACTGGATAAATTAATGTACGGCGAACGTAAGGCAGACAAGGCGAATCGAACTCCGGCAAGGGAAAGTAAAACCTCTCCAGATCCATTTTCACATCTTGATTCCATTATGCTGACCATTGATAAACTCAAACCTCTTTACCGGGAGATGAATAGATGGCTGCGCTTTTAATTGCAAAGATCTTGCAAAGATCTAAAAACAACCAAACTTCCTCTTCCACATAGAATTTGCCACTAACGCTAATGAAAAAAGAATCAGAATTTACAAATAGAACAAAAAAAGACTGCCCGGCTAATGAGCAGTCTTTTTTCTATTAATCGTTATGTACGGCATCTCTTTTGCCTAATTCATATGCTTCTCCCATTACCTGGGTGAAAAGAGTCATGAAAGGCTGGAGCATTTCAGGCGATAATTCAATGCCCGCTTCATCCAGCGTCTGCTTTGCTTGTGGTAAGTACTTCATTGCGATCTGCATAAATTCCATCGATTTGTCGTGATTCATTACTTTGCTTCCTTTCCGTTTGGTAATTTTCCTGTTTCGATATAGTTTCTGACATGCTGATTGATAGTAGTTTGGAATTCCTCCGGGACCAAGGGGCTGAATTTCCCCATAGTAATAACACCATCTTTAAAATCAAACTCGAGAACCCCTGATGATAGCTCCCCTTTTGTGTACTTATCCGACACCACTTCATATAGCTTATCAGCATGTTGGACGGTGCTTGTCAGGACCGTGGACTCACCCAGATCAGACTGATCAGATACATACCCGATCGCAAACAACCCCCGCTCTTTCAGTTCTTCTAGAACAGCTACATTATAGCCATCTCCAGCAGGATAGACAACATCCGTACCCCTGCTCACTAATGAATTCAACCGTTCCAAAGCTCTCGGTTTGTCATCCCAATCCCTCGTGTATTCAACGTTTACCTCAATATCCTTATTCTGATAATTCGCTCCATCAATAAACCCTTGTACTTCAGGCTGCCAATCAAAGGCAGCAATCACACCAACATTATCCGTTTTAGTATGATGGGCTGCTGTCATGCCGCCGAAAAATCCCATCGAATACCCTTTAAACTTTAAACTGGTTGTGTTCTTCTCGGAAGCATCACCATTAAAACTTACAAAATGGATATCCGGGTATTCACTAGATAGTTGATTAAATATATCTGAATATTCACTTCCATGACCAAAAACCAAGTTAACATCGTCATTTTCATAATCCTTAATTGCCTGTTCTATTGATGTATCATTGTTCATGCTCTCTTTATAAAATACGTCTACATCGTGTTTTGATTGTATTTTTAATAATCCTTTGTATCCTTTTGTCCCCCAGACCCCATCATTTACTGTTTCTGGAACAAGTAAACCCACGTTTTCTAATTCACCGGAGGCTTTTCCGTTCATACATCCGTTTATTCCAAGTGCAAAAACCGCCAGAATGAGGAAGTTTAGTTTCTTTTTCATGTGCAGCAACTCCTTTAAAGCTCATGCAGCGCCGATAAAAAGAATCAATAGAAAAATATTACACCAATATGTCCATTTTACCTTTAACGGTATTCATATAAAAGAGAAATTTTTCTTATTCCTGTTTTCACAGAGAGTTCATTCTCTGTTTCTGATCCATCAAAATGGTTTCATGTGATTTAGTGGGATGTACAATGATGGTATCACCTTCAAAGCTTCGTTCTTGGACAGAAGGAATAATGGGCTCATCAGTTATATAAGAAAGGGCTTCTTTCCAGCTATTTTCGGAAAGGGATTTCAACGAGTATGTCCCATTGGCCCCTGAATGTTTAATAATGCAGTTTGCAGCATCTTTCACATAAATGGCACCACTGGGGTCATCTGCATAATGAGGTTTTTCATCCTTCATTCCCCGCAGCACCTGAGAAAATAGGAAGTGTGAAGGTTGATGTGCGCCATAAAGTGTCGGGAGAAAAAAGGTGGTCGAATTATCTTTACTGGATTCCACGCTTCTTTTTCTCTCAGTTTGGTTGGAAAAGATTTGAACGATTTCGGGGAGGTCTTCACTTTGAGCATACATTTGTTCTATCAAGGAGAGGCATTCGAAACTGCTCCCATTGAATTGGTCATAATAAGGGAGAAACAATCTGCATTCAACTGGCAGTTCCCGATCCCAAGTGTGTGTAGGAACGTAATGAATGTTAGCGTTTCTCCCTATTTCCAACCATTTATCTTTTGTTTCTTCAGCGTCATCAACAGCTGTCACCGTCCATCCTCTTTCCAGCAGAGCATTACAGAGTTCAAACCCCAAATATTGCTGGGCGGCAAGCACAATTGCATGGTTCAAATCACTCACTCCTAATCAAGACTATAATTCTTTTTCGTGCAAAGAGAAGTAAGAGGTGAATTTCAATCCAAGTGAATCTCTTTTTTCAGGCAGCACATAAAAGAGATTTGTTGAACATCCTCTGACTAAACGATGGTTATATATATCTTTTATGAGAGGGAATTGATTTTTATAACGATTAACATTATAGGATTGAACAATATAAAGCGGAATAGGGATGTCCTTAAACACTTCATAATCATGTTCGGATTGCATCAGAACCTGTTCATAGTCTTCTTTCTTTACTCCCCTGGATTCAGCCAATTCTTTTACCAGCCTTTTATAAAAGAATTTTTGTTCCTTTTCCTGCTGGACCAGTTCGTAAAGGGAGAGGCACGGCGTGAGCATCACCACACTCCGTATATCGTCTTTCATTTTAGAATAAAGTTCTTTGAATACGAGTGCCCCCATCCCCTCCGTCAAGATATGAATCTTGCCATTGATGATTTCTGTCCTTTTTACATATTGATATAGCCTGACCGCTAACTGCACTGCCTGACCGCTACCCCAATTGGCTCCATATAGATTGCTGTAGTAAACGATGTATCCTTTGGCCATTAGATCTTTAATCCATTTTTTCCTGGCTTCATGCTGCTCCCAAAAGCTGGTTTTATCATCTACATAATGGTGATGGTCACCAAGGATCATAACAGCAAATCCATTGGGTCTTTCAGGATAATGAATCATGCACCACTCTTGATCTAATTGAAACAATCGCTGATTCATTGGAATTCTCCTTTTACATAGTGAGTCATTACAGTTTATGTACAGAAAGAAGTTTTGAAAGGAAGTTTGCCTATAAAAGGAAAAAATATGAACGAGTCATTTGCTGCTGCAGAGCGGATGTTAAGGGTTACATTTTCACATATTCGCCATTTATTATTTAAAATAGGTATGGTATGATTAAAAAGATTGGAAATGGTGAGATTCCATCTACATATGGATTAAATAGAGGAATGAGGTGACTGGCGTGAGATTTTTCTGGACATTTTTCTGGGCTTTTGTTTTGACACAAATGTTAACTTACGTTGTAAGTTCAATGAACGGATTAAAGTTTCATTTTGAAACAGGATTGATCCTTTCAATTGGAGTGACGATTTTACTATTTGTTATTACATTGGTAATTCCAAACGACCCTGTTGAAGATCATCATTAAAAAGCAGCCTGTTGCAGGCTGCTTTTTAATTTACATTTAATTTGCTAACGAACCAAAAGAGTCAGCCCTTCATCCCCCGCATCAATCATGACTTCTTTATTTTTTCCGATATTTCCTGCAATCAGTTCCCTTGCAAGTTTTGTTTCAATTTCCTTTTGGAGATATCTCTTTAATGGGCGTGCTCCGTAGACAGGATCGTATGCGGCTTCCGCGATGAATTCTTTTGCTTTTTCTGTCATGTTCATTGATATTTGCTGTTCTTCCACACGTGACTGCAATTCTGTAAGAAGCTTTCCAATGATTCCTTTGACATTTTCGATACTGAGCGGCTTAAATAGGATGATGTCATCCACGCGGTTCAGAAATTCAGGTCTGAACGAGCCTCTCAGCTGCTTCATCACCATATCTTTTGTTTCATCATCAATTTCTTCTTCCCCTTTATTTCTTTCCAATAAATAGGATGAGCCAATGTTGGATGTCATGATGATGACCGTGTTTTTGCAATCAACCGTTCTGCCTTGTGAATCAGTAATTCGTCCGTCGTCAAGCATCTGCAGTAAAATATTGAAGACTTCAGGATGTGCCTTTTCGATTTCATCGAGCAGGATCACGGAATAAGGCTTCCTTCTGATGGCTTCTGTGAGCTGGCCGCCCTCTTCATAGCCGACATAACCAGGAGGTGCCCCAACCAGTCTCGATACCGCATGCTTCTCCATATATTCAGACATATCAATTCTTATCATCTGTTCTTCGCTATCAAATAAAGTGTGTGCCAGTGTCTTGGCGAGCTCTGTCTTACCCACTCCGGTAGGACCAAGGAATATGAAAGAACCAATCGGACGATTGGGATCTTTGATTCCCGCTCTTGCACGGATCACTGCATCGCTGACAAGTTCTACTGCTTCATCTTGCCCGATGACACGTTCATGCAATATCTGATCAAGCTTCAAGAGCTTCTCTCTTTCACCCTCGACCAGCTTTGTTACAGGGATTCCGGTCCATCTGGCTACGATGTTTGCAACTTCTTCTTCCGTCACTTCTTCTCTTACAAGCCTTCCCTCTTGTTCCCTCATCATTTCTTGTTCAACTGCCTGAAGTTCCTTTTCCATTGCTGGAATCCTGCCGTGTCTAAGTTCTGCAGCCTTATTTAAGTCATAATCGCTTTCCGCTTCTTCAAGCTGGCGCCTCAGCTTCTCCAGCTCTTCCCTTTTTTCCTGGACAACCCCTATGCTTTCTTTCTCCTTTAACCATTTAAGCTTCATCGTGTCGGCTTTTTCTTTCAGATTACTTAAATCTTCCTTGATCCGGCTTAAACGTTCCTTACTTTGTTCATCTTTTTCTTTCATGAGTGCCGCTTCTTCAATTTCAAGCTGCATCACTTTACGGGTCACTTCATCCAACTCGGAAGGCATTGAATCAATTTCCGTACGGATCATTGCACATGCCTCATCAATCAGATCAATCGCCTTATCCGGCAGGAAACGATCTGAAATGTATCGGTCAGACAATCTTGCAGCTGCTACAATTGCGCGGTCATGGATATTGACACCATGGTGAATTTCAAACCGTTCCTTCAATCCTCTCAAAATTGATACTGTATCTTCCACGTTCGGCTCCTGTACCATCACCTGTTGAAAACGCCGCTCCAATGCCGGGTCCTTTTCGATATATTTGCGGTATTCATTCAGCGTAGTGGCCCCGATACAGTGAAGTTCACCCCTGGCAAGCATCGGTTTCAGAATGTTGCCGGCATCCATTGCACCTTCTGTCTTGCCTGCTCCGACAATCGTGTGCAATTCATCAATGAACAGCAGGATCTTGCCTTCGCTTTTTTTCACTTCCGTTAGCACGGCTTTCAATCTTTCTTCGAATTCTCCGCGAAATTTTGCACCTGCCACAAGAGAACTCATATCGAGTTCAAATATGGTTTTATCTTTCAGCCCTTCCGGAACATCCTTCCTGACAATCCGCTGGGCAAGTCCCTCGACGATTGCTGTCTTCCCAACTCCCGGTTCACCGATCAGAACAGGGTTATTCTTCGTTTTTCTAGATAGGATCCGGATGACATGGCGGATCTCACCGTCCCTGCCGATGACGGGATCTATTTTGCCTGATTTGACTTCTGCTACGAGATCCCTTCCATACTTTTTAAGTGCTTCATATGTAACTTCAGGATTTTGCGTATTCACCTTTTTTCCCCCTCTTATGGAAGTAATTATCGTTTTCAGCTGTTCTTGAGTGATTCCCTTTTCCTTCATATATCTAATGACGGGATGATCAGTTTGCTCAAATAAGGAAAGGGCTAAATGTTCAATCGATAGAAAATCATCCCCCCATTTTCTTTGGAGTTTTTCTCCTTCTATGAACAGTCGGTTTACATCATTGGATACATATTGCCCATATTGAACTCCAGAACCTTCCACCGCTGGAATTCCCTTCAGCTTTTCCTGAAGAAAATCGTATAGTTCGCCCGTATTTATACCTGCTTTTTTATAAATGGATGTAAGAAGTCCATCCGGGTTTTGAATGAAAATGCTCCACAGGTGAAGTATTTGAATATCGGTATGCTTATGATCTTTCGCAAGTTGGCCTGATGCGGCAAGTCCTTCTTGAATGCTGTGTGTCATGGATTCAATATTCATGTGCTTCAACACCTCTTCTTGACCTTTATTGACCTTTATTTTTATTATATCTCCTTCTCACGAAAAATAAAAAGAAAAAGAACAAGAATGACCGTATGACCAAGGAACTTTTTAACCAATTCCCGGTATTCTCTACGGTAATCCTTGTTCTTGAAAACTCTCTTAATTAAGGTTTTCTCATGTATGTCCAGTGGCGGTTGTGATTTGAATTCTCAGGAAACCGGTCTCCCGCTTTCATTTTCAGCTTTTGAGGATTGTTTACGTTGCTTCCGGTTTCACCAATTTCGATATAAATTCCATTATTCGGCGCTTTTTCTCCGCCCCTGAAATGTCTTGGTTGTCCCATTATGATACCTCCTCTGTTTGAAGCATGGCTTCCTTTTTATTTTCTTCTTCGTGATGATGTTCATGCATGCCAGATGAAGGTATCTTCTTGAATCATTAGATTACGGTTTGATTAACATTCAGAAAAAGTCTTTACAGTCTGTCACTATTTGGTGTTAAATAAAAAAATGTGGAGAAATTACGCTTGGAGGATATGTAATGGATTTTTATCTGATAGTGAAATACTTATTTTTAGGAATATTCCAGGGCTTTACTGAACCTATTCCTATTTCATCGAGCGGTCATCTCGTTCTCGCACAGTACTTTCTGGGAATTGAAGAACCGGGATTGACCTTCGAAATTTTAGTGAATACAGCTTCCTTATTTGCAGTTTTATTAGTGTATCGTGAAGACATTTGGCGTCTGATTGTCAATGGCTTAGGTTATTTTAAAGATAAATCACCAGAGAACAAACGCGATTTCCATTTTATTGTGTACCTAATCATAGGTACGATACCCGCTGGTGTCATTGGAGTGTTGTTTGGCGATGTAATTGAGGCGCACCTTTCTTCAGTTGTGACAATCGGGATCACTCTTATCATTACCGGAACAGCTTTATGGCTTATCCGTAACCTGCGCGGGAGAAAAAATGATGGGGATTTGAACGTGAAAGATGCCCTTATCATCGGTCTCGCTCAAGCAGTCGCACTGATTCCGGGTATCAGCCGCTCAGGTGCCACAATTGTTGCAGCCATGGCCCGCGGCATGAAAGCAGAAACAGCACTGCGCTATTCATTTCTTTTATATATCCCGGTCAGTTTCGGGGTCATGCTTCTCGGGATCAAAGACCTGATTGAAACGCCGCCCGCAGCATCCATGACAATGCCTTATCTACTGGCATTCTTCGGTTCATTGATTGCATCTTACTTCTCTTTAAAATGGTTCATGAACATCATGGCTAAAGGGAATCTCAAATATTTTGCTTTTTATTGCTTGATTGTCGGAATACTGGTTGTAATATTTATTTAATCATTTAAAAAAGCCCCTTTTCATTTGAAAAGGGGCTTTTTTATGATCATGTGATGCCTAATGCAATCTTTGCGTAGCGTGACATCTTATCCTTGCTCCATGGCGGATTCCATACGATATCCACTTCTGTTTCTTTTACTTCAGGAATGTCACTTAATGCTGCCTTTACTTGATCGACGATTGTCCCAGCCAGCGGGCAGCCCATGGATGTAAGCGTCATGGTGACTGTCGCTTTTCCTTCTTCATCCAGATCTACATCATACACCAATCCTAAATTGACGATATCTATTCCTAATTCAGGGTCCACAACCTGTTCAAGTGCTCCCATCAAATTATCTTTAAGGTCCTGATCCATCGTTACACTCTCCTTTACTGTACTTCATCTTATCATTATCTTATCAAAGAAAGCCAATGAAGACAAAAGGTTAAGCCGAAAGATGCTTTTCGAACCATTCCACAAGCTTCATGACGCCTTCTCTAGAAACCTTATGGTCAGCTTTATCATCAGCGACAAATAAGATGTTGTCTTCATTCCCTTCATATGCAGGTAAAATACTCTTATAAAATTCTTCTGTCAGATGAAATGGAACGACCTTATCTTTTTTTCCATGCCAGAACATAAGCGGGCGTCCCTTCAGTTTTTCCGGCTGCAGACTTAAGTCATAGTGGGACAATTCATTCAGGATTGCCTGCACCTCCTCCTCACTGAACGGCAGCTGGTAACCTGCAGATTTCAAATGTGCAAGCTGTGCTTTTGCAAACTTCACATAAGATGGATTCCCCATAAGTGAGACGGCAGAAGAAATCCAGTCATACTGTGTCAATGCTCCAAGGGTGACAATCCCTCCCATCGAGGTGCCTGCTACTCCTATTCCATTCTCCAACAGTAAACCTTTTTTCTCAAAATGCCCTTTCAAAAGTGAAAGTTCATGAATGCTGTTCAATACGATCTTCCAGAAAACGCTGCCCAGCTCCTCTTCCGTTTTCCCAGTCGCTCTTTCACCATGCTCTAGACAATCCGGAAGTACGACACGGAAGCCTTTTTCAGCCAAGTAGTAGGCATAATGGAGATTATGCTCTTTCGCACTAGTGAATCCATGTATAAAAAAGCACAGCGGCAACGGATTGTTTTTTTCTTCTTCTTTTACAAGTTGAAGATAAGGAATGTCCTCTATGTTTGATTTCTCAACTACGATCATGGTTACTTGCTCCCTCCTGTACGCTGATAACAGTAATATGATATCCTAGATTTTACAGTATGTATAATATTTAAAACCCGCTTTTGTAAAAAAATCATTAATTTCGATTTCATGATATGGACAGCCTTCACTGTCTGCTTATACACTATGCTTACAGCGATGGTTTGCTGTATCATACATATTAACACACTCTAACCGTTTCACTACACTATAAAGAATTGGAGAAATACAATATGAATTCACAAGAAAAACACTTAATAGTATTGGATTTGGACGGAACACTATTGACAGACGAAAAAAAGATTTCATCAAAAACTCTTCATACATTGGCACAAGCAAGAAGGCAAGGCCACGAAGTGATGATTGCTACCGGCCGTCCTTACCGTGCCAGCGAAATTTATTATAAGCAGTTAAATTTAGGGACGCCGATTGTCAACTTTAATGGTGCGTTTGTGCATCATCCCACAGACGAGACCTGGGGGACATTTCATACCCCTATGGATTTGCATGTGTCTAAGCAGATCATTGAAGCATGCCATGACTTTCCGTTTCGTAACATCATCGCTGAAGTAAAGGATGATGTATACCTTCATTATCATGATGAAAAACTGATCGATGTCTTCATGATGGGTAATCCATCCATTTCAACCGGGGATATCCGTGAATTCCTCTCAGAGAACCCTACCTCCATGCTGATTCATGCGGAAGAGGAAGATGTGAAAGACATCCGTGCACACCTTGATGAAGTTCATGCAGAAGTGATCGATCACCGCAGATGGGCTGCACCTTGGCACGTCATTGAAATTGTCAAAACAGGATTAAATAAAGCTGTCGGCATTGAAAAAGTCGCTACTTCCCTGGACATCCCCCAGGAGCGCATCATTGCGTTCGGAGACGAAGACAACGACTTTGAAATGCTGCAATATGCAGGCACAGGAGTTGCAATGGGGAATGCCATCGATAAAGTAAAGGAAATCGCGAACGAGATTACCTTGACAAATGAAGAAGATGGTATAGGAAGATATCTGCAAAACCGCTTTAATCTTTAATGGCAAGAGTGGGAATTTTTTTTACTGTAAACACTTCCGATACAAGCCATACTACAAGAGAACACAATTTTGTGTTCCAGCTTGTAAAAGGGGTGGTTGCAGTGGGTAGAAATAAATCCAAACGATTTGTACAACAAGGTAAAGTTGCTGTGGATAAACATGATGAACGTATTCCTTACCATCTGACATATGCGGAAGCAGAGGCAAACAAACTGTCATCTAAAGCGGAAGACTCCTCTTTAGGAGGAATTTAACATGAGCAATCCATTATTCCGGCAGGCACGCCAAGCTGTTAACTCCGCGAAACAGGCGGCAGCTGAAGGCGGGAATACTGAAGCATCTGTAAGTAAAGCAAAAAATGCCTTATCTTCTGCATACGCTAATAGCAATGTAGAAGAACAACGCCAATTACGCGCCCTTCAAGATGAATTGAATACACTTCAGTAACGAGCAAAAAGGTTGACCTTCTACCACAAGGTCAACCTTTTTCTCTTCAAGCTGTAAGATATTCACTTCACCATTAATCTCTTCTAAAGAAACCGAAGATCCCTGTCGTTTGAACAATGTTGGTAAATGCATTGGGATCCACTTCTTTAATTGTATGCTCCAGCTCATACAACTCATAGCGTGAAATGACGATGATCATCATTTCTTTCTCTTCTCCTGAAAAAGCCCCTTTTGCCGGAACCGTTGTGATACCTCTCATAAGCTTTGCATGGATGGCTTCACGAAGTTCTTGTGACTTTTTCGTAATAATCATCGCCGTCAACTTCTCGTGACGGGTATGGATCGCATCGATGACGCGTGTGGAAGCATAAAGTGTAACAAGCGTATACAATGCTTTTTCCCAGCCATATAAAAACCCTGCTGAAATGATGATGACCGCATTCATCACAAAGAAATACGAGCCTACAGGCCTGTCTTTCATCCGGGAAAGGATCATCGCGATAATATCCATTCCCCCGGTAGAGGCACCCCACTTCAAGGTCAAGCCCACACCAACCGCTGCAATGACACCGCCAAAGACCGCATTCAATAATATATCGGGTGATAAATGAATGACGGGAATGACTTCTAAGAAGAAAGATGTCAGGAATACGGATATAAAGCTGTAAACGGTAAAGGACTTTCCAACCTTAAACCATCCGATAATGGTTACCGGTATGTTTAAAATGAATAATAAAATACCTGTTGATACGTTAAACTGAGTAAATTCTTTGATAATACTCGATAATAACTGTGCCATCCCGGTAAATCCACTTGCGTAGACATTTGCCGGTATTAAGAAAAAGTTCATGGCAATCGCACCCAGAATCGCCCCGATGAGAACGACCACAAACTTTTTTGCTTCCAAATGAACATGATCCCTGTTCATGCACAAACCTCCCTGTTGTTATATTTATGTACTACTAAATATGTTCCACAAAATATCATACCTAAACTCTTGCAGCAGTTCATCTGATTGAATGAATTTTTATAAAAAAATAATCTTATGGTAATACAAAAATCTGCAGAATCGTCATAGACCCAATAATTTAACACAGGAATAGATTGTCATTTTACTGAAAAATAGCTAGACTAAAGCTATAAGTAAAGATAAAGGGATGAGAATAATGACAGTAAAATTATTTGCTGATAGTGCAAGTGATCTGCCAAAAGAATTTTTCAATCAGGACAACATAGAATTTTTCCCTCTAAAAGTACATATCGAAGGACAGGATTACGAAGACCTCATCAGTATCGAACCGAAAGCCGTATTTGACAAAATTCGTGATGGGCAAATGCCGAAAACATCTCAAGTATCACCGGAAACTTTCCTGAAGAAGTTTACCGAGCTCGCTGAAAAGGATGAGAAGGGTATTTATGTCGCCTTCTCTTCTCAACTTTCAGGTACTTATCAAACAGCGGTGATGATTCGTGATCAAGTTAAAGAAGATTATCCCGGGCTAGACCTTACCATCATTGATTCCAAGTGTGCCTCACTTGGTTATGGGCTTGTCGTGCAGAGTGCATTAAAGACCCTCCAAGAAAACGGGACCCACCAAGAAATCATTGATACCATCACCTATCATGCAGAACATATGGAACACCTCTTTACCGTGGAAGATCTCGATTATCTTGCCAAAGGCGGACGTGTATCAAAAGCCTCTGCATTCGTGGGAGGACTGCTAAACATCAAACCTCTTCTTCATGTCGAGGATGGAAAGCTTGTCCCGATCGAAAAGCTCCGCGGCAAAAAGAAGCTTTTGAAGAGGATCCTTGAACTGATGGAAGAACGCGGTTCAAATCTGTCACAGCAGACGATCGCCATAAGTCATGGTGATGATGAAGAGCTGGCTCAGGAAATGAAAAAGATGATCCAAGAGAAGTTCTCTCCAAAAGATGTATACATCAATATTATTGGATGCGCTGTCGGTTCTCATACAGGAACTGGCACATTGGCAGTATTTTTCCTTCGTTAACACTCATAAACCTCCCTTCATTTCGTCATACTAATTGAGAAGTTATATATATTGAAGGGAGTTCATAAAATGCCGCACACATCTGATAACGATAAAAAAGCAAAAGACAACCAGGCACTGCATGAAGAGAAAAACAAAATGAAAGAACTGAACCGTCAAGACGGAAAAAATCAATACTCCAAAAAGACGGATCATATCTGATATGTTCTTCACGTTGGAATTTGACTCTCAATTTACCACCTGTTGATGCAGGTGGTTTTTCTTTGTGGAGTCGCTGGCATAAATATGATTTATGTTATTTTTTGCACAACAGCTAGAGATTTTTGTTATTGATTACATTATTTTAAAAGGCTTCAGCTGTTGATTGGAGTGCAAGACGTAGACTCCTATCGGAAAGCGGAGGGGCTTTGCCCAGAAGGGTGTGGCATAAGACGACTCGTCCATGAAGGCGTTTTTTGCCTTCTTGGTCGGTTTGGCTTATGGCATGTGCTTCTAAGCCTGCAGCTGGACAGTTCACCACTTGACGAAGAGGCTCACCGACCGCCCGCGGAAAGCGAAGTCTTGCACGGAATCGGGCAACGTTATTTAACACACATCCTTAGAGTTGTGCATCTGAATAACACTTGTCTATAATAATAGAAGAATCTAGTAATTGGAGGGAATCCCACATGGCAAAAGAAAGTTCATTCGATATTGTTTCAAAAGTGGAAATGTCTGAAGTAAGCAATGCCATTCAAATCGCACTCAAAGAAATTCAAAACCGGTATGATTTCAAAGGGAGTAAGAGTGATATCAAACTGGATGGAGAAGAAATCGTGTTGATATCAGATGACGAATTCAAGATGAATCAACTAAAAGATGTGTTATTAAGTAAATTGATCAAGCGCAATGTACCGGTCAAAAACCTTGATTACAGCAAGCTGGAAGGCGCTTCAGGCGGAACGGTCCGCCAGCGGGCAAAACTGGTCCAGGGGATCGACAAAGAAAATGCGAAAAAGATCAATACAATCATCAAAAACTCTGGTGTGAAGGTGAAGAGCCAGGTACAGGACGACCAAGTCCGTGTTACAGGGAAAAGCAAGGATGACCTTCAAAAGATTATTTCCGCTGTAAGGGAAGCTGATCTTTCCATCGATTTTCAATTTGTAAACTTCCGCTGATTTGTTATCTTACATTGTCTAATGGGTACAATATACTCATTAGGCTTTTTTTATACTATCTACCCTTGAAATACCAATAAAAGATTCGTACATGGAGGAGAAAAATGAGAAATAAAATTATAGTGATCGGTGCTGTTGGCGGCGGTGCAACAACGGCATCCCAGCTCAGAAAATTAGATGACAAATCAGAAATCATCTTACTAGAAAGAACTTCTTATCTTTCTTACGGTGCATGCGGCATGCCTTATTATCTCGGGGATGTGATCGAAGACCGGGAAGATTTATTTGCTTACACCCCGGAAAAACTGCAGGCTAAAAAAAATATTGATGTCAGGATGCAGCATGAAGCCTTAGAGATCGACCGGCAGCAAAAATCCCTTACGATTAAAGACGGTAAAACCAATGAAGAATATCATGAGACCTATGATCATTTGATCTTAGCGACAGGTGCTTCCCCATTCATTCCTGATATCGAGGGACTTGAACAAATCCCTTCATTCACTCTTCGAACCGTTGAAGATATGGATAAATTAAAACACTACCTGGAAACGGAAAAACCTTCTGCCGGTGCGATCATCGGAGGTGGATTTATCGGTGTAGAAATGGCGGAAAATCTGACACACCTGGGAATCCAATCATGTATCGTCGAGCGCTCAACTCACGTTCTCAGTGTCATAGACGAAGAAACAGCATTAAAGGTACAACAACACTTAACCGATAAAGATGTAAAATTGTATTTGGAAAACGGACTGCACAAGATTATTTCAGGAACTGAAATCCAGCTGGATAACGGAGAAACCATTGAAGTTGACTTCATTCTTTTATCAGTAGGCATTAAACCAAATAATAAACTGGCTCATAAGGCTGGTTTGACTGTGGGTGATTCCGGCGGTGTCAAGGTAAATGAATTCATGCAGACCGATGACCCTTCGATTTACGCTGTGGGTGATGTAGTCGAATCTTTCGACTTGATTGACGGCAGTCCGAAACAAGTTCCACTGGCCTGGCCGGCCCATCGCCAGTCATATATCATTGCAAAGCACCTTACAGGCAGCCCTGTGCCTTTCAAAGGCATGCTTGGAAGTGCGATCGCAAAAGTGTTTGATTTGACCATTGCCTCGACAGGATTAGGGGAAAAAGAACTTACAGAACGCAAAATACAGTACACGACAGCCACTCATAAAGGCAAATCACATGCAGGATATTATCCGGACAGCAAGGATGTATATGTCAGGGTCCATTTTTGTCCTGATACCGGGAAAATCTTTGGAGGGAATGTCGTGGGAGGAGAAGGTGTCGATAAACAACTGGATGTACTCTCCACCGCCATTACCGGCGGTCTGACTGTCATACAGCTGCAGGAAATTGAAACATGTTATGCCCCTCCCTTCTCATCCCCGAAAGGCTTGTTGAATATGATTGGCTATAAAGCAGAGAAGTTGATGAATTCATGACCATACGAGCAGATCCGATTGGGTCTGTTTTTCTTTTTAGAAAATTCAACATCACACCATAAAAACCGGGTAAAGATGTTAATAATTGCACTCATCGGGTAAACACTAATCTAAGTAATAGGTATCAAGATAATGAACATTTAATCTAACTACTTAAAAGGAGTGTTTTAGATTGTCACAGCAGCAAAATGGAAAACAAACCTTCCCCCCTCAACACCAAGATCATCAGCCAGGTACAATAGATGAGATGAATCCTCAGCCGATTCATACCGATCAAAATTACAAAGGAAGCGGTAAACTGGATGGAAAAGTTGCCCTCATTACAGGTGGTGACAGCGGAATCGGCCGTTCTGTAGCATGGTATTTCGCTCGCGAGGGTGCTCATGTGGCAATTTCTTATCTGGATGAGCATGAGGATGCAAACAAAACAAAAGAACTTGTGGAAGCAGAAGGAGTTCAGTGCATGCTGCTCTCAGGGGATATTGGCAGCGCAACCTTCTGTGAAGACATCATGAAGAAAGTGATTTCACAGTTTGGGAAATTGGACATTCTCGTCAATAATGCAGCCGAACAGCACCCGCAGGAAGGCCTTGAAGACATCAGCAACGAACAGCTGGAACGCACATTCAGAACCAATGTATTTTCAATGTTCTATCTGACCAAAGCAGCGCTTCCTCACCTGAAAAAAGGAGCTTCAATAATTAATACCGCTTCGATTACAGCTTACAAAGGTAATAAAGATCTTATCGATTACTCATCCACTAAAGGAGCAATCGTCAGCTTTACACGGTCGCTGGCAGAAAACATCGCCTCAAAAGGGATGCGCGTCAACGGCGTAGCGCCGGGTCCAATATGGACACCGCTCATTCCATCGACCTTCAGTGCAGAAAAAGTATCCCAATTTGGCGCCAATACACCGATGGGAAGAGCGGGTCAGCCCTTCGAATTAGCTCCTGCTTATGTATACCTTGCAAGCGATGATTCAACCTATGTGTCCGGTCAGATGATTCATGTGAACGGCGGTGCGGTAGTGAACGGATAAACCACCGGCTGATAATCAAATGTGGCGTGTGCGGTGGGGCTATTGAGTCATCTTACATTAGGCATATTAAAAACCGGGTTCTTCGACCCGGTTTTAATATGCCTTGATTATGTCTTTAAGATGCGGGTCCGGGGAATCGATATCAATATGGGCTGCCCAGTACACAATATAGCATATAGCAAAATTCAGCCTTTTCCGCTCGTTATTAATTAGAATCATTCTTATAAGATCATATATTTCAGAATAGGATCATAAACACTGGATTAGGATCATAAATCCGGAAAATGGAACGTATTTTTTGTCGAATGGATCATAAATCTGAAAAATGGATCATAAATGCCGTTTAGAGATGATTAACCTAGAGAATTCTCATGATTTACTGCTCCCAAACTCAATGAATGCCAACATTCTTAAGAAAATTGATTTTTTATGCATCCTATACAAACATATTCCTTATAATCGGTGACAACGGTGCGCAATATCTGTAATATCGGCCATATGCACAGTTCTACATAAAAAAAAATGACCGGGCATAAACCTCAAGCCCAGGTCACTTTTTTTATCCGTGAATCTCTCTCGCGCTGCACGAAGCCCGCTTCACGATCTCATGAGGAATGATGATCCGCTTGATCGGGTCCTTTGGATTTTCCACCTTTTGAATCAGGCTTTTAGCCGCTTCATTGCCAAGGTTGAATATATTAATATCAACCGAAGTCAATGGAGGACGGGACATTTCTGCTAGCAGTACGTTATTGAAGCTGATGATGGAAATATCGTCAGGTACAGATATATTCATTTCATCCAGAGTATTCAGTACTCCTAAAGCCATCAAATCATCCGCTACGACAAGCGCAGTCGGGGGGTGTTCAAGCTGCATCAATTCATTGATCGCTTCCCTTCCACCTTCCCGTAGAAACTCTTCGTGAATGATATATTCGTCTTTCAAGTCAAGACCTGCATCCCTGAGTGATTTCTCGTAGCCCAATAAACGCTCGACTGTAACAACAAGATTCAGGTCCCCTCCGATAAAACCGATACATTCATGCCCGAGGCCGAGCAGGTAATCCGTTACTTCCCTGGCAGCCCTGAAATTATCATTATCAACATGAGTGATTTCTTCACAGTATTTATAAGGTTTCCCTATCATGACAAAAGGGAAGTTACGATCTTTTAAATAGTTCATTACTTTATCTTCGACTTTTGAATAAAGCAGGATGATTCCATCCACTCGTCCGCCTTGAACCATTTGAACGACACCTTCATAGATTTCCTCTTCCGACTGTCCTGTCGTCATTTGAAGGGCATATTGCTTCTCATGTGCCCCCTCACTCAATCCTCTTAGGACTGTAGGGAAGAAAGGGTTTTGTGAGAAGGTGCTTGCAGAGCCTGGCAATACAAGCCCTAATACTCTTGTCGACTGATTGGCAAGGCTTCTTGCGATGAAGTTAGGATGATACCCTAATTGATCCATCGCTTCCCTGACTTTTTGTTTTGTTTTTTCACTGATTCTAGGGTTATTTGCGATTACGCGTGAAACGGTAGATGGTGCGACATTTGCGAGTTTCGCAACATCTTTTATCGTAACAGCCATCGTTCCTCCCCCCTTCTGTTTAAAAGTGATTGGATGGTTTCTTAGAGATTATTGCTTTTGGTAAGTTAAGAAAAATACTAAATAAGTGCGAACAGAGAGTAAATATAAAAGCGCTTCCAACATTACTGAGAGAATCTTATAAAAGGCTCGTAAAGGAGCCTTTTATCTTATGATTTGCGGTTTTTCCTTCCACGTTTCCACACCAGGTAAATAAATAATAAAAATAATACATAAACCGCAGCAAGTGCCGCCAGATATGGAATGTTCAGTCCACTTTTGGCTTTAAGAAGATAGATTTCCGCTTCTTCGCGATCCAACGCGACCTTATACGTGCCGTTTTCATCACTTCTTACCAGGTCATTTGAAAGTAACCCTTTGAGTTCATTGTTATCAGCAAGGACTTCTTCATCAAGTTCAACAGTTTGGGTTTCACTGGAATTATTGATGGCTACAACTACCGTCTGATCGTTGTAAGTTCGTTTATAAATACCCATTCCATCTTTTTCATACAACGGCTCTATCGTTCCCCTTGTCAAAGCCGGATAATCCTGACGAACTTTACCGAGTGTTGAAATGTAGTCAACCAGTTCTTTATCGGCCCTGAAATTCATCAACCGGCGATTATCCGGATCTTCCCCGCCGTCAATGGCAATTTCAGACCCATAATACACAATCGGTATTCCCGGAGTTGTGTACATATACGTTAAGGCAAGCTTCCAACGGGTGCCCGGGAAAACATTTTCCTGTACCAATAAACGGGTAAAACGCTCCATATCATGATTGTCAATAAACGTCCCCATTAAGTAGGGATCCTCATAGAACGTTTCATTGTACTTCCAGAAATTGAACAATCGGTCCATTGATGTATCGGTTTTTTTGAACACTGAACGTAATTCTTCAGCTTGGGGAAAATTAACGAATCCATCGATCCCAACATCATTATATTCCGCTATCTTCTGAGGATCTCGATCAAAAACTTCACCAAGTAGATAGAAATCGTCTTTCACTGATTTAACTTCTTTACTGAATTCACTCCAAAAATCTTGAGGTACATGGCGTACTGTGTCCAAACGATAACCGTCGACATCCGTCTCTTTAATCCACCATTTGGCAGCATCGAAAAGATATTCCCTTACTTCTGGATTCTCTGTGTTTAAATCAGGAAGATCATACAGCCATGCATTCTGGACACTTTCCTTGTCAGAAAAGTTCATTGGCTGTTTCTCATGGAACCAGTCCTCTTTTGCAGGGTCATCAACCCAGGGATGCTCCGGCCCCACATGATTCACGACAAAATCAAGTACGACTTTCATATCTCGTTTATGTGCTTCGTCTACCAGCTTTTTAAACGTTTCCATCGTACCGAAATGCTCGTCGGTCTTATAAAAGTCCGTGATCCAATATCCGTGATATCCTTTTGGCTGGTTGTCAAAGACAGGGGTCAGCCATATGGAAGTGAAACCCATTTCCTTGATATAATCCAAACGATTGATAACCCCCTGGAAATCACCGCCCTGGTAAGCCTTGGGATCCTTCGTGTCCACATCTTTATCGTTTGTTGGATCACCATTGTTAAAGCGATCTACCATTAGGAAATAAATTGTTTCATCCTGCCACTTTCGTTCTTCTTTTTCAACTGCACCTACCGGAAGGGCGTAAAAAAGAAGAAACGGGACTAAAATGAGAGATAGTACTCTTCTTTTCATCTCCGCTCCTCCTCAATAGTTAGTAACGCCTATAAGATTATCCTTTTGTACCCCCTGCCGTCAATCCTGAAACGAAGTATTTCTGGAAGAACAAGAATAAAAATGCGATTGGAACAGCAATCAACACAGAACCTGCTGCAAACGTTGTAAATTCGGCACCGAATTGCTTTGCAACCATATCATAGAGAGCAACCGGCAGCGTGTACATTTTTTCAGAACGCAGCAGGATACTTGCCAAGATAAAGTCTGCAAATGGTGCAATGAATGAGAACAAAGCGACAACCGCAATGATAGGCTTGGCAAGTGGCATGACGATTTGGAAAAAGATCCTGAGATGTCCTGCACCATCCATTTTTGCTGATTCATCCAGCTCTTTTGGAATTGTATCCAAATATCCTTTCATCAGCCATGTGTTCATCGGTATCTGACCTCCGACGTATACAAGGATCAACCCGATATGAGTATCCAATAGATCCGTTAACAACGCGAGAACGAAAATGGCAATCAATGCAGCGAAGTTAGGAATCATTTGCAGGATCAAGAATGTCATTAACCCATTTTTCCGTCCCGCAAAACGATAACGGGAGAAGGAATAAGCCGTCAAGCTTACCAGAAGAACCGTAAGTGCCATCGTTGACAAACTTACTTTTAATGAATTCCAGTACCAGATCAGATAGTTGCTTCGTTCAAGGTCAAATAATTCCTTATAATGAGCAAGCGTAGCGTTTTTAGGAATGATTGATGATCCTGATAAACTCTGCCCCGGATTAAAGGAAGAACCGATGATCCAGGCTACAGGGTAAAGGATGATCGCAAACATAATACCAATGGCCAAATAAGAAAATGTTAAACGTATAAGTTTCTGTCTTTTCATATTCATCTTTACATCATATCCTCTTCTTGGAATGATTTCGTGCGTTTAAACTGCCAGATCGCTACAGTGATAACGATGATCGATAGCAGCAATGTGATGGCGGCTGCTTTGGAGTATTGAGCGGACGTCATCGTCAGGCTGTAAATCCATGAAATCAGGATGTCTGTACCACCTGCGTTCTGTCCTGTTAAAGCCGGTCCCCCGCCATTGAATAAATAAATTACGTTAAAGTTGTTAAAGTTGAACGTATATTGTGTGATGATGATCGGCGCTGTTGCAAATAACACAAGCGGCAGTGTGATATTCTTGAACTTTTGGAATATCGAAGCTCCGTCAACCGTCGCAGCTTCATACAATTCATCAGGAATGGATTGAAGTACGCCTGTTGTCATGGCAAAAATGAACGGGAACCCTAACCACGTCTGAATGAAGATCAAGGCCAGTCGTGTATACATCGGCTCTGTCATCCACGGGATTTCTCCAATTCCCAGAAATGCGAGAATGTCCCGGTTGATTGTTCCGAACGATTCATTGAACATACCAGCAAAAACAAGGATGGAAACGAATGCAGGAATCGCCCATGGTAAAATGAATACTGTACGGATAATCGCTTTCCCTTTCAAATCCTTTTGATTCACAAGGATAGCAAGGAAAATACCAAGTGACACCTGAAGTGTCGTAGCTCCAAATGTCCACACAAGCGTCCATGCTAGAACGGTGATGAATGTTTCTCTCCAAATATCAATCTTGAATATATCAACAAAGTTCTGAATCCCTACCCAATCAACCAGCTTTGCAGGCGGAGAATGATAAAGATCATAGTTTGTGAATGCCAGAAGGACCACGAAGATGATTGGGAAGATGACTACGAACACCAGAAGCAGGAATCCTGGTGACATGATCAGATAAGGAAATCCGTTATCCACTAGATTTCTGTATTGCTCCCTGATCGTGCTAAGTTGTTCCCCTCTATCTCTTTTCTCTCCATTTACATATGCGTCACGAAGATTAAATAGATAAAAACCGATTCCGAATAATAAAACTATGATTGCAAGAATTCCGTACACCATCAAAAAGATGGAATGATCTCCGTAAGATACGTCCGTTCCAAGTGTTGTGATCCCCCACAGACCGTAACTGATCAAATCTCTGAATACCAGGATAAAAGCGGCTGTCATGATCAGGAAAAATCCGCCTTTTACATACTGTTTATGATACAACTGACCGAGTCCCGGGATGATGGAAAGGGCCAGCGCTGTTTTTCTATGTTTTGATTGATAGGATTGTTGCTCCATCCTGTAGTCCCCTTTCTATACTTCAACTTATTTACTAAGCTTCAAGAGCTTTAGGAGGCAGAAACGTATTTCTTCCTCTTAAAGCCCTTGAATAGGTCTTTAAAAGGATAGCAGTACCTCTCCATTCGGAGAAGGTACCGCTATGGTCTTGATTAATTTGAATGATTCGCTTCGATGTTTTGCTGGATTTGCTTCACTGCTGCGTCAAGAGCCGCTTTAGGTTCTTGCTTACCAGTTACAACCGTTTGAAGTGAATCAGCCATTGGTCCCCAAACCTCTCCCATTTCTGGAATGTTAGGCATTGGAACTGCATATTGTGACTGTTCAGCAACCGCTTTGGCACCTGGGTTTTCAGCAATCGCAGGATCGTCGATCAACCCTTGGTTTGTTGGAACTTCTTGTGTTTGTTCGAAACGTAGTTTAGCATACTCGTCTTGAGTGATGAACTCGATGAATTTTTGAGCCCATTCTTTATTTTCAGAGTATCCAGATACATGCCATCCTTTAACACCCATGAATGTTTTCATTGGCTCTCCGTTTGGAAGTTTAGGCATAGCAGCAATACCGATGTCGATTCCAGCATCTTTGTAGCCTTGGAAAGACCATGGTCCATTCATAACGGAAGCAACTTTCCCTTCACCGAATAAACCATCCATTGCAGAACCGCCATTTTCTCCAATGATACCTTTAGGGAATAAACCTTCTGAGTACCATTTTTGAATGTATTCAGTACCTTCTACAGCACCTTCATTGTTCAAGCCAAGGTCTTTTGAATCTAATGCTCCATCATTTTCAGCAAATACATATCCGCCGAATCCGCCGATTGGCGCATGAGCGAAGTAGAAGTTATCCCATAGCGCTAAGAAACCGTAGTTTCCATCTTTCGTGAAATCTTTAGCGAATGTATATACTTCATCCATTGTTTTTGGAGCTTCTTCCATCAATTCTTTGTTATAAACAAATACTGGAGTTTCAGAAGATTTTGGAAGACCATACAGTTTTCCATCATAGCTTTGAGCTGTCATTGAAGATTCAGTGAAGCGGTCTTCAATTTCTCCTTCAACCTCTAATGGTGCTATGTGACCTGCAAGAGCAAGTTCACCAATTTGATCGTGTGGTAATGTCAATACGTCAGGACCTGTTCCTGCTGGACCATCGAGACGTAATTGTTCTTTCATTTTAGTAGCCATTTCTACTTCTTTCACTTCTATTTCGATACCAGTTTCTTCTGTAAACTTGGCACCTACTTCATCCAGCCATCCAGTTTTCTCTTGATCTTCCCAGATAACCAGCTTTTCAGGCTTGTTAGCAACGTCAGCTTTTTTCTCGCTGTCTTTGTTTCCTGAAGACTGTTCTTCACGGTTAGGACCACAAGCAGCCAACGCCCCTAAAACAAGCATAACTACCATTAATAATGATAATGCTTTCTTCATCTTGACCCCTCCTAAGTATAGGTAAAATAATATTTCCCCGATTGTACAACCGTTTGCACACATAACTAGATTCCGGTGCAATAGACACCGCTTACAATTATGTGTGAAAGCGATTGCACAACCTATTTCCTATTATACAAATTAAATATGAATTAGCAATAGTTTTTTAAATATTTTTGAGTTTTATAGGAAAATACTAAAACGCTTCCACATTGAAGATTTGTTTTATTGACAACACTATGAGAGTAGACTACTCTTTAAATGAAAATGCAAAAAGGAGGATTCACGGATGTTACTAGAAGCGATTTATCATCGACCAAAAGATAATTATGCATACGCTTGCACTAATGAAGAGCTCCATATCAGAATAAAAACGAAAAAAAATGATATAAAAACCGCAGTTGTCCTCCACGGCGACCCTTATCATTGGGAAAACGGGGAGTGGATTTATGATAAAAAAGAAATGATCTTGTCAGGCAGCGATCAACTATTTGATTACTGGTTCGCTTCATTGAAACCTCCTTTCAGGCGTCTCCGTTACGGTTTTGTCCTGAATGATGGGGATAAGGAAATCTTCTATGGAGAAAAAGGTTTTTCCGGTCATCCTTCATCGGACATCGGTGATTATTTTTGTTTTCCTTTCTTAAATTCAATTGATGTTTTTCAGGCTCCTTCGTGGGTAAAAGACACGGTCTGGTATCAAATCTTCCCTGAACGATTTGCAAATGGCAACAGAAAGAACGATCCGGAGGGAACACTTGAATGGAACAGCGCAGAACCTTCAAGAATCAATTTCTTCGGTGGTGATCTGGAAGGGGTCATCGAAAACATCCCTTACCTCAAAGAATTAGGCATCTCAGGGATTTATTTCACTCCAATCTTCAAGGCTCATTCCAATCACAAATATGATACAATCGACTATTTCGAAATCGATCCGCAATTCGGCACAAAAAAAACTTTGAAGGAATTAGTCTCTACATGTCATGAAAACGGAATAAAAGTCATGCTGGATGCCGTTTTCAATCACAGCGGCTTTTATTTCTCACACTTTCAGGATGTTCTCGAAAATGGTGAAAAATCGCCTTACCGCGACTGGTTTCATGTAAAGGAATTCCCATTGAATACTGAGAGCACACCGCCGAATTATGACACGTTCGCTTTTGAAGCTTCGATGCCAAAATTAAACACCGAAAACAAAGAAGTACGCGATTATTTACTTGAAGTCGGGCGCTACTGGGTGAAGGAATTCGATATCGACGGCTGGCGCCTTGATGTCGCAAACGAGGTGGATCACGAGTTCTGGAGGGACTTCAGAAGAGAAGTGAAATCAATTAAACCTGACTTGTATATCCTGGGAGAAATCTGGCACGATTCCATGCCTTGGCTTCGGGGGGATCAATTTGATGCCGTCATGAATTATCCGTTTACGACGAACATGATTAACCTGTTCGCTAAACAATCCATCTCTCCGTCCCAATTTGTTGAAAATTTAACAAGTGTCATCCACATGTATCCAAAGAACGTAAATGAAGTCAATTTTAATTTAGTGGGGAGTCATGATACCCCGAGGATATTGACAGAGTGTGGAGAGGATATTCGCAGGCTGAAACAAATATACAGCTTCATGCTGTCATTTACCGGAACACCTTGTATCTATTATGGAGATGAAATCGGCATGACCGGCGAACAAGACCCAGGCTGTCGAAA
The DNA here is from genome assembly GCF_056159545.1 of Rossellomorea sp. ABR4_012. NCBI lineage: Bacteria > Bacillati > Bacillota > Bacilli > Caryophanales > Bacillaceae > Rossellomorea > Rossellomorea sp. ABR4_012. The sequence goes on from NZ_JBSWVK010000005.1 coordinate 296,467, forward strand.
ATGCTTCCCCTGGGAACGGGAAAAACATAACGAAGAGCTCTTTCGTCATGTTCAAAAGCACATCGAGCTCCGCCGCACCCATCCTTTATTAGCTAATGAAGGGAATCTCTCTTTCTTACCGGCCGAACTCCATGAAGGCTGCATCGCTTTCACTAAATCGAATGGGGATGATACAATCTTCATCCTTCTGAATTGCAAGGATGAGGCTACAACTTACTCCCTGCCATTCGATTTAAAAGGCAAGAAGATCGTTAACCTTTGGAATGATGAAGAATTCGCTGCCGAAGCCGAAACCATTGAAGTTGAACTTGAAGAGTACGGTTTTGCCATCCTTCACATTTAACTCTTGATTCCTTGCAAATAGCGGGACTAACTTAGCATGATGAGTTAGTCCCCTTCTCTCTTTTATTTCGAACTTTTCATAACAAGGAGTAACGATATGACCAAAAATACAACGAAAAAGATGACCTTGTTTGCCCTCACATGGCCTATCTTCATCGAAATCTTTCTTCATATGCTCATGGGGAATGCCGATACACTGATGCTCAGCCAATACTCGGATGATTCCGTGGCTGCAGTAGGAGTATCCAATCAAATCCTGTCACTCATCATTGTGATGTTCGGCTTTGTCGCTACCGGTACAGCGATACTTGTGGCACAGCATATAGGAGCCAAGGAGGAAACACTTGCGGGAGAGATTTCACTCGTTTCACTTGCCGTGAACCTTCTATTCGGCCTTTTGCTCAGTTTTTCGTTGATCCTTTTCACTAAACCGATACTCTCTTCCATGGATCTGCCTGATTCCTTGATGAATGAAGCGTCATCCTATTTAAAAATCGTAGGTGGGTTCGCATTTATACAGGCGCTTATTATGACTGCAGGTTCAATTATGAGGAGTTACGGCTACACGAAAGATGCCATGTACATCACGATCGGAATGAATATCATTAACGTGATCGGCAATTACTTGTTTATTTTCGGACCTTTCGGCATTCCTGTTTTAGGGGTTGAAGGTGTGGCCATTTCAACAATCACTTCCAGGCTGCTTGGACTTATTGTCGGAATCATCGTGATCATGAAAAGAATACCTTCTGCTTTACCGATTAAGAGGCTGTTTACTCTTCCTATTTCCCATATTAAGAATTTACTGCGCATCGGGATACCATCAGCAGGGGAACACTTATCTTATAATGGTTCGCAAATGGTCATTACGTACTTCATCGCAAGCATGGGCACCCATGCGCTAACAACAAAAGTGTATGCACAGAACTTAATGATGTTCATCTTTTTGTTCAGTGTAGCCATCAGTCAGGGAACACAAATATTGATCGGCCACCTGGTAGGTGCAAAAGAATACGAAAATGCGTACGACCGGTGCTTAAAAAGTTTGAAAATCGCCATTATTATTTCACTTGCCATGGCGGGGATCTTTTCACTATTCGCAGATCCTCTTTTACGTATTTTCACCGATAACGAACAAATCATTACACTCGGAAAAATATTAATCTATTTAACCATCATCCTTGAACCCGGCAGAAGCTTCAACCTTGTCGTCATCAATTCATTAAGGGCGACAGGCGATGTCCGCTTCCCCGTCTACATGGGCATCCTCTCGATGTGGGGTGTCAGTGTCACATTGTCCTATATACTCGGTATCTGGTTCGGTCTCGGACTTATCGGCATTTGGATATCCTTCATTGCAGATGAATGGCTGAGAGGATTGATCATGCTTAAGCGCTGGCGCTCCAGAGTATGGATGAAAAAAGGTTTTGTCAGCCATAAAGAAGGCATAAAAGAATCAAGCATACAAGAATCGTAAGCGAGCTATTCACTCTGAATGGCTCGTTTTTTTATCATTTACCTGTTTCACAAAAATTAATGTAAGGTTTTTTAACATTAAAACGCTTACACTCAAAATTAGCACTTGATATTTTATTATTTTCTGAATATGATAAATAATATAACAAATTGATGTTATAAAAACTAACATCAAAAACCAAACAGTCTTTAAGGAGGAAAATCCATGAAAAAAGTGGAAGCAATCGTTCGGGCAGAGGCTTTTATTTCATTACGTGAAGCGCTAACTCATCGAGGATTTAGTGGATTAACGGTATCTGAAGCAGCCGGATGTGGAAAGCAAAAAGGAAAACAAGGGATCTTTCGCGGAAATAAGTTTGAAATCAATCTGGTTCCGCGCGTAAAAGTAGAAATGGTTGTTGACGATGATCAGGTTGAAGGAATTATTGATTTGATAGTGGAACAGTGCAGTACCGAAACCGTCGGGGACGGAAAGATTTTCATCTATCCAGTTGAAGAGGTTATCCGAATCCGCACAGGAGAACGCGGAAAACAAGCCGTTTTATAAATTACTCTCTAAATCACAACGTACAAAAAGCTACAATCGTTTTTAAACACCTATTATTTATTAATCGGAGGGATATCATTGATTAAAAAAATTTCTGTATTGCTGCTTCTGTCACTTGGTATTAGTACTTCCGCTCTGGCCGCTGCCCCATCAGCAGAAACCGTTCAAGCTTCTGTGGACTCTATGTGGGTCATGATTGCCGCCTTTCTAGTATTCTTCATGCACGCCGGATTTGCAATGGTCGAAACGGGATTCACCCGTGCAAAAAACGCGCTAAATATCTTGATGAAAAACTTCCTCACCGTTTCAATTGCATCTGTACTCTTTTTTATCATTGGTTTTGGATTGATGTTTGGCAGCAGTGCCGGTGGAGTCGTCGGAATTGACAGCTTCTTTCTGGCAGGCCGTGAAGATATCGGCTTTTTCCTATTCCAATCCGTATTTGCGGCTACCTGTGCCACGATCATCTCTGGAGCTGTTGCCGAGCGCATGAAGCTGAAGAGTTATATTTTATTGACGATTGTCATGACAGGCGCTATTTACCCTGTTGTCGGCCACTGGGTCTGGGGCGGAGGATGGATCTCGGAGATGGGGTTTGTTGACTTTGCCGGATCTACAGTCGTTCATTTAACAGGAGCTGTCGGGGCACTTATCACGGTATTGTTCTTAGGTGCCCGCATTGGAAAATATTCCAAAGGCAAAGCAAATGTCATTCCAGGTCACAATATCCCCTTAGGAGCTCTAGGTGTCTTCATCCTATGGTTTGGCTGGTTCGGATTTAACGGAGGCAGCAGCTTGGCAGCAGACCCTGAACTGGTACCTCACGTCATCACAACAACATTATTTTCAGCATCCGCAGCCATCCTCTCTTCAGCCTTATATACGTTAATCAGATTCAAAAGGGTGGATCCTTCCTTAACCTTGAATGGAGCATTGGGAGGATTAGTAGGGATCACAGCGGGGTGTGCGAACGTATCATTGGCAGGTTCTCTCATCATCGGGCTCATTGCCGGCGTCATACTGGTGGAGGCTGTTACAATACTTGATTCGAAATTCAAGATTGATGACCCTGTAGGTGCCATTGCAGTTCATGGCATATGCGGAATCTGGGGTACTGCAGCTGTCGGGTTATTCGATATCCAAAACGGATTACTTTACGGTGGCGGTGCTTCGTTACTCGCGGCACAATCGCTGGGGATTGCCGCTGTAATCACGTGGACATCAGTCACAGTGGGCGGATTCCTGTTCATCGTCACCAGATTCTCCAGCATACGGGTATCAAGAGAAGAAGAATTATCAGGACTTGATTTCACAGAACACGGGTCGAATGCATATGAACTTAAAGATACGGTGCTCGAATCAAATGCAACTCCTTCCCCGTTTGGAACTGAGCTTGTGGAACGTCTAAACTCGATCGATACCGGTAAGATGAGCAAGGTGGATCAGCGGAATACGGTTTGATCCATCACCAAACTATGACCCGTCCGTTAATGCGGATGGGTCTTTTTCGTATAAGAAGTTCGCTGTATCCTTTAGGATTGAAAAGAATCGTTTTGTCCACATCGCTATCTCCCCTATTTCTCACATCACAAAAGCCCGAAACGGTGGAATCCCGTTTCGGGCTTCGTTCAAAATAACAGAATACAAAACTCACTTTCTACTCCACTATTTGTATACCATAATCTTCAAACCACACATGAATCTGCCCAAGATGAGCCAGAAGCTGTGGACCTGTCATCAATTGTCCGTACCACGGGACCTGGAATGCCGCTCCACCCGTTTTGACGATTTCCTTTAACTTTTGTTCGTTAAACAATTCGTACAGTACACTGGATTTATTTTCTAAAATTTCATTCAACCAGTCACTCACCAATTTTGTATAGACAGGGTGATGTGTTTTCGGATATGGGCTCTTCTTTCGGTAAAGGACTTCATTAGGCAAAATCCCTTCCAATGCTTTCCTGAGGATGCCCTTTTCCCTATTTTGATGCATTTTCATTTCCCATGGGATATTCCATACGTACTCTACCAATCTGTGATCGGCGAATGGAACCCTGACTTCAAGGCTCGCCCCCATACTCATCCGGTCTTTACGGTCCAATAGCGTCGTCATGAACCAGATTAAATTCAAGTAGAATAATTGCCTTCTCTTCGTTTCCACTTCATTTTCGCCGTCCAATAATGGCGTTTCAGCCACCGTTTTATCATATTGATAAAGTACATACTCCTGAAGGTTCAACTTTTTGTTCCAGTCATCCTTTAACAGCCCCTGCCTTTCGGCAACCGACCGCATCCACGGGAAGCCTCTGCGGTTAAAGTCATCCTCACGATGGAACCACGGATAGCCCCCGAATATCTCATCTGCACACTCACCTGAAAGTCCTACGGTAAAATCTTTTTTGATTTCCTTACAGAACCATAACAGTGATGAGTCGACGTCTGCCATTCCTGGCAGGTCCCTTACATGAACCGCTTCAATCAGATAGTTTTTCAGTACCTCCTGGCTGATGACACAGCGATGGTGAATGGTATTGAATTCATTGGACATTTTTTCAATCCACGGGGCATCGGAATTTGGCTGGAAATCACTCTTGGTAAAATACTGATCATTTTCTTCGTAATCGATTGAGTAGGTATGAAGATTCCCCTTTCCTTCGTCGCGGTAAGTATTGGCGGCGATCGCAGTAATTGCGCTGGAGTCCACTCCACCTGATAGGAATGTACAGAGGGGAACGTCTGAAACAAGCTGACGTTTGATGGCATCGGATAACAGGAATCGCACATTGGCGACGGTTTCCACAAACGACTCTTTATGCTGCTCACTCTTCACATTCCAGTATCTCCATATTTTCAACCCATCTTTCGAGAAAGTCAGTGCATGGGCAGGCCGCAGTTCCTTCATATCCTTGAATACCCCTTCACCCGGTGTCCTGGAAGGTCCAAGGCCCAATACTTCCGCCAATCCCTGATGTGTCACTTGAGCTTTACTATCAGGATGAGCAAGCAAAGCCTTGATTTCAGATCCAAACACGAGGCCCCCATCTTTTTCAAAATAAAATAAAGGTTTGACACCCATACGGTCCCTTCCGATGAACACTTGCTCCTTTTGACTATCCCAAACGGCAAAGGCAAAAATTCCATTTAAATGATTAACACATTCTTCACGCCATTCAATATAGGATGTCAATAGAACTTCCGTATCTGAATGCCCTTTGAATGTGTACCCTTTCCCTTTTAACACGGCACGTAAATCTTCAGTATTATATAACTCGCCATTATAACAGATCGTATACGTCTGCTCCTGATGAGTGATGCTCATCGGCTGTCTTCCACCTTCTGGATCCACTACAATCAGACGTTTATGACCAAATACCGCATGTTGATCAACCCATGTATTCGTTTCATCCGGACCCCTTTTAGACAGAGTCCCTGCCATTTTCTCCACTAATTTTTCCTGGTTTGAAAGATTTCGTTTATAATGTATCCAACCTGTAATTCCGCACATTGTGATCATCCTCACTTTCTGGTCAATCAAACTGGGCTCTCTGACACATAGATTATCTTATGCTATTCAAGATAAATGGTTAATTGCCTCACTCATTCTTTACATGAATGAAATATGATAATTATGATAAGAAATGTAGTTAAGGAGGGATATTCATTTGAGTAACATTTACCGATCAAACATCCTAAAATCCCAAAAGAGAGCATTTTCAGAAGGAACCGTCCTTTTTGATGAAGACTTATGGCTTTTTTTTGAAATAGATGCAGAAGAAGAATCAGAACTGGAATTTTATATCAATCACGAAATCAGGCTTTTCAGGGAAGATACGTGGATCACAGGTGTACTTCTGGAAAACGGGGTTATCGCCACTCCATATGAACGAATAAGAATGCATGATGGAGACAGGATCCAAATAAAGAAGAACATTCTCTTTTCATTGGAAAACCTGATCGATGACATTTCCGATGATGCATTCCTTCAATTCATATCTACCTTAAACAATTTAAACTATTCGATATATGATTGTATATTCTGTCACAATCATCTTGTTTTCCTGGGCGGCCAGAAAATGAAGCAGGGCGTAAATTTTATCAATTTTGATAATGGCGAGGAAGTATGTGCAGTCCAGCATCACTTTACTTATTACAAAAAGAAGCGGGACCGCTTTGAGTTTACACTCAGTACGGGAAAACGGATTGTAATTGAAAATTTCAACCTTTGACCTGAGGAAAACAGAGGTTAAATAAAAAAACGTGCTTCACCGTCCGTCATCGGCAAAGCACGTTATTTTATTTATCTATATAACTCTGTCATTGACCTTGTGCAACTAAATTATACTTCACTAAAAAATCATCCATTCTGCATGAATCCATCGGTTTTTCAATGAGGAAACCTTGTGCATAATCACACCCTAATTGTTTGAGCAGATTCAGCTGCTCCGATGTTTCGACTCCCTCAGCCACCACTTTCAAGTTCAAACCCTGCCCCATCATTGATACGGATTGGACAATTGCGATATCTGGGGAATGATCGTTCATATTGCGCACAAATGACCTGTCTATTTTCAAGATATCGATCGGTAAAAGTTTTAGGTAGCTTAGCGATGAATAACCGGTTCCAAAGTCATCAATCGCTAGTCTTACTCCTAAATCCGAGAGCGCCTTCATGACCTGAACCGAATAGGATGCATCGTGAAGCATGATGGTTTCTGTCAGTTCCAGACAGAGATACTCCGGAGGCAGCCCCGAAATCCTCAACGCTTCTTTCACATCACTCAGAAATGAGGGGTGCTGGAATTGAATGGCTGATACATTTACGGAAACATAGAAATCACCAAGCTGTTTATCCATCCAGGTTTTCAGCTGTTCACATGCCCCTATCAACACCCATTTCCCCACTTCCTGAATCAATCCGGTTTCTTCCGCCAACGGGATGAACTCCGCAGGAGAAATAAGTCCCATTTCATCATGCTGCCATCTGAGGAGTGCTTCACACCCGACCAGCGTCTCCTTTGGAACATCAATGATCGGCTGATAAGCGATGTATAATTCATTCTTTGCAATGGCTTTACGCAATTGAGCTTCCATTTCCACTTTTCGAAGAGTTTCCTTATTCATATCCCTTGAGAAATAGACCGTATTGTTCCCCCCTCTGGATTTTGCGTAATTTAATGCGGCATCCGCATTACGCAGCACTTCGGAGGATTTTTCACCATCCCTCGGATAAATTCCGACCCCGATACTTACCGTCATGTAGAATTCCTTCCCCTCATATGAAAACGGTTCTCTGATCACTTTTAAAATAGCGTCAGTCAATGAGGAGATGCTTTCTTCATTCACATTTTTTGATAAAAGAACAGTGAATTTATCCCCGCTAAACCTCCCAAGGTATGCGCCCTTGGGAAGAGTTTCGCCAAGACGCTGGGCAAGTTCCTTAATGATGAGATCGCCTGCTCTGTGCCCCAACGTATCATTGATGATTTTAAAGCGGTCGATATCCATGAAAAGCACGGCTAACTCACGTTTTTTCTTTTTTGCCCGATGAATATGTTCATCGATAATATCTCTGAACTTTTGTTTGTTCGGTAAATCGGTGTCTCCATCATAATACGCCAGTTGAGTGATTTTCTTTTCTGACTGCCTTTGCTGGGTGACATCTTTACCTATTCCGAATATGCCGACACACTGACTATTTACCGTAATCGGAATATTTTTTATTTGGAAATAGTTGATTTTTCCGTCCTTAGTGGCAATGGGAAGATCATAATACTGTACCCTGCCGTCCATTGCACGATAGAAGTGTCTCCTTACTCTTTGCTGATCCTGCTGCATGATATAATTCAATGCGTTTTTACCGATGAGCTCTTCTTCATTGTAACCGAATGTTTTCATAAAAGAAGGGTTCAGTGATGTGAAACGGCCCTTCAAGTCGGTGCTATAAACAAAATCGGTATTGTTGTCAAAAAGCGACCGGTAATACTCTTCAGAGATCTCAATATTTTGGGTGAGTTCTTTGATATCAGTGGAAGCGGTATTGATCAAGTTTGTTAATGACATCATCGCATTCGCTTCAGGAGCCAGCTGAAAATCCGTCTTAAAATCTCTTAAAGGCTCCCTGACCCCTTCTGATATCCCTAAGTAGGTCAAGGAATGAGCCAGGAGTTTGGGTTTCTTGTTCGAATCATAACCAAATTCACCATAGGAGAAAAAGCCGTTGACCCTTGCAATGGCATTCAATTTGGAAAGCTCCTGATTGGTAAAATCACGTATATACCGTTTTCTTGCGACACAATTATAGACAAAATGAGACTCCACCGGCCGGCGCTTGAGCTTGCTCAATTGCTTGGTAGTGGATTGCAGCAAATCCTGGACATTCACAAACCCAAAGCTCACCATGTCCCCCTCGTTCAGCTCCCTGCTTACTTCAATCGCACCGTGCGCCAAAATGTTAATGACATAGACGGCTGTTTTTTCCTTTCCATTTTGAATTAGAAATGGAAATTCAATGGAAGAGTCAGGAAGTTCTTTGACGAAAGCTTTTCCTAAATACCTTTCTAGCAGTTGAAGAGGCTTTTTATGATTGATTTCATAAATAATGTTCCCGTCCGCTTTCGTGATTTCAAATGAAGGGCCGACCTCCTGCCAATGTTCAAGTGCATAGGTATGAACGTGTAAATCAAAATTATTCAAAGATACGGCTGCCAATCCGTCTCGGGTGATTCTGTCGTTGATGAATACAAATGAAGGCCTCGCTTCCGGATCATCTGCACATACTCCCCCAACGATTTTGAATTCATCATTGCGCTGGGTCACCCCATCAAGGATATCCGATATATTCAATTTAAGGTGACTGACAAAAAGCATCACAGCTTTTGTATCAAACCGGATCAGTTCATTATGTAATTGTTCGCCATCACTGCGATTGAGATCTGTTCCATCAAGTAGAAAAGCATTTACTTCTGTCTTTTCAAAAGCTGTAAATGAAAGAACGATGTCAGAAGTAAGCCGCCCCTCAAATATTTGACTATTCGAACTGCAGCCGATAAGTGTTGCCTGGGGTAATAATTCACTTACTTCATTTTGAAGCGAAGTTATAGACTTAATGGATGAATGACCGACGAAGGCTTGAATGAGGAGAGAAGGAAATAAATCTAAATCATTCTCTTTTATAAATTGCTTAAAGGAATTTTCGTCTTTGTATATGCACTGAAAGGACGTAATCATATTCCACACCTACTCTAAAAAGACATGATACTACAAAAATACCACAATTCGACAGTTTTGGATATTTATTTTTTATACTTTGATATTGCCGCTATTGATTTCCGTGGAAGACTTCGCTTTCCGCGGGTAGCCCGCAAAACTTTATGACAGCAAAAAAGAGCCTGCTATAAGCAGACCCTTTTTTAAGCAGTATTAAAATCCAAGCGGCAGTTGAAATCCTAGGATGAGTACGATGATAAGGGCAATGATCAATTGAATCCAGAATATTTTCGTGCTTTTGCCTTTGTTCATGCGTACGAGGATCATTTCAAACATACCGATCACCCAGATCCCGACCAATGCCTTTATTCCATACAGGGCAGGATTGATGCCTTGGTGTTTCCAGAATATTAATGCCCCTGTCAGGATAATAAGCAGATAAAACAGGCGAAGAATCATCTGGACTACTTTCATACCTTTCGCTTTGCCGGCATTATGTAATCTTACGGCTACAAAGAAAAGGATAAGCGCTATTACCCATGTAGTAATATGGGCATGTGTGTTATCAAACATAGTGAACCTCCCACAGCAAGAATGTTTACGCTCATAATATATTACCACATACGAATCAGCAACAGAAATGTAACCTCTCACTGTAACTGATTTGTCAAAATTCCGATACCCTCGACTTCAATATCGATTTTGTCCCCTGCCTTCAAGAAGCGGGGCGGATTAAATCCCTTTCCAACGCCGGCCGGAGTACCCGTCGCAATGATATCCCCCGGTTCAAGGGTCATCCCTTTCGATAGAATGGAGATGATCTCAGGAATCCTGAATATCATCAGCCCCGTGCTCGAAGACTGGCGGACCTCCCCATTGACACTTGTTCTGATCGTAAGTTGATGAGGTTCCTCGATATCGTCTTTTGTCACGATATATGGACCGATCGGGCAAGTGGAATCCAAGCTTTTACCAATAAAGAATTGACCATGTTTTTTCTGCAGATCCCTTGCAGTAAGATCATTTACAATCGTGTAACCAAAGACATGATTCATCGCATCATCAGGTTCGATGGCTTTACCTTTTTTGCCGATAACCACCGCAAGTTCCCCTTCGTAATCCAGCTCATCCGTTACATCATCATGCACAGAAACCATTTGTTTATGTCCAATTACGGTGTTGGTCGCTTTGGTGAAAATCATGATATTTTCTGGGATATCTTTTTCACTCCCCATCTCAATGGCATGATCACGGTAGTTCTTACCAACACACATGACATTCCTTTTTATAGCCGGAATAGGCGGAAGCCAGTCTATTTCGTCCAAAGTGTACATATGATCTCCGAAAGCACCATCACGCCGGGCGAGCCTTAGAAGCTCTTTTGCTTTCTGAAGAAACTCTTCTCCGCTTTCAATGCCTTCCTGCACACTCTGCGGAAATGCTGCACCACAGACCTTCGATAAACTTAAAAGGTCATAAACGTTTTCTCCATCCACTACACCGTATGTTTCTTTTCCATCCACTTTAAAGCTAGTCAGTTTCATCCGCCTTCCATCCCCTTTACTCCAGCAATTAGCTTAATGCATTATGATTCTCCCTTTTTCATCATAGAATTTCTCCCATAACTAAGGAGACGCCACAGCTTCTCCACAGGACCATACTTGTATTTAGATAGCCAGATTTCAGAAAGAAGCATCTGGATGACGAAGATGCCAATGGCTAGATATGTTCCTGTGGTCAATGTCACTTCCCCATAAAGGCCTGCTCCGTATGAATAAAATATCAATGTCCCTATTATGGATTGCAAAAGATAATTGGTTAACGACATCCTTCCTGCAGACGCAAGGGGCTTGGTCCACTTTTTCATTTTTTTATTCTCTAATAATAAAGCCAGGATTACTGCATAAGATACTGATAAGAAAGGACCTCCCAAATAATCCTGTATGTAAGAATAAGCCGCATTCGTTTCTATCAATATAGGAAGCAGCTTGATACCTATACTAGTGATCAGCAGCCCTGTGCCAAGCAGCAGCCAGCTTCTTTTAAATGCACCGGCTTTTTCAAGCAGTTTCAATTTCCCGGCTCCTGCACCGATCATCATGACAGGCAGAATGGAAAGGATCAGGAATAGAAGATTGCCTGGTGAATTCACCGTATACCAATCACTGAAACGCTGCTGCATAATGTCAGTGAAGCTGCCGGAAGCGTACGCTGCAACAGAATCCTGGACTGCAGCGATATTCGTATAATGAGCAATACCTGCAGGATCTGAATATGTCATTAACACTAATAAAATACTATAAAACAATTGCGGCAGAAGAAGCAGCAAGCTCCCCAGCATCAATAAACTCTTCCCTGACATTCTTATAAATAATAACAGAAGTAGACCGAATACTGCATAATTCATCAGTATATCTCCTGACCAAATCAAGAAAGCATGTACAGAGCCGATACAAAGCAATATCAACAATCTTCTTATTCCAAAGGTATAAAAAGGAATTCCCTTCTTGTCAGCCCGCTCTTGTTGAATCGAGAGCCCATAACCGAACATCATCGCAAACAGCGGATAAAAGCTTGCTTGTACCAAAACATCGATCCATGGATAAAGCGCTGTATCACTCGGTGTTTTCCACCAGGAATATGGATCCATATAAAGAAATGGCGAATGAAAAGAAATCATATTTATGATGAATATTCCTAAGAGTGATATTCCCCTTATAACATCCAAGCTTTCGATCCGTTCTGATTGTTCAATCGGTAATAATGTATTCATTCACTTTTCCTCCAGCATTTAATACTCTTTCATTGTACATGACAACTGCGATTTAGGCGATTATCACTCATTTCATCCTTTCACATAGAATAACAATAATTAACTTAGTCTTAAAGGTGTGAGTTATAATGCCCGCAATCGTAGGAATAGCTCAAGTTGTCAGCGTCGGTTCCAGCGGCGTCTTTCATATTGGAGATGTGTTCACAATCAATCCGATCTCAACAGCAAAAACCTTTGCTGGTGCAGGCTCTTTCATAACAGGTAAAGGGATTTCCGTCTATAACGAAAGTTCACTTACCTACACAGTGGATGATGATGTCATGGACCAAGGTATAAACTTTAATTTATGAGGGTGATGCCAAATGAATTATTACCTTCAACAAACCATTCAAATCCGATCAATTAAAATCGGGGGAATGACGAATTCTTCCGTTCTTCAGATTGGTACATGCGGACAAATCAACAGCAACAGCTACCTTTATAATACCGGGGGCTTTACAGAGCCCGCCCCGGAAGCTAAGAAAAATGGCTTGGAAGAAATTCCTGCTCCATCGACAGTGCCTTTAGTCCCTTTACAGACACCCTGATAAAACACGCGGCGAAAGAAAGAGGTGTAAAATATGAATCAGTACTATTTAACCCCGCAGCAACTCTACCAGTATATCGAATCTCTGAATTCGAAAATTGTCGCGCTGGAACAAAAAGTGAATAACCTTTCCCAGGAGCTGGCCGCAGTAAAAGATACACCGAAAATAAATGTAGAAAAAATTGAATATAAATTCGATCAATTAAAGGTCGAATCGCTGGACGGCACCTTGAATATCGGTTTGAATCCCGGCGGTCTCAATGAAGAGATTGAGGACTTCGCCGCTGGTCCGGGCGGTAAGAAAAAGGCGGTAAAGGATATAACTCCTTACCGCAAAAAGATTACAGAAGAAGTGACCGCATACATCAAAAATGAACTGCCTGTATTGATATCGGATAACGAGGTTCAGCTTCAGCGGTCGATTGACGCCTCTTATCACGAAATGATCCAGCAGGATCTGCTTAATCAAATGCCACAGCGAATTGATTTTTACGTAAATAACATTCCGTTTGTGGAAGGAAAGCACTCGGATGAAGAGTGGACCGGAAAAATCATTTCTAAAATAAAACAGGATATACAAACGGCACTCTTTTCATTCATGTCACAAATGCCCGATAATATGGAAGGAATGAAAAAGGATGAACCTACAAGTGATTAATCGTGAGTTATCCGTGGGCAATATCGAAATTGCAGGGGTCGCCAGTTCCTCTCTGGTGCTTGTCGGTGATGCTGACGTCATACAGCTTGCCTCGGCTTTCGACACCCCTCCCGAAGCACTGTTAATCGGTCCATTTGTTCCACTGACGCCAAAGGGTTAAACATGTTTAAGAGATATTCAATCGTAAATGAACTTACAGGAATCACGCTCTCCTTTTCATCCGTCTACCAGCTTGGTGATTCACAAAATATTTTCTCAACATCCAAAGCCTATGCGGTGCAGCGCGAGAAAGAATTTTTCCTGACCAGTGAAGGGAGCTTTGACTCAAGAGTTTTCCAGGCTCCCATTGAACTTCCCCCGGTAAACCCTGGTGTGCATGTTAATCGAATGAACCTTGCTCCAATCAAAGTGAATTGCATGGAGGTCCGGGCTACTTCCTTCTCGTCGATCATCCATATCGGTAACACTTGTAACGTGTATATGGATGCAAGGGTGAAAAATATTCGCCAACTGGAAAGTGACGCTGAATATAGCGAAGAGCAGCTGGAAAAATTGGAAGAGGCAGAATTGACAGAGCCACAGGAGTTGAATGATGAAGAATTAATCGAATTTGTGGAGTACCGTAAGCCTCCAGACAATGACTCGAAAAATAAATCAATTTAAGTGAACGATATCTTCTATCTCACATAGGTTAAAAGTGTAGACTACAAAAGAAGGATGTTTTATATGCCTGCGATTATTGGTCCGGTTTCCATTCTTAGTGTCGGCGGCGGAAATGTTCAATTTGGAGATACTGCCATCATCTCCCCGAAGTCCGCCTCAAAAACGTTTGGCGGTTCAGGTGGGTTCAATACAGGTCCATTCCAATTGAGTTACAATGTCTTCAGTATCACAAACACATTTGACTGTAATGTTGTAGATCAGCCGATAACGGGAAATAATTAAAAAGCAAAAAGTCAAACTTAGGGGCTTTTTGCTTTTTGTTTTGTCTGTTTTTAATGTCTTTGCTGCTGTTTAACGCTTTAGATGAAGCACTTCTTTTATAGGTCAGTGCCTCCTTTTTTTTCGTTCGTTGCTCTTTTTTGTTTTGACTAATTTTGAGGACGGTTGTTTGCGGATCCATTTAATGAATTTGCTTATCTTTTCATCTTTCCTTAAGTCTTCAATGGTATTGAGACTCGCACCCAGTTCTTCATTTCTGTATAGAGAATGAATCTGTTTATGACATGGAATACACAGTTCAGCAGTCGGCATGAAGGAACCGCCGACTTCTTTTGGAGTCAGATGATGGACCGTTGTGACAACCTGCTGCCGAGCACAAAGTTCACACGTTCCCATTGCATTATTCTTCATTTTTTATCAGTTCCCTGTTTTATTTTTTATTCTATCATTCCCTCTTATACCTCAATTAAAAAGCCGCTTCTAAGATAATTACATCCTGAAGCGGCTCGTTTGTTTCTTATAATTCCAGCAAATTGCCTCCGTCAAAGAAATAGAGGTATTTTTCAGATACTGTTTCCTTCCATATTGATTCCAGGGCTCTTGCATAAAGTTCAATTTGGACTTTATAGCGATTTTCGAGGATTTCTTTCGCCTCATCAAACCCATTTTTATACCGGTCATGTATGCCATCTGTTTTATAATCTAAAAGCACCAGGCCTTTATCATCCCTGAATACACAATCGATGACCCCTTGAACAAGAATCGTTTCTTCAACCGACTCGTCACCTGTATCAGATATTTCTCTTAAAGGAACACTCATGCTGAATGGAATTTCCCTTTGTATGTTGGTTGTATTTACCATTCGTTCACCTAGTTCACTTTCAAAGAAACGAAGGATATTCAGCACTGAAATGGACTTTTTTTGTTCCTCTGTCAAAATCTCTTTTCTGACCAGGTCTTCCAAGAGGGCAGAGACTGTCTGTTCATCAGGCTTGCCTTCTGCAAAAGAAATATGCTGCATGACGGTATGCATCGCTGTCCCCTTCTCAGCCGGGGACAGTTCTTTCGTCTGCATAAATGCAGGCCGGTTATATACAGGCTTCTGCTGGCGTCTTAGCAATTCTACACTTGAAGATTCATCCCTTATTTCATACATTCTCTTCAATTCTGACACCGATTGCTTTGAACGCAGGCTGGCAGCCTTCATATTTGGATACTTCCATAAAAGACGTTCAAACACTTCTTTTTTATAGGGTGACTCAGAGTTGACCTCTTCTCCGTCTTTCACATAGTTTCTCCAATCATCCGCATTATCATCGGCAGTATCTTCTTCCTCGATCAATTCGGACTTATGGATCTTCGTTACATTCCAGCAGGAAGGATGACGATAAATTTCATCGTTTCGTCCGATTCCTCCAAGTTCACCTTCATGCAGCTCTTCACAGTGGGGATGACGGATGAGGGAAGGACCGATCCAATCAAGGTAGGAAACAGCTCCTGCACGGTCAAAATCAGGCAGCAGCCATTCATTCTCATTCATCGTCCCTTTCCATTTTTTCACTGATTTCTCGAAGCTCTTCACAGTACCGACTAGAAAAAGCTTCTCTTTAGCACGTGTAAGCGCAACGTATAATACTCTCATTTCTTCCGAGATGGCTTCCATCCGCTTCTTTCGTTTGAACGCAAGCTGCGGAAGGGAAGGGTAGCTTATCCTCTTGTCCGGATCCGTGTACTTGCTTGCAAGCCCCAAGTCTTTATCCAATAAATATGAAGCGTTCAAGTCCATCAAATTGAACTGTTTTGACGTGCCGGCTACAAACACAACCGGAAATTCCAAACCTTTACTTGAATGGATCGTCATTAAACGGACAACATCCTCCTGTTCACTCAGCGCCCTTGCTACACCTAAGTCATCTCCCCGTTCTCTCATGCGGTCAATGAACCTGAGGAAACGGAATAATCCCCTGAAGGTAGTCGATTCATATTGGCGGGCCCTGTCATAAAGTGCGCGGAGATTTGCCTGCCGCTGCTTGCCCCCTGCCATTCCGCCTACGTAGTCATAGAACCGTGTATCACGGTATAGCTGCCAGATAAGTTCTGTGACTGACCCTTGCCGCGCACTCGTTCTCCAGCGATCAAGCTGATACAGAAAGAGTTTTACCTTTTCAAAGGCTTCTTCCTCGTTTGGACTTGAAGGCTTCTGTTCAGCAAACTTCTTCAACGCTTCATAATAGTTGCCTGCCTTAGAATGAATACGGATACTTGCTAACCCCTCTTCATCCAGACCTGCAATAGGGGACCTCAGGACCGAGGCTAGCGGGATATCCTGATACGGGTTGTCGATTACTTTAAGCAGAGACAACATAATGGAGATTTCCGTTGCATCGAAATAGCCTGTAGATAAGTTCGCATATATCGGGATACCATGGCGTTTGAACTCTTCCATGATTTCTGCTGCCCATGGCATGGAGCGAAGAAGAATGACAATGTCCTTGTATTGAATCGGCCGCTCTGTTTTTGTTTTCGGATCAAAAACAGTGGTCCTTTCTTCAATCATCGCTTTTACTTTCTGTGCCATATATCTTGCTTCGAGAACAGACTTCTCAATATCTTCTTCATCAAAAACGGAAAGTGATTCATCTTCCGACCGGGAGGGATCTTTTTCAACTGCTTCCTGATCTATAAGGCCTACCTCGATCGGATATTCCTTATCTTCAGGATAAGGTGCACCCTTCACCAATTCCGCTTCTTTGTTATACTCCATTTCTCCGACTGATGTGCCCATGATTTGTTTGAATAGAAAATTTGTACCCTCCAGCACCTCTTTACGGCTTCGGAAGTTTTGGGACAAGTCAATCTTCAAACCCGCTTCCCCTGGTTCAGGAAGAAAGCGGTTATACTTTGTTAAGAATAAATTAGGTTCCGCCAAACGGAAACGGTAGATGGACTGTTTTACATCCCCAACCATAAACCGATTGCCTGTCCCCTCCTCTTCACCTGTAATAAGGAGTAGAATCGATTCCTGCACCATATTCGTATCCTGGTACTCGTCCACCAGCACCTCTTTGAATTTATGTTTGTATTGCAGAGCGGCTTCGGAAGGAATAAGCTCATCATCTTCAGCAGGTTCCCTGAGAATATCAAGACAGAAGTGCTCCAGGTCGGCAAAATCAACCAGACCCTTTTCTTCCTTGACAGATTTGAAACGGCGCCCAAATTCAATGACGAGCTCTGAGAGAGTATGAATGGCATCTCTCATATTTGTCATATCCGCCAAGAATGATTCCGGCTTTCTCAAAAAGAATTCTTCCTTTAGCTTCTCAAGCATCTTCTTTCCCTGGTCCCTGAATTTTTTGGCCTCATCTGCAAGTTCTTTATCGAACTCGTCGCCCCGGCACGGCTTCAATTTGGTGAAATGAAGGCTCTGCATTTTTTCGTACAAGTCATTCCATGATAACTTTTCAGCCTGAAGCAGCCCATCGGCAACCGAAAGATCGTCCATGAAGTTTTCCGCTCTTGGTGAAGGCCCCCCGGGAATCTTCGTCAAATCAAGCGCCTTCTGGAACAGGGTTCTCGCACCTTGCAGCTGCAGTTTAATATCGACCTTTAGAGGTTCCATAAACGGAAGGGCATCAATCTCTGATTCCTCACTTACGTCATACATCCCCGCTAACTCCCTTAGCCATTTTTCAGGGTTCGGGTGTGAACGGGAGAAATCATACAGTTTGCGTATCATCTCTTGAAGGGCACCGTCACTGCGGTCGTTTGTATAGGTGTCGACAAGCCTGAAGAACGCAGTGTTATCTTCTTTTCCGTACTCGTCTTCAAATAATTCATCAAGCACTTCGTCTCGGATCAGATCCCCCTCTGTTTCATCTGCGATTCTGAATCCGGGGTCGATATCGATAAGATAGTAATATTTCCGAATCACTTCGAGACAGAAAGAGTGCAATGTCGATATCGAGGCACGGTTCAGTAAGCTCAGCTGTTTCCTAAGATGTGTTGAATGAGGATCTTCATCGATCGCTTTTTCAATCGCCTGGCCAATACGGTGCCTCATTTCAGCAGCAGATGCATTTGTGAAAGTAACAACCAGGAGTTCATCGACATCCAGCCTGTCTGCCTCTGAAAGGATACGCTGAATGATTCGCTCGACAAGCACTGCCGTTTTCCCGGATCCGGCAGCTGCTGCAACAAGGATATCCCGGCCTTTTGCCCAGATTGCTTTCCACTGATCATCCGTCCATGTGACATCTTCAGGTTTTGCGGGAACGGTATTATTACTCATTTTCATTAACCTCCTCTCTTACTTTTGCGAGCAGATCATCTGCTTTCGCCGCCCGCAGGACTCTGTAATCATTTTCTTCGAGCGACTGATCGAATTGACATACAGGACGGTAGGAACAGAATTGGCAGGGAGTCCTGTCTTTCAGTTTATAAGGTGTGATATCAACGGCACCCGAAACAATTTGATTACCGGCATTTTCATAAAGCCTTCTGACATGTTTACGCATAAAATAGAAATCTTCCTGCGAAGCTGCCTTGGACCTTGATGAAAGTGTACCGTCTTTTTTAATCCCCGCAGAAATGATATCCGAACTCCCGGTATCAAGTGTCCGGTCCATCAAGCGGATGATGTCAGCGTCCCCGAGGACGAGTCCCTTCATCTTGAAGCTCTTGAATATTTCATTTTCAATTTGATCCAGCGTCAATATCTTTTTACTGTTGATCATCGGGTTATGTACATGGAAATACAATACCCCTGCAGGCTGTGCCTCTTTTCCTACGAATTGCTTCGAGTGGGATAAGACGATATCCAAATAGGTCAGCATTTGAAGGGCAAGTCCATAATAAACCTCTGTCACATCAAGGTCCCTTGCGCTGGATTTATAATCGACAATGCGCAGATATACCCCATTTTCATCTTCAGCCTTGTCTACCCTGTCTATCCGTCCTTGAAGTTCCATCTTTGCGCCGTTACGCAATTGAAATTGGAAAGGCGGCAGTTCTGCATTTGGTCCGAAACCGAGCTCCACCCCTACTGGTACAAATCCACTTGCTTTCGCATGCTCACTCAGAATGAGACTTGCACGGCCAATGATATGTTCAAGCTTCTTTGCTAAATAATGAAGACGGTTAGAGCTGAGGAGGATCTGATGCTGCAGCTTCGGAGCCAGCATCGCCACCGCATCCTTGGCCAATTGCAGGCATTGGGCCTTTGTCAGCGCGGCCCATGTCAGACCATGCTTCTCCACTTCATCCGATATCCATTTCAGTGCAGAGTGGAACATCTCCCCTATATCAGGGGCCTCAAGCTTGAAGAACTCTCTTTCCCTAAGCTTCAAGCCGTGACTGGCGAAGTGAGAGAACGGACAGCTATTGAACAATTCCATCCTGGAAACACTCGCAAGTATATTCTCACCATAAAGATCCCTGCTTGTCTCTTCTGTCAGCCTTCCCGCTTTATTTTCATAGAAAAGACTTGATAAGATATGCTGAGCCTGCCATTTCCATTGGGGTGACGATGCATAGAAGTTATAAACATCCCACCAGAAGTCATAAATCGGATACTCCCGTTTCTTCAGCTGCAGCTGGGATGTCAAGTGAGAGATCGTGACATTCGGATGGCATACATAATGCAGCTGCTCTTCTTCTGGCAGTTCAGAAGGTTCATTGATCAACAGTTTTGTATCCGCCTCCGGGTACATCTCCTTCAGCCTTTTTATATAAGATGATGGAAGCAGTGCTTTTCCTTCTTCATTTGCAATCGGATAGCTGATATACAATTTTTCACTTGGCGTTGTAAATGCTTTATAAGCTACGAATTCTTCATCCAGAAGCTTTGTCCGGTTTGTCGGTGCAATCTTAAAGCCTTTTTGAAGCATTGCCTCCCTGTCTTCGTCTGAGAGAACGCCCTCTTCACTCATTTTTGCCGGAAGGACTCCGTCATTGACTCCGATCATAAAGGCTGCCTTGATATCTGCCAATCTTGACTTCTCAAGATCAGCAATGATCACTTGATCGATTGCAGGCGGGACGAGCGAAAACTTCATCGATTCCATACCTGCATCCAGAATCGACGTGAATTTCTTGATGGTCGTTTCCTCATCCCCGAGCATTTCCACATACTGATCCAATAATTCAATGACCGCACTCCATGCTTGATCATGCTCCCTGGCAGCCACCAGGTCGCCACGCTCTTCAGCTTGTATTCTTAATCGTTCAAGCTTAGCCGGAATATCCAATTCCTCTAGATAAAGATAAAGCGTTTCACAAAACTCTCTACCTGTACTCTGCTTCTTCAGTCGTTTACCGAGACGGACGATCGGCGCGGAAATGAAAAGGCGAAGCTCATTGATTTCATGCTCAAGCTCCCTTTCCCTGTCGGTTTGGGGAGAATCCACGTGTTCAAGCCCTCTGAAACGGCGGTACTTCCAGCGCTCTTTGCCCGTCCAGCGTTCTCCCTGGATACCGTATGCCAGCACATAATTCTCCAAACGATCCATCTGCTCCCGCAGTTCGGCAGGATCCTTTTGGTAGGGAAATAGCAGATCCGTCTTTACAGCCCTGAAGACAGGTTCATATCTCCAATTGGAATTCATGATTTCAAGTGTAGAACGAATTAGTTCAATCAGTGGATGATTCAACATCGTTCTCTTCTGGTCAAGGAAAAAAGGAATCTCGAAATCTTGGAATATCGTTTCTATTTTATCCCTGTAATCCTGACTATTGCGTACCAGTACAGCGATATCTTTATACCTGTAACCTTCAATGCGGGCAAGTTTTCTGATCTCTCTCGCAATCCCCTCTATTTCGGCCCGGCGATTGGACGCTTCCAAAAATTGAATGGAATCCCGTGCATCCACTCCGGTATAAGTAACAGCAGGACGGTCCTCGAAATATTTCTCGATGTGCTGCATAGTTCCGCTTCTAAACCGGATCGGTTTGACATACACTTCCTCTTCAACCGGCTGATGCGCTCTTTGGCATATATCTTGAAGCGTATCATACGTTTCATTTGTCATCCTGAACAAACTCAGCTCATTAAATGATCCAAACTGCTGATCGGAATCAGCTGTCAGAGCAATCGTGACGTTTCTGGTATGCTGAATCAGCTGTTCAATAATGAGGTATTCCTGAGGTGTGAAGCTGTGAAAACCATCAATATAAATGTCGGCATCTTTAAGAAGCTCAGAGTTTTTCACATTGTCAGCCAGAAGCTGAAAATAATCCTCGGAGTCAATATATTTTCCCAGCAGTTTCTCTTCGAATTTCTCATAAATAAGTTCAAGATCATGAAGTTTATCTTTTAATGCCTTTGACTGTGCCTCTTCCTGCTTGAATTCTTCCAGCTCCTGAGGCTTTATACAATACCGCTTGAATTCTGTCAGCATGGCTTCTACATGATCAATGAAGCCCGGCTTTTCTGAAGCCTTTGAAAAGATATGCAAGTCATCTTTATTTTCTTCAATGATTTTTCTAATCATCATATTCAAACCAACGCTGGATAGATGATAACGGCTCATTCCCCCTGTTTCCTGGAGGATTTTCCAAGCCAGTCTCGTAAAACTGAAAACTTGGGCCCGTATCATCCCATTCAATCCGGGAGTATTCACCAATTCGTACTCCGATATAAAAGACATCTGGTCAGGTACCAGATAAATGATCGGGTCTCCATTCGGCTGATCAAGCAGCTTCTCTTTTATTTCAGACAGCATTCCGTAGCTCTTTCCCGTACCGGCCCGTCCCAGCAAAAATCTGACAGCCATACTCTCACTCCTTTGTTATCCAGCTCTTTTTAGCTTTATGTACTTTTATGTTAACCAATAGGCTTTATGTTTTTTTGTATAGGTCCATTATAAACTATAATCTCTCTGAACAAATCCATCCTGCTTCATTCTTGCTTGAAAATATTTGGGAACTCCCGCATACAGTAAAGAAGGCAGGTGATTTTAGACAATGCAAATATCCTATAAAGTGATTTCGGTTTTACTGGTCAGCATGGGGATAATGGTCGCATGCAACATCTATACATTCATACCGATTTATGGGGATATTGCCGCTTCAATAGGTATTCCTTCAGAATCAGTCGTGATTGCCGGCAGTTCATTTACGTTTTTCTATGCATGGGGATTATTGACATTCGCCAATATTGCAGACCGGTTCGGAAAGAAAGAGATATTGATTCTGGGCATGCTTGCTTCTTCCATCTCAACCGCTCTGGTCATGATTTCTTTCAATCCTTGGAGTTTATTCATCACTAGAGGACTGCAGGGGTTTTGTTTGGGGAGCTTTGCACCTGTGGCTTTCTCCTATACGTATGACCTGTTTGAAGGTAAAAAAAGGACACTTCTCCTGGCCATGATCAATTCCGGGTTTCTGTTTGCGGGAATCCTGGGGCAGTTACTCAGCGCAGGGATCACACGCATCAGTCATTGGACTGCCGTCTTTTTATTTTTTTCCATCACTTATTTCATCCTTTTCCTCGCAGGAAAGAAAAAGCTGCCAGGGACCGCAGTTTCTGCAGACAGAGTTGATATGCGGGCAGCCTCCATCCTTTTCAGGTTATTGCTCAATAAACAACTGCTGATGCTTTACATCATCGTATTTACACTTCTTTCTTCATTTGTCGTCTACTATGACAGTATGACGAGATTCCTCTCCGGAGAAGACTCACTCCTCTTACAAACAAGACTTGTAGGCTTGCTTGGCGTTTGTCTTTCTCTCTTTACCGGCAGACTGCTCGAAAA
Organism: Rossellomorea sp. ABR4_012; assembly: GCF_056159545.1. Classification (NCBI taxonomy): domain Bacteria; kingdom Bacillati; phylum Bacillota; class Bacilli; order Caryophanales; family Bacillaceae; genus Rossellomorea; species Rossellomorea sp. ABR4_012. Next base: position 319,747 of record NZ_JBSWVK010000005.1, read on the forward strand.
ACTCGGTGTCTATAAGACATTATTTATCGGATTTGCCCTTGCCGTGTTGTCCTTCGGCATTGCATTTGTTTACCTTACTGTATCTGCCCCGATTTTTTTAATGATGTCTTCGATTCTATTTGTCTCTTCCATTTCCCTTTTAATCCCTACCGTCATCACTATGATAGGGGATATCAGCAGCGGGGACAGAAGTCAGGCCCTTAGTCTCTACTCGTTCATTTTACTGGGAGGGACCAGCCTGGCCCCTCTCATCGCAATGAAGGTGAGCTATGCTCAGGCACTGTTTTTGCTAGTCGGTTGCTTTATGGTGAATATAGTAATCGGGATCATGTTGACTTTCAAAAGAAAACTCGAATTGAAGAATTGACTAAATACTGACAGATGCAGAACCATATAAAAAAAGAAGGAATTCACCCTTCTTTTCTGCTTTTATTCCATTCCTCCGCGAGCATTCCATACAAATGCATATCATGACGTTCTCCGTCTCTCTGCAGGAATTCCCGGAAGCTCCCCTCTTTTGTAAAACCAAGAGTTTCATATAAACGGATGGCACGTGCATTATAAGAAAACACCGTTAATTGGAGGCGATGTAAATTTAACTCCTCGAACGCAAAAGCCAAAACGCATTCCATCGCTTCCCTGCCATATCCCTTGCCCTGGCATTCTTCTTCCCCGATGATGATTGAGAGCCCACCTACCCGGTGCGCCCAGAGAATTCCGTCAAGCTCGGCATAGCCGATCAAGCGGCCGCTGTCTATTAAGCGGATGGCCAATCGGTATGAATTATGCTCGTTTCCATCTATCCATTTTTTCACTTCATGTTCAGATTTCGGTTTATACGGAAGAGCGTCCAGCAATCGCTGAAGCTTCTCATTCTGACTCCATTTTACAAGGAGCTTGACATCGTCTTCATGTAAGCCTGACAAATAAAGATTCCTGCCTGTAAGTAACTGTTTCATATGTTTTCACCTCGAGTTAGTAGAATTCGAGGTACAGGTGGATTTCCCCTTTTTTTTCAGAATATAGTTTTCTACTAACTCTTTTTTATTTACTTTCCCGACATCTGTTTTTGGAATTTCTTCGATAAAGTGATATTGTTTTGGAATCTTAAATGCACCGAATTTTTCAAGACAGTAAGCCTTTGTTTCAGTTCCTGATATTCGCTTACCTTCACGTAACGCAATAAATGCAGTGACCACCTCTCCCCACTTTTCATGCGGCATCCCTACGACGGCGCATTCAGAGATGGATGGATGCTCGCAAAGCCAATGTTCGATTTCCTGAGGATAAATATTTTCCCCGCCTGATATGATCATATCTTTTTTGCGGCCGACGATATAATAATCACCTTCATGATCAACTCTCGCCAAATCCCCCGTATGAAGCCATCCTTCTTTGAGTGCAGCTGCTGTCTCTTCAGGCATTTTCCAATATCCTTTAAAAAGATGTTCTCCGCCGAGAAGCAGTTCACCTACATCCCCATGTTTCACACATTCCCCGTTGTGATCGACGACCTTCACTTCATTAAGCATCATCGATTTTCCAACCGATCCTTTCTTCACTTTTCCTGGATCGATATAGAAGTTATTCGGCCCCGCTTCTGTCAAGCCGTACCCTTCCTTAAACTGTAGTCCTTTGGATTTAAAGACATCATACACTTTCCCGGGACACGGCGCTCCCCCCGACAGAAACACCTTCATTTTCGGAAAAGAAGCATGCTTGAACTCCTTCTCCTCCATCAGTACGTGGTACATCGTCGGTACCAATAACACAATCGTGCATCCATGATGATTCAGCATATCAATTGCTTGGCGAGGTTCAAATCGTTCGGCCGTCACCACTTTCCCCCCAATCATCAGAATCGGTAGTGAAAGTGCATTCAGCCCGCCCGTGTGGAATGTCGGTAAATACGTAATTGTATTGTCCTCTTCTGTTAAATTCCAGCTTATTACCGTATTCAGTGCATTTGCATTGATTGATCTATACGATAGGATGACTCCTTTTGACTTACCAGTTGTCCCGCCGGTATAAATCATGATCCAGGGATCATCTTTTGAAAGTGATGTTTGTGATGCCAGTTCAGTTCCACCGTACACCGCATTTACAGCCTCTTCTATCTTTTCAGCTTTGTATCCTTTTTGCCGGTCATTGACCAAATGCTCAAATTCAGATTGGATGAAGACCAGTTCAGGGGTGCAGTCACCTATCAAGGATTCGATTTCCGCAGATGACAAACGCCAGTTCAAAGGCACAAAAACAGCCCCAATCTTACTGCAGGCAAACAACAATTCAAAACAAACAGGATGATTTTTTGCGATAAAAACAATCCGGTCGCCTTTCTGTATCCCTTTTTCTTTCATATAAAAAGCCCACTTTGCCGCTCTCGCATCAAGTGAGCGGTAAGTAATCATCTCATCGGTGGATCCATTTACAAGCGCCACCCGTTCAGGAGAGATGATTGATCGCTTCTGCAACCAATCTGTCACTCTTTCCATCTCATCTCCTCCTTGGATTGGATTAGTTTTATTTTAGGGAGGAGAAGTTACAAATGAGTTACAGGACTAGGCAGGTGCAGCTGGATTTTTATCGGGATTTTGAGGGCCTGCAGCGATTCGGAGTTTTCGACAAGTAGCGCAATTACTGTGAAAGTGGTGCAATTATTCAAAATGTTGCGCAATAATCCTGAAGGTGGCTCGATTATCGAAAAACTGGCGCAATAAATCAAGATCTGGCGTAATTATTTTCTCGAGCAAGTCAAACCCGCATCGACTACCTGTCTAGAACTAATCCCCTCCTAGTTATTCGTCCACAATTTTATAAATTTCTCTTAATTCCATTCAAAATTCTCATTTTGCACACGATTTCTAGTAATTATCCATAAAAAAGCTCGGGACATTAAAATGCCCCAAGCGCAAGCCTTGATCTTATCACCAAATCATCTCAGCCCATTCCGGATGGTCGATGAAAGGGTTCCGGTTTCCTTGATAGTCTTCAAAAATAATATTATTTCGGCGAATTTCTCTTGAATCTACAGGATCTTCTGCATGCCATACCAACAGAACGGACATTTTCCCGTGATAAGGAGAACTTCCGTTATTCACATAATCATTTAATTCAAGGTCTACTTCACCGCTGTCGCCTTCATATCGGACCGCCATATAGAAAATCATCCGGGCTACGTCCCCTTTAACTTCGTCCCGGGGTTCCCAGGAATCGCTGTCATAGTAATTTCCTGGAGCTTCACTGTGTCCGCTGCCGCCATTGTCAAAATCGAGATTCCCTCTGGAGGAATTAACCGTTACGTCAGTCGGGCGCAAATGATGAAGATCTGTCCCTGGTCCCTGTGCCGTTCCAAAGTCGCCATGTGATTTCGCCCAGACGTGTTCGCGGTTCCAGTCGTCCACTCCGCCGCCGTTGGTGAATTTTGATTGTGACCGGCCTGAATATAATAAAAGAACGTTATTTGAGTTTGCAGGATCCTCGTCTGTATTTCGAAGCGCTTCCCATACTTCACTATAGGAAAGTGTGGTGTGATCATCAATGATGTTGTGGAGTGCAGACTTAAGGTTTGAGCCTGTTTTTCCTTCAGCGGCAGTATAATATTCTTCATATGATGGAGGATCAGTTGGGTCTGTCGGGTCTGTATCTCCCTGCACCTCTTCAAAAGCTGATGTCGACTTCACTCCGGGATGAGAGAAATAATCAGTCAGACTTCCTGTAACTTTAAGTTTTTGCCCCATCAAATCAGGATTACTTTGAAGACCATAACTTGAACGAAATGAAGAAGGAATTTGAACGAATATCATATCTGATGTATTTGTTTCCGAGGGTGAGTCAGCTAATGCAAGAGCATAATCATTCGGAAAGTTGCTCGTCACGACGGATGTTTGTGAGACAGGCTGCCCTACTACATATCCCTCAACTGAATAGGCTGCACCGGTTTGGTTCGAGAGTGCCTGACTTACTGAAAATGGAGAACTCCATGTACCGCTGCCGGCAGCATTGATTTTGTCCAATTGCATTCCACTAAAGATAAATAAAACCATTACGAACACGGTGATGATACTGACCATTTTTCCTGAAATCTCTTTCAAACGTAACGCCTCCTTAGTATTAGTACGTATTTAGCGTATAACAGAAAATTTTGTAACAGGGTTAAAAAAATGTAAATTTTCTAAAATAAGTAAAATGTATTATTAGATACATTTGTTTGTTTGGTAGAATAGACCACTATCATGGATAAACATGGATATTAATGAGCATTCAGTCGCTATGATTTGAAGAAGTCGAGGTGTGGCTGAAAGAATTATTTCAGGGGGAATAATGTCCTCTACCTTCGCGCGAACATAAAAAAACACCAGCCCTTGTTTTACCAGGACTGGTACTTCTCCTTTCCTCTAAAACTTACAAGCTTTCTATCAAAATAGAAGCCCCCATGCCTCCACCTACACATAAAGAAGCAATTCCTTTTTTCAGATTCTGCCTCTTCAGTTCATGTACAAGACTGACGGCGATCCTTGCACCCGTGCACCCGACGGGATGTCCGATGCTGATACCGCTTCCGTTTACATTCACCTTGTTACGATCAAGACCAAGCTCTTTTTCTACTGCCAGGTACTGTGCCGCAAACGCCTCATTGATTTCGAATAAATCGATTTCATCCAATGTCCAGTTACCTTTATGTATCCCTTTTTGGATGGCCGGCACCGGTCCGATTCCCATTAGCTTTGGATCGACCCCTGCAACTGAGTAGCCGGAAATTCGGGCTAGTGGCTGCAGTCCTCTTTTCTCTGCTTCTTCTTCGCTCATTAGGATAAGGGCGGCTCCCCCGTCATTCAAGCTGGAAGAGTTCCCAGCTGTTACAGTCCCGCCCTCTCGGAAAGCAGGCTTTAATTTAGCCAGCTTGTCTGCAGTCAAGCCAAGACGCGGACTTTCATCGGTGTCGATGACTTTTTCTCCTTTGCGTTCTTTAATTGTAACAGGAACGATTTGAGTATCAAAATAACCTTTTTCGATTGCATTTACCGCTCTTTGATGACTGAGCATAGCAAATTGGTCCTGTTCTTCACGAGAGATATCATGGGTTTCCGCCAGGTTTTCGGCCGTTTCTCCCATCATGATGCCATGAATCGGATCCTCTAGTACTTCCCATACCGAATCGCGGATTTCACCGTGCTGCAGCCTTTGCCCAAACCGGTGCTGCTTTAAGATATAGGGGCTAGAGCTCATCGCTTCCACTCCACCTGCCAGAACAATATCAGATAGTCCCGTTTGAATTTGCATGGCAGCGGATATGATCGCCTGCATCCCGCTGGCACACTGTCTCTGTATCGTGAAACCTGTTGTCGTATCGTCAAAGCCGGAAAGAAGTGCTGCCGTGCGGGCAGTATTTGGCTGGTCCGTACGCTGTATGCAATGTCCTAAGATGACTTCGTCAATATCACTTGAATTCAGATTGCTTTGTTTGGCTGCTTCCTTCATTACAGGCACAATCAAGTCTGTAGGGAGCAGATCTTTGAATGCTCCTCCAAATGCTCCTACAGGTGTGCGAAGGGCTGATGTGATTACTACATTTCTCATATTGCTCTTCCCCTTTCATTCGTCTCGATTTTTAGAATGCTGATTTACATCATAATGCCTCCGTCTACATGGAGAACGGTGCCATTCACATAATCACTGTCATCAGATGCTAAATACAAATACGCTTTTGCAATATCTTCTGGCTTCCCCAGCCTGCCCAGCGGAACCATCGATTTCATGCCTTCGATCACTTTTTCAGGGACGCTTGCCACCATGCCGGTTTCAGTGAAGCCGGGTGCCACCGCATTGACGTTGATTCCTTTACGTCCCAGCTCTTTCGCCCATGTCTTTGTCATCCCGACGACAGCTGCTTTAGCTGCAGCATAGTTTGTCTGCCCGACATTTCCATAGATCCCGCTTACGGAAGAGGTATTGATGATTTTCCCCTTTCCGTTTTCAATCAGGTGAGGAAGGACAGCCTGTGTACAATTGAATACACCTGTCAAATTGACATCAAGTACCTTTTGAAAGTTCTCTGCTGAAAGCTTATGAAGCATCCCATCCCTTGTAATTCCAGCATTATTGATGAGGATATCAATTTTCCCAAAATGTTCTTTGGCTCTTTTTACAAAACTGTCCACAGAAGAACGGTCAGCTACATCCCCTTGAAAGAATTCCGCTTTTCCAACACCAAGTTCATTCAAGGACTCTACTTTTTCTTTTCCTTTTTCCTCATCAAAATCAATAAGTGCGACATGGCACCCTTCTGTTACAAACACTTCTGCTGCCGCATATCCAATTCCATTCGCAGCTCCCGTGATCAGGGCCACTTTACCTTCTAATCTCATGTTATTTCCTCCTTTTGCTGCAGAAACGACGTCATTCTCTCAATCAGCTGTTCCAAGTCATCCACCAGAGGGGAATGACCGCTATTCTTTAACTCTGTAAACCTCGCATTTTCACCAATATCCTGCACAATCTCCTCAGTCATCTCTTTTGTTATGACATAATCCCTATCTCCTCTTAACACGAGAACGGGAATGGAAATGGAGCTTGCCTGCCCAGTACCTTCCACAAGTCCATTATGACGGTCACTAATGTTAAAGGTATTTAACGCATAATAGATTTCTGCCAGGTTCCGCTGTGTTCTCATATCATCGATGTATTCTTCATACTTCTCGGAATCAGGCTGGGCATCCGTATAAATCAGCGCATTCCATAATGTACGCAGAAACTCCCTGTCGTTTGTGTCATACGCCGTTTGTACAGGAATCGTCTTACTTCTGTCCTTCCTCACTTCTTCCAAGGTTTTCAATCGATTGGCATAATCCGGAGATCCATCTTCTTTTGTATCAAAAAAAGGATATCCCCTCGTTGATGCTGAAGCTAAAAGAATCATTTTATCGCAATAACCTGGATGATCAGCAGCGAATTGCATGGCTACAGCCCCTCCTGTAGACCACCCGATCATGCAAAAATCACTGAGCCCCACTCCATCTGCCCAGTCTTTTAAATCCAGTGATAAATCTTTAATGCTCGTTATGGGTTGATGATTACTGGATTCTCCAAATCCCCTCATATCAATCGCATAGAGTTTGTAACGCTCATCCATTCGGTCCAACAGCAAATCCCAATGTTTAGAGGAAGTCATATTTCCATGGACCAGCACTACTGGCAGATGCCCCCCGCTTCTTTCACGGTAAGCCATTGTTTCGCCATTCGAAAGCAGGATTTCTTTCAATTCAATCACTGTCATTTTCAGTCCCCCTTAAGGATTCCCCCCAAATGATTGTCGACGCACCCCAGGCATAGCCGATTCCCGCGCTCACAAGTACAACGACATCCCCTTCTTTCAACCGGCCTCTCTGTTCAGCAAGCTCAAGGGAAAGGATTTGATCGAATTGTCCAATATGACCATAGTCTTCAAGGTAAATCGATTGCTCTTCGCTTAATCCCAATTCTTTCAGCACATAAAGATGAGCGGATTTCTTCATGTGAAGAATCCCCGCATAGGCAATATCTTTCTCCTCATAACCGCTTTTATAGAGGGATTCACGGATCACTTTCAAGAAATTATCCATTGATTTTTGTTCCAGCCTTTTCTTCATTCCATCAGGGTCCGGAACCTCCAGATAATAACGGCCTTGCTCAAGAGCTTTTGAGGTCAGCGGTTCAACAGTTCCTCCGACAGGGACAATGACATCCTCTGAAAAAGAACCATCTGTCACTAAAGACGTTTCAAGCAGAAGGTTCTTCTTCAATCCTTTCTGCAAAATCAGGGCACCTCCGCCGGCAGCCAGATTAAACATGAATCGCGTGCTCTCGTTACTGTAATTAATGAAGTCACTGTTCCGATAGCCTCCCGCCAGAAGCACCGTGTTGATGTCAGGATCTGTTTCCATGAGACTTTTTGCAAGTTTCATAGCCATGATCGTCGTCCCGCACCTGAGGGATGTGTCAAATGCCCATGCACGGTAGGCGCCAATCTCTTCCTGCAGCTTGATGGCTGCTGTCCAGAGAGGGTATTCCTTATGTTCTTCTCCGACATAAATAACGACATCTATCTCTTTCGGATCGATTCCCGCTTTTTCAATGGCGGTTTTTGCAGCTTTGATGCCCATGGCACAGGTATGGTCCCCTGGCCCTGGAACCGTTTTCTTTCTTATTCCCATTTTATTTTCGACAACTTCTGCCGGAAGTCCTGCTTTCTCAGCGATTTCCATTCCCGTCATGATCTTTTCAGACAAATAGATTCCTGTACTCAGAATCCCTACTGTCATGGTGCTTCCCTCCTCATCCTGCTATTTTCTTTTCCTCTGCCCGGTGTTTTTTCACTGTTTTCTTTTGTCTGCCTATTTTCCGGAGTGATCCGACAATACCCGCAGGGAAGAACATGACAGCAAGGATATAGAGGATCCCGAAAAAGATGATCCACCTTTCAAATATAGGATAAGTGCCTGCGAGCTCTGTCAGCCAGTGATGGGCAAATTCAATCAACCCTGCCCCAATAATCGCACCGATCAGTGTGCCGACTCCTCCGATGATGGTCATAAGCAAAGCATCTAGCGTGATATCCATCGTAAAGACACTAGTGTTCACAAAACGTAAAGAAATGGCATATAGCGATCCTGCCAAACTGGCTAGTACCCCTGCTATGACACTCGCGATAATTTTATAATTAAGTACATGAAACCCGAGGGATTCAGCCCTTTGCTCATTTTCCCGAATCGCCTGAAGAACTGAACCTGCAGGGGATTGAGTGAATCTTCTCAGTACTAAAAACACCACTGCCATCACTGCCAGACATGTAAAATAAAAAGTCATCCTGTCTTTCATGAAGTCAGGCGTACGAAATGTAAATCCATCATTCCCGAATGTCAGCGTTCTCCACTTTTCAGCACCCACAAGGAATAATCCGGCAAAAGCCAATGTCAACATTGCGTAAAAATGGCTCTTAAGACGAAGAGTCAAGAGACCGACTAAATAACTTACAATTCCTGCAATCGCAAAACCTGCTAAAAGAGATACAAAAAACCAGAACATGTTCGGTTCCATCCGGTCTAAAAATATTCCCGTCGAATAGGCTCCTATCCCGAAAAACATGGCATGACCGAACGATACGATTCCTGTATAACCAAGCAGCAGGTCATAGCTCATCGCAAAGATCCCGAATATGAATACTTGCGTCAATAAAATCATCATGCTTCTTGAATCATTAAACAAAGGAAATAGCACCAATAAAAGCAGTGCGGTTCCCATAAACAAATTTGAACGGTTCTGAAGGATTTTCATTGTCTCACCCCTTTACTGTAAATAATCCCTGCGGCCTGAAAATGAGTACGAGCGCCATCAGGATCATATTGACAGCCAGTGACAGCTCTGGTACATAATACGTCATAAAAGAACCAGTCAATCCTACCAAAATGGCTGCAAACAGGGATCCAGGGAAGCTTCCCATCCCGCCTATCACAACTACGATGAAGGCCAGGATCGCAAACTCCATCCCCATTTCGGCGTATATAACACCTGAATAAGGAGCCAGCAAAATCCCCCCGAGCGCCGCCAGCGCTGAGCCGACCATAAATACATACATGAATACTTTCTTGATATTTATTCCAAATGCTTCTACCATTTCTTTGTTCATGACTCCTGCACGGACCACTAACCCGACTTTCGTCTTTTTCAAAATGAGCTGAACAAGTCCAAATATCAGAAAGCCTACAGCGATAATAAACAGTCTGTATTTAATGATAATGACATCTCCGATCACCCAGCTGCCTGCAAGATAATCCGGAGCGGTCATCGATAATTGATTAGGCCCCCAAACGACCTTCAACAGTTCTGATAGAACAAGCATAAATCCCAGGGTGATTAGAATCTGCTGAACATGATTTCCATACACCGGCTGAATGATGAATTTTTCGGTTATCATCCCCAGAATCAGCCCTGTGACAATGGCTCCGATAATCCCCAATACAAAGCTGTCTGTCACAGCGTAAACCCAAACACCACTGTAGGCTCCCCAAGCAAATAAACCACCGTGGGCAAAATTCAACACATCCATCAATCCAAAAATCAAGGTCAAACCCGCCGCTAATAGAAAAATCAGCATGCCTGTAGCCAGGCCGTTTAACGCTAAATTGATGATGAGGTCCATTTGATCCCCTCCCTTATGCAATCCCCAGATATTTCTTTTTCATGTTTTCATCTTTCACAAGCATCTCCATATGCCCGTTGTGAACCGTTGTTCCATCATCGATGATATAGTAGCGGTCCCCTATTTTGCTTGCCATGATGAAATTTTGTTCAACAAGCAGGATCGTTGTACTTTCTTTCATTTCAACGATTGATTCCATCACTTTTTCAACGACTATCGGAGCAAGCCCCTTACTCGGTTCATCAATCAGGATCAATTCATTGTTATTTAGATAAGCTCTCGCTATTGAAAGCATTTGTTTTTGTCCCCCACTGAGATTGCCCCCTGCTTTCTTCCAGAACTTCTTTAAATCAGGAAATAAATCGGTTATCCATTCCATACGGTCTTTCGTTTCGCCATCCTGTTTTTTCATGGCTACCTTCATATTTTCCTCAACGGTCAGATCGCCGAATATCCCTTGATCTTCCGGAACATAACCGATTCCTTTGTTTGCTGTTTTATAAGTAGGCAGCCTTTGGATTTCTTCCCCTTTATAAATGATTTTCCCAGAGGAAGGGGGGGTAAGTCCCATGACGCTCCTGAGACTGGTGGTTTTCCCTGCACCATTCCTGCCGAGAAGGACGGTGACCTCCCCCTTTTTCACTTCAAAGGAGACCCCTTGGAGGATATGATATTGCCCGATAAAGGTTTCGATGTTCTCTACCTTAAGCAGTGTGCTCATCATAAAGCCCTCCCAGGTAAGCCGATTGCACTTGTTCATTCTTCATGATTTCTTTCGGGTGGTCATCGGCCAGTAATCTTCCATTGAATAACACCATGATCGAATCGGAAAGATCCATGATCATATCCATTTTGTGTTCAATCAAAACGATAGTTTTGTTTCCTTGTTCTTTGATATTTCGAATCACGTCAAGAATTGCCGGCACTTCTTCTAAAGACATTCCCGCAGTCGGTTCATCAAGCAGGAGGATTTCTGTATCCAGTGCCAGAAGCATGGCGATCTCAAGCTTCCTCTTTTCTCCGTGCGCCAGATTAACGGCTAGAAAATCAGCTTTTTTTGTCAGCAACACCAGTTCCAATAATCGATGGGCTTCACTCATGATATCGTCAAAACCATTCTTATGACGATGCATGATATAGCGGATTCCCCGCTTGGATTGCACTGCCAGTCTTACATTCTCCAAAACTGTCAGATTAGGAAACACATTGGTGATTTGAAAAGAACGCCCTATTCCGAGACGTGCCCTCCTCGTAGGTGAAAGATTCGTCACTTTCTTTCCTTTAAGGAAAACATCACCGCTTGTCGGTTTTAATTGTCCGCTCAATAAATTAAAAAGAGTCGTTTTCCCCGCCCCATTCGGACCGATGATTGATTTAAATTCCTTTTCCGGAACAGTAAATGTTACGTTATCAACCGCTGTATGGCCGCCGAACTTAATCGTTAAATCTTTTGTTTCTAATATGTTCATAAGATTCACCTCTTTTTTTCTGTCTATTGTTATGAAAAAGGCTGACCGCACCCGAGCCCTCTGTTAATGGAATGAGAGCAAAGGGCAAGCCGGTCAACCCTGTCTGCCTTAATTCAAGATTGGAGGAGCTGTTTCTTCTGGTGAAAGCTCCCTTATTAAAACAGGTACTGGATATGGTACCCCTTCTTTCTTTTCGAGCCTGATAGCATAAAGGGTCTGCAGTGCCTGGTGATCTTCTTCACGGAATGTCATTTTCCCTTTAGGAGTCTCAAAGCTCATCCCTTCCATCGCTTGGATCAGGGTATCCGGATCCAAATCTCCTTCAGTCTTCTTAAGGGCTTCCACAATTGAAATCGCGGCACTCATCCCTCCTGGAGTAAATAAGTCCGGAACCTCTCCGTCATATTTCTTTTTATGCTCTTCGACTAACCAATCATTAATTTCGTTATCCGGAAGTTCATGATAGTAAACAGAAAATCCTTCCATTCCCACAAGCGGTTCCATTGCAGACAATGCCGCGATATCCGGTGCTCCGGTAGAAATTTTTATCCCTTTCTCCTGCAGCTTCATGTCAGCAATTTGATTCCAAGGTGAATTGGCACCTGCCCAAATGACAAATAGATAGTCCGGCTTGCTTTCTATCACTTTTTGTATATTGGAAGTGAAGTCCGTCGCTGCAGGATCTGCATACTCTTCATGGACAATTTCTGCACCTAATTCTTCTGCTGCTGTTTTAAAAGCAGCTACCCCATCGCGTCCAAACGAGTAATCAGGTGCCAGTGTAGCGATTTTCACTCCATCCTTTGCAATGGCAGCAGCTCCGGCTACCGCATCTTGTGAAGAGTTACGGGCTGTTCTGAAAATATATGGGTTAAACTCTGAACCTGTAATGCTATCAGCAACTGCAGGTTCGACAACCATGATCTTTTCATATTCTTCGGCAAGTGGAAGCACCGCCAGTGTATCCCCGGAGCTTGACGACCCCACAAGGAAATCCACTTCTTCTTCTTCCAATAATTTAGTGGCCTTTTGCACTGCCACTTCAGGTTTTGTTTCAGTATCTTCAAAGACAACTTCTATTTTCTTTCCGGCCACTTCCATCGTCCCGTCTGTCGCGTATTCCAGCCCGAGCTCAAACCCTCTTTGCGTTTGTTTGCCATACGACTCCAAAGCACCCGTCAACGAAGCTAGAACCCCGATCTTCACGGTTTCTTTTTCCGACGATCCATCACCCGACCCTCCATTACTTGATTCAGAATTACAGGCCGTTGACACAACCAGCATGCATGACAGCAGAATCATCAAAGCAGACCACTTCATTGATTTCTTCATCTTTTATCCCCCTTGTTTATGAACTAAAGCGAAAATAGCTTTGACCATATAGTAGGGAATAGGAGTTACAAATGAGTTACAAGTAGAAAAGCGGAGGCGGCTTGTTCAGAGGCGACAAGCATAAGACAGGGCAGCCATAAAGGCGCTT
>NZ_JBSWVK010000006.1:0-178895 GCF_056159545.1 Rossellomorea sp. ABR4_012
TCATCTCGTTGCGCATGTACCCGGAAGGCTTGGGAAGCCTTATCGAAGGCTGGTGCAAAAGTTTTGCCGTCGGTTCCAAGTCTACTCATCCAGTCGTTATGCTGATGGTCATCGTCTGGATTTCCGGCAGTTTGACCACTGCGGGTGCATTTATCTCTTCCATTATTGAATGGAACCCCATCACCATGTTTTTGGGTGGGGCATTGTATATCCTCTATAGTATTCAAATGGCATGGTTTGCCCGCAGGGTCGGTAATTTCAGATGGGCGATTTTCCCTTTTTATCCGATACTGTTTTTGTTTTTCGCAGGAGTCTATCTATATTCCTTCATCCGGGTGAATGTTTTTCATTCTGTGACGTGGAAGGGGCGGAAAATAAAGGTGTGAGTAGAGTGGAGATGGTTTTCACTCTACTTTTTTAAGAGGCGCGGGAGAGGTTCCCGTGCTTCTTTTCCGTAGGCACGGGGCGGGTTGGGGAGACAGCGTAACTTGACCTACTCAAGAAGAGCGGTGACAATTCTTTCTCGTGCTTCTGAGGAATAAGAATTATCTTGGTATTTGGATATTTTTGTTAAATTAAGCATAAAATGAAAAAAGTCAGCATAAATCTTGAAAAGTCAGCATAAACTCATTTTTTTCAGCATAAGTCCAAGAAAGTCAGCATAAATCCTGAAAATTCAGCATAAATCGTAATGGAACCCGGGTCTAAGGACGGATGTAAGCCGCGGACGCGGTTCTTATGGCCGCCAAACAAACGATTCAATCCACTTAGAACCACTTTCAATCCACTTTTTAAAAATACATGCCACTTTCCGAATTTACGTGCCACATTTCAAAAATACAATCCACTTTTCCCATATATCAACCAACTTGTCGAAAAAACTTTAAACTGTTACCGCAAGCATCTTGCTAAATAAGGATGATAAAGAGGATAGAAAGAGGACGATTGACTCTACCCATTAAAGTAGGATGGGACCGTCCATAATTGACTGTTGCCGCCAAGCATCTCGCACTATTACATAAGTTGTTTCTAGGTTCCGTTTCTAAATAACACTGTATAAAAAAGCTTGTAAATTGCGGTGCTAAAAAACATGTGATTTTGACTACAGGAGACATAAAATCTCCTTTACTGCTGCATACTATTTTTATCAAAAATTTTAGTGAATTGAGGTTTTGAAAATGGATGAAATCAGAACGACAAATCAAGTGGAAGAAGTAAATAAACACCTTAAGAACATTCCTAAGGAAGCGGAAGAAAGAAGAATTGAAAAACAGCCTCAAACTGGTAAAAACGAGAAAGCCATAAAGCCGTTTTAACTCCATAAACCCTGATATATAGTCCAAACTCCAGTCCCTTGACTGGAGTATTTTTGTGTTCTCCATTACATTATGTCCCTATAAATTAGGCTTCTGCATCAGTAACAATACCCAGCAAAATGACATAAATTGTTTGGGAGTGTTCACATTCTTAGTGAATGTATCTAATGACAGAATATTTTTCTTAGAAAGATTAATTGTGTGAGAGCCATTGGCTAATTTATTTGGGAGGTAATGAAGAGGATGAATAATTTTCACCATGAACTTCAAAGTCTGAATGTAGGTGATTTCCAGGCAACACAGCCTGTATCTTGGGATCAACATATGTATGATCCGAATGACGAACGTATTTTCCTTGGTTTTGGAGGCTGTTTTGGATTTGGTTTCGCATGCTTCTTCAGCTGTTTTGGCTGCGGTGGATGCTTCCGTTGCGGAGGCTGTGGCGGATGCGGTCGTTGTGGCGGATGTGGAAGATGCGGAGGATGCGGCAGATGTGGACGCTGCGGGCGTTAATCAGCTTTTAGAATATAGTGTTCAAAAGGACCCCTGTAGGTTTCAATACAGGGGCCTTTGTTTATACATAAAGGACAAATTAAGACTCATACGATGTAAAGATAATCACAATACAAATGGATATTTGCGGGGGGAAGGAGGAGCGATATGGGAAAATTGGACCCTTCTATGCGATTGAAAGTAAAGAGGGATACATTTTACCTCCCTGAACCAAACAGCGGTGTTTATTTTAGGAACAACCAATGCTCTTTCCGGATGGAAGGAAGCGGGATTGATCAATGGGTTGAGAAGCTGCTGCCGATGTTCAATGGGGAGTATTCTCTTGAGTATTTGACGAACGGACTGCCTGGTCCATATAAAAACAGGGTGATGGAAATCGCGGAGGTTTTGCATGGGAATGGGTTTGTACGGGATGTGAGCAGGGACCTGCCGCACGAGCTGCCCCAACATGCAGTGAAAAAATTCGCCTCACAGATTGAATTTGTCGATAGTTTGGAAGGTTCGGGAGCTGCAAGGTTTGAGATCTACCGCGATTCAAATGTCCTGGCAGTGGGGTCTGGTCCTTTTCTGACTTCATTGGTTTCATCGCTGATTGACTCTGGATTGTCAAATCTGCAGGTGCTCATGACCGATGAGATGCCCACGAACAGAAGGCGGCTAAGGGAGCTTGTGGACCATGCCCGTCAAACAGATCCGGAGCTGGAGCTTGTAGAAATCGGATTCAGTGAAGACGGATGGCGGGAGACCCTGCAGCCGTTCGATTCGATTTTATATGTGACCCAAAACGAAAACCTCCAGGAATTGGAGCTCCTTCATGCCATTTGCAGGAAGGATAAGAAGCTGTTTGTTCCGGCGGTTTGCAACAAACAGAAAGGAATTGCCGGACCGATCATCCATCCCGATTCCGAGGCTGGCTGGGAATCTGCGTGGGGACGCATTCACACCACTGCATTAAGAAAAGAAAATCAGGCTCGTGCCCAATCGGCGATTCCCGGAGCGATGCTTGCGAACATGATTGTCTTTGAATTATTCAAAGAGGTAACAGGAGTGACAAAATCCAATCAGAGAAACAGAATTTTTCTCCTGGATGCAGAAACGCTTGAAGGGAGCTGGCATTCATTTTTACCGCATCCGCTGGAGACTGGGAATGGAGCTGCTGAAGTTGTTCAGAGTTTGGAAACTCGGCTGGAACAGGCTTCTGAAAGAATTGATAGAGAAAAAATGCTGTATTTCTTCAGTCTGCTGACGTCAAAAGAGACTGGGATTTTTCATGTATGGGAGGAAGGAGATACGAAGCAGCTTCCACTTGCTCAATGCCGTGTCCAGCCGGTCGATGTCCTGTCCGGGGGTCCGGCAGAACTGCTGAATGAGGTAATCTGCAGCGGCTTGACACATGAAGAAGCACGACGGGAAGCGGGGTTACAAGGAGTAGAGGCATACGCTTCAAGATTGGGAAGTACGGTCGTTCCTCATGGGACAGATGAATACATGGCCATCGGAGCGGGTGCGACATTTGCAGAATGCGTTGGACGCGGTTTTCAGAAGTGTTTGACTGATGGGCTGAGAAAAAGGGAATCGGTTCAAAAGAGTACCATTACCCGTCTGGAATTAGATGGGGTTGAGGATGAAAGATGCCGTTTTTATCTAAAGGCACTGAGCACGATGCAAGAAGAGCCAAAAATTGGAATAGGTAAGGATTTGGCTGGATTTCCTGTCGTCTATGTCCGGGGGAAGAAGGGCTGGTATGGAAATACCGGTTTATCTCTCACCCTGGCGCTGCGTAAATCTCTGCAGCATGCATTATTTCAAGCTCAGAACGATTTGGACGCCTTCGACGCAAAACCGGTCTCCGCTTTGTTAGAGGAAAGTAGTGCAGAAAGAATAGTCATTCCAGCCAATGAAGACGGTATCCAGCCTGAAAACCTAAAAGATGCAATCGCAACTTTGAAAAGGAATCAGAAGCAGTTAACGGTGTATGAACTGGATATTGAACCTGTTTTTAAACAGGAGCTTGAGGGTGTGTTTGCTGTGCTGCTGCGAGAGGAGGAAATCCAATGAGTTCTTTCGTGGTGATTGTGGGGGAGGGGCTGCTTGCGGACCGTGTTTGTGCGCAAATTTCAGCCCGGTATCCCGTGTTTAGGCAGAGCAGTTTTGAAAAAAGATTCCCTGCACGTACGGATTTGGTGCTGGCCCTGGATGACGCGTGGAATCCAGCTGTTCATCATCAGGCAGAAGAAGTGATGAGGGAGGCTCAGGTACCGTGGCTGAGAGGCTTCGTTGCGTTTGGGGATGGGATCATCGGGCCCCTGGTCCGGCCCGGCACACCGGGATGCTCCCAATGTGCAGATCTGCGGCGACTCCTTGGAGGAAAGGAACGACATGAGATGCGGGAGGTACAAGGGAAACTCGCTGAAGTCGGTGGGATGATGAAAGACCCATGGGCTTCGAATACCGGTTTGCTGCATATGGCTCACATCATCGCATCTGAAGCTGTCAGGGTCCTTGAAGGTGAAAAGGCACATTCGGAAGGACGGGTCTGTTTAACCGAACTGAAAACATTAAACAGCTCCTGGCACTCCTTCGTTCCCGACTCATTATGCCGGGTTTGCAGCCTGATACCGGATGATTCGCCGCAATTAGCCCGTGTTTCCCTTCAGCCAAGCCCGAAAATCGATAGGGTCAGTTTCCGATGTACTCCCCTGGGTGAACTGAAACAAGTTTTGATAAAAGACTATCTGGATAACCGGACCGGACTTTTTAACAGCAAAATGTATGATCTGGTGACGCCGTTTGCGGATGCGAGTGTGAATATGCCGATGCTCTCCGGGGATGAAGGGACGGCC
Source organism: Rossellomorea sp. ABR4_012 (assembly GCF_056159545.1). Taxonomy (NCBI): domain Bacteria; kingdom Bacillati; phylum Bacillota; class Bacilli; order Caryophanales; family Bacillaceae; genus Rossellomorea; species Rossellomorea sp. ABR4_012. The sequence goes on from NZ_JBSWVK010000006.1 coordinate 4,673, forward strand.
GGACGGACGCAAGTCTACTCGGACAGCGAGCTGACTGCCATCCTTGAAGGATTGGAGCGTCACTGCGGGCTGGAGCCCCGCGGCAAACGAACTGTCATCCATGACAGCTACCGGAATGTGAAAGAACAGGCACTCAATCCGCTGAAGGTCGGCGTGCACTCTGACGAACAGTACGCTATGGCGGGTTTCCCATTTGAAAAGTTTGACCCTGACAGGGAGATTGACTGGGTGTGGGGTTATTCACTCATCGAAGAGCAGCAGATTCTCGTCCCTGAGCTCCTGAGCTATTACAGTCTGGGCTGCGGCTCATCCGGTTTTGTCTATGAAACGTCCAATGGCTGTGCCCTTGGCGGAAGCAGGGAAGAAGCGATTTTTTATGGAATCATGGAGGTGGTCGAACGGGATTCATTCCTTTTGACCTGGTATGCAGAGCTCAACCTTCCGCGTCTTGATCCTCTTACAGCAGGGGACGAGGAGCTGGAGTTAATGATTGAACGCATGCGTGCAGTCGCAGGGTATGATCTCTATTTGTATAACTCCACAATGGAGCACGGAATTCCAAGCGTCTTTGCGATGGCAAAGAACAGGAAGGATGAAGGATTGAATCTGATCCTCGCGGCAGGTGCCCACCTGGATCCTGTAAGGGCGGCAAAAAGCGCGATCCAGGAGCTTGCCGGGATGATGCTGAATCTTGATGAAAAGTTGGAGAAGAACAAGGCAAACTATGAAAAAATGCTTTACGATGATTCTTTGGTGAGGCAGATGGATGATCATGGCATGCTGTATGGATTGCCGCAAGCGGAAGAACGTTTGGGGTTTTTACTGAACGACAGCCTGCCTTTGCGGAGTTTCCAGGAGGAATTCAAATGGACGTCCGATCACATAGATCTTACAGATGACCTGAAGGATATTCTTGCCACATTCCGAAGCCGGAACCTTGATGTCATTGTCGTTGACCAAACCGCTCCTGAACTTGAAAAGAACGGCCTGCACTGTGTGAAAGTATTGATTCCCGGCATGCTTCCCATGACATTCGGGCAGCATCTTACCCGTCTGACAGGACTTGAAAGGGTCCTTAACGTCCCGGCGGAATTGGGATATGCCGACCGGCCATTGACATTTGAAGAGCTCAATCAAAAACCGCATCCGTTCCCTTAGGGTGCTGGGAGGTAAGGAGGATGAGTCTGGAAGAATTTCTGCACAATTTGCAATTTAATATCGAGCGCGCCAATCAGCCGAACTGGGAAGCGGACTGGGAGGATGCGCCTCTTCCCTATAAGCTGTACCGGGGATTGCGAGGTGTGCCATTGTCTCTAGAAGTACCGCTATCGCTAACCGGGAGCCAGCCGCCGTTAAAACCCAATTTAGAAAGGATCGGTCATTTTCTCTGGTATGTTTATGGCATCACGGGGGTGAGCCAGTCGATGGAGCCTGATGATTTACCCGAGCAGGAATCTTACCCCATCCACTCCTATCGGCGTTTTGCTCCATCCGGAGGGGCACTGTATCCGAATGAACTATACCTCTATTTGAAGCTGGATGATCTGCCCGATGGAATCTACCAATATGATGCCGCCCGTCATCGCCTCGACTTACTCAGGGAAGGGAATTTTGATTCGTACGTAGAACGGGCACTCGGCAACCGCTGCGACATATCATCGTGTTTCGGCACAGCCTTTGTCTCCACAAGGTTTTGGAAAAACTTTTTTAAATACAATAACTTTTCCTACCGGCTGCAGGGACTGGATGCCGGCGTCCTGATGGGACAGCTGCTGGAAACGGCGAAACGGTTTGGATTCGAGTCAGGGGTGTATGTTCAATTTCTGGATTCAGCGTTCAACCATCTGCTTGGACTGACCGAGGAAGAGGAAAACGTCTATAGCGTCATCCCACTTTCGGCTGCTGCAACGAATTGGGCTGGAAACGGGAGGGGAACAGCAAGGACATCAACCGCTGACGAATTATGCCGGGAGCTGCCGGCCATTTCAGCAGAACACTTTGAACGGTCTGAAAAGGTTAGAAAGTTTCCTATGTTACTGGCAGTAAATGAAGCTTCCAAAGTAGATTGTACAGGTGATTTCCAGAAACTCGGGAGACAACTAGGGCTTAGAGCCGGAGAGAAAGAAATCCATTTGCCCGAGATCGAGTGCTTACCGTATGATTTTGCTGAAGCATGCAAAAATCGCCATTCACCGGAACTGGATTTTGTCATGGGGAAGGTCAGTCAGGAGGCGCTGGCTGCTTTATTGAAAAATTCAGCTCACTCTTTTAGAAGTGACATAGACGATGTTTCTTACGATAGAGTACCCCGTGTTTCAATTTATGGCTGTTTCTATAATGTGGAAGGCATACAAAATGGCGCATACGCATATGACAGCGAACGCCATTCACTGCGGGAAATCGGGACAGGGGATTATCGTCTTCAGCTGCAAACGGGCCTGTCTCTTGATAACGTAAATTTGCTTCAGGTGCCAATGTGCCTTCATATCATAGGGAACAAAGATTACGATAAGGACACCCTGGGATACAGAGGTTACAGAATCATGCAAATGGAAGCCGGAATGCTTGTACAGCGACTGCTTTTGGCGTCGTCCGCTGCCGGGTTTGGCGGACACCCGCTGCTTGGGTTTGATACGACGTTGACGGATCGGATTTACAAACTGGATTCAGAGGGCAGGACCACCTTGATTCAAATACCAATCGGACCTTTTCGGGATCGGGCTTGGGTGAGGGGAAGTTTGCTGAGTTAGGGTCGAGCGGGAATGGTTCCCGCTCTATTTTTTTGTTCGCAAATATATATCGGGTGGCAAAGAGAACGTTTTTTATAGATAACTAAAAAGTAGGATGGGAACCGTCCTGATTTAACTGAAAATGTCTTGTTTGAATTTGGATATTTTTGTTAAATTCAGCATAAAACGAAAAAAGTCAGCATAAATCTTGAAAAGTCCGCATAAACTCATTTTTTTCAGCATAAATCCTGAAAAGTCAGCATAAATCGCAATAGACCCCGGGTAAGAGGATGGATGTAAGCCGCGGAGCTGGTTCTTATGTGTTCCAAACAAACGATTCAAGCCGTTTTGTACCACATTCAAGCCACTTTTTAAAAATACATGCCATTTTTAGAATTTACATGCCACTTTCCAAATTTACATGCCACATTTTGACTATTCAAGCTACATGTCGAAAAATCTTTAAACGGTTGTCGGTAAGCATCTCACTCTAAGGATGTGAGGGGACGATTCACTCTCCTTTTAAAGTAGGATGGGAACCGTCCCCATTTAACTCCAACCCGAGGCCATCAGAGATCGAGGTGAAGTGGGATCAGGCAGTCATCTGCCTTTTCTACGTAGTGATTCAGTTAAACGAGCATTAATGTGGTGTTGATGGATCAGGTTGAATTAGCTGAAACATTCTTGCTTCAATGAGATTGGACTAGAGTGGGGACGGTTCCGACTCTACTTTTTTATAAATGATTTATCACTAAGGTACTCAGGAACGTAAGGAGGCTTGGCTACTGGTAATGCATCATATTATTGACATTGATAATCATTATCAATTAAAATATATGCATACATAGTAAGAGGAGTGGAGAGTAAGTGATGATTAGTAACTGGAAGGATGACCTGCAATCATTTGTAGATGAAGTTATATCGAAGGTATATCAGCTTCCTTGTAGTGAGCGGACGATGCTGTCTGTGTTGAGTGCTATTTCCGATTTGCAATCTACTTTGAATCGGAAAGAATTCCCTTCAAATGGATGCTATTATATATCGTTGGCCCAAATCATTGATCATTTAATGCAAAGTATAGATAAGAAGGAAATAACACACCAGAATGAGTGGGTCTGCACATTCTGGGAAATGTATGATGAACAAATTCATCAGCATTTTTCAGTGGAATACTTGATCGTGAGACAGGGTACTGTACAATTCAGCGTCCGCAAGTATGTAGTCTATCCGATGGAGCAGCAAATCCAAACGTTCATACAATCTGTTGTAAAATGGGCCCGACACACATTTGATAAAGTGCCGGATTATATTGAAACTGTGGATCTGACAACTGGAAACAAGCAGATGTACTGGGTGGATCAAGTATAACTGTTGAAGTGAACTTTTTTTCAGTCAAAATGAAACAAACTTTTTTCGTAAGTGGGAGGAAGATTGAGCATATTCATTCGTTTTCTTAGCAAACGGATGAATATGCTCTTTTTTTAGGATTTCAAGTTAGGAACAAGATTTAAAAAGATGGGATGTGAATGGTAACGATATATATATCTGCCAATAGATAAAAATATGAAAAACAACTTGCTGAATATTCAGAAATATAATACTATTTAGTTACATCATCTGTTCTATTTAAAGAATAGAATACGACCACTCACTAGATTTCACCCACTAATCACATTTCAAACAAAAAACTTCTTTTAACACTACTTCAACAAAGACTACATAATAAAAACTCATACAACATGTTTCAATTTCATACACTTAGTTATACGCACAGCCTGTGTTAAACACCAACGAGGCTTTAAATTTTGTCGATACTGGTACGGACGTCGCGATGTATTTTTCACGAAAGAGGTGTAGCCCATTTGATCGATACAAACAATCCTGTGCCTTATCACCTGCAGATCAAGGATATTCTGACAAAAGAAATTGGGGAGGGGATTTATAAGGAACGGATTCCGAGTGAGAGGGATTTGATGGATCGGTTTTCGGTGAGTCGTACGACGATTCGGGAGGCGATTTCTCATTTGGTCACGGAAGGGATCCTGGAAAAAATCCATGGGAAAGGGACATTCATTTCTCAGAAGCCGCCGGTGCATGAATGGCTGGATTCGCTGAATAGCCTGACGGATACGGTGAGGAAGATGGGAATGGTACCGGGTTCGAAGCTGCTCGGCTGCCGGGTGGTAAAAGAAGGCGGAGTGATTGCGGACATCTTGAATGTGGAGGATTTTTACACGATTGAGCGTCTTCGCACTGCTGACGCTAAGCCGATTGCAATCGAACGGCATTATTATTCCAAGGAGATCGGCAGGAAGCTGGCGGAGTATGATCTGGAAGCGACCACGATTTATGACTTGCTTGAACACGATTTGGGCATTGAATTGGAGGAAGCGGAGCAGTTCATATCGAGCAAGGTTGTCAGTGAAGAAGATGCGGTCGATCTCGATATCCCGTTTGGATCTAATGTTCTGTGTGTGGAACGGTTGATGACGGATACTCGGGGGGACACTGTTGAATATTACACGAGTGTATTCAGGCCCGATATGTATGTCTTTCGGATGAAGACGAAACGAAAAAAATGAGAGGGGGTATTTGAGTAGATGAAGGACTTATGGCTCCCAAGAAGGCTGAAGGCGGGCGCCGGGGCATTCCAGGAATTGGGGAAAGTGGCGGAAGAACTTCAGGCCAGGCATTTATTTGTGGTGACAGGTTCGTTGCTAATGAAGGAACCATTCCACTCCCGGTTTGAAGCCATTCTTCTGGAGAGTGGCTTGGAAGCTACAGTCTTTTCAGGAATGGAGGGGGAGCCGACGACTGAGCATTTGGCTGCAGCCTTGACTGAGTTCAAACAGTGCGGTGCTGATTGTGTGATAGCGGTTGGCGGCGGGAGTGTTATCGATTTGGCCAAAGCTCTTTCTGTCATGGGGGTGAATGACGGAGCGACACTTGATTCGATACCAAAGATGGAGCGATTGAATCGGCTGCCTTTGATTGCGATTCCGACAACTGCCGGTACCGGGTCGGAAGCAACGAAAGTGACCGTCATCACGGATAAGGAAAGTAAGGTGAAGAAGAACCCGGGGCATGAAAGTTTGATTCCGGATGCGGCCATTCTGGATCCTGCTTTGACTGTGACTTTGCCGAAGCAGATGACCGCTTATACCGGTCTTGATGCGCTCGCCCATGCGATGGAAGCGTATGTGTCCACAAAGGCCACGCCGATGAGTGATTTCTTTGCTCTTGAAGCAATCCGGATCATCGGGAAATGGCTGCCCAAGGCTTACGAGGATGGGAAGAATCTCGAGGCAAGGGAGAATATGCTCCTCGGAAGCTATTACGCTGGGATTGCATTTTCCAATGCTTCTACGAATCTAGCACATGCAGCAGGCAGGCCCTTGGGAACGCGGTTCCACCTGCTGCATGGATTGAGTGTTGCTTTATTGATGCCTTTTGTCATGGAGTTTGGACTGGGGGTTTGTGAGGAGCGTTACGCAGAAGTCGGCCGTGCACTCGGTTGTGAAGAGGACGACTCTATGAAGCTGGCAATCGGTGCCGTGATGAAGGTGCGTCATTTTAATAATCGGTTTCGGATTTGGGAGGATGGTATTACGTACTTTCAGGAAGGGGATCAATTTGAAAAGATGATCCCTTTATTGATAAAAGACGCCTTATCAGGTAATGGCATCGCCACGAATCGGCGGATACCGGATGAGAGCGATATTAAGAGGATATATGGAAAGCTGCTGATGGAAATACAGGTTCATCGATGAATGAAAGAGAATCAGGGATTAAGTGTAAGCGTTTACTTGTATGTGGACGGTTTACATATAGGAGTTAAACATTTTGATTTTCAGGAGGGAAAGTATGGGAGAGATGACGGGCGGCGAAGTAATTGCACATATGCTAAGGATGGAACAGGTTGAGAAGGTATTTGGCATCATTGATGGAACATATTTCGGATTTTATTCTAATCTTGAGAGTAATGGGATTGAGTTGATCACGCCAAGGCATGAGACGAGTGCTGCCCACGCGGCAGGCGCTTATGCACGGGTGACGGGGAAGCTCGGTGTCTGCATGGCAAGTAACGGACCTGGTGTGGCGAATATCCTGCCCGGTCTCGTGGTGGAGGAAGGCGAAGGGAACCGGGTGCTTGTGATTACAAGTTCAAGAAGGACCGGGATCATGTATCCTGATCGCGGCGGTACGTATCAGTGCTTCAATCAGACGGGAGTCATCTCGAATATGGCCAAATGGAGCAAAGCCGTTCCTTCATTCGACCGCATCCCTGAAATGATGCGGACGGCTCTAAGGAAATGCTATGAAGGGCGTCCAGGGGTCGTCCATATCGATATACCTGAGAACATTTTAAATTCCAAGCAAAAATGTGACCTATCCTTCTGGGCGCCTCATCAGTACAGGGTGACAGAGATGCCGGGTGCGTCGGAGCAACAATTGGAAAGGGCCGTTGATCTGCTTGTTAACGCGGAGTATCCGATGATTCATGCGGGAAGCGGGGTGGTGCATGCCCGTGCCTATGAAGAAGTGGAAATGACAGCCGAGGTGCTGCAATCGATGGTGACGACGAGTTGGGCTGCAAGGGGAGCGATCCCGGAGACGAACCCGCTGATGCTGCCGATGGTCCATATTGCGGTGAACAATAAACTGCGGAATGAAGCGGATGTCGTGCTGGTCCTCGGCTCAAGGCTCGGGGAAACTGACTGGTGGGGGAAGGCACCGTACTGGAATCAAAATCAAAAAGTTATCCAGGTAGATTTGGATCCTGCGATACTCGGAGCCAATAAGCCTGTGGAAGTCGCCATCCAGGCGGATGTGAAGACCTTTTTGACCCAGCTTCACGAACGGCTGCTGGCACGGAGGAACGAAATATCTACAGGTTCCCGGAAAGCAAGGAACCAGAGAATAATTGCTGAAAAAGACAAGAACCGCAAGAAGCTGGATCAGCACCTGGAAGACATGGCGGTTCCGATGAATCCGGCGCATATCCCGTCCATTTGCCAGGATGTGTTCCCGGATGAGACGTCGTTCGTGCTCGACGGTGGAAACACGGTGATCTGGTCGAACTTCTTTTATCAGGTCAATAAACCGGGATCGGTCCTGTCCACGTATAAGTTCGGGATGCTCGGTGCAGGGCCGGGGCAGGCAATAGGGGCAGCGGCAGCGAACCGCGAACGTCCGGTCTGCTGTATCATCGGGGACGGTGCCATGGGCTTTCATCCACAGGAAATCGAGACGGCCGTACGAAATGGGCTGCAGATCATTTTCCTGGTGATGTGCGATAAGCAGTGGGGGATGGTCAAGATGAACCAGCAATTTGCGTTGAAACCAGTGAAGACTTTGATTAAAAAGTCATTAAGTCCGGAAGAAACGATAAATGCAGATTTGGGGGTAATCCAATTTGATAAGCTGGCGGAAAGCATGGGGGCGCATGGGGAGCATGTCAATGATCCGAGGGATCTGAAGGCTGCCATCGAGCGTTCGTTGGAAACGGGCAGGTGCTCGGTGATCCATGTGGATGTCGATCCAGTAAAACATATGTGGGCGCCCGGCCTGAAGTATTTCAAAGATATGCACCAGGAGCCTAAGGGCAAATAATGGGCATCGATTCCATTCAGCTGAATTTCAATCCGACTACGCTGACCATTTTGAATATCGTCATCGGTTTCATCATGTTCGGTGTAGCGCTGGATTTGAGATTGGCAGACTTCAAGCGGACATTTTCCACCCCTAAACCGATGTTGATCGGCTTGACCGCACAGTTTCTATTACTGCCTGCTTTCACGTTTCTATTAGTCTCGTTGATTAATCCGGTTCCAAGCATTGCACTGGGGCTATTCATGGTGGCAGCCTGTCCGGGCGGAAACCTGTCGAATTTCATTACGTATCTGTCAAAAGGGAATACACCGCTGTCCATCTCGATGTCAGCTGTGTCAACGGTCGTGGCCATCTTCCTGACCCCGGTGAATGTGATGTTCTGGGGATCACTTTATCAGGGAACGGAGTCCCTGCTTCGAACGTTTACCATTAATCCGGTTGATATGCTGTTTACGATCTTTCTGATGCTCGGGCTTCCTCTTGTCATCGGGATGCTCATCCGATACAACTATCCTGTTTGGGCGATGAAGGTGAATAAAGGGATGAAGTATTTATCGATTGGCTTTTTTGTCTTATTCTTGTTAGCTTCCCTCGTCGCGAACTTTACTTATTTTGTCCAATTTGTCGGTATGGTTGTCCTGGTTGTTTTCCTGCAAAATCTTATCGCTCTCCTATCCGGTTATTTTACAGCTCGTGCCTTCAAGCTGCCTGAAGGTGACCGGAGAGCGATTGCGATTGAAGTGGGGATCCAAAATTCGGGCCTCGGTTTGGTGTTGATCTTTAATTTCTTTGACGGTCTCGGAGGAATGGCGATCGTGGCCGCATGGTGGGGCGTGTGGCATCTGATTTCAGGCCTTTCGATTGCAGCCTTCTGGTCGAAAAGGGAACCAGCTGCAGTTCCGCCGGTCAATGGAGGGGTTCAGGCATGAACATTTTAATCACGGGAGCGGCAGGCTATCTTGGCAGCACGCTCCTGAAACGGTTAACGAAACGAATCGATCATACGGATGAGAAATGGAAGATCGTCGCTGCCGATATTAAGAGGATCAGCGTTCACCATCCGAGTGTTAAATTTGTAAAAATGGATATTCGTTCGGAGAAAGTGAATGAGGTGATGAAGCAGCATCAAATTGGAACCGTCGTGCATCTTGCTTCGATTGTTACACCGGGGAGGAAGAGCAACCGGGAATTCGAGTATTCCGTTGATGTCCTCGGCACGGAAAATGTGCTGAAAGCCTGTGTGGCAAATGGGGTGAAGCGTATCGTCCTTACTTCAAGCGGGGCGGCCTACGGCTATCATCCCGATAATGCGGAGTGGCTCAAAGAGGGAGATCCCATCCGAGGAAATGAGGAATTCGCTTACTCGTATCATAAGCGCTTAGTGGAGGAGATGCTGGCAAGGTATCGGGAAGACCACCATGAACTCGAGCAGGTGGTCTTCCGGATCGGGACCATCCTTGGTGAGTCCACCCAGAATCAGATCACATCGCTGTTCGATAAGAAAATGATGATAGGCGTCTCTGGTTCAGACAGCCCGTTTGTGTTCATCTGGGATCAAGATGTGGTGGAATGCCTGCTCAGGGGGATCACAGGAAGCAAGACGGGGATCTTTAATGTCGCAGGGGATGGCGCACTTTCGATTGATGAGATTGCGGGCATCCTCGGGAAGCATGTGCTGCGGATCCCTGCATGGGTGTTGAAATCGGCGTTGTTTGTCTTGAAAAGATTGTCCCTGACCAAGTACGGGGAAGAACAAGTGAACTTTTTACGGTACCGGCCAGTCCTTGATAATAAACGATTGAAAACGGAATTTGGATATACCCCGTCGTTTACTTCTGAGGAAGTATTCAAGTATTTTTTAGAAAAGAGAACCGATAGTGAACGGAAAGAGTCGACTCAGACTGCGTCGTAGGGAAAGTGGGGTCAGTGGCTACTGGCCTTTTTTTACATAAAGAAAAAGGGGGGAGTTGGATGAAAGAGAGAGATTCTTTCAAGAAAAAAAAAATTCTCATCACCGGTGCCGCAGGCGGACTAGGCCGGGAGCTCTGTCTTGCATTCGGCAGCAGGGGAGCCAGGATCATTGCATTGGATTTGCATGTGGAGGCTCTTGAGAACTTGCAACGTTTTCTGGAGGAGAAACACATTCCATGCAGCACCTTTGTATGCAACATTGCGGACAAAGATCAATGCAGGCACATGGTAGGTGAGATTGAGCGTTCAGGTTCCTCCATCGATATGGTCATCCATAATGCCGGCATCTCCCACCGCAGTACGTTTAAGGAGACAAACCTGGAAGTGTTGGAGAAGATCATCGCTGTGAACATCAATGGAACGATCAACCTTACTCATTATACGTTCGATCACATCTTGCGATCGAAGGGTTCATATGTCGTTGTATCAAGTGTGGCGGGGTTTGCACCGTTGATGGGGAGAACCGGGTATGCTGCCAGCAAGCATGCGCTTCATGGATTCTTCGAGACGCTTCGTGCGGAAGTGGAGGATGAAGGAGTCAACGTCCTCATGGTGTGCCCGTCCTTCATGAAAACAGCCATGGAGCGTACGGCGTTTGGCGGGAATGGGAAGCATGTGTCACAGGAGAAGCAGACTGTTGGGAATGTGTTAACTCCGGATTATGTGGCAGAACAGATTGTAAGAGGGGTTCTGTCTAATCGAAAAAGGATCTATATTAGTCCGGTTGCGAAGTTGTCCTTAGTAGTGAGCCGGTTTGTTCCTGACTTGTACAGGTGGGTAATGAAGAGGAATATGGCTTCGGAGTTTCGTCATAAGGGTGAGGAAGCAGAGAAGAGTAAGTATCTATAAATCAAAGGCCCGTCCCAGCGTGCGTGCGTTAATGTGCGCTGGGACGGGCCTTCGGGATTCTGTGGCCAGCCCCTGACTTCAGTGTTAATTAAACCGATTCCAGTTGGAATCGGCTTATAATCATTCATCGCCAGGCAAAAAATTGAATTTCCTCATATTTGCCGGCATCCATGTGCACGATATAAACAGAACGTAAAGGGTGGTGAAAAAATGTCTAAACAGAAGAATAAGGACCGTAAGAATAATAAAGCGATGCCGAAGACCGATGTGGAATTTGCTCAAAACGGACTTGAAAAATTGGCCCTTAAAACGGAGGAAAGAGAAAATAAGTAATGAGGTGAGTGCCCCCCTTGCATAACGAAGTTTTTTGTAACAGGGGGTCAGCATTGATTTTTAAGTTTTCCTTATAAAATGTGTGTAGGCTATCAAAAGAAAGTGTGGATCATGCTGAGAGGATCAAAAGTGTGGTGTACACAACAATCGGGGGCTTTTCCTGAACAGGGAAAGCTCTTTTTTATTTGAATGTTTTTCCTTGAGTAAGTTGTGATGATTTGAAATAATTGTAAGTAAGTTATAAATGAAAAACGTTTATACGGCTAAAGAAGGTTAAGGCCCGTTGCGGAGGAAGTGTTCGACCTCTTTTCTACTGAAAAAAGTGACGCTTCTGATTGCGAGTGTATTTGACCTAGGGAACCAGCCCTTGCACATAAGCTGGTCGTGAGTCGGAAGTGTGAGGGGAAGGTTTTCTTGAAGGCTTCGTAGTATCTGAACCTTCCCTGTGTTCGTTTACTTTTGTCAATAAGGAAGTTTGTGGGGTGATAAACATGTTAGTTAAAATTAAAGCGCTACCTGAAAAGAAGGCATTTTTTATTGGACTGTCCTTAACATTATTTAGTCCATTATTTTTATTTTTGTTTTCACACTTGTTCCCTATTGGTAATTGGATCACGATGATTATACAGGCTATTATCTTGGGGTTTGCTTCTTTATTTGTTCTAAGTGCAGTTGACTCAAGGCATTCACGTATTAAAAAGAATAAGTAACCGTATTCCGTAGTCTAATTGAAATAACGGGGGCATTAGTTGAGCAATTAATTATATGAAAGGGAGGTGAAGTTGTGGGTAAGTCCTTTTGGATTCCGTTAATGGCTTCATTTGGAGCGATGATATTCCTCTATATCATAGGCTTTGCAGCTGATATAGATTTTCTTAAATTAAAAATATCACTCTCGGAGACTGAGATTGCTCTACTGCCAATCGCTGTTGGGATGTTAGTGGGGGTTGTTAGTGAACGTTTGTTCAAATTGAGATCTCAATAGTAATGGATATTGGGGCCTGTCCCCCGAGACGGGAAAGCTTTAGAGTGTCGCGGGTCAGGCCCTTGTTGTCGACGGGAAGGTATTTTGTAATACCGGAATGTCATGGAGTTCATTCATACGTTTGTACAAAAAACCCGTCATCTTCCAGCCATTCGGCTACAAATATATCTCTATAATCAACAATACCTTGTGACTTGAGTTGTTTTTTTAACCAAGACTCATTAAAACCTAAATCATTTAGTTCATCCCATAAAACTTCCCCATCGCGAATTAACGTAACTGGAACATAAACAGATTTTGCAGGCATATTGAAATCTTCTTGAGTCGTTTTTTGATACTTTGTCTTTTTTAATATGCTAATGGAGCCGTTCGATTCTAAATAACAAAAAGCAACCTCTCGGATCGAAAAGGTTTCACTTTGCCGAAGCAGGCTTTGCAGCTGGTTGATATTCATTCGGTTTTTTTTCAATTCTTCTCGATCCACTATTCCATTTTTAATAAGAGCAGACGGTTTCCCTTCAAAAATGCCTCGAAACGCTAAAAACTTTTGTCCAAGATATTCGACCAAGAAAAGTAAGCATCCCCATAATGCCATTGAGTATATGATATAAAAAATACCGATCTCATGGTCGTATAATGCGTTACCAAGTAATTCTCCCAATACAATAGCGGCAATAAAAGTGAAAGGGGTAATTTGATTAATGATTTTCTTCCCAACAAGCTTAACGATAATAAAAAGAAGGAAAAATCCAATGATAAGTTCAGCAGTAAGATATATGACTTTCATATTATAAAAACTCCATTCAAGCAAACACTTGATCGTGTTAAATTTCTAATCTTTTTATGTTTGACAATACACGTTAAAAAGATTCTTGTTTAATTAAAGAAAGTGCGCTCTTGATTAAAGATATTGGGGCTTGACCCCCGACACAGTATAGCTTTAAAGTGTCGGGGGTCAGGCCCTTATTTTGGTAAATAATAAGTACTATAATCCTATATAACGGATTTTAAATTCGGGACTATACGACTATTTTCTGTGCTGTTCAATTGGGAGTTATCAGAATTTTAATAGTCTTTTTATAAATGAAATTAGATTGATAAGATAAGGGTCTGCAAAATTTTTTTAATAATTTGAAATCAGCATCTACGGGTGAAATAACGTCAAAAAAACCGATAAATCAGGATTTTTAAGCATGTAAAAATTATGTTACAGTGTTTTACGTCACGCAAAAAGCTATCACAAAGCTTTCAATTGCATTACAAAAATCGACGTTGCAACGTAAAAATGTAATGGTATAAAAGGTAGCAAAAAAATGAGGAGATGAGAGAAAAGAAATGGAAATTCAATCAAATCCACAATTATTATGGTTTATTGGTATATATGCAGTATTGATGGTTGGTATCGGCATTTATATGTCTAAAAAAGTGTCAAATTCAAAGGACTTTATCCTTGCGGGTAAAAGTTTAGGTCCGTTCGTGTTAATGGGTACATTGTTAGCGACGTGGACCGGAAGCGGAAGTATTTCCGGCGGAGAGACGTCCATGGCTTACAGCTATGGTGTTGTTCCCTCGTTACTATTAATGATCCCTACACTAGTAGGAATCGGAATTTTATATTTTGTTGCGCCGAAAATTCGAGCGTTTGGTAAGTATACAGTATCAGGTATCCTAGAAGAAAAATACGGTAAGCATTCAAGAAACTTAGCAAGTGTCATCATCATCCTGGCGTATGTTGGTATTGTCAGTTATCAAATGAAAGGGTTTGGATTCATTTTGAATCTGACGACAGGGATGAGTGTAGAGACAGGTACTATGATAGGTGCCGCTTTGATCATTTTCTTAGCCATGATTGGCGGACTTCGTTCTGTATCTCAAACGGACGCATTAAGTGGCTTTTTAATGGTTGGCGGCTTGATCATTACCGTGCCAACAATTTTTATTATTGCTGGCGGATGGAGTGAAATCGTTTCAAATGTACCCCAAACGCATATGTCAGCAACGGGAGAACTATCAACGATTCAATTAATGGGGTATTTGCTGCCTTCATTATTCTTACTACTTGGTGACCAGAACATGTATCAGCGTTTAGCTGCATCAAAGGGAGATAAGTCTGCGAAGAAGGCTCAAATCGGTTGGCTAATCGCTATGTTATTGATTTCACCTGCGATTTCATTAATCGCTTTTGCATCACGTTCACTATTCCCTAACATCGACCCGGGAATGGCTCTAATGGCCACAACGGTTGTCATGCCATTGGCAGTCGGTGGAATCTTAGTTGCAGCTGCAGCATCATTTATTATCACGACAGGGAATTCATACCTCTTGTCAGCAGCAACTAATTTATCATACGACATCTACAAAAATTATATCAATCCGAATGCCACAGAAGAAAAGCAGCTAAATATGACGAAAGCATTTATTGTCATGCTGGGTGTTATGGCGTTTGTCATCATCAGTTACTTCCCAAGCGTACTAAGTGTCCAAATGTATGCTTACACGGTGTATGGAGCAGGAATCACACCAGCCGTACTGGCGGTATTCTTCTGGAAACGTGTAACGAAAATCGGAGGTCTTTCCTCAATGGTAACTGGTGTAGCAACAACCCTGATTTGGGAAGTTGTTCTCCAAAAACCATTTGAATTAAACAGTGTTGTCATCGCAGTACCTGCTGCCATCATTGTTCTGATTGTCGCAACGCTTCTTACAAAAAATGATGAGAAGATGACATTAGAGAAAACAGCATAAATCGGTGGAGTAAGTATTCCACAGACGATTACTCTAAATGCGTGTAAGACTTTAAATTAATGTAGTTGAGAAAACCTAAGATAAAAGAGGCTGTCCCCAGAGGTGCTTACCTTTTGGTGGACACGCTCTTTTTTTTGCTTTTTTTGTAGGGGGACTAGGTCCTGTGGTCCTTTTGTCGACTGAATCATTCTTTTTGAAATGTTCCACACATTCGTCTAGCCAAATCTGAATATAAGCTAAGACTGATAATGTGTATTTCAATGGAATATGGAGAATGATAAATAAGAATAAACGACTGAAGGGATGAGTGACTTTGAATTATAAAAGCGAATTGCAAGAAGCTCAGGATATTATCCATAAAGCACATCTTCATTTGAAGCAAGTAAATTCAAACAGTAGTGAAGCTGAAGGTTGTCGTTTTGCTATAGACGAACTTGAGAAAGCACAACAGAAAATCCAGCAGGTTCAACAAGAGATCCATTAGTGATCAAATGGCTTGGGAGTCCTCCCCAA
This sequence comes from Rossellomorea sp. ABR4_012, assembly GCF_056159545.1. Lineage (NCBI taxonomy): Bacteria > Bacillati > Bacillota > Bacilli > Caryophanales > Bacillaceae > Rossellomorea > Rossellomorea sp. ABR4_012. The sequence continues at coordinate 20,411 of NZ_JBSWVK010000006.1, forward strand.
GCCATTTCTTATTCTTAAGTTTGCTGTTCTGAAAAGTATGCTGTTTTAGTGTATGAAATATGTAAGTGGATAGTTGTTTGGGATACCGGATGCTTGTATTGAAGATCACTTACTAATATATTTACTACTTGTAAGGTGGGCAAGGCCATAGGCGGATATAGATGTAAAGAAAATTCGACATCTGGCTCGAATATCTTACAAAGTGGCGCAATAAACAGGATTTCGGCGCAATTCTCCGGGAAGCGGCGCAATTATTAGGATTCTGGCGCAATTACTCCAAAAGCGGTCCAATTAAATCTCATAAATTCATATTCTTGGTTTCAGGATCCCTTCGCGGTTCGTTTGAGGCAATTAATTTAGTAGAATTTAGCATAATGAATCAAAAAAATGAAAAAAGCCGCTCTTGTAACTTAAAAATATCAAATTTTGTTAAGTTAAGGTTCTTTCTAAAAAATGTGCCGCTGGGGGAGAACATCATTTAACCCCAAAAACTCCAACTGTATGATACCCCCGTGAAACCGGACCGCCCAATACCTGGATCTCTCTGAACTTTAATCGTTCCATAACCGGGATCAGTTTACATTGGAGCATACGTTTTATCGAATTCCAGTCTTCTCCGTTTTTTCCATCGCAAAGTGTAATCATGAGGGTGCCTCCAGGCGTTAGTACCCTGTGTATTTCCTCAAAAGATCTGATTAGGTCCTCCCAAAAATAAACCGAGTGAATACAGAACACTGTTGAAAACTGCTCATCAGTGAAGGGCAGTTCTTCAACACTGCCGTGGACTAATGTCATCTGCTTCTGTCTGAGTTCTTTTCTGTTGCGAATTGCAGCGGAATGGAGAAGGGTCTTGGATATATCTAATCCGGTGATATGGTAACCACCGTTTAGCGAGGCAATATGTTTTAATGCAAGCCCCGCACCACATCCAATCTCGAGGATCTGTTCATTTTTCTGAAGGCGCAGGTTTTGAATTGTCCACATCGTCTCTAGTTTATGCTGCCTGACCATTTTCTCCCCGATCAACCAGCCGAGCACTCCTGTGGGCCGGCTATACTGGGTGTCCAGTATGCTTTGGAATTTTGTTTTCAGTTTCATAAAAAACCTCCTATTGTTTCTGTATTTCCACTATAATTTTCTTATATCTATTAAACAATCTGATATCAGTTATAGTTACTATTAAATTTTTTTATAGTAGGGAGGGTGTATTGTGGAAATCAATCAGCTAATCGCATTTGAACTGGTTGCGAGGCTCGGGTCCTACAGCAAAGCTTCGAGATATCTGGATGTGTCTCAGCCTACGATCAGTTTGCGGATAAAAGAATTAGAGAAAGATATAGGGGGATTTCTTTTTGTCAGAGCCGGTAGACAAATGCAGCTGACGGATTTAGGAAAAGGGTTCCTTCCCTATGCCAGGCAGGCACTCGACGTATTACACAAAGGGAAAGAAAGAGCTTTATCCATAAAAGAAGGCAAAAGAGGGGAAATCACGATTGGTACCCTTCCGACTTTTTCAACCGGTCTTTTTACCTCGGTAGTAAGGGAAATGTACACCGTTTTTCCAGATATCGACATAACCATCCATACAGGTCATAACCAACAGATCATCGACATGCTTTATGACGGGTTTGTCAAACTGGGGATGATCACGTCCCCGTTTTTTAATAAAGACCTGAAGAAGCTTCATACGATAAAAGAACCCCTGGTCTTCGTTGCCCATCGTGACCACCCATTAGACGGGATGATGAGTTATGGGGTAGAGGATATTTTCGCAAACAGTGAACCATACATCATGACGGATTGGAGTGAGGAGAGCAAGCATTGGCAAAGGGCGAATATGTCCTTTGGCAGGAAGTCACTCGAAATGCCGCCGGCCACAGCACTGGAATTCGTCCATCATGGACAGGGAACAGCGCTGCTAACAGAGTCAATGGTGAGGGATCTCATTGAAAAAGGGACACTGGTGAAACTCGAGCCAAATGATATGCCTTTATTCTATAGAGAGATCGCCTTGGTGAGCCTGGACCGTGAACAGTCCCTGCCCCCAGCCGCTCAGCGGTTTTTGAAAACAGTAAGGGGAGGGTCATGGGGATAAAACCGGTGGTCCAGACCTTTATTGACTATCTACAAGATGTAAAGTAAACTGTACGTAAAGTTAACTTTACACGAAGAAGGTGAATGGATGAAAAATAAGATAAAAGAACTGCGGGCTGACAGAAGGATGACCCAGGATCAGCTGGCGGCCCGCCTGGATGTTTCGAGACAAACCATTATCTCGCTGGAAAGAGAACGATATAATCCATCCATTAATCTGGCCTTCAAGATTGCGCGTGTTTTTCAGTGCAGCATCGAAGATATTTTTATTTATGAGGAGGACAACGAATGAAGAACAAAAAAACGGTTTTTTTGATTCTGGGTTTCATCTTGTTGTTGAATGCGTGTCTTGTCAACTGGGCTTACATATCCGCAGGGAAGTTCCCGGAAGGCCTTATGACCGTTGCGATTACCATCATGAGCTTTTGCATGGCCTACTTATCCGATCACTTTGCCGCGAAGGATGAACGCGCTCAGAAAATAAGGGAACGGGGCGTATTCGTCAGTTACTTCTGGATGCTCGGCATCATCATCATCCTGATGGCCCTGGTTAATCCTTATGTGGGACCCGTACAACTTTCTGCATATCATTTATTGCTCCTGATTGCTTCCCTCTATATATCAGTCGTGTTCCTGAATATGGTTTATTATGCGAGGAAATATTGATGCAAGATAGGGGGAAGAAATTTGTCTGATATCAAATGGCATATTTTGATTGATGCGATTGCTGCTATTGTCATCGCCATCAGTTTCTTCTTTACGGACCATCTTATGGTGATCAGGGTTGCTTTACTGATATTTGCAGCAGCGGATGTGATCATGATGGTATATCGGCAAAAAATGATAAAAAGTGTTTTCTTTATTGTTTCTGCTATCTTTCTATTATCCATTGTCATTTCGGGTTTACCTGATATCTACTTGATCATATTCGGAATCGTATTGGTCACTGCTTCCTATAGGACGTTATTTGAAAAATATAAGGAAACTAAAAAGCCCCAGGCAAGTTCTTAATGAACCCTGAGGCTTTCTTCTTGAGTTCATCCATCAAATAGATGAAGCTCGTTCAATCCATTTTAGGTCTAAGCTGGCCAAGTCAAACATCCGTACTTTTTAAGGAAAATGGAAATAGGGACTTATCCAGGACCAGGATGGGTAAGTCTCTTTTCATAAAAAATCCCTTGTCTCTGTGATAGATATTTGAAATAATTGGAAGGAGTCTACGGTGTAATAAACAACTTTTTTGCCAGTAACAGGGGGAATTAGATGCTTTGGTGGATAAAATTCAGCATCATTGTTGTCGGTATTTTAATACTTACATCATTCATTAAGTTGATGTTAAGGAAGTTATTAAAAATAGAAAAACTAAAAAAAGACTGGTTTTCCTATAATCATATAAATGACCTGCATGGCAAAATTGATAAATGGATAAGGATTACTACAACAGTCACTCTTATTGGTTTTAGCTGGGCTCTGTTGTTCTACAATGAAGACCACGTGTACTTATTCTTGATCGGTGTGGTCTTTTTCATGATAGTGGATTATGGAGTAAGAGCATTTTTTGAATGGAAACATAGTGAATACCCAAAACAAGCGATATTGACGATGGCTGAGTTGTTGATCTTGGTAATGGCAATTTTCATGGTATTTCAAATGGGGTTGCTAGGTACTTGATTGGGAGAGTTCCAATATAGGGAGACACGGTTGGATTTGTACCCATCCAATGACTCTTTTAGAAAAACTCATAGAAACTATGAATTTTTTTATGAAAGAGGTACATGATGGAATTTTAATCTGTCAGGGCAGAGAGATTCCTGTGAATACACTAGATGTACGATTGTTTAATGGTATTCAAGGAATGGAGAAAAAGAGGAGGGATAACATGAGCATTTCCATACACTCACCAGTCAATGCAGAAAAGCTCGCATTATTTATTGAGAAAATAAATACGAGACATTCAAGCCATGTGGGCTATTGTGGGGAAGAAAAAGAAGAAATCTTAGATACCCTTTTGAACGATTTTTCTGATATCAAACTTGAGGATTCATTCATTGTTGCGTACCGGGATGACAGGATTGTGGGAGCAGTTGGGTTTGATTTTGATCTTGAGGAGAAAACTGCAGAGGTTTGGGGCCCTTTTATTGATGAAGGCGAAGATTGGCAAGATGTTGCCGATTCATTATGGGAACAATCCTTGGTGATGCTCGGTAAGTATGAAATGAGGTACGTCTCTTTTTTCTTAAATCAATTAAACAGGAATTCCATTTACTTCGTTTCATTATTGAATGGTATCCACCTGGGAGAACGTGTTACCTTAAAGGCTTCTAAAGAAACGATTCAATTGCACGGTGTTAGTGGAATATCCCCGTATACCCCTGAACAAAAGGCAGCATTTTTAACGTTACACAAAGAATCCTTCCCTGATACATATTATAGCGGTGAAGATATACTCGACAAACTGAATAATGAAAATCAGTTGCTGACCACCCATGGTGAAAATGGCAAACTCACCGGCTATGTGTATATCGAGGCATCGCGCCAACATGGGGAAGGGAGTATTGAATACATTGCTGTCTCTCCTCATCATCGGAAAACTGGAATCGGTGGTTTACTTGTCCGAGCTGCAGTAAAACGATTATTTGAAATGGGCACTATCCATGAAATATCACTTTGTGTGAGTGTGGAAAATATGAAGGCTATACGTCTGTATACAGCTGCGGGATTTGTGGCGGAGCATGAATTGGTGTTTTATGAGGTTCACTTATAATAATCTTAGGTAAAAGTGGCACGGGCTACCCCGGGGCCGTGGGATAGTCCAAAAATTTATAGAACGAACCATGGTACCCGTGGAAAATTAGGAGGTTAGAGGTGATATGAATGAGTAAGTACTTGCTGTTTTTTGTTGGACTAATCTTAGCATCGATAGGGTATTACTTTGGACTTGAAGAAAATTTGGAAATGGTGACATTCGTTTTTTACCTCTCAGGGGCAATATGTTTTGTTACCCTGGCAGTCATAATGATTAAGGGTCAAAAAGGGAAATGAGTGTAAAGAATGACGAGTTTTTACTTCACCACAGATCAAGTATGGGGACAGTTCAACCGTCCCCATACTTCCTTGGTCATTATTGATAGTTGATGATGGCAGGACTCGGATCCATCTTCAACACTTCCTCAGGCGTCAACACAGGTTCATCTTTATCATAAAAGATCTTGAAGCCGCCATACTGGTTCGGTTCATCACGTATATACTTTCGGTACAGGGTCTGCTTGTCCGCAGCTGCTCCCCAGCCGTCAAAATTGATGGCGACTTCTACGTTGTCTGTCGGTTGGATTGCCTCTTTATGCGTCAATACGTGACCTGTGAATTGGTGGACGAGGACCATTTTATCCGGCAGGTTGTTTTTTTCTGTAAGCTCCGATACATAGTTGACGGCCTCCTGGATTTCCCTTCCGTCCACTTGCCCCAGATCCTCGCCTGGTTTCTCTCCTTCAGCGACGTGGAATTCGGTATCGATTGCCAGATGGACCTGCGGGTGTTTCAGCCATTTCTCCACCATTTTCACCTGATTCATGACCGAGTCCGTTCCGAGTTGGATATCGAGGATCACGAGCGCGTCATGCTTCTCTGCAAGCTCCACATATGTTTCAATATTCTTTTCCGATGTCATCTGCACATAATCCCCGTCCGGACCCGGCTCATTCTGTGCCATCGTCGTGATTAACTCAATCGTCGGCACCGCAGGACGCTCGGGATCAGCGTCGGAATAGGCCTGTGTCTGTTCCTTCAGCTTCTTCATAAATTCTTCCGGCTCCATCGTGCCCAGAATTCCCATATTCTCTGACTGTGGAGTACCGTAGAAAGTGACCAGCCGATGATCCTTTAATGGTCCATCGGAGGGATCTTCTTTCCCTTTAGCCAAGGTTTCCCCTGCAGGAACCGATCGTTCCAGACTCTTATCCTGTCCCTCTTGATCAGACTCTTGCTGCTCCTCTTTTGACAGGCGCTCCTTCAGAGGCACAGCTTCTTCAGAAGGTTTCAGCGCTGTAAAAGGGTGTTCGGGTTCTTTGTTTTTCGTATCTTTCGTTTTCTCAATCTTTTCTTGTTTCTTTGCCAGATCTAACTTGTCCTGTTCTGAAGACGTCACTTCCTTTCCGGTCTTCTCTGACGTTGAAGAATTCGAGCACGCCCCCAGTATCAGAAGTCCAGCTGCAAACATCAGCGATATTTTCTTCACTACTGCACATCCTTTCTTTTGCAGAAGAATATGGAGGACTTTATCACATTTTCCTTTACAAGAAACCTATGTAAACAGAATGATAGAAAATCGTAATGGAAAAATCGGTGGCGGACCTCGATGAAAAGAACACAGCAGACAGCAGAAGAAAAAGGAGGAAGTTTTCCAGTAAAGGAATATTAGTGAATTTTGTCGAATGTTTTAAGTAGCAACGAAAATGAGGTGGACTTTTTAATGGAATGTAAGATTAATAGTGAAACGTTCAATAAAGCAATAACAGACGTTCAAAAGGCCGTATCTTCAAAAACACCTTTTCCCATTTTGTCGGGGATTAAGATGACTGCAGCGGAAGATTGCTTGATCCTTATCGGAAGCAACTCGGATATCATCATTGAAAAAATGATTCCCTTGACGATCGATGGCGAGAAGGTATTAGAGGTAAAGGAAACGGGCAGTGTTGTAATACATGCAAAATATGTAAGTGAAATAGTGAAGAAATTACCAGATAATATTGAAATAAAAGTAAACGAGAAACACGTGGCTACTTTGAAATCAGCTGAAATTGTTACTAAACTCAATGGCTTTCATTCTGCAGAATACCCGAGCCTTCCTCAAATAGACGAAGCCCATCACATAAGAATTCTTGGTACTGAATTAATGGAGCTGATTAAACAGACAGCTTTTGCAGTATCAAAAAGTGAAGTCAGACCCGTTTTGACAGGGGTCCACTTGTCATTCCAACAAGGCCGTCTGACGTGTGCTGCAACGAATTCCCACCGTCTGGCATTAAGAGAAATGACAATTGACTCAAATATTACAGGTTCATTCATTGTCCTAAGTTCAAGCCTAAATGAGCTGATGAAATTGATCCATCATGAGACGGGATTCATCGATATTTATGTAACAGATCGATATATGGTTTTTAAGTCGGATACTGCCTCTCTTTATTCACGATTGATCGAGGGGAATTATCCAAACGTTTCAGGCTTGATCCCAAAAGACCCGAAGACGATCATGACTCTTGAAACAAAGAGATTTTTAAAAGGGGTCGATCGAGCCTGTCTTTTTGCAAGTGAATGGAAGAATAACAATGTGCACTTGGAAATCAAAGACGGGACGAAATTAAAGATTTCTTCCAACTCTTCAGAAATAGGGCGGATAGAAGAAACACAAACGATAAAGAACATTGAGGGTGAGCTGGATTTAAGCATCTCACTTGATGGGAATTTTCTGATGGAAGCTTTAAAGACAATAAAAGAGGAAGAAATCAGGTTTAGTTTCGGTGGTTCGATGAAACCCGTATTAATCGAGCCTGTTGAAAACTCATCTTGTCTGCATCTCATTTCGCCAGTGCGGTCATATTAGCATCGGAAGGAGGACATGCTCGAACGAAGTCAACATATATGTAAATAGAACAGGAGGAATCAATGTGATTGGAACAAGAACAGTACATATTTTAAATGGAACAGAAATGTATAACAATTTCAAAGAAAAACAATTTCTTGAACCCGACTTGATGATTCCCTTTAACGAGGCCATGTGTTATGGGGGTGCTCACGAGGATATATTTTCCGATGAATTCACGCAAATACGTGCGAACGTTCATCATGTAACGCCGGCACAATATGCTGACGTCACCCTGCTGCCATTGCAGCCTCTTTTTAGTGAAGATTTTGATCGCATAACACTATGGTTTGATGAGGATATGTTCTGTCAAATCAATCTTCTCACCATACTTGCTTGGTTAGACCAAACAGATAATAAAGGTTCAATCGACCTCCAGCTTGTCGGTGATGATTTTCAGCCTGTAAGCCATTACAACCTAAAGGCAAAAGGATATGATCCACTTTACAAACACGTTCTAATTCATAAAACGACCCCTCAGGAAGTTCAACCAAGCCCATTAAAGAAGGGGATTGACCTTTATCTGAATTATTTAAAGAAAGATAGTGATCTAATGTTGTATATTCAGAAGCACCAAGACGTCCCGATTAAGGAGCTCGTACCTGCCCTAATCCAAAATTTCAAAGACCTTGGCTTGGGAGATACACAATACGTTGAAATCATACAATCTTATCGTCAAAATCGTTGACAGATTATTGGGATAGAAGGTAAAGTATCTAAGCAATCAGGCATATCTCTTGGTTAGTTACCTGAACTTGGCACTCCAATTATCGAGTTAGATCCACACTCCCAGTTTAGAATGATTATCAAAAGATCATATATTTCGAAAATGGATCGTATTTTCCTTAACAAGATCATAAATACAGAAAACGGCGCGTATTTTTTGTCGAATGGATCATAAATTCAGAAAATGGATCATAACTCGTTACCAAGTGCATCTTCAACCCGAAATAACTGTGTTGTGTTTAAGAAAAACTGGACGTAAGTCAAGAAATGGATTAAAATAATCAACTTTTTACAGCAACCATGAAGAAATCATCAAAAAGGGCAGGTTCCCCCAAATCAGGGAGCCTGCCCTTCTATATGTCCTCAACGGGTCAAGGTCCTTTAACCCGTATTTCAGCCTGATCATTTATGATGACATTTTCATCAGAAGAAATTATTTGAAAGGACTTCCTTTAAAGATGAATAGCCAGAATCATCACGGATAATCACAATACTCAATAATCGTCCCTTCTGTATCAGCCGGATTTAAATATATCAATCGCCGGCCGTGTTTGTTAGTGCGGAGACTATCCTCTAATACGCGAATTCCCTGATCCTTCAGTTCTGCCAAAGCAGCATCAAGGTCATCCACACGATAGGCAACATGATGAACACCTTTTCCTTTTTGCTTAATGAAACGGGCAATCGGTGATGTCACATTATTGGTCGGTGCAAGCAATTCAGTCCTGGCCCCGTCTACGTCCATAATTGCGATTTCGCTCTCGACGCCTTTCGCATCGCTTCTGTAACGGTCGATCAGGGTAGCGCCGAGTACATTTTCGTAAAATTGAATAGTGTCATTTATATTTCTGACAGCAATGCCAATATGATCTAAAGTCTTTTTCATGGTCATTCTCCTAGTCTGATTGTGTATTCTTTATCTTAACATAATTTATTTCTGACGAATAAGGGGGGCTCTCGATGTTGCCAAATTGAAATTGAACGGCCCAATCATTATAAACCGGTTCTTTTTAGGTTTGTTTTTTGTTAAAGCCGACTCCTCATAATAAGAAGGTCTGTGTATCAACCTTCAGAATTAAATGAAACTTTTACCAAAATAGATTCGTATATTCATTTAAATAAAATATATTAGTAGAAGATCAAGTGATGAAAGGGGTGTTTTGAGTGATTGAAGTTGTCAACGTAAGTAAGCGGTATGGTGTGATACAAGCATTGGATGGGATTCATATTACGATTGAAGAAGGAAGTTGTTTCGGCCTTGTTGGACCCAATGGAGCTGGAAAGTCGACTTTGATGAAGATGCTGTCTGGTGTGTTGCAAAGCTTTGAGGGGGATATCATGGTCCACGGTGATTCAGTCGTTAAGGATCGGCTGAAGGTGAAACGGAGGATTGGTTACATACCACAGGATATTTGTCTGGAAGAAACGCTTACTGCAAGAGAAAATCTGACTTACTTCGGGAGTCTATACGGTTTGAAAGGGAAGGATTTAAAGCGCAGGTCGGAAGAAGTATTAGAGCAGATCGGGTTGAAGGAACGGGGGAAAGACAAGGTGTTGACGTTTTCAGGGGGGATGAAACGGAGGCTCAATATTGGTTGTGCCTTGCTCCATAATCCTTCGATTGTCATCATGGATGAACCTACTGTCGGAATCGATCCACAATCGAGAAATTCGATTTTCTCCATCATCAATCAATTAAAAGCAGACGGCAGTACAATCATCTATTCGAGTCACTATATGGAGGAAGTGGAGCAATTATGTGACAGTATCGGACTAATTGATAAAGGGAAGCTCGTAGAATGCGGGAAGATGGGTGAACTGCTTCATAAACACAACAAACCGTCTTTATTTGTTTCGGGGGACCATCTGGATCGGGATATGCTTTCCACTCACGGTCATGTTGAGCCAAAAGGGGATGGGTTTTTATTGGAAAGTGAAACACCACTTGCTGCACTCCAAGGTTTGATCGAAGAGTTTCGCCTTCATAATATCGAACCGCGAAGGCTGGAGCTTTATCATCCAAAGCTTGAAGATATTTTCTTCAACTTGACAGGAACACAGCTCCGAGATTCATAGAAAGGGAGGGAACGCCGATGTGGTCCATTGCACGGACAGAATTAAAGAAGAATATTCAAGATAAGGGATTATGGTTCTGGACCTTTATCTTACCCATTGTCTTCATGGTCGCTTTTGTTGCCATTTTTTCAGGGGATGAGAATACAAGTTATAAAGAAGTCGTGACTCAAATCATACCTGGCTACACGATCATGTTCGCATTCTATATCATGATTAGCATGGTGGTCGTATTTGTAAAGGATAGGGATAAAGGGATGGTCGCGCGGATTGCCAGCACCCCTCTTCCGATCAAAGACTATTTTATTGGCAAGTGGATTCCCTTTATGGTCATTGTATTGATTCAAATTTCTGTATTATTCGGCTTCGGTGTCATTGTTTACGATCTTCCTTTAGGAGACCCGGCTGCACTCATAGTCCTGTCGATCATGCTGGCTTTTATCGTTTCCGGTTGGGGGATGGCCCTCTCCGTTCTTGTCAAAACTGAGAATATGGGAATCGCTCTGACCCAGATCATTGCACTGGGAGGCGCGATGCTTGGGGGATTGTGGCTTCCTGTCGAACTGATGCCGGACTTCATGCAGACCATCAGTAAAGCAATTCCTCAGTACTGGGCAATCGAAGGGTACAAAGAAATCATCCTTCGAAATGGAACCACTGGAGATATTCTATTCAACGTCATGATTTTATTTATCGCAGGTCTGGCAGGCGGAATCATTGCCTATGCTGCGTATCCCCGGTTTCTTCGTTTTTCAAAAAGTTGAACAAAAATTGTCCTTGGCTTAGTTGGTTGGAATATTTTAGAACATGAATTTTTCTTGCCATGGGCTTGGCAGAACTTTCAGCAGAAAAGCGGATGTACCGTCTTTTCATTTTCTACAAAACTGCTGTAAAAAAGCACCTGCCAACAAGGGATAGGTGCTTTTTAAATGGTTAAAGAGAAATTGGAACCGATTCCGACCATCTATCGTATATCTATTAACTAATTTCTATATACTGGAAGGTGGTCGACCTATCCATGAAAAGCAATCCCTCACCATCAGGGCAATCCTGCTGCTCACTCTTTCTGCCTGTTCAGAACAAAAAAATATTAAAGTGTTACATATCGAAGATCTTCCTGCACAAGAATCAGTGGAATTCTCATATGAAAACCAGAACTTTAATATTATCCCATTTTTTCAGGACAGGGTGGTCATCTTATCATGCCGGACTATTTGGAGAATCCGGATTAAAGTTGAAAGAGTGGACGGGACGAACGCAGCGGACATTCTTCAGGATAGCTTGTATAAGGAGTTTTTAGGAGATTCATAGTAAAATATATGAAAAAGGAGAATCAAACATGATCGCCAGCATGTATAAACGGAGAGAAAAGCTTGCCTATATCGTATTCGCTGCCCTTATGTTGATAGCTGGAGGGTTCATCGCCTATACCACACCTGAGTCGACAGAGCAGTGGCTGGAGGGTGTGGCGCTGCTCTTACCGGCTATGATGATGCTCGGAATTGCATTTGCAAGCCGCAGTAAATACAACAAGGTAAAGGCTGCGGACATTTCAGAATCGATTGTCAGCATCACCGATCTGGATCACCTTGTGATTAAGAAGGATGCTGGCTGGCTGCCGAGATTACTTGCGTTTGAAAAAAATGGCAGTTTCATTGGCGCTTTTCATATTAAAAAGATTCCCTGGTGGGCGTACCCTTTCATTTTCTATCAGTCTTCTTTATTGACATTTTTCCCGTTTGAACTTCATTTCACCTCATGTAAAGGAGAGGTCTTATTTTCCTGCAGGAGAAAGGGTTTCAAACAAAGCGTGGTCGAAATCTCCGGCCCAGATGGTAAGACTGTTGGATCATACATACAGGAAGAGTTCAAAAGCATGGTCAACATTGTGGGAGAGTTGAAAGATACCCGTGGTGAAACACTTCTGGAGGTGAAAAGCTCCGGCTTTACGGGGGATTTCACCCTTCATGATTCACAAGGGCATTTATGGGCAAGATTTTACCACGGCCTGTTCCCGCACGAATATACCAACATCTTTCGCGACGTCTATAATGATATCGTAGACATATCAGATCAACTTCCGGAGAATCAGAAGGTCCTTTTATTGGGGATGGTAGGATATCTTTTTTTGAACCGGAACAGCCGGGGGTAGTGGCATGAGGACGAAATGTTGAAAGGGGATAACGGCTCCAACAGCGGAGTTCTATACAGGTTACTGCATACTATCTTCAAAGGAAACTTTTTGTAATCTATTATAAGATTGCCACTTTGGGGAGTGTCAAAATTTCTTCTGCAGTTTTTTTATATCGGTTTTTAGATATAATTGAACGTACAAAACTTTTCACTTACGAGTATATTGGGAACCTGGACGAAGGTCTATGCAACCTATATAGACAAGCCGTGGGCAATCGATCTAGATCTACACTGCATTTCACAAAAGTTTTAATTACAAAATATAGGGGATAAAATGATGAAGGACATGACCCACACTTATTCAAGCGAGACACTTCGTTTTAATCAAATACAAAAACCGCACATCCATCGGGATTTATCTCGACAGCTTTGGAATGATAGAAGTTCATGCACCTAAAGGGACTCCGGATGAAACGGTGCTTAGGTTACTGGAAGAAAGATGGGGTATGATTCAGCAGAAAATAAAAGAGAACGAGCAAAGGATGACGGGCCCGCAGGAGAAGGTCTATGCTCATGGGGAACCGTTCCTGTATCTTGGAAAAACATACCCCATAAGAATCGATCAACATTCCTCGATCATCCAAGACCATGTAGTGTTTGATGGAGAAACACTGCTTATCTATGTAAGGGAGTTTGAGGATGGGAAAATTAAGCAAGCTCTAAGTCGTTTCTATTATCAGCAGTGTAAAGCTTTAGTAGAGAAAAGCATCTCGATTCATCAGAGCAGATTTAAAAGAAAACCGCGATCCGTTCGTATTTCTGACAGTAAAACCACGTGGGGGACATGTGACTCAAGAAGGCATCTGACCTTTAATTGGAGATTGGCGATGGCCCCTCAGGAAGTCATCGAGTACGTCGTTGTTCATGAAATGTGCCATATGGTTCACTTGAACCACGATCGATCCTTTTGGCGGCTTGTTGGGAAAATAATGCCCGATTATCAGGAAAAAGAGAGGTGGCTTGCGTTTTCCAGCTGGAAGATGACGGTTTAGTTAATAGAGTGATTAAGCTTTCATGATGGGACATGATCTCATTTTTTAGTGGCTTCATTGTCGTAATCGCTCGTACTACTACGATTTAATAGATTTGATAGTTAATAATATATATAGGATCTGGAAAAAGTGTGTATGTAAAGAAAATAGAAGTAAGCTGAAGTAAATGTCAGGTGCCCGCCCCTCACTGTTTTTTCTTTAACGCAGTGAGGGACGGGCACCTGAAAAAACAATTAGAGTGGTACGTCAGTTACTGGAGTGTGACAAGCTATCTAGCATTATGCTAGTATGATCCATTAGCAGTCACCGCCGCCACCGCCGCCGCCTCTTCTTCTTCCGAAACAGCAGTGCCAAATTTTCTTGAATAGGCAGAATCCGAATAGCACAATTGCTAAGAATCCTACTACCCCAATGAATATTGCTACAAAATCAGCAAATCCGCCGGTAAGTCCGATCAATGCAAATGCGTCTGTAATTACTTCTAAAGCCGCAAGCAGGAACCAGATCAATCCAGTCAGCACTCCAAGGAAAATATCGAAAACGCTGCAAGAACATTTTCTGTGGTTAGAAACCATAAAGCTCACCTCCTGTTAATGAATTTCTTGTTCACCAATATAGTATGCTGGGGCTTGTCAGCTTGTTTATTGAATACGAAAAAGAGGCTAAAAACACGGGGAACAGGTTGCAATCCCTCTTTGTCATTAAAAGTGGGCTAAGCACCCCTAAGTAATCTTAAATGTGGTTGATGGAATAGGCTTAAGCACTAATTGAGGGAATTTTAAAAATATTGGTGTTTTCTCCCATTCAATCGTGTACACTTGAATTACAGTTTATCTGAATTTTCAATATCAGGAGGAGAAGAAATGGATCTAGGAGCATTCTCGGTAAGTCTTAATGTAAAAGATATACATAAATCCAAAGAGTTTTATGAAAATCTTGGATTTAAAACTCTAGGGGGAGACATTTCCCAGAACTGGCTGATTTTGAAGAATGGCAGTCATATCATTGGATTATTCCAGGGGATGTTTGAAAAGAACATTCTTACATTCAATCCCGGCTGGGATCAAAATGCTGAAAATCTTGAATCTTTTACGGATGTCAGAGACCTTCAGAAAGAGATTAAGGCGAAAGGAATAAAACTATTGACTGAAGCAGATGAAACGAGTGAGGGGCCTGGAAGCCTGATGATTGAAGATCCGGATGGGAATCCTATTTTGATTGATCAGCATAGATGATATACACACACCACCACTCTTTCAAAGAAGCTTTTCTCTACTGAGAAATAGCTTCTTTTTAATCTTTCATTCATTTCATGCTGTCTCTCTGTTGGACCAAGTAATTGGTACAACCATTATTGTGTATTGACCGGTAAAAGAAGCGAAATCATTCTGATTAATAGAATTAGAAAAATAGGAGGAAGTCTATGAATCTGCAATTAAGTAAAGATATCTTGAACGAAAGTGAATTGAAATGTATGTTAACGGCAATTAAATCAGGTGAAAGAAGCTGGTCGGAAGTAGATAGACTTTCAATTGTAAAGTCAATGATCACCCATATTGGTAGTGTCGATGCTGAACTCAGAGACCAGTTGATTTACAACTGTTTTTATCAATTGATCATTGAACAGAACCAACTGGAAACGGAAGTCTTAATCAATTTATTGGAAATTAGTTTAAATGACCGATTATTTATGGGGATTGGTGAAAACGGAACGGATACCGTTTTTACAAGAGCCTTCACTACACTTTTGATTGCTCTAATTTTATATAGGGACAACAAGGATCATTTCCTTGAAAAGAGTCAAATTGGTTTAGTGAAAGGTCATTTGATTCAGTATATGAACAATGAGAGGGATTTGAGGGGATATGTTCCTGGGAAAGGCTGGGCCCATAGTATTGCACATGTCGCTGACACCTTTGATGAACTTGTGAAAAATCCAAAGCTGGATAAGGGGTTTTTTCATGAAATCCTTCTATCATTATGGAATAAGATGTTGGTATCCGAGAGCGTCTATATTCAACAAGAGGATGAAAGAGTGGTTACCCCGATCGTTGAAATGATGAACAATGGCCTGGACGTGCAGGAGGTGGAAGCTTTAATACAAAATATACCATCTGAATTAAAAGCCAGAAATGAACAGTTGGATGCTAAACATTACAGGTTCCTGGTTTTCAATAGCAAGATTTTTTTAAAAAGCTTTTATATGACGATAGATGGAGATACAAGGTATCTTTCAATAAAGAAACGTATTGAAAAATGTATGGAGCAATTATAGGCAGGAAAATCAAACGTGGTCAGATTGATGAATGTAAAACAAAGATAAAAAGGAATTTTGGATAAACATGTAAATTAGACACATACTACCTGTTGGGTAAACGTTTAGAGACTTTGCTGAACGAATTAATAAAGCGAATCTTCTTTCATCGTTTACATCGTTCATTACAGGAGGTAGGATGATGAAAAAGAAACATGTTGCATTGATGTTGGCGGTATTCATGATGTTGATCTCACTTACAAATGGTGTGATGGCCGCTGAAACCAAAGCCCCTGCTGATAAGGATATTGTCGATACAGCTGTAGAAGCAGGACAATTCAAGACGCTGGCCGCTGCTTTGGAAAAAGCCGGCCTGGTTGAGACATTGAAGGGTGAAGGGCCTTATACGGTCTTCGCTCCGACGGATAAAGCGTTTGATAAGCTTCTTAAGAAACTGGGTATCACTGCGGAAGAATTATTAGCGAGGGAGGACTTGAAGGACATTCTGCTGTACCATGTCTTATCGGGGAAAGTACTGTCAACTGATCTGAAAGATGGCATGCAGGCAGAAACCCTTGGGAAGAAACCGGTGACGATCTCACTTGACCCTGTACGCGTCAATAATTCCAATGTCGTCAAAGCGGATATCCAGGCTTCCAACGGTGTCATTCATGTTATTGATGAGGTATTAATTCCATAATAAGAAGAGAAAAAGACTGAATTCTGATGAATTCAGTCTTTTTTTCTGCATTGCTTATTGACCTGTTGACGACAATTTTTTAAGCTCTCCCACTACGTCAGACGGTTCAGCACGATCCTTATAATCTGCTTTGGTATATTCGTATGCAATGGTTCCGTCTTGTTGGACAATGAATGTGGCTGAGACTGGAAGCGTCCACTCATCACTGTCATTTGCTTTTTCCAGGTCCAATCCTCTTTCTTTATAAATTTCAACTAAATAAGGAGGCAATTTGTACACCAGGTTGAAGTCTTCTGCCGTTCTATTCCCTTCATCACTCAGTACCACATAATCCAGCTCATTTTTCTCTTTTGTTGACAGGGAAGCATCAGGTGTTTGCGGGCTGACTGCCACTAGTTCGGCTCCGGCATCATGAATCTCATCAAGTAATTGTTGATATGCTCTTAATTCCATATTGCAATAAGGGCACCAGCCTCCCCGGTAGAAGGTCAGGATGACAGGGCCTTTTTGTAATACTTCTTTGATGTTCACTTCTTTACCAGTTGCATCCGGGAGCGTGAAATATGGGATTTTGTCCCCAGCAGACAACCCTTTCCCGGAGTTTGAATCCTCTAATTCTGCGATTGCCTGACTCATTTTGTTTTGGACCTCGGGTGAAGCTTTCTTTTTAAATGTTGAGATGTACTCTTCATATTGTTCGCGCATGTTGGGATTACCCATTCTCTATCATTCCTTTCACTGGATTATTATAAGTATAAAAGGTTTCTAATTCATATAAAAGTAATTTGTTTAATCGGTTTTTAATGGAGTGCAATGATGGATTTTCAATAGGCTGACATAAAAAAATCGATTTGAACAGACTTCGCCGCGTTCGACTTTAACGACTGGAAGGTGTCAATTAAGATGCTATTCAAAAGTTTTTTGACATGGAAATGGAATGAATGTTGAAGGCGTGGCCATTAATTTAAAGAAATCCCACAAATACCCATTTTTGTGATATAATAATGTTCGGAAAATTCTAAATAAAGTGTTGAGTGAAATGGATAAAATTATGATTTTTATATGCATTTTATTTGTCGGGTCAGCGGGCAATTTGGATTTTACATTGAGGATATCTGTTAATTGTAGTGCAAGGATCTGATCGACTGAATAACATTGAGGTAGCATTAGGAGATGATTTAGATGTCAAAAGAAACAATCAATCAAAAAACGATAAAAACCTTTCAGGAAATTAAGCTCGTCGGCTTTCGTGTCCTGTGTGACGGTGGTAAGTATGTAGAAGAAATTCCTAAAGCAGCTCAATTACTTAAGGAACGTGTCAACGAAGTTAAGCATATCTTGCACAATGGACAGGAAATCGGGGCGTTTGTTGTGGAGGAATCGACTCCGGATGAAGATGGATATTGGATCGGTGTTCAGGTAGGTAAGTATGGTGAGATCCCTGAAGGAATGGTGACGTTGACTATTCCTCCTCAATCTTACGCGTCCATTATGCATCATGGACCGAATGATCAGATAAGGAAGAGCTATGAAGAGCTGCACCGGTGGATTTCCGGACAAGGTCTTGAACGTTGGAATCACGGTTGGAATCTGGAGATATATGATAAGGAGAATGATCCCGGGAATCCTGGTGACGTCAAGGTGGAGCTTCTGGATTCGATTGTTTCATGAGTAAAAGAATAGAGGCGATTGACGTGACATACAGGTTTGAAAAGATGACTCAGCTACAGGCTGAAGATATTGCATACAACTGGCACTATGACGGAAAATACTCATTTTACGACATGGAAGCTGATGAAGAGGACCTTGCTGAATTTTTGGACCCTGAAGAACGGGAAGATAAGGTGTTCGCCGTTTATAAAGGGGAAGAATTCGTTGGTTTTTATAGTGTCAACAAAGTTGCTCCTGCGATTTATGATATAGGACTTGGTATGAGACCGGATTTGACCGGGAGAAGCATGGGAATGGATTTCCTGATTGCAGGGCTGAACTTTGTGAAAGCACGCTTTACACCAGGTAAAATCACATTATCCGTCGCCACATTCAATCAAAGGGCCATCAAGGTCTACAGGAAGATAGGGTTCAAAGAGATAGAAACGTTTATGCAGGAGACGAATGGAGGTACATATGAATTTCTTCGTATGGAATATCCTGCGGGGGAAGCTGATTCGAACGGGTATAAGTGAATCCCATCGGGGGACATGGAAGGACAAAATGTTTTACTTTCTATGTTCCTGATGGTAATCCATTAGGATGCTGCAAGTAGCAAAGGAGAATACAAATGAAGTTGGTAAAACCAATCGCTTCGGGAAATACAGCAAACATTTATCTTCACGAGAACAGAGTGGTGAAATTGTTCGATGACCATTTACCTGATGGGGAAGCTGTATATGAAGCAAAAAAGCAAATGTTGGCCCACTCGTATGGACTTTCTGTACCAGAAATACTGAACGTCACAAAAATAGACGGTAAACAGGCAATCATCATGCAATATATTAAAGGAAAAACGCTAGGAGAACTCGCTTCTGAAGACATGGAAAATGCAGAACAATATATTGGGCTTTCTGTCGAAATCCAAATGCGAATCCATTCAATGAAAGCTGATTCCCTTGAACCCATGAGTGAAAAGTTGACCCGGCAAATTGAATCTGCAAAGGGATTGGGGAAGAAATATAAGATTGTACTGCTTGAATAGTTTATGTCCATGAAATTCGAAAATAGACTTTGCCACGGGGATTTTCATCTGAATAATCTGATTAAATCGGATGACAAAGTCACGATTATCGACTGGACTGATTCCAGCAGCGGTGATATCCGAGCTGACGTATACCGGACCTACCTACTTTATTCACAAGTTTCAGTACAACTCGCCGAACTGTATATGCGGCTCTACTGTCTGAGAAGCGGTCTATCAAAGGAAGAAATACTTGAGTGGGCTCCAATCATAGCAGGAGCGAGATTATCAGAGAACGTTTCTTCTGAAAACAACGAGCGGCTAATCAAAATTGTCAATGAGTACTGTACCTGATCTAAAGGCCCGTCCCAGAGCACGTTAACGCGTTAACGTGCTCTGGGACGGGCCTTTGAATTTGGCCTTTGAATTCGGTATTGACCACGGTGGTCAAAAGGTGTAATATGGAATTGACCAGATTGGTCAATAGTTTGTCCAGCTAAAGGAGGGATCCTTTTATTTTGTTCGAATCATTAAATTTAGATACTGAAAAGGAAGACAGGATCATCAATGCCGCGACGAAGGTATTTGCTGAGAATGGCTACCAACGTGCATCCACGAATGCGATTGTGAAGGAAGCGGGTATTTCAAAGGGCATTCTTTTTCATTATTTTAAAAGCAAGAAAGAGTTATATTTGTCACTGTATGAATATTTATCGGATATGTTTGCTGAGAAGATCTATAAAAAAATCGACTTGGAGGAGCGGGACATATTCGAGATCATCCGAAAGGTTTCTCTCATAAAACTTGAGATGTTTTCGACGTATCCTGATTTGATCAACTTCCTGAATCGTGCATTTCATGAAGATGCGCCGGAAGTGAAAGACGGAATTGAAAAAATAAAGGCATCACTGATTGACAGCAGCTTCACCAAACTATTCAGCAATATCGATGCGACGAAGTTTCGGGAAGGCATTGATGTTGAAAAAGCGATCCAAATTATTTATTGGACGTTCGAAGGTTTTGCGAAACAGCAGCAGGTGAAGGTGAGGACGATGTCGGTGGCAGAAATCGATAAAGAAGAAATCATTGCAGAAATAAACTCTTATACCGAGCTGCTCAAGAAGTCGTTTTATAAATAAAAAGGGGAGGCGGCAGTACATGAATGTGATTGAAATCAATGGATTGACCAAAACATATGGTTCATCAAGGGGCATCACTGATATCAGCTTCAACGTGGAAGAAGGAGAAATCTTTGGATTCATTGGACCAAATGGAGCAGGTAAGTCAACGACGATCCGCACGCTTCTTTCTCTGATTCAACCCACAGGAGGAAGCGCGAAGATATTTGGGAAAGACTGCGTAGAGCATGCTCCTGAAATTGCAAAGGATGTGGGATACCTGCCATCGGAAGTGTTCTATTACGACAATATGAAGGTGATGGATCTACTAAAGTACTCTGCAAGTTTTTACAAGAAGGACTGCAGCGACAGAATCAAAGAGCTGGCAGAAAAGCTTGATTTAGATGTTACCAAGAAAATCGATGATCTCTCCCTCGGGAACAAAAAGAAGGTAGGGATCATCCAGGGACTGCTTCACGAACCGAAATTGATTATTCTGGATGAACCGACATCCGGGCTTGACCCGCTTATGCAGCAGACATTCTTTGATTTGTTGAAGGAAGAAAACCGAAAAGGAGCGACGATTTTATTTTCTTCTCACATCCTGAGTGAGGTCCAGCGGATGTGCGACCGGGTCGCGATCATTAAAGAAGGAGAAATTGTCCAGGTCGAGAAAATCAGTACACTCAAGGAAAACAATCATAAGAAATTCAAAATAGAAGTGAAGAATGATATCGAATCTGCTTATTTTGATATGCCGGGCGTGAATAATCTGGAATCTAGTGGTCATCACATCAGCTTCTTATTCAGGGGCGATATAAATGAAGTCATGAAGAAAATCGCTGAGATCGACATTGCCAATCTGTGGATAGAGGAACCTGATCTGGAAGAAATCTTTATGCATTATTACGAGAAGGAGGCCTGATCCTCCATGAACATGTATCTGTATGAATTGAAGGCGTACCGTAAAAATACACTCATGTGGACACTTGCCCTAATCGGACTTGCACTTTTGTTCATGTCGATGTTCCCGCCGATCGCAAAGGAGATCGACGAATTCAAAAAAGCGTTGGAAGGTTTCCCTGAAGGCGTTCGAAAAGCATTGGGGCTGCAGGTTGAGACCATTGGATCTGTCAATGGGTACTACTCATATACCTTTATGTATATTGCGTTATGCGGGGCCATCCAAGCGATGACGCTGGGCATTTCCATCAGCTCGAAGGAAATCCGTGAGAAGACGGCAGATTTTCTTTTCACAAAACCAGTGACGCGTTCAAAGGTTCTATTCTCCAAATTACTGGCGGCATTGACGAGTATTCTTTTTACCAACATCGTGTATGTGGCAGCTGCAGTCATCATCGCGAAAGCGGTGGCGAATGATGAATTCAGCTTGACTGCTTTTCTATTAATCTCTCTGAGCTTATTGATCATCAGTTTAATCATGTTCGCACTTGGTACGCTGCTGGCGGTTCTTTTTCCTAAAATCAAATCCGTTGTCAGTGTCTCACTTGGCGTGGTGTTTGGATTCTTCGTTCTTGGAATGGTCGCAGGGCTGGAAGAAGCAGGTCGTTATTTCTCTCCATTTAAGTATGTGGATTATGCGTATGTAATGAAAGAAGAGGTCTATGAATGGCCTTATTTGATAGTAGGGGCTGCCATCATCATCTCTTCCTTAATCATGAGCTTCATCGTGTATAAGAAAAAGGACATTCAAACGGTATAGAAGGAGGGATTGTTCGTGAATATGTATGTGAGAGAATTGAAGGCACATCGTAAATCATTGATCATCTGGTGCATCGGGATGGCGGCGCTGATCGGCGCAGGGATGAGCGAATATGGTGCTTTCACGTCTTCGGGTCAGTCAATGAATGAGTTAATGGAGAGTATGCCTAAAGCGATGCAATCCTTCATGGGGGGCGGCGGCCT
This sequence comes from Rossellomorea sp. ABR4_012, assembly GCF_056159545.1. NCBI lineage: Bacteria > Bacillati > Bacillota > Bacilli > Caryophanales > Bacillaceae > Rossellomorea > Rossellomorea sp. ABR4_012. The sequence continues at coordinate 42,799 of NZ_JBSWVK010000006.1, forward strand.
GGATTTGTCAACCGCTGTCGGATACTACGGCCTTCTATTTCTGTACATTATCCTGATGGCAACCATTCATGCTGCGATGCTCGGGGCAACCATCTTGTCGAAAGAAGAACGGGATAAGACGGTTGAATTCTTATTTGTGAAGCCGGTGACACGGGGGAAGGTAGTATCCGTGAAGATGCTTGCGGCTTTAACCAATGCGGTGATTTTGAATCTTGTTACATGGGGTGTATCAATCGCAATCGTCGGCCACTATGCCGAAGATAGGAATGTCATGGGCGATATCGGAAGCCTTATGACTGGAATGGTTATCCTCCAAGTATTATTTATCGTAATTGGTACTGCAGTCGCTGCAGTGACCAAACGGCCTGGGAAAGCATCCGTCCTGGCAACCAGCATTCTACTTGCCACCTTCATTCTGTCCTTCGCGATCGACTTAAGCGAAAAGATAGAAGGGCTGAAATACTTTACTCCGTTTAAGTACTTCGATGCGAAGAACGTGTTGGATGGAGGACTGAATCCTTTGTTTGTAGGAATATCCTTTGGGCTGGTCCTCGTGCTTGGTGTGGTTACTTTTGGGTTTTACAGGAAGCGGGATTTGAAGGTATAAAAGGACTGAAGCTCGGTTTCCTTGTCCCGGGTGTTATAGAAAATTAAACTGAAAGGCCCGTCCCAACGTGCGTTAACGTATTGAAGGGATGGGCCATTTTATTTTGGTCGGGTTGGGGCGAGGTGCCTGACCTGAAACTTACGCTCGAAAAAAACTGCCTGACGAAGGAATCACCTTTCGCCAGGCAGTCGTAAATTAACTATTGATTTAGAGTTGAAATTGTAATAAAATAATACAGAAACACATAAAAATGGGAAAATAAAACATATTACCTCAATAATAATTATATATCATAATCAATCAATGTGTCAACCCTGAAATTATGACTGAAAAGGAGTGCTTAAATGAAACCTGAAATTCGCAGTGAGCAAATACGTGTGGATCGAGTCATTGAGACCATCAAAGAGCAAATAGTCAGTCTTGAAAATGAAACCGGACGACGCCAAGAAGAAGTCGTGGACATCCGCAAAAACTTCTGGGATGAGGTCAAGGTCAACACGGATACGTTCGATGATTTTCTTGAGACGGTGCTAAGTTTGAGGCAGCAGGCACAAGTCCTGACTGTAAGCCAGAGCACACACCGGCAGGCGGTGAAAAAGCTATCCTCACTTGGTCGGATGAAAGAAAAACCTTATTTCGGGCGCATTGATTTTCTTGAAGAAGGTGAATCTTCTGCAGAAAAAGTTCATATCGGTATAGGGTCCCTGACAGACCATTCAGGAGAACATTTTCTTGTGTATGACTGGCGTGCCCCGATCTCGAGTGTGTACTATGATTATCCACCGGGAGCTGCAACATTTGAAACTCCTGGTGGCACGGTGAATGGTGAACTAGAGAAAAAATGGCAATATATCATCAAAGACGGGACCCTGGAGTCCATGTTCGATACGAGCCTCACAATCGGAGACGAAATATTGCAGCAGGTTCTCGGAAAGAGGACCGACAACTATATGCACAGTATCGTCGCCACCATCCAGCAGAAGCAGAACCAGATCATCAGGCATGACTTCGGCCGGCTGCTCATCGTCCATGGTGCAGCAGGAAGCGGCAAGACTTCGGCGGCCCTTCAGAGAATTGCCTACCTGCTCTATAAATACCGCGGCAGTTTGAATGCGGATCAAATCATCCTGTTCTCTCCGAATGCGATGTTCAGCAGTTATGTGTCCAATGTGCTGCCTGAACTCGGTGAGGAAAATATGGAGCAGGTAACTTTCCAGGACTATTTGAACCACCGGCTTCGTGATGAATTCGATGTTGAGGATCCGTATCAACAGCTGGAATATGTATTGATCAACAAAGAAGACGACGCATACGATCCGCGCTCGATGGCCATTCGCTTTAAAGCATCGAACGCTTTCTTTGAATTAATTAAATCTTACAGGCGCTCCCTTGAATCGTCCGGTATGATTTTCAAGGGAATCAGATTCAGAGGTGAGTCGATCGTCACTGCTGAACAGATCTCCGAACACTTTTATTCGTATGAGCCAGAAATCAAATTCCACAACCTGATCGACAAACTGACGGATTGGCTGAAAGACCAGCTTAAAGCAGCTGAAAAACGCGAACGCACAAAGCCCTGGGTGGAAGAGAAGATCGAGCTGCTGAGTAAAGAGGAGTATCAGAAGGCGTTCAAGTATCTGAATAGAAGAAATGATACGGAAGAAAAGTCATTTGATAATTATGACGAGGAAAGAGACGTACTGACGAGAATGATTGTCAAGAAGAGGTTCAAGGGTCTGCGGAAAAAAATCGAAAACCTTCAGTTCATAGATATTAAAGGAATGTACAACAGACTCTTTGCCGATCCATCTGTCATCAATTCCCTGGTGGATGGAGACCTTCCAGAGGGTTGGGGTGAAATGAGCAGGTTGACGGTGGAAATGCTTTTAGAAGGAAAGTTGAATTACGAAGATGCGACCCCTTATCTGTTGTTGAAGGAACTGATTCTGGGGTTCAAGATGAATACATCTATTAAACATGTACTTATTGATGAAGCTCAGGACTATTCTCCGTTTCAATTCGAGTTCCTTAAGCGGCTGTTCCCTTCGGCGAAGATGACGGTGCTGGGAGATTTTAACCAGGCAATCTTTGCTCACGCGACGGAACACGTGGATTTCAATATGTTGATGAGTATCTACGGAGAGGATGAAACCGACACGATCTCATTGACGCAAAGTTACAGATCCACACGGCCGATCATTGAATTTACTCGGCGACTGATACCGGCAGGACATGAAATCACAGCTTTCGAACGCGATGGTGAAAAGCCTTCATTGACAAAAGTGGGGAGTCAGGAAGAACTTCATCACTGTATTAAAGTGAGGGTCCAAGAACTGCAAAATAATGGGTTCCATTCTATCGCAATCATATGCAAATCAGCTGCTGAAAGTGAAGCTGCTTATTCAGGGCTGAGTGATGTGAAAGATCTCAAGATCATGAGAGAGGGAGCACTCGAGTACGAGCAGGGTGTGGTCGTCATTCCGGCCTATTTAGCCAAAGGGATTGAGTTTGATGCAGTCATCATCCATGATGGATCATCGCGTCAATACGGTGAAGAGAGTCTGCGCCGCCTGTTTTACACCGCCTGTACAAGAGCGATGCACGAGCTTCATATATATAGCCTTGGTGAACCGACTCCTTTTATTGAAACCAATGGTGATACGATTCAAATAAATTAGCAGCTGTAGATCCCGACTCAAAGGCCCTTCCCTGCAGACTTTATCAAGATAAAGTTTTCGGGGGTGGGCCGACGTTTTTTTCCCGAGTCAAATACATTGTAAACACCTCATTCCTTTGCTAGAATCAACAAAGATTTAGTACAAGTATAGGAAGCTTAGAAAGGTGTTTATTCTATGAACCAACAACCAACCGGGAAAGAACGGATCGGGCTCGCGTTTCTACTGGGCATGCTCGGCATCCTCGGTCCACTGAATATCGATATGTATCTGCCGAGTTTTCCAGGCATTTCAGCTGACCTGAACGCCAGTGCTTCAATGGTGCAGCTCAGTCTGACTGCCTGTCTGATCGGTCTCGCCATCGGGCAGATTGTCATCGGCCCGATCAGTGATGCAAAGGGGAGAAGGAAGCCTCTATTAATCTCTATTTTTCTATTTGGGGTATCTTCGATTCTTTGTGCGCTTGCACCGAATATCCTGGTGCTGATCGCAGCACGTTTTATCCAGGGGTTCACTGCTTCAGCGGGAATCGTCCTTTCGCGTGCAGTGGTGCGTGATGTGTTCAGCGGGAGGGAGCTGACGAAATTCTTCGCCCTGTTAATGGTGATCAATGCTACTGCGCCGATGGTTGCCCCGATTACAGGTGGAGCTATCCTGCTGTTGCCGTTTGCCTCGTGGCATACGATTTTCTATTTTCTTGGTTTGATAGGTTTGGTGATTGTGTTGACGATTGCCATGAAGTTGAAGGAGACACTTCCACCTGAAAAAAGGATCCCGAGTTCAATTGGCGCTTCACTCAGAACGATGGGTAGTCTGATGACGGATCGTACGTTTGTCGGCTATGTGCTTACGATTGGACTCATTCATGGCGGAAGCTTTGCCTATGTTGCAGGCACTCCGTTCGTGTACCAGGGGATTTATGAAGTATCGCCTCTGGCGTTCAGTATCCTATTCGGCATTAACGGACTCGCAATCATTTCAGGCAGTTTCATGATCGGACGATTCAGCGATATCATCCCGGAAAGAAACCTGCTCCGGATCGCCGTGGTCACAGCTGTTAGCGCCACTTCTGTCCTGCTTATTGCAACCATCATCCAAGGGCCGCTTGCGACACTCGTCATCCCGATCTTCATTTATATGACATCAATGGGTATGATTCTGACAAGCACCTTTACACTGGCTATGGAAAAACAGGGCCACCGTGCGGGCAGCGCAAGCGCCATGCTGGGCATGCTGCCGCTTGTTGTTGGTTCACTCGTCGCACCGCTTGTCGGCATAGACGAAACAACTGCTGTACCGATGGGCACCGTCCTATTCTCAACTGCGCTGCTTGGAGCAGCTGCATTTTTTACGCTAACCAAGCAGGACGAGGGGACAGGTTCCGTGTCGAGAGAAAAGTAAGCGACTCTACTTTTTTATCAACTAGTGTTTTACAGGTGAATACTAATGGTTTTTATTGAAGAACAAAAGGATGGCTATCAATAAATTAATCTATTACTGATTATATTTAAGATAATGCTGTAAAAGATGGATATGCAAGGGAGGATCGCGCCAAGACGATGTATCTATATCTCGTGCTCACTGGTTTATGATCCATTTTCGAATTTTATGATCCATTTTTCGGAAATACGTTCCATTCTGTAGATTTATGATCTATTTTGAAAAAATACGGTCCATTTTCCAAATTTATGATCCTTTAATAATTATTCTAATTTATACTAAGCAAACTAGCTAGCACACTGAATAGAGCCTTCATCAGTAGCAAATATATATAAACGGAGAAAAACCCAGAACCATTCGGATCTGGGTTTTTTACTTTTTATACTCATTGATTCATTGCTCTCAGCAAGTATTGATATAGCAGGGAAAGCTGCGGTTTAATGTTTTTCCTTCAAGGTTGAACCCATCGAAATTTCGATATAGGGAGCTTTTTTCAAGCCGATGAGCTTGCTAAACACCATTATCCTCCCACCATTTATATGTAGAATAGGGACCTCCATGCACGAATAAAGTTTCTCCGATCATCGGTGTTAAAATCCGAACGCCCTCTTTCTCTCCGGCCTTCGTCACACGCTTTATCGGATCCGTCCATTCGTGAAAGGACAGAGTGAAGGCTCCCCAGTGTATGGGAAGCAAGAGATTGCCTTTTACATCTTTATGAGCTTGAACGGTTTCCTCGGGCAGCATGTGAATAGGTGCCCATCTCTCATCATATTGACCGCATTCCATCAAGGTAAGATCGAATGGGCCATAACGTTCCCCAATCTCTTTAAAATGAGGACCATACCCGCTGTCTCCACTGAAAAAGATACTTGAATCCTTGCCTTTTATGATCCAGGAACACCACAATGTACTGTTCCGGTCATGTAAGCTCCTTCCGGAAAAATGTCTTGCCGGTGCAGAAACCAGCGTGAGTCCTTTAAAGTCGGTCTCCTCCCACCAGTCACGCTCGATGATTTTGTCAGGGGCAATGCCCCAGCGTTCAAGGTGGCTTCCAACTCCGATTGGAACAAAGAATTGTTCAACCCGATCACGCAGTTTTTTAATCGTCCCGTAATCAAGATGGTCATAATGGTCGTGAGAGAAGACAACGGCATCGATTTTTGGAAGCTCTTCCAATGTGAATGGTAATTTTCTACTGTATCTCTTGCCTCCGAACCAAGGGAAAGGGGACGGGCCATCACCAAACATGGGATCAAGAAAGAGGTGTTTTCCGTCAATTTCAATCATGCAGGCAGAATGGCCAAACCATGTGATGTTCGTTTTATAATACGGATGGCTGAGTGCAGGGAATTTTGTAAACGAAAGTGCATCCTTAGGCTTTCTGTTTGCATTTTTCTTAAACATATCCCGAATCATCGTGAAGGAAGTCTTCAGATCTGTACTCATAGAAGTAGGGATCGTATTCTTAAATGATCCGTTAAAATACTGAGGTGAAGCCTGTACTTTGCTTTTTGATGGCTTCCGTCCAAAAGCAGGGTGGAATTTCAGAACCAAATAGACTGCCAGGATTATCACACATAGAATTAGTAGAACAGGTATCATGCCGGGAATCCCCTTTGATTAGTAGTCGAATCTATATTTAACTATCTCAAATAATGATTATTGTGTCCAAAATTAAGAGTCCTTAAGTGGTGATAGGACTTGGGAATCGGTTGATTAGAATAATTATAGAAACAAGGTTAACTTGTTAACTCCTCATACCATTCCAGTGTTTCTTCTGGCGAACCGCCATTAATGAACACATGTTGATCCCCGACTTTTATATAAATATAAGGAGACTCCTTTTTTATGAACAATAGGCTTCTTCCGTAATCTTTCACCTTAAAAACACCCTTTGCTTTCGTTGAAAGCCCAAATCCATTGATTTTCCATGTGACTTCCGGCATTTCATCCAGCAGTTCTATTTCTTCGATGTCTTCTTTTTCCCACATATCTCCGTACATGCCGGTAATCTCGAAGGAATCCCCGGAAACAATCAACTCATTCTTCTGATAGCCCGCTAAAGTGAGACCCGCTATTACACCAAATACAACGAGCATAAGGAGGGAACTGATCCAATAGCTTCGCTTTCTTTTGCCAGGGACTTCATATCGGGATAAATAAATCATTCCTCCCATCAGAAAAATCATCATGAAGCCAAATTGCACTTCCATCGTGTAAGTGAAGGAAGTGAAGACAAGCGGGAGCAGGATGAGCATTCCTGATGCGGTCAAGATCAGTAAAGAACCGGTCTTCTGAGGATACCCGTTCTTGATCAGTTCCTCCTTTTCTTCTTCAGGGCGGGTGACAAAGCCGGAAATCAACCCGTACATCTTTTTATATCGGATTGCCCAGCCAAGCAATGAAAATAACGCAATAACAAATAATTGTATGCCTATGAGGACGGCCATGCTAATACCTCCTGTGTAAACAATCGTTACTAATAAATACGTATGATGGATACTCATGGTTTCACTTTACTCATTTTCCTTGCATGAGTAAAGCAGCTAAGTGCTTGTTAGATTACGGACAAACCAGACGATCAGCTTTCATTATTGGTGATTCCTCATTCCCATTCGCAGAAGGTATATGTAGTGATCATGTAGAATTCTTTATGAGGCTGCTTTAGAATATTAATGCAATTGAATGTACGCAAAGGAGAGACAGCGGTGGAAATCAAACAAGACTGCCTAACCGGTAAAGAAGTATCCGACCTGATCATGGACCACCTTCGAAATATGGCGCTGCATTCTCCCCCTGAAAGCAGGCACGCCCTCAATCTGGATGGGCTGAAACAGCCTGATATCACTTTCTGGAGTGCATGGGAAGGGGAAGAACTGGTTGGCTGCGGGGCACTGAAAGAACTCGACCCTGGGCATGGGGAGATCAAGTCAATGAAAACATCTCCTTCACACTTAAGAAAAGGTGTGTCGAAGAGTATTCTTCTCTATATCATTGCTGTGGCAAAAGAACGGGGCTATAAGCGTTTGAGCCTTGAAACAGGATCGATGGCTGCATTCGTACCTGCAAGGAAACTGTATGAAAGCTTTGGATTCATCTACTGTGAACCATTTGCCGGATATAGAAAAGATCCAAACAGCATGTTCATGACAAAGGAAATATATTAGAAGAAGGCCCGTCCCTCGACGCGTTAACACGTTACTGCATCGAGGGACGGGCCTATGAGATCTTTAATGGGACCTGTTGCACAAACAAAATATGATATGTTTTACATAATAAAAGATATCACATAAAGGAGGCAACCAAGTATGGAAAAAATATATGGATTAGACACGGAGCTGCTTTCAGATTTAAAAGGGAAGAAGGAAACGTTTTGGGCGAACAGCCTGCTAAAACCATTCAGCCCAGTGGAATCGCAGGACATCATAGAAGCAGAACAGAGGCTATTACGATTTGCTCCATATCTGAAAGAAGTGTTCCCTGAAACCAGGAAGGCGAACGGGATCATTGAATCCCCCATCAAACACCTGCCATTTATGCAGAAGGCACTCCAAGACTATTACAAGTCAACCATACCAGGTAAGTTGATGCTAAAGTGCGACAATCAGCTGCCGATTGCAGGCTCCATCAAAGCACGAGGAGGCATTTATGAAGTGCTGAAACTGGCGGAAACGCTGGCATTGAAATACAAATTGATAGAAAAAACCGACGATTATTCTAAATTAGCAAACAGCACTTTTAAAGATTTTTTCTCACAATTTTCCATCGCTGTCGGTTCAACCGGCAACCTCGCATTGAGCATCGGCACAATGGGGGCCGCGCTTGGTTTTAAAGTGACAGTGCATATGTCTCAAGAAGCCAAGCAATGGAAGAAGGACCTTCTAAGAGAAAAGGGTGTCCAGGTCATCGAACATGAAAATGACTTTTCCTATGCGGTCGAGGAAGGACGGAAGCAATGTATGACGGACGAACAATGTTTTTTCATTGACGATGAAAATTCAAAGGATCTATTCATGGGATACGCTGTGGCTGCGCTGAGACTTCAAAAACAGTTCGCACACGAAGGCATCAAAGTCGACCAGAACCACCCCCTCATCGTTTATTTACCTTGCGGAGTCGGCGGCGGACCCGGCGGAGTGACGTACGGATTGAAACATGTATTCGGTGAACATGTTCATTGCTACTTTGCAGAACCGGTGAATTCCCCGTGTATGCTGCTGGGACTTGCCTCCGGAAAACACGAAGGCATATCAGTACAGGACATAGCCTTGAGCAACCTCACAGAAGCAGATGGATTAGCTGTCGGCCGGCCATCAGCCCTTGCAGGGAAAATGATTCAAGAACTCCTGAACGGCGTGTATACCGTCAGCGACGAAAACCTGTATAAAATGCTCGCTCTTTTACATGAATCAGAGTCCATCTCTCTAGAGCCATCTGCATTAGCGGGCATGCTCGGACCTGCAATGCCCCAAATACGGGCACATCTGGAATCTTTATCACTTACTGGAAATGAATTAAGCCGTGCAACCCACTTGGTATGGGCAACAGGAGGTAACCTGGTCCCTGAATCCATCATGAAAGACTACGTTACAAAAGGGAAGAAAGTTCTTTAATCAGCTAAAGGCCCGTCCCAAAGTGCATTAACGCGTTAACGCACTCTGGGACGGGCCTGATGTTGACATTTTCTGACCGTCATCATACAATGATGATGTGAATTTATCTTTGTATAAAAAGGGAGTATGTTATATGTTAGGTGTCGTTCTTAACTAACCGTGAAAAGAATACGGACATTTTGCCGGCATTCGTCTTTCGAAATTTAAGGCGGATGATACGCTTATTTAGCTGTGCCTGCAAAATGTAGTTAAGAACAATGGTCATAGCCTATACATCCCTTTATTCAGGAGAGCTGTGTCTTTTGTGCACAGCTCTTTTTGTGTACAAAAGGGCGTGTGAAGCGACACATGTATATCAATGCAGCCTTTAAAAGGGACCCTTGTATACAAGTCATTACGACCACAATGGACATTGTTCTGTTGTGGTCTATTTTTATTTATTGGAGGAGAAAACATTGAACGAAAAGACATTTCAAACACTGGAATTTCAACGGGTGAAGGAAGAACTGACGAATTTTGCCCTCACAGACGAAGGAAAAAAAGAATTATTGGACATGGTGCCATCGACGAACAAACGCCAGATTGAGATGCGTCTCGATGAGGTGACAGAAGCAGTTCAGATCCTTGAAAAAAGTGCCAGCGTACCGATTCACGGAATGGACGGTGTGGAAAAAATTGTTGCCAATTTAAACAAAGGTGTCCCATTAAGGCCTGATCAATTGACTAGTCTTTACTATTTTCTCGACGCTTGCAAAAAGCTGAAGAAGTATATGGACGACAAGCAATATTTAGCGCCAAGGGTGTCGGCATATGTATATTCCATCGAAGAAATCCCCGAAGTAGCAGATGAAATCAACCGCTGCATCAGGAACGGGCGGGTCGATGATTATGCAAGCAAAGAATTACTTCGCATCCGAAAGCAGCTAAGTATCCAAGAAGACAGGTTAAAGGACAAAATTCAATCCATCGTCAAATCAGCCAAGTACAAATCATTCTTGCAGGAGGCAATCGTCAGTCAGCGGAACGGACGATATGTTCTGCCAATCAAAAAGGAGTACAGAGGAAAAGTGAAAGGGGCAGTCCTGGATTCTTCCGCATCGGGTTCCACACTCTACATCGAACCAGAAGAATTGAGCGTCCAGCAGGATCAGCTTCTCATGTATAAACTGCAGGAGGACCAGGAAATTGAAAACATCCTATGGACTTTGACCGGCCTTGTACAGACCTATGAACCTCAGCTTAAGCTTGCCATCGAGACAATGGTTCATTACGATGTCCTTTTTGCAAAAGCCAAATACAGCCGCACGATTGAAGGAGTGAGCGCAGGGGTTAACGAAAGTCACCGCATCCATTTAAAGAATGCTGTCCATCCCTTATTAGGAAAAGGAGCTGTACCGCTGACAATCAAGATGGGAGACACATTTCATGCATTGGTCATCACCGGGCCGAATACAGGAGGGAAGACGGTCACCATCAAGACGGTCGGACTGCTCACACTTATGACTCAATGCGGTCTCCACATACCGGCAGATAAAGGAAGTGAAATCAGCATCTTTGAAAGGATTTTGCTGGATATCGGGGACGGGCAAAGCCTGGAGCAGAACTTGAGCACATTCAGCTCCCATGTAAAAAACATCATCGAGATCCTGAAGGATACAAACGACCGGACGCTGGTACTTCTGGATGAGCTCGGTTCAGGAACAGACCCGATGGAAGGTATGGGGCTTGCGACCGCAATCCTCGATCAGCTTTACGAAAAAGGGGCAACACTGCTCGCAACGACTCACTACAGTGAAATCAAGCATTTTGCAGAAGAGCATGAAGGATTCATTAACGGCAGTATGGAATTCAACATAGAAACCCTGCAGCCTACTTACAGGCTCATCGTTGGTAAAGGCGGGGAAAGCCAGGCGTTCTCAATTGCCTTGAAGCTCGGCATGCATCCTGCAATCATTGAAAAAGCACATAGAATCACTTATCGGGAATCAAAAACCTACAGCACAGATGAACAAGACTTTGATGCGAAAAAGGAAATGGAGAAGCAGGTCATCGTCAGCAAATATAAAAAAAGAGATCACAGCAAAAAGGAACAGGCCAAAACAGTGGTGGCTCAATTCTCAAAAGGGGATAATGTCAAAATTTCACCCGCAGGAGAATTAGGCATCGTATACGAAGGTCCGGATGATATGGGATGCTACACTGTCCAGGTGAAAAATGAGAAACGAGAGATCCCGTACAAACGTTTATCACTCTATATCTCAGCAGCCGAACTTTACCCGGAAGACTATGACTTGGACATCATCTTCGAAAGCAAAGAAAACAGGAAAAAAGATAAACTGATGGGGAGAAAATTTGTAGAAGGATTGACGATAGACAGGGAATAGGGACTCAAGTGAAAGAGGATATCTCCCTTTTAATGAAGTTTCCAAGACTTCATTAACGCTTTAACTTGTTGAGGACCGAAAGTGATAAGAACTTCCCGAAAAAGCAAACTCCTAGTGAAGAAAAGAGTTACGAAGGTCACCACTAGAAGAAGTGGTGAGTATTGAAAAAGAGATCTGCCGAGTAACGATGAACGTCTTACCCGGCAGATCTTATTTAATTTATCAACTCAAATAATACATATTTTTCATCTTGTGTTTTGGCGACCAGATAATGATCATGCCCCTTCACACTGTAGATAGTGGATCCCGCTGCCAGCGTGTTCGATGAAAAATTCTCAACCGGATGATAATTCTCGTCTATTTGCTCCTTGATCTTGCCAAGCTGTTCCCCAAGGGTTACCTTCTTCTTAGCGTCGACCCGTAGATATTCTTTGCCCCCGATCACCATCATCGGTCCATCGCCACATAATTCATAAGCCGTTTCTTTCCCATTATTACAACCACTTACTATCATCATACAAATCATCAATAATGCCCATCTCTTCATCATTATCCTCCTCAATCACTTGTATAATCAAAGATATTCATGCTTGTCTTCGTAAATGCAACTTTTTAAGAAAGCGGTGCTATTTTGAAGACCATATTGAAGGCCCGTCCCAGAGTGCGTTAACGCGTTAAAGCACTCTGGGACGGGCCTCTACTGAGTAACTCTCTCAGGGGAGGGGATACAATGAATACGGAATGGAATTTCTGGAATAATAACTATCAAAATTCTGGAGGTATGTGTATGTTTCGCAGATGTTTAGTGGTTATGTCTCTTTTAACGGGTGTATTGGCCGGGCAAGCCAGCACGGTGGAAGGTGCACACCAGCTGGATCTCAGTCAGGTTACATATATACAATCAGAAACAGAAAGAAATGCTAAATTAGAGACAGCATTGAAAGAATTATTCGATGTAGAGGACGGCGGCAGCTTACGATATTTTTACAACAGGGTTGACCTGAATAATGATCAAGTACCGGAAATATTCGTGTTTGTGACCGGCCCGCTCGTTTGCGGTACAGGAGGCTGCAGTGCCGTCATTTTTCAGGAGGAAGACAACAAGTATAAAATGGTATCCCGCTTTAGCTTGGTGAGGAATCCCATACTAATAAGTGATAAAGAAACAAATGGATGGAAAGATATTATCATGTATGTTTCAGGAGGAGGTATTAAGGGAGCGTATCGGGAACTAGTATTTGATGGAAAAACGTATCCATCCAATCCATCTATTCAGCCAGAAATAAAAGCCGGTAAAATAGAGGGGATTGGAATTATAAACGATGATCTCACACAAAACAAAGGAATCGAACTATAGAAGGACAGGGGAAAGTTCCGCTGTCCTTCTTTTTTTCTGACCAAAAAACATTGAGTAAATCACACTTTTTTGAAATAATTGGTATAAAATCATAGCTAATATATGAACTGGAAAGTGGTGACATAATGAATTTCTACATAGCATCAAGCTTTAAAAACATCGAAAATGTCCGTTATATCAGTGAACAGCTGAAAGCGGCGGGTCACAATCAAACTTATGACTGGACCAAACATGGTCGGGCTACTTCATTTGAAGAACTGAAAGAAATTGGGCAGAAGGAAAAAGAGGCTGTGATGCATTCAGATATAGTCATCGTGCTCATGCCAGCAGGAAAAGGAAGCCACATCGAATTGGGGATCGCACTTGGCCTCAATAAAAGAATCATCCTTCATTCACCCAATGGAGAAGTTAATGACTTCACTGTAACAAGTACTTTTTATCACTTAGCCGAGGTAGAGAAATTCCTGGGTGATTCAGAAGAGTTAGTGGATTTTATATTAGAAAAAAACCCCGCTCTCAATTGATCCTTGCGATACTGTTCAGGATTAGGATCTCAGGTTAGTCGAGGAAATTCGAAACCATTCATGATGTGGACGATATTAATAAAGGTCCCATTTACATATAACTACAGAGAGTTTCAGCAATAAAGAAGCGGTTGCAATATAGAATACGCATAGAATAGGGGAGTGTTTTATGTACGGTGCCGAGCCATATTCATGGTTGAAATTCGTTTTGGTCGTGACCATTTTGAGTATCGTGCTATTTTTATATAACAAAATGATAAGGAGGCTGCTAAAGGTTGAAAGGAAGAAGTTCTGGGCTGATTATCACGTAAATGAGACACATAAGAAAATTGACCGGATCATTAATGCTGTTTTTATACTCCTTCTTGTGGTCAGTATTTTCTCCAGTGTCGAAAACGATCCTAATGAGGGTATATGGGTATTGAAACCTTATGTCCTTCCGTTCGTCTTCATCATTGTATCGGAAATAGTCAGGGCAGTTATGGAAAAGAAATATGCGGAAAATAAAAACGATCATCTCTTCACGATCAGTCAATTGGTGTTTATATCTATATTGTTCATTGTGCTGATTGGGACGGATTTTGGTGGATTGTTTGGATAATAAATGCGGATAGGGTGAGCAAATGTATACTCATAAAGAAAGAGAGCAGTATTTTACAAGCACCATCAACCGATTAAAGTCTTCGGATTTAATTGAAGGTGTCGTTCAGATAGGCTCTGGGGTTGGGTTGCCGGATACAAGGATGAACTGTCGGATATCGATTTAATGGTATCCGCTGCAGCACTTGCCGATGTGGAAAAAGCCAAGTCATTCCTGCACCAGTATTTCAGTGAACTCGGGTCTGTCTACATAAAGGAATTGAAGCTGAGAGAGCATATTTACCTTATCATAGCCATCTTGGAGAATGGTCTCGAATTCAATGTATCGATCCTTTCCAAATATTTATTAAGTGTAAAATCGCCTTTATGGAAAGTCGTTATAGATAAAACAGGTGAGATTTCAGAAAAGATGGAGGCTGCACATAAGTATTTTGAACGTGAAAAGTATGGCTTCAGTCAAGATGTTGCTTTCGATTTTATTTATAGTATGAGAAAATTCCAAACAGAACTGAAACGTCAGAATCTTATCTACGCCTTAAAAATGCTTGAGGCCATGAGGGATCATACACTTCGACTCCAAGCCCTGCATGAGAACAAGAAACTCCATCAGTTCAAGGCGTATGAAACACTGGAGCCGGAATTCATAAGTAAGTACCTTCAAACCTATCCAAATCATATCAACGAGGAAACGTTATTGATATCCGCTGATAGATTGAAAGAGTTGTTTTTTGAAACGATAAACCGCAGTAAAACACATACACTTGATGAAAGAATCACTGGAATATTGAAGTAACTAGTTAAGGAATATCACTGTCATATATCTTGGTATGATAGCGAATAATCCCAATAAAAACGACTCGTCCAACATGGAACGAGTCGTTTTCTATGCTCTATATTTAGAACGGATTCGTCGCCCACTGCAGCGACTGCTTAATGAATATCCGTGGATGCAGCTTCAACTGAGCGACCATATGCTCCGCCAGATCTTCAGGCTGCATGTACTTCTCCTTGTCTGCTTCATCCAGTCTGTCCCCAAATGTCAGGTCCGTTGCGACAAGGCTCGGATTCAGTGTCATCACACGTATATTATGTCTTCGGACTTCCTGCATCAATGCTTCTGTCATACCTTGGACAGCAAACTTTGATCCGCTGTATGCTGTGCTGTTCGCAGTGCCCTTCAATCCGCTGCTTGATGAAATATTGATGATGTCCCCTCGGTTTTTCTCGATGAGCTGAGGCAGGACGGCACGCGTGACATGATACGTACCGAACACATTCACCTCAAACGTTCTCTTCCAATCTGCCGGATCAATTTCAAGGAACTTCCCGTATGTACCGATACCTGCGTTGTTGATCAGGATATCCGCTGGACCCAATGTATTTTCAAGTGAAGAAACGGCTTTTTCCACTTGATCCATATCCGCAATATCCGCTGCAGCTACACTGGCATTCACGCCAAGCGATCTCGCTTCCTCCGCAACTTGTTCCAATGCGCTTTCAGTCCGCGCAATCAATCCTACTTGAACTCCTTCCCGGGCAAGCTCCAATGCCGTCGACCTTCCGATTCCACGGCCGGCACCGGTGATATAAGCGATTTTTCCTTTAATGGATTGTGCCATTTTGAATTCTCCTTTCAGTTTAACTATCTACCGCAAGTGTACGGAGGATTGGAGGGAGAATCAAATATTTCTTTCTATACAAGCACCCCTTTTAACCAATATGTTCAGATTAAGAACCATCATCGAAGAACTGAAATATGAAATTATCTAAAAGCAGCAGACCTATGCAAGAGGCTATTTCGAACTGGAGAAAGAAGTCAAAAAGGCACGAATCTATATGGAACAAGACGGTGCATTCAATCAGAATCTACGGGGAAGTGGACTCGTATGATGAGAGGGAAAAGGTGCCGGAACCTATCGATCGAAACATGAAATGGACAGAAAGCTCTTATCAAAAAGACTGTCCTTCACAAGTCGTTTTAATAAAACGAATAATGGTACCTAGCCCCACATAGGTATTAAAGAATAAACAAGGAGGGGATTGTAATCTCAGATCATAAGAAAAGGGAAAATGTCATCAAGAATGCAAGCAGCCAGGCCAATGACCTCGTCCATAAAGCGGCCGACAGCACGAATGATATTGTCAAAACCGTTTCGGGAAAAGACGGTTTAGTAGGGAAAGCGGCGGATGCGGCATCCGACGTGATCAAAAATGTCTCCAGCACAGGGAATGATGTGGTCGGCAAAACGGTCGACACCTCTTCGAAAGTACTAAAGAACACTGCTAAAGCGGTGTTTAAACATAAGAAGAAACCTTAAGTGAAAAGCCTTTCCCTCCACTAGTTTTTTGGAGGGAAAGGCTTTTTAAGATGGTTCAAGAGAGTGGCAGAGCTCGATAATGCTAGAGGAATGATTGGAAGATGAATGGTTGAAATTAAACAACCCCTTCTTGAGACCATTGCTTCATTTTCAAAGCCAGAGAAGGACAATTTCCATCAAGTATAGAACCACTACTACAAGGGGGCATCATAAAATGTAAGAAACAAGGAGGTGCAGTAGACGAAACGTTAAATGGATTATCCTGTTTATTTTCCGAATATTCCCTCATTTTAACGTTTTGTAAGGGTTCTTCACACTTTCATAGACAGAGTGTCTAATGAATAGTAAGCTTTGTCGACATAAAATGAATTATACATCGTAAAACAAACCAAACAGCGGGAAGGTCTATACTTGATAAACAGCAGACATCCCTGCACAACTCTAGGGGGGCTCATTTAATGTCCATTAATGGTGAACGTTTAAAGACACATCTTGAAGAGCTGGCAGAAATAGGGAAAATCGGCGATACAGGCGTTTGCCGATTGGCCCATTCAAAGGAAGACCGCCAGGCAGTGGAAGTCGTTGAAGGCTGGATGAAAGAAGCCGGCCTGAGCACAAAGATAGACGGCTTCGGAAACTTGATCGGAAGAATTGAAGGATCGAAACCAGACAAGCCCATCCTAATACTCGGGTCACATATTGATTCACAGCCTTATGGAGGGAGATTCGACGGCACAGCGGGGGCACTCGGAGCGATTGAAGTCGTCCACAGTATGAAGGAGAATGGCATAACTCCTCAGCGGACCATTGAAGTGATCTGCTTTTCCGATGAAGAGGGCAGCCGGTTCAACAAAGGGATCTTCGGTGTCCGCGGTTTGGCTGGAATGCTTGAAGAAGGAGAACTAGAACGCAAGGATAAACAAGGAGTCACGAGAAGGGAAGCACTGAAGGAATTCGGCGTAGAACCAGATCTTTCTCAAAGTCCGGTCTATCAAAAAGGCGATCTTGCCGCATTCCTGGAGTTACATATCGAACAAGGACCTGTCCTTGAGCAGAAAAATAAGCCGGTCGGTATCGTATCCGGGATCTCGGGCCCGATCTGGCTGACGGTCAAACTTGAAGGGTTTGCCGGACACGCGGGATCCGTTCCAATGCCGATGAGGCAGGACGCCCTTGTAGGCGCATCTGAAATCATCCGGAGATTCGATGACCTCGTAAAAAAGGAAGGCACGGAAACGACAGTGGGAACGGTCGGAAGTATGCAGGTCTTCCCGAACTCGAGGAACATCATTGCCGAGAAAGTGGAATTCACGGTCGACCTTCGTGATATCGACTTGACAGCGCGTACCAAACTCGAAGAAAAGCTCTATGAAATCATTGAAGAGACCGCAGCAGGTCACAACCTGAAATATGAGATCAAGGAAGATACCCGCAGTGAACCGAGGTATTGCGCCGATTGGATAAAGGACATCATGAAAGAAGAAGATGGGAAGCTTGGATTCGATTCCCCAACTTTGATGAGCGGACCATTTCACGATGCCCTGATCATGTCCTATATCAGTGACTACGGGATGATCTTCGTCCGCTGCGAAAAAGGGATCAGCCACAATCCACTAGAATTCGCAGAGATGGAAGATATCGAAAAAGGTGTGCAGCTGCTGTACGCAACAGCCGTTCGCATCAGCCAATCATAAAACAGGAGGTGTTGATGTGAGCACCACAATGCTCTTTGTAAATGGAGAAGTGGTCACTGTGGATTCTGAATTTTCTGTAAGTGAAGCGGTGGCCCTTCAAGGTAATAAAATTCTCACAGTGGGGACGAATGAAGAAATCCTGGCATTTGCTAATGAACAAACAAAGATTGTGAATCTGGAGGGCAGAAGCATCCTGCCCGGCTTCATCGATGCACATGCACACCTCGAACTCTATGGTACAAACAGGCTCGGAGTGAATGGTAAAGAAGCATCCAGCATTAATGAACTTCTTGAAAAACTGAAAGAAAAAGCGAAAACGACTCCTGAGGGAGAATGGATCAGAGGATGGGGATACAATCAGAATCATTACGAAGAAAACAGGCATTTAACAAGATGGGACCTCGATCAGGTATCAACCGAGCATCCGATCATCGTCGTCCGGACCTGCGGACATATTTCCTGTGTGAACAGCAAAGCCCTGGAGCTCGCAGGGATTGGCTCAAGTTCTGCAGACCCTGCCGGCGGTAAATATGTCAGGGAGGATGGATACCCGACAGGTCTTTTGATGGAAGCCGCTCATATGGACATGTTCCTCTTTGCCAACTATACAGAAGATGAGGTGCAGCAAGGGATTTCCCTCGCATCAGAAGATTATTTAAAAAAAGGGATCACTAGTGTGCACGACGCAGGCGGTTATGGACCCGAACACATCCGCTTCCTTCATAAAGCTGTTGCATCAAAGCTTATAAAACAAAGGATATATGCTCTATACGGATCGCTGCATGATTCACCGGGAATGCTCAAAAAAGGTGTTGCAAGCGGCATTGGTACAGGATTAGGCGATGAATGGATGAAAATCGGCCCTGCCAAGGTCTTCATAGATGGAAGCAGCAGCGGTCCCACCGCTAAGACGAGGGAACCTTATACAAGCAATCAGGATGATTCTGGAATCCTATACCTGAATCAAGAAGAATTGAATGAATACCTTGGAAGCGCGCATCAATCAGGCTGGCAGATCACGGCGCATGCCATCGGGGACGAAGCGGTTGAAATGATGATCGAAGCTGTCCGGAATGCATTGCAACATGATCCAAGGGAAAATCACCGCCACCGGATCGAACATGCAGGGATGACTCCAGAAGATCTTCTCAGGCAGATGAAAGAGCTGAATATCATCCCCATTCCCAATCCCGCGTTCATTCATGAATTCGGAGACGGCTACATAAGGGACTATGGAGAACGGGTGAACGTCATGTTCCCATTAAGGAGATTTTCAGAAATGAACATCCCTTTTGCCATCGGCTCCGATAGCCCGATCACTTCGGTGGATCCCCTTCATGGCATCTACACGGCAGTCACCCGAAAGAGTATATCCGGTAATGTGGTAGGGGCGGGCCAGCGAATCACCGTCCAGGAAGCAATCAAGGCCTATACCTGGAACGGGGCTTACGCTAGTTTCGAAGAACACTTAAAAGGCAGCATCGAACCAGGAAAGCTTGCGGACCTTATTGTATTGAGTGGTTCGATTTTAACATGTGATCCTGAAAGATTGAGAGAGTTGAAAGTAGAGTTAACCATCTTAGATGGGAAAATCGAATACGCAGCGAAAAAGGAGGGCGTCATATGAGCAAAAGCACATTTACTAAACTATATTGCATTTCTCTGGGTATACCGTTTCTGCTACTCATCTTCCCTTTGTTTTCCTTAGGGAATAGAGCCACACCTATCGTAATGGGGATGCCATTCTCAGTGTTCTGGGTGATTCTGTGGATCATCATCACGTTTTTAATAGTACTTGGACTCTATCGAATTGATCCCGATAAAGATGAAGAGGAGGTAAACTGATGGCAGATTGGCAGATTGCAATGATCATGATGATCGGCTACCTGGTGATCGCACTCATCGTGGGTGTGATGGCGGGCAGGGGTCATGACAAGAATTCGCTGGATGAGTTTACGGTAGCAGGTGGAGGACTTGGCCTTATTGTCATGTGGTTCCTGATGGGAGGGGCCGTGTTCAGTGCCTTTTCATTCCTTGGAGCTCCCGGTTGGGCGTATTCCAAAGGCGCCCCGGCACTTTATATATTAACTTATACTGCATTTGCCATTCTCCCATGGTATATCATCGGTCCTAAGATCGGGAAAATCGGCCGCAAGTTCAATATTTACACGGTAGCAGGATTTATGAAAAAACGTTACGGCGGCAAGACGCTGCCGATCCTGATCGGGGTCATCGCGCTGCTCGCCTCCATTCAATATCTTGCCACACAAATGAAAGGGATGGCGTACATATTCAATATCATGACGGAAGGAAGGATCCCGCTATGGCTTGGTGCCCTGCTGGCGTATGGGATTGTCGTCGTGTATGTCGCAACAGGGGGACTCCGGGCAGCGGCTTGGTCGGACGTCTTCCAGGGGCTTTTGATGATCATCATTTCCTGGGTCGTAGGGCTGGCAATCGTCAACCAGCTGCATGATAGTGTCGGAGAGATGTTCACGAATCTCGTAAAGGAGACCCCTCAATTCCTGGAAATCGGAAATGAAGGATCTGCCATGTCCGGGACGGGCTATACAACAACGATCCTTGTGTCTCTTATCGGATTCTTGATGTGGCCGCATCTGTTCTCCAAATCATACGCCTCCAATGCTCGTACGATCAAGAAGACTGTATTGGTGTACCCGGTGTTTGCTCTCTTCCTAATCCCATTGTTGTTTGTAGGTTTTTCTGCAGTCAACGTGGTGAACCCGGCGGATATCGGTGCACCGGATGAAATTCTTCCCTATCTGATCACCACCGTCCTTAGTCTTCCAGGCTGGGTGTACGGACTCGTAGGTGCAGGTGCATTGGCAGCTGCCATGTCGACAGCCGATGCTATCACGCACAGTGCGTCATTGGAGTTTACTGACGGAGTCATCAAGAACATAAAGCCGGATCTTCCCGATAAAACGACATTGTTCCTCATGAGAGCAGGTGTATTCGTAGTCGGCGGACTAGCATATGTCATCACTGTATTCGGGGGACAGGGACTCATCGCCCTTCTTCTCGGGGCCTATGGATCCATCGTCCAATTCGCTCCTGGTGTTTACGGCGCCCTTTATTCAAAAAAAGTGACAGGGCCGGCCGTCATCACTGGCCTTGTCGTCGGTACTTTCGTCAACTACTATTTCCAGCTCGTTGCAGAAACCACGCCATTTGATATCCATGCCGGCATCCTGGGACTGATCTGCAACATCATCATCGTTGTCGCTGTCAGCGCATTCACCCAGCAGAACAGCGAGAAGATGGCGGAGGAGTATCGGAATATCGGGTAGGTGAAACCATGGGGACAGGTCCCGTGGCTCAATCAAAATAAAGCAGGGGAGCTTTTCCCTTAAGACAAAAATAGCAGGCTGATTCGTAAATGAATAAGACCTGCTATTTTGTTTGTGTATTTTTAGTTCATCTATTGGAAAAAGAATTGTTGATTTGTCACCTGTTTAAATCATGGAATTACAAACCTGAAGGGGGCTTATTTTATATCAAATCATTAGCACCCCTCGTCTTATTATCCAAGCACCCCCTAATAAACTGTGAATTATGGTATGTTAATAACAGAGGTGACACTTCATGAAAAACAAACCAATCTATGTAGAAATCCCCATCGAGGCACCTGTAGAAAAAGTGTGGGAGATGTCTCAGGATCCCGGGCTCCATGAGCAGTGGGATTTGCGATTTACATCGATCACATATCTCCCCAAAAAATCATCAGATCATCCGCAATCGTTTCTATATGAGACGAAACTCGGAGTTTTTAAGGTAGCGGGCTGGGGTGAAAGTATCGGTACACATCATAAA
Source organism: Rossellomorea sp. ABR4_012 (assembly GCF_056159545.1). Classification (NCBI taxonomy): domain Bacteria; kingdom Bacillati; phylum Bacillota; class Bacilli; order Caryophanales; family Bacillaceae; genus Rossellomorea; species Rossellomorea sp. ABR4_012. Next base: position 64,848 of record NZ_JBSWVK010000006.1, read on the forward strand.
GAAGATGGATCAATGACTTCGTCTCTTCATTTTGGGACAGACCAGAAAATCTCACCTATCCGTGAAGGAAGAGGGTATTGGCGGTACATACCTGCAAGGAACGGTACCACCTTTCTGACTCAATATGGATATGACGTCCGTTTTGGTGTATTTGGCAGACTAATAGACTTGTTATTTCGCCCTCTTATGGGGTGGGCGACAGCTCTTAGCTTTGACGTGCTGAAACAGTGGATCGAAAAAGGCGAGCCTCCGCGAACGCAGTATATGCGTTTCTTTAGCAGCGCGATGTTGACTATGCTGTTTTTCTTTGTTTGGCTATATCAGGGATTCGTCCCCAAGATCATTGCCAGACATAGTGAGGAAGTATCAATGCTTTCAGCTCTGACTCCACTGGAGGGAACGGCTGCTGTCCGTGGTGTGGAAATCATAGGTGTGCTCGAGATCTTGTTCGGGTTCGTCTGGCTTTTATACCGTAAAAAAAGGCATTTACATGGGATTCAGATGGTCGTGTTTCCTGTTTTGACGATCAGTGCTATATTCGCGGATCCTTCGATTTCATATCATCCATTCAATCCTGTTACCTTTAATGCAAGCCTATGGGTTCTTTCCATCATCGGGTTTTTCCTAGCAAAAGATTTGCCCACGGCAGCTAGATGCAAACGTACGAGAGAGGGTGGTGGATCGTGACCATTTATAAAGAGCTCTTAGGAGAAGACTTCAAGAAACTTCACCCGAAACTTCAAGAGCGGTATGCTCTGGCCCTTGGTCAACCGTTTCACGGGACAGGGATAATGTCGACAATAGAAACGGGATCAGCATGGCTAAAACCCTTTTTGACATTCGCTGTCCGCCGGAAATTCCTTTTTCCTGAAAGCGGGAAGGATGTACCGTTCACGATTAAAAATAGCAGCAGGGTCCTGCCAAATGGAGAGACAGAGATTTATTGGGAGCGGTCCTTCTATTTTAAAGAAGTGACCCGTCATTTTAATGCTTTCATGACAATCAATGTGAAGCGTGGAGTGGTGAAGGATTACCTCGGCGAGCCCAGCATATTTTATTCAGATTTGAATCTTGAGGTAACTCCCGATGGCCGCATGTGCATCCGCTCCGGTTCTCAACGGAGCATGATCGGGAATCTGGAAATTCCACTACCGCCAATATTAAGAGGTGTTGTCACGGTTGAGGAAGGATATGATGATGCCCGGGGAGCCTTTACAATTAAAGTAGATATACAAAATAAAATTGCAGGAAGGGTGATGACTTACGAAGGTGAATTTAAAGCCCAGCCTGTTTAACCCGATCTCCCTGGCAGGTCTTATTCTTTTCATAGCAAGCATTGGGGTTGCGGATGAACCTTATTTGTTGATGCTGTCAGCGGCACAGTTGATTTTCATTCCGGTCATGCTTCAGCAGATCATTGAAATCAACCGAGTACATATTCTGATCATTTGGATTGCCATGCTCTCCGTGTTCCTGCTGCAAGTCGTGTCATCGAGCAGGGCAGAAATGATTCTTTCGTTTCTATATGTAGGCTTCACCTTCCTTGTCGCCGTTTATGGGCTGAAGCGGTTTGTAAAGAGAGGGTTTACCAATAGGGCAGAGATTTCAATCGATATCGGAATGATGTATCTGTTTGTAGGAGGATTATGGTTCTTTGCTTATGTGACTGGAATGGATACCGGCTTTAGCCCATTGATCACATGGCTAACAGCCATTCATTTTCATTACTCTGCCTTTTTACTGCCGATATCTCTCGGTTTTTTTGGAAGGCTGCATAATTCGAGCCGATATCGGTGGATCGTACCGATGATTTTAGCAGGTCCGATGCTTGTGGCGATCGGCATTACCTTTTGGCCGCTTCTTGAAGTTCTATCCGTGCTGATGTACATATTAGCGATTTACAGTTTGATCGACCTTTCTTTTCGAACACGTTTCCCATCCCGTCAGCAGGCGGTCCTGATCAGGATTTCCTATTGTGCGCTTGGAGTGACCATTCTATTTTCCCTGCTTTATGCTCTGAATCGTGCGTTTGGACATTGGTATGTCAGTATTGATTTTATGCTCATGTTCCATGGTCTCGTGAACTGTGTTTTTTTTGGAATAGCAAGCGTGATCGGCTGGGCGTCGGCACCTCCCCCATCGAAACAGGATGTGTGGAATTTTCCGGTGAGCCGGATACGAGGTACTCTAAAAGGGACTGGTGACAAGCATCCCGGTCTCGTCGATGACCTCAGTGACTTCGTTGATGTGGAATCTTTACCTGAATCCATCGTCCATTTCTATGAGCACACAGAGGAATACCAGCTGGCTGCTTCTGTAAAATGGGTGGCCTGGTTCAAGCCCCTTGCATGGTGCTATAAGCTAATAAGTGCAAGAATGCAGCAATTGAATCTTCCGATCTCAAGCAAAATGACTGAAATGACGGGGAAAATCCTGCAGGTTGATCCCGCCGTAGACGGCAGGAAACATCCAAGAGCATGGGTCCGCCAGGTGAACCATTCCACGGTATTTTGTGCCATCTATTCTCAGCACGAAACAAACGGAAGGACCTATATGAACATCGCACTTCCACTTCCTCATTCATCCATGGTGGGAATCCTTCAAATCGACGAACTGAATGGCTCTCTTATCCTGACGAGCGAAGGGGAAGGAGATCCCGGGATTTATCTGGCTGTCGGCAAAAGCCTGTTAAAGCTTCCGTTATCCGAGACCTTCTTGATCGAGGAAACCAGTGCAGGTTCACTTACTGCCCAGCACAATATGAAGATATTCGGTATACATTTCCTGAAGATTCATTATATGATTCGTCATGGATTGTAAGGTTACTGGCCAGACTCACTTTTTAATAATGGCAAATCCTGTTTTTATCTTACTTGTTTATTGCCTAAATCCATGCAGACAATTTTTTATGAATGATGAGTGCGAAAGTGAATATGTATATAAAAAGACTCATGGTACAAGTTCGAATATGGCACTTGCATCTTTACTAAAGCTCTGGATTGGGGCTGATTCAATGTATCGGAATAAGCGGAATCCACTTGTGAATATTTCCATTTTCATTTTGATTTTCTTACTCATCATTCATGTCATACGTTTCGTCCTCCATGCGAAAGTTTACATCGTATACAGAATGGGGATTGGGCCGATCTTACTAATGGGATTGATTGTTTTTCTTATTGTGTATCTATATTTGAAGGGTTGAAGGTAATAAAGAAAAGCTGGAGTTCAGACAACTGATCTCCAGCTTTCTTTTAGTTATTGAAACTTTCTTGAGCAAAAGCTAAGAGTTGGTATTTCATTTGATGTACATTTAATGGAAATAAGTGTTGTGGGTAATTAGAAATTAATGGATAATGGGTATCGTTAAAGGATACTGATTTCTAATCATAAGGGGAGAGGTTCATGAAGCAAAGGAACTTAATCACGAAAAATCAATTAAAAGATGCTCTCGTGAATTTAGGCGTGACAAAAGGAATGACAGTAATTGTTCATTCTTCTTTAAAATCTATAGGAAGAGTTATTGGAGGTCCTGTTTCAGTAATCTTAGCTTTGGAGGAAGCTGTCGGAGCAGCTGGAAACATTGTTATGCCTACGCAGACCGAGCAACTTTGTGATCCGACAGTATATGGAAGCGGTTATACAGATGAAGAGATTCGTATAATAAGAGAGCACATGCCGATTTATCACCCGGATTTGACACCTACCTGCTATATGGGCTTTATACCGGAAACGTTCAGGAAGCAAAAGGGAGTGCACCGAAGTTCCCATCCGCACACTTCATTTTCTGCATGGGGAAAGAATGCTGAATTCATAACAGAAAACCATGATATGAATTTTGCGCTGAATGTTCACTCGCCTTTAGGGAAAATATACGAACTAAATGGATACATCCTCCTGCTGGGAGCACCGGCAGATTCAAATACATCCCTGCACTTAGCGGAATATAGACAAGAAAATACATTTGTTAAAGAAAAAATATGGGATGTGAAAGTTGAATTACATAATGAAGAAATATGGACAACGTATCAGGACATCAACAATGACTCACATGACTTCGACAAAATATTTGCTGACTTTCATAGAGAAACAAACTATGTAATAGAAGGCAAAGTTGGTGATGCAAGAAGTTATCTAATGCCGATGAGAGAAATGGTTGAGTATGGAGTCAAGTGGATGAACACAAACAGGGAGTAAATTCAGGGACATGGCGCTTAGAAAGCTCAATCTCCTCAAGTTGGTCTGCCTTTTCCATATACGTAAATGAGAAACATCAATCAAGGTAAACCCTAGAATACAAAAGAAGAAAGGTAGTTTTTTTCACATGAAATACAATCGTACATTTTTGGTGGGAATATTAATAGGTTTATTCGTTCTACTGGCTGCTTGTGGAGAGTCATCTGATGAGTCAAGTGCCAAGTTGGACAGCGAGTCAAAAGATAATAAATCAACTCAAAACACAGACGCCGATTCTTCTAATCCAGATTCGATAGAGAATACCTCAGAAATCGAAGACACAAAAAGAAATGCAAATGATGCAGGGAATACTGAAACAGCAGAAACTTCAAGTAATCAACGTAAAGAAGGAGACTCCTCCACAGGTAATTCAGCGGATCAGAAGGAGGAATATCTCAAGAAATTAAATGATACGAAAAAAGAAACGGAAAAGATAAGAAAAAACTCAGAAGATGAAATAACATACGCATTAAAAGGTGTGGAAGGAAATCTATTCGACGTTTGGAATGGATTGCTAAATGAAATATATGGAGTCCTGGAGAAGCAGCTTCCATCAGAAGAGATGGCCCAACTAAGGAAAGAACAACGTAAATGGATAGATCACCGGGATCATACTGCTAAAGAGGCATCCCTGAAATACGAAGGCGGGACGATGGAACAATTAGAATATGTAACGGTAGTGAACAATCTCACACAAGAAAGATGCTTTGAATTAGTTCAAAACTATATGAAATGATTTTTGAACAATGGGGCCATGTACCATAGATCAAATAAAAAATATTAAAATGAGGTTTAATAATGATCATACGAAAACTGACCAAAGCTGAAGATCTTCCGATGGAATTGTTGTTAATGGCAGATCCTTCAGAAGAAATTGTCAAAGAATATGTGAATAGGGGAGAATGTTTCGTTGCAGAACGTGAGCAGAAGATTGTCGGGGTGTATGTTTTGCTCCCAACTAGACCTGAGACGATCGAGTTGGTGAACGTTGCTGTTGCAGAGGAGCTGCATGGAAGAGGTATTGGAAAACAGCTGGTGTTGGATGCAATCAAAACATCTAGGTCCAAAGGTTTTAAAACAATTGAAGTAGGTACTGGAAACTCAGGCATTGGACAATTGGCTCTTTATCAGAAATGTGGGTTTAGAATCTTGGGTGTCGATCTGGACTTTTTCGTTAGACACTACCCTGAAGAAATCTATGAAAATGGCATACAGTGCAGAGATATGATTCGGTTATCACAAGATTTGTAGGTCTTGAACAGTGAAAAAACATGACAATAGGGGGAAAAAAGTATCGTGAACTATTTTTGAATGGAGCCACGGTTCCTGTCCCTATGGTCTATAACCCGATTTTTTATATTCTGACAAGTTACTAGGAAATTTATGTTAAAATCAAACCGAGGCCATGGAATTGTAAAGGAGCGTACCCACGTGAACAAAATTAAAAACGTAAACTTTCCTGACAATGTTAGAGTCATTGTAATCTCTGACATCCACGGGGAATTGGAGCTTTTCAAAGAATTATTGGAAAAGGTGCATTTCAGCCCGGAAGACTACTTAATCATTAATGGCGATCTTTGTGAAAAAGGAAGCAACAGTCATGGCGTTGTACGCTTCATAATGGAACTTTCATCTAGCTACCCTGACGTTTATGTCACAGAAGGCAATAGCGATACGTTAGTTGAGGATGTATTCGGAGAAAACCCTAAATTACTAAACTATTTGACTGCGAGAAAGCATTCCATCATTCATGAATGGCTGGGACAAATCGGATTTACCATAAACGAAGAGACAACGGTCAAAGAGATAAAGGAACGGTTGACACAACATTTTTCAGAAGAAATGAAGTGGCTGATGGAATTGCCGACTGCGATTGAAACAGATGACTATATTTTTGTACATGCAGGGCTCGAAGACAAAGTAGATTGGAAGGACACGGACCGGATAACGGCCATTACGTTACGATTATTCCTTAATAAATCACATGCAGCAAACAAGTTTGTCATTGTCGGGCACTGGCCGGTGGTAAACTACTCTTCGGACATTGCTTCACATAATCCAATCATTGATAAAGCCAAAAAAATCATCGCCATCGATGGCGGGAACATCATAAAAGAGACCGGACAGCTGAATGCCTTTATCATTGACCGGACTCCTGATGGAGACGTCTTATCGTATACATATATCGACAAGTTCCCTGAATATGAAGTGATGGAAGATTTTCAATCAGAGTCAAAGATGACCGGTTCTATTTCATACCCGTCTTATGAACTTCAGCCCCTTGAAAAATATGAACATTTCACCATTTGCAGGCAAGAAGGGACCAATGAAAAGCTCCTGGTGAAAAATGAGTATATCCACCAAGGTGAACAGGACAATTTCACTGCGAAGTCTGATATTTCCTGTACACAAATCAACGTGAAAAAAGGTGACATCGTGTCCCTGATGGATGATACCTGCACTGGATTCGATTTGATTAAAAAAAATGGGATGGCGGGATGGGTTCCAAAAGGCATTCTCCAAAAGTTGAAGAGGAGGGAAAAGAAGGAACTTCACTTGATGGGTTCCGATCATTTATAGGTGAAAATCTTTATCTTCCACCAAAAGGTCAGTCCTCATAGATTGGTATTTCCATTAACTATTTAACTATGACTCATTTTAATATAGCTAGCTTATTTCAAAAACAAGCATGATCTTCAATGGATGAATATGGTAACATAGTACCAAAGGGAAAATTTTTAATATTTCGTCAATGAAGAAAAGCAATAAAGGAGGGAGGACATAAATGATCTCAGCAAAAGTTAAAACAGATCCCTTTCATATCAGCAGGATAAGAGAGAAAGACATTGAATCCATCATCGACTGGTTTGAACAGCATCAACAATCGTTCTACACACTCGGCTGGTCATATTTAAGGAATCAGCGGCAAATAGAGGAACTTTTTTACCGAGCCATCACTAACGTGTATGAAGGACTGCGGCGTTTTAAAAAGGAGACTTCATTTGAAACATGGGCTTCTTCTATTTTTATACAAACCTGCCGTGAGCTCTCTAAAGAGGATCGTGTGCAAGATACAAAGACAAGCGAACCGAGGAAGGATGTATTCGATGCCCTCGATCAATTAGAATCTGATGAAAGAGAAGCAATTGCGTTAACGTATTTAAAGGGTTTTTCTATAGATACTTCATCCCGTATTCTGCAGGTTGATGTAGAAAGTGTGAAAGAACGGGTATTTTACGGAATCCGGTCATTAAGAAAAGAAATGGGCTACGGAACACACTTCGCAGGCTGTCGGGAATACCATAAGAACTATATCGATTATTTGGGGAGAATCCTCAAAAGGCCGGAAAAAGTTAAATTTGAAATACATATCTATCATTGTACGAACTGCCAGGAGGATCTTGCTGCGTTCCAGGATGTCATGCTGACTCTTTCAGGAATCACAGAAGATTTTCAGGCTCCATCGGGTTTCATGGAGAAAGTGAAACACAGGCTGATGGAAAAAGTAAAACGGAGACAGCTGAAGAAAAAGAGGCGTAATCATATCGGGCTTGCGTTTGCCGGTGTATTTGCTTTGTTACTATGTACAGGATTTGTCACCGGCAGCTTCAGCAGCCTATACTATACTTGGACAGAAGACCAGGAAGAATGGCGAACCTATCTTCAGCATGACCTTGGAGAACGTCTGAATTTAGAAGCAGAAAGTGAAGGGGTGAAAATCAAGATCAAAGGTGTGATTGCGGATGAAGTGCAGACACTTGTCTTTTATGAAATCACCGATATGAAAGAAGAAAATCAATATGCTATGAATGTCCATGATGGTGTTTTCGTACAGAATGAAGGTGAAATCATGGACCGCGCAGCTTATCCAAGGTACGCACCGCCTGTCACCCAAACGGATAGTCATAATGAAAAGAACGTCTATCAGGGCAAGATGAGTCTGCTGCCTCTCAAGGAGCAGAGCGGAACTGTTAAATTGAAGATCACAAGACTGCAAAAGCTGATTCAGGATGCTGACAGTTCTGGTGATTTGAGTCCATGGGCTTCAGAGGAAATGGAATTTGCTCATGGGGATTGGAGTTTCGAGATTCCGGTGACAAAACAACCTGCAGTCGAACATGAATTGAATCAAGAAACTGAAATTGGAGGCATCCCTGTTCGATTCGACAAACTCACCATCGCTCCAACAGCAACAATTCTGCAATACAGTTTTAAAAACGATCAGCCTGATAAACAAATTGGCATGCTCAACTTTGATAGCCTCCACGTTGGCGATAAGAAATTTAATGCCGACTTGTATGGGAGTTCTTTCGTGGATGCACCTGGAAATATAAATTGGAATACACTTCAAACACATTTTGAATCTTTATACGGTGAAGATGTGAAGGAGCTGGATGTCCAGTTTGGATCCATGCATTTGACAGTCCAAGATCCAAAAACCATTGAACTTGATCCTGACCAGAAATATCCACAAACCTTCGAGTATTTGGGAAGTACCATTTCAATCGACAAGGTGGAAGTTGGTTTTCCTACCAAAGTCGTCATCAGTAACCATGAGTTGAAAAACAGGGAATATGAATCACTTCAGTTCCATGTTACAGGGGAGAAGGAGAATGAAAGTGACAATATTTCGATGTCAATGGGGATGAATTCAGAAGGAGTCCTTGTTGATAAACATGGAAAGGAATATGATATCCGCAAAGGACCTTACAGATTTGAGGAACTGGACCAGCCACGTTATTTCCATACCATTCAAAGCTTTGAACTCTTTAATGACACTTCCGGAGAAAAAGTGATACCGACCAAGCTTGTGATCGAAGGATATAATACAACGAAATATTTGGACGAAAAGGTGAAGATTGAACTGGATTGATAAGTAGGGGTGCTCCTTACTAGAATAGGGTTTACCCGGATTATCCACAAAGTCATTCATAGATAAACACAATGTAGAAAACTAGATTGCTAATTTGATAAAGAAGAGTGTTCACATTAACCCTGCGAATGCTCTTCTTTTTGATTATTTCTTAAAAAAATGCTCTCCAAGCATGTTCTTCGAAATTTCTAAACTCATTGTACCTGTATCGTCACAAATAGGTCGATAGAAGGGTAAAAAAATGCTTCTCTTTCCCTCATCCACGGTGTAAAATAAAATCAAAAAATGTACGATTTATTAGATTTGGGGGACACGAAAATACAACATATAGCCACTACAGTCACTGAGATTGCTGCGTTCAGTATTTCTAGTTTATAAAACCTGCCGAATGACTCGTTTTCCTGAAGTATTCGGAATATTAAAAAAGTGAAGAGGTTGAGGGAAGTTGACATTGGAAACTAATGAAATGACTGTTAAGGAACAAAGTATTTTTCATCACATCGGGAATAAAATCAAAACCGAAGATAGAGAGATTCAAATCATTGCGAGAATGGAAGAACCATGCATCGTCGTTTTGGGTAATGTCTTAAGTGATGAAGAATGTGACACGCTTATCCAGCTGTCAAAAGACCGGATGAACCGGTCAAGAATCGGCAACACCCGTCATGTAGATGATCTCCGAACAAGCAGCAGCATGTTCTTCGAAGAAGCTGAAAACGATGTAGTGGCCAAAATCGAAAAAAGGGTTTCTCAAATCATGAATATCCCAGTTGAACACGGGGAAGGACTACAGGTCCTGAATTACAAAATCGGCGAGGAATACAAGGCTCACTTTGATTTTTTCCGGTCGGCATCAAATAGACCAGTAAACAATCCTAGAATCAGCACACTTGTCATGTATCTGAATGATGTAGAGGAAGGCGGAGAAACCTACTTCCCTAAACTGAATTTTTCTGTTTCACCACATAAAGGCATGGCAGTATACTTTGAATATTTCTATGAAGATCAGGAATTGAACGACCTCACCCTGCACGGCGGCGGTCCAGTCGTCATCGGCGACAAATGGGCAGCAACGCAGTGGATGAGAAGAAAGGTTTATAGATAAGCAGAAAGCTCTTCCTTTTTTGGGAGGGCTTATTTTTATGGGTTGTATCTCTTGGATTTTTATGGAAAAATAATAGATTATTGGACCGAACTCATAGATTAATCGTAAAAACTGAGAGATTAATGGGAAAAACTCATAGATTAATCTTAAAAACTGAAAGATTAAAGGGGAAAACTCATAGATTAATCGTAGCAACTGAAAGATTAATAGTAAAAACTCCAAGATTATTGATGAAAGGTGTAAGATAACAGTCCACTTGTCAGCATACGAGTACTTTACTGTAGAAAAACAGTCATCCATACAGAATAAAGGAAGGAATTTTAGAGGAAATCAGTCTGTATCAATCGAATTACAGATAAACGTGGGCTGTGTACAACCTATTTGAAAGGAATGATCCAACAATGAAATTATCCCGCGATACCCAGTATATACGTGGAATCTCTCTTAAAACAGATTGCATCCCCTCATACAAGCAATTTCCGTTCAGTCTCCCAGTTATGAAGAATTTCAATGAAATCACTTTCCACCCTAACGTCACATACATAATTGGCGAAAATGGGATGGGAAAGTCGACTCTGCTTGAAGGCATTGCGATTGCATTGGGATTTAACCCTGAAGGAGGAACGCTGAATTTTAATTTTTCAAGCTACGATTCACATTCGGATCTGCATCATCATTTACGTCTTATAAAGGGTGTTGAGAGAGCAAAGGACAGCTTCTTTTTTAGGGCTGAAACGTTTTATAATGTTGCTTCTAATATAGAAGAAATGGACAGTGAGCCTTCCTTTGGCGCAAAGATCATTGACTCATTTGGAGGCAAGTCGCTCCATGAACAGTCGCATGGTGAATCGTTCTTTGCGGCATTCACCGAACGTTTCCGCGGTAATGGCCTTTACATCCTTGATGAACCCGAAGCAGCTCTTTCACCACTGCGCCAGCTTTCCATGCTTGCCCGAATAAATGAACTGGTCAATCAAGGCTCCCAGTTCATCATATCCACTCATTCGCCGATCCTCATTGCATACCCGGAAGCAAAGATCATCGAACTGGCTGATACCGGCATGAAAGAGTCAAGGCTTGAAGATACCGGTCACTATTCAATCATGAAGCAATTTTTTGAAGACCGTGAACGGCTGCTTGTTCATTTGTTTAGAGAGTGATTGCAGGTGTTTATTTACTATTAATAGTGGAGCTTATCAAAATATTTTAAGAGGGATTTAATAAAATACATTACTTGATTAGGGGTTTGAATGTAAGGCTGACACTAAGATTTGAAAGGAGAGTATATATGTATCACTATTTCAACGGTCTAATCATCCGGGAAGGCACAGAAGGGGTTCCTGCCGATCAAGTGGAGAAACTGTTTAAAGATGCAGGATGGGTCAGGAATACCCCGGACTGGCAGAAAGAAAAATTCACATTAATATTCAAGAACTCCACGTGGGCATTTACGGTCTGGGATGGGAATAAAATGATCGGCATGGTCAGGGTCATTTCCGATCGAATCATGGCTGCGAATATCATGGATTTAATTGTTTCATCCACTTACAGAGGAAAAGGGATCGGCCAAAAACTTGTGGAGCTCTGTGTTCAAAAGCTCCCTCATGGTGATTGGTTTGCTCATACCTCATCCAACAATTTTTCATTTTATGAAAAATGCGGGTTCGCGGTGAAGGAATTATCAGAGAATGGGACATGTACCTACTATGGATACATTGAGGCTCGAAAAAGTGGTCACCGAAGAGTTTAAATAAGGTGATTCAAGGATGTGCAGATTTGTAAACCTGGATGTCCTTTCCTAAACGTAAAGGGGAATTAAAAATGAAAAAGCACACCTTGCTACTTTTCGATTTAGATGGAACCCTGCTGGGAAGCGAGTGGTTCAAAGAGGGGATCATCAAAACCATTCAGTCTCATGCACTGACCATAGACATCGACGCAGATTTGTTTCTCCAAAAGAAATTAAGTGTTCCGCTGCCATTATTAAATAAATTTAAAAACCGTGAAATGACACCACTTGAATTTAGAAGGGCCAGGTGGAAACAAGCGTTTTCCAGTTTCGATATATATCCGGACCAGGACACGATTGATGAATTCCACGAATTGTTCTTAACAACAGGCATGAGTTGTATCAAAGAAGATGTACAGCTCAATTCTTTAATGAACGAGCTGCAGGACCATTACCACCTCGGTATAGTGACAAATGCCCTCTACGATCCCATCAAGAAAATTTCCAGCATGAACCTTTCCAATGTGTTTAAAAAAGAAACCATCTTTCAAGCAGAAGAACTTGGTTACAGAAAGCCTGATCCAGAACTATACACAGCAGCCTTATCTCATTTCGATGCGGCTCCGGATCAAACCATTTTCATAGGCGACTCTTGGGATCAAGATGTAGTCGGTCCCATTAAAATGGGTATGGATGCGATTTGGTTAAATACTGGTAATGCGTCTCCTTCTACTTCGCACAAACCTTTGGAAGTTATCACAGAAATTACCGAGCTCAGAACAGTATTGTTAAACAAATAAAGTTGAAAACTTATGGAAGAGCGTGATCCCATGATCTACCGCAGAAAAACATATATAATCGACGAAAGCATTGTAGAAGAATTTAATGAACACTTCAATAGAACTCTATTGTCTGCACAGCTGAAGTATGGTGCAAGTTAGTCGGCAGGTGGATGAACAATCGGCCTGACGGAGAAGTGGAGATTTTCGCTATATGGCAGTATAACAGCCATGAAGAGTATGAAGAAATTGAAGAGAAAGTCAGAAGTGATGAAGAACATGTAAAACGAGTACGGAATTGGTTTGCAAAGATGGGTGGGAGAGAAAAGCTAAAAGCTGTTTTCTTTAACATTGATCAGGATTTTATAGATTCCACGGTACCAATTGATGCAACGGTATTATCAAAAAAATAGCGGTGCCGATAAAGCTTGTTTAACACTCTCACATATTGGATTGTAATTTGCATTCTTAGATCATTACATCATTCACTATGAAAAGGGAATCGCGCTCACTTTTATATCATGATAATTAAGCAATCGTGGTTTAATAAATTTATATTGTATATAAGAAAAAGGTGATTATGATGGACTATAAAATTGTTTTCTTCGATATTGATGGAACCATTACACATCATGAAGATGGGAGTATTTCACAAAATACAAAGGATGTAATCAAATTATTAAAAGATAAAGGGGTGATCGTGGCCGCGGCAACAGGGAGGCCCTTATCCATGTGCAGCGAAATAAGAGAGTTGGGGATTGATACATTTATTTCTGCAAACGGAGCGTTCGTGAAACACCGGGATGAAGTGCTTCATAAAGTTGCCATGGATAGGGATATTGTCCAGGAAGTGGTTGAGTTCTCACATAGGGAAAATCACGGACTTTCATTCTATACAGAAAGCTTCAGTATGAATGGGGTAAGGAATAAGGGGATATTGGAGGCCCTAAGAGAAACGCTGTCACTAAATGAATATCCAATTGTTGAGAAAGAAATATTCACACAAGAAGTGTATCTGATGTGTCTGTTTGCTAATGAAGAAACGGTCAAAAAATACATACGCAGATTTCCAGATCTCACCTTTAAACGATGGCACCCTTTCGTATTGAATGTTTTAAAAGACGATGTATCAAAATCAATGGCCATCTTAAAGGTGCTGGAACATTTCAATATAGATAAATCTGAAGCCATCGCATTTGGCGATGGAGAAAACGACATCGACATGCTGGAAATGGCAGGTCTGGGGATCGCCATGGGCAATGGGAATGATCAGTTAAAGAAAGTGGCGGATTTCGTCACGAAAAAATCGAGTGAAGATGGGATTGAGTATGCGTTGAAGAAATTCGGGATTGTTTAAGGAGATATATTTTAAAAGGACATTGTAAGAGCTGCCGCCCGCAGCTCTTTTTTTATGTTTAGGTGTCTATTTGTAAAAGATTTTACTATTTAACTAGTAGAATGGAGTTGAATGAAATGGCAATGGCTCGTGATTATTTGATTGCTTTGGATGATGGACATGGCCTCGGGACAGCTGGTAAACGGACGCCATATATTAAATCAATCGGAAGGGAGATCCGAGAGAATGAGTTCAATAAGAAGGTGACTTTCTTTTTAAAAGCTGAACTGGAAAGATGCGGATTCAGAACGGTATTGACGGCGCCGGATGATGAGGATACTCCTTTGAAGTCGCGAACCGATCTAGCGAATTTCATGGGAGCAGATGCAATGATATCAAACCATTTTAATGCTTTTGATGGAAAGTTCGACGGCGGAAGAAGAGATCCACAGGGACATTCGCTTCATATTTATTTTAACGATGTGGAGGATAGGAAGCTTGCTGAATCTATTGCAAACTATTTAAGATTAGGGACAAAGCAGGTTTATAGGGGAGTTATTGAACAGAATCTCCATGTGACGAGGGAGTTCAAAAAGGCAGCGGTACTGATTGAGAACGGGTTTATGGATAATGAGAGAGAAGCACTGCTAATGATTGACGAAGATTTTCAGCGGGAAACAGCTATAGAGCAGGCACGAGGAGTATGTGATTACTTCGGTATTACCTATGTGACGGCAGGAAGCGGAGGTTCTGTTGAAGTATCTGAAAAAAAATCTGTGCCGACAGACTACATGGGAAAAAGGGTTGAGAGTATTTACAGGGGTGTTGAAGGGCTTGACTTTTACTACAGACCGACATTCAATGATGTTCACCGTGCCGGGACGTTGAAGTATCAGTATGGATTCCCGATAATATTAAGAAAGCTGAAGGTGGAAGGGGCATATATGTATGAAGTCAGGAATTCCAGGGGGCGTGTATATTATGTGACAGCAGCTCCTGAATATGTGAGGATCGAGTCCAACAATTAATCTTTCATACTCCATAATCAAAGTAAGAAGCCCGTCCCAGCGTGCGTTAACGCGTTAACGCACACTGGGACGGGCCTTGACTATTTATAGAACGTCGTCGATTATCTGTTCGAATGTGTCGCTTATCCGGCTTCTGTTAATAAGGATTTGCTGGTTATCGAGGGTGACGCTTCCTCTGTGTTCGTCTAGGTTGAGCTTTTCTTTCAGCGCGGCCATTGACCCTTTGCTACGTTTATCGATCTCAAAGTATATTGTTGTTTCGTGATCACCTTGCAAAATGTAGACTTCGAGTTCGTCCAGTTTCCGGCTGTATTTTCCATACGAAGGGATGAATTCATATTGCTGGACAAATGGCCGGTTCGTTTTAATCCATTGAGGGGTGTTCTGACTTTCCATCTGCCTGAATTTAAAGCCAATTACCTTGATTGCATCAATGATGTTTTCGTGCACGGTTGTCGGATCTACTGATACGAAATCCCTGTCCCTGCGATCAACCGCATTCTTGATATCGATGCCTGTTTCAATCCAAACCGGCGGTACATTCTTCTGTGTCTCGGGATCAACCATTGTAATAGGAGTATCCAAAGGAACCTGCAATGAGAAAGGAATGATTTTATGTTCCCCCTTCGAAATCATGAATGGTTCATTCAATTTGTGCACTTCCACAGTGCCCTGAGATAATCGGTCGCTGCCTTCATGACCGTACATCGTCATTAATTTGAGATTGATAGACTCTATCCTTTGATCTGTGTTACCGCCCTTGATCTCTACGACTCCCTCGAGTATCTCCCCTTGCTGAATATAGGCACTCTTTAATTTTGTATCCACAATGGCAGAACCAATTCCTATACTGGCAATCACTTTACTGAACATTGACATGAATTCATCCCCCTTCTTGTACCATCATCGTAACATAGATTGTGAGAATGAGAGTAGCGATTTAATGAATGAAACATAATAAAGGCCGTCCCAGCCTTTAACCGTATATATACAATGAAAGAGAACGGGCAGATGATTCATCAAACCCTCGATGAAGGATGAAAGAATGCATAAGTAATGATTCACAATCATGAGAATTGATTTTGATAATATTAAAAGTATTTCAGGAATCTAGTTTACGTATTCCTGTATAGGGTAAAGCCCTAATGAAAGCAAAGGGGGAATCTTTATCTTATGCGAAATATATCGGATGACTGGTTCATGTAGCAGGACGGAAAAGAACGTAAACGTAGAAATCTCCGTGGCAAAGGGGAGCGACGATTCAGAAAAGGTCATCGCTACCTGCACAGGTATAAGAGACGATTGTTATGACTGCCCTATATTACTATTAAATGATAATAATTAAAAATGTTCCGGAAAAAAGAAACGAATCGAATTCAAAGTGTTGAAAGAGTTCCACATTCAACACTTTTTTATTATCTATTATTTGAAGGCCCGTCCCAGCATGCGTTAGTGCATTAACGCATGCTGGGACGGGCCTTCGATTTTAGCAGATAATTTATATTTCACGACTTTTAAGCTAGGTCGATCTATCCGTTATTTTTAGAATTTTAACTAAATTCAAAAAACTAATTGAAATTTCAATTTATTGGTGTTTAAATAGAGTCATAACTAACTTATCAGATATGTGACAACTTAAGAAAAAAATCAAAAAGCTAGGTGGTGAGAAATTGACAAAATGCAAGATTTCCACAAAGAAGGTTTCCGAACTGGTAGAGGAACAGATTGAGGGGATGATTCAGTCGGGGATGTTCAAATCCGGTGAGAAGCTTCCGAGTGTCCGTGAGCTTTGCGAAATGTTCGAGGTTGGGAGATCGGCGGTTCGGGATGCGATGACGACACTTAAAGGGAAGGGCATCCTTCAGGTGAAGCAGGGGGAAGGAGCGTATGTTTGTGCGTTTGATTCCACTAGCCTTTTTCCTTCTCAATTGATGCTTCCGGACACAAAGGACATCAGGGAACTGTTTCAGGTAAGAAAAATGCTCGAGCCAAGTTTGGCTGAGATTGCAGCTGAAAAGAGAACGGAAGAGGACGTATTGATCCTCAAGAGCCTTCTGACTCAAGAATCCGGGAACAAGTGGGAAGCAGATTACGAATTTCATTTGAGGATCGCCCGCATAGCAGGGAATCAGATTATCGTACAATTGATGGAGTTCATTTCAGCCGCAACCAGGAAAGCGATGATTGATGTCCATCAGCATATCCAAAGCCAAGGTGAGATATCGAGCCAGATCAAAGAACAGCACAACCGTATCTTTCAATCAATCCAATCCAGTGAGCCTCACACAGCCAGGGAAAGTATCATACTTCATCTAAACTATGTTGAAAAGGTATTAGTAACTAACGTACTTATCCATACATAAGACGTTTCTTTTTTAATCATTTTACAGAAACGATGTTTCTTATTACGAAACAAGGAGTGTGAAAAATGTTTACTGAGCTTGTTGCAGAGTTAAAACATGCAGTACCCGAGGAGCGGATCAAAGAGGGGAAGATTGACCGTTTTGGAAATGGTGGAAGTCTCATCATATACCCAACATCAGAGAAAGAAATTGCTTCAATATTAAAATATTCAAATGCCAATGGAAAGAAATTGATCGTGGAAGGCGGTGGTACGAAGAAGGGGTTCGGCGGTCTCATTGAATCCGCGGATCTTGTTCTTTCACTAGCACAGTACAAAGGTGTGGTGGAGCACGCATCGGGTGACCTGACGATGACTGTTAAAGCGGGAACGACTTTTAAGGAGCTTCAAACCTATTTGGAGAAGCATGGGCAGAAGATTGCACTTGACCCAGCCTCGCCGGATCAGGCAACGATCGGTGGTATCATCGCAGCGAATGAAAGCGGTCCCAAAAGATTGGGTTATGGGTCTGCACGGGATAACGTCATTGGGCTCCGCATCATTTATCCGGACGGATCAACCATCCGGTCAGGCGGGAAGGTCGTGAAAAATGTTGCAGGCTACGACATGAACAAATTGTTCATCGGCTCGATGGGGACACTTGGCGTACTTAGTGAAGTGACGCTCAAACTCCGGCCGATATCAAAGTGTGAAAGTCTGGTGCTCGTATCTTTTCCGGCAGGTGAACCTGCAGACATTCGTTCATTTGTCATTGAAATTCTGGACTCTACCCTTGAACCGACTTCTCTTGAACTGCTTAACCCGCCACTCGCTGAAAAACTCGCAGGTGTTAAGAACTATACAGTCGCGATTAGCTTTGAGGATGTTGAAAGTTCTGTGCGCTATCAAATGGAAATGGTCCGGAAAATGAAGCCTGCGGGAAGTGAGTTTCTCATTTGTGATGAGAGTAGAGCCCAACAATTTTGGGATGATTTCTCAAGGCTGGGCTCAGACTGTGATACAGATGGCAAAGTAAGTGCCATATTGAAAATCGGTGTGATCAATCTCGATGTACTCCATGTTTTAAAAGAAGTGGAAATTCTCGAAGACAGTTATCAAGTGAAAATCGATGCACACGGGGGACTTGGCCATGGATTATGCTCCGTGCATCTGACAGGATCCGGCGGGGATGTACTCTCAGCCATTCATGAATTGAGGGCAGCAGTCATGAAACGAGGGGGGTATATGGTTGTCAAAAGCCTGCCTTTTATAGAGCGCCAGCAGATCAAGGTGTGGGGGGATGTCCCTTCTTATTTCTTTTTACTCCAAGGCATCAAAGCAAAAGTAGACCCGAATTCAGTATTGAACCACAAACGATTTGTAGGAGGGATCTAGGTGAGTGTAAAAGAGCTTGCGAAAACACCCCCATGTTCAGACACGAGCTTAAGCAACTATTTATGGAGTGACAAACCGGACGAGAGTAAATGGGCAGACTGTGTCCACTGCGGGATGTGCCTGGAATCATGCCCGACGTATGAACTCACTGGACAGGAACAGCATTCGCCCCGCGGCCGTGTCCATTTAATCAAGTCGGTGGCTGAAGGAAAGCTAGAAGTGAATGAGCAATTCATGGATCCCGTCTATGCATGTCTCGATTGCCGTGCCTGTACGACCGCATGTCCTGCCGATGTCGATGTAGGCGGGTTGATTGAAGAAGCGCGCGGCCAGATACGTCAGGCCATGCCGCTGAAGGGATGGAAAGGGATGGTCAGCAAGACATTCCTCGAAGGATTGTTCCCGCATCCCAACAGGTTGAATGCGTTAGGCGGCATGCTGAAGTTTTACCAAAAGAGCGGTGCGCAGTCCCTGGTCAGAAAGACTGGACTTATCAATGTGATGCCGAAACATCTGGTGGAAATGGAAGCAATCATGCCCGAGATCAAACAATCCGTCCGTCAAAAATATAAGAATGAAGATGTCGTCAGAGCAAAAGGGGAATCAAAACATCAGGTTTCCTTCCTGACGGGTTGTGTGATGGATGTAATGTTTGGTGAAATAAATGACGCAACGATCAATGTGTTGACGAGAAACGGGAATGATGTCATTATCCCGAAAAACCAAACATGCTGCGGTGCGCTCCACGTCCACTCCGGAGACCGTGAGATGGGACGCAAGCTTGCAAAGCAGAACATTGAAGCTTTCAAGGATAGTGAGAAGGTCATCGTAAACGCAGCGGGATGCGGATGTATGATGAAGGATTATCCGGAATTGTTCCATGAAGATCAGGAATGGAAAGAGCAAGCTGAAGAATTCGCAGACAAAGTCGTCGACATTTCAAAATATCTGCATGATACGGGGTACAAAACACCAAAGGCTGAAATGGAGACAAGGATTACGTATCACGATGCCTGTCACTTGGCGCATGGTCAAGGTGTACGTGAGGAGCCGCGCGATCTCCTTTTAAAAATCCCAGGTGTGGAAATGGTCCATATGCCAAATTCAGACCGCTGCTGCGGCAGTGCCGGGATTTATAATATTACCAATCCTGAAATGGCTGGAGCCGTCCTGGAAAGTAAGATGCAGAATGTCCCTGAAGATGTCGAGATGATTTCGATGGGGAATCCGGGCTGCATGCTGCAAATGGCCATGGGTGTGAAAAAGTACGGCAAAAATCAAAAGGTCGTTCATACAGTGCAGCTGCTTGACTGGGCTTATCAAAAAGAGGATGAGCAGGAGGAGGGGAAATGATGGGGATAAAGAAACTGAAAACGAAGGACCCGTTTATTAAAGGACTGGCCCGGCTTGTAAGCGGCACAAATAGTATCCTTTATCACAAAGAGGATTTGATTGCCTATGACTGCGACGGCTTTACCCTTCATAAGCATCTGCCAAAAGCGGTTGTGTTTCCGAAAGATACTGAGGAGGTTTCTAAGCTTGTAAAATATTGCTCGGAAAATGGACTTCCTTTCCTTGCAAGAGGTGCAGGTACCGGTCTATCGGGCGGAGCGATCCCGATCAATGGGGAGGTCATCATCAGCCTCGTCCGGATGAAACGTCTCTTAAGTGTCGACTTGGAAAATCGCCGGGCAGTGGTCGAGCCGGGCTTTGTGAATCTGAAGCTTACGAACTCGATTTCTGACAGGGGCTATTATTATGCACCCGATCCTTCCAGTCAATATTGTTGTACGATCGGCGGAAACGTCGCGGAGAATGCCGGAGGCGCCCACTGCCTGAAATATGGAGTTACCACAAACCACATTCTTGGACTCGAAGTCGTGCTGCCGAACGGGGAAATCATAGAAATCGGACAAAATGGAATCCCTGATGCACCGGGGTATGACTTGCTGGGGCTTTTAACTGGTTCTGAAGGGACTTTAGGAATCGTCACGAAAATCACTGTTCGCATCCTGAAAAATCCTGAAGCGAAGCAGACGGTCCTCGCGTATTTTGACCGGGTGGAAGATGGAAGTCAGGCTGTTTCTGACATCATCTCAAAAGGGATTGTTCCTGCAGCTCTCGAAATGATGGATAAGATCGCGATTGAAGGGGTCGAGGCAGCGGCCTTTCCGGTGGGACATCCAAGGGATATCGAAGCCCTTCTGTTGATTGAAGTTGACGGAATATCAGCAGGAATCGATGAACAAATCAATCAGATTTTAGAAGTATGCAGAGCAAGAAACGTCCGTGAAGTGAAGGTGGCGAAAGACGAGCTTGAGAGAGGAAGATGGTGGGCCAACCGGAAGACAGGCTTTGGAGCGATGGGAGCGATCTCTCCCGACTACCTCGTCCAGGACGGTGTCATCCCGCGGAGCAGGCTCCCTGAAGTATTAAAAAGAATCAACGATATCAGCGCTGAATACGGATTGCGGATCGCTAATATTTTTCACGCAGGGGATGGGAATCTGCATCCGCTTGTCCTATTTGACGCAAGGATCCCTGGTGAAACTGAAAAGGCATTGAAAGCCGGAAGCGAATGTTTGAGGGCCTGTGCAGACGCAGGCGGTTCAATCACAGGTGAGCATGGTGTCGGCATTGAAAAGAAAGAAGAAATGCGCTTTGTATTCAATGATGATGAAATCATTGCCCAAAGTAATATCAGGGAAGTCTTCAACCCTGACAATCTATTGAACGGCGGCAAATTATTCCCAAGCCCGGGGCGCTGTGTTGAAATCAAGAAAGAATTGAAAGCGCAGGAGGAAGCGGTTCGCTTGTAGTTTAATTGTAATGGTGGGGATGCTATATACTTTCTCACCTAACTAATCAAATTTCAACTCTGATTGAACAGCTCAAGAAAACCATGATTAAAATGCGGAATTATTTGAAAATTAATTGAATGTAGCGTTTGAACATGGTATCATTTTTTTAACATATATGAAACGGTGTTTCTTAATAAGAAACACTCTTTTGAAAAATAGGAGGAATCGACTAATGAGTAATTATGTAAATGCAGGGTCCCTTAAGGTAGATCAACAGTTATATGAATTTATTAATTCCGAAGTCCTTCCTGGAACCGGACTGGAAAGTGACGCTTTTTGGGGGGAGTTCGGTGAACTGGTGCATGACCTGACTCCTAAAAACAAAGCACTGCTGCACAAAAGGGATGAATATCAAGAAAAGATCCACAACTGGCATAAAGGGAATAAAGAATTTGATTTTAATGAATATAAGTCGTTCCTGAATGAAATCGGTTACTTAGAGCCGGAAGTGGAAGATTTTAACGTGACAACTGAGAATGTTGATGAGGAAGTGGCTCTGCAGGCTGGTCCACAGTTAGTCGTTCCTGTGAATAATGCACGCTACGCCATCAACGCTGCCAATGCGCGATGGGGCAGCCTGTACGATGCCCTTTATGGAACCGATGCAATCAGTGAAGAAGATGGAGCAGACCGCAAAGGTGCATACAATCCAGTCCGGGGTGAAAAGGTCATCGATTTTGGAAGGAACTTCTTAGATCAATCGGTTGCGTTAACTGACGCTTCCCACAAAGAAGCATTAAAGTATGAAGTCATCGATGGGAAATTAGCCGTTACGCTCTCAAATGGAAAAACGGCCGGGTTAGTTGATGAATCCAAGTTTGCAGGATATCAGGGAGAGGCTTCTGATCCTTCAGCCGTCCTATTCAAAAATAACCGCCTTCATATTGAAATCCAATTTGACGGGAAGCATCCGATCGGTTCGTCGGATGACGCCAACATTAAAGACATCGTGCTGGAATCAGCAGTCACCACCATCATGGACTGCGAGGACTCGGTAGCTGCTGTCGATGCTGAGGATAAGATACTTGTGTACCGCAATTGGCTGGGCCTTATGAAGGGAGATCTGGCAGCAGTCTTTGATAAAGCAGGCAAAACAATGACACGGACGCTGAATTCTGATCGGACGTATACGTCTCCTGATGGAAAAGAAATCACTTTATCCGGCCGTTCACTCATGTTCGTCAGAAATGTCGGACACCTCATGACAAACAGCGCGGTATTGGATCAAAAAGAAAGCGAAGTACATGAAGGAATCCTAGATACGGTGATTACAAGTTTAATAGCCAAGCACACCCTTCGAGGAACGGGCAGCTATCAAAATACATCCAAAGGCTCCGTCTACATTGTGAAGCCGAAAATGCATGGATCGGAGGAAGTCGCTTTTGCCAATGAACTATTTAACAGGGTGGAGGATCTGCTTGATTTAGAACGAAACACTCTGAAGATTGGTGTCATGGATGAAGAACGCCGCACAACGCTTAATTTAAAGAACTGCATCAGCAAGGTGAAGGAACGAATCGTCTTCATCAACACCGGATTCCTCGATCGTACCGGTGATGAAATGCATACATCCATGGAAGCTGGCCCGATGATCCGCAAAAATGATATGAAGGCGACAAAATGGCTTCAGGGCTATGAAAAATCAAATGTTCAGGTGGGTCTCGCAGCAGGGTTCCAGGGCCGCGCACAAATTGGAAAAGGCATGTGGGCTATGCCTGATAGGATGGCTGATATGATGCAGCAAAAGGTCGGACATCTCCAGGCAGGAGCCAACACGGCATGGGTGCCTTCACCGACTGCTGCGACATTACACGCCCTTCACTATCATGAAGTGTTTGTGCCGACTGTACAGGAACAGCTGGCTGAAAAAGCAGAGGAGCTTCGTGATGATATCTTAACGATCCCTGCAGCAGAGAACACATCATGGTCTGCTGAAGACATCCAGCAGGAACTCGACAACAATGCACAGGGTATCCTTGGGTATGTCGTCCGATGGGTTGAGCATGGGGTGGGCTGCTCAAAGGTACCTGATATTAACAACGTAGGCCTGATGGAGGACCGCGCCACGCTGCGTATCTCCAGTCAGCATATGGCAAACTGGCTGCACCACGGGATCTGCACAGAAGAGCAGGTGATGGCAACGCTGAAACGGATGGCGAAAGTTGTGGATGAGCAGAACGCAGGCGACCCGTTCTATCGTCCGATGGCTGAAGACTATGATAACTCCATCGCCTTCCAAGCCACTTGCGACCTTGTATTCAAAGGCTACGATCAGCCAAACGGCTACACGGAACCGATTCTGCACCGAAGACGAATTGAGGCAAAGGCGAAGTATCCGGTGAATCAAGAATAGGATCTTTGAGGTGGGCATTCTGTTATATGGAATGCCCTGTTTTATAAAATGGACCCTCGTTACGAAAACGAACGTATTGTTAAAGAAAAACTCACCGAAAGGAGAACACACGATGAAATTCACTCGTTTCCAGACAGAGAATGAAGTATATGCCGGAGTCCTCGACGGCAGCAGCATCAAGCAAATCACGGGGGATATTTTTTCAGCTTGGGAATATACGGGGCATGTATACGAAACACATAAGGTGAAGCTCCTCGCCCCTCTCGAACCAAATCAAATAATAGGCATCGGAGCAAACTTCGTATCCAAGAAAGAGGAACTGCCAGACTCAATTCCGGAAATCCCTGTGTTTTTCTTCAAGCCGGCCGCATCTGTTATCGGACCCGAAGAAAACATCGTCATACCAGAAACCATTGACTCAGTAAAATTCGAGTCGGAACTCGCAGTGGTCATTGGAAGAGAAGCTAAGAATGTATCTGAAGAAGAGATACTCGATTATGTATTTGGCTACACAGTCGGAAATGATGTTACGGCTCCTCAATACTTTCACGAGGCTGGTCACTGGACGATAGGGAAGTCATTCGATACCTTCACTCCGCTCGGGCCTGTGATTGAAACAGAACTCGATCCTTTTACAATCAACGTTACAGCAAGACTGAATGGTGAGGAAAAGCAAAATAGTCCGACTTCATTGTTGATTGTGCCCATCAGGGAGATGATTTCGTATTTGACGAAAGTAATGACGTTGAAGCCGGGGGATGTCATTCTGACCGGAAGTCCAGTAGGTGCGGAAATGGTTGGAGCGGGAGATGTGATCGAATGTGAAATCAAAGAGATCGGGACGCTGAAGAATACATTTGTGGCTGCCGGGAAGAACGTCGGGGTATCCTAAGCGCACTGTCGATTGTGATATAATGGAAAGCAAGATGTTTTGTCAGCAGAGGTGAAAGATGTGGAAAGAGAAAATATGGTCAAATCCGTCAGCCGTGCTATGGATATCATCCTGTTAATCAGTATGAAAAAGGGCGGCTTGGGTGTGACTGAAATCGCGAATCAAATCGACATAAATAAAAGCTCCGTTTACCGGATTTTATCAACCCTCGTTCAGTACGGATTCATTGAACAGGATGAATTGACTGGACGTTATAAGCTTGGATATAAGTTCCTTGAAATCAGCTCGAGGTTACTGGAATCAATTGACCTGCGTGAGGAGGCAAAGCCTTTTTTACTGGAGCTTGAAGAAGAGACAAATGAAGTCATCCATCTTGTTGTGTATGATCAGGGCGAAGTGGTGTATATCGAGAAGCTTGAAGGCAATGAAGTGCTGAGGATGCATTCTAAAGTTGGAAAAAGGGCGCCCATGCACTGTACGTCGGTAGGGAAAGCGATCCTCGCTCACCTTCCGACAAACGACGTCGTCAACATACTTGATCGCAAGGGAATGCCGATGCACACCGATCAAACAATCACCGATAAAGATCAATTTCTAAAAGAACTGATCAGGGTGAAGCAAAATGGATATGCCCTCGATCTTGAAGAAAACGAGTACGGGATCACCTGCATCGCAGCTCCGATCTTCGATCATCTGGAGAAGGTAGTTGCTGCCCTTAGTATTTCCGGTCCAACTATGCGTATGTCGGGACAGCGGATGGAAGAATTGAAAGTAAGGATCCCGCAAATTGCAAAGCAGATTTCAGCGCGGCTAGGACATGTTCATACGAATTAAAGGAAGTGAGAAGAAGCTCTATTTTTCCAATTCAGGTAAAATAGAGCTTTTTTGTTTAAAAATTATAAATTTTCTAAAAAGTGATTGAAACAAGCTGTAATCTATGTATAATTTTATATAGGATTCCGTAATGTTATATAACAACGATTGTATAGGTTATATAACAGTGTTGCTTAGTATGCAGTTTTTAGGAAACAGTGTTTGGTATTACAAAACGGAAAGGGGAAACGTTTCATGAGTACTGGTATGTTGGCCATTTTATCTCTTTTACCCATTTTGGCTGTCGGTATTTTCCTCGTTGGCCTTAGATGGCCGGCAAGTAAAGCAATGCCCATTTCTTACATAGTCGCAGTCGGGCTTGCATTATTTGTATGGAAAGTGCCTGGAGCCAATGTGGCAGCAGCCTCTTTGAACGGACTGGTTGTCGCGGGGACTCTTTTGTACATCATCTTCGGAGCGATCCTGTTATTGAACACGCTGCAGGAGAGTGGCGGCATCAAGACGATTCGTCAGGGCTTTACCGACATTTCGGCAGACAGAAGGATACAAGTCATCATCATTGCATGGCTATTTGGTTCATTCATTGAAGGCTCCGCAGGTTTCGGAACACCTGCAGCAGTGGCAGTTCCATTGTTGGTAGGTCTGGGGTTTCCGGCGATGGCAGCTGTTATTGCCGGAATGGTGATTCAAAGTACACCGGTATCATTCGGGGCCGTCGGTACACCGATACTGGTGGGGGTCCAGACAGGTTTGTCGGCTGATGCAGGCATTACCTCCAACTTACTGGCATTCGTAACCGATATCGGAACGAAAGTAGCGCTGCTGCACATGGTCACGGGTACACTTATTCCATTGTTTGTAGTTGCGTTGATGACCAGGTTCTTTGGGAAAAACAAGTCGTTCTCAGAAGGAATCAAAGTGTGGAAGTTTGCTATTTTTGCAGCTTTTGCCATGACAATCCCTTATGTTTTTGTAGCGAATTTACTTGGACCTGAATTCCCATCCATGATTGGTGGTCTTGTCGGACTCGCCATCGTGATTACAGCTGCGAAAAAGGGATTTCTTATGCCTCCTAAAGAAGAAGCATGGGATTTTGAAGAAAGGTCAAAATGGGATCCTGAATGGAGCGGCAAGCTCGAAATCAAGGACATCGCTCATAAAAGCGGAAGCATGAGCATGACTCGTGCCTGGACCCCATATATTCTCGTAGGACTGTTTTTAGTATTGACTAGATTGAAATCGCTTCCATTCTTGGAGTGGATGCAAGCGTGGAAAGTAACGATTCCAAACATTTTTGGTACGGATATCAGCTCAAGCTTCCAGCCTTTGTATTTACCGGGCACCATCTTCATCGCCGTATCGTTGATTACATTCTTCCTCCATGGTATGAATGGAAGCGCCTACAAAAGGGCATGGGCACAGTCCGGAAAAACGATGATTGCTGCATCGACAGCTCTTGTCTTCACCGTTCCGATGGTTCAAGTATTTTTGAATACAGGAGGCGGGGCAGCCGGTTTTGAAAAAATGCCGATCGAATTAGCCAACGGAGTTGCAGCGTTAGCCGGCGAGTATTGGCCGATCTTTTCTACCTTCATTGGCGGTGTCGGTGCCTTCATCGCCGGAAGTAACACCGTAAGTAATATGATGTTTTCCCTTTTCCAATTTGATGTAGGTTCCCAGATAGGTGTCGATGCAACCTGGATAGTGGCCTTGCAGGCAGTCGGAGGGGCAGCAGGAAATATGATTTGCGTTCATAACGTCGTGGCAGCGTCGGCTGTTGTAGGGCTGGTAGGGAAAGAAGGAGCCGTCATTCGGAAAACGCTGCTTCCGTTTGCCTACTATGCACTCTTTGCAGGATCATTGGGCTATTCAATCGTTTGGTACTCTCAAAAGGGACTATTCAATCTCGGATCATTTATCGTGGCGGCCATCGCCATTGCGGCCATGTATATCATTGCCACGAATAATAAGCGCAGTAATTTACTGCTTTCAAAAAATAATATCGGCGGTCCGAAAGTGAAGCAGGGATAGTGTTATGATTAGATGAGTAAAACATAATCGTATAAAAAAATAGTATATATATGTCCAAAACCACCAGACCAGAAGAATGGGCTGGTGGTTTTTTTAAAGGCCCGTCCCAGCATGCGTTAACGCGTTAACGCGCGCTGGGACGGGCCTTGTTTTTGCTGCTGAAGCCGCGTGATATCAATGAGTAGCAGAGTCTTATTCGAAATTAAAGTCTTATATTTGATTTTTTCTTTTTCTACAATACGGTATATACCTCTTCGAAAACCATGAAAGGATGAGAGCAAGTATGACGAATCGATATAAATTAGACAAACCAAAAATCCAATCAAATCTGAAAAAGGCACAGTTTGAAGACGTTTATTATGAAGAAGACCCTTTATTGATAGATTGTGAGATACGGAATGCATTTGTAGAAGCGGAAGAGTTGGAAAAGTTGAATTTATCGAGCGTATATTTCAAGGGTGTAAGGCTTTTGAGTTCCTCTTTTCGTAAAGCGGATTTGACTGATGTAGTCTTTGATAACTGCGATCTATCCAACACCCGATTTGAAGAAGGGATTTTCCATAGAGTAACGTTCAAAGATTGCAAACTGCTTGGAATCGACCTTTCACAAGCGAACTTGAAAAATGTCTCGTTTGAGAATTGTATCCTGAACATCAGTAGTTTCATAGAGGCGAGATTAAAACAGGTCCTGTTTGAAAAATCTACTTTGCACAATGCAAATTTCTATCAAAGCCGATTAGAAAAAACTTCATTTGATCAGTGTGATTTGAACGACATCGATTTTACAGTGACCAATCTGAAAGGAATCGATATCAGTTCAAGCTTCTTTGAGAAGATCAACGTAGAAGCTGATAACCTGAGAGGATGCATTGTTTCTCCTCAGCAGGCTGTTTCCTTCGCCTCGCTGCTGGGTCTGAAAGTGAAAGAATAGAAAACGGCTATAAGACTTTCCCATGATTTCAGTGAAAAGCCTGACTTAAATCAAAGCGCTCTCCCCTTTTTTAGCCTGATCAGGTTCGTTTCGTGAAGACATATCCGACTGCCAGGAAAGGCCAGTCCCAGCCCTCTTTAACGCGTTAACGCAGGCTGGGACGGGCTTCTTAAGAGATGAAGTGGTAAAATAGTGATGAAATGGGATAACATTTTTGGGAGGGGACCGTTTATGTTTGAATTGGTGACTAAAGTAAGAGAAAAAAATCCGCTCGTACATAATATCACGAATGTCGTGGTGACGAATTTCACCGCTAATGGGCTTCTATCGCTCGGGGCGTCACCCGTGATGGCTTATGCCAAAGAAGAAGTGGCTGATATGGCAAGGATCGCAGGGGCGCTCGTACTGAATATCGGAACTTTGTCGCGTGAAGAAGTTGAGGCGATGATCATTGCGGGGAAAGCTGCAAATGAACAAGGTGTACCGGTTATACTCGACCCGGTGGGCGCAGGGGCAACAGCGTTCCGTACGCAAATGTCCCAGAAAATACTGAAGGAAATAAAGATCTCAATCATTAGGGGAAATGCTGCCGAAGTGGCGAATGTCGCTGGTGAAACATGGGCGATCAAAGGTGTCGATGCCGGTGCCGGCAATGGCAGTATCACACAACTCGCTGAAAAAGTGGCGGTACAGTACAGCTGTACGGTTGTGATCACGGGCGAGAAGGATGTCATCTCCAATGGGAAGACGACCAATGTAGTGGGAAATGGACATCAGCTATTGACGAAAGTAACGGGAACAGGCTGTCTGTTATCATCGATCGTCGGTGCTTTTGCAGCGATTGAAAAAGATACGGTGATGGCTGCGACCACAGCTGTTTCTGCTTACGGGATTGCTGCAGAAAAAGCAGCACGGGAATCAGCGGAAAAAGGCCCCGGAAGCTTTCAAATCGAACTGCTCGATCAGCTTTCCATGATTGGTGAAAAAGATGAAGAATTTGCTAAAATAGAAACGATCATGAATAAAGGCGGGTTTGAAAATGACTGTAAATAAAGCATTAACGATTGCCGGCTCGGACAGCGGCGGCGGTGCCGGTATCCAGGCGGACCTCAAGACGTTCCAGGAATTAGGTGCGTACGGGATGTCTGCGATCACCGCAGTGACGGCACAAAATACATTGGGTGTACATGGGGTATACCCTGTAAGCATTGAAGGGATTGTGAAGCAGATCGATGCAATCGGAGAAGATTTAGGGACAGATGCCCTGAAAACAGGCATGCTTTTTTCCAGTGAAGTGATCGAAGCGGTCAGCGAGCGCATTCATCATTACGGATGGAAGAATGTTGTCGTCGATCCGGTCATGATTGCAAAGGGCGGAGCGAAACTTTTGCAAGATGAAGCGGTCCGGGCGATGACTGAAAAACTCATCCCGCTGACAGCAGTCATCACACCGAATATACCGGAAGCAGAAGTGCTGACGGATTTGAAGATTGAATCAATGGATGACCGCAGGAAAGCGTCCAAAATTCTTGTGGAAATGGGGGCTGAATCTGTTGTCATCAAAGGTGGACATGCCGATGACGGGGAAGTGGTCGATTTATTCTATGATGGTACAAGCTTTGAAGAGCTCGTTTCCCCGAGAATCGACACACCCCATACCCATGGGACAGGATGCACCTTCTCGGCAGCAATCACGGCACAGCTCGCCAACGGATTGGCCATGAGGGATGCGGTCGTGACAGCGAAAGAGTTCATCCGCGCTGCCATTGAGGACGAGCTTGGCATCGGCGGAGGCCATGGTCCTACGAATCATTGGGCTTATAACAAACGGGGGGGCAACAGATGACGAAATATCAACAGCAGGAAATCGAAGAGCTGCTACAGCTTTATTTTATTATGGGAAGTACGAACTGCAAGAAGGATCCTGTTTACGTCCTTGAACAGGCGATCGAAGGAGGGATCACCCTTTTCCAGTTCCGTGAAAAAGGCAAGGGTGCCTTAGAGGGAATTGAAAAGGGGCGGCTCGCAGAAAGATTGCAGCGGGTGTGCAGCGACGCAGGAATACCTTTTATAATGAATGATGATGTAGACCTTGCCGTGAAGATGGGTGCGGACGGCATTCATATCGGACAGGAGGATCTCGCTGCAAACTTTGTCCGTGAAAGGGCAGGAGACAAGATCTTGGGCGTATCGGCACATACAATCGAAGAAGCAGAGAAGGCTATCGAGGACGGAGCCGATTACCTCGGACTCGGCCCGATCTACCCGACCATTTCCAAAGATGATGCACGCGCGGTCAGTGGACTTACGATCATTGAAAACTTCCGGAAAAGCGGCATTATCATCCCGATTGTAGGAATCGGCGGCATCACCGCAGCCAACGCACGGGACGTCATCCAGGCAGGCGCAAACGGCGTCTCGTTGATTTCGGCCATCGCAGCGGCGGAAGATGTTAAGAAAGCAACGGGAGAATTAAAAAAAGCGGTTGTGTAAAAAAAGGGGGCTGTCTAACTGTGCATTAAAGCACTTTATAGACAGTCCTTTATTTATTTTGATCACATTTTGCTTGATGATAGACAACCATGTTTTATTTTAATATTGACCAACCATCTCCCTAGTGGTCAAAGAGGAGATATTCTAAATACAATCTTATTTTGTATACCCTCTGCAGCCCACTATCGCATTGGAACCGTCCACACGTCTCTTTCAAAAAAGGTTGCATTCACACGCTGAATTTAATAAAGTATTAAGTTAGACAGTATGTATCAAGGAGGACCAGGAATTGCCTAATACCAATGAAGAAATGGTTGTTACTATACATGGATTGGATAAGAAAGGTTCAGGACAAGCCGAGGTTTGGCGAAAGAATGAACTTGGAAATCCGAAGAAATTAAGACTGATGATCCCTCAGACGCTCCCGGGGGAAACGGTGCGCGTGACGGTCGATCATCCCGAGAAAAAAAGACGGAAAGCGATGCCTGATGAAATCGTGGAGGCTCATCCTGAACGGACGGATGCGCCGTGCCCACACTTTGAACGCTGCGGTGGCTGCGTGTGGCAGCATTGGACGTACGAAGGACAGCTGAAGGAAAAGACGAAACATGTGAGGAAAGCGATTGAAGCCGAGGGCTTTGACCCGGCTCTTGTCCGTGACACGATCGGGATGGACGAGCCTTGGCAGTACCGAAATAAAATGGAATTCACATTCGCTCCTGATGGCTCCATGGGTCTTCATGAGCAGGGAAATTTCCGCAAAGTCATTTCACTCGAAACCTGCCTGATCGCCAGCGAGCAAATGGTGGAAGCAGCAATGGAAGTGGCTGACTGGGTGAAAGATCATGAGTTGGAAGGGTACAACAAAGATACCCATGAAGGGCTGCTTCGCCATTTGATGGTGCGTCAGTCTTTTGCAACTGGTGAGTTGATGCTTGCAGTATTTTCTACGAAGGGTCCTGAAGGTGAACTGCAATCTGCAGTGGACGACCTTAAAGCCCGTGTGGAGAAGAAGTTCCCTCATGTGAAAAGTCTATTATGGATGGAAAACACAGACTGGGCGGACCGTACGCAGGCTGAGAAAATTCATCTGCTTGCCGG
This sequence comes from Rossellomorea sp. ABR4_012, assembly GCF_056159545.1. NCBI lineage: Bacteria > Bacillati > Bacillota > Bacilli > Caryophanales > Bacillaceae > Rossellomorea > Rossellomorea sp. ABR4_012. The sequence continues at coordinate 97,163 of NZ_JBSWVK010000006.1, forward strand.
CCGCGATTATATCAACGACGAAATGGATGGATACCGCTTCCGCCTGTGGTTTGATACGTTCTTCCAGACGAACCCGGTGCAGGCCCAGAAACTCGTTGACTTGGCGGTGGAAATGAGCCAGCCGAAGAAAACGGAAAAAATGATCGACCTCTTCTGCGGAGTCGGTACATTCTCCCTTCCGTTCGCCAGCAGAGTAGGGAAGCTTGCCGGCATTGAAATCGTCGAAAGCTCGATTGAGTCCGCTAAGCGCAATGCCGAGGATAATGGGATCACAAACACGTACTTCCTGGCGAAGGATGCACGCAAAGGGATCGACCAGGTGCTTGAAAGCTTCGGTCATCCGGAATTATTGATGCTGGATCCGCCTCGTTCAGGTGCAGGCGGGAAAGTCATGAGAAGAATCGGACGCTCCCAGCCGGAACGGATCGTTTATGTATCATGCAACCCGGACACATTCGCTACGGATATCAAGGAGCTTGAACCATTCGGCTATACGCTTGACGCTGTTCAGCCAGTGGATCTTTTCCCGCATACCGTTCACGTTGAATGTGTCGCTACATTGACATTGAATAAATAATAGAAAGGCCCGTCCCAGACTACGCTAACGCTTTAAAGCAGTCTGGGACGGGCCTTCTTTTTATGGGATCAATAAGATCTTGCCGGTACTCTTGCGGCTTTCGAGCAGTTCATGAGCTTTACGGCCGTCTTTCAAATCGAATAACACGGGATCTGCCACTTTCAAATCACCATCTGCTATCCATTCAAATAACTGGTTTGAACGGGTGATTCTTTCCTTGCTTGATGTCAGTACATTCCACAAGTCTCCGCCGGTAATTGTTTTTGATGTATCCATCAACATTCTTGGATCCACTGGTTCAGGATCTCCGCCAGCCATTCCAAAAAACACGACTGTTCCTCCAATTTTCGTAGCAGAGAAACTATCAGATAATGTGGATCCGACCGATTCGAACACCACATCCGCACCAAGTCCTCCAGTGGCGTCCAGAATCTTTTCCACCCAATTGTCGCTATACAAAAAAACTTCTGAAGCCCCGGTTCGTTGCGCGATTTCAGCTTTCTCAAGAGAAGAAGTGAGACCGATGACTTTCCCGCCAAGCAGAATGATCATCTGTACGAGTAATTGACCGACACCGCCTGCGGCTGCATGGACGATCGCCGTATCGCCTGATTGAATCTCATAGCTGTCGTGAACGAGATAATGGGCCGTCAACCCTTGCAGCAAAATGGAAGCTGCCGTTTCGAATGAAATGGTGACTGGAACAGGTATCGCTTTTTCAACAGGGACGGCAACCAGTTCGGCATTCGCAAAAGGCACATCGGCAAATGCAATCCGGTCTCCCTTTTTGATGGCTGACACATTACTCCCTGTTCCTTCCACGATTCCTGCACCTTCATATCCCAGCAGGTAAGGCGGCTGACCTGAAAGATGATAATTCCCTTTTCTTCTATAAACATCGGCGAAATTCAAGCCTACAGCCTTTGTCCGGACAAGAACTTCATTTGGTCCGATAGATGGATCTGGAATTTCTTTATAATGTAAAACCTCTGGTCCTCCAAATTCCTCAAATACAAGTGCTTTCATAAATTCCCTCTTTTCTCTATTCCTTCCCCATCGGAAGCCTTTCAGCACCTCTTTACTGCAACATCACAGTCTGTGAGGGGATTCCTACAGTGGAACCATTCTTTAACTGATACAGAAAGATGATAACGTAAGGGGAAGGGAAAAACAAATCCTACACCTCAGCTTGCAGGGGGCCCCTAATATTCCAACTGTCCTTAAGTTTGAAAGCAGTATTTAATAATTAGAAATATTGGAAAAATATTCTTGACTTAAATGTAGTCAACAGAATATAGTTTAATTAAACACTGGTCAATAAAAAGGATGATGTTTTAAATGGCACCAAGAAAAGCAGTTGAAAGGGAACTCACAAAAGATATGGTCATGACCGCCTCCCGTGAGCTTTTCAGGAAAAAAGGCTATCAACAGGTATCGATGAGACAGATTGCGGCAGCGCTGGGATACAGTCACGGCTCGATTTATTATCATTTTAAAAACAAAGCAGAATTATTTTTTGCCATGATCGAAAAGGATTTTAAACTTCTGGATCAGTGGCTTGATGACGTGATGAATCAGGAAATGGACAACGATAGCAAATTGAGGGAGGTGCTACTGGCATTCATCCGTTTCGGGTTGAGCCACAAAAGCCAGTATGAAATGATGTTCATGCTGGCTGATGAAGAAGTCAAATGTTATGTGAACAAAGGACCGAACGATTCTTATGAAAAATTTGCACGCTCGCTTATAGAACTTAGTAAGAGCGAGGTTAACATCCAGCAGACCTGGTCTATTTTCCTGTCGCTGCACGGTTTTGTCAGTCACTACTGCCGTTGTGATGAAACATATGAAGAAGTGAAAGACCTGGCACATTCCCACGTGAGTTTTATCCTGAAATCCTTAGGATAAAATTTTTTGAGGCTATTTGACCGATGGTTAATTAAAAGGGGGACTTAAGATGAAAAAGGCAATGGTTGTAGGTGCATCTGGAGGAATGGGGTACGCGCTCGTCATGGAGTTGGTCAACCGGGGGATTCAAGTGGTTGCATTTGCACGAGGAAAAGAGAAGTTGAGCAGGTTGTTTGGCGAAATGGACCTCATTACAATCCATACTGGCAACGCAGAAGTGAAAAAGCAGCTTATCGAGGCAGGAAAGGGCTGTGATGTCATTTTCCATGCAATGAACCTTCCATATCAAGAATGGAAAAATAAATTAGCTGCCATAACAGAAAACGTGATCTTAACAGCGGAAAAAAATAATGCCAGGCTGGCAATGGTGGACAATATCTATTCTTATGGAAAAAGCAGAGGCACTAAACTGACGGAGAATATAGTGAAGAATCCTCATACGCGAAAAGGGAAGCTGCGATTGGAAATAGAACAAATGATCAAGGGATCTGCTGTTCCGGCGTTCATTTGTCATTTTCCTGACTTCTATGGTCCTAATGCTACAAACACATATATACACTACACATTGGAGCAGATCTTAAAAAAGAAGAAGGCAGGATTCGTTGGACCAGGGAATGTTTCACGAGAGTTCATATATACAAAAGATGGGGCGAAGATCATGGTGGATTTGGCAAACAGCCCTAATGCGTATGGACAAAGCTTTAATATTCCAGCAGTTGCTCCGATAACCGGAAACGACCTGGAGAAGATTCTGAAGAAACAACTCGGGGCTGAGAAACAACTCTATTTCATCACAAAACCGATGTTCGCGATCTTCGCTATTTTCGCTGGGAAAGCGATGCGGGAAGCACTCGAGATGCAGTATATAAACTCGGAACCTACTATTCTTTCAGGTGAAAAAATAGAAAAGTTCATGGGTGAACTGAATGGAACTCCGTATGAGAAGGGAATAGAGGAAACGATTGCTTTCATGAAATCATAGTAAACAGGCTGTACAGTTTGCAGAGTTTTTTGATTTTTTCTGATGGATCATCATTCCGAAAGGATTCTCCTTCACACAGGTCGAACATAATGATATAGACCTCATAAGGAAATTTTCTATGAAAAATCATTCATTAGCTCTAAACAATTGAAGAATGACATTGAACAAAAGGGGAGATTCATTTGAAGCAGGCACTGCTTGTCATCGATGCTCAGCAGGAATTAATTGAGGGAAACGAAAAGGAACAGCCAGTTGTACAGAAAGAAAGACTGATCGAGACGATCAATCACGTCATCGGGAAGGCAATTGAAGCCGAAGCGAGCCTCATATTCATTCGTGATCTGGATGTTGGTGGAGGAAAAGGAGCAGGATTCGAGGTTCACAGTGGAATCGATGTCCCTGAGCATTCCGTGATCTTTGACAAATCGGCGACGAATTCATTTCATGGAACACCATTGCTCAGCTATCTAAAAGATAAAGATGTTAAGCATGTCGTAGTGATGGGGTGTCAAACTGAACATTGCATCGACACAGCCGTCAGATATGCAACCGTCAGCGGAATGGATGTGACGCTGGTGGAGGATGGTCATTCGACTAAAGATTCGCCCGTTTTGACGGGGGATCAGATCATCAAGCACCATAACCAAGTGCTCGATGGTCATTATAACGTTGATCATTTCTCTGACGTGAGACATTCAGATGAAGATTTATTTGTACCTAACCACAATGGTTATAGAAAAGAATATGGAATGTAAAAAAAGCAACCGTCCCCGATATATTCATACGAATACAACAGGGGACGGCAGGTTTTTTTTTTGTATCATTTACATCATTTAATGTGACTACACGTTTCAAATCAAAGGGAAGAAGGATACACCTGAACAATATCTTAATCCAGCTTCTCAACCTCCCGCACGATTTCATCAAAGTGACTTTTCTGAAAGCCGAAGCTGTTTGTTATGCGGCCGTACTGGTCGATGACATAAAAGCTGGTAGAGTGGATGACCTGGTCAGATGATTCAGGCTTTTGGATGAGTGTCTGAAATTCTTCTCTTGCGAATGCTTCAACTTCTGACTGTGTATAGCCCGTCAATAAATGCCAGTTGCCGGCATCTCCGCCGAATTTTTCAGTGAATGTTTTCAGTTTTTCCGGCGTATCGATTTCGGGATCGGCACTGAAAGAAACAAACTCCACTTTAACCCCTTCTTTTTTCATTTCCTCTTGCAGTGCTGCCATGCTGGCGGTCATCGGCGGGCATACGGTTTCGCAGCTTGTGAAGATGAAGTCAGCAATCCATACTTTACCCTTCAAGTCTTTGGTTCCAAATGGCTCGCCGTTCTGGTCGGTAAAGGTGAATGACTTCATTTGGTATTCTTTGTTTTTGCCAATTCCGCAGCCTGCCAACAGCATGACCAGGAGCAGGACAAAAGGGATGTATACATTTTTCATGAGAAACCTCTTTTCATTAGGCATTCTTGCACATGTCCATTGCTTACGGTGTGATGATCCCGATTCCTAAGGGCATGACTACTGCTAACGGTGCCAAAGCAATGTAACCAGCCTTATATATAAAATCTATAGGAGCCATATGAGCATCAATCAAATGTATCCTCCATCAATTTCAACACTACCAGAACCTCCGTACCCAATTCTACATCACTGTTAATCGTAATCGTTCCATCGTGAAGAGAGACGATTTTCTTCACAATGGACAAACCTAAGCCTGTACCACCGGTTGCCCGGGTTCGCGCCTTGTCTGTCCGGAAGAAGCGCTCACCTAGCCGCGGTAGATCTTCCTGATTGATCGTCGTGCCTTTATTGTTAATCCTGAAATACATTTGGTGTTCCATCCTGGTCAATTCAATCATGATGGTTTCATTATCCGGTGAGTATTTCACCGCGTTATCAACAAGATTATAGAAGACTTGTTCCATCCGCTTTAGGTCCCCCAGTATGATCAGATCCTCTTCAATATTTACGATTGTTTGAAGCTGTTTCTGTGATAGGCGGATCTTGAAGAGATCAAGGGTATCATACAGGAGTTGAGCGACGGCGATGGGCTCGTTGTTGATGACATACAGGCTTTCTTCCAGATAATTTAAGTCGATCAAGTCATGGACAATTTGATTTAGGCGGTTTGTTTCACGCTGAATTGTAGTTAAATAACTGTCTGCTTCTTCTCTAGATGAATACATAGTTTGTTTAAGAGCTTCTGTATACCCGTTAATATAAGTGAGAGGCGTCCGGAGTTCATGGACTACATTTGAAATGAATTCCTTTTTCCGATTCTCTTGTTCCTCCAGGGAGGAACTCATGATATTGAATGCTTCAGCAAGCTGTCCGACCTCATCAAACTCTGTTGGATGAAGTCGGTGGGAATAGTTTCCTTTTGCGACTTCCCGCGAAAGCTTCTGCATATCATGCAGCGGTTTGAACAATGATTGTCGAATCCGATTGACCACTAGAAATAGCAGGATAAAATAAATCGTTCCTGCAAGGATCAATATCGGCATGCTTGCTTGAAAGACTTCCTGCATGGCCTCAAGGGGGACATAGATGAATACGAGCCCGATCAAACCGGTTTCACCTTGAATGGGAAACACGGCACTGACAATATCCCGGTCGAAATTTTTGACATATCCTTCTTTCAAGACAGAGTTTCCTTCTGAAAGTCTAACCCGATCTGACTCGCTGAGGAGAGGTTTGTTCTCGATATTATAAGGGAAGTGCTCGCCAAGCTCCTCAAAGCTATTCACAACGATGACTTCATACTCAGAAACAATATTGAACCAGTGAATTTTTTCGATGATTTCTTCGTTCAAAGAGCCGTAATGATAATGGGCAGCCGTATTCTCACCCTGATGGAGTACAGAATCGCGAATGCTCTCCAGGTACAAATCTTTATAGAGAAAATGAAGGAAGAAGAATGAAAAAAGGATAGTCGCTCCAATACTCCCCAATATGAGAAGAAAGACCTTTTGACTTAATGAACTCTTTTGTTTTTTCAATGCGGCACCTCTAGTTTATATCCTTTTCCCCAAACCGTTTGTATCAGCTGTCCCTCATTCTTTAATTTGAGACGTATCGTTTTTATATGTGTATCCACCGTCCGTTCGCTTCCTGTATAGTGATCACCCCATACCAAATGAAGAAGCTGTTCTCTAGTAAAGAGCTTTCCTTGATTTTTTATCAATAGCAGTAGTAGTTCAAATTCCTTCAAGGTCAAAGAAAGTGGTTTTCCATGAAGTATAGCGGAATGAGAATCCACAATTATCGTAAGGGGACCTGCCGTGAAGGAGGCAGTTTGTACAGCCGCTGATTTTGATCTTCGTAAAACCGATTCAATTCTTGCAATCAACTCACCCGGGTGGAAGGGTTTCACGATATAATCATCCCCGCCTAAGCGCAGTCCGTGCACCTTATCCCATTCCTCACCTTTCGCAGTCAAAAATATGAGGGGAATATCATGCGTTTTCTTCAATTCTTCTGCAAAAGTAAAGCCATCCATGTATGGCATCATTACATCTACCAATAAAAGGTCAGGTGGAGTCTGGCGGATATAATGAAGGGCATCCATCCCGTTCGCTGCTTCTGCTACTTTGTATCCTTCATTTTGCAGAAAGGTTTGAACCAGCCTTCTCATTTGCTCTTCATCGTCTATGATCAATATGGTCGTGCTCATCACTAACTGACCTCCTAGTAACCCGTTTACATTTATCGTAGCTTATTATACCGTAAAAATGTGAAGTTTTTGTGAGAAGGGGTGTAAAATGGGGTGAGAAATACAGGATCCAATTATAATTGGCAACTTCAATCTTTCTTCACAATTCTTTGTTATGATAACCATAAAAGGGATAATATGAGACAGAATTACGGGGAAAAGAATAAGAAGCTGCACCTTAGTATTCTGTTAGCTCATTTAAAATGCCAAGACCAAAGCTTGGATAAGCGAAAATAGTATGATCGGAGGAAAAGAAGTGAAGAAATTATTTATGTTACTTATTTTGCTGACTGCTATCATCCTGTCGGCCTGCTCGGAAAGCAGTGACCAGGCTAAGCCTGAAAGTAGTGAAAAGGTACCTGAACAAGTCAACGCAGAAATTATGGGGCCAGAAGAGGTTTCCCTCAACCAGGAAACAACCTTGAAAGTAAAGGTGAGCCAAGGGGAAGAAAATGTTGACGATGCTGAAGAAGTGAAATTTGAATTATGGAAAGGCAGTAACAAGGACGATAGTGAAATGATTGAAGCCGAACATATGGAAGACGGTATCTACCAAGTAAAAACTACGTTTAAAGAAGATGGAATTTACTACGTGCAAACCCACGTCACAGCACGTGACATGCACGTAATGCCAATCAAACACATCGTAGCAGGAAATGTGTCTGAAGAAGAGCTGAAATCGCTTGAAGAAGAAACAGGTCATGATCACAGCGAAAGTGACCATCAACATTAAAAAATTTTTTTGAGTGAATAAATGTGCAATTAGGCGCATGCTTACGGCCACGTACTATGTTTTCGTGGCCGTAAGCATGCGCTTTTTTAAAATATAAAAAGCTTCAATGATCTCCTTTGTCGAAATCATTGAAGCAAATAAATTGTGATATTCGAGGCCTCTCCCGTCCGTACAGTGGTTAAGTGTCCCGCAACAAGCGAATGTTCGGGAGAGGCATATTCAGTATACTACTTATCACCGGTAAACGTAAAGCACATGGCGATTATGAAAGGTCAGTCAATAAGCCCCTTTTTCTGCAAGTGATCTACAATCTCTTTAAAACTGTTTACATTAATAGATGACAATGATTTATCCCTCAGGAGTTCTTGAAGCTGTGAAAAGGCAAACGTTACATCCGCTGCCTTCGCAGGATGCGAATCCGGTTCACTGTCTCCCGCGAAGTAAACTGTATCATATTCTCTTTTTAATTCAGTTATCACTTTTTCTTTGTCAATTCCATATCTCTCAGAGTAATGAGGATGGCTGCTGTCAATGTTCAAATGCACGTTTTTATCTTTATAATACCCTTCATTGGAAAACACTTTTACTCCTTCTACCCCATAATTATTCAGAAGATGGTGGATATAATAATCTGTTCCCGCGCTTAAAATGAAAAAATCCCCATCGTTTTCCTGAACTTTTTTTATGAAGGAGGGGACATCTTCATCAATCTCGATTGATTTGATATCATCAATGATGATCTTTTCCTCCTGATCAATGGAACCGAAAACAGCCGCTAAGAAATCTATATCTTTTATTTCTTCGGATTTCCATTGCTTATAAAGCTTTTTCCCATCGTCAAAGTACTTCTCAATCACGATATGGTAAAAATCTTTTTTTGTTATCGTGCCGTCGAAATCAGATACAAAAGCCCACTTTTTCATATTGAAACCTCCTGCAGCATGTACATTTCTCTCCATATACTTGTCATTTTTCAATAAAGGATACCTTTTGAATGATTATACTAAATCAACCTTTTAGAAAGTGCAAGAATACTCCCTTATAAATATGGCTCTGTCCATCACGATTAAATCATGTAAAATAAATAATCATACTAAAAAACCTGGAGTGACTCCTGTGAAAAAGAAGCAGCTTAAATTAAGTACTATCATCATTCTTTTCGTTTGCATCGTTGTCCTTTTGTCCCTTTTACTTACCGACTTGCTCATATCAAGGACGATCAATGCGAACATCGAATCTTCCATTGAAGAAAAAGCAAAGATCGTTTCCCGAACGGTCGCCCATTCGACGATTGTAAAGGATGGTTTAAAGAATGAGGAAGATGTTGATGGAATACAAGAATACACACTTGATATTCAAAAGTCTGCAGAAGTTTTGTTTGTAGTGGTGATGGATATGGATGGGATACGAAAATCTCACCCCAATCCAGAACGAATCGGCAAGCACTTTGTCGGCGGGGATGAGAAAGAAGTGCTCAAAGGGAAGGAAAGTTTGTCAATCTCAGAAGGAACTTTGGGGAAATCAGTGAGGGCTTTTTCACCTGTATATAATGATGAAAATCAACAAATTGGAGCCGTAGCTGTAGGGATTTCCCTGAATAGGGTGGAAGAAGCATTAAATCAAAGTCACCTGAATATTTTAGTGGGATCTATCATTGGGATCATTGTCGGAATCATTGGAGCCATAATTATTGCCAAATACATAAAGAAAATATTATTTGGGCTCGAGCCTATTACGATAGCGAAAATATTAGAAGAACGCAATACGATGCTTCAATCGGTTCATGAAGGAGTTGTGGCCGTAAATAGGGATACAACGATTTCACTAGTGAATAAATCTGCACTGAAGATATTTCATAAAGCCGGTTTAAGCAGTGATCCAGTCGGTTTACCCATTAAAGATTATATGCCCCAAACAAGGTTGGAGAGAGTCATGGAGACAGGGAAGCCTGAATTGGATGAAGAGCAAATGATCAATGGGGTATCCATTCTGGTAAACCGAGTTCCATTAATTGTGAATGATGAAGTCGTTGGAGCCATTTCTACCTTCCGGGACAAAACGGAAGTGAATCGCTTGGCTGAAGAGCTGACAGGAGTAAAGTCATATGCAGAAGCGCTGAGGGCACAATCGCATGAATTCATGAATAAAATGCATGTGATTCTGGGCCTGGAGAAGATGAAGGACTATACAAGGTTAAATCGTTACATAAAAGAGCTCGTTTCTTTTAGGCTGGATGAAGTGACCACCGTCTCTTCAAAGGTCAAAGATCCTGCTCTAGCAGGATTTATCATGGGGAAACTGAGCTATGCCAGGGAAAAGAATGTTGTGTTAACCATCGATTGTCACGATTTTATCCCGGAACCATCAGACCCGGTTGTTACACATGAATTGATCACGGTGATCGGGAACCTATTGGATAATAGCATTGAAGCGACGGCGGATCGCGATGTGAAAGAGGTGCTTTTGGAATTATCCTACCGGAATGGACTGTTTGAGATGATTGTAACAGACACCGGTAAAGGAATCCCTGAGGAATCGATTGAAGACATTTTTATCAAAGGATATTCTTTAAAAGGAGAAGGGAGAGGTTACGGACTCTTCTTAGTGAAGGAAAGTTTAAATAAACTCAAAGGGAATCTGCATGTAGAATCGAAAGAAGGCTCAGGGACGACTATGATAGCACAAGCTTTTTATAAGGAGGGGAAAATGTATGATAAAGGTGTTGATCGTTGAAGATGACCCAATGGTGGCCAGGCTCAATCAGACATATTTAGAGGATATAAAAGGATTTGATTTAATAGGAATTTCAAACTCCATAGAAGATGCCAAGGGTATGATGAAAGAGTATAAGGTAGATCTGATTCTGTTGGATGTCTACATGCCCGGGGATCAAACCGGTATGGACTTACTAGAGCAAATCCGGAAGGTACAGCAAGAAATAGATGTCATTCTCATTACGGCGGCATCTGAAGTGGAAAACATACAAATCGCTCTTCGAATGGGGGTTGTAGACTATTTGATTAAACCTTTCGAATTTGAACGATTCAAAAAAGCTTTGACATCTTATCGTCAGAGTAAACAAGTGCTTCAAAGTCAAACAACCATCGATCAGAGCGAACTTGATTTGCTTTTGCTGAAAGAAATAAAAGAAACTGAAGAAAAAACTGCGCTTCCTAAAGGGCTGACAAGGAGTACATTATCAGCCATTTACGAAGAGATTCTAAGCTTTGGCGAAAAGTCGTTTTCAACAGATGATATTGCAGAGTTGACGACTATTTCGCGGGTGTCGATAAGAAAATACCTTAAGTTTCTGAAGGGAATAGGTGTGGTGGATGAAACCTTGATCTATGGGATCGGAAGGCCGGTTTATCGGTATACGTTTAACAAACCAAACAGCTCACGACTTCAAAACTATCTTTAGGCAGCCCATTTGGCTGCTTTTTTTAATTTCAAAAGATAATCAATAATTTCATAATCTTTGAAAATATGAAGCGTTTTCATAAGATTGAAATACATTGTAAGCGATTACTTACGGGTGATATTGTTTCTGTTGGGGAAGAAAAGCAGGGGAGAGCAGTCAGTAGGATTCAGACAAGTCATGCAAGGTGAATACTTCAGTATTAAGATTTAAAAAACTTGGCAAAGGGGATGAAAAGGATGGGACAAGTAACATCAACACTTGCATATAAGGAAGAGAAAGCTAAAGAAAGGGTTACGGTTGCCAAAGATCAAATGCTGCAAATTTTCAACATACCGATTCTTTGGTTCATGGTCTTTACAGGAATCACTCTCATAAGCTTGTATACTGGAAATCTTCCTGGAGGAATGATCGGGACCTTGCTTGTCATGATGGTACTCGGTGAATTGTTGGGCTGGGCAGGAGATCGTACACCTATCGTGAAGACGTTTTTGGGTGGAGGGGCAATCATTGCGATTTTTGGTTCTGCCTTTATGGTTTACGCAGGTTTATTGCCAGAAGCAACGGTCACTTCCATGACTGACTTTATGAAGTCAGGAGGATTCTTGAATTTTTATATTGCTGCATTAATCACAGGAAGTATTTTAGGAATGAATTCGAAAGTTCTCGTAAAAGTGGGGCTGCGATATTTCCTGCCGATTTTTGGAGCTGTAGCAGGAGCCGTCATCATCGCCGGTTTATTTGGATCCCTTGTCGGGTTTACACTTCAAGAAGCCATTCTTGTGATCACGATGCCGATCATGGGCGGCGGAATGGGAGCGGGAGCTGTTCCGATGAGTCAAATCTATTCTGAGATGATGGGAAATGACCCTAGCTACTATATTTCGATGCTTGTGCCTGCTCTTGCGCTAGGAAATGTCTTCGCAATCATTTTAGCCTCTGTACTGGACATGATCGGGAAGAAGGTTCCTTCATTAAGCGGGAATGGACAGTTGATGAAAGGTTTTACGTATGAGAAAACAAAGCAAAAATATAATGTCGAAAAGATGGGAGTCGGTTTACTTGCTGCATTGACATTTTTTGCAGTCGGGACATTGCTCGGAAATGTTCTTCCCCTCCATCCATATGCCATCATGATCATTCTTGTGGCTGCAGCCAAGATTTCTAATATGATTCCTGAAAATGTTATAGAAGGGGCAAGTCAGTGGTATCAATTTGTAGCAAGTAACTGGACTTTTGCCTTATTGTTTGGAATCGGCGTTGCTTATACTGACTTGAATACAGTTCTTGAAGCACTTACTCTTCAATATATATTAACTGTATTCGGAGTGGTGCTTGGTGCGATCATCGGGGCGGCAATCCTTGGTAAGGTGGTTGGTTTTTACCCGATTGAAGCTGCGATCACGGCAGGGTTATGTATGGCCAATATGGGAGGAACAGGAGATGTTGCCGTATTATCTGCCTCAAAACGAATGGAGCTCATGCCATTCGCGCAAATTTCATCACGCTTGGGCGGCGCTCTTATCCTTTTATTAGCCGGATTAATCATACCTCTGTTATAAATATGATACACTAAGGCTTGACTCTTGTAGTCAAGCCTATCTCATTTCATTGGATTGTGGTGACAAAAAAATGGACGTCATATTGATTGTACTGCCTGCATTATTGGTTTTTGCTGTTGGATATATCGGACAAAAGAAACTCGGATTCGAAATCAATTCGATTTCAAAAATGGCCATTTATCTAATGTATCCATTTCTCGCATTCAAAACATTTTACGAAAATGAAATGAATATGGATTATCTTTATATTTTCCTCTTTTGTATAGCCCTTTGTTTAATATTGATTATATCTATTAAAATAGTGGCTAAAATCAGGAAATATTCGAAACCGAAAGAGTCAGCCATGATTCTTTCAGGGGTTTTTATGAACAGCGGTAACTACGGAGTACCTGTGATCCTGTTTGCGTTTGGGGAACTCGGTTTTCGCTACGCAGTCATCATGATGGTGATCCAGTCGTTTCTTATGAATACGATTGGATTGTATTATGCGGTAAGCGGCAGTGATAAAACCAGAGAATCTAGAGAAATCTGGATGAAGATTATCAAAATGCCTATTCTTCACGGAGCTTTCATGGGACTAGGTTTTCAATTGCTGCAACTGGATGTCCCGTTGTTTATGAGTCAGACCATTGATTTAATATCACAAGCAACGATTCCTGTAATCATGGTGGTGCTGGGCATGCAGCTGGCTACTTTGGGAGGTAAAAAGGTGGAAAGAAGCGCATTATCATTCATTATCATCATGAGAATGGTCGCTTCACCCATCATTGCACTTATCATCGTTTCATTTCTTCCAATTTCCCCGTTGCTGGGGTCGATTCTCATTATTTTGGCCAGTATGCCGACTGCTGCGAATACAACGATGTTTTCCTTGCAGTTCAATACGGAACCTGATTTAGTCTCGGCCAGTACACTTGTAACCACTTTAATGAGTATTATAACGATTCCGATCATGCTGGCCATTGTATCATGAACAAAAGCTATTGAGTTCGTTCTCAATAGCTTTTTTATAATTGTAATGTTGTCTAAGTCATGTTAAAAGGGAGGAATAATATAATAATATTATGTTAACAGATATCAAGAAAAATTATCATCCTAATACATATCAGGATGATAATCACTACCTACTTTCTCAAGCTTTTTGCAAACTCCTTTGCTACCTCAGGGGTTCTCTTTGCTTCTTCCACTGTAAGCATGATGGAACTTTTTTTCATTTGAATGTCTTCCTGAATTTCTCCCTGAATGGTTTGGAGCTGTTCTGTTTCTGCAGTGACTTGATTCACGTTTTTCTGCATGTTGTCAACGGTATGATTGATTGAGTTGATGATCGGACGGGTGGTTTTGAGCGTTTTCACAATGCTCATGGCAAGCATGATAAGGGCCGCAATCACCACCGCGATACTGATATAAACAATCCACATATTCTCTTCACCTCTGCATGATTTAATAGGATGTCTTTTATTTTCCCTAATTTCTTTAAAATTAACTGATTTTTTGTATTCTTATTATTTTATTCTTATGTATCCCTTTACTAAAGAGAAGGGAGCTAGTAATCTATTGATAAGTTTAATGAGACCGGAGGGGAAGAGAATGGTGAAAGCTGTATTCTTTGATTTAGATGATACATTATTATGGGATTCAAGAAGTATTCAAAGTGCTTTTGATGAAACATGTAGATATGCAAGTTCAAGGGTGGATGTCGACCCATTCACGTTAGAAGAAGAAGTAAGAAGAAATGCAAGGGAATTGTATTCCTCATACGATACATATGAATTCACACAAATGATCGGTATCAATCCTTTTGAGGGATTATGGGGTGAATTTCAGGATGAACATCATGAGCAGTTTATGAAAATGAAGGAACTCGTGCCTGGATATCGCGAAAAAGCTTGGTCGGGCGGTTTAGAAAGTCTGGGGGTAAACGACAAAGCTTTGGGGAAGGAATTAGCTGAACGTTTCAGGATTGAAAGAAAGAATCATCCTTTTGTTTATCCAGATACCTTTCATGTATTGAATACGTTAAAAGAGGAGTACGTTTTAGTTCTCTTAACCAATGGCTCCCCTCAACTTCAGCACCTGAAATTACAAATGACAAAGGAACTGATTCCTTATTTTCAAGAAATCGTCATTTCCGGATCAATCGGAAAAGGGAAGCCTGACACGGCGATGTTCCTGCATGCGCTTGATAGACTTTCCCTAAGAAAAGAAGATGTGATTATGGTGGGGGATAACCTATTGACAGACATCAAGGGGGCGAAACAGGCAGGTATAAAAAATGTATGGATCAACCGTCATGACCGCAAGTCTTCAGAGGTCATCCCTGATTATGAAATAAAGGAACTGAGTGAACTTCTCCATTTAATGAAACAATTTTAGCAGCCCTTCATATTTGGTGTCCATATTTCATAAAATGAGCACTGCATAATGACTTTATGGCCACAAAGGAGGCGTCACGGATGGTAGATGGAATTCATGAAATGGTGGTGGATGCAGCGATCGAGGATGTGTGGGACTTTGTAAGCATTCTTGATCATTGGGCGCCACTGGCACCCGGATATATGAATCATACGATTATCAGTGAAGAAATATCTGAATGGAAGTTTAAGGTCGATACTGGATTATTAAAGAAAAAAGTCCACGCAAAGGTGGAAATCAAAGAATGGAAAAAGCCAAACAGAGTAACTTTTACGTTGACTGGACTTAACGAGAAGTTTTCAGGTGACGGCTCTTTCGAAGCAAATAGTGTGTCAGGATTCCAGACAAATATAAAAGGACGGCTATCCATAAGTCCATACAGCTCCATGGCAAAACTAGTTACTCCAATCATTGAAAAAACGGTACCTGAAATGACAAGAGAGTTAACAAATAATGTAGCCAGTGAAATTGAAAAACGATATTCTGCTCGCCGTTAAAGCAGATAATGATGAACCAGCGGGTATGAATCCGTTGGTTCTTTCTTTAGTGCCCTATTCTATAAGCTATTTTCAAAAAACGCCCTCTATTAATAATGAAAAGTTGTTCTTAGAAAAAACATAAGTTATGCTAAGGTATAATTTAGCTTACGTCCGTCACAGAGAAGAATGAAAAATAACGGTAAAAATAAATAAACTATAAGCAGTAAGTTTTAAAAAGGGGTCATATCATGCAAAACCTTGATTCTATCCGCGAGAAAGCGATTGAGGAAACAAAAGTTAAAATTGAAGAAGATATTTCACATTTTCTGGCATCACATGAGAAGTGTCCTTCTTTCCAGGACTATCTTTCTGAACGAAGTGAATTCTTTCATAAGATTTGGTTGAATACTTGGTTGAACAAAGTAACGAACAATGTTCTCAGAAGCCATAAAAAAGCTTTTCTGCGAAATAAGGGATACGAAGTTGAAGGGGTAGATAAAAAGCTTTTAAATAAAATGTTTCGAAATGAAATACGAAACGATCACCCTTTTCCAGTAAAGGAATGGGTGATTGATCATACACCGGATGAACAACAATGGATATCGCGTCATCGTCAGGCGAGGGAACGTTATGTAACAGAAATGGCAGAAAAGATAACGGCTTCTCAAAGAAAAAGTGTCCAAAAAGAAATCCTATACTTCCTTGAACAAAAAGTGGAGGAGCAGGAGCTTTATTGGTATATCGAGCTAAGGTACTTATTTGCCAAAAAGCTAGTCAGTGATTTGAATACTAAGCCGAAATATAAACAAATGGAATCATATGCAATCGAGGACAAGTTAGAAGAAGATGGGGTTCTCAGCAGCCATGTTTTTAAAACCGTTTCGGAAATCTTAAAGGAATTTACAGGATCCATCCATAAGAAAAACGAACAATGGGAACGTAATCTATGGGAATATGAAACGTATCATTTTCCTTATGAACGTTTTATTTCATATTATACAGAACATATCATTACTTCTTTTGTATATGAAAACCTCCCTGCTGATGTCCTTGTTTCTTATCAAAATATATTCGGGGAAGAGCTGTCTCAAGAGCGTTTGATCAAATGGTCACAGCCTGTACTCCTTAAGGAAAAGTCTCTCTTTTTCAAGTGGATTCAGGATGAATATGTCATTGACTTGGAACAGCTTGCCGATAAGCCTTTTGATGTAGATGTCCACCTTGCCTTATTTAAGGAATCGATGGCTAAGAGAGAACAACGCGAAGCTGAAGAGATAGCTTTGATAAGACGTAAACAAGAAGAGGAGGCCCGTATTCTTGAAGACATATTCGGCCAGGAGTACAGTCCATCCTATAGAAATGGTATCAAATACGTCCTGCATATCGGTGAAACCAATACCGGGAAAACATATAAGGCTTTAAACCGCATGATGAGTGCTGAGAGCGGGATTTACCTTGCCCCTTTACGTTTATTGGCGCTCGAGGTGTTTGATAAATTAAACAATGAAGGTGTGCCATGCAACCTCAAGACAGGAGAGGAAGAAAAAGAGGTCGATCAAGCACGCCATGTTGCATGCACCGTGGAAATGTTCCACGAAAAAGATCAATACGAAGTAGTCGTGATTGATGAGGCACAAATGCTTGCTGATCAGGATAGAGGCTTCTCTTGGTATAAGGCGATTACGAAAGCGAGAGCAAAGGAAGTCCATATCATCGGAAGTGAGAATGTACGCAGCCTGCTGTTGGAATTAGTGGGAGAAGATCAAGTTGAAATCCACAATTATGAAAGAGAGATACCATTACAGGTTGAAAAGAAAGAATTCAAATTAAAACATGCAAGGCAGGGAGATGCACTTGTTTGTTTTTCAAGAAAGAAAGTACTGGATACAGCATCGCGGCTGCAGAACAACGGCCATAAAGTCAGTATGATTTATGGCAGTATGCCTCCTGAGACCAGAAAAAAACAAATGATGCAATTCATTAAAGGAAAAACAAAGGTGATCGTCGCAACAGATGCAATCGGTATGGGGTTGAATCTACCGATAAGAAGGATCGTCTTTCTTGAAAACGATAAATTTGATGGGACAAGGAGAAGGCTGCTTACTTCTCAGGAAGTAAAACAAATCGCAGGCAGAGCCGGGCGTAAAGGCATTTATGATATTGGAAAAGTAGCATTTACCAAGGACATAAAAAAAATGTCGCATTTACTCAATCAGGATGACCCATCCCTCCAAACATTTGCGATTGCCCCTACAAGCAATGTGTTTGAACGATTCCAGCGCTACTATCATGATCTGGATAGCTTCTTTGAATTATGGGATCGGTTTGAAAGTCCTTATGGTACAGAAAAAGCTTCTTTGACTGAAGAAAAAGAGCTGTATGATCTCGTCCGGGGTACCCAGATAGAAGCCAAACTTTCTCTTAATGATTTATACGGATTTTTGCATCTTCCCTTTTCAAAGAAAGAAAACAGGCTGACCCAGCAATGGCTGGATTCCATGCATGCGATTGTCCACGGTGAAGACCTTCCGGAGCCTGACATAAACAATAAGAACCTTGAACAGAAGGAAGTTTCATATAAAGCAGTGGGACTGCACTTATTGCTGCTTTACCGGTTAGGGAGACAGACCGAAGCCTATTACTGGGAACGAACGAGAGAAGAAATCGCCGATGGTGTACATGAGAGTTTAAGAACGGAAGTAAAAAGTATTTCAAAAAAATGTAAGCATTGCGGTAAGAAGCTTCCGCCAAACTTTGGCTTCCCTATTTGTGACCGCTGTCATGCGTTGAATCGTAAGAGAAGAGAAAGACGAAGAGAAAGTAAGTAACATGGGCAAAATAAAAGCTTACTTAATGAATGTTTGTTAAGATAAGCAATAGATTGTTTATTTGAGGTGACGAATATGAAAATAGAGGTATGGTCTGACTTTGTGTGTCCTTTCTGTTATGTTGGGAAGCGCAGGCTGGAAGCAGCACTGGATACATTTAAACATCACGTAGAGGTGGAGTTCAGAAGTTTTGAACTTGATCCCTCCGCTGAGGTTGAAATGGATATGAATGTGTATGAACTTCTTTCCAAAAAATATGGCACATCCATCGAACAAGCCAAAAACATGTCCAAGGGAGTCAAGGAGCATGGTGCGCAGGTTGGGATTGATTTTAACTTTGACGAAAGTATCCCGACCAATACGTTCGATGCCCATAGATTAGCAAAGTTTGCAGCTGCTAAAGGATTGGAAGTGCCTTTGACGGAGAAATTGTTTAAGGCACATTTCGTTGAAGGCAGACATATTGGTGATAAAGAAATTCTCCTTTCCATCGCTGAAAGTGTCGGATTGGATCAACAGGAAGTGAAGGATGTATTGAATGGTTCACATTTTTCAGAGGAAGTACGGTTTGATGAAAGTGAGGCACGGCAGCTAGGTGTTCAGGGAGTCCCTTTCTTTGTCATTAATCGTAAATATGCAATTTCGGGTGCTCAGCCTGCAGAGGTATTTGAAAGTACATTGGAAAAGGTCTGGGAAGAAGAAAACAGTCATTCGCCGCTACAATCGGTGACGGGAGAGGTCGACATGCAGTGTGATGACAATGGATGCCAAGTTCCGAATGTTGAAAAATGAGATACGATAAAAAAAGCAAGTGGGATTCCATTTTCCCACTTGCTTTTTCTCTTTAACGGCTAAAGAAATTTTCGGTATAGTAAGGTTGTGAATCTCCATTAAAGGCAACCCCTATCCCTAGATATTCATAATGCGTCTGAAGGATATTGTCCCTGTGACCCTTTGAATTCATTAACCCTTCATGAGCAAAGATGGAACTCATCTGACCATATGCCAGATTTTCCCCGGCTGTCCTGAATGCAACCTGATCTTCTTCCATACGGTCGAAGGGAGATTCACCTTCCTGGTTGGTATGACTGAAGTAATTTTGATTTGCCATGTCCAAACTATGCTTGCGGGCAGTCTCTCTGACCTGATCATCCCAAATAAGTGGAGTCAAGCCATGAATGACCCTGGTTGCGTTGGTAAGGTCGAATAACTGAAGCTCAAATCCTTCTTTAAGCTTTGGATTCGGGTCCGTATAAAATCCTTGCTTGTTTTGCTCGAGATGATCAGCAATGATTTGTACTGCGGTCACCGTGTCTTTTTCATGTTTATCGTAAAAAACGGTGACAAAGCTGTCATCGACTTGGAATACTTCATGTTCACCATTGTTTTGCAGCTGGTACACCGTCAAGCCTTTTCGGATTTTTTCCAACGGTTCACCCAATTGTTCATGCACATTCTTTTTCGGACTGTCAATTTTTATACCCGTTGATGAGGTCAGTAAGTCCTGATTGGTATATAAACCATTTACCTTTTGTTCTTCATCATACGAAACCATGAAGAAATTTTGATACTCTTCATGATAGGCATGCCAGTTGGCACCATATTCATTGAGTGATGTTCTTTTAGGTGCTCCCAGTTCTTTTTCAACGGCAGCCCGGGTATCTCCAAGTTCAAGATTATGTATGGAAAAGACCTCATTATCAGGAGCAGATAAGGAAGGTTTATCGATGTCTTTTACCCCAGGGTTGTTTTCTGTATTTTCTAAATCTCTGAATGACTCATCAAGTTTGATCAAAAACAGATTCACTTCATTGTATAACTGATCAAATGCGTCCTGTACTTTAGGGCTGTTTTTCATTTCTTCTATTTTAGTCAGCATAGAGTCTAAACCGGCAGCCTGTACTTTATCTTCCCAAACCGGCTTTGTGCCGTATGCAATACCTATGACAACGATAAGCATCAATAATCGCTTCATGATTAACACTCCAATCTATCCTTCATTTTACCCAAAAATATTCATGATAAAAAACGAAAAGGAAACTTTTCGTTTGTATTTACCCACTTTCATATTCTTTCAATCCAATTTACCAGTTTTAGTATAGTTTTGTCTGGGTAACATAAAAAATAGATGCATTCCAGTCTGGGAAATAAATATAAAGGGGAAATAGGGTATGAAACTAACACACGAGGAAAGAATCCAGCTGCATGAATTCAATAACCTGACGAAATCATTAAGTTTCAATATGTATGATATCTGCTACACGAAAACGAGAGAAGAGCGGGAAGCTTACATAGAATATATTGATGAACAATATAATGCTGAACGTCTGACAAAGATATTGACACATGTTTCCGATATCATAGGTGCGCATGTATTAAATGTGGCAAAACAGGATTACGTACCACAAGGTGCCAGCGTGACGATCCTGGTATCAGAAGGTCCGATTGTAGAAGTGCCGACTGAACATTTTGATGAATCGCCAGGTCCTCTGCCGTCATCCGTCACCATGCATCTGGATAAAAGTCATATTACTGTACACACTTATCCGGAATACCACCCGCATGAAGGTATAAGTACATTCCGTGCTGATATTGATGTATCTACATGCGGTGAGATTTCACCGTTGAAAGCATTGAATTATCTGATTCATTCTTTTGATACCGATATCATGACGATGGATTACCGCGTACGGGGATTTACCCGTGATATCAACGGACGCAAATTATTCATTGATCATGATATTAATTCCATACAAAACTATATACCTGAAGAGATTAAAGATGAGTACGATATGATTGACGTCAATGTTTACCCTCAAAATATCTTTCACACAAAATGTAAATTAAAAGATTTTGATCTAAATAACTATCTGTTTGGATATTCGAAGGAGAAACTTGATAAGGAAGAAGCGAAAGAGATAACAAAGAAATTAAAAATGGAAATGGATGAGATTTTTTACGGGAAAAATATTCACAATCCATACTAGGCTGATACTCTGTTGGTTCATTCCAATGGAGTATTTTTTCGTTTTATGAAGGATAATATCCCCATTTGACGAATACAATCTGTATAATGATTTTAGAAGCCAATTATAGGGAGGATTATCCATGAACTCACATGAAATTGATTTTAAATTGCATGGGGATGATATGCAATTTGTAGAAATAGAACTTGATCCGGGAGAGAGTGCCGTAGCCGAAGCGGGTGGCATGATGATGATGGATGATGGCATCACCATGGAAACAATCTTCGGAGACGGGGCACAAAACGGAAAGGGAAGCGGATTTCTTGGAAAACTTGTCGGTGCCGGAAAACGGCTATTAACAGGAGAGAGCTTATTTATGACTGTATTTACAAATGAGGGAAGCGGTAAAAAACATGTCTCTTTTGCTGCTCCATATCCAGGTAAGATCATCCCTGTTGATTTAAGCGAATTGAGCGGGAAAGTCATCTGCCAGAAGGATGCATTCTTATGTGCTGCAAAAGGCGTTGCTGTAGGCATTGATTTTCAAAAGAAATTAGGAACGGGATTCTTCGGTGGAGAGGGCTTTATCATGCAAAAGCTTGAAGGGGACGGACTGGCATTTTTACATGCAGGAGGTACCATACATAAAAAAGAATTACAGCCGGGAGAATTGCTGAGAGTCGATACAGGCTGCCTTGTTGCGATGACGAAAGACGTAGACTATAACATTGAGTATGTAGGTAAAATCAAGTCGGCTTTCCTTGGAGGAGAAGGACTGTTCTTTGCAACTGTGCGCGGCCCCGGCACGGTATGGATTCAATCACTTCCTTTCAGCCGCCTTGCTGAAAGGATTTATGCAAATGCGCCTGGTGGAGGGAAATCCACTGGAGAAGGAAGTCTGTTAGGCGGAATCGGTGATCTTTTAAACGGTGATGATTAAATGGATGAGACAGCAGTATTTTCTGCTGTCTGTTTTTTTGAGTTTTTATGTTAGTTTGATGTATTTTTGTCCTTGGAGGGCCGCCTTTGAGCGAGCCGCCTCCGCTTTTCGTTTGTCCAGCCCCGGCGGCTAGAGGCTCGAGGTCATAAGCCAAGCATTCCAAAAAGGCAAAAAACGCCTTTCCGGTATGCTCATCTTATGCTTGTCGCCTCTGACCGAGCCGCCTCCGCTTTTCGTTTGTCCAGCTGCAGGGCTTAGAGGCACATGTCATAAGCCAAACCAACCAAGAAGGCAAAAAGCGCCTTCATGGTCGGTTCGGCTTATGCCACCCGCCTCTGAGCAAAGCCCTTCCGCTTTTCTTTTGTCCAGCTGCGGCGGCTAGAGGCTCGAGGTCATAAGTCAAAAACACCAAAAAGGCAAAAAACGCCTTTCCGGTGTTTTCGTCTTATGCTTGTCGCCTCTGAGCGAGCCGCCTTCGCATTTCTTGGTCATTCACCCATTTATTCATTCCGTCATATGTTTTAGTAGATGGAATGGAAAGGGTGGTTTTATGTCAGGGATCGTACGGCATTATTATGCAGGAGGCAATACGGCGAAAGGCTTTTATAGCTTATATGATTCGGTGCTGGATGGATTGAACCGGTTGTTTATTTTAAAGGGTGGACCGGGGACGGGTAAGTCCTCGTTAATGAAAGATATTGGAAAAAGATTTGAAGAAAAGGAATTCGAAGTAGAGTACTTACATTGCGCTTCAGATAACCAATCGATTGATGGGATGTTACTGCCTCAATGGGGTATCGGAATTGTAGATGGGACTGCACCGCATATCATCGAACCGAAAGCACCTGGAGTGATCGAAGAGTATGTAAATTTAGGTGCTGCGTGGAATTCGGATGAATTGGTAAAGCATAGAATAGAAATTATGGAGTTGAATGAACAAATATCTAATAAATTCCAAGAGGCGTACGACACCTTTGCTGACGCACTTGATGCACATGATGACATTGAGGATATCTACATTTCAAATATGGACTTTGACGAAGCGAATCAATTAACAGAAGAATTGATTGCATTATTTTATCAGGATACATCTCTTGATAAACACGCAAAAGTGGTTCACCGCTTCTTAGGTGCCGCAACGCCGAATGGGGCTGTCGACTATATACAAAATTTAACCCAGGATGTAGAGAAAAGGTATTTCATAAAGGGACGTGCAGGATCAGGTAAGTCGACTATGCTGAAGAAGATTGCTGCAGCAGGAGAAGAAAAAGGGTTTGATGTCGAGGTCTACCATTGCGGATTCGATCCGAATAGTTTAGATATGGTCATCATCCGTGAACAGGGTATTGCCATATTTGACAGTACAGCCCCGCATGAATACTTCCCGGACCGCGAAAGTGATGAAATTATCGATATGTATGAACGTTGCATCACTCCGGGAACGGATGAGAAATTTGAAGAAGAAATCGCCAGGACCACAAAGGGATATAAAGATAAAATGAAAGAGGCAATTTCTTATTTGAGTGAAGCAAAGACTCTGCGTGAAAATCTTGAGGCCATTTATATAGACGCGATGAATTTTAACGAGGTAAACAAGATAAAAGAAGAAATATTCAATGAGTTAAATTCCATTGTTGAATCAATATGAAATGAGAGAATCACGCGGGCTCCTTCCTCGTGATTCTTTCTATGTTAAATCATTGACAAAATACCCATATAGGTATAATATTTAATTCAAGAACAATTTATATATTGATCTATAGGAGGAATTTACCGATGAAAGAACTATCAACAAAAGAAGTACAGGAATTATTAAAAAATGAAAAACCAAACATAATCGATGTTCGTGAAGATGATGAAGTGGCTGCGGGTAGAATTCCTACAGCCAAGCATATTCCACTTGGCTCCATTGAAACACGGAGGAATGAACTGGATAAGTCGAAGGAATATATCATTGTTTGCCGTTCGGGGGGAAGAAGCGGACGAGCAGTTCAATTCCTCGAAAGCCAAGGATATAATGTCATCAATATGGCCGGAGGAATGTTAGCTTGGGAAGGCGAAGTTGAATAATTTTTTTAAGAAATAATATACCTTATTGGGTATTTATTAGTTTAGAACGAACGATTCTAAAACAGAGTATAATACGGCTTCCCGTGGCTTGACAGCTCAAATGGGAGTAATGTGAGTAGCCAATAGATAGCAGGTTCGACCTGAAAAAATGACAATAATCAAGCACTAGGAGGAAATATGATATGAGTAAAAAAGTAGCAATCATCGCGAGTAATGGTGGATTATTTGATGCATATAAAGTTTATAATATTGCAACTGCTGCAGCAGCAACAGATCAAGAGGTAGCGATTTTCTTCACTTTTGAAGGTTTGAATTTAATCCATAAAGAAGCTCACCATCAGCTTCCAATGCCAGAAGGAAAAGAGCATTTCCAAGAAGGCTTCTCTAAAGCAAACGTACCAGGCATTCCTGAGTTGGTGGAAATGGCGAAAGAAATGGGTGTGCGATTTATCGGCTGTCAAATGACAATGGACGTTATGGGGTTAGATAAAGAAGCGTTTGTAGATGGAATTGAAGTAGGAGGCGCAGTAACATTCCTGGAATTTGCAAAAGATGCAGATGTTACTTTGACATTCTAATGAGATACTAAGAAAAAGCGAGCTATTGGGTTTTCCGGTAGCTCTTTTATTAAAAGTTTTGTCAAAGACTGTTGTTTTCTCATTTGTATGTAGTTGCAAGTTGGATACCGAATGAAAGTGTTCTGAAAAAATTAGTTGTCCACTTTTTAATCTCTTAAGGGTAGGGATGATAAATTTGAATTGGAAGAAATCTAATTGTGGAAACGGAACTTTAGACATATCGTCAAAAAAAAGCCGCAAGCGTTATATACCACCTATATGACCTGGAATGTGGCTGTGGCTCCTGGCAGGAGTCATTTTACTATTGCAAAAGATTTTCTAGAAGGAGACAAATGGGCTTCTTCTTTTTTTTGCCCTATTGCTTTTTAGCGGTTAAACCTTCAATATTAATAAACGAACGATTAATAGAAATAGAAAGTAGGAACTACATTTGAGTAAATTTATATCCTTAGGGATTTCAGAAGATATGGGACATATTCTGTCGAAGATGGGAATATCGTCCCCGACCCCGATACAGGAAAAAGTGATACCTGTTTTACTAAAAGGCAGCGATGTAATGGCAAAAGCCCAAACCGGTTCAGGAAAAACGTATGCTTTTGCGTTGCCGATACTTGAAAGAAGTCAAAAGATCAGCAGGCATATTCAAGGAATCATTGTCACTCCGACAAGAGAATTGAGCATCCAAATCGCAGGTGTTTTGAAACAGTTAACGAAGAAACAAAAGAATGCTGAAGTCCTGGCCATGTACGGCGGACAAAGTCATGATCAGGAAATTGAAGAACTCAAGAAAAACCCGCGATATCTTGTCGGGACACCCGGCAGAATTTTGGATCAAATCAAACGAGGGAATCTTGACCTATCGCATGTTAAATTTTTTGTTTTAGATGAAGCAGATCAGATGCTGCAAATCGGTTTTCTGAACAAGGTAGAGGAAATCATCAGGGCGACCCCTTCTTCCAGGCAAATGATGCTGTTTTCCGCTACAATTCCTGCACCTGTTAAGAAACTCGCAAATAAATACATGAAAAATGCAAAGACAATCGAAATCGAGGAGAATGCAGCCCCTAGCTCGATCAATCAATTTGCCATTTTCACAGTAGATAAAGCAAAGCAGGAAACGATTCTTCAATTAGCTGAAGCCTTCAAACCGGAAAAAGCGGTCATTTTCTGCCGCACCAAGAGAAGGGTGACGAAGCTTTTTCAGGTTTTTAAATCAAAAGGCATCAATGTCGGTGAACTACATGGGGATGTTCCTCAAGAAAAACGTGAGGAAGTGATGGAGGCATTTCGAAAAGGAGAATTGCCGCTGCTGATTGCAACCGATGTAGCTTCACGGGGACTGGATATAGAAGGAGTTTCCCATGTCTTCAATTATGATATTCCAGAAAACACGGAAACATATACTCACCGAATAGGGAGAACAGGGAGAGCAGGAGCTGAAGGTTTATCCTATACTCTATATACATCGGAAGACAGACCTTTACTCGACAAAATTGAAAGTGATTTAAAAACGAGAATCCAAAAACAAAATTTAGGGAACACCATTTCTCTAAAAGATAAAGTCAGCTCGTCTTCCAGAAAGAAAAAAAATAAAAGAAAAGGATCTTCTTCTGCTCAAAAAAACTCAAAGAATAAACGGGATGAGCAACATAAAATAAAAGAGGAAGGTTTTTACAGCAAACGGCCAGGAAAGAATAGCAAACAAAAGACATCAAACGAATCTATAGGACAGACACAAACAGCGGGCAAAGAGATGAAAAAAGGGGATACCAAATCAACAAACTCAGGTAAAAAGAAGGTATACCGTTCAAAAAAATCCAATAGATAGATGGGAAGACATGCAGAGGAAAGCCCTCTGCATGTCTTCTTTTATTACAAGAATGCAGGGTATTATTCTAAGATAATAACTTATTTCCCCTATACTATATCAGTATAATATTAGATTTTTATTCTGTTATGTTACTATATTAAAAGGGATTTTAATAGCTAAAGGAGATTTTCAGACTACAATGAAATTGGTTTCTTGGAATGTAAACGGAATAAGAGCATGTGTAAAAAAAGGATTCCTGGATTATTTTAATGAGGTAGATGCAGACATATTTTGTATTCAGGAAACGAAACTGCAAGAAGGTCAAATCGATTTGGATTTTCAAGAATATGAACAATATTGGAATTACGCTGAACGAAAAGGGTATTCAGGAACAGCGGTTTTCACTAAGATAAAGCCCCTCGCTGTTTCCTATGGTTTTCAAGATGGGGAATCGGAACCTGAAGGCAGGATCATCACACTGGAATATGATGACTTCTTTCTTGTAAATGTCTATACGCCAAATTCAAAAAGGGATTTATCAAGGCTCGCTGATAGGCTGCAATGGGAAGATAAGCTTAGAGAATATCTCATTGACCTTGATCGAAGAAAGCCGGTGATCCTTTGCGGGGACTTGAATGTGGCGCACAAAGAAATAGATCTTAAGAATGACCGCTCAAACCGCGGTAATTCCGGATTTACAGATGTAGAGAGAGGGAAAATGACTCTTTTCTTGGAATCAGGTTTTGTCGACTCATTCAGGTATGTATATCCTGATAAAGATGAATCCTATACATGGTGGTCTTATATGAGTAAAGTACGGGAAAGAAACATCGGGTGGAGAATCGATTATTTTATTCTCTCCAAGCGGATGGCTTCGTGCATTAAAGAAGCGGATATCCATTGCAGTATTTTGGGAAGCGATCATTGTCCGGTATACTTGGAATTGGATAAAAACAGCTTTACAACATAAAACAGGAGGCCCTTGTATGTTAAGAGAAAAATTGAATGTCGAGGAACTAACAATCGAACGTTGCAATAAAGAAACAGATGAATTGATTAAGAAAGAACCGTCTTCATTTCTAGAGGAGCCAATGGAGTATTTGCAATCCTATAAAAATCAATATATTTTCCTTGAGGCAGATTGGTTCGATAACATTAATATTGACGGTTTGTCGTTAGAGATGGACGATGTGTTTGGCAACTATGAGGCAATGTTCGGCTTGAAACTGCAAAAGAAATACCGGAGTGAAATCGAGGCAATTCTAGACCGTACGCTGCAAGGAGAAAAAGGATATGACCTTCTTTTCAATGGCGAGGACGGCTTGTGGGATGTGAATATATCCATCAACGACCTGCCTTTATATAACGAGGGGATGACTCTTATGGATGCTATCGAAATCATTTACGTATATCTCTTTGAGATGATAGCGGAAATAACAGAAAGAAAATAAGTGGAAAGCACCTCGTGTATTTATCGAGGTGCTTTTGAATTTGAGTCAGCGCTTTCTGTTGTTTATTTCTTCAGATACCACAATGGCAAGGTCTGTATTGCCGAATAAGGAAAGTACACCGAGCAAGGTGGAGTCGGGGATTTCTTCTGATTCTTCCTTGGATACAGTCAACTCGATCCCTTGCTGTAGAGCGGGATTTGCCGCTTGTTGTGGATATGCCTTTTTATAAATTTCAGCTGGATCAAGGCCGTTATTTACACACCATTGTGCAAAAACAAGAATCATCATATTTTCATCTTTTTGATAATTAGATATGATCTTGTCTTCAATCTCTTTATTATTCATTTCAGTCGCTCCTTAAAGGTTCTGTCGACTATCATTATATCGAACGATGAAGTCAAATCCTATCAAAAAATACTCAGATGACATGAAGGTTTTCATTTTCATTGAACCGGTGTATAATTAAGGGATATGTAAAGCGAAAGGAAGTTATCTTTTAAATGATTATAACTGATCATACAATGGAAGAACTTAAAGATCCTACTGGTATTCTAAGCGGCAACCGTTATGAGTTAATGCTCTCGATCGAAGTGCC
Source organism: Rossellomorea sp. ABR4_012 (assembly GCF_056159545.1). Classification (NCBI taxonomy): domain Bacteria; kingdom Bacillati; phylum Bacillota; class Bacilli; order Caryophanales; family Bacillaceae; genus Rossellomorea; species Rossellomorea sp. ABR4_012. Next base: position 126,197 of record NZ_JBSWVK010000006.1, read on the forward strand.
AGAAGACGATGAACTTTATTCAGAGAACGGCTTATATATTAAAGCAATTTTCGTTCAAGACGGTGACGTTTCACGAATTGCACAGTATCAAATTATTGAAAGAAATACTGAATCGATTCTCGACTTTGAATTGGAAGAGGATGAAGAAGCCCAAATCCTTCAGTATTGTAATGAAGCTATTCTAAGCTGAATTTTTTGAAGAGGCTGGGACAATAGTGTTTTAATCGAAGAAAATCCGAACTATTTTGTATTCAAAATAGTTCGGATTCTTTTGTTTTGCTTACATATGCGTATAGTTTTTTCCAGCGGTTGATTGGAGTGCATGACGAAGACTCCTGCGGGAAAAGTAGCTAATGTGAGACCCCGCAGGAGCACAGCTCCGAGGAGGCTCACGGGCTACCCGCGGAAAGCGAAGTCTTGCACGGAAATCAATAGCGGCATTAAAAGCCCACACTGATTTTACAGGCAGGGAATTTCAGATAAGAAAACCTTGTCGAAAAGGGCTATATCACACTGATAGAGTATGCTATAATGTTGATAGAATGATGCTAGCACATCATAGCACTACGGATTTTGGAGGGTTTAACAGTATATGAGTACCACTAATAGAATTCAGTTAAATGTCAGAATCGAGAAAGAAACCGCTCAGCAATTAGATGAAATTGTAGAATATTATCAGGAAAAGACGAAGATTGGCAGAATATATAAAGGTGATGTTTTGACAGATATCATCAAAAAATCTCACGAACTCATGTTGAAACAGATCGCGATTCAAAACAGGAAATATTGATGAAGACAGGATACAATATTACAGCGTATACGATTCCAAAAAGGATTTGTATACGCTTTTTATTCATATGTTTGACTAGGAATATGGTAAGATAACAACAAACATTCATACAAATGAGGTATCGATCGTGCAGCTCCCCGATAAATTAATTAGAATTCAGAAAAGCTCAGGTATTTCGCCTTACATATGGAGTATCATCAGCATTTTACCTTTTTATTTTATTTTTCAATCATCTTCAACGGTTGAAATCATTGTAGGAATCACATTGACGATTTTATTTTTCATCTTTTTAAGGCTCGCCTTCCTTTCAAAGGAGTGGCCGGTTTATTTATGGACATCCTTTTTAATCGCGATTTCCATAACGATGACCATACAGTTTAATTTTATTTATTTTGCATTTTATATTGCTTACTATAACGGGAATATAAAAAACCGGATTGCTTTCTTGACGCTGTATATCATTCATTTAGTTCTTACAACCGCTTCCATTAATTTTAAGTTTGTAGAGCAGGAAGACTTATTCCTCTCTCAAATACCGTTTATCCTGATCATTTGGATCAGTGTGATTCTGCTTCCATTCAATATCTACAATCGCAATAAACAAGGGTGGCTCGAAGAAAAACTTGAGGATGCGAATAAACGCATTTCGGAACTTGTCAAACAAGAAGAAAGGCAGCGTATTGCACGTGATCTGCATGATACATTAGGACAGAAGCTATCCCTAATAGGCTTGAAAAGTGACTTGGCCAGAAAATTGGTATACAAAGATCCCGAGCAGGCAAAAGAGGAATTGAAGGACGTACAACAAACAGCCAGGACCGCATTGACAGAGGTACGCACGATGGTATCCCAAATGCGTGGAATCCGTTTGGAAGACGAAATGGTAAGGATCAAGCAAATCCTTAAAGCTGCTGATATTGAATTGATAATAGACGAGGAATCCAGCTTCCCGGATACTTCACTCTTTCTTGAAAATATATTAAGCATGTGTTTAAAAGAAGCAGTCACAAATGTCGTAAAGCACAGTAAGGCTGATACATGTGAAATAACAATCGATGAATACGATAATGAATTAACTATAAAGGTAAAGGACAATGGCATTGGTTTGCACAAGGATAAAGACCTATCAAAAGGAAGCGGATTAAGAGGGATGGAAGAGCGGCTTGATTTTGTGAACGGGACGCTCGAAATCATTTCTGATAATGGGACGACATTGATTATGAGAGTTCCTAAAGTGATCAAACAGATAGGGAGGGAATGAGATGATTCGCATTGTAATTGCTGAAGACCAGCGGATGATGCTGGGTGCATTAGGTTCTTTGCTTAATTTAGAGGATGATTTAGAGGTTGTGGGGAAGGCGGGCAATGGTGAAGAAGCCGTATCCCTGGTCCGCCGCCTGAAGCCTGATATTTGCATGATGGATATCGAAATGCCGGAGAAGACCGGACTTGAGGCAGCGGAAGAATTAAAAGGGGAAGGCTGCAAAGTCATCATCCTGACTACTTTTGCACGCTCTGGCTATTTTCAGCGTGCGATAAAGGCCGGAGTCAAAGGGTATCTATTAAAAGACAGTCCGAGTGAGGAACTTGCAAGCTCAATTCGCCTTGTCATGGAAGGTAAAAGGATCTATGCTCCTGAACTGATGGATGATATGTACAGTGAAGAAAATCCATTAACAGATCGGGAAAAAGAAGTCCTTGAACTTGTGGCAGACGGAAAAAATACAAAAGAAATCGCTGAAGAGCTTAAGCTGAAAACAGGTACTGTACGAAACTATATTTCAACGATCCTCGATAAACTTGAAGTGAAAAATCGGATCGAAGCCATAACTCATTCTAAAGAAAAAGGCTGGTTTAAATAAAACAGAATGTATACATCTTAAGAAAATCTGAAGAAAAAAATTTAGGTTCTGGATACCCTGAATTCCTAGCTTCTTTTAACGGTGCGGGGTATTAGGAGATGTAAAAAAGATTGACAAGAAAAAATTACATGGTACGATTACATCGAATTCAAAATTACATATGACGATCCACTAGGGGTGCCTTTCAAGAAGGCTGAGATTAAAGTGTAACTTTAAGACCCTTTGAACCTGATCTGGTTGAGACCAGCGTAGGGAAGTGGTGTTTGAAGGTTACATAATTTGTCTGATGTACTGCCTATTCAAGCCACTTTCTGTTCGCTATTTGCGTAATGGAAAGTGGCTTTTTTGTTTCCTTGGTGATGGGTCGTCATAGAAAAGGAGAGTCAGTGATGACATTTTCAAATGAATTAAGAGAAGAAGTGAATGAGATATGGGAAGCAAGCTTCAATCACCCTTTTGTAAGAGGGATAGGTGACGGCACACTTCCACTTGGGAAATTCCGCTATTATGTGCTGCAGGATGCCTATTATCTATCTCATTTTTCCAGGGTTCAGGCGTTGGGAGCCGCTAAAGCACCGGATTTACATACCACCTCAAGAATGGCAGCCCATGCCCAGGGCACGAATGAAGCGGAATTGTCCCTGCATGAGACGTTTTCCGTTCAATTGGGTATCACAGAAGAAGAAAGGAAACAATTCAAGCCCGCTCCTACCGCATATGCGTATACCTCCCATATGTACAGGGCGGCACAATTTGGGGGGCTTGCTGATATCCTCGCTGCGATCCTACCGTGTTACTGGCTTTATCATGAAGTCGGTGAGCGCCTGAAGCTGTGTTCACCGGATGAACCCATTTATCGGGAATGGATTGCCGCTTACGGCGGGGAGTGGTTTGGTGAACTGGTGAAAGAGCAAATCAACCGTCTGGACGAGTTGGCTGAAAAAGCTTCAGATGAAGAAAAATCCCGTATGAAAGAGCTGTTCATGATCAGCAGTATTTACGAGCTTCAATTCTGGGAAATGGCATACTCCATGGAGAAATGGCCGTTTGAACATCATCTTCTAGTACATTCTGGAAAGCTGGTGAAGTAATGGCGAAGTTACGATTAACGGATATTCTCGTTACGGTTGTCATCTCTATTGGATTTGGTGTCATTTATAAAATTTGGGGACCGTTATACAACATGATTAAGCCGTTCGGTCTGCATGCTGATCAGCTTATTTATGGGATGTGGTTCATGGCTGCGACAGTCGCTTTCCTAATCATCCGTAAGCCTGGAGTAGCACTGCTCGCTGAAATCGCAGCTTCGTCCGGGGAATTTCTCATGGGGTCTGAATGGGGGCTTGAGGTGCTGCTGTTCGGTATCGTGCAAGGGCTGTTTGCTGAAGCCGTTTTCTTCGTTACAAGATACAAACTTAACAATCTCACCATCATAAGCCTGGCTGCCGTGATGTCTGCATTCGGATCGATTTTGATGGATATGTATAAAGGATATATCGGAGATCTTGCTACTTGGAATCTACTTTTGTTTTTGGGAGCAAGATTGCTTGGTTCTGTACTTATTGCAGGAATCGGAGCTTTCTATCTTGTAAAATCTCTAGAGCAAACTGGTGTAACAAGCCTTGTCAGACCAACTGAGAAGGAAGACTACGAAGCTCTTGACAGATAGGTGTGAATGTTTTTGAAGATTGAAAAACTGAGGTTGAAGTTTCCTGGTGGAAATAAATTCATATTTAAAGATTTATCACTTTCCATCGGTAAGGGGGAAAAGGTCCTGCTGCTTGGTCCTTCCGGCTGTGGGAAATCAACATTGCTCAATGTATGTGCCGGATTGATCCCGCATTCTTATGAGGTACCGATGAAAGTATCCTCCATTTCTTATCCTGTTTCCTGGGGGTATGTATTTCAAGATCCCGAGGCACAGTTTTGCATGCCTTATGTGGATGAGGAAATTGCATTTGTACTTGAAAATCTGAATGTACCAAGAGAACAGATGGAGGATAAGATCCATGCGTTATTGAAGAAAGTGGGATTAGATCTGCCAGATCCCCATACTAGGATTTCCGAATTGTCAGGGGGAATGAAACAACGGCTTGCCATTGCTGCAGTACTTGCGCTGGAGCCGGACACGTTATTTTTAGATGAACCGACCGCGTTAGTGGATGAGGCAGGAACAAAGGATATCTGGGAGACGATCAAACATATCAGCAGCGATAAAACGGTAGTGATCGTGGAACATAAGTTGGATTACGTAGTCGACTTAGTCGACCGCATCATCCTCTTTAACAAGATTGGAGAGATACTTGCAGATGGAAATGCAGAAGAAGTTTTAACAGAGTACAAAGAAGTCATCAAGGAAGATGGAGTATGGTATCCGGGAGCATGGGATGAGTATATAAGGTCAAGTCCCTTTCCGAAAACAGACGAACTTCTAGGTGGAATGGCTATGGAAGTTGAGAATTTTAAAGGGTATCTGAATAAGCATCCGAAAATAACGATCGGCCGCGGCTCTGTCAGAAAAGGGGAATGGATTTCGATCCTTGGAAGTAATGGGGCAGGTAAATCCACCTTTCTACATAGTTTGATGCAATTTATCAAAACGACAGGAAGATACGAACTTTTTGGCCATGAAGTAAACAAACAGAAAACTCCCGAACATTGTACATTCGTTTTTCAGAATCCTGAGTTTCAATTTGTCGCTAACTCCGTTTTTGACGAAATTGCATTTAGCCTAAAGCAGAAAACTAGCAGCGGGAAAGTGCTGGAGGATAAAGTGAAGGTCATTCTGAAAAGGTTCAACCTGGAAGAACATCGTCATCAGCATCCATATCAGTTATCCATGGGACAAAAGAGGCGGCTGAGTGTTGCCGCATCGATCTTAATCAGTCAGGATATCATTCTTTTGGATGAACCCACTTTCGGCCAAGATGCGGCAAATACCTTTCAATTGCTGGAAATGTTGAAGGAGTTGCAGCTTCAAGGTTCAACCATACTCATGGTGACGCATGATGAGGATATTGCTAGGTCCGTTTCGAACAGGATATGGACAATCGAAGAAGGTGAATTGGTGAAGGATGAACCGTGTTATAAATCATATGAAGTGAAGGAGGGAGTCTTGTGAATATCGATTTCGTCTTCAAGGAGACTTGGCTGCATCGAATCAACCCGAGCTTCAAACTCATCATCATGGTCATTCTGTTTATCGTGATTCTGCTGATCCATCGATTGAATATGCTTGTTTATTTAACTGCTTTTTCCTTTCTATTATTCTGGTTGTACTCTGGTCATACTGTGAAAGTCAAATCCCTGCTTTTGCTGCCTTTCATCCTTGTTTTTACCTCTACGGCATCTTCGATGATTTTATTTGGAAAAGGAGATGTCATATGGGTGAAATGGGGACTCATCCAGATTTCAGAAGAAAGCTTTTATCGAGGCATCCACATAGGTTTCAGGGCCTTTATTTTCGCCCTGCTGGGATTATTATTCACGCTTTCCACCCGTCCGGTCAAGCTGTTCTATTCAATGATGCAGCAACTGAAGCTGAAACCTAAATACGCATACAGCTTTATGGCGGGGTTCAGACTGCTGCCGATTATTGCTGAAGAATTCGTGACCATCCGCAATGCGATGAAAGTACGGGTGGTAAAACGTAGAAAAGGTGTTGCCGGATTGTTTTTCACTTTCCGGTCCTACGCTCTCCCGCTTCTTGCACAAAGTATAAGGCGGGCGCATCGGATTGCTGTTGCCATGGAGGCTAAACGTTTCTCCGGCAGCGGGAAGAGGACATATTTTTATCACATCGGTTTTTCGAAATCAGACGGACTGTTTTTAGTCGTGATCATCGCCATGGTGATGATCAGTTACTATGCTTCGGGTACATATCCGATTTTCCCTGTTGGGGATGTACGTTATCAGGGATAGGAGGCGATTTAATGAAGAGACAGCTTCATGCTGTTACAACTGGTCAACAAGGAATAGAAGAAATGGTCCGTATTTCCCTGGCCATTAAGCCATTCATCGATTTTCTCCATATCAGGGAAAAGAGTTGGACAGCACGCGAAATAGATATGGCTTTCAGGAAATTAGTCAGAGGGGGCTTTCCTCCGGATAGGATAATCGTCAATGACAGGGTGGATGTTGCAGCTGCAGCCGGTGCTGGAGCTGCGCACCTTGCTCATCATAGTTTAAGAGTGTCAGCGGTTAAAAGGATATTTCCTTCAATGAAAATCGGAGCGTCCATTCACTCGATAGATGAAGGGGTCTCCTTGCAGGAGGAAGGAGCGGATTATCTTTTTTACGGAAACATATTCATCACACCTTCCAAAGCTGGCAAGCCCGGGGTGGGAACGAGGAAAGTAATGGAGCTTGTGGATGCAGTCAATGTCCCTGTCATTTCTATTGGTGGCATCAAACCAGGAAATGTGCAGGATATCATAGCATCAGGTGCTGCAGGTATAGCCGTCCTATCCGGGATTTTTCTTACGAAGGATCCGGTAAGCTCCGCAAAAGAATATCGAGTACAGCTTGATAGAGGTGAGAATTTTGAACAAAGATTATGACGTCATCATTGTGGGAGCCGGGGTGATCGGATGTTCAATCGCTTATCAGTTAGTAAAAAGAAAGAAAAAGGTATTGATACTCGAAAAGGACAAGATCGGTGGAAAAGCTTCTTCGGCTGCAGCCGGGATGCTGGGTGTCCATACTGAGTTCGATGGTGATGAAGAACAGTTGAGGGCTGCCATTAAAAGCCGGGATATGTTCCCTGCTCTTTCGCAAGAATTAAGAGAAATAAGCGGAATAGACGTTGAATTCAATCAAAATGGGATGATCAAGCTTGCATTCACTGAATCGGAACAAAGGGCTTTACGAAGGCTGACAGCCGTAAGTAAAGATGTAGAATGGCTTCCTGAAGAAGAAGTGTCAAGGCTTGAACCCGGATTATCAAAAAGGAATATGGGGGGCATCTATGCGGACAAAGACGGTAATGTGTCTGCACGAAAGCTCACACTTGCACTGGCGAGTTCCGCAGTGCGGCTCGGTGCAGAAATAAAGGAATTCTCACCGGTGCTTGGTTTCCTTCACGATAACGGCAAATGCAATGGGGTCAGGACACAGAATGGAACCTATAACTCTAGTGAAGTCATTGTCGCAGGCGGCGCCTGGAGCCGCGAGATATTGAATACTGCAGGGGTTGCTATCAGCGGATATCCAGTCAAAGGAGAATGCTTCTCTGTCGTGCTGGATAGCCCGCAAATAAAAAGGACAATTTTCACAGATGGTTGCTATCTTGTTCCGAAACCAGGAAATCGCCTTTTGGTTGGTGCCACTGAACACCCTTATACGTTTGATGAATCGATTACGGTGGGGGGAATCAATAGATTAATGAATAAAGCCATTGCACTTCTTCCGTACCTTGCATTTGGACATTGGGAGAAAGCTTGGGCAGGTGTAAGGCCGAAAACGGAACGTTCTCGTCCCCTGATTGGTAGAGTTCCAGGCTGTGAAGGTCTATCGGTCGCTTCGGGTCATTACCGTAATGGAATTTTACTCGCGCCTCTAACAGGAATCTTGATGGCTGAATTAATCGAAAGAAAAGATAACGACCCCATCTTCAGACTGGGTGATAAGGATGAAAGGATGTTGAATAGTGAAAGTAAGAATTAACGGTCAATTTGTGGAAATCCCCGATACTTTGTCGACAATCACAGACATGATGAATCACTTTTCTTTAAGTGATCGAATCCTCATTGTCGAAGTGAATGGTGATATCACAGAGAAAGAAAAATATGACACAACGACTATCAAAGAATTGGATTCTATTGAATTCGTTCATTTCGTAGGAGGCGGTTGATATGTTGAATATAGGTAAATATGAGTTTCAATCACGTTTATTACTAGGAACAGGTAAATATCCTGATTTTGACACACAGAAAAAAGCTGTAGAGGAATCAGGAACGGAAATTCTGACGTTTACTGTAAGAAGGATGAATATATTTGAAGAAAATCAGCCCAACCTATTGGAACGGCTGGATTTAGATAAGTATTCACTCCTTCCTAACACAGCGGGTGCGAAAACGGCACAAGAAGCGGTAAGACATGCAAAACTTGCAAGGGCTTCGGGATTGTGTGACATGATCAAGGTAGAGGTCATCGGGTGCGGGAAGACACTACTGCCCGATCCCATCGAAACATTAAAAGCGACGGAAGAGCTAGTAAAAGAAGGATTTACGGTTCTTCCATACACGTCTGATGATGTTGTGCTTGCAAGAAGATTGGAAGAAGCGGGAGCTCACTCAATCATGCCCGGAGCTTCTCCGATCGGCTCTGGGCAGGGTATCATGAATCCAGTCAATTTACGATTCATCATAGAGCAGTCAACTGTGCCTGTGATTGTGGATGCAGGCATCGGTTCCCCTGCGGACGCAGCATATGCTATGGAGCTCGGTGCAGATGGTGTCCTTCTGAACACCGCAGTATCCGCAGCAGGAGACCCAGTGAAAATGGCGGGTGCGATGAAGCTTGCTGTTGAAGCAGGGCGAATGGGGTTTGAAGCAGGCAGGATCAGAAAGAAGGCTTATGCTTCAGCTAGCAGTCCGATGGAGGGTATCGTCAGCTGATGTATGAACGGTATTCCAGACAACAGTTATTTGCCCCGATTGGAGAAACTGGCCAGATAAGCATTTCTTCCAAGCATGTTCTTGTGGTCGGGGCGGGAGCACTTGGTGCAGGAAACGCGGAAGCACTTGTCAGGGCAGGAGTCGGTAAAATTACGATTGCTGACCGTGACTACGTGGAATGGAGCAATCTTCAAAGGCAGCAGCTTTATACCGAGAAGGATGCAGCAAATAGGATGCCTAAAGCCGCAGCTGCAAAGAAACACTTGAAGGAAATCAATTCAGAAGTTGAAATCGAAGCACATATCATGGATGTCGGTCCTAATGACATAATAAGACTTGCTAAAGACGCGGATCTCATCATTGACGCCACAGATAATTTTGATACCAGACTGATGATCAATGATGTATCTTTTCAGAAAAAGATCCCCTGGATATATGGCGGATGTGCAGGCAGCTACGGTATTACCCATACATTCATTCCGGGTATGACTCCTTGCCTGACTTGTATGATGGAAACCATTCCTTCTCATAGTATGACGTGTGATACATCAGGGATTATTTCACCTGCTGTATCAATGGTGGTCTCCTATCAAGTCTCTGAAGCATTGAAAATATTGGCGGGAGATTTGAATGCAGTCCGTCAAACCCTTACATCATTTGATGTCTGGAGAAATGAATACAGCTCTGTTAATGTGCGGGCGCTGAAGAAGCCGAACTGCCCTTCTTGCGGAGAGAACCCCCGCTACCCCTATCTTAAATATGAAAACCAGCTTAAATCGGCGGTGTTATGCGGAAGGGATGCTGTCCAGATCCGTCCTGCACGACCGGGAGCCGTGGACCTTGATCGCATGGCAGAACAGATGGAATATCATATGGAACGTGTCGAGAAGAATCCATACCTTATTGCCTGTAAAAATGGAAAACATCGGATTGTCCTATTTCGGGACGGCCGTGCGCTCATCCATGGAACAAAAGATATTACGGAAGCAAAATCACTCTATCATCGATATTTCAGCTGAATGATGAAGAAGGCCCGTCCCTCGATGCATTAACGCGTTAGAGGGGCGGGCCTTTTCCATCATATCTTGTTCATATGCATCATAAACTACATTAAGCCTTTGGCCAGCAAGTCATTACAACCCGGAAAAAGGAGGTTTTATGATGAATGTTTGGGTCGTGTTGTTGAATCTTCTGATGTTTATTGTTCTTATTGGTGTTTTAATTTATTTGCAAAAAAGGAAGGTTTCTTTTTCAAAGAGGGTGTTCACAGCTCTTGGTCTCGGCATCGTATTTGGCTTTGTCCTGCAGTGGTTGTATGATCCCGGTGATGAAAATCTACTTCAGTCGATCGAGTGGTATAATATCGTCGGCAGCGGCTATATCAAGCTTCTGCAAATGATTGTCATGCCGCTTGTGTTTGTGTCGATCATTTCTGCTTTTACTAAACTGAAACAATCCCACAATCTGGGCAAAATTTCTGTGTTGATACTCGGCCTGTTAGTTGGAACGACGGCTGTTGCAGCAGCTGTAGGAATCGCGACGACCGCAGCATTTGATCTGGAAGCTATACAGATTGAACAAGGTGATGCAGAAGCGGCGAGAGGGGCACAGCTTGAAGAGCGTGCAGCGGCCATGGAAGGCCAGAGCTATCCGCAAAAAATCCTCGAGCTGCTCCCGGCCAATCCGTTCTATGACTTTACAGGTCAGCGTGCGACATCAACGATTGCTGTCGTCATCTTCGCTGCATTTATTGGGGTAGCATATCTTGGAGCTCAAAGAAAAGATCCGGAAGCAGCTTCGTTTTTTAAGAGAATGGTGGATTCCGTTTATTCGGTCATTATGAGAATCGTCACATTGGTATTGAGACTTACTCCATATGGCGTGTTGGCGATCATGGCAAAGACGGTCGCTTTAAGTGACTTCGATGCCATCACCAAACTTGGTGAATTTGTAGTTGCTTCATATATTGCTTTGCTCATCATGTTTGTCATTCATCTCATTATGTTGACACTTGCAGGATTAAACCCTGTAACGTATGTGAGAAAAGTATTACCTGTTTTAACGTTTGCTTTCACTTCGAGGTCCAGTGCAGGAACACTCCCGTTGAATATCCATACCCAGACGAGAAAGCTGGGCGTTTCAGAAGGGATCGCTAACTTTTCTGGATCATTCGGGCTTTCTATTGGTCAAAATGGATGTGCAGGAGTATATCCTGCCATGCTTGCCGTCATGATTGCGCCGACTGTGGGGATCAATCCATTGACTCCTTCTTTCATTTTGACGCTCATCCTGATCGTTGCCATTTCCTCTTTTGGAGTCGCAGGGGTCGGTGGAGGAGCCACATTTGCCGCTATCCTCGTGCTATCTGCGATGGACCTGCCGATCGCACTTGCCGGTCTTTTGATATCTGTAGAACCGCTGATTGACATGGGGAGGACTGCAGTTAATGTCAGCGGGGCTATGACTTCAGGCGTGATTACAAGTAAAGTGACCGGAGAATTGGCTTCCGAAGTTTATAATGAGGGGCAGGTGGCAGAAGAGTAACCACTATTTGTATACCACTAAATAATTGAATGAATAATATATTAAGTGAAATCAAGAAAATGAGATTTATTGAACTTTTATTAAAGTTTATAAATCTTATCGAAAAACTCGGGTTGACATCTTTCGGAAACGTGATATTATTTAGAATATTAAATTAAATATTTCTTATCCAGAGCGGTGGAGGGACCTGGCCCATTGAAACCCGGCAACCTACTTTTATCTAGTAAGGTGCTAATTCCAGCAAAATGTGGAGTCATTTTGGAAGATAAGGTAACCTATACCTGAACAGCCTTCCAGAATGGAAGGCTGTTTTTTCTTTCAGACTATGACTGGATAAGACGAAGTTTGGGGGAATCTTGTGGCAAATCAAGACAATCAAGAAGCATTTGATGAAGTTGTTGAAAATGTGAAGTCGATGTTAAAGACGATGAAATACGGGTCGATTACAGTCGTGGTCCAGGATGGAAAAGTTGTACAGCTGGAGAAAAATGAAAAGGTTAGACTTAAATAAACTGAAATGCTGACTAGACAAACTAGAGGCGTTTAACACTCTGAGGGAATCCCTTTCTGTGTTTGACGTCTCTTTTTCTTTTTTCAGCTCAGTAAAGGGGGTTGTATATTGTTAACCTATCAAAATTGGAAGTACCCAAACTTTTCTTTCCGCGTTGATGAAACCTATAAAGGTGCCTTGAATGTTCTCCAGTGGTCTTATGAACATTTCGGAGATGATATCGTGTATGCGTGCAGTTTCGGAATTGAGGGAATTGTACTGGTTGATTTGATCTCCAAGGTCAAACCTTCGGCAAAAATTATCTTTCTGGATACAGACGTACATTTCGAAGAAACGTACGAAACGATTGAAAAAGTCAGAAACAGGTATCCCGACTTAATCATTACGTTCAAGAAATCAACATTGTCATTAGATGAACAGGCTGTGAAATATGGTGAAAAATTGTGGGAGAACGATCCCAATCAATGCTGCCGCTTAAGAAAACTCATTCCGCTGGAAGAAGCATTATCAGAAGGGCATGCCTGGATCTCAGGATTGCGGAGAGAACAGTCAGAAAGCAGGAGCAATGTGAATTTCATTAATAAGGATGAAAAGTTTAAATCGATAAAAATTTGCCCGCTCATCCATTGGACGTGGAAAGAAGTGTGGAGGTATGTCCACAAACACCAACTTCCTTACAACACACTCCATGATAAAGGCTATCCCAGTATTGGGTGTTCCCACTGTACGGCACCTGCCTATAACATGGACGACTTACGCTCAGGCAGATGGAAAGGCTCAGGTAAGACAGAATGCGGTCTTCATTAAGGAGGGGGAAGATCGTTGCTTGAAGTGACTGCACTTCTTGTATGTCTATTTTTTGCGATGAACATCGGTGCGAGTGGAGCGGCTGCATCGATGGGTGTGGCTTATGGTGCAGGTGCGGTGAAAAACATGAGAACAGCCTTATTGATATGCTCTGCCGGGGTGTTTCTCGGCGCTGTGCTGGGAGGCGGGGAAGTGGTGAAAACGATCAGTTCAGGAATTATCCCGCCAGGCATCCTTACTATTGAGATCGTGGTTATTATCCTGCTTTCTGCTACTCTATCGCTGTTTCTGGCCAACCTGATGGGCATTCCGCTGTCGACCAGTGAGGTAACGGTCGGGGCAGTTGTTGGAGCGGGTGTCGCATATAAGGTTCTATTTATAAAATCTCTGCTCGTAATCATGATGTTTTGGATTGTTGTGCCACTGGCAGCCTTCCTTATCACCTGGTTGACCGGAAAAAGCTTGTACCTGCTGGAGAAGAAAGGGTATCTATTCAGGAAAAAGTGGATGGGTGTTGTGCTGGTAGCAGCAGGGTTCTTAGAAGCTTTTTCTGCAGGCATGAATAATGTAGCCAATGCTGTCGGACCACTTGTTGGAGCAGGGATGTTGTCTGTTGGGAAAGGCATTTGGCTGGGCGGCTTTTTCGTAGCTCTCGGTGTCGTTTTATTAGGGGGCAGGGTAGTTGAAACCAACGGAAAGAAAATTGTTCAGTTTACAAAAATGGAAGGCATCGTCATATCGAGTACAGGAGCTGTTCTTGTGATGATCAGCTCCCTATATGGAATGCCGATGCCGCTTACTCAGGTAACGTCATCCTCCATCATTGGTCTCGGGGCTGCGAAAAGGGGAAAGGTGATGCTGAAGAAGAAAATCGTATCGAAAATCATCAAGATCTGGGTGGTATCACCTCTTATTTCGCTCAGTATGTCCTATTTTATGATCAAGCTTCTGATTCAATCAGATTTGTATTCAATTGTCGTACCTGTCAGCGTGATAATTGCAACCATAGGTGCTCTTTCTTTAATGAAGATCATAAATGAAGAAAAAAGATCTGTTCATGAAGAAGGTGGAGGCATCTGAGTTCAAAACCAACTAAAACGATAGATATAAGGAGGATGGAAATGAGTTTACAACCACATGGAGGAACATTGATTCAGGCTTTCCATGAAGGAGCAAACCTGGATGGAATAACAAAGGAAATTGAATTGGACGAAATTGCATTGAGCGACTTGGAACTGATTGCGATTGGTGCATATAGTCCGATCGGGGGGTTTTTAACCGAAGAGGATTATAACAGTGTAGTGGAAAACTTGCGCCTCAAAGATGGCACCGTATGGAGCATCCCTATTACCCTTCCGCTTAATGAGAGGGATCAATTGAAAAAGGGAGAGAAGAGTAAGCTGGTCTATAAGGGTGTTACGTACGGAACAATTGATGTAACCGACATATATCAGCCTGATAAAGAAAAGGAAGCACTTTATGTTTATGGCACGACGGATTTGAATCATCCAGGTGTGAAGAAGTTGTTCGATCGTGGTGATATCTATGCTGGAGGCAGTATCACTCTTCATAGGAGGTTATCGAAACCATTCTCTTCCTATTCGTTCGATCCTTTGGAGACGCGCAGGAAGTTTCAAGAAAAAGAATGGAAGACGATCGTCGGTTTTCAAACGCGAAACCCTGTTCACCGGGCACATGAATACATTCAGAAAACAGCCCTGGAAACAGTCGATGGATTATTCCTGAATCCTTTGGTGGGAGAAACCAAAAAGGATGACATTCCGGCCCACATCAGAATGGAGAGCTATGAAGTGCTGTTGAAGAACTATTATCCCGAGGACAAAGTGACGCTTGGCGTCTTTCCGGCTGCCATGAGGTATGCAGGTCCAAGGGAAGCGGTCTTTCATGCGCTGGTACGGAAGAATTACGGATGCACCCATTTTATTGTAGGACGTGATCATGCAGGAGTAGGGGATTATTACGGCACGTATGATGCTCAAAAAATATTTGATTTGTTCAGCCCGGATGAAATCGGCATTATTCCATTACGGTTCGAACATAGTTTCTATTGCGAAAGATGTGAAGGGATGGCGACTGCCAAAACGTGCCCGCATGAATCGGAACATCACCTCATCCTATCCGGTACGAAAGTGAGAGGAATGCTGCGAAACGGCGAAGTGCCGCCTTCCACTTTCAGCAGGCGGGAAGTGATTGATGTATTAATCAACGGATTGGCACAGGAGATCGGCTAAATGGTAAGGAGGATTAAAGATGAGTAAAGGGACAGAGAACATCGTCTGGCATGAGGCGGCTGTAAAAAAGGATGCAAGGCGGATGAAGAATGGTCACGGAAGCTTCATATTATGGTTCACAGGATTGTCGGCATCCGGAAAGTCTTCAATCGCCAATAAGCTGGCGCATTCCCTTTTCGAAAGCGGAAAGCAGGCAGTGGTACTGGACGGCGACAATATTCGCCATGGATTAAACAGCGATTTGGGTTTTAAAGAAGCGGATCGCAAAGAAAACATCAGAAGGATCGGAGAAGTATCCAAATTATTAGTCGAGAGCGGACAAATCGTCCTTACCGCCTTCATTTCACCTTACAGGGATGACCGCGGTTTGGTCAGGGGATTGGTGGATAGGGGTGAATTTATCGAAGTGTATGTGAGATGCTCCCTTGAAGAATGTGAGAAACGAGATCCAAAGGGGCTTTATCAAAAAGCCAGAAGAAATGAAATCCCACATTTCACTGGAATCAGCGCACCCTATGAAGAACCATCAAACCCCGAAATCGTGTTGGATACCGAAAAGGACTCGATTGATGTATGCGTGGAGAAAATCCTGAATGAATTAAAGCAAAATCGTCTTATTTAAGGAGTGAATGATATGGCTTATGTAAAATCATGGTCTGAAAATGAAAAGCTGAATAAAACGGAGAAATGGAAGCTGGAAAGAGACGGGTTGGCCATTTTCGAGGATATCCCCTATTATGCGGAGCACGGTTTTTCATCTATTCCGAAAGAGGAATGGGATAAATTCAAGTGGGCGGGACTATATTTGCAGCGTCCTAAAGAAGATGGATATTTCATGATGAGGGTCAACGTCCCTTCCGGTGTACTAACTTATGAACAAGCAAGGGAACTTGCTTCGATTGCCAAAGAGTACGGCCGGGACGTCTATGACATTACCACGAGACAGGCGATTCAATTCCACTGGCTAAAGATCGAACAAATTCCTGATATCTTTGATCGGTTAGAGAAAGCGGGACTTTCTTCTGCAGGGGCATGCGGTGATATTACGCGGAATATCGTCGGCAACCCCCTGGCAGGTATTGACCCTGATGAATTATTTGACACAAGAAGTATCGTCAAAGAAGTATACGACTTTTTCCAGCATAATGAAGATTTTTCGAACCTTCCAAGGAAATACAAAATGTCAATCAGTTCCAATGTCAAAAATGCTGCGAATGCAGAGATCAATTGCGTTTCTTTCATCCCTGCAAAAAAAGTGATTCAAGGTAAAGAGGAAGCCGGCTTCCATTTGAAGATCGGCGGCGGCTTGTCTGCTCGTCCATTTCTTGCGGAGGAGATCGATGTTTTTGTCCTCCCTCACCAGGTGAAAGATACAGCTGCAGCTGTTACGACGATCTTCCGTGACTTCGGTTACCGTGAAAAGCGCCACTTGGCACGTCTGAAGTTTCTGATGGCAGATTGGGGACCGGAAAAATTCCGTGAGAAACTGGCAGAGTATGTCGACCTTTTACCGGCAGGTGATGATGCGGTATCTGGATGGAATGCCGGCTACTTTTACGGAGTGCATAAACAAAAACAGCAAGGACTGAATTATGTCGGGCTGAATGTTCCGGTTGGGCGTCTGAATTCAGATGAAGTATTTGAGCTTGCCAGAATATCAAAAGAATATGGAAATGGTGAACTTAGAAACTGCAATTCTCAAAATCTCATCATTCCCAATATACCGGATGAACATGTCGATGCTTTACTCGAAGAGAAGATCTTCGACCGTATATCTACAAGCCCACTTTCCTTTATCGGCTACTCGGTTTCGTGCACGGGGATTGAATACTGCAATCTGGCACTGGTTGAAACAAAGGAGCGGATGAGAGTGATTGCAAACGAACTCGACAGAGACTTGTCACTCGACGTTCCGGTCCGCATCCATATGGTCGGATGTCCGAATTCATGCGGTCAGCGGCAGATCGCAGATATAGGATTGCAGGGAATCAAAATGAGGACAAAAGACAAGAAAATGATTGAAGCATTTGAGATATATGTTGGCGGAACCCTGGAAGGCGGAGGAAAGCTGAATGAAAAACTGAAGGGGAAAGTGAACGCAGAGAATTTGACCTCTGTGGTAAAAGAATTATTGGTCCACTTTAGGGATACAAAAAAGCCTGGCGAATCATTCTTTGATTATATCAAACGTAAAGGGAGTTCTTCTCTGCAGCAGTCACTGGATGAGATGCTTCAGGAAGCATAAAGGGAGGGAACTGCATGAATCTGTACCGGTTTGAAGTAACGACGCCTGCATCTGTCATAAGTGTCATCGTTGCTGCAGAACAAGATGAAAAAGCATTCGACCTTGTAGAAATAGAGCTGGAAAAGTATTTCTTGAAAAAACCAGTAATCCAGGACATCTCTCTATATGAGAAACGAAGAATCAGAGGAAACGGTGCAGGATATGTACTTCACGAACTGGAAACAAGTACACACTCTTTGGGGGGAAGTCGATGATGGGAAAGGTATACTTGGTTGGAGCGGGTCCGGGAGATCCAGAATTGATTACGCTTAAGGCACTGAAGGCGATAGAAAAAGCAGATGTGATTCTATATGACCGTCTCGTAAATAAAGAACTTCTGACATATGCCAGGAAAGGGGCGGATTTGATCTACTGTGGAAAACTGCCAAACTATCACACAATGAAACAGGAAACCATCAATCATTTTCTAGTGAGGTACGCTTCCGGTGGAAAAGAAGTCGTCAGGTTGAAAGGAGGCGATCCTTTCGTATTCGGAAGGGGCGGGGAGGAAGCCGAAGCCCTCGCAGGCAAAAACATTCCGTTTGAAGTCATTCCGGGAATCACGTCTGGAATTGCCGCAGCTTCCTATGCAGGGATACCGGTCACGCACAGGGACGCGAGTTCGTCTGTCGCTTTCGTGACGGGTCATCGCCAGAATAACCATTTAGAGGAAGAAAAATGGGAAGGTCTTTCGAAAGGGATTGATACTTTGGCCATTTATATGGGGGTCAGTAATCTCCCATATATTAAAGGGAAACTGATGAAATATGGAAAGAGCAAAGATACCCCGGTAGCCCTCGTGCACTGGGGTACAACCGAAGTGCAAAGAACCGTCACAGGTACGCTTGAGACCATCGTAGATATTGTGAAGGAAGCAAAGATTTCAAATCCCAGTATGATCATTGTCGGGGAAGTTGTCCGTTATCGTGAGAAAATCCAGTGGTTTGAAGAGATGGTTGAAAAGCGTCAGATGAGTGAGGCGTTGTAGATGGCACATGCCGTTTTATATGTATGTCATGGAAGCAGGCTTAGGGAGGCACGGGATGAAGCAGTCAGTTTTATTAATGAATGCAAGCCTCATATACATGCAGACTTACAGGAAATCTGTTTCCTTGAGCTTGCATCCCCTTCCATTGAAGAGGGCTTTGATGATTGTGTGAAGAAAGGGGCTGAACAAATTTCCGTTGTTCCTCTTTTATTATTGACTGCGGCCCATTCTAAAAAGGATATACCTGACGTGCTGAAAGCATGTAAAGCTAAACATCCATCCATTTCTATCAATTACGGAAAGCCAATAGGAGTACACGAAAAAATGGCTGACTCAGTGATTAACAGGATCAATGAATGCAAGGTAATGGATTCTTCTTCCATTGCTGTTCTGATCGGAAGAGGAAGCTCGGACCCTGACGTGAAAAGAGATCTGGCCAAAATTGCTGAAATTGTCCAGGGAAAAACGGGTTTGGAATCTGTCTGGATCTGTTTTCTGACTGCCGCTGCACCGAGCTTTAAAGACACGCTTCAAAAAGCAAAGCACACAGGAAAAAACGTTATCTTCATTCCTTATCTGCTGTTTACCGGCTTATTGATGAAAGGAATAGAAAAAGACCTGAATGATGAAAACAACCGTTTATTGCTCGGTGGTTACTTAGGTAAAGATTCTATGGTTGCAGAAGCGTTTTTGGACCGGGTTAAAGAAACGATGAAAGCGGGAGAACACAATGCTGCCTCTTATGGTTGAGATGAAAGGGAGAAGAGTAACCGTGGCAGGCGGAGGGAGAATCGCGTTAAGAAAGCTTCTTGTATTTTTGGAACATGGAGCAGATGTGACAGTGGTAAGCCCGCAAGCAGTTGAAGGAATCAGGGAGCTTGCCGTCAGAAAAGAAATACAGTGGAAACAAAAAACAGTCGAAAATGCCGATTTGGAGGATGCCTATTTCATTATTGCAGCAACTGATCAGAGAAAGATAAATGAATGGATAAAAGGTCAGGCATCCCCATATCAACTTGTATGCTTAGTAGATCAAGGAGAGCATAGTGATTTTCAAATGACCTCATTTAAGCAAAAGGGCCATTTAACAATCTCTGTATCAACGAGCGGTGCCAGCCCTTATTTAGCAAAAAAATTATGCAGGCAGTTCATGGAACAATATGATGACTCATTTATAGAATCACTATCGTACTTGGCTAAGAAAAGAAAGGAAATCAACCAATCTGCCCTTAGCAGAGAAGAAAAGCTCAAGTTACTAAAGGACATGGCGGATGAGGTATAGATGAAATATCTATACCTTTTTGTCATTATCGCTAAAGAATAGTAGGAGTTGGAATAAATTAAATAATGGTGTGAATCAAGGGAATGCTACTATTTGTATGCATTCCTTTTTTAACCCAAAATTTATATTGACCTAGTAAGTTACTGGTGCCGACACCAAACTAAGGATCCAAGTATCTTTATTATTGAGGAGGTATTTCCATTGTCTGTAAAAACAATATCAGTAAAAGAAATAGCACAAAAAGTAATACGGCATGAAAAAGCGTTCATACTTGATGTAAGAAAAAAGGGAGATTTTGATGATTGGAAGGTTGAAGGGTAATCAATCGAAGTTCTTAATACCCCCTTTACTGAATTGATGGACGGTATTGATCCTATCGTCGATCATTTACCAAAAGATGAACCGATTTATGTGATTTGTTCAAAAGGAAACTCGTCAAAAAAGGCTGCTGAACAAATTGCCGGACACGGTTATGACAATGTTTATTCCATCGAGGGCGGCATGCAAGCTTGGAGTGAACATCTAGAGCCGATCAAGGTTGGGGATTTACAGAATGGAGGCACTCTTTACCAATTTGTCCGAATCGGCAAAGGCTGCCTGTCCTACTTCATAGAATCAAATGGTGAAGCGGCTGTAGTGGATACAACCAGAATGACGGAAGTCTTTGAAAACTTTGCAAAGGAAAAAGGGGTGAAAATCATAGCGTTGATTGATACCCATCTGCATGCTGATCATATTTCTGGAGGAAGAAAACTGGCCGTATCTTCCGGGGCTGAGTATTTTCTTCCCCCTAAGGATGCAGAGGAAGTGACATTTGGCTTCACCCCGTTGGAAGAAGGGAATGACATCAAAATTGGCGATTCAGTGATTACCATCCATCCATTATATTCACCTGGCCACACCATCGGCAGTACCTCCCTGATCATTGATGACTCTTATTTATTAACGGGTGACATTTTGTTTATCGACTCGATCGGACGTCCTGATCTTGCTGGTAAAGCCGGTGACTGGGCTGATGATCTTCGTCACACATTGTATGAGAAATACAAGCCTTTAGAAGATGACTTAACCGTACTCCCGGCCCATTTCATGACGATCAATGAAATGAATGAAGATGGCAGTGTCGCTGAGAAGCTGGGGGTTTTGTACAAAGAAAATCATGGTTTGAACATCGAGGATGAAAGTGAGTTCAGGAAAGCAGTCAGTGAGGACCTTCCCCCTCAGCCGAATGCATATCAGGAAATCAGGGAAACCAATATGGGTAAGATAACCCCTGATGATGACAAGCAGCGTGAAATGGAAATCGGACCTAATCGATGCGCAATTAAATAGATAGCAGTAAAACCATCCTTAAACACGAACGAAAAATAAATAATCTATTAAAATGTATGTGATTTATCTTTACAACTACTTTCTAACCCTTTATACTTACGGTAATCAAATAAACATTCACTCATATAATCGCGGGGATTGGCCTGCAAGTTTCTACCGGATGACCGTAAATTGTCCGACTATGGGTGAGCGATGGATTGCATGTACGAATTACTTGCTTTCTTTACCTTTTACAAATATACCTAAAGGTCATTGTTCACTCAGTCAACGAGTGTGATGGTCTTTAGGTTTTTTATTTTTTATTGATTGTTTTGGAAAATGGCTGAAGGGAGCAGTTAAGTATGCATTTATTAAAGAAAAAAATTAGTGAAGAGGGAGTCGTTCTTTCTGATTCTGTCTTGAAAGTGGATTCGTTTCTAAACCACGGGGTAGATCCTCAATTAATGGATGCAATTGGCGAAGAATTCGCTGAAAGATTCAGGGATCAAGGTATTACAAAGGTACTGACCATTGAATCTTCGGGTATCGCTCCGGGGTTGATGGCTGCACTAAAACTTACAGTTCCTCTGATTTTTGCACGTAAACGGCAATCCCTTACACAATCTGAAGGTTTGATCACTTCGAAGGTGTATTCCTACACGAAGCGGGAAGAAAATACGATTTCTGTATCAGGAAAATATATTCAAAGAGGTGATAGAGTCCTTATCATTGATGATTTTTTAGCAAATGGACAGGCCGCTTTCGGTCTTATCGATCTTGCAGAAAAAGCCGGGGCTGATGTTGCCGGCATTGGGATAGTCATCGAAAAATCCTTTCAGGATGGAGGGGCTATCCTCCGGCAGAAAGGCTTCCGGGTTGAATCATTGGCAGAAATCGAGTCACTGGAAGCTGGCCGTATTGCATTTAAAGAACAACAGGCAGCGGAGGCGAATCTTTCATGAAAAATGTATCCTTGGGTATTCAGCATGTATTGGCCATGTATGCCGGAGCGGTCATTGTTCCATTAATAGTTGGCGGGGCATTGGGTTTATCGGGTAAAGAGCTCACTTATCTTGTTTCAATTGATATATTGATGTGCGGGGTAGCAACGATTCTCCAAGTATGGAAAAATCGATTCTTTGGTATCGGGCTTCCTGTTGTGCTGGGCTGTACATTCACAGCCGTGGGGCCGATGATTGCGATCGGCGGACAGTATGGAATATCTGCTATTTACGGCTCAATTCTTGTATCAGGTGTGTTTGTGGTCCTTATCAGTAATTACTTTGGAAAGTTGGTCAGATTCTTTCCCCCTGTCGTTACGGGATCGGTTGTGACCATCATTGGGATCACCCTGATTCCCGTAGCCATGAACAATATGGCTGGCGGTCAGGGCAGCGCAGAATTCGGTTCCTTGACCAATTTGTCATTGGCATTCGGTACACTGTTGATCATTTTAGTTCTTTACAAGTTCTTCACTGGATTCATCCGCTCGATTTCGATTTTGGCAGGTTTGGTTATCGGTACTGTCGCTGCATCGTTTTTGGGGATGGTTGACTTCGATGAAGTAGGAAACGCTGCTTGGTTTCATATGGCTCAACCTTTTTACTTCGGCATGCCGACATTTGAGCTTTCAGCGATATTGACAATGATCTTGGTAGCTATGGTAAGCCTGGTAGAATCGACTGGTGTGTATTTTGCATTAGCGGATATATGTAAAAAAGATGTAGCTGAAAAAGATTTGGCAAGAGGCTACCGAGCAGAAGGATTGGCCATTGTCCTCGGTGGAATATTCAATGCATTTCCTTATACCACCTATTCTCAAAATGTAGGATTGATCCAACTATCGGGAGTCAAAAAGAATCACATCATTTATCTAACAGGATTCTTCCTTGTTATCCTCGGATTGGTTCCGAAAATAGGCGCACTGACCACTATCATACCCGCACCCGTTCTTGGCGGTGCAATGGTTGCCATGTTCGGGATGGTCATCGCGTATGGAATCAAGATGCTCAGTCAAGTAGATTTCTCTTCTCAGGAAAATCTTTTGATCATTGCTTGCTCAGTGGGAATGGGACTAGGTGTCACAGCAGTTCCAGAACTATTTGCCCAAATGCCATCTGGCATCAGGATCCTGACGGATAATGGAATTGTGGCAGGGAGTCTCACAGCGATTGTGTTGAATGTATTTTTTAATGCTGAAGGAAAAAAAGAGTCACAAATGGTATTAAGTGAGCAAAAGGCTTCATAAAAAATTGAATGAAACAGCCAAAGCATGGGTGATTCTGCTTTGGCTGTTTTTGTATTATAGGAATAAAGAAGGTGCTTCTCGCTATTGTGTAAAAAGAATGCCGAATAAGGATAAGGATTCAAAAGTTTAAAGATCAATGGACACCAGCTTAATTTAGAGGGGCATTCAACTAAAGTATAGTCCAAATTAACCCAAACTGAATCGTGAGCGGCAAATACAGTAAGTCTAATTTCCTATTATATATAAAAATAGGAATATATTCCTTTTTAATTGAAATGTTATTGAAATATTCTGAAATAATATCTATAATATTAAGAAAATTTAAATAATATTTCCTATAAAGGAGGTGAGAAGAATATGAATATCTACATGTCAGTGGATATGGAGGGAATCACAGGTTTGGTTGATCATACTCATGTGGATTCGACCAAGCATAATTACGAACGCGGAAGAATCATCATGACAGAAGAAGCCAATGCTGTCATCCATGCTGCTTTTGACAGCGGCTGCAGCAATGTGTTGGTCAATGACAGCCATTCTCAAATGAACAATCTGTTAATTGAAAAGCTGCACCCTGAAACGAAGTTGATATCCGGTGGGGTAAAACCATTCTCTATGGTACAAGGGCTGGATGAGAGTTTCCAAGGTGCTTTTTTTGTTGGCTATCATGCTAGGGCCTCCATGAAAGGGGTCATGTCGCATTCGATGATATTCGGTGTCAGGCATATGTACATAAATGATACACCCATAGGTGAAATGGGGTTCAATGCATATGTTGCAGGGCATTATGGCGTTCCTGTATTGCTTGTGGCTGGTGACGATCAAGCGGCCCTTGAAGCGGAGAGCCTCATACCGAACGTGACGACTGCTGTAGTAAAGGAAACCATTTCCCGTTCTGTTGCAGCAAGCTTAACCCCTGCTAAAGCACATAAATTATTAAAAGAAAAAACGAAAGAAGCGCTTTTAAACCGCAAGAATGTAAAGCCGCTCGTACCACCTCATAACCCAGTGCTCCGGATCGAGTTTGCCAATTATGGACAGGCAGAATGGGCGAGCATCATGCCCGGTACTGTCCTTGAGCCAGGGACTACAACTGTCCGCTTCCAGGCAAAGGATATATTAGAAGCTTACCGGGCGATGGTCGTCATGACCGAACTGGCGATGAAAACTACATTCTGTTAGAAAGTGTGAAAATTGATGGGTACATATTTATTAAAAAGGCTTATGGCCATGGTCATCACATTGTGGCTGATTGTCACTCTTACCTTTTTCCTGATGCATGCCATTCCGGGTTCGCCATTCAATGAGGAGAGAAACACAAGTGAAATGGTTCAGAAAAACCTGGAAGCGCATTATCATCTTGATGAACCATTATTGGTTCAATACGCTCTTTATTTAAAATCACTTGTTACATTGGATTTCGGTCCTTCGATTACAAAGCCTTCTCAAACCGTTAATGATTTATTGGGCAGAGGATTCCCGATCTCCTTCGAATTAGGGATGATCACCCTAATCATTGCTGTACTGTCAGGGGTCTTACTTGGCATATTAGCTGCCCTCCGGCACAACCGTATGATCGATTACATGGCAATGACGTTTGCAGTATTGGGAATTTCGATTCCTAACTTTGTCATGGCAACGATGTTAATCCAACAGGTGGCTGTAAACTGGCAAATCCTCCCCGTTGCCACATGGACAAGCTGGAAACATATGATTCTTCCGACGCTTGCATTAGCCACCGGTCCGATGGCGATCATTGCGCGCTTGACCCGTTCAAGCATGCTTGAGGTTCTGACCCAGGACTATATCCGTACTGCTAGAGCTAAAGGTTTGTCCCCTTTCAAGATTGTCATCAAGCACGCACTGCGTAATGCACTGCTTCCCGTCGTGACCGTCCTGGGCACACTGGCGGCCGGCATTCTGACAGGGACGTTCGTCATCGAACAAATCTTTGCTATCCCGGGGATGGGGAAATATTTTGTAGAGAGTATCAACCAGCGAGATTACCCGGTCATTATGGGAACGACCGTCTTCTACAGTGCATTCTTGATTGTCATGCTGTTCCTGGTAGATCTAGCATACGGCTTCCTGGACCCGCGCATTAAGCTGCATAAGAAGGAGGCTAAATAATGGGTGTACCTCAACATCAACATTCAAAGATGCGAAATGAAGCATTGGACGAATGGTTCATTCCTAAAGAGAAAAATAAGGAGGAAGCTGAAGCTGTTGTAAGGCCGAGCCTTTCCTACTGGCAGGATGCATGGATCCGCCTTTTGAAAAATAAACTGGCGATGCTCGGATTTGTCTTCTTGACTCTGTTAATCGTCATGGCTGTCATTGGTCCCATCATCTCCCCCCACGATGTTACGAAGCAGACACTGGCCAGCCAGAACCTTCCGCCTTCGAGCCAGCATTGGTTCGGGACGGATGATTTGGGCCGGGATGTCTTTACGAGGACTTGGTACGGTGCACGTATTTCACTATTTGTAGGCTTCATGGCAGCCCTGATTGATTTTGTCATCGGCATCATTTACGGGGGGATTGCCGGATACAAAGGTGGAAAAACAGATAATGTGATGATGCGCATCGTCGAAATTCTTTACGGACTTCCATACTTACTGGTAGTCATTTTATTAATGGTCGTCATGGGCCCGGGCCTGTCGACAATCATTGTGGCATTGACCGTCACAGGCTGGATCGGAATGGCGAGGATTGTACGCGGGCAAGTGCTTCAAATCAAGAATTATGAATTCATCCTGGCTTCAAAAACGTTTGGAACGAAAACGGCCAGGATCATCCGGAAAAACCTGCTGCCTAATACGATGGGGCCGATCATCGTCCAGATGACACTGACGGTACCGAGTGCCATTTTTGCGGAAGCATTCTTAAGCTTTCTTGGTCTCGGCATCCAGGCACCATACGCAAGCTGGGGCGTCATGGCTAATGATGGTCTATCTACTATTCTATCAGGCTACTGGTGGCGTTTATTCTTCCCGGCATTATTTATATCACTGACGATGTTTTCGTTTAACGTGTTAGGAGACGGGCTTCAGGATGCTCTAGATCCTAAGCTGAGGAGGTAATCATCTATGAATGACAGTGTACTATCCGTTCATGATCTACATGTATCCTTTGCTACATACGGAGGGGAAGTAAAAGCAGTCCGCGGAGTGAATGTTCAATTGAACAAGGGGGAAACACTCGCAATCGTCGGTGAATCCGGCTGTGGTAAAAGCGTTACCTCACAATGCATCATGAGACTCATTCCGAATCCTCCAGGAAGGATAACAGATGGATCCATTTTATTTAAAGGAAAGGACTTGCTGAAGTTATCAGAAAAAGAAATGAGAAATGTTCGCGGAAAAGACATCTCCATGATTTTTCAGGATCCCATGACGGCCCTGAATCCTACTCTTACGATTGGGGAACAAATCATGGAGGGTATTTTGCAGCATGAAAACATTTCAAAGAGAGAAGCATCCAGGAAAGCGGTTGAAATGCTCAACCTTGTAGGAATACCGTATCCCGAGGAACGACTGAAGCAGTATCCCCACCAGTTCAGCGGAGGGATGAGACAGCGTATCGTGATTGCAATGGCCCTCGTCTGTCAGCCTGATGTTCTGATAGCCGATGAACCGACAACTGCGCTGGACGTTACGATTCAAGCCCAAATTCTGGAGCTTTTCAAAGAAGTCCAGCGTAAAACGGGCGTTTCCATCATACTGATCACACATGATTTGGGTGTGGTGGCGCAGGTTGCAGACCGGATTGCGGTCATGTATGCAGGGAAGATTGTTGAAGAAGGAACAAGAAGAGAGATTTTTTATAAGCCTCAGCACCCTTATACTCAAGGACTGCTGAAATCGGTGCCGCGTCTCGATCTTGATGGGGCGGCGCTGACACCGATATCGGGATCACCGCCGGATTTATTTTCGCCTCCGGCCGGGTGCCCGTTCTCCGCCCGTTGCGATATGGCCATGGAAGTCTGTGACCGGGTCTATCCGGTTAAGACAAAGCTTTCCAATGACCACCACGTTGATTGCTGGCTCCAGGATCCGCGGGCGAAAGTGATGCTTTCAACTATCAGCTTAAACATACGCTGATAGAATGATAGAAAAAACAAAGAGGGGGAGAAAAATGAAAAAGGTAGTATCGTTATGTTTAATTGGTTTGCTTTTATTTGTATTGGCTGCATGTACTGCGACACAAGATGCCGGGAAAGAAGAGGGCAGCAAAGACAGTAAGGACAACGGGGAAAAGGTGCTGTACCTGAATAATGGTGCCGAACCTACATCCTTTGACCCGCCAATCGGTTTTGATTCATATTCATGGACAGCCTTAAACAATTTGATGGAAGGTCTGACACGCTTAAACGCAAATCATGAACCTGAAGGCGCCATGGCAGAGAAATGGGATGTTTCTGAAGATGGGAAGGTATACACATTCCATATCCGTGACAATGCCAAATGGTCTAACGGCGATGATGTAACAGCCGGTGATTTTGTATTTGCTTGGAAAAGATTATTAGACCCTGAAACAGGTTCGCCGGCTGCCTTCCTTGGTTATTTCATTGAAGGCGGAGAAGCTTTCAATAATGGTGAAGGCTCAGCAGATGAAGTGAAGGTTACGGCTGTGGATGATAAAACGTTTGAAGTGACGCTTACAAGCCCTCAAGCATACTTCTTAAGTGTCATTTCTAATCCCGCTTTCTTCCCGATCAATGAAAAGGTTGCTAAGGAAAACCCTGAGTGGTTTGCAGAAGCGGATACATTCGTTGCTAATGGGCCATTCAAATTAACGGAGTGGGAGCATGACAGCCACTTTGTAATGGAAAAGAATGATCAGTATTGGGATGCAGATTCCGTTAAATTGGACAAAGTGAACTGGGCAATGGTAAATGACTCAAACACCGACTATCAGCTTTATAAAACAGGTGAACTGGATACGGCTGATGTACCTGCCGACTTGAGTAAACAGCTGTTCGAAGAAGGTAAAGTGAACGTTGAAGATCAGGCGGGAACCTATTTCTACCGTTTCAACTTAGAAAAAGAACCGTTCCAGAACAAAAACATCCGTAAAGCTTTTGCGATGGCTGTAGATCAGCAGCAAATGGTTGATTTCGTCACGAAGAATAAAGAAAAGCCGGCATATGGTTTTGTATCAAGCGGATTCAATGATTCATCCGGAAATGACTTCCGCGAAACAAGCGGTGACCTTGTAAAAACAAATATCGACGAAGCAAAAGCACTGCTTGAAAAAGGAATGGAAGAAGAAGGGTACGACAAACTTCCTGAAGTTACTCTAACGTACAGCACAAGTGATACTCATCAAAAAATCGCTGAAGCACTTCAGCAAATGTTCAAGGAAAATCTTGATGTTGATGTGAAATTGGCAAATATGGAATGGAATGTGTTCCAGGATGAGCAAAAAGCGCTGAAGTTCCAGTTATCACGAAGCTCTTTCCTTGCTGACTACGGGGATCCAATCAACTTCCTTGAAAACTTCCAAACTGGGCATTCGATGAACAGAACGGCATGGAGCAATGAAGAGTACGATAATTTGATCAAGCAGGCCAAAAATGAAGCAGATGAAGCAAAGCGCTTTGAATTGATGTATAAAGCAGAAAAGATCCTGATGGAAGATATGCCGATCATCCCTATTCACTTCTATAACTACGTTTACTTACAAAACGAGGATGTATCAGGAATTGTCCGTCATCCTGTAGGATACATGGAATTAAAATGGGCAGATAAAAAATAAGATGGATAAAAACGGAGTGGAGAAGACTCTCACCAAAGAGTCTCCTCCCTCTTTTTCTAGTAAAGGAGGAATGCATGGTGGCTATAAAAGCTCCGAAGCTGAAACAAGGTGATACAGTCGGGATTATTGCTCCCGCAAGTCCACCCAAAAAAGAAGCGCTGGGAAAGGCTATTTCGTTTCTGGAAAAATTGGGCTTGGGTGTGAAGGTTGGTTCGTCTGTCCATCACAAATATGGCTATTTGGCAGGAACGGATGAAGAGCGGGCAGAAGATATACATACGATGTTTATGGATCCTGAAATTAAGGCGATTATATGCGCTTGCGGCGGATACGGCACAGGGCGTCTGGTTTCAAAATTGGACTATGATCTGATTGCAGGAAACCCCAAAATTTTCTGGGGATACAGTGATATTACATTTCTACATACAGCCATTCACCAAAAAACGGGGCTGGTGACATTTCATGGACCGATGCTGAGCTCTGATATTGGTTTACCGGATGTTCATGAGTTAACCAAGCAGTCTTTTGGGCAGCTTTTCGAAAAAAAGAGGGTTGAGTTTACTCATAAAACCGCTCTTCTTGACACTATAGTTGAGGGTAAGGCAAGCGGTCCCGTAATAGGAGGAAATCTGACCCTATTAGTGAGTACACTGGGGACTGATTATGAAGTGGACACAAGAGGGAAGATCTTCTTCATAGAAGATATCGATGAGGAGCCCTATAAAGTTGACCGCATGCTGAACCAGTTGAAGATGGCGGGGAAATTCCAGGATGCAGAAGGGATCATCATCGGGGACTTCAAAAACTGCGGACCCGATAAGAGAAAAGAGTCTCTCACCTTGGATCAATTGTTCGATGAGTATATTAAGCCTGCGAATAAACCGGCAATGAAAGGGTTTCTCATCGGTCACTCGTCCCCATGTCTCGCCATTCCGGTCGGCTCAGTCGGCAGAATGAATACAAAAGAAAAAACACTTATTGTCGAAAGCGGCATAAAGGAGGAGGTTAACGAATCATGAATATCGTTCAGCTAGAGACATTTCGTGTATCAGTTCCACTTCATACGCCATTCAAGACGGCTCTTCGAACAGTGCATACTGCTGAAGCAATCGGAGTCAGGATGGTTTGCGATAACGGGATCACAGGCTGGGGAGAAGCCCCTCCAACATTGGTCATTACTGGTGACAGCCTAAAAAGTATTGAATCGGCCATCATTGACATCCTGAAACCTGCCCTTGTTGGAAGATGCCTATTAAACCATGAATCTATATTCCAGAAAGTGCATAAGCTCCTGGTAGGCAATCAAAGTGCAAAGGCCGCTGTCGACATGGCCATCTATGACTGCCTCTCCCAGCATAGCAGACTCCCGCTCTTTCAATATTTGGGTGGATACAGGAACACCTTGGAAACCGACTATACCGTCAGTGTGAACAGTCCTGCAGAGATGGCGGAAGATGCCTTGATATACAGCATGCGCGGTTTTAATATCCTGAAGATTAAGGTAGGAAAAGATGAAATCCAAACTGACATCAAACGCATCCAGGCAATCCGACAGGTTATCGGAGACTCGATACAGATCCGTCTCGATGCAAACCAGGGGTGGGAAGCAAAAGCGGCTGTGAGAGCGATTCGAAAAATGGAAGACATGGACCTGAATATCGAGTTGGTGGAGCAGCCTGTCCCAGCACATGACCTGGAAGGCTTGAAGAAAGTAACGGACAATGTCGATACGCTCATCATGGCTGATGAAAGTGTGTTTTCACCGCAGCAGGCATTTCAGGTCTTGAAAACGCGAAGTGCCGACCTCATCAACATAAAGCTGATGAAGGCTGGCGGTATTTATCAGGCGCAGAAAATCAACGATCTTGCTGAGGTTTGCGGAGTGGAATGCATGGTTGGCAGTATGATCGAAACCCGCCTTGGTATAACGGCTGCAGCCCATTTTGCAGCAAGCAAGAAGAACATCACAAGGTTTGACTTCGATGCACCATTGATGCTTTCTGACGACATCGTAGCAGGCGGTATTCAATATAACGGCAGAACGATCACCTTCCCCGACTCTCCTGGCCTCGGGGTCAAGTCAGTACAAATTCATTAAAGTAAATGGAGGAATACATATGAGTAAAAAAGCCGCAGTCAATGTACCGGTAGCAACGGTTTGGACTTCACCTGATTCAGCACGCGCACTTGATGCATCCGCAGTATCCAATCCTGTAAACATCAAGGAATGGCTCGACTCGTTAACACACGAAACAAGACTTGCCCTCTGTGATGAGAACCGTATCCAGTCGCAAGCATTATTTGGTCAAGAGGTATTGGTACTCGAAGAAAAAGAAGACTGGTCACTTGTGATAGTCCTAGACCAGCCCTCCTCAAAAGACGAGCGGGGCTACCCGGGCTGGGTTCCTTCCGTGCAGCTGAGCAAGCCTGCTGCTCAATCGGAATCGGGTCTGTTTGCCATTATAACAAGTGAATTCGCTGATTTATTAACAGAAGAAGGCGAAAAAGAACTAGAGTTAAGTTTTCTAACTTCTTTATCTATTGAAAGGGAAGATGGTGACTTGCTAGCGGTACGCACTCCATCGGGAATAAAATATGTAAAGCGGGAGAATGTTTATATTTCAACTGAAGCTGTCAAAGATCGAAAAGGGGATGGATTCGATATCGTGAAATCAGGAGAAGCATTCCTTGACCTGCCTTACTTGTGGGGAGGCATGAGCAGTTATGGGTTTGATTGCTCAGGCTTCAGTTATTCAATGTGTAAAGCCAATGGATATGTCATCCCCCGGGATGCTGGCGACCAGGCAAAGAAAGGGATAAAAGTTCCACTGGATGATTTAAATCCAGGTGACCTCCTATTTTTTGCTTATGAAGAAGGAAAAGGAAGCATTCACCATGTTGGCATTTATTACGGTGACGGAATGATGATCCATTCACCTAATACAGGTAAGACGATTGAAATCATCACACTCGAAGGCACCTATTATGAAAAAGAACTATGTGCAGCAAGACGTTACTGGCAGGAGACGGGGGATGCATCGTGAAAAATCAAAAACTTTTGGAAGTCAAAAATCTGAAGAAGTATTTCACCCTTGAGAAAGGGAAAGTGCTAAAGGCAGTGGACAACGTTTCATTTGAAATTTATAGAGGTGAAACATTTGGGCTGGTCGGGGAATCAGGGTGCGGAAAGTCCACTACAGGCCGGACGATCATCGGACTCTATAACACAACAGAGGGAGAAGTATCGTATAGCGGGAAGAATGTCCACACTTTGACGGAAAAGGAAAAGCGTTCTTTTTACAGCAAGATGCAGATGATCTTTCAAGATCCTTACGCTTCACTGAATCCCCGGTCGACTGTACGTGAAATCATCGCGGAACCAATGGAAGCCCATGGGTTATACAAGGATAAAAAAGAACGGATGGAGAGAATCTATCAGCTTCTTGAAGATGTGGGACTGAATCGTGATCATGCGAACCGGTATCCTCATGAGTTCAGCGGCGGACAGAGACAGCGGATAGGGATTGCCCGTGCTCTTGCTCTGGACCCGGAATTCATCATTGCAGATGAACCGATTTCAGCACTCGACGTATCCGTACAGGCACAAATCGTCAATTTGTTGAAAAAGCTTCAGGATGAAAAGGGATTGACTTTCCTTTTCATCGCTCATGACCTCTCCATGGTTAAGCATATCAGCGACAGGATAGGCGTTATGTATCTCGGTCATATCGTCGAGTTGACTGACAGCAATGAATTATATAAAAAGCCTCTTCATCCTTATTCGCAAGCCTTGCTTTCAGCGATTCCGATTCCAGATCCGGATGTAGAGGATCAAAGGGAAAGAATGATCCTGAAGGGAGAGATCCCAAGTGCCATAAATCCCCCGAGCGGCTGTGTGTTCCGCACCCGGTGTCCTGCTGCAATGGTAGCCTGTGAGTCGGTTGTGCCGAAATGGCATGAGGTGGAGGAAAATCACTATGTAGCATGCCATCTGTATGACAAAGCGATACGAAAAGATCATGATGAAGTGGCTGCAACGAAATAATGAATGCTATCAAAGCTAAAGTATTGGAGGAAAAGATTCAAAGAGTGATTGATGAAGGACAAGGCCGCCTGAGCTTGGCCATCGAACTTCCGGAATACTCCATAAAGCATAATGGTGAAGTACAATATTCAGCAGCCAGCTTAATCAAACTTCCGATTTTACTTGAAGGGTTCCGTCAGATTCAGGATGGTAAACTTCATCCATATGAGATCCTTCCTGTTACCCAAGCGGATAAAGTGGGAGGAGCAGGGGTTCTTAGCCATTTATCACAGCATTCGAAAGTGACGATTCACGATTTGCTCACGTTGATGATCATTGTTTCTGATAACACGGCAACCAATCTTTTAATCGACCGTATAGGGATGACTGCAGTCAATGAAATGAGTAAACGAATCGGACTGAAAGAAACACAATTAAATCGTAAACTGATGGATTTTGATGCTATGCAGTCAGGGATTGATAATCGTATGTCTGCTTTCGATGCGCTTACCTGCTTAAAGGCTATTGATCAAGATGAAATGTTTCACGCAAACAGCCGTGAATCGATGCTGAAGATGCTTCATAACCAGCAATTTAATCAAAAGCTACCGGCAAAGATTAACCGTGATCATATCTATGTAGCTAATAAAACCGGTGAGTTGCCGGGCATTGAGCATGACTGCGCGATTTTACGGCATAAGGAACATACGATCTATGCTGCGGTTTTGATTGATGGACTGAAGAATAATGGAAGAGGGAGTGAAGTGCTGGCGAGGATAGGGGAGTATTTGTATGAATACCTGATGGAAGGGTTTACTGGGTAGGTCTGAGATCTTAAAAAGCTCCATAAATTAATAAATGAAATTATCAAAAGGAGGATTCACCTGTTTTTTTGTAAACAGGTGAATCCTCCTTTTTAGAGTATGTGAGGTGTTGCTTCCACGCTTATAAGGTCAAGCACCATACTGCAGCTACCAACTTTTCTTGATGGATTCCTTCACATCGCCGAACTTTTCTTGAACTTTACCTTTATCCTTGTCGCGTTCGCCTTCCCCGACTTTTTGATCATCCATCGTAAGTTTGCCCCAAGTTTTCTTTAAATCTCCCTCGGTTTGCTTACGTTTTCCTTTTATTTGATCTTTATTTTCCCGCATATTAAATCCCTCATTTCTATAAAATGATGTTCATTAATCAATAACCAGACAGCATAATGAATAAACTTAAAGCCGTGAAAAGAGTGATAGCAATTTATGTTAAATCGTAAAAATTTTCACTGAAAGTGCTTAAAATTGCAGTTAAGAACAAATGTTCGTATAATGGAATTAATGATAAATAAGGTGGTGCTGATTATGGCAAAGAAGAAATGCACCTTAGAAGCGGAACAAATGGTCAAATTATACGAAGAAGGCACGAGGACAGTGGAAATTGCAGAGATTGCAAACGTTTCGGTGCGTTATGTAAACCGGGTATTGCGTAAAAACAATGTAAAGAGAAGACCCAAAGGAAGCTGGAAGCGTAAATATGAAGTGAATGAGCATTATTTTAAGACATGGTCGAATAATATGGCTTATATCTTGGGTTTTTTTGCTGCAGATGGATGTGTTAATAAAGATTTTTCATCAATTAGCTTTTCTCAAAAAAACATAGAGATACTTGAACAAATAAAGATAGAACTGCAGTCTAACCATCCATTTGTTCAAAACCCTAATACAGGAGTATACACCTTAGGAATTCATAGCAAAATACTTAAAGAGGATCTTATGATACTCCATGGAATTCAACCGAATAAATCATTGAGTATTCAACTCCCAACAATACCAGAACCTTACTTAAGCCACTTCATAAGAGGTTATTTTGATGGAGATGGAAGCATTTATAAAAGCCGGAACTGTGTTTGTATAGTGAGTGGATCTAGAGATTTTAGTATATCTTTGTATGAAATATTTAAGTCACATAATCTAAAACCTTGGTTAAAAGATTTTGAAACGTATTACCGAATTTATATTACAGGTCTTGATAATATTTCTTTATTTGCTAATTGGATATATCAATACAAAGATCTGTATCTGGTTGAAAAATATAAAAGATTCTTAGAGAAACAGGCTTTAAAGAGTTAATGAAAGCCTGTTTTTTAATTAGGTAAAAAGAGGAGATGTAATTATATATTATTTTTCTACTTTACATAATATATATTCTAGGAACCTAAACAATAATGAATAATCTCGTCTCGTATCATAAGTATACTATTAATATTGAGACAAAATAAAAAAATTCGTTTAATCTATTGTTTGGCATTTATCGATTCATCCGATAAAAATTTGATCATCACTCCATAAATTTTTCATCAATCCAATTTAAGTTAGTTATTTTCATTTTATTTTAATTTATTTCATAATTATTTCATCATCGTTTTATTGTTCCAATTAAAAATCAATTTGAACGATTTCACTGGATTCCTTAATTCCAGCTTCTCATCCATATTGATTCTAGTTTACATAATTACCGTTCGTTTACTGCTTCTTCAAATCAATCCTGATATTCGGATTAATTTTCAATAGCTCATTTATAAACTCCTGCTTATGTTTCGGTGAAATCAGCACAGTATTGCGCTGGTTGTATGTGATTTTAAGACGGTCCAATGATAACGCCGGGCTTGATAACGGATTGTTTGACGCTTCAATAGCACAGATTGTATGAATATGAATGTTGAATCGGATCGGTCCCGCTGCGACTTTAAGCACTTCCCCATTTATTTCGTAATAAGTTGCCGTAATCAACCATATGATCAAGGCCATTAAAGGTACAGTAACAAACAAAGAAATAGGTTCGGATTCATCCATCCCGGGAATACGCTGAATGAAATCCCATTCCAGGAATGAAGCCAGTGATGAACCTGCCATTAGTATCAATACAAGTATAAGTATGGGGAACAGCACTGTCCCCTTTTTAGAATAAAACCGCATATAAGTCCCTCCTATCAACTCTTAATACGTATATGGTCCTGAAATGGTTTCATTCATTAAAAAAGCATAAAGAGCCACCGCTCTCTATGCATGATTCACTTTTTTAAGTACTGTCTCGGAGTGCCGAAAAAAATTACCTGATTAAATTCATCAAATACCGATTCAAAATAAATGTAAACAGGAGCATCAAGAAGCCACGGATAATACGTGAAAAATCCCTGATCCCCATTTACGATTGCTGCCAATGCAAGTGGAAGCTCCTTTTTGAATATCATGAACCGGACTTCGGATAGCTTAGCATCAAATTCTCCTCCACTCACATATACCTTCCCGCACAATGTGTATTGTCCTTGTTCGCGGCGCCACTCCCCGAGAACTTCATCTCTCATTTGTGTGTTTATTTTCTTCAGATCATAATGACAGCCGACACTTAAGAATAAATCCCCGGTTGCATCAGAGTGAGTCAGTGTGTACTTTCTGTTATCAATCGGATTAAAGATTGATGCAGGCGGCAAATACGTAACAGATAACTTTTCAGGATTGAAATCACTCATCTATAAGCCTCCTTCAGAATTGGGCTTATAATAGTGTATGTCAATCGCCTATCTTCTGTGCTTCTGCCTCGAGTCCTCCTGCCAATTTATTTCAATCAAGTTCCATTTACCTTTTTCGTAGTACCAATAAGAAACAGCTGTGCCGATTCCATCAGCTTTATATGCACCGCTGATCTGCTGGTATCCTTTTAACCCATTCCCGGGCTTTCCTTTTATCTTTGCAGGTTCGTAAAAGGCAGTATGAAGAACCATCAATTCCATCGGCTCATTCAATTTCCCGTCGGTAAAGATACCAAGTCGTTCATATTCATCTTTCCGGTCGCTTAAATCAACCGTATAGGATTGGTTTGTGTCAGTGAATGAAATAACAG
Source organism: Rossellomorea sp. ABR4_012 (assembly GCF_056159545.1). Lineage (NCBI taxonomy): Bacteria > Bacillati > Bacillota > Bacilli > Caryophanales > Bacillaceae > Rossellomorea > Rossellomorea sp. ABR4_012. The sequence goes on from NZ_JBSWVK010000006.1 coordinate 163,365, forward strand.
CTTTATAGTCGTCCTGAAACTGAGCCTGGATTGTCAGTCCTTCAGGCAGCCCCAGATCAAGTAATTTATTATCTGCGAGTGTGTGCAGATCCATGTTATATAGTCCGCCGCTCCCTCCTGTTGCAGCAGAATACAGCATATCCTTTATCTTGTCATGATTTAAATCTACAAACTCTATCTTAGGCTCATAACCACCTTCATAATCGATTCGGATTTCACTGCCTTTGGATGTTGTGATCTCTGCCCATACCTCTTTTAAAAATAATGCATCAGGTGAAAACGGAATGGCCTTCAGGTCGATTTTATCCTTTTTCCCATCTCCTGTGACATCTTTAGAGTAAGACTTGAGTGTCATTTGATCGACCTTAGTTTGTTCATTCGTTACATCCGTAAAATTCCCGGCAATTGCATGTAGAGATAAAATGAAAAAAGCACCAAAAGCAAACAATAACTCTTTACGCATAGTGTCCTCTCCTCGGTAAGATAATTCTCTATTATCATCACCAATTAAGGAAAAAGTATGTAAAAAAACCAACTCAATTCATGAGTTGGTTTTTCATAATCAATGATTCTGGGATTTAGTTCCCGGTTTTTCATCCCAGCATTCAATTCCCTTTAACCCTTCAATGGAGTTGGAGTAGAATACAGGATCTTTCCCTTGTTTTTTCTGTGCACGGTAGTCTTTTAGAGCTGCAAGAGCAATCCTGGTCAGCAAGGTGATGGCAATGAGGTTGATGATGGCCATGAGACCCATGAATAAGTCTGCGAGCCCCCAGACGACATCAAGCTTCACGACTGCACCGAAGATAACCATACCGATCACTGCAAGTCTGTAGATGAACAGAGCAGCAGGACTGTACTTGATGAATTCGATATTCGTTTCACCATAATAGTAGTTACCGATAACAGAACTGAAGGCAAATAGGAAGATGGCAACCGCTACAAATGTATTTGCCCATTCACCGACATGGAAACTCAATGCAGCTTGTGTTAATTGAATACCGTCGATACCCGCTGTATATTGATCTGACAGGATGATCATGAAGGCGGTCGCGGTACAAATGATCAATGTATCCATAAATACACCGAGAGTCTGTATCAATCCTTGTTTTACAGGGTGTGTGACCCCGGCAGTTGCAGCGGCATTCGGAGCACTACCCATACCGGCTTCATTGGAGAACAGCCCTCGCTTGATCCCCATCATGATCGCTGCTCCAACTCCACCGCTCACAACTTCCCTGAAGCCGAATGCACTTTCAAAGATAATGACGAACATATCGGGAAGCAGTGTGATATTGGTGATTAAAATATATAGTGCAAGAATAATATAAAGTATGGCCATTACAGGGACCAGTATCTGGGTCACGTGAGCGATCCGCTTGATCCCCCCAAAGATAACGACAGCTGTCAATACGGATAGAATAATCCCAGTGGTTAAACGGTCAAAGGAATATGCACCCTCCATTGCCAGCGAAATGGTATTGGATTGTACTGAATTAAACACTAATCCAAAACAGAAAGTGATAATGACAGCAAAAAGAATCCCCATCCAGCGGGCGTTCAGCCCTTTTTCCATATAATATGCTGGACCGCCTCGGAATCCATCTTTTCCATCTTTCACTTTATAAATCTGAGCCAGCGTACTCTCAATGAAGCTGGTAGCCCCTCCGAGCAGTGCAATCAACCACATCCAGAATACCGCTCCGGGTCCACCCCCTGCAATGGCTGTGGCTACACCTGCCAGATTACCCGTACCCACACGGGATGCTGTACTGATTGTGAAGGCCTGGAAAGAAGAGATACCTCTTTTTCCTTCTGCTGAGATCGTTGTTTTATCTGTCAGCAGCCGACCCATTTCAGCAATGTAGCGAAACTGAACAAACTTTGAACGCAGTGAGAAATAAAGTCCCAGTCCTACAAGAGCTGCAATGAGAATATAGGACCACATAAACTCATTTAACGTACCGAGTATGGTATTGAATAATTCCATACATGTATTCCCTCCCTGATGTAATATAATGTAAAATGTGCGAACCTATGTATGTATACCCTTAGTGACACTTCCTTAATCTATCAAATAAAAGTTTTTCAATCAATGTTATTTATATACTGTTGCAAAAATATTTTATGTTTTTATGATAGCTCTTTCAGTTTCTTTGTGTGATAAGTTGCGATATCTACAGCGTTTTGCACAGCATCACCCATACCTACACGTGTTGTATCTGTACAGCAATTCGGCGTTTATATCCATTCAGTAAATCAAACCACAAAAAAACGACTAAGGAATCCTTAGCCGTTTTTTTGTTTATTCATTATTTTCGTCTGGTTTCACCCAAGTATCTACAACCGGACCGCTTTCAGCTTCATCAATGACGAATGATCCATTGGAGTATCGATCATTTGCCCGAAGATCCGTTATTTTTACATTTTCACACTTGCCTTTTTTCGTAATTAGTTCAACCGTATCTGTATCTTTGACAACTTCGATTCGAACTACTCGATGGGGATTCGATTTCAATTCCCGGAGCATGATGACACCTCGTTTGGCACGGGTTGTCTTTTCGAACTCTGAGAGCTTCATCTTTTTCACTGCTCCGCGATGAGTGACCAGGAATACATACTCTTTAAGAGGGTCAGTGATGACACTACCTGAAACGACAAAGTCGTCTTCTTTCAGATTGATTCCTTTTACACCTGCAGCCCTCGGGCCGACGATACTTACATCTTCTTCTGCAAACCATAAACCGTAGCTTAGGTTAGTGGCCAGGAACAGATCCTGTTTTCCATCCGTCAGATGAACGTCAACTAATGAATCATCACCCTTAAGGTTGATGGCGACAAGAGGCCGCGAATATCGTTGAGCTTTATATTGAGAAAGCTCAGATTTCTTCGTCATACCGTTCCTCGTAATGAACAGAAGGTATTGGTCCTCTTTGAACTCTTTAATAGGCATCGCCTTTAATACCTGTTCATCGCGATCGATCGGAACGATGTTACCTACATGCTGGCCGAGGTCCTTCCAGCGGATGTCAGGCAGCTCATGGACCGGGCAGTATATGTAGTTGCCTTTATTGGTGAACACCAGGAGTACATCAGTGGTATTCATTTCATACTGAGCAAGCAGCCTGTCCGTTTCTTTCATAGCAAGATCCTGCCCATTTGATGCTCCGTATGAACGAAGACTCGTGCGTTTAATGTACCCGTCACGGGTGACTGTCACCATAACGTCCTCACTTGCAATCAATACTTCAAGGTTGATCTTGATTTCTTCAATTTTATCTTCAATTTGTGTTCTTCTTGCATCTGCAAATTGCTTCTTGATCGCTTTTAATTCTTTCTTGATGACACTATATAACTTACTCTCACTTTCGAGGATCGCGGTTAATTCCGCAATCAGTTTCTGAAGTTCTTCTGCTTCATTACGCAGTGCAGTGATGTCTGTGTTCGTCAGACGGTATAATTGAAGGCTGACGATTGCTTCGGATTGAGCTTCAGTGAATTGATACTGATCAATCAGGTTATTCTTCGCATCTTTTTTATCTTTCGATGCACGGATCGTAGCAATCACTTCGTCAAGGATGGATAATGCTTTCATTAAACCTTCAACGATGTGCTGACGGTCGCTTGCTTTCTTTAAATCATGCTTGGTACGATTCGTGACCACTTCTTTTTGGTGTTCGATATAGGCGTCCAGCAAGCCTTTCAGACCCATGAGCTTAGGACGTCTATTATGTATGGCCACCATATTAAAGTTATATGAAATCTGAAGATCGCTATTCTTGTATAAGTAATTCAGCACGCCGTTTGCATCTGCATCTTTTTTCAGTTCGATAACAATGCGCAATCCTTCACGGTCTGTCTCATCCCGGACCTCTGCGATGCCTTCTACTTTGCGGTCCACTCTGAATTCATCCATCTTTTTCACGAGATTCGCCTTGTTCACTTCGTATGGAATTTCTGTGATGACGATTTGCTGCTTACTTCCGCGGATATTTTCAACTTCAGCTTTTCCACGGACAACGACTTTTCCTTTCCCGGTTTCATAGGCTTTTTTGATGCCGTCAACGCCTTGGATGATTCCTCCGGTAGGGAAATCCGGCCCCTTGATGACAGTCATTAAATCATCGACCGAACTCGCTGGCTTTTCCATGCGCATGATTGTGGCATCAATCACTTCACCTAAATGGTGAGGCGGGATGTCCGTTGCATAACCTGCAGATATTCCCGTCGATCCATTCACTAACAGGTTGGGAAATCTGGAAGGAAGTACGGTAGGTTCACTTGACGTATCATCGAAGTTTGGAATGAACTCTACTGTACTCTTATCGATATCACGCAATAATTCCATTGAGATGGCAGAAAGTCTTGCTTCTGTATAACGCATTGCGGCTGGGGGATCGCCATCTATGCTTCCGTTATTACCATGCATTTCTACAAGGTAGTTCCGTACTTTCCAGGTTTGACTCATCCGTACCATGGCATCGTATACGGAAGTATCACCATGAGGGTGATAATTACCGATAACGTTACCGACGGTTTTCGCTGATTTACGGAAGCCTTTTTCCTGGGTATTACCGTCAACATACATGGCATAAAGAATCCGTCGCTGAACGGGTTTTAGTCCGTCACGTGCATCGGGTAGTGCACGTTCTTGAATAATATATTTACTGTATCGTCCGAATCGGTCGCCAAGTACCTCTTCAAGAGGCAAATCTTGATATCTTTCTACTGTTGTCATGTATTACCCCTCCTCTGCGACCGTGATGTTTTCATTTTCCAAGATGCTTCCGTCTTCTTCCAAGCCAAATGCTACGTTGCTTTCGATCCATTTACGGCGTGGTTCGACTTTGTCGCCCATCAGCGTCGTGACACGGCGTTCAGCACGTGCAGCATCATCGATTCTTACTCTGATCAGTGCTCTTGTCTCCGGATCCATGGTCGTTTCCCATAGTTGATCTGCATTCATTTCACCAAGACCCTTATATCGTTGGATCATATACCCTTTACCGATTTTTTTCATCGCACCTTGAAGCTCTTCATCTGTCCAAGCATATTCAATTTTTTCTTTCTTTCCTGTTCCTTTGCTCACTTTATAAAGCGGAGGCAGGGCGATGTAAATTTTCCCGGCTTCAACCAGCGGTTTCATGTAGCGGTAGAAGAAGGTAAGCAGTAATACCTGGATATGTGCCCCATCCGTATCGGCATCGGTCATGATCACAATCTTATCGTAGTTGATGTCTTCGACGTTGAATTCAGGTCCTACTCCTCCGCCGATGGCGTGGATGATGGTATTGATTTCTTCATTTTTGAAAATATCCTGTAATTTAGCCTTTTCTGTGTTGATGACTTTACCACGGAGAGGCAGGATCGCCTGAAACTTCCGGTCACGCCCTTGTTTTGCAGAACCTCCTGCAGAATCACCCTCTACCAGGTACAGTTCATTCCGCTGCGGATTTCTCGATTGGGCAGGCGTCAGCTTTCCTGACAGCACCGTTTCAGAACGTTTTCGTTTTTTTCCGTTACGTGCATCTTCACGGGCTTTTCGTGCAGCTTCACGCGCTTGAGCCGCTTTGATCGATTTTTTGATCAAGAGCGAGCTTGTATCCGGGTTCTCTTCCAGAAAATACAGCAGGTGCTCTGAAACGACGGAATCCACCGCTGAGCGGGCTTCACTTGTACCTAGCTTTCCTTTTGTCTGTCCTTCGAATTGCAGGAGTTCTTCCGGGATGCGGACAGATACAATCGCTGCAAGGCCTTCCCTGATATCCGTCCCTTCCAGATTCTTATCACGGTCTTTAAGGATTCCTGCTTTACGTGCATACTCATTGAACACCCTTGTCATGGCAGTCTTGGCACCTGCTTCATGAGTGCCGCCGTCTTTTGTACGTACGTTGTTGACGAAGGACAGGATATTTTCAGAAAATCCGTCATTGAACTGAAACGCAAATTCCACTTCAATGTTATGATTCGCGCCTTCAAAGAACGCAACATTGTGAAGGCTGTCTTTTTCTTCGTTTAAGTATTGGACGAAGGCCTGAATGCCGCTTTCATAGTGAAACACTTCTTTTTGATCATGACGTTCATCTATAATTTCAATTTTCAAGCCTTTCAAAAGGAAGGCGGATTCTCTTAAACGTTCACATAGTGTGTCGTAATTATATGTTGTTGAACTGAAAATTTCAGGATCGGGTTTAAAATGTATAAGCGTACCCGACTTTTTGGTTTTACCGATTTTTTCTAAAGTTGTTTCGGGTTTTCCGCCTTTTTCAAAGCGCTGTTCATACTTGATGCCGTCTCTCTCGATTGTAACGACGAGCCATTCCGACAGCGCATTAACGACTGAAGCCCCGACTCCATGTAGACCGCCGCTTGTCTTGTAGCCGCCCTGACCGAACTTCCCGCCGGCATGAAGGACGGTCAGGATGATCTCAGGGGTCGGTTTCCCCATTTTATGCATCCCTGTTGGCATCCCTCGCCCTCTATCCTGTACGGAAATACTGTTATCTTTATGTATGGTGACGTTGATTTCATTACCGAAGCCTGCTAGTGCTTCATCTACTGCATTATCTACAATTTCATATACTAAATGATGCAGCCCTCTGGAGTCAGTAGAGCCAATGTACATACCAGGTCTTTTTCGAACGGCTTCCAAGCCTTCTAAAACCTGAATTGCATCATCATTATAAGCCATGGACTGTTTCTTGTCGGCCACGAACATTCCCCTTTCAAACTTCACTGCCCGTATCTGAACTTCAATACGGATTCTATGTTCTACAATTACTATAACATAAGAACATTTGTTCGTTTACCTGTTTTTCCTCATTTTAAGTAAACCACTATGCTATATTGTAGCGTTTTATTTCATTTTCGCAAATTAATTTTCTGATTACTGCGGGACTCCAGGGGGGTATCCCCCTGTTTTAAAGCTTCAATCATCCGCTGTGAAAGCGATTAAATCAATTATCCGAAAAAAAACAAGCGGTAGACGCCGCTTGCACCTAGTGAGAACTATTTGGTTAAAGCATGTTCAACCTTAATACACCGATCCATAATCACTGTATACCCGCGTTCTTTGAGGAAAGAGTAAGCTTCATCATTCATGACACCGAGCTGGGCCCAGAATACCTTAGCATCTATTTTATCAAATTCTTTTGCAATATCGGGAAGGAATTCCGAACGCCTGAAAACATTGACAATATCTACGGTTCCTTCGATTTCCTCCAATGAAGAAACCGCTTTTATCCCAAGGGCTGAATCGATGGTAGGGTTTACCGGGATAATTTCATAGCCTTGATCCTGCATCGCCTTAGACACTGAATGAGATGTACGTTCCGGATTGTCACTTAACCCAACGACTGCAATACGCTTGGAGTTTTTCAATAGTTGACCCATTTCTTCACGGGTTGGATTTTCGATCATGAGAATGCACCGTCCTTTTGAATATCTGTTGTATACGTTCTAAAGTCCTATTCTATTTTTATAGCATAATTTCCTTTATTTTTCAAAATTTTATGAATATGCTCTCCGAAAGATAAAGTGAACCCTGGAGAAAAGGATTCACTCTATCTTTGCTTATTCTTTTATTAATCCTTTTGAAATGAGGAATTCACGTGCTACATCTTTTGGTTCTTTTTTATCGATATCCACTTTTGCATTCATTTCACTCATTTCTTTTTCAGAAATCTGACCTGCTAATTCATTTAATGCATCTTCCACCTCAGGATGCTCTTTCAGTACTTCCTGACGGATGATCGGTGCTGCATCATATGGCGGGAAGAAGCCTTTATCATCCTTCGTTGACTTTAGATTATATCGTTCGATTCTTCCATCGGTCGTAAAGGCCGGGATGATATCTACATCGCCATTTTTCACAGCCTCATACATAATATTTGGATCATAGCTCTCTTTTTTCTTGAATTCGAAGCCGTATTCTATTGAAAAAGCATCGTAGCCGTCTCCCTCGCGTTCATAGAACTGGTGCGGGGCACCGAAGCTCAGGTCCTTTGAAAGAGGTACTAAGTCAGAAAATGTTTTCGCATCAAAATCCTGATCCTCTGTGTACGCAAGAGTGTACGTATTTTCAAAACCAAGAGGCTTAAGCCATGTTACATTGAATTTTTCTTCATATCCTTTTCGAACCTGATCCAGTATTTCGTCACCGGAAGCTCCTTCCGCTGCCTGTTCTTTAAGTACTGCTTCCAGTCCGGTACCTGTATACTCAACATATACATCGATATCCCCTTTTTCAAGAGCCGGAGTCAGGATCGATACCTCCCCTAAACCTTCTTCAACCTTCACATCAAGGTCTGTCTTTTCCTTAAGTAACTCAGCCATGATATGAGTCAGGATAAATTGTTCTGTCCACATTTTCCCGGATACCGTAATCGTATCCTTCCCTCCGTTATTGCCGCAGCCTGCAATGATGATCGAGGCTGCCAGCAGGATAATGAAAGGGGTAAGTAACTTTTTCATATGTATGCTCCTTTTTGTTTGGATTATTTTCGGGCTTTCAACCCTTTAGGTGTTGTTGCCTTTTCCAAAAGTCTTAACAGAAAATCAAAGAATAATGCCAAGAGTGCAGCCGGGATTGCCCCGGCAAGGACAAGTGAATTATTCCAAGTAGATAGACCCCGGTAAATCAAATCACCGAGTCCCCCTGCTCCCACGAATGTCGCAAGCGTGGCAACACCGACCGTTAAAACTGTGGCCGTGCGTATCCCCGCCATGATGAAAGGCAGGGCCAGCGGCAGCTCAATCTTGAATAAGAGCTGTGAATTGGTCATTCCCATTCCTTTTCCCGCTTCTATGACACCTTCATCCACTCCCGCAATCCCGGTAAATGTGTTCCTGAGAATCGGAAGCAGCGCATAGACAGTCAGCGCAATGATCGCCGTTGTACTTCCCGTACCTAGCAGAGGGATCAAAAATCCGAATAAAGCCAGGCTGGGTATCGTTTGAAAGACCGCAGTTATCCCGATATAGAATTCTGCTATCTGCTTCTTCCTGGATATATAGATTCCAAGAGGTAAGGAAATTACAATCGCAATGAATATCGAGATGAAGGATAGATAAAGATGTTCAACCAGTCCGGTCATGATATCATCAGAACGGGTCGTGAGCGTATTAATAAATGATAGCGAAAGGGTATGCATCATTGTGACGGATCCTCCCTTCTATGTTCTGATGCGACAGCTTTCAGGATATCACTTCTGGATACACTTCCTATGCGCTTTCCGTCTTTGGTGACGATCAGTGTATGAGGCTCTTTGGTAACAAATATACCGGCGGCTTCTGAAAGTGACGCGTCGTGGGGAATCGTTTCATATTCAGATTCTTCATACTCGAGGAAAATCGGATTTTCATCGAGGATATCCCCCACCAATACTCCCTTTTTGCCTTCATCCAATCGATGCTCTCCGATAAATGAACGTACAAAGTCATTGGCGGGTGAAGAAATCAATTCCTGGGGTGTTGCGATTTGTTCAATTCTTCCGTCCCTCATGACGGCAATTTCATCAGCGATTTTTAACGCTTCGTCTATATCATGAGTGACAAAGACGATTGTTTTATGTATTGAATTTTGAATATTCTTCAGTTCATCCTGCAGCTGCTCCCTGCTGATGGGGTCCAGGGCACTGAATGGTTCATCCATTAAGATAATTGGCGGTTCTGCAGCAAGTGCGCGTATGACACCTACCCTTTGCTGCTGTCCTCCACTCATTTCAAGGGGGTATTTTTTTCGGTAAATACCGGGTTCCAGTCCCACGAGGTTCATCAATTCATCGACTCTGCTTTCGTATTTATCCTTCTTCCATCCTTTTAGTTTCGGTATCAGACTAATATTCTCTTCAATCGTCATATGAGGAAGGAGTCCGATTCGTTGAATGACGTATCCAATATTCCTTCTCAATTCAACTTCATCTTCTTCCGAAATATCCCTGCCATTGATCGTAATCGTCCCGCTGGTCAGCCCGATCAGTTTGTTAATCATTTTCATCGTAGTCGTTTTACCACATCCGCTTGGACCAATCAACGCGACAAGCTTACCTTCAGGAATCGTCAAGTCGATTCCTTTAATCGCTTCTGTCCCGTCCTCGTATACTTTTTTGACATTTTTGAAATCAATCATTTAACCACCTGCCTGAAATCTAATCTAAACATATTAAGAATACCCCCATTACCAAATAGGTAAACATATGGGCAGTCTTTGATGAAAAATCTTCCACTGCTAATGCTATACGAAAAAAAGCGAGTAAACAAATAGTTTACTCGCCTTTCATGGATTTATCCGTTTTTGACTTGATCGTTTGCTCTACCAATATGCCCGTTACTGTACCGAGAATGAGTCCGTTATTGAGTATGGAAGCTGCTACCACAGGAACATCTTTAAACGCAGCCGGGGGAACGAACATGGCACCCACTCCGACAATCAGAGAAATGCCAGCAACAAAATGCGTACGCTCCAAGTTCGTTTCTTTTTGATATTCTCCCAGGGCAAGGCCGACCATCTTAATGAAAATGACTGTTGTGACGGCATACCCGACCGGCGCTGGTAAACTTGCAAATACATTCATCACTTTGGGAACCAGGCTAATGAGGATGATCATTGCACTTCCTACTAAGAATGGTAGAAGGCGGTACATTTTCGTCGCAGTCACAAATCCTGCTGAACCGGATATCGGAACAGAACCGATGGCAGAAAATACACCTCCCAAGAGCTGATTGATCCCTGAAGCAAAGCCGCTTGATGTATACCGTTCATACACAGGTTCACCTTGGGTCTTCATCACTTCCTCCATCACTCTGATCGATGCAATCATATTGGTCGTCAGCAGGAAGGTGATGAACACTGACGTAATGACGACACCTGTATCAAATTCAGGTGCACCAAATACGAATATTTCTGGTAAAGCGAACCATGAGCTTGAAACGGATTCTAGTCCTCCTAGTCCTATTCCCGCAAAAATGAGCCATCCTGCAATTAGAGCGAGAATGATGGAATATTGTTGTACCCACTTTACTTTATGGCTGGAGAAATATAGCGCTATAAGGATCGTCAACACGCTTCCGAGCAAAACGACTGGCTGGAGTGTCCCTTCTTCACCGCTGATGCCGAACATTCCTTTAACAAATGAACCGCTCAGCTGCAAAATCAACAGCATCAAATAAATAAAGGTAATGGTCGGTGTAAATAAGGAAGTCAATCTTTTTAACAAACCCGTAGCACTCAGCAGAAAGAAAATGATTCCACTGGTAATCATGCCGCCTTGTAGAACAGTTAATACTTCTGTATGGCTGCTGTATAGAGTCCCTGAAAATCCAGCATAGATGGCAAATACACCCCACCACAGGCCTGCAGGTCCTTCATTGATTGGCAGTTTATGTCCGATAAGCGCTTGAATGAGACTGGCTGCTCCCAACACGAATATGGTCCGCTGTATGAACCCGGCGGTCTCTGATGGAGACAGCTGAAATAAATCAGCGATCGCTATTGGAGCCGCAATAGATCCGGCAACCATGAACGCCACCCATTGAAACGCCGATAAAAACAAATGCATAGAAAAGCTCACCTTCAATTCAATAAATATAAGCTCTGTTAAAGGCTCACTTCAAATCAATATCCCCTTTAACGCAGCCAAATAATAAAGTGTATTCATTTTACCATATTGAAGAGGATAAACATGTAATATCGGTCTATATTATAAAATATTATCTAGTTTTATGAACAGGTACTAAAAAAATCCTGATTTTCTCCCTGTTTTAATCAAAAACATGTTAAAATAGAGAACGCAATACATAAGAAAAGCGGAGGCGGCTTGCTCAGCCCCGACAAGCATAAGCTGAATGGGCCGGGAATGCGCATTTTGCCTTCTTGGACCATTCAGCTTATGACCTCGAGGGCTAGCCGCCGGAGCTGGACAAATCGAATAGCGGAGACGGCTCGTTCAGAAGCGACAAGCATAAGACAGGGCAGCCATAAAGGCGCACTTTGCCTTTTTGGATGGCATGACTTATGTCTCGAGCTTCTAGCCGCCGGAGCTGGACAATTCTCCAGGTAAATTTATACTTTAATACTATATAATTAAAGGAGCAGTGATCATGATTTATGCCCTTATTCTTGTTATAGCCTATATTCTGGGCTCCATCCCCTCTGGTTTAATCATCGGAAAAAAATTTTACGGTATCGATATCCGCGAGCATGGGAGCGGAAATCTTGGCGGTACAAACACTTTCAGAACACTGGGGGTGAAGGCTGGCCTGATCGTAACCATCATGGACATCCTTAAAGGAACAGCCGCTACATTGTTACCTCTGTTATTCAGTGTTGAACCAAAGATGTTTATGCTGGTGGCAGGTATCTTTGCAGTGATCGGTCATATGTATCCTCTTTTTGCAAACTTCAGGGGCGGAAAAGCCGTTGCAACTTCAGGTGGCGTCCTTTTGGGATACGATCCGCTATTGTTTCTGATATTACTTGCCGTTTTCTTTCTCGGTTTGTATGTGTCTAAATACGTATCATTATCATCTATTATTGCTGCCATTATTGCTTTTACTTATACTTTATTCACTGGGGATATTCCCTTGATGGTCGTAGTCGGTGTACTTGCCTTCTTCGTAATCTATAGACACCGTGCAAATATTGTACGTATCAAAAACAGAACTGAACCTAAAATTAAGTGGCTTTGAAAATGAAGCGGCTTAAAACTAGTCATTTCACTCTGTAAGAGGAGGCGAAATGAACGGTTTTAAGCCGTTTTTCATTTGCCGATTTTCGTCGATGAGGCTGCTGCATAATTGTGGCAACCATTCGGCTGAGAAAGGTGTTGAGTATAATTTAATACACGATTAATTCTATTGGATTTCGTCTATAATGATTACAAAAATTGCATCTCCCGCTTTTCAATTTTTTCCTGTAAAATAGTAGGGGAATATATGAAATGAGGACAAAGGGGTTTGGACATGAACAGAAAGTTGTACATAACAAGCATGATACTAGTGATTCCATTACTGTTGGTTATAGGATATATCGTTACGGACCAGTACAAAAGCTGGAATTCAGATAAGCAGCCTGGAAAGGGTACTTCCCTTCTTCATGCAACAAGAGAAGTGCAGGCAGAAGGAAAAACGATGAAATCTACTGCCAGCATTGCAGCCATCGGAGACATCCTTCTTCATAACACAGTATATAATGATGCAAAATCAGGCTCTCAATATGATTTCTTACCAATGTTTGCACCTGTAAAGGAAATGCTGTCGAAACCTGACTTTCTGATTGCCAATCAGGAGTCCACTCCTGGCGGAAGTGAAATTGGTTTATCAAGCTATCCTCTCTTCAATAGCCCAAAAGAGATCGTAAAGTCTCTGCAGGATGTAGGCGTTGATGCAGTAACTACTGCAAATAATCATTCACTGGATCAGGGTGAAGAAGGACTTCTGAGTGCAATCGACTATTATGAAGAGATCTCAATGCCGTATGTAGGTGCTTTTAAAAATCTGGAAGATCAGGAAAAGATCCGCACATTCAATGTAAACGGAATCAAATTTGCACTTCTTTCCTATACGTATGGCACAAATGGGATTCCTGTCCCTGAAGGAAAGGACTACTTAGTCAATCTTCTGGATGAACAGAAGATGATTGCCGAGGTCAAGAAAGCCAGAACAATGGATATTGATCTGGTGGTCATGAGCCTTCATTGGGGAAATGAGTATCAGCGTTTTCCGACGGATGAACAGCAAAGGCTTGCGAAGGTACTAACTGAAAAGGGTGCTGACATCATTTTTGGCCACCATCCTCACGTACTACAGCCGATTCAGACGTATAAAACAAGTGACGGACGCGATGCCGTCGTCATCTATTCTCTGGGGAATTTCCTATCTGGCCAAAAAGGTGATTTTAAAGACATCGGGGGTATGGCGGAGGTTCAGATTGAAAAGCAGAGAAATCCTGCCGGGTCTGTCATTACGTATCCATCAATTGAGTTTCATCCTACTTTTGTAGCTGAAAATAACTATAAAAATTATCGTATTTATCCGCTTGATTTTGCCCAAAAAAATGGGTTTATCACATATACGGAAGATGAGATGGTTTCGCATATGTTGAATGGAGTTCCTCAATAGCTTGAACGTGATGGTCAAATAGAATGAATCGAATGAATTGATATGCGCCGATAGCATTTGCTTCATCCATTACCGGCAGGTACCAGAATCACAGAGCCAAAATCAAAAAAGAGCTTACGTCTTTTAAAAGACGTCGGCTCTATTTTTGTTTGTTGTAATAGTTAATGGCTCCCAAACAGTACGCCATTAAAGAAAATCCCGGCAAGGGCAAGAACGGCCAGGACCAAGTTAACCATCATAAACGTCGATTTCCTGCTTTTATAATAGAGGGTCACCATCCCATAATAAATGAGGGCAGCTGCTATGATAAATGTTCCTGCCTCCATTTTGTAGCTTGCTTTTTCGAGCTGAAAAATAGTTAATAATCCCATTCCTCCAAAAATAAAGGCTCCAATGTAATATAAAAGGGCTTGTGTTTTCATGTGTATCAACTCCTGTGCGAATTAGTAGATGTTCCGGTTTCTTTATGTTTATAATATAAAAACGGCCTCACGTCCATAATTGGACGGATGCAAGTATGAGTGTGGAGAAAGGAGTCTGAAAACGCGTGGACATACATATTTCAAAAGACGCCCTCAAGTGGTTTAAAAACGAAATGCTCGTAGAGGAAGGAGAATATGTTCGTTTTTATGTACGATATGGAGGTTCCAGCCCTCTGCATGACAGTTTTTCTTTAGGTGTAAATAAGGAAGAACCGATAGATGCAGGAAAAGTAATCGAAAAGGATAACCGCACATTTTTTGTTGAAGAAAGAGATTTATGGTTCTTTGACGGTCACGATTTATATGTGGAATTTAATAATGAACTCGAAGAACCGTCTTATGAATACAAAAAGTAAGTGAGTACTGAAGCCTGACTTAATTAACAGGCTTCAGCCTTCTATTCTTACTCCAGAAAACGCTTTATATGGTTCTGGAGTCCTTCCTCTTTCAAGACATGCCGCTGAGTCTCTCCCATTAGGTCATAATGAGGATAACCGTCGTGCCGCATGTGAATCCATTCCTTCTTTAATCCATACTTCTTTCCCCATTCAGAAAGCTTCTCGATATCTGCGCAGCCTGCTTTCGTAACAGAACTGACGTCAGGAAATCGATCATCCACCCAAAAGTGTGTTATAAAGGCCACTTCTCCTCTTCCGACCCGTTCTTTCCACTCATTCAATTCTCTTCTGCTCACCCCAAATGCCATTTTGACTTCCTCTTTTCCAGTCGACAAGTTGCAGTCACATTTATGTATTAATCCTTTTCTCTTTTTGCTTTCTCATAGGCCTCATGCCAGTCAGGGAACATTCTGCGGATTGAAATGGGACGAAAGCTTTCTTTTTTGACGCATACGTGCTTTGAGTGTCCGCTGATCGCTATCTGACCATCCCCATTATAAATTTCATACGCATATGTAATGCGGACACCATCA
>NZ_JBSWVK010000007.1:0-165557 GCF_056159545.1 Rossellomorea sp. ABR4_012
CAAGACGAACCGGCCATGAAGGCGTTCTTTGCCTTCTTGGCCGGTTTGGCTTATGACATGTGCCTCTAAGCCCCGGAGCTGGACAAGTAGAAAAGCGGAGGCGGCTTGCTCAGAGGCGACAAGCATAAGACAGGGCAGCCATAAAGGCGCTTTTTGCCTTTTTGGATGGCATGGCTTATGTCTCGAGCCTCTAGCCGCCGGAGCTGGACAACCGAAAAGCGGAGGCGGCTTGCCCATGCTTCCGTAGAAAAGGATATAAATGTATAAGTATATTATTTTTCCGTTATATCGTTTCTATCATTTTCCACAAGTATTTTTTCCTATATAATTAACCTACATATTTGTAAAATTGGAGGATTTATCCTTGGATGTATTTACACAATTTCAACGAAAAATGATTTTCAGTTACTTGCTTGGCAGTTTAATAGCCGTTTTCGGCGTAGGGTCTGTATTCATCTTTCAAACCATACCAATGAGAGACTTTGAAATAACCGCCATGGCAGTGGTAATTTTGCTATCAATCTTCATCATGTTCTCATGTGAACTTTATGTTTACCGGAAGCATATCGGTCCTATCAAAAAAGTTTACAGGAAGGAAGGGTATGACTCGGAAGAATTAATAAAAGCGTATAGGCAAGCAGAAATGTTTCCTTTATTAACGGTCAAAAGAATCATGATCCCTCATTTTTTAGGATTAGCGATTCCCGCATCTTTGCTGACACTCATCTTTATCCGTTTCAATTGGCTTTCTATTCCAAATACGTACATCATTTATGCGTGGTGTGGAGCCTTTTTAGTCGCTGCACTTCATAGTCTGATAGAGTTTTACTTGACCTTTAGAGCTTGTCACCCTCTACAGAAAGATATCATTCAGAAAAGTATTTCGCTGACAGGAAAGGATCCATCAAGAAATTCGCATGTTTTTATAAGCTTAAAAAAGAAACTGCTGGCAGGTTCACTCTTTCTTGCTTTATTTCCTATATTACTTTTCACACTTGCTTCGCAAATCAAGTTATCCATTTCTCAATCTGATATACTGACAGATTATTGGAAATGGGCTGGTTTCTTGATTTTAATCATTACTCTGCTTGCATTTTACGGTGCGCTCCTCCTGTTCAAGAGTATTGATGAACCAGTTAAGGATCTTATGAATCGTTTTGAAGAAGTCGAAAGAGGTAAAATTACACCATTGTTAAATACATACACCGATGAGTTTTCTTATTTATTCTCCGGCTTTAACCACATGGTGGAGGCAATTGATCTTCGCGATCAAAAAAACCAGCAGCTTTTAGATCAATTCTTTGCTGTCATCGCAGGAACCCTAGATGCCAGGGATCCATACACAGCCGGCCATTCTAAACGTGTAGCCGGGTATTCTGTATTGATCGCTGAAGAATGCAGCTGGTCTTTACATGAAATTGACCTCTTAAGAAAATCTGCACTCTTACATGACATTGGCAAAATAGGGATTCGGGATCATATTCTTTTAAAAGAAGGAAAACTCACTGATGAGGAGTTCGAGCATATTAAGAGACATCCAGTGATCGGGTCAGAGATTGTGGAGAGTGTTCGATTGACTTCAGAACTTCTTCCCATCCTTCCAGGAATAAAGCATCATCATGAACGATTCGACGGCAAAGGATACCCTGATCAATTAAAAGGGGAAGAAATACCTGTATTTGGCCGGTTGATGGCTGTAGCCGATGCCTTTGATGCCATGACCTCGGACCGGCCTTATCGAAAGGGCATGCCACATAGTAAAGCATTTGATATCCTTGAAGAAGGGAAAGGCGCACAATGGGATCCCGTATTTGTAGATGCGTTTTTCAGAGCCATGAGACACACCGAAACAGATAGGCGAAAAGAAAAAGCCATTTAGTTTTCTTCACAATAAAAAAACAGGTCCGACACATTGGACCTGTTTTTCCTAATTCACTCCGATCACCATCTCATACATTCTTTGGGTAGCATCCATAGGAGCTACACCCAGTTCACTGTCCAGTAATTTTTTGCACCTCTGAAACCATTTCACTGCCTGGGGGCGGTTATTTTTTTGATAGTAACAATACATAAGAATGCGATACGCTTCCTCCCAGAGAGGATCATGTTCGATGATGACCAGACAGCAGTCGATGGCATCCTCATAGGTTTCTTTTCGCACCGCCAGCTGAGCCCTTTTCTCCATTCCTCTCAAGAAGAGGTGCTTCAGTCTTTCTCTTTCTTTTTCTGTCCACCAAGTTCCTTTTCGATCAGGAAGGAAGTTCCCTTTATAGTAAAGCATACCCCTTTCCAGGTACTGGATTGATTTATCTGCATCCGGCTCCTTTAAGCCCTGCGATATCCAGTTTGTAAATTGGTCACTGTCATACTCGATGCCGGCCTGACCATTCAGCTTGTAACTATCCTGAATCCTGCTGATAAAGAAAGCCTTCCCTCTCGGAGGACGGTTAGGTTCCAGAACATTATTTAATGTGTTCAGCGCCACCTTAAAATCCCGGTCTGTACCGCTCCCCTCCGGCCACAGTTCTTCAATGATTTCTTCTTTTCGCTTAATGTGATTCCTTTGGATGAGGAAGTATTGAAATAACTCCTTGGCTTTCTCTCTTTGCCATTGTTTTTCGGTTACTCTCTCGTCTCCCAGCCATATTTCAAAACTTCCCAATGTATGGATTTTCAGGGTATAACCCGGGTGGGAAGAAAGTGATTCATAGCCCATTTCCCTTAAAAGTTCAAGGCAATAAGAAGAATGGATTCCTTCCTGATGAGCTTTCACTAATAAAGGGATGATGCTCTGCAGGTCTTTCGGTCCGAACGTTGTCTGTTTAAAGAATACAAACTCATAATTCCCTATCTGTACTTCATTCAGACAAGCTGTCATATATTCATGAAATTCATCATGCTTCTCCCTTTTATAAGCTATTGCGCTTTTCCAGAGATTTGTCAGCATTTTTCCATAGCCGTCCCCGCAGGCATCAAATTGTCTGCCTGCCCTTGTGATCTGTTTATATGCTTCGTCTTCCTCCCCGCGATAATAATCATTTATCCCAGCACTCAGAAGGATTAAAGAAGAAAGCCACGCATCTTCAACCTTCTCTGTTTCATGCAGTGCTTCCTCTGCAAATTCTTTTGCCTTTTGATAATCGCCCATTCTGCTGTACATAATCGATAACCCCATGAATGGCTCTGCTTTTCCCCTTGAAACATTGATTTGACTCATTAATTCCAGCGAGGTTTCATAACAATTTTTTGCGAGATCGCCATCATAGTCATTGATTAATTGGACGGCATGCCCCATCCGTATCCATCCGCACGCTTCCACAAAGGGTGATTTCGTTTTAATGCCTTGGCTGATCCCCTGTTGCGCAAGTACTTTTGCTGCACTGCCATTTCCCATGAAGGACTCAATCAAAGAGAGTAGTAACTCCTTCTCCCTGTGAGACTGAGGAAGCTGTTCATGATTTTCTTTATCGAGGAGAAGAACCTTCGCTTCTTGAAGCTTCCCTGTTCGTAGGAGCATCCTTGCTCCAAGATTCCCTTCTTCCATCATGACCCCATTTTCTTTCCCTTTTTCATACCAAATTTTCGCCTGAACCGCTTTGCCCGAATTGACCAGATTTTCAGAAATCAAATAGTAAAGCTGATTTTTTTCCTTCGTGAAACGATCATGGTCATCTTCTAACGACTCAATCGCTTTCAATAAATAACGCTGTGCTTTACCCGGCTGGATCGTATCAAGATAAATCCTTCCTATTCCTTCATACGCTCTGCTGAGGATTAACGCATCCTGTTTTTCAATCGCCTGTTGAATTCCTTTTGCGTACGCTTTTTCCGCTTTTTCATAAAATGATCGATAGCGGAAGAATTCCCCTTGATAAACCCACAGGGAATAATAGCGATCCTTAATATCCTGAGGAAGCTGGCGAAGATAATCACCAAGTGTCTCCAAGTGTCCCCTTTTAATCATTCCCTCTGCTTCCCTCGACAATATGGAACCTACAGCATCCATATTTCCCATTTTAAAATAATGCAGCACTGCTTTCTCCCACTGCCCTTTTCTCTCAAAATAAAAAGCACACTTCAGCTGCAGCTCGTTGTACAGCTGTGCATCTTCCTCAGACAATTTCCGTTCCAGGAACGTTTGGAACAAAGCATGAAGACGATAATAAGAGGCTCCTTTCATCTCCTGCAAAAGGGCATTTTTCTCTGAAAGCTGTTTTAGCATTTGATGAGATCCAGGCACATCAAAAATGGCTTCACATGTTTCACCATTGATTTCATGAAGAATGGAGATTTGCTTCAAGAATTGCTGAACAATGGGAGATTGCTTTGAAAAGACCTCATGGGCCAAATATTGAAAAAGTTCTGTTAATGATGAATACTGCCTATCCATCATTAAAATATCCGGATTCTCCTGAAGCTGTGAGTGAATCATGCTTACTGCGATCACCCACCCTTCAGTCAATTTACATATGGCTTGGATTTCTGTATCAGGAATCTCCTTGTCATAAAAGTCAGTTAGGAGCATTTCCACCTCTTCGTCAGTCAGGCACAAATCAGATTCTGTTACTTCAAGCAGCTGCCGGGAAATTTTCAGCTGGATGAAAGAAGTCCATGAAGGTTTGGTACGGGTGGAGAGGAAGAAGTGTATATGGTTTGGCAGGTGTTCCAGCACCTTTTCCATCCATTGATTAATAAGAAAAGAATGATCAATCAGATGGTAGTCATCAAGTATGATGGTCAAAGAGTGTGGAATTTTCATGCATTCATTAATAAAAACAGCACTTAATTTGTATAGATCCTCTTCTTTGATATACTGACCGATGGAAGCCAGTGCTTCCTTCAATTCGCATCCAAATTGAGGAACCTGCTTCTTTATGCTGTATAAAATGTTCGTGACAAAAGGAACTAAACCGTCGTCATTGGCAGTTATGGAATACCAGCAATATTCAAGGCTTTCACCTTGTAAAAATTGACTGATCGCTGTACTTTTCCCATAACCAGCACCTGAATGAACAATGAGTAGTTTATAATTTGTAATCGTTCTCATTTTTTTCATTAACGCAGGTCGTCGTATATATGTCTCTTTGACAACAGGCGGAACAAATTTCGTTTCAATAATAGGAATTTCTGCTGCCACACTATCACCCTCAAAATGAACGAATTTTCTTACTATTTTACCATATTTATAGTAGTCTATGGCGTCCGGGCAGTACTTAATAAAAAAAGACAAAAAAAAAGAATTTCGTTCCCTATTCTGAACAAAATTCTTCCTCTGCATCAGTTTTTGAATTGCATATCCCATTCACTTAAAGGCCAGTATCTGAGATCCACTTTACCGACAACTTGATTCTGGTCAATAAACCCGAAATATCTGCTGTCCATGCTCCCCCGGCGGTTGTCGCCGAGAACAAATACTTTTCCTTCGGGTACAGTCTGTTCCCCGGTGATTTCTTCAATCGTAAAGTCACCCGTCAGCTTATTGCCGATGTATTCCTGCTTGAATTTATCCAAGTATGGCTCCGGATAATATTCTCCATTGACGTAAAGTTTATCGTCTTTATACTCTACTTTATCACCAGGAAGTCCAATGATCCTTTTCACGTAGTCCTCGTTTTCGTTTGCATGGAAGACCACTACGTCAAACCGGTTCAAGTCACCTAATTGGTATCCGATTTTATTTACGACAAGCTTATTTCCATCTTCCAATGTAGGCATCATCGATTCGCCCTCTACTACATAATTTGAAAAAAGAAAAGTTCGAATGACAATAAAAATAATCAACCCAATACCCAGAGCTTTAATCCATTCAAGACCTTCTCTTTTTACCTCTTCTCTCAATTCGATTCCTCCTGCTTTTTCCGTTCAATCCTTTGATCGATTTCCAGCTTTTTATTTAAACGTATTTCGATTTGTTTTCCAATCAACCACAAAACAAAGATAATTACACCTACTATAACTGTACGTATAGGCTTTTGCACTAATGATATAATATCATATCCAATGAAACTTATGGTAAAAATCATCACCATTTTTCCAGTTAGAACAGCAAGCATGTATTGAGCTATACTGATGCTCGATAAGCCTGCAACGACGTTCACAAGCGCTGACGGCGTAAATGGAAAGCATAAAAGCAAAAACAATGGGCCAAACCCGTGCTTGTCTACCCACCTGGTCAGCCTATTCACTTGACGATTATTCCGTAAAAAACGGAACACCCTTGTATCTCCATATCTTTTTACCAGTAAAAATACCAGTAATGCCCCCGCGGCTGCCCCTATCCAGGAAAAAAGAAACCCAAACCATAACCCAAAAGCATTGGCATTCGCCATCACAAACACAACTAATGGCAGGAAGGGAAGGAAGGCCTCCAGCATAGGCAGCAGTATTCCTGCAAAAGGGCCCAGGGCTTTATATTGCTGAATCATTTCCATTATATTTTCGAGGGTAAACCACTCTTTTATTGCATTAATATCCATAGTATATGTTTCCCCTTATACGACGATGAACAATTCTCATTCGCATTCACATTAGCTTGCTCACTTTATCATATCATACCACTTTCAGAATTCCATACTCTTGTATTTAAACCTTTTCCTAAAGAAAGGAAATTTAAACAGGCAGCCGGATGATATTGATAAAAAAACGAAATAACCGTAACCAGGGCGGCGATCTCATACGTCCACTCCGGCTAAATCCTTGCATAGAAAATAAAACCGCCATATCGAATTCGAAATGGCGGGTGCGTTATAGGTATTCTTCAAACCAATCGATGATCTCCTGCAGTCTTGCTTCCCGCAATGAGGGGATTCCGCTGCGGGATAGATTATGATTCGATTCCGGGAACCGTACAAATCCAGCCTGCTTTCCGTCCCGTTTTAATGCGATATACAATTGTTCAGCCTGTTCGATCGGACAACGGAAATCCTTTTCGCTGTGAAGGATCAAGAGAGGCGTGTTGATGTTCTTCACATACGCCAAAGGAGAATGCTTCCATAGCGTCTCTATATCATGCAGCTCACATTTCATCTGCCATTCAGAGAAGTAATATCCGATATCACTAACGCCATAGAAACTGATCCAGTTACTGATTGATCTTTGGGTGACAGCCGCTTTAAATCGATCACACTGGGCGATGATCCAGTTGGTCATGAACCCGCCATAACTCCCCCCGGTCACCCCAAGCCGGGATTCATCAATCCAGTCATACTCCTCCAGGACATAATCAACTGCTGCCATGATATCCTTGTAGTCTCCGCCCCCATAATCACCGCGTACTGCATCGACAAACTCCTGTCCATACCCATGGCTTCCCCGCGGGTTTACATATAAGACGCCATACCCTTTACCCGCCAGCAGCTGCAGTTCATGAAAGAAAGTATTGCCATACATTGTATGAGGTCCTCCATGAATTTCTACAATCAGAGGATATTTCTTCCCTTTCTCGAAGTTTACGGGCTTCATGATCCACCCTTGAACGGGCATTTCATCTCCTCCACCCAACATGATCATCTCAGGAGAAGAAAGCTGCCGGCTGCTCAACCACTCGCTGTTCACATCCGTCATTTTCTTTATATTTCCTGTCGGGACATGGAGGGTATATAGTTCCCCTGGTGTTTCGGGCTTACTCATGGCGATCACCGCCTGTTGTCCTTCCGAGTGAAAGTCAAATCCATAAATATGCTGCTCTTCTTCAAAGAGAGCCGGATAAACCGCTCCATCTATGTGTGCATAATAAAGGATTGTATTTCCACGATCGGAAGCGATGAAATAAAGGCTTTCGTTATCCTTCGCCCATACGACCCCCGTCTGTGATGCCCCTTGTATACTATCACTGTTGAGATAGTCCCCCACCGGGATATCCATCGCATCAGTAAGCGGCAATGAGAAGTTTGATTCCATATTGTATAAATAAACTTTGTTCTGAGTGGCATTTTCAAATTCCCGGTTATGCCCTATATAGGCAAGGTGCTTTCCGTCATGCGAAAAGCTTGCTCCCCCATAATACCCTTGCTCTTCTGTCACTCTCCTGGATTCCATTTTTTCGATATCCAGTAAGTACAGGCAGGATATAAAAGAAAAATCCTTATTCTCTTCTAAATCTGCAGAATAGGCTATGTAGTTTCCGTTCCAGGAATGAAGCGTGTAATCATGTTCATCATCCGTAAGTCTCTTCATCTCTTTGAGCTCAAGATCGATCATCACTAATTGAGCATAACGATCATCATGAAGCCCACTGTCATCCGACTTATATTTCATCGAGGAAACAATAAACGGTTTGATTTTCTCTTCTTCCTTCTCGTCCTTCCCTTGAAGTGCTTCACCTTTTTTCATATGGATCACACACACTATTTTCTTTCCGCAAGGTGACCAGACAGGATTTGATATCCCTCTCTGGGTTTCTGTCAGCTGTTCTGCTTCCCCGCCATTCCGGTTCATCACATAAAGCTGTGTGCTTCCGGTTCGATTCGATAAAAATGCAATCTGACTGCCGTCCGGCGACCACCTTGGTGAAGAGACTTTTTC
This sequence comes from Rossellomorea sp. ABR4_012, assembly GCF_056159545.1. Taxonomy (NCBI): domain Bacteria; kingdom Bacillati; phylum Bacillota; class Bacilli; order Caryophanales; family Bacillaceae; genus Rossellomorea; species Rossellomorea sp. ABR4_012. Next base: position 8,524 of record NZ_JBSWVK010000007.1, read on the forward strand.
CTCCCCGAATGTCCATTGGATCCTATCGCCTGTTTTTAAATCAAGACAGAATAAATGAGAAATGTAATCATCCTTCTTCTCATCCATAACCGTCTGTACAAAAACCGCTTCATCACCATCCGGTGAGATTCGCGGATCAGAAAGAGCTTTAATTTGGTAAAGATCTTTTATTTTGATTCCACTGGCTTCCATAATTGTATAACTCCCTTTCATTTGTCCTATGTATGATTTCGACAGGGGAAAATGAATTCCTTTATTGGATAACTCTTTTAAACACCGCTGTTGATTTCCGTGCAAGACTTCGCTTTCCGCGGGCGGCCGGAGAGCCTCCTCGTCGCTGCGCTCCTGCGGGAAGAAAAGCGGAGGGGACTTGCTCAGCCCCGACAAGCATAAGATGAATAGGCCTGAAAAGGCGCTTTTTGCCTTTTATGCCTATTTAGCTTATGACCTCGAGGGGCTAGCCGGCAGAGCTGGACAGGTCTCACCTGTCTCGCTTTTCCCGCAGGAGTCTCTTGCACTCCAATCAACAGCTAGATTCATCAATAAGCTTTACAGAACATAATGGATAAGAGAGAACCCTCTCCTTCATACTAACAACAAATCCCCAATTCTCCATTTTTCGCTATTGAAAGTTGAGGCATTTCACCTTAAAATAAAAATACGAACATAAGTTCGATAACTGAAAAAAAAGGGGTCTTTTCATATGACACGAATCCCAGAGAATGACCGTAACATTTTGGAACAGGCGATTTATCTGCCAATGGTACTGACAATATTAAATCGAGACTTACAAATTGTAGACAAAAGCCCATTTAAACTCAAGCGTCCTTATTTAGAGCTGATAGAGGAAACCATGAAAGTCATCCAGGGAGAGCTTGCATACGTGAAAAAGTATATGAGGACGAATAAAATGAAGGTGGAAAGGCTTCAATCGGACGATGCCTTCACGATGTATATGTTTTTGTATAAGGGATACGAGGAACATCACAATTATTTTAACCCCCGGCTCAGAAACAGGGTGGAAGAATTAATGCGCCATTATCTATTCCGCCGGTTTCTTGAAACCAAATCCGCAGCGGAAAAACCGGACCATCCCCGCCAGGCCTGATGTGTTTCATCAGAATAAAAAAAGCGTGATTGGAGGCTCCTCACGCGTTTGTTTTATCTTTAAGGTAGAATGATTTCATGGTGTACTTGCTTTCCATCTCTGAAACCCGCTGGGAATAGGCGATTCGAAGGCTGGATGTACGAAGCATCTGATTTTCAAATGAACTGTATGAAATGGGAACCAGATGGGATTCCCGATTCTGAAAGGTTACTGAGGTTTGACCGTTCTCGGCGGCAGCATAACTGGTTACATGGGAGTGGGAGATCCACATACACTCACTTTTCACAGGAGAAGCAGTCGGAAATAAAAACATCGACATATGGGGGTTTAACATGATTGGGGCCTTATATGAAATGCCAATCAGCTCTTTCGTCCCATCCTTTCTTCCTTGATACGAAGAACCGAAAAATTCACAGCTTTTCTTCAGGATGTCCATCGGTTTAAACGGAGAAAGAATGACATCCTCCATTTCAATGATTTCTGTAAATGTCTTGGCACCATATTCAATGGGCTTTAACATCAATGTATGAGGATTTACTTCATATTCTTCCAAAATTCGCGATTTTCCCTTCATTTTTTCTCCTCCTTTTACATATTTCTCCAAAATAATACCATAAATACCACCAGGTGTCTCCATTATTATTAAAAAATTCTGAAATTATTTACACAACACTAATTCTCCCCTAAAAAATTATCAGAATATTTAATTTTTTGGTTGAATTTTTATCCCTCCTTCCATATACTAATAAAAAGAATTCAGAGGTGATCGTATTGGAAAATAAAAAGTCCTATACCGAAATGATGAAAGCTTCTGCGATGACCCGGAAACGAAATGCTGAAAGAAGCGTGATGGAGATTTACATCGATATGCTTCTATACGAAAGCATTCTGACAACTCAAAAGACCAAACTGTTAAAAGACATTGATGCAGCCCTGGACGATAAAAATGAATCGTTATTTTTGAAACTTACGGAAGAATTAAAGGAAATCAATATCCGTTATGGATTATAACCAAAGGCTGGCCTCATAGAAACAGGCCAGTCTTCCTTTTTGTCCCCAAAAGAATGACTTCTCTCCAATTGGTAAAAGCTAATCGCAAATTGATTTATTTGGAGCGAACAATATGATAATCATCAAGGTACTTGTCCTTTATTTAATTACGATTGCGGCGATGCGCCTTATGGGGAAATCAACGATTGTTCAAATGACACCTTATGATCTTGTGGCCATCATCATAGTAGGAACAATCGCTTCAGAACCACTCATCAGTACAGAGTTCTGGCCTACAATCACAGCGCTGGTCGTATTGGTGGGACTTCATGTATTGTTCTCCTACCTTACTTTAAGTCAATGGGGAAACAAATTCTTCCTGGGGGAGCCGACTCTATTAATTAAAAATGGCGAAATTCTGGAAGATAATCTGGAAAAATCAAAGATTTCCCTTATCCAGCTGACATCCATCCTGAGAGCGAACGGCTATCCTAAAATCTCTGATGTGGATTATGCCATGCTAGAACCGATCGGGGAAGTAAGCGTCATCCCTAAAGTGGAAAATACTCCGGTGACGGTTCAGCATTTAGATTTAAAGATCGATGATGAAGGGCTGCCGATTTCTGTCATTGTCGATGGAAAGATTCAAAAACGAAACTTGCATCTCCTCGGCAAAAATCGGGACTGGCTGCTTGCTCAATTATCGAGTGAAGGAATCCATCCAAAAGAAGTCATCTTTGCCTATATGACTGAAAAAAAGAAAAACCTTATCATCAGTAAAAGAGAAAAAGCCTAGTCAGATGACCAGGCTTTTTCTCTATTCCTTTTTCTCTTTTTCATATTGCTCAAGCATGCTTAAGCGCTCCATCATCGTTGGATGCCCGTACCTGAAAATCTTCACCAATAGAGGCGGATTCACTTGAGAAAGACCAACCTTAGACAGCTTTTGAAAGGAAGTGATGGCTGCCTGCTTATCTTCGGTCATTTCAATCGCATACCGGTCAGCACGTGTTTCCTGATAACGGGAAATCCAATTAGAAAATGGACTGACCGTAAACATCAGCATGGAAGTAATCAGGAGGAATAAAGGCAATGAACTGAGACTTGATACATTCGACACCTTGACCTCATCCTTATAGTTTGCAATGATCCCCCTCATCAGCTTGGATGCCAGAAACAATCCGAAGAACGAAAGCACTAAATAAATCGCAATTCCGATATAGATATGTTTTTCTACATAATGGGCCATCTCATGGGCCATGACAAAGAGGATTTCTTTATCTGTCAATTTTTCAAGAGTGGTATCCCATAGAACGATACGGGAATTTGAGCCCACTCCATTTACATACGCATTAAGGGAATTGGTTTTTTCCGACATATTGACCTCGAACACATGATCAGCCGGAATTTGGGCTTTTTCAGCAAGAGTCAGGATCTTTTGTTCAAGTGCTTTATCCTTCAAAGGATAGAAATCATTATACAGGGGATCGATCACCACAGGCTGGATAAACATCATGAAAATCGTAAACGGCACAGATAAAGCCCAGGCTGCCAGCCACCATCTATTCTTAAACCGCTTCATAAGACCATACAGGACAGAAACAATGATGAACATGATCAAGTAGTTCACCCAGAAATCCGTCAATTCATCCTTCATCCACATAGAAAAAGTCTGCGTGGAAATATTATACGTGGTTGAAATTTTATAAGAGATGAACTGCAATGGGAAAATGGCAATGAATGAAGCAAGGGATAACCAGAAGAGGTAAACAGCCGTTTGGATGAAGCGGTTTTTCGCCGTACCCCTGGCCCACTTTTCAAACCCTCTCGAAATCCCTAAAATAAGGATCAGAAAATAAAATAACCACTCATAAGGCGTCGAAAGGAAAAACAACAGATTCTTGATTTTCGAGAATTCCTCACTCAGCATGATCTCTCTTGAATTCATGAATGTAGCGGGATCTGCACTGCTCCCCTCAAAGCCGTCGGGTAATGACGAATCAGCCAGAAAAAACAAATACACATATAAAAATAATCCCAGCAGTAAATAACCCAATACTGCCCGGAAAGCCCACTTTCTTACCAAATTACTTCCTCCCTTCCTTCTCTCTTACTATATGTAATACCTTGTCCTTTTAATTAGAACTAGAAATGCGGAGGCGGCTCGTTTAGAGGCGGGTGGCATAAGACGAAACGGACTGGAAAGGCGTTCTTTGCCTTCTTGGACCATTTAGCTTATGACCTCGAGCCTCTAGCCGCCGGAGCTGGACATTAGAAAAGCGAAAGGGCTTCGTTCAGAGGCGGGTGGCATAAGACGAACCGGACTGGAAGGCGTTCTTTGCCTTCTTGGCCGGTTTGGCTTATGTCATGTGCCTCTAAGCCCTGCAGCTGGACACTAGAAAAGCGGAGGCGGCTTGATCAGGCCAGACCTCTTCAGAGCCAAATAAAAAAGCCACGGGGACACGTGACTTCATCCTTTACATTAAGAATACCGAATAGAGAGATAAAATGGAAATGGCACCGATGACGACCACAATCACATTCGCTCCCAGAAAGGCAATGAGGAATGCTGCAGCTGTCCCCACCACCCCAAATAAAAGATTTCCCTCCTGAATCAATAATATACTTGGGAAAATCAGTGCCCCTAATACAGCGAATGGGACATTTTTCAGGACACCTTGCAAAAACGGAGGAAGTTCTTTTCCTTTAAAAACGAGAAAAGGAAGCATCCTCGGGATATAAGTGACGACCGCCATCCCGATAATCATCCATATAATCATACTATTCATCCGCTGATTCCCCTTTCCGTTTAATCATGACAACTGCTTCTACAAGGATGGCAGACACAAGCGTAGCGAGTACAATGGACCAGCCGTTCGATAAGTTTGTAGTAAATAGAAGGACGCTGTTTAAAGCACCTGCCGTCACCGCAAGGAAGGTTACCTTGATGCTTTTTTTCATGGACGGGACAAGAAGCCCGACGAACATGGCGTAAAGAGCAATCGTCATGCTTGCCTGCAGGAATTGGGGAAGAATCTCTCCAATAAAATACCCGATTCCGGAGTTAATCACCCAGCTGCCATACGAAATCAGGATGACTCCAAAGGCAAATCCGGTCTTCACTTTCCCCTCTTTCACACTGATGACGGTAAATGTCTCATCAGTTATCCCAAAAGCATAGGTCAATTTTTTATAAAGTACATCCTCTTCAAGCTTTTCACTCAGTGAAGCAGACATCAAAAAGTGCCGGATATTCACGATAAACGTTGTGAGAATGATTTCCAGAATCCCCGTACCAACTGCAATCAAGCTAAGAGATATGTATTGAGCCGCCCCTGCAAATACAAGCATACTCATTAATACGGTTTCCGTGACAGTCAGTCCAGTGGTTCTTGCCAATAATCCAAAGGTAAGGGCAACTGGCATATATCCAATGGCAATACTTAACCCGCCCTGGAGTCCATGACGAAAATCACTGACTTTTTTTGTTGAAAGCAGTGCCTCCATCTCTTCACATCCTTTATAATAGAAGGTAATAAACTATTTTAATAATTTGATAATTTATTATATTATACATACAGACGTTATAGTATACAAGAGAGGTTTTTAAAATGGAAAATTTCCCGATACAAATTGGCGAGAACATCAGAAAGATCCGCAGGGAACGCGGACTTAGCCTTGAACAAATGGCTGAATCCACCGGGGTTAGCAAAGCAATGATTGGTCAAATAGAACGCGGTGATTCCAATCCAACCGTAGCCATTCTATGGAAGATCGCAAATGGACTGAAGGTCTCGTTTTCCTCGCTTATCGAAAAGCCGCAGCACCAGATATCGATTACTCACTATAAGGATGTGCAGCCTGTACTCGAAGATGAAGGGAAGTATATTGTCTACCCGATATTCCCTTTCGACCCTTTTAAAAAATGGGAAAGCTACCGGGTGGAGATGAAGCCGGGGTGTTCTTATATGAATGAAGGCCATCCTCCGGGGGTGGAGGAATATATCAGTGTGATAGCCGGTAAGATATCCTTAAAGATTGCTGATGAAACCTATGAATTGAACGAAGGAAGTTCAATTCGATTTGCAGCAGATTCAGGTCATCAATATATAAACTTTGAAGAAGAGCAGGCTGTATGCCAAATGATGATTTACTATGGAAATGAATGAAAAAACTCCTGCCCGGTTATCCAGGCAGGAGTTTTTATCTGAAGTTAACAGAACGTATCCTTCGGTTTTGGTACGGAAAGGCCGAATATCGGTCTGAGATATAAGGCGATAAATGTTCCTGCTAATGCAAGAATGCCCCAAATGTAGCCATGCAGGCTGAATGAAGCTATCCCTCCAAAGTAAGCACCGATGTTACAGCCGAATGCCAAACGGGCACCATATCCCATCAGCAGACCGCCTATGACTGAAGCAGCTGCATTTTTACCAGTGATCTTATTAAATCGGAATAGTCCTCCTGCTGCTGACGCAAGGAACGCTCCAAGAATGACACCAAAGTTCAGAACAGTTGTAGAGTCAGCAAAAATGGATGCCTGAAGAGCTTCAGCATTCGCTCCAGACCAATATCCCCAGCTCGCTACATCCACTCCGAACATCGCTGCCGCTTTAGAACCCCAAAGCGCAAAAGCTGAAGTGATTCCCCAAGGATTTCCTCTCGTCATAAGTGTCAGTGCATTCAATACCGCAAGAACAATGGCTGCTGCAATAAGCGGCCAAGATCCGCGAAGGATTCTTTTCCATCCTTGCGTCGTTGGAAGTGCCGCCATTCTCGGCGGATTTTTCTTCTTCTCTATCCTTAGAGTGATCCAGGCAATGAAACCAAACAGCAGGATGGAGACTGCCCATGCACCGAAATAACCCAGTGGTGTCGAAGTCGCAAGTGAAATAGGTTCAAATGAAGGCAGTTCCTCTGTCCAGAACGGAAGATGCGCTGCCCCTACAGTTGCTCCAACAATGAAAAATAGAAGGGTAATGAACATCACGGAACGCCCTCCGCCGATGGCATAGAGAGTACCTGACGCACACCCCCCGCCAAGCTGCATACCAATCCCGAACATGAATGCACCGACAATCAGACTCACACCGACCGGTGATACATATCCGGCAGCTTCACCGCCAAAGAATGTGTAACCTGTAGCGAGAATCGGCGCAAACAGCGTAACGGCCACAGCAAGCATCAGCATATGAGATCTGAGCGCCTGTCCGTTCCCCACTGACATCACTCTTCGGAATGCCGAAGTGAAGCCGAATCTTGCATGAAATAATGTATATCCTAAAAGCAAACCAAGAACAAGCAATACCGTTTGAGCAATTTCCTGGGTAAATAACAAATAGATACCGAGAACAGCCGCCACCACTGATCCTCCGGCCACTAAAGAAGTTTGCGCCGGATTCAGTTCCGTACTGCCTTTTTTGGGACCTTTTGTTTCATCTATAGGTTGAACATAGCTCCCCATGCAAAACCCTCCTTAATCTGATTGATTTAGTTGGAATTTATTTTAATATAGTAATAGATTTGGAGGGAGATGTCAAAAAAGTGGATTGGGCTTGGGTTTGGGTGGTAGATTTAGATATTGGTATCGGGTTGTGAATTTAGGTTAGTGGAATTGTTTGTGGTAGACGGTTCCTTTGGTGGTGCCTGTGGTTTTTAGGTTGAGGGAGTTTAATATTTTTTCTGCAGTTTTTCGGGATTCTATACCAAGAAATTCCCTCAGTTCTTTGTTTGTAATAAAAGGTTTTATCAATAAGAAATAATCATTAATTTTTTGTTCATGTGCTCTTTTTGAGGAAAACTTGCAGCTACTACAGTACCAGGTTCCGTAGACACGCTCCATTTTTTTAGAACAAATCTCACAGTATACACCTCTTTGTATCTCATCCTCTTTGATTCCATACGTATTCAATATGCTTGTAAAACTGGTGTCATGCTTATTAAGAAGTACTTTCTTAATCTTTTTGAGCTCCTTCTTACTGGCTTTCTCCTCAGTATATATACTGTTAAATTTACTAATTTCCCTAATTAAATTTTGGGCGTGAATGATTTTATCGTAAGGGGGCTGGAGGGTCTGGCGATCGGCCATTTTAAGAATTGTATTGGGATTACTTATCACCACGAGGTATTCAATCGGAGGGATAATCAGATTATGATCATAAAAAAACCTTTGCAGGAAGAGCTTCTGGCGTTGTGCTTGCATTATAGGGTCTAGAAAACCTGTTTCTATTCCATTGAAATTCTTAGTCAGTTGATTAAATTCGGAATCAATTGTGAGGGTACCTGATATGTTTTTTATTTCAAGGATTAACGTATAGTAAGGCGTAAATAGTAACGAGTCGATTTGAAAGTGGTGAGGGGTTAATGGAAGTTTTAAATCATTGAATATCATGTATTTCTTATCAGTTAAGAAACTTAATTGGTAATCCACCGTTTTTTCTCCATTAAAACCTGCCTTTCTTTTCTTGAGATCTTGATCAATGAGTGGAATCTTTGGATGGTTGTCATCCAATCCCCTTAATAGTGCTTCGTTTTGGTCAATCTTTACTGGCTTTACTCTGTCTTTTGCAAACAATTGATCACTCCTTCATCATTTATCTATAAATACTTCTCTTTAAATATGGAAAATCCTGCTTTCCAATTGGAATATAAATATATTAATATCATTTGCGCCACTTTCCTGATAATTGCGCAGGTTTATTGATAATTGCGCCGCTTTACCATTTATTGAGCCACTTTAAAAATAATTGCGCCACATTCTTGATAATTGCGCAACTAGTCGAATTTTCTTTATCTCACCCCACACAAAAAAACAAAACCCTAATTTGTCAAAACCCTTTTCAAAAAAAACTCGTACCACTAAAATCCTCAATCAAAAGACAACTCCCCCATCCACTGCAATCCAGCCAAAACAGACAAATCTTCCATTGACTTTCCACTGAACATGAACGGATGAACCTTCTGGCTCTTACCAAGCCCCTAGCCCTAACCCATCTCGACCGTACCATTCATACCACCCCCTAAATCAGTAAACGCGAACCCATCGCTTATATAAAAAAACCCGCCTAAAAAACAGGCGAGCTCTCCTAAATCAATCTATTTCCCCTTAAACTCCGGCTTCCTCTTCTCACTGAACGCAAGTAGCGCTTCCACGCGATCCTCAGTTGGGATTGTGATTTCGTACGCTTTTCTTTCAATTTGCAGGCCGGTTTGTAGATCGACGTTCATACCGTTTTTCACTGCATATTTTGCCTGTTGAAGAGCGACGGGACCATTAGAAAGCATTGGTTCGACAAATGCACCCACTTCTTCGAGGAAGTGATCCTTGCTTACCACCTTTGTTACCAACCCAATCTGATGAGCTTCCTCTGAAGTCAACCGCTTTGCGGTAAGGATGAGTTCAAGCGCCTTCGATTCCCCGATCAATCTTGGCAGACGCTGTGTCCCTCCCGCTCCAGGGATGATGGCAAGGCTGGTTTCAGTAAGTCCCATTGATGTGCCGGCTGCTGCCAGTCTGAAATCACAAGCTAGGGCAAGCTCCATCCCCCCGCCGAATGCGTAGCCGTTCATCGCTGCAACCGTCGGCTGCGGAAGCGTCGCAACGGATTGAAAGACTTCCCCAATTTTATATACGTTTCGAAGCACCTGTGCTTCGGTTAACGTTTTACGCTCCTTCAAATCAGCACCCACGCTGAATGCTTTCTCGCCGCTTCCTGTAAAAATCACAACACGTACATCAGGATTGAGGCGCAGTGAGTCAACTACCTGCTGTAATTCATTTAACGTATCATAATTAAAGGCATTCATCGCCTCTGGACGGTTAATCGTTACAATGGCTGTATGCCCCTTTTGTTCTAATAAGATAGATTCCAAGATTGTTCTCCCCTTTGTTTGTATAGTTTCTCAATATGTATCATTCGACAAAAAAAGAGAAAACCCTTTCATGAATGTTCGATGTGCGAGCAAAATATGCAATCATACCAGTGGCAAAGCTTTTAAAATAGGCACAACAGATATAAGCCTATTCCATAAACTGACAATGGTACTTATCTAATAAGGAGCTGCATTTAGTATGTACTATGGTTTTTACCATAACCATCCTGGCTGTCATCCCCAGCACAATCTGCAATATTCCCATAGAGGGACAGATTGGAATATTCATACTTTTAGAGAGGCTAAAAGTCTTCCAGATCAGTGGGTTGAGTACATCCAGCCTCTAGTAGACCGTGCTCTTACAGAAGTAGAAGAAGGAATTAACCTGACTCATCTATTTCAGGAATTTATTTTATCAGGAGTCTTAGTAGGGCAGGGCTTTACCACGGAAGAAGCCATTGAACAGGTAGAAAGATGGGAGAAAGGTGAATCAAAGCTTCTCCAGCAAAGTAAATCAATGAAATAACAGGAATAAAAAAGCTGCTCAGTTTACACTGAACAGCTTTTTATCAAGACTGCAATACCTGCTCCTTCAATGCTCTTCTCAATATCTTTCCTGTTGTATTTTTAGGCAGTTCTTCAAGGAATTCAATTTGAGAAGGAAGCTTATACTTAGCCAAATGTTCTTTACAATACTCCATCACTGCATCCTCCGAAAGTGATGGGTCATTTTTGACCACATAGCAGCTTACTGCTTCCCCCATTTCAGGGTCAGGAATACCGATGACTGCAGCTTCCACAATTTGAGGGTGATTATAGAGAACCTCTTCCACTTCACGCGGATAGACGTTGTAGCCGCCGACGATGATCAATTCTTTTTTGCGGTCTACAATATAAAAGTAGCCTTCTTCATCCATCCGGGCCAGATCCCCGGTATATAGCCAGCCATCACGAATGGCAGCAGCTGTTTCTTCTTCCATTTTATAATAGCCTTTCATGACGTTTGGACCTCTGACGATCAGTTCGCCCACCTGCCCGACAGGAACTTCATCCCCGAGCTCATCGACTACTTTATTCTCGATGTTCATGATGGAGGTACCGATCGAACCCGGTTTTCTAGGGCGATCGAGTGGATTGAAGCATGTGACAGGTGATGCTTCAGATAATCCGTACCCTTCCGAAATCATGACATTGAATTTCTTTTCGAAATTTTTAAGCAGGGCCACCGGTAAAGAAGCTCCGCCTGAAATGCATAGGCGCAGCGAAGATAAATCTTCCGGATTGCCTTCAGGATACTGATAAAGAAAGTTGTACATCGTCGGAACACCCGCAAACACAGTCGGCTGATATTCTTTCGAAAGGGCAAAAATATCACTTGGACTGAAGCGCGGGACGATCAATAATGTCGCTCCGGTCATCAATGGTGCATTCAAAACGACAGTCAGACAGAAGACGTGGAACATAGGAAGCGCGGTGATGACCCGGTCTTCTTCATTCATCTTCAAGTAGCTGCCGACATCCATTGCATTTGAGTAAATGTTCTTATGTGTCAGCATGGCTCCTTTTGGCTTTCCTGTTGTACCTGACGTGTACAGGATGATGGCGACTTCTTCTTCATCGATTTCAGGTCCTTTAAAGCCCATATCCCCATTGGACAGTACACCTGAAAACGATTTCAATTTTGGGTTTACTTGAGAAAGTTTTTCTAGATCAATCCCTTTTGCACGTTCATCACCAGATTCACAGAGAATAAAGTTCTGCACATCAGGCAGTAGGTGCTGCATCTTCTCAATTAACGGGAGAAGCAGATCTAACGTAACAATGGCTTTGACATCCCCGTTTTTAAGGATATAGCCGATTTCGTCAGGTGTATAAATCGGATTAACAGGAATGACCTTTAATCCAAGGCGCAGTGCACCATACAGCCCTATGACGAAATGTGGTGAATTCCCAAGCACAAGTGCGATATGATCCCCTTTTTTCAACCCCAGCTGCTCCAACCCGCTTGCAAATTTAGACACACCAGCATTTAACTCACCGTATGTACTCGAGTGATCAAGGAAATGATAAGCTGTCTTATCTGAATTTTGTAGAGCAATTTGTTCTAATCGTGATGAAATATTCATTGAAATCCCTCCCCTTTGTAAAATGAATGAATGGTCATTCATCTAATTATTAAAAGTATTCAAAATATATTTTATATAAAGAATACTATTAATACAAGTCCCCCGCATCATAAAAAGTTTAATAGAATAAAGGAAAAGACTGCCCTCTTTCAGGACAGTCTATCTTGTGATGATGATTAGTTTGTTCCGGCAAAAATCGCGTTTGACACCAGTCGGAACAGGTAATCTGTATGATCGCGGAAGGTTGGTTCCAATCCAATGAACATGACATTTCCGTCTTTCACCATGACCGGTTTCCCCTGCGCTTGTCCTCTATCTTTCCAGTGACCTGCCATAAAGAAATCTTCACTATCTTTATAGCTTGATAATACTTCCTTGTTTTCAGTATTTGAGTACCAGGCAGGCTGGTAGACAAACCCGAGATCCGCAGCATTATACCCAGCTGTATAGGTTGAATCTCCGTGTGTCAGCTGAACGATGCCGTTGCTGTTTGATCCGCCAGTTTTTACTTCCACGTCACTCAGGCCAAGTTTGGTTGATGCTTGGGAAGCGCCAGCCCCGATAGCCAGATACTTGCCTCCTTCAGCTATAAAGCTTTCCACGTTAGCTTTAAACGCTTCATATTGAGCAGGACTCTGTAGTCCAAACTCCTGATTGGCCGCACTGTTGTCATAAGAAATCAAACTTGATTTTCCATTATAAATAAAAACATCACTATCTCCCAAACCTTCTTCAGCTACCTGCACAGGAGTTTTTTCAACAACCTGGAACCCAAGTCTCTCCAATGCCAATTTTGTACCGGAATGGGATTGAGCCTTATTGATTCCGCCATCTTTGAGGACTGTCACTTTCTTGGCGGAAATTTCTTCTGCCCCCTCAGGAATGGCCTCAGTGGAGATTGTTACAGCTGAATCCTTTACAAGTCTTTGAATCTCTGGCTTGGCTGAACTGTCGGCATACAATGTACCATCGCTGCCCCTGGATAAAGTGTGGCCATCATTTAATAGCTGATTTGCCAGTGATACAGATTCCACTGAAGAATTTGGAATGGCGAATGGTCCGTCTCCAATCACTTCTCCTTTCGAATCAAGTACCCGCACTTCATTGGACTTCACATTCAGTTGATCTTCACTGCTTACCTCAATTGCTTGGAATCCCCATAATTCCGGCAAATTCCAGGCGGAAATGTCATACATGCTCGGTGTATCTTCCGTGATATCTTCACCATCCCAAAGCATCGTATTGGCAAGTCCGGCTTTTGCCTGATCCATCGGTACGATGTAAGTGCCTTTGGGATAAGTCACACCATCATATGTAAACTCTTTTTTCGCTTCCTCCACGTTGTCTTGAAGGTGCTCTACAGCTTTTTGAGTGGCCGTTTGATCATGTTCGTCAAGGGGTAAAATATATGCAGACGGGAAATGCCCTTCCTTATGGAATGGGTGATCGAATTGGACACCGCGTTTAAACACTTCAATTTGATCTTTTACCATTTCCGTTTTGTTTTCACTTGCAAAGTTCAACGCTCCTATAACAGCATCATATGTCCACTTGACGCCATCCCAATCATTTGTCGGTGCTTCAAGCGTATAGCCGTATGCTCCATGATACATTGCATACATCGGGGTGAAGATCGGTGGATAATCGTCCCACCCTGCCGAATCATCACGCTGTGGGATGTATGTACCTTCCATATTCTGATAATCTACTTTTGATGTCTCAGTATTTGTATTTTCATAGTCAGCCTTATTTCCTACAATGCTTGCTTCCATTGCTTCTGCCTGACTCATGGCCCATTTTGAATACAGATCATATTCATAGTTGGGATTATGGGGAGGAGTGCACGGCTCAATCAAACCGGGTTTTGAAGGTCCGCCGAACCCCTTCACATATCCATGAAGATCAAGGAACACCATCGGATTCCATTCCGTGATTAAATCGACCATATGTTCCGTTTCAGGCTGGGACTGGGTGATGAAGTCACGATTGAGATCGATTCCATTCCCGTTGAAGCGGGTTGCACCGATACGCCCATCAGGATTAGCTGTCACGTTGAAAATGAGAATATGGTCTTCTAAAATTGATTTGGTCTCCTCGTCATTGTCGGTTGCGAATCGTTCAATTAATTGAAGAACTGCGTCAGTGCCTACAAATTCGGTACCATGGATAGAACCATTTATCATGACAGGTACTTTTAGATCGGGATGCTTATCGATGAAATCCTGGGCTTTTTCCGGTGATTGGATCATCTTTTTGCGAAGACCTTTATAAAATCCAAATTTTCCTTTTGCTGAAGGATCGGACACTGTCACGACATACATATCCTGCCCAAGAGCAGACTTGGTTTCACTCTTTTCAACAGAAATCCGGTTGCTTTCTTTCGCAAGAGCATCCAGTTTCCCTTCTATTTGTGAGTACTTCACAAAATCGTAGTGCTCACTATTAAATAAGCTCTTCTCTTTTTCCTCTAATTGAGTGTTTTGAATGACCGTTTGGGGAGATTCGGCCATTACGTTAAATGGGGTGGAAGCCAGCAGTGTAAAACTAGCAATACCTGCAATAATCTTGTTTTTCATGTATGTACCTCCAAATTATGTAATACTATAATAATAGAATAATAATTCATAACGGTACATAAATATTTAGTTCTATATTTACAATGGTAGAATCCTACCATACACTATGTCCACTGCTGATTCTATAATAGAAACCGAAGACTTCAGATAGCGAAAAGGAAGATACATCGCACATAAAATAGCGGAATCTTTTTACTGGCTGCAATTTAAAAAAGCGCTCCCCGAATAGGAAGCACTTTTCATCTTTCTGTATTAATACACCAAATCAACAAATTCCTCTTTTGTTATATTGCCAAAATAGTGTTGAATATCTACACCTTCCAATGCTTGTGCAATTTCTTTGCGTTCATATCGTGTGCCAATCAACTTATTTTCAACGTCTTCTACGTTGCCGACGCCAAAAAAGTCTCCGTAAATCTTACAGTTTTCAATGGAACCTTTGTTCACTTCCAGACGGACATCAATCTGTCCAACAGGGAAACGGTGTGAATGCTGAAGATTGAATTTCGGGGATTTTCCATAATTCCAATCCCAGTTTTGATAGCGTTCTTTGGAAAGTTCATGTATGTTTTTCCAGTCTTCTTCTGTCAGGACATATTCTTCTACATTGCTCCCATCAAAAATGTAGTCAAGAAGGGTGGAACGGAACTCTTCAATGGTCATTTTTTCAGGAAGGAACTCAGAGATGTTCGCGACACGGCTTCGGATGGATTTGATCCCCTTCGATTCAATTTTATCCTTCTTCACTTTCAATGCGGACACAACGTTTTCCATTTCCGAATCAAACAATAGCGTGCCGTGGCTGAACATTCGTCCTTTTGTAGAGAACTGGGCATTACCTGAGATTTTTCTTCCTTCTGCCAGCAAATCATTCCGTCCACTCAGTTCAGCGTTGACACCAAGCTTATTTAAAGCTTTTACAACGGGTTCAGTGAACTTCTTGAAATTGTGAAAGCTTTCTCCATCATCCTTTGTGATGAAACTGAAATTCAAGTTACCGAGATCGTGGTATACGGCACCTCCGCCTGAAAGGCGCCTCACTACGTGAAGCTCTTCTTTTTCAACATATTCTGTATTGATTTCTTCGATTGTATTTTGGTTTTTACCGATGATGATTGAAGGTTCATTGATATAGAACAATAAGTAACTTTCGTTGATGTCGAGGTTCTTTAATGCATACTCTTCAATTGCCAAGTTAATTCTTGGATCTGTGATCCCTTTATTATCAATAAATAACATCGTAAATCCTCCTAAATCGTGATTTCCATCCCCTGTTTGGCGAGCTGAACGTCCCCATTATAGATTGTTTTCGCTTCGGAGACTAATTGTTCCAGGTCCCCAAAATGAGGAAGGTGAGTCAGAATCAGCTTCTTAACCCCTGTTTCGTGAGCAAGTCTCCCAGCATCCAGGCTTGTCATGTGACCAGCCCCCGAAGCGTCCATATCTCCATAGAAATTACACTCACAAAGCAGCAGATCTGTATCCTTTCCAAACGGTACAAAAGTTTCTTTGAAGGCTGAATCAGCTGTGTAAAAAATGGATTTCCCATCCGCTTCAATTCTCATACCGTAGCATGGCACAGGATGTTTGGTCTTCACAAATGTTACCGAGAATGGTCCGATAGTCAATTTGGACTTCTCATTGTACGCATGGGCTTTCATGAATTGTTTATATGTAAGTGATCGGAAACCCTGGGCATCTTCCGCATGGCCATAAACCGGCAATGAACCATTCGATTTCCCTAAGAAATACTGTATTAATAAAGCGTGCTGCAGTACACCGATGTCAGCAATATGATCCGGATGATAATGGGAAATTAGTACGGCATCCAATTCAGTGGGATCAATATATTTTTGTAAATGGGAGAGCACCCCGCTCCCGCAATCCACTAATAATGTAAAGCCATTGTGTTCGAGCAAATACCCTGTGCTGGCTTCGCCTGCCTTCGGATATCCACCCCAATGACCGATGATGGTCAGCTTCATGTTGAACCTCCCCGGCGAATTTTGTCATACAACCCTACTATACTGCATTCTGCCTATTTTTTCATTTTTTCCGCCTAATTTTGAATAAACCATTGACGGGATTCATACTGTTATAATACAATAAAATAAATTAACACACCAGTTATATAACACAAACAAATGACGGGTGAATTAAAAATTACGGAGGGTGATGAACATGGTAAAAAATATTATGGAATTCTTTCGAAATTTGCCGCCTAAGTCTTGTGCACAATGTGGGGAAGTAATTGAAGAGCAGCATGAATGTTACGGTATTTACTGCGAGAAATGTACGACTGACTACGAATACTAAGGATCAATTGGGTTATTGAGAGACGGATGTAGACCTAAGTGTAAAACCTGCCTGAGATGACGTTCTTTGACTTCTTGAGGGTGCTGGCCGCCGGAAATGGATAATAAAAAGGATGCTCCATTAAACTGAGAGCATCCTTTTTACTATTATTTAACTTCTACTGTCTGCATTGTATGTTCGTGGATTTCTTCCCCTTTGGTCACATGGACCTGAACGTTATACATCCCTTTCTCCGGAAAGGCGTAAGAAACATTATACTCACCGTCTTCACCTGCGGCAAGGTCCACCCATTCATGCTTCTCCTGTCCTTCTTTAAAGATTTCCAGACGCACTTCTGCACCACCCAATGCTTTCCCTTCGTTTTCCACATGCACGTTCCATTCAGCTTCTTCATTCGCTTTAATGGAATCAGGCTTCATCAAGTGAATAGAAACAGAACTTTCATGGTGGCCATGGTGGTCATCGCCGCCTTCATCTCCATGTCCATCTTCATGAGCTTCACCGATCGTTATTTCAGTCTTCGGCATGGTATGCATATCGCGGGCCGTCACATGGACCTGCACCGAATACATACCGTCTTCATCAAATGTTTTTTCAGCTATATACTCGCCGTCCTTGTCATGCCTTGCCTTGATCATTTCACTTTCTTCTTTATGACCATTTTTCCATATCTCATATTTCACTTCATCTGCATCTTCCACATTCTCATCACCTTGCATAACTTTCGTGGAAAGAGTAATGGCTTCTCCTTTGTCACCTTTTTCAGGAACATCCAGCTTTGCCGCAATGGGTTCCATATTGTTCTCATCCCCGGATGATTCCCCCGCATTTGAGTCTCCGCAAGCAGAAGCAAATAATGCCAGTACACTCATAAATAAGAATAGCAGTGTCTTCTTCATCATAACTCTCCTTTGATAAACAACATTATGCTTAATAACCATTTTGAACTTCCCACCACAAAGTATACACCTTGATACTCAACAATGGTTTGTCTATTTTATGAATGTAATAAGGAGATGCCGGAGCATCTCCATTTGCATATTAAGCTTCGGCTGTTTTTGTAAATTGTTTCTTGAATAATCCAATAAAGAAAATTGAAGTAAGGACAATGAAGACAAGGAAATACCCCAGCAAGATCATGAGGTTCTGCCACATGAAACCAAAATCGCCGCTTGAGACGACTGCTTTGAAAGCTGATACTGAGTATGTCATCGGAAGCAACGCACTGATTGGCTGTAGTGCACTTGGAATCAACTCCAATGGGAATGTTCCGGCACTTGTCGTCAATTGCAGGATCAAGATGATGATCGCAACAAATCGTCCAGGATCGCCCAAGATCGTCACAAGCATTTGAATCAATGCAAGGAACGTAAGGCTTGTGATGATAGTGGAAAGAAGGAACAATGGTACACTCTCCACTTCAAGACCTAATCCAAACAGTAAGATTGCTGCCGCAATCAGGGATTGGATGATCCCCACTGTCGTAAGAACCGTGAATTTACCCAAGAACCAGCTCATTCCGCTGGACGGACGATCAGCAGGCTCTTTCAATGGAAATACAATCGAAATCAATAGTGCGCCCACAAACAGCCCAAGGGATAAGAAGTACGGAGCAAAACCAGTTCCGTAGTTCGGCACATGATTGATTTTTTCATTTTTCACATCAACGGGTCCCGCCATCATATCATACGTATCTCCATTAGGATGGACACTGCCGGCTTCCTTGGCTGCGTCTCTTAATTTCTCTTCGTACTCGGTGGTTCCTTCTGATAGCTTCGTCGTTCCTTCTGCTAATTCTTTCGAGCCATTTGCAAGCTTTTTAGAGCCATCTGTTAATTGGTTCGAACCATCATACACTTTATTTAGACCTGAGCTTAATTCGCTTGCACCAGATGCAACGCTAATCGTTCCTTGATGGACTTCCCCCATTTTTTGAGTTAACAGGCCAACGTTCTTCACCATTTCACCCTGACCCGCCTGAAGCTGGTTGGAGCCTTGGTAAAGCTGAGCCGACCCATCAACTAATTGGTTGACTCCCCCTAGAAGCTTTCTCTGACCTTCATTTAATTGTCCGATGCCTCCTGCAAGACTGCCGGCACCTTTTTGCAGCTCAGATGCACCGCTGCTAAGAGACCCTGTGCCTGTCTCCAAACCTGTGGCACCATGTTTAATCTGATTAATAGCAGCCTGTAAATGAGCCTGTTTCTCCTCTGGAAGGCTGGCCATGAATGGAGCCAATTGTTTTTCGAGTTCATCGGCTCCTGCCCCTATCGCTTGAGCACCAGCTTCTGCACGATCCGCTCCTGCCTGGAGCTCCCCTATTTTTTCGGTCAGGGTTTGAGAACCAGCATATAATTTTGCTGTATTGTCGATTGCGCTATTCAGTCCTGCATCGACTTCTTCGAGACCTGCCTTGCTCTTATCGATCCCGCTTGCAAGAGCATCAATCCCTGATTGAATTTCCTGCGTTCCTTTATACAATTGCTGAGTTTTATCCGATATGACTCCGACACCGTCTGATAATTCTTTCGCTCCCTTGGAAAGTTCAGCAGCACCTGCCTTCGTTCTTGCGACGCCGTCAGTCATTTCAACATTCTTTTCAGCCAGAACAGTTAAATTATCCTTTAATGTTTGTGCACCTTTGGACAAGTCTATGGCTCCATTGTTGATTTCCCCTGCCTTATCACTCGCTGTCTGGAAGCCGTCACCCATTTCCTGGATTTTGCCAAACATCGTTTCCGCATAGGTTTCGGACACAGATTTTGAAAGAGTGGCTTTGATTTCTTTCATCGCTGTATCACCGATTTGAGCAGACAAGAAGTTAAAGCTTTCATTCGGTACATACTTCAAGGAGAGTTTTTTCGGATGATCATCCAGAAGCGTGGTACCATTTTCAGAGAAATCCTCGGGAATTTCTACAAGCATATAATAGTCCTGTTTTTCCAGATTCCTGTAACCTTCTTCTTTATCTACAAAATGAAAGTCAAATTGGCCGCTATCCTTCAGTTTCTCAACGAGATCTGATCCGATATGAAGTTCCTCCCCATTAAACTCTGCACCGAGGTCACTGTTTACAACCGCCACGGGTAAATCATTCAGCTGTTCATACGGATCCCAAAACGCCCAAAGAAACATACCACTGTATAAGACAGGGATGAATAGTACAGCGAGAATGGGTATAAGCAGTTTCTTGTTGCGAAAAATCGCTTTAAATTCAGAACTTGTTAATGAATTCTTCATATTTTCCTCCTATAAATAGAATGATTGACTAATTATCTCAAATAGTCATTTCGGCACAAAAAAATAATTGACCGTTTTATTCGATTGGTCATTTTTGATCAAAAATAAAGGACTATCCTGCAGATAACCCTTTTATTAGATACAGTTCAAACAGATTGGAAATTTCGTCTTTATCGAGTGGCCCATGCGCCCGTTCCCAATCGAAGATCAATGAGACGTATAACTTCAACATAATAAATGCGGTCATTTCTGGATTGCATGGCTTAATCGCTCCTGAGGCAATCGCTTTTTCAATTCGATGACTCACAAACTCGATGACCGCTTTCTCCATTCGATCAATCACTTCTGATACTGCTGGTGTTCCGATTTCCCTTGCTTCCTGATACAGCTTAATCGTCAGCTTATGCTCTTTACGGAACTCAAGCAGGCGAAACAGTGCACGATGAACATTCTCCGAAAAGGACTCTTGAGGGTCAATCACTTCCTCTGCTTCCTTATTCATTTCATTGATTAATGATGTGACAATCTCATCAAATAATTCTTCTTTATTTTTGAAGAACGTATAAATCGTGCCTTTACCAACATTTGCAAGCTTAGCAACCTGATCCATGGTTGTTGCTTTATAACCGAATAAAGAAAATGACTTGGAAGCTGCCTCTACTATTTGTTGTTTCCGGTTAACTGCCATTCGCTCACCTCTTTTTGACTATATGACCAAAATCGAATTTCAGTCATTAATACATGAATAAATCTATCACACCTATTCGAAATACACAACTCTTTTATTATGTACATATTGTCTCTTTGTAATTGACCGCTTAAACACCGCTGTTGATTTCTGTGCAAACCACAAAGTTTGCGAAAAGAGCCTACATAATAAATAAGCCCTCAAGAATAAGCTATATAGAACACTCAGGCTAGGAGGTGCCACATGAATATCTATGTTGTAAAAAGCGGTGATACGCTTTGGTCCATTTCCCGGCAATTCAACGTTGACATGGCCCAGATTTCCTATGGCAATCAATTGAAAAATGTAAACATTCTTATTATCGGACAAAGTCTCATCATCCCCGAACCCCTTAAAGAATATATCGTACAGCCGGGCGATACTTTAAATAAAATCAGTCAGAAATTCAACATCGGTCTTCAGGAACTGATCGACTTCAACCAAATATCAAATCCTTCGCAGCTTTACATCGGACAGCTGATCGTCCTTCCATTCTTCATCCATACAGTCAAATCCGGGGACACTCTCTATACCATTTCCTACAACTATAAAGTTGGTTTGCAGGACATTTTAGATGCAAATCAAATCCCAAACCCTTCACTTATCTATCCCGACCAAAAAATCCGGATCCCCAATAAGAAGAAATCAACTGAAATCAATGCATATATTACGCAAACCGGCAGCGAAGGGGTCGGTGAGGTAAGGGGATTAGGAAATTACTTTACGTATCTGACTCCGTTCACTTATTCCATTAAAGAAGATGGGACCCTCTCTGCTTTAAATGACGAGGGGTTGATATCCGCCGCTTATGACACAAGTGTTGATCCACTGCTTGTATTGACGAATTATTCCGGTACAATGTTTGACTCGGATTTAGCTGCTGCTATTCTCCGTAACGAAACACTTCAGGCCACTCTTATTTCAAATCTGATGAAAACAATGGAAACTAAAGGATATAAGGGTGTTAATTTTGACTTTGAATACGTCTATCCCGAAGACCGCGAAAATTATAATCGCTTCCTTCGAAAGGTTACAGCGGCACTTAAACCGAAAGGATATTCAGTATCGACTGCGCTGGCTCCTAAAATCAAGGAAGATCAAAAAGGACTGTTATATGAAGCCCATGATTATAAAGCTCACGGGGAAATCGTTGACTTTGTCGTGATCATGACCTACGAGTGGGGGTGGGCAGGCGGGAAGCCTTGGGCGATTGCTCCCATCAATGAAGTAAAAAAAGTATTGGATTACGCCGTTACTGTTATTCCCCGGAATAAAATCCTCATGGGTGTGCCTTTATATGGCCGGGATTGGAAGGTCCCGTGGGTAGATGGAACATTCGCCAAGACCGTATCGCCGCTTGCTGCAGTTGATTTAGCAGGTAAATACGGTGTACGGATTCAGTATGACACAGAATATCAGGCACCCTTTTTTAAATATTGGGATGAAACGGGGCAGCAGCACGAAGTTTGGTTTGAAGATGCCAGGAGCATAGCAGCCAAGCATAACACATTGGATGAATATAAACTGAGAGGGATGAGTTATTGGGTACTCGGAAGTGCATTTCCCCAAAACTGGGTGATGCAGCATGCGAGGTATAGAGTTGTGAAGTAGATGTGGTTTACAACGAAGAGGCTGGGACAAAACTATAAAACCTCCTTATAAAGACAAAGAATTTCAGAGTAGTCTCTTAATACCGCTAATGATTTCCGTGCAAGACTTCGCTTTCCGCGGGTAGCCCGTGAGCCTCCTCGGCAAGCCTGCGGGTAGAAAAGCGGAGAGGCTTCGCTCAGAGGCGGGTGGCATAAGGTGAATCGGGCACGAAGGCGCTCTTTGCCTTCTTGGCCGGTTTGACTTATGACATGTGCCTCTAAGCCCCGTCGCTGGACAGGTCTCACATAAGCTACTCTTCCCGTATGAGTCTTCGTCTTGCACTCCAATCAACCGCTAGAAAGAGATAAATCTAATTGTTCATTTGAACAAATAAAAACCCGAACTAATTTGCCTTTTAGAACGCAAATTAGTTTGGGTTTTACTTGGTCTAAAATACTTCTGTCCCATTCTCTTCATATTTATTGCATATAATTGACTACTTTCCGAACCACTTTTTCACTTTGCTCAATACACTCAGGAATGCCCAGTCCTTCAAATGAACTGCCGGCGATGAAGACCCCGGGTAACCTTTCTGCCATGTGTTGATAAAGTGCTTTCGTCCGCTCTTTATGACCAACAGTGTACTGAGGCATTGAATCCTTGTAACGGGTGACGACTGTAAATTCAGGCTTCCCTTCTAAATCCACGATTTTCTCCAAGTCTTCGAGCACGATTTGCTCTATTTGATCATCTGATAAATCCACAATGGTTTCATCCCCTGATTTCCCAAGGTAACAACGCAGCAAGACCTTTCCATCAGGTGCGCTGTGCGGCCATTTTTTATGCGTCCAAGTGCAGGCTGTGATTGAATAGTCACTATTTCTCGACACAATAAATTCGTTGCCCTCCACATTCTTTCTAAGCGCTGACTGGTCAAAGCCCATTGCGACAGTCGCTACTGAAGTTGCCGGCATTTCCTTTAGATAATCCATGAATGAATAGGAAGGAAACATGGATTGCAAGGAATGGTGTGGCGTGGTGACCACTACACTGTCCGCTTCCAGTACATGCCCGTTTGTAAACTCAACCGTGTAGCCTTTATTTGCTTCTTTGTGAATCTGAGAAACCTTCATCCCTTTATAAATCGTTTGAGGTTGAAGCGCGTTTTCCACTCCGTCGACGAGTGATTGAAGACCCCTTGAAAAGGTCATGAACCTTCCGTTCTTCTGTACTTTTTCGGTCTGGGAGGCAGCTTTTTTGATACCGGCAATCAGACTTCGGTGCTTTTGTTCAATCTGGTGCAGTTCAGGAAATGTAGACATGAGACTTAATTGATCGATGTCCCCGGCATAGATACCAGTCAGCAATGGCTCGATTAGATTATCGACTACTTCATTCCCCATTCGTCTTCTGAAAAATCTGCCGAGTGATTGATCATCAGTCACCGGGGAGCGCGGAAGGATAAAGTCAGCGGCAGCTCTCATTTTTCCAGTGATAGAAAATAGATTCGTGGTGATGAATGGGGCGATTTGGGTCGGAATACCAATGATGGAACCTCCGGGCATAGGGTAAAGTTCCCCTCCGGCAATAACAAATGATTTCCCCCAAGTGCTGCTGACAAGCGTATCCTGGAGCCCAATTTCTTTTGCCAGAGTAATCGGGCTTGTGTTACGCGGGACAAATGAATCAGGACCTCTTTCTATGACATAACCGTCTTTGATTAGTGTTTGAATTTTGCCGCCTAATCGGTGGGAGGCCTCTACTAATTTCAGTTCGATGGGAAGGTTTTTTTCCTTGATTTCTTTTTGCAAATAATAAGCGGTTGCCAGACCAGTAATTCCTCCGCCAATGACCACAACCTTTTTCAATTGTTGTCCCCTCATAAACATCGCCTTCTTTATCTAATTATTAATCTCTAATGATCTTTATCTGGAGTTTGCTCATTATTCAGAAAACAAAACGTGCAGTAGTGCGCGCTTCCTTATCAATAAATAGAAGGACTGAGCTCCTGAGAATGAACTCATCAGCTGCAGTCCTTCACATCCTCGTCATTTCGGTACGAGAGATGACTTACTTATTCATGTGTTTTAAAATGACATCCGCCATTGCTTCAATGAACTCAGGTTTTGCGTTCGGCATCTCAGGTCGATAGTAGCTTGCACCTATCTCATCGGTTACCACTTTACATTCATAGTCATTATCATACAATACCTCTAAATGATCGGCAACGAAACCTACTGGAGTGTATACAAATGTTTTGTACCCTTTCTCCTTATGAAGGTCTCGCGTCAAATCCTGTACGTCAGGACCCAGCCAAGGATCTGGGGTATTCCCTTCACTTTGCCAACCAACGGCATAGTTGTCCACGCCGGCACCTTCAGCTATCATTTTCGCCGTCTCCTCCAGCTGCAGCGGATACGGATCTCCAGACTGAAGGATGCGTTCCGGCAGGCTGTGCGCAGATACAATCAGGACAGCACTCTGACGTTCTTCATCGTTCATACTCTTGAACGTCTCTTTAACTTTTTCTACCCAATAACGGATGAATTTTGGCTCATCATACCAGCTCTCAACTGATGTAATGGAAGGACCGCCCAATTTCTCTGCAGTTTCTTTTGCTCTACCATTATACGATTTAACACTGAATGTGGAAAAATGGGGAGCAAGGACAATGGATACAGCTTCCTTGATGCCGTCTTTATGCATCTGTTCCACTGCATCTTCGACAAATGGTTCAATATGCTTCAAGCCGAGGTACATGTTAAATTCGATCTCATCCTGCATGGAATTTAAATGTTCCTCAAGGCTCTTTGCCTGATCCATCGTAATCTTGGCAAGCGGCGAGATGCCGCCGATCGCCTCATATCTTCCACGCAGGTCTTCAAGCATTTCTTCAGAAGGTGTTCTTCCATGACGGATATGAGTATAATAGCGTTCAATATCTTCTTCTTTATATGGAGTTCCGTAGGCCATAACCAACAGACCCATCTTCTTTTTTGCCATTTGTTTTCACCTCATGTTTAGTGTCTGATCCATCTATTGTTACAGGGATGCATTATCTCGCACTGTATTCTTGTACAAAAGCCGTCAAACGTTTCAGGGTGTCTGGATTGACGGATGGGAATACCCCATGTCCCAAGTTAAAAATGTAGCCAGGCAGTTCCATTCCCTGATCCAATATGGCTTTGGCTCTTTCTTCGATTACTTCCCAAGGGGCAAGCAGGATGGCCGGGTCAAGATTCCCTTGAACCGTTTTTGAAATGCCCATCTCACGCGCTTCTCTAATCGGCAGACGCCAGTCTAGTCCTACTACATTGAGGGGAAGGTCATGCCACTCTTTTGCCAAATGACTGGCTCCCACACCAAACATGATTAAAGGAACATTCTCTTCTTTTAAAGCAGTGAAGATCTTTTCCATGATCGGTTTGATGAATGTTCTGTAATCCTGTACATTTAATGCACCTACCCAGGAATCAAAGATTTGGAAAGCTGATGCCCCAGCTTTGATTTGGGCTTTTCCGTACGTAATTGTCATATCGGCAAGCTTGTCCATTAGAGCGAACCATGCTTTTGGCTCAGAGTACATGAATGCTTTAGTTTTATTGTAGTTCTTGGAAGGACCGCCTTCAATCATGTAGCTTGCCATCGTAAATGGTGCTCCTGCAAATCCGATCAGCGGCACAGATAGTTGTTCCTGTGTAAGAAGTTTGATTGTATCCAGAACATAAGGAACATCACTTTCAGGATCTATTTGCCCAAGTCTCTCAACATCTGCTGCAGAACGGATCGGGTTGTCGATGACAGGACCGATTCCCGACTTGATTTCTACATCCACCCCGATTGCTGGAAGCGGTGACATGATATCTTTATATAGAATCGCAGCATCCACATCATATTGTTCTACCGGAAGTCTCGTCACATACGCACAAAGCTCAGGCTGATGCGTAATTTCGAATAAGGAATATTTTTCCTTTATCTTTCTATATTCAGGCTGTGAACGGCCAGCCTGTCTCATATACCATACCGGTGTATAGTCTGTTTTTTCACCTTTTGCTGCTTTTAAAAATGTGTCATTTATCTGTTTCATACCTGTCGGCCACCTTTCGAAAATCCATTGATTCTATTGTATAATAAATGAAGTAAATTCTAAAATTGTTTAACCGTACAACTGTAACCCTTATAAACTATAGACTTTTATAATTAAAATGTATAGTTATCAACAGAAAATGTCATAAATTTGCCGATTTTAAACAGGAATGCTGGCAGGCCGGGCCGAAAAATCATGGAAATCAGGTTACAGATTGATGAGAATAGGGAAGATTAATAGGGAGACTACTTTTACGAGGTGAATGATGATGAATATGTATATGACGACAGGAACTCATGAATTTTTAAGTAAGATTTTAAAGAAGCATCCGGATAAAAATATGATTCTTATGCAGGAATCAGATGCCCTTCTTGTTCATGAATCAGATGGGGAGAGCGTATTCGAATCCCCCAGAAGATATGAGGTTGTCGACCAATCGGGCTCGTTAGAAAAGAGAGGGTATGCCGTTTTCAATAACATCCCTGTTACCGACGAAGGGCGCCCCATATTCGAATACCGGTTCAAAAATCGTGCAGGACTGATTGAAGAAGTTCCAGGCTTTATCGCCATTCGTGTGCTTCGCCCGTTGGAGAGCGATACATATGTGATCATGACGCTTTGGGAAGATCGCAAAAGCTTCTTAGGCTGGCAGGAATCCAAGCAATATCAGAAAGCTCATGAAAAAAGGGGAACAGAAGAAGGAATCGATGCCAAAAAAGATATCTTTTCGGGGGCATCTTATGTAACAGAGTACCAGGTTACTGAAGATTGAACTCCTGATGTATCATATCCTTCAACACGTAAGGCCTATTTTAAAAGGCTGGCAGGAATTCCTGTCAGCCTTTTAGCGTTGTCAATCATTTTTATATAAGATTCCATTCCTATTTGCATAAATCGCCGCCTGCGTCCGGTCGGCTACTCCCAGTTTGCTTAAGATATTGCTTACATGCGTTTTCACCGTTTTTACCCCTATGTATAAGACACCGGAAATTTCCTGATTGGTCATTCCTTCCCCGAGACACCTCAAGACTTCAAATTCCCTCGTTGTTAAATCTTCATGGGGCTTTCTTTCTTGCGGTCTGAATCTTGTCATCATTTTATCTGCGACTTTGGAAGCAATGACGGATTCTCCTTTTGCCGCTTTATAAATAGCAGAAGTGACTTCTTCGGCACTTGCTGTTTTCAGCAGATAGCTATGGGCACCCGCTTCTATCGCCGGAAAAACTTTTTCATCATCATAATAGCTTGTAAGAATTATGATTTTACAGCTGCCATGATAGGATAATATTTTTTCAGTTGCTTCAATTCCGTTGCCGTCTTCCATCAATAGATCCATCAAAATAACATCCGGTTTATAGATCTTGGCAAGCTGCACAGCTTCATTACCGCTCTTTGCTTCCCCAAGAAACTCGATTCGATCTTCAGTGAGCAGATAGGTTTTGATTCCTAGCCTGACCATCTCATGATCGTCGACAATCATCACTTTCACTTTCTCCACAATGCTCTCCCCCTTATTCAGACCGGAATTCTCAAATCGATATACGTCCCTTCTTTATCTTTGGAACGGATTTGAAAGTATCCGCCGATTTCTTCAGCCCGTTCCCTCATCGTTTGAAGTCCATAAGACGTCATCTTGCTTTCTCTTAAATTGAACCCTATCCCGTTATCACTTATATATAAGGTAATGAATCCATCTTTTTTCTCAGTCATGATCTTCACTTTTGTTGCTTCTGAATGACGCAGGATGTTTGAAAGACTTTCTTGGATGATTCTGAACAAATGTGTTTCCGTCCCTTTTGAAAGATTCTCTATTCCATCAAGGCTTGCTTCAATTTCAAGCTGTGTCTTCTCCTTTAATTCGTGAATGAGAATCGTCAATGCTTCACAAAGACTCTCGCCTTTTAAGTCTATGGGTCTTAAATGAAGAAGCAGTGCCCTCATTTCTCCCTGAGCCTTAGCAGCTATTTCCGCCACCTGTACCATGATCCCTTCTGCTTTATCAGGATGATTGCCCATGCTTTTAAGCGCTGCAGAAGACAGCATATTCAATGCAAACAACTGCTGACTCACTGAATCATGCAGATCCCTGGCCAGTCTCTGGCGCTCCTCCATGACAGCAGCTCCGTGAGCCCGCTCAGCAAGTTCTGATTTCTCGTCAGCCAAACGCTGTAAAGACTTCACCTGTTCTTGAATGTATCTTGCAAGCTGGTTTAATTCATCTGCCAGCATTCCGAGCTCGTCATGCTCATGCCAATCGACCCTTGCAGAAAACTTCCCGCTTCTCAGCAGAGTCACAAAAGTGGAAATATCGTCAATACGCCCTTTGAATGTATAGCTTGTCCGGAATCCAAAATATACACTTAATACCATAAGGATCAGAAACAGTGTAAGTATCAGGTATATGGAAAGACCAAGCGAAACACCCTCATTCTCTGAGATAAACAAATAGATTTGAAGAATGACGAAGGAGATCAGGGTCGCCATGATCGCCATCATAAAAAAGCTTTTAAAAATCAAATTCCTGATGGTAGAAGAATGATCCAATCCTTTCCCTCCTTCCTAAAGTTGGTGACCACCTCATATATTCTTGCTTTTATACTTCACTGACCCTGATCGAAGCTACTTTTACGTTTATTAAAAGTTTTATTTTTCTGCTTGATTCCACATATCCAGGTGACTGGTAGTAGAAATCAGACCTGATTTCAGCGGATTTTTGATCAAATAATTTCACTTCCCCGACTTTGACATTGATTGTAATGTCC
The DNA here is from genome assembly GCF_056159545.1 of Rossellomorea sp. ABR4_012. Lineage (NCBI taxonomy): Bacteria > Bacillati > Bacillota > Bacilli > Caryophanales > Bacillaceae > Rossellomorea > Rossellomorea sp. ABR4_012. The sequence goes on from NZ_JBSWVK010000007.1 coordinate 37,918, forward strand.
ACCGGAATATTTTCAGGAATGATCACTTTTACATCACCGACCCATCCCTTTATTTCTATAGGGGTCTCACCTTCGGGAATAAACGCTTTACTGAAATCAAAATAATAGTCTCCCACGACATTTTGAAGCTTCATAGGTTCCACCGGCCAATTGGGTTCTGAAAACTTGATTTCCCCTATAATGAAATTTTTATTAACCTTGTTCTTTTTTTGCTTTCCCTCATGCTTCCTATCAGCCTGGAATCCCACAGTTGATTTCTTTTCATGGGGGGAATCATTTGTAAAAGTCACTTTTATCGATTTGTTAAATGCTACTCTGTAAATGGCAATCGATATTATCAAGATCGGCCACAGCTTCCACCAGCTCCCATAATCGAAGTCCACTTTATTCCATTTATCGAGAATGAGGAGTGACCCAAAAACAAGGGTGAACAGACCGAAAAATAATTTACCGAAGCTTTTGCCCACGAAACTGTCTACCACCCATTTCAAACCGATTAACATCAACAAAATAGGGATTATATTGACAAAAACTCGCTTTATTTCCAAGGAAATGACACCGATATTTAACAATAACAGCCATACACCGGCCATTAATAATAGTAACGAGAAGAACCATTGCTTCCTTCCTCTGTGCCTCACTGCTACACCACCTTCACTTCTATTCATTTCTATAAAAGGTTCAAAATTCCTGTGCCTGGATTCATTATAAATGGAATTTTTCAGCAGGATGAGCAGCATACGCCTGATTCTCCCTCCGCCTCCAGACCGATAAAAGTCGTTTCACACCTTCCTCCGAATTTCATAATCTATAGTACAGATTAGGGCGAATACCCAATTTGAGAAAGGATATAGGTGAAGGGGGAATTCTTTTGGGGATCGATTTATCGGCTCTTCATTGGATCTACTTGGTTTTTATTGGATTGATTATCCTATTTATGATCTTCAGAAAAGATACAACCATTGTATGTATACTTGGAATCTTCAGTATCGCTCTCACAGCGACAGGTTCCATCAGTGGATCAATAAGCTCGGTGTTTAACAGTTTTATCTTTGCCATCACTGAATTACTGTCGACAATCCTTGTCATTTCGATCATCGTTGCCATGAGCAAAGGCCTGACGACGACAGGGATCAATGATGTCATGATTCGTCCGTTTACAAAGTTTATTCGGACCCCGTCTCTTGCATATTGGACAATCGGGATTGTCATGATGTTGATATCATGGTTTTTCTGGCCTTCCCCAGCAGTGGCACTTCTTGGGGCTGTCCTTGTACCTGTTGCACTGAGGGTCGGACTTCCTGCACTCGGAATCGCAATGGCAATGAACTTATTCGGACACGGGATTGCACTTTCAGGTGATTTCGTCATTCAAGCTGCTCCCAAGCTGACAGCAGATGCTGCTGGAATTCCTGTGGGGGATGTAATTGCAGCAAGTGTGCCGCTGGTGATTATCATGGGGCTGGTCACTACAATCGTAGCTTTCATTTTCATCAAGCGCGATATGAAAAGGGGGATATTAACTGTTGATCAATCATCATTCTTTGATGAAGGTTCTTCAGGTGAAGATCATGACCTGCTATCGGGCAACTGGAAAAAGCTGATTGCCCTTCTTATACCGGTATTATTCGCCCTGAATATTGCGGCAATGGTGTCATTCGATCTTCAGGGCGGTGATGCGACAGCCCTTATCGGAGGAACCTCCATTTTCATATTGCTGATTATTTCCCTTACTGCCTACAAAGGAAAAGGCTTGGAACGTTCAACCAGTTTCCTTATCGAAGGCTTTCAATTTGGATTTAAAGTATTCGGACCGGTCATCCCGATCGCTGCTTTCTTCTATCTTGGTGACGCAGGGTTTCAAACCATCATAGGTGATTTCCTGCCGAAAACATCACAAGGAATCGTAAATGATCTCGGTGCATCCCTTGCTGCCGTCGTTCCTCTTTCTAAAGCTGTCGGTGCGGTTACTTTAACGATTGTCGGGGCCATCACTGGTCTTGACGGATCCGGGTTCTCAGGCATTTCACTTGCAGGTTCTGTCGCAAACTTGTTTGCAGAAAGCATAGGAACCGGTGTTGCGACCCTCACAGCCCTGGGGCAGATTGCAGCCATATGGGTAGGAGGCGGAACCCTTGTACCCTGGGCCATCATCCCTGTAGCTGCCATCTGTAACGTAGACCCATTCGAACTTGCCAGAAGGAACATGCTCCCGGTCATCATCGGTCTTACCGTCACAACCATCGCCGCCATATTCCTCATCTAAATAAAGGTCCGTCCCTCAGTGCATGAAAAGCACTCTAAGGACGGACCTTTCTAATTTGGCCTTTTTTCATAAAGGAAGGTTGTCAGGGTAAAAATGGAATAGCCGATAAGAAATCCGGCCAGTACATCTGACGGGTAATGGACTTGTTCCACTACTCTGCTTAGTCCAGTGAGGAAAGCAATCACCAGTGCAAGTATGTATAAGCCCCATTTCACCTTGACAGAAGAGAATTCCCTGCTGATGAAATAGGCAGCTGTCAGTAAAAATACAATGCCTACCATTGCATGTCCGCTTGGAAAGCTGAAGCCATCTTCACCGTGCGGAAAATGCGGTCTGTCTCTTTCCATCAGATTTTTAATAGCTTTATTCAAGACATTGCTTCCTGCGACAGCGACTACAACTGTCAAAATACCGGGGAAATCTTTTTTCGCCCACCATAGATAAAGAATCAGCAGGATTGAACCTCCGCCGATGACAGGTTCAGTCCCGACCACAGAAAAAACCTTCATGAAGTGTAAATGATCCATACTTTCCAATAAATAAGGATCCCATGGTATAGAAAGTTCGTGATAAACGAAGTGGGAAACAGCCATAAATAAAATGAATGAAATAATGCCGAATATGCAGTATGTCTTTTTCATTTCAGTCCTCCTTTCCACTATTATTCCTTATTAATAACCTATTTGTTCCTCCTGTTTAATGTTATAATATTCTAAATCTTTAACATTTATAGGAGGTTTTATCTTGCTGAATGAATTATATCAGAAATTAGAGCAGCGATGGACAGAAATGGTAGAAATCAGAAGACATCTACATAAGTATCCAGAACTTTCTTTCCAAGAAGAAAACACGGCAAAATATATTGCTGAGTATTACCGCAAACTGGGAATCAATGTCCGGGAAAACGTAGGTGGAAATGGTGTAGTCGCAACGATCGAAGGCCGTCTCCCTGGAAAGACTGTCGGCCTGCGTGCTGACTTTGACGCTCTTCCCATCCAGGATGAGAAAGAGGTGGAATATCGATCAACAGTCCCTGGAGTGATGCATGCCTGCGGACATGACGGACATACCGCAACCCTCCTGGTCTTAGGAAAAAGCCTTCACGAACTAAGGGATCAGCTTCCAGGAACAGTCAAGCTCATCCATCAGCATGCCGAAGAATATGCTCCAGGTGGGGCAAAACCGATGATCGAGGATGGCTGTCTGGATGGAGTCAATGTGATCTTCGGCACTCATTTATGGGCTACAGAGAAGTTAGGGAAAATCCTGTTCAAAACAGGACCGGTCATGGCAGCAGCCGACCGCTTTGAAATCGTGATCAAAGGTTCGGGGGGCCATGGTGCACAACCTCATAAAACAAAAGATGCAATCGTAGCCGGTGCTCAGCTTATCACGGATCTTCAGCAGATCGTGAGCAGAAGGGTGAACCCTATTGATCCAGCAGTCGTCACCGTAGGCTCATTTATTGCTGATAATGCCTTCAATGTGATTGCGGACCAAGCAAAACTGATCGGTACCGTCCGCACCTTCAATCCGGAAGTCAGGGATTTCATCGAAACCGAGATCGAACAAATCATCAAAGGAGTCGCTTTATCCTTCAACTGTGACTATGAGTACCGTTTCGAAAGGGGATATCCGGCGGTTGTGAACCACTCCGATGAAACACAGCTTCTCATCCAATGTGCAGCTGATATCGATGAAGTTCATAACGTGGAAGAGATCGAACTTCAAATGGGAGGAGAAGATTTTGCCTACTACTTGGAAAAAGTGAAAGGCACCTTCTTCTTCACAGGTGCAGCCCCTGAAAACGCAGAAACGCTTTACCCTCACCATCACCCCAGATTTGAGATTAATGAAAAGGCGTTATTGATCGCTGCCAAGACATTGGCATCCGCTACTCTTCATTATCAGAGAAAGCATGCAGATTCAGGGATGACGGTTAAAAAATAAGCAAAAAAAGATCGGCCGCGGCCGATCTTTTTTTTGAGATGGCATTCATTTATTAAAATACCGGATCCGATAGGCAAATTTAGCTGTTTCCCCGAGCTGGTCCAAAAGCTGATAATTGGCATATGCCCCTACAACTGCCCCGACTCCCGGGACAAGCTGAAGCATTTTTACGAAGTCAATATAGTCCCGGTACTCCTGTTGAAAGGAGCGCCAATCTAGTTCTTTTAATTTTTCTTTTTCCTCATTCCAATTCTCGATGATCCTCAATGTTTCCTGTTTATGTTGATCACTGGAAAATGCCAGCTGAAACACATACAGAAGAAACAATCTCTCCTCATACCTTCTGACATCATAGCCATGTAGTGTGGAACACTCGCTCAGGAACTTCATCTTGATGGAAAGAAGCAAAGGGAAATCCGCCAGTCCCAGAAAGATGCCACCTGCTCCTGTACCTGCCCCTTCGATGACCGCAGCCTTCCGATGGAATTCAAGCCTTTCTCTCATCCGCTCTTCTCTTTCTTGTAAGGAAGGAAGTGCTTCCACGTTTGAAAGTTTGAGCCATTCACTTCCCTTCAATGTCATTTCCACCATTCTCTTTATACTTTCCGTGATCAATTGATGGGCTTTTTCGGGGATAAATTGATTCACCTTCTTCTGGGCCTGCTTTGAAACCCTTTGAAATACTGATGATTTCTTATTGATTTTCCTTTTCCAGGATTCCAGTTCTTCTCTTTCCTGATTCATGATCGATCCCACCTTTTTTTCATCATTTCTTTATACGCAAGGGAACGGTCTTTAGTTTCACAGATAAAAGCTGCTGTCCATTTTTTTCAGCCGTTGGAGCAAATAGTATTGGCTGAATAGAATGGAGAAAACGAATCCTGCCAGAAGAATGATGACTCCCTCCACCCACATTCCTTTAATTAGTAGAGGAAGCGAAAAGATGACCGATTGAATCATCATGGACTGATTCAACACCTTCTTAAATGATGATGTTTTCAATTCTTTCCGAACGGGATAGATAAGGACCCATATTTTGTAATCAAACCGTTTATAAAGAGGAACCAGCTGAAATCCAGTTAAATACAGGAATAAAAGCGACGTCAGAATGTTGACAATAAAAGACTGGTTCGTATAAATCAATACCGCGCCGATCAATGTCAACCTTATATACAGACCTGAAAATTCACTCGTCCTGACCAAAGAACGAAGATATAAATTCCGGTAAGATTCATTTTGTGAAAAATCCGTTTTCACAATAAAGTCTAGCCATTTCCTCCTATGCACCTTTCCTTTTAGCTTGGGTACATCCGTAAACATATTGGCAATCCGGTAAAACATCAGCATTCTTTGCTGCTCGAGATGTATCAGCAAATCCCATTTCAAGTTTTTCTTTTTTGTAATGTGATAAAAGTAGAATAAGTAACCTGCCATGATGATGGCCACTGCCATGATCATCACAATGGATGCTTCTGATAAGATCAGCAGCAGTATGGATCCGGATAACAAAAACCGGATGATACTGTCGATCCAGTGTGCTTCTTTTTCCTGAAAACGAAGCATGAACCACCTGACGTAAAGATTCCACACCTTTATTGCCAGAACAAGTGCAAGCAAAGGAAAGAAGCTTTTAAATCCATTACCTGACACGGCTACATACATTGGCATCAAAGCCGCCAGCACAAGGAGCTGGATATAAGATTGGAACATGAAGCTGATCCAGATACTTTTCCTGAAATACCCTGATAGTCCATTCTCAAGCGGAAGCAAAAAGACTGCGTCCGCTTCTTTAAGAAACGTATATACCGGGCTCCACGCAAGGATCAGACCCAGTATCACCGCCATTATGTATGCTGCCGGAAAAGAAGGATCAAGTGTCTTTACCCATTGATTGTAAGTAAAAGCAGCACCACCAAGCGCAAAGATCAGTACAAACAGAAGATGATCATTAAACATGTATTTCAGGTATTTCTGAAGTTCCTGGTTGTATTCTATTATTCGCCTCTTCCAAATATTTTCCGCATTATTCATCATCGGACTCTTCCTTTGTGAGCTGGATATATATATCGTCCAGGGTCGCTCCAGGCATGGAAAACTCTGATTGAAGCTCCTTCAATGTCCCCTTTGCCCTGATTTTGCCTTCATGAAGGATGACGAATGAATCACAATATCTTTCTGCAGTGGCAAGAATATGGGTGGACATTAATATACCTGCCCCACTTTGCTTCATTTCTTCCATCCAATCCAGTAATGATTGAATACCCAGTGGATCCAGTCCGACAAAGGGTTCATCAATAATATAAAGACTTGGTTGAATGAGAAAGGCGCACATGATCATCACCTTCTGCTTCATCCCTTTGGAAAAATGGGCAGGAAACCATCCCAGTTTCTTTTCCATGCGGAAAGCTTTAAGAAGCTTTCCCACCCTCCCTTTATATTCTTCTTCTGTCAGACCGTATGCCATGGCCGTGAGCTTCAAGTGCTCTTCAAGAGTCAATTCATCATAAAGGATAGGCGTTTCAGGTATGTATGAAAATTGCTTGCGGTATTGATCAGCATTTTCCTTCAATGTATGACCGTTAATTGAAATCCCGCCCTGCTTCGGTTCCATTAAGCCGATGATATGTTTGATCGTGGTACTTTTTCCTGCCCCATTCAGGCCAATTAAACCGACGATTTCCCTCGAATTTATTGAAAAACTGATATCCTTTAATACTGGTTTCCTTGTGTAGCCTCCGACAAGCTGATTTATCTCTAATAATGCCATGGGCAGCAACGTCCTTTCTCTTCTACATGGTTTGACTCTATTTTAGCAAAATTTCTCACTAAAGGCATCGTGCAATGGAGTCTCATTCCAATAATTAGTATTCATAACTTCAAGTAATGCTGCACATTCTAATATTCGAAGGGGCCAGCAATAAGAAAAACGGGGTGGTTGTTAAAGACCAGTTAACCGATTTCACTATTGTTTACGGCTTAAAGGATAGTCGTCTTTCATAGTGAATGACACACTCACCGATTCATTTCATCACTAACTTGATAAATGAGGTGTTTGTTAAAGAACATTTTGACTGAATCAATTATCTTGTACAGCGTAATAGCTTCAAAAGATAAGGGGATGGTCACTTTGAACAAAGTCATTCATTTTCCAAGATTACACAAATCATGCTTATAGCCAAATGAGGTGTTTGTCGCAGACCACTTATAGTTTCTATTGTCTTATGCTAATCAGCTAAAAGATAAGGGGATGGTCGCATTGCAAAATTTTCATTCTACTAAAGGAATGGGATCTCTGATTACGCTACAAAGCAAATGAGGTGTTTATCAAAGAAAGGAAACTTGGCGTATAAACCTTTAGGAATACCCCTTCAAAGAGAGGCAGGAAAACCGTTCCTGTCTCTTCTTTACTTTTCTTTCTATTTCCATTCGTGCTAAAATAAACAGCATATTCCTATATTACTGAAAGGTGGAAATGTTATGAGCGATTGTATTTTCTGCAAGATTATCGATGGAGATATTCCTTCAATGAAAGTATACGAAGATGAACATGTTTTAGCATTTTTGGATATCAGCCAGGTTACCAAGGGACATACCCTGCTGATCCCGAAAGTACATAAGGAAAACATCTATGAACTCACACCTGAAACAGCAAGTCACCTTTTCTCCGTAGCTCCTAAGATCGCCAATGCCCTTAAAGCGGAATTCGAGCCTGTCGGATTCAATTTGTTGAACAACACCGGTGAAGAAGCCGGACAGTCTGTCTTCCATTTCCACATGCACTTCATTCCGCGTTATGGCTCTGGTGACGGCTTCGGAGCAGTCTGGAAAACACACAATGATGATTACAGCACAGATGATTTAAAAAGCATTGCAGAATCCATTTCTAATCATATTTCATAAGATTTGAAATACACCCGGCACATCATTAATGCTGGGTGTTTATTTTTGGAAAATTAATCTTTGACACGATTTATCCCTGTGTTATAATGTACCTATCTTTTCGCTGATGGCAATGAGTGCACATCAGGAGAAGGCAAAAAGTTAGAATAGTTGAGGAGAGATGAGAAATGAATACAAAAACACTTGTATCCCTATCATTATTAGTAGGGATCGGAGCCGTCCTGCATACGGTTATTCCGGGATTCTTTTTAGGCATGAAACCTGATATGATGCTTACGATGATGTTCCTGGGCATTATCCTGTTTCCAGCAAAGAAGAATGTTTTACTTCTTGGAGTGCTGACTGGAGTCATTTCTGGATTAACAACACAATTTCCAGGCGGTTTTTTACCCAACTTAATTGATAAACCAATTACAGCCTTTGTGTTTTATGGATTATTCCTGGCTACACAAAAGGTCACACGTTCAGTCATAGGAGCTTCCGTGCTGACAGCGGCAGGTACTCTTGTATCCGGAAGTATATTCCTGCTTTCCGCTTACTTGATCGTCGGACTTCCAGGGGCTTTCTTCGCACTGTTTGCGGCAGTTGTACTGCCTGCAACAATCGTTAACGCCGGAGCAATGTTTGTCGTTTATCCAATCATTCACTCCATTCTGAAGCGATCAAGCATGAAAGATTCAATGACTGCAGAACAACTTTCTTAATCGTTAAAGGACTGTATTGCATCTGCAATACAGTCCTTTTTTGTAAATTTTCTTTTCTACGCGGCGAACCAAAACAAGATCCCTATCAAGAAAGTGATTACGCCGCCTGATCCCATAATCGACGCTCTTCTCTTCAACATATTTTTAGGAGGATACATACCGGGCCTTTGGATTTTGATAAAGTTATAAACCATACACAAGAACAGCACGCCGCTCAGCGCAAAAAAGCCGAAGATAATCCCGTCCATCTCCTTACCCCTCCCCTACACGCCTCTTATCTATATTTTTATGCAGAAATGAATAGGGATATGAACTTCCTTGTTTCCAATCCCTATCATTGGGGAAAAGGAATATACATGTTATTTGTAGAAGTAAGTATTATAGAATAACGAGGTGATGTAAATGAAAATAAAATCTCTTACTTATGGATTAATCATTGGCGGTGTGATCGGCGGTATTGGTTCACTCCTTTCAACTCCTTCATCCGGAAGAGAACTCAGAAGCCAAATCAAAAGCAAGAAAGAGGATTGGAGTCAGATTTTTGAAGAGATGAAGGTGCACTTGGGGGAATTGAAGGACTCAATAAGCACCCTCTCACAGGAAGGGAAAGAAACCGTCCAGCAAATTTCTAAAGATCTGCAGGCATCCGTCAAGCAATGGCAGGCATCAACCGAACCTAACAACCAGAAACTCCAACAGGAAATCCAACTAATCCAATCCAAAATCGAAGAACTAGAAAGCTCATTAAATACCAATAACAACTCAAACTAAAAGAAATTATGAAATGAATGAAAGAAGACCTTTAATGCTGCATTATTTGCAACAAGTGCAAGCAGGGTCTTCTTTCTCATTACATAATATTTTTGAATTAAAAGAAAAAAAGTTCTAACCTTGAAGGAGATAGGCAATACCTTTAGGTATGAGTATGACTTTTACCGAATCCAGCGGTTGATTGGAGTGCAGGACGAAGACTCCTGCGGGAAAAGTAGCCTATGTGAGACTTGTCCAGCTCCAGCGGCTAGAGGCTCGAGACATAAGCCATGCCATCCAAAAAGGCAAAAAGCGCCTTTATGGCTGACCTGTCTTATGCTTGTCGCCTCTGGTCAAGCCGCTTCCGCTTTTCTTCCCGCAGGCGAAGCCGAGGAGGCTCACGGGCTACCCGCGGAAAGCGAAGTCCTGCACGGAAATCAATAGCGGTATAAGGTGTTCTACCATAAATAAAAACACATACTTCGAAAAATTTTGTCAATTTATCCTTTATTAATTTTTATTTTATTGGCATAATAAAATAAAAGCGCTTTCTTTTAATCGATAGCTGTTTAAGTAAGAATAATGGGCATGCGCATATAAAGAAAAGATTTTCTAACAAAGTGGGTGTAAGGGATGGAAGAAAGAGATTATTCATTGAAAGAGGCAATCATCTTCAGTCAACGTATGGCTCAGCTTAGCAAAGCGTTGTGGAAGGCCATCGAAAAAGACTGGCAGCAATGGATAAAGCCTTATGATCTAAATATCAACGAACATCATATCCTTTGGATTGCTTATCATCTCAAAGGAGCGTCAATCTCAGATGTGGCAAAGTTCGGGGTTATGCATGTATCGACAGCTTTCAACTTTTCAAAGAAACTTGAAGAGCGGGAGTTACTCGAATTCTCAAAACGCGATAATGACAAAAGAAATACGTATATACAGCTTACAGAAAAAGGGGAAAAAATCCTGCTTGAACTCATGAAAAATTATAAACCGGAGACTCATTCAATCTTTCAAGGGGTGGCCCCGTTAAAAGAGTTATATGGGAAATTCCCTGAAATGATCGAGATGATGTCAGTTGTCCGAAATATTTACGGTAATGATTTCATGGAAATCTTCGAGAAATCATTCCATAACATCGATAGTGAATTTGCTGAAGACAATTCAAAACTCAATGAATTATTTGATAATGAAGAAGAACTTGCTTGATTCATTTCACGTATTGCAAATGTGCATCTATGATATGCGTTAGATTCAGGAAATGATTTACGCTTCGGTCCATGCAGCTATCAATCACTTCCAGAGCTCCATCACAGAGTCCAATCCATCTGCGAATTTTTTAAAAAGCGGAGTACATAAACAAACCTTTCCGCTTTTTTGCTTTTCACATTCTTTGTGCACCATCTCACAAATTCGTTTCGGCAGTTGTCCTTTTTTACCTCAGAAAAATCTCAAATTATGTATTGATTTTTTCCTTCAATCGTAATAAAGTATGTAAAGCGCTCATTAAAACACTATCGTCTACGGAGGCGATTTTTTTATGCACTGTTGGAAAACAATCAATCTTGAACGACAATTTGGTTTTTATCGAGTCTTTTTACTTTCATCTATCATTATGATGATGGTATTCTCTTTTATATACGTACCCATGAATTTAATGTATTCCAGTTCGTTCTATGACAATCACTTACTCGGTTTTGTTTTAGGACTTCTTAGTATCTATCCTTTGCATAAATTCATTCATTTGTTACCGATTCTTCCTTATGTGAAAAAGATGAGATGGAAATGGGACCGGAAGCTCATTATACTTCCAATCGTTTCCCTGAGGGTCGATCGTCCGATTTCAAAGTATCTGTATATGATTGCACTATTTGCACCGTTCCTGATCATTAACAGCATCTTACTTTACGGGTGCATACAGTTCCCGCATTACTCTCATTACTTCGCTATATTATTAGCGTTTCACTCAGGAATTTGTGCCATTGATTTCATTTATGCAAAGCAATTGATGCACTCACCAAAGAATGCATTAATCGAAGAGAATGATGACGGATATGAAATTCTCATTTATCAGTAAGGATGATAAAAATCCATTGGCTTCATAACAGCAATGGCCTACTATCATCCTTCTGCTTTATTAGCTCTTTTCTCATACTTTACGTATTTCAAAGAGGGAGACGAGTTTTGATTAGAGTACAAATATCTTGGTGAACATAGTGATTTACCAATATTTCGGCAATACTCGCTCTACCAATCTGTTTCATATTTTGGTATCGTATAGCTTATAGGAGATAACGGGGAGGGGTTAGAATGATCTCCATGTTTTTAGTATTTGCAGTGTTTATTTTATTTTACATAAACAAAATGACAAACGCACTTTGCTTACAAAAGGAAATACCTGAAGAACGCCAGCCGAAGGTATTCAGAACCATCAACATTCTAATCACTATTCTTTTGGTGTCTTCATACATAGAAATATTATTTACTTAATAGAAAAGCGGAGGCGGCTCGTTCAGCCCCGACAAGCATAACTGGGAAATCCCCTAAGGCGCTTTTTGCCTTTGGGGATTTTTCAGTTATGACCTCGAGGGGCTAGCCGCCGGAGCTAGACAAAGAAAAGCGGAAGGGCTTTGCCCAGAGGCGACAAGCATAAGATGAGCCACCCAAAAAGGCGTTTTTTGCCATATTGGGTGGCTTAGCTTATGTCTCGAGCCTCTAAGCCCTGGAGCTGGACAATAGAAAAGCGGAGGCGGCTCGTTCAGCCCCGACAAGCATAACTGGGAAATCCCCTAAGGCGCTTTTTGCCTTTGGGGATTTTTCAGTTATGACCTCGAGGGGCTAGCCGCCGGAGCTAGACAAAGAAAAGCGGAAGGGCTTTGCCCAGAGGCGACAAGCATAAGCTAAGCCCTGGAGCTGGACAATAGAAAAGCGGAGGCGGCTCGTTCAGCCCCAACAAGCATAACTGGGAAATCCCCTAAGGCGCTTTTTGCCTTTGGGGATTTTTCAGTTATGACCTCGAGGGGCTAGCCGCCGGAGCTAGACAAAGAAAAGCGGAAGGGCTTTGCCCAGAGGCGACAAGCATAAGCTAAGCCCTGGAGCTGGACAATAGAAAAGCGGAGGCGGCTCGTTCAGCCCCAACAAGCATAACTGGGAAATCCCCTAAGGCGCTTTTTGCCTTTGGGGATTTTTCAGTTATGACCTCGAGGGGCTAGCCGCCGGAGCTAGACAAAGAAAAGCGGAAGGGCTTTGCCCAGAGGCGACAAGCAGCTAAAAAAAACCAGCTCGATTCAATCGAGACTGGTTTTTTTAAATCTAATCTCATCAATTAGCAAACGTACGCTGCACCGATGATGATCAACAAAATAAATAATACTACGATTAACGCAAATCCTCCGCCGTAAGCACCAGACATAATGTGCTCCTCCTTTCATTTATAAAAAGCCACCGGAATAAGAATAGGCAAAAGGGGCTGCCTTTCTAAAGGTATCACCCCCCTCTCCAGTCCTTATCCGGTGAAGCACTACACTATCCTGAGGCTAAATTATAGCCATGCTGCACCTACAATGATTAGCAAGATGAACAGTACTACGATTAACGCGAAACCTCCGCCGTATGCGTGACCCATAACTTTCCACCTCCTTTGAAGCGCTAATGTATCTTATTCAAGTTAGTCGCCTTTTGTTTTAGGCATTTGTCATATTCCTAATTTTTTTAATATAGATACGCGGCACCAACGATGATTAATAAGATGAACAGCACTACGATTAAAGCGAATCCGGAATTGTTTCCACAGCTCATATTTATTACCTCCTTTTTTCTATTCGTTTTTATCATATGAAGGAACCTGGGAAATGGGTGTGTAAAATGCCCATTTTTCCCATGTTAAGTTTGGAAAATATTTTTTTTAATGGAAAAAGTGTGATATAGTATGGTTTGTAGAATTTTGACAAGCCATTAAGCGAATATATATTTTAGGAGATGTTCAGCATGAAAAAATGGATTATTTCAGTGACACTTGCAACCGGCATGATAGGATTGGCGGGCTGCAACGGAGACGGTGCAGAAAACAGTGATGTTGTAGCAACTACAAAAGCAGGGGATGTCACACAAGAAGAACTTTATAAGTCAATGAAGCAGAAGTTCACACCTCAAATGGAACAAGCTCTGCAAGAACTTGTCTATACAAAGGTTCTTTCAGATAAATATGAAGTCAGCGATAAAGAAGTGGAAGAAAAACTGAATGAAGCGAAAGACCAGCTGGGACCACAATTCGAGATGTTCCTCCAGCAGTATAACCTTGATGAAAAATCATTTAAAGACTACCTCAAACTTCAGCTGCTTCAGGAAAAAGCAGCGATTTCCGATGTAGAGGTATCTGAAGAGGAACTCAAAGAGTATTATGAAAAGTGGAAGCCTGACATCCAAGTCCGTCACATCCTTGTCGATGACGAAAAAACGGCTAAGGAAATTAAGCAAAAATTGGCTGACGGCGGTAAATTTGAAGATCTTGCTAAAGAATACTCGAAAGATCCAGGTTCTGCCGAAAACGGCGGAAGCCTTGGGTGGGTCGATTATGCCGGGCGCCAAAACTTTGTACCTGAATTCTCTAAAGCTCTTGATACATTAGAAAAAGGAAAGATCAGCGAACCGATCAAAACCGAATACGGATTCCACATCATTGAAGTCACTGATAAGAAAGAAAAAAAATCTTTTGATGAAATGAAAAAGGAACTCGAAAAGGAATTAAAACTTTCGAAAGTGGATCCTCAAAAAATACAAGAATCAATGAAGCGTGAAATTGAAAAGGCTGACTTGAATATTAAAGATAAAGATTTGAAAAAAGCATTTGATCAAGTATTGAACCCGCCGGCTGCTCCGGAAAATGGAGAAACACCTGCTCCTGAGAGCGAAGAAGCACCAGCTGCAGAAGAATAAAATCAAACAATGATAGAAGCCTGAAGAGAATGTTCATCTTCAGGCTTCTTTTTTCGTTCGAATCATATTCATCTAGGAGAATTGACGTCTCTTTTCTTTTTCTTCTTCCATTCGGGAAATATAGACTGCCCCTTCTTTCTCAATCCATTCATCTTCCATCTGTTTTTCTTCTTTAGCTGATTTAATGGTCATAAAGGCACTGGCGAAGATCCCTGCCACAACGAAGTACATCCAAATTGGTAGAGTCATTTACTTCATCTCCTTATAGTTTGTCCTCTCTTATTGACACTATATGAAATTATTCCAGGAAACATAACCTGTATTTGGAGATTTACATTAACCTTTGATTAGAACAATGATCTAGCTAATTTGAAGACGCACTCTTAATACCGCTTTTTATTTCCGTGCAAGACTTCGCTTTCCGCGGGTGACCCGCGAGACTACTCGTTGCAAAGTCTTGAGGGATTTTCACTGTCCAGTTGCAGGGCTTAGAGGCACATGTCATAAGCCAAACCGACCAAGAAGGCAAAAGCGCCTTCCTAGCCGATTCGTCTTATGCCACCCGCCTCTGAACAAAGCCCTTCCGCTTTTCTGTTAGGAGTCTTCGTCTTGCACTCCAATCAAAAGCTGGTACCGGTGAATAACAACAATAGACGTTAATAATAACAATATATAAAAGCAGTCCAGTTTTGGGTGCTGACGCCTCCAAACTGAACTGCTTGATATAGCCATTAAATCTCATTATTTATGGAATGTCGGTTTATAAAACGTGCGGTTATCGAGAGGGAAGATCCTTTCGGTGTATTCACCGGGCTTCACGCGTTCGAGTGCACGGTCGAGCATGTTCATCTTTGCATCGACGTTATCGATGTAGTGAAGAATTTCAGCTTCACGGATCATTGGGGGTTTTGGACTGCCCCACTCAGCTTTCCCGTGATGGCTCAATACCAAGTGTTGGAGAATCATGACCTCTTCCCCTTCGATTCCCAATTCCTCGGCTGTCTTCCCTATCTCATTGACCATGATTGAAATATGGCCGATCAGGTTCCCCTCAATGGTGTACGTCGTCGATGTTGGTCCTGATAACTCGATGACTTTCCCCAAATCGTGGAGTATCACACCTGCATATAAAAGATCTGTATCCAGTGACGGATACAAGTTTGCAATTGCTTTTGAAAGGTCCAGCATCGAGACAACATGATAGGCAAGGCCCGATACGAATTCATGATGATTTTTTGTAGCAGCTGGATATTCAAGAAATGGCTTATGATATTTCTTGATAAGGTGCCTTGTGATGCGTTGGATATTCGGGTTTCTCATTTCAAATATATACTGGGTGATCTTGCTTGTCATCTCATCGATCGACAGCGGTGCCGTTTGGAGAAAATCTGCAATCGTTTGTCCATCTGCCGGTGAAGCAGGGCGGATCTGTTTAATTTTCAGCTGATTTTTCCCTCGATAGCTATGTACATCTCCTACCACTTTCACGATTGTTTCGGGCTGGTATGCTTTCTCATCCTGTTCGGATGCGTCCCAGAGCTTAGCCTCCATCTCCCCGCTTTTATCCTGGAGAATGATAGTTAAAAATGGCTTTCCGGTATTTGTCGTCCCTTTAGTCATCTGTTTGATGAGAAGATACAGATCAACCGTTTCCCCTACGTTAAATGTCATGATACCAGTCATCATTATCCTCCGTCCTCATTGTAATTAGTCTCAGTATAACATATTTCAATAGATTCATTGTTTTACAGCCTATTCCCCGTATCTCTCCCGTAGGAAAACATAGTGTAATCGAGACCGAAACCGACTGCGTAACAGAAGGTTTCTATCCCGGGAGTCTATACAGGTACTGCTCTTTCTAATACGATTGTTTCTTTTTCATCAAAGTAGTTTCTGATATGGGGATGACAGGTGAACAATATGATTTGATGATCTCTTCCTGTTTTTCTCAATAGCTCTACAAAAGCACCAGTTCTGTCTGAGTCAAAATTCACCGCTCCATCATCGATTAAGATAGGGAGCTTATATATGTCTTTGAAGGACCGGACGAGTGCAAATCTTATGGCGATGTACAGCTGTTCCTTCGTACCCTGACTTAGCTCGACTGCCTGAAATCGCTGGCCGTCATTTCGCTCAACTTCAATCATTTCATTTTCTGCCACATAGATGGAATGATAGACTCCCTTGGTCAGAATAGTAAAATATTCTTCTGCCAATTTTATTACATTCGGCATTTTTGTTTGCTGATAATGATGAATCGTTTTATTTAGACTATCCTGTGCAAGGGTATATTTGGACCATTTCATGATGAATTCCTGCAGATCGGCCTTTTTATCCTGAAATTCCTGAAGGAGCTTGGAGTAGACAGTTCCTTCCTCTAATAGATTGATTTCATGTTCAACCGAAGCAAGCTTCTTTTGGCGATGTGAAATGTCTTTATTCAGCTCACTTGACTGTAATACAATCCCCTTAAGCCTGTTGGTTACCTCTTCTTTGAATTTAAATGTTGAGTATAAGGCCAGAGTATGTTGATTGACTCTCGTTTTCATCCCTTCATACCTAGCAAGAAGTTCTTTTCTCTCTTCAGCCCTCAAGGATAGCTCTCGGAATTCCCCTTCGTCGTTACATCCTGCCTCTTCAATCAAAGAATGAATCTCATCTTTAATTTTTTTCATGCGAAGGACGGATTGTTCTCTTTCGAGGAGCAGAGGTTCTAAGTCTGCTTGAAGTTGTTCGAAGATGAGCTTCTTTTTCTCAACTTCCTGTAAGATGCTCTTCATTTTCATGAATGCTTCCTGCATGGTTGTAAACACGAATGAATGCCGGTTAAACCACTCTTTACACTCGTTTGATAATTCATCGATTTTTTCTTGAAGAAATTTTTCATCTTCCCTTAACTGCTGTAATCTTTCGTATGACTCCACAAGCTCCTTCATTTTTCCAAAGGCGTCTCTCAGCCATTTCCAAGGGAATTCGGATGGGAGATATAACTCCTCTTTGATTCCTTCAAGCGAATGATTCTCCACACTTAGTTTGGACTCGGTTTCTTCCTGCTGTCTTCCCAACTTTTCTAGTTTCTCCTCTTGTTCCTCCAGCTGAAGGATACGCTGTTTCCATTCACTTCGATACTCCATTTGCTCCCTCAAGAGCCGTTCAGAGGTATCCAGGGACGCGGGTTCATCTTTAAGGTCGATTTCTTCAGAAAATTCACGAGCTTTTAATCTCAGGCTGTGAAGGTGGTTTATTTTTTCATTTAAATGTTGTCTTGATTTCCATCCATTGACTGCAAGGAGGGCGATGATGAGGATGCCCAGGAAAGTCCCCATCGTGTAATTATTCATGAATGCCCAAATACCGAATCCCGTCAGAAATAAAGCTGTTATCCCGCTGTAAAGAATTTGATTTGAAAAGGATTTACGTCTTCCCTGGACTTCTTTTTCTCCTTCATCCAGTTGGTTTTCAACCCATATTTTCTGCTGGAGTGACGCCTGTTTTGAAGATTGCTGCTTCACCTTTCTTTGTAATGCTTGATAATCTTCCTCTTTCATAAGAAGTTCTTCAAGCTCATCACATTTTCTTTCAATTTTTTGCATGGCATATAACTCGGTTTCAACTTGTTTTCTAAGGCTTTCATGTTCATTTTGAAGTTTGTTCTTTTCCTGAAGTACCTGTTCGATTCGCTCACTCATCAACAAGCTTGTATTGATGGATGGTATGTCCTTTTCTGCAATGCTCAAATCAAGTTCTCTCATCGTTTCGCTTACTCGTTTTTTTACAGCCTTCATTTCCCGGCCGATCTCACTCAGATCATCGATCCACTTCATATAGAGAGATTGTTGTGAAATCAACGACTCAACTTGATGAATTTCCGATGAAAATTGAGTGGGGTGCTGGACAGCTTCAAGCTTTTCTTCAAGTTTTTTTTGTTTTGAATCCAGCGTTTCCAAATAGGAGGAGGCCTGTCTCCATTCCATTTTCAACCCATTCAGTCTCTCTGTTCCCTTGGGAGGAATAGAGATTTCTTCGAGTTTTGACAATTTATTCAAAGTTGAAACATACTCTGTAAGACTATCCCAATGTTCTTCGATGACGTACAGTCCTTCTTTTTCTTGTGCCATTGATTCTTTTTCTTCTTCCAGGGAACTGATGGCGGACTCTAATAATTGCTTTTCTTTAAGCAGGGGGCCATATTGTTTATTCTTTTCTTTCGCTTCGCCCACCTGCTTTTCCAAAGCCTTCAGTTCGTTCAGCTTGGTGTTTATGACCGGTTTTCTTCCTGACTTCTTAAATAACTGTTCCCTTTCCTTTTGCCACTGTTGTTCCATTTGCAGAAGAAGATCGGTTCCAGTAGAGCCTGCGCTGAATAAGTAACGATTCAATTCATTTTTTTTCAATTTATGTATGTCTTGCAGGCCATCCAAATTAAACGAAAAGATGTTTTGGTACGTGATTTTATCCATATTCCCCATCAATTCAAGCAAGGATTCTTCCCCTCCTGTTCTTCCATCCTCGAATTGAACCGAAACATCACCTGCTGCCTTGCCTTTTACTCGTTCGATGCTGACTTTCCCATTTTTCTCTGTTTCACATAGGATTTTACCCCCATATTCAAAAGAGCTTTTCGGTTCATAGCGAAGCTCGGTTTGCTGCCTTGTGGGAAATCCAAATAATATGCTGTGTACAAAAGACATTATGGTGGATTTGCCAGCCTCATTTTCACCATAGAATAGTTGAAGATCATCAAGGCTGTAGACCTTGTTTATCAATTTTCCATATCCGTAAATATGCAATTGGATGATTCTCATCATGTCCACCTCTTTCTTACTGCCTCCGTGACGGATGGAGGATTAACTCTACCGTTTCCTCTACCAAATGTGAAAGTTCTTCTTCTTTTAAGGAATTAATATATCGATAGAACGAGGGGTGTTCATATAGCTCCGCTAATGCCCTTCCCCCTTCTTCGAGACTCATGTTTCTCATAGTATCGATGACATCAGTGATAAAAGGATCTTTTACATTTACATCAACATTTTCAGACCGGCTCAGTTTAATGGAATGAATCCAATTAATCGTCTCCCCTGTCAGTAAATCGGCTTGAAGTGCTTGAAGGAGATCACCGTTTTCTATCGCTTGAACCATCTCGGGGGTCAATCCCTTAAAATCTGTCAGATTCACCTGCAGCAGACAATCACCTGTCACTTCATATTCCTCAGCCGCTCTTCTGATCAATTGAAAAATTTCGCCAAACCGCTCAACTCCTTTAAGTGACACTTCCACTTTTCCCCATAATATATCCTGGGTTGGGATGAACTCAAGGACAGCATCGTGATGAGACATTTCTACAAGATAGCAGCCCTTTTCTCCTGTTTCTTTGCGGTGGCGGCCCTGAATATTACCAGGATAGACAATCGGAGGCTCATGATTCAGGATCTGACGCTGATGAATATGACCGAGCGCCCAATAATGATAGTTCTTCTCTTTCAGTTCATTTATTGAAAAAGGGGCATAGCTTTCATGGGGGGATTTTACGCTCCCTTCACTGCCATGAAGCAAGCCAATGATATAATCAGCCTCTAAATGCTTCGGATAGTCTGAAATCCTCCGTTCGCGAATATGGCGGGAACCATAACTGAAACCTGCCAATTTGACCAATGAACCGCCTTTAGTCACCAGTTCCTTCACTTCTGTTTCTTTATCAAAGATATGGACATTTCCGGGCATGTCAAGCTCCAGCCGGAAGCTTCCGAGATGATCATGGTTACCGTGAATGACGTAGACGGGAATTTTATTTTCATTCAACAGGCTGAACTGATTCATCAGTTTTGCCTGTGCCCTGATACTTCTGTCTTCTTCATCAAACAGATCACCGCTTATGATCATAAAGTCAACCTGTCTCTGTATCGCTTCCTTTACCAGTTTCTCAAAAGCGGTAAATGTGCTGTTCTGTATGCGTTCAAATAATTCTGCTGGAAGATGCTTCAACCCGGCAAACGGGCTGTCCAAGTGCAAATCGGCACAATGAATAAATCGTATCTTCTCCATGAAATCCCCTCTCCATTACGAATGTACGTTCTATATCCTCATTATATCCTAAAATAGCCTATTATTTCAGCTGTTATCATGAAAAGTATAAGAAAACCATATAAAAAGCTGCCTCCTTTTAACGGAGACAGCCAGATGTTATTTATTATTCGTAAGATCCATCGCTTTCTTTATATCCTTATAGGAGTTTGACTTCCCGTAAAGCAAGACACCTCCACGGTAAACCCGGGCTCCGAACACCCCTAGAAGAATGATGGTGCCAAGCAGTACCACGATTCCGATGATCGGTTCATATACCGGCAGATTCAGCATCCCCACTCTCAGGAACATGACCATAGGAGTGAAAAAAGGAATGTAAGAAGTGATTGTGATAAAGCTTGATTCAGGGTTGCCAAGTCCGAACATTGAGATAAAGAACCCGATCATGATGAGGAACGTCATCGGCATGATCATCTGCTGAACATCTTCAATCCTGCTGACAAGAGAACCGAGCAGAGCTGCAAGCGTTGCATAAAGGAAATATCCCAGCAAGAAGTATACAACTGCATACAGGATGACACTCACAGATAAAGATTCAAAACCAAACGATTCAAAAAATCCTCCTGCAAGTTCATCTTTACGGTTAAGTAATGTAAAATACCCAACTGCGAGGATAACGGCTAATTGAGTCAACCCTACAAGGCCGATCCCGATGATCTTTGCAAACATCTGCTTGACAGGAGATACACTTGAAATCAGTATTTCCATCACTCTTGAACTTTTCTCGGTCGCTACTTCCATGGCCGTCATATTGGCATAAGCGATGACAGAGAAATAAATGAAAAACAAGAGAACATAAACGACCCCTCTTGCCTGGCTCAATTCTTCTTCAGACTTTGCCCCCTCTGACAAGGCTTCTTTTTCAAATGTAACAGGTCCGCTTAATGCTGCCAATTCTTCACTTGAGAGTTCAAGCTTATTTGCAGCCAGGGATGATTTTATGTTCTGCAGGGCCAGCTGCAAATCAGACGTGATCGTCGAATCAGATAAAGAAGCTGATTTATAAAGTGCACTCGGCAGACCGTCTTTCCCCTCGGTCAATACT
This sequence comes from Rossellomorea sp. ABR4_012, assembly GCF_056159545.1. Classification (NCBI taxonomy): domain Bacteria; kingdom Bacillati; phylum Bacillota; class Bacilli; order Caryophanales; family Bacillaceae; genus Rossellomorea; species Rossellomorea sp. ABR4_012. Next base: position 59,549 of record NZ_JBSWVK010000007.1, read on the forward strand.
AGCAGCCCTTTAATCTCTTCCTCTTCAATTTTCTTCTCGACTTCTTGCTGTGAATCCTTGGAGGCAGTCAAAGTTATATCATCATTCAAAACTGTTACCTGTGCTTTAAGCATTGAATAGAGATAGCCCGTTTCATCCTGTACAACTACCTTTTCTTCCTTATCACCATTGAAAGTCGACAGTATCATATCAAAATTCGTCAATAAAACAAGGGCACCTGCAATGATAATGGTAGAAATGATAAAGGATTTGGCTTTAAGTTTCGAGAAATATGAATGGCCAAGCATGATAAAAAACTTATTCATAGGAAGTCCCCACCTTTTCTATGAAAATGTCATTCAATGATGGATCTTCCAATTCGAATTTTCTAAGGAATCCTTTTTGAGCTGTATGATGAAATATTTCTTCTGCAGCTATTTCCGACTCCACTTGAAGCAGGACGCCTTCCGTTGTTTCCCTGAACTTGGTGACCCCTTTGAATTCTTTCAGATGGGTCAAATCAAAGTCAGCATGAATAACGACATTCTTTTTTCCAAAGGAGCGTTTGATGTCTTTAAGTCCCCCATGTACGACGGGATTGCCTTGGTGCATGATGCATAAGCTTTCACACAGTTCTTCCACATGCTCCATCCGGTGACTCGAAAACACAATAGTAGTACCTCCCTTTTTTATTTCCCTGACAGCATCTTTCAGCAGCTCGACATTTACCGGGTCTAGTCCGCTGAATGGCTCGTCCAGGATCAGCAGCTTCGGTTTATGAATCACCGAAGAGATGAATTGAATCTTTTGCTGATTCCCCTTAGAAAGCTCTTCTACTTTTTTATCTAAGTATTGAGGAATATTAAATCGTTCCAGCCATATGGATAATTCCTTGAGTATATCTTTTTTGTCCATCCCGCGGAGTCGCGCAAGGTAAATAATCTGATCCTTTACCTTCATCTTGGGATATAGTCCGCGTTCTTCAGGCAGATAGCCGATTTCACCACTTGACGCGTAATCAATGCGGCTGCCATTCCATGTGATTTCTCCTCCAGTCGGGTCCAACAATCCCAACACCATCCGAAATGTGGTAGTCTTCCCCGCTCCATTTGCACCGAGAAATCCGAACATCTCTCCACGATCTATTGTAAGAGATAATCTATCGACGGCTGTGAAGCTGCCGAATTTCTTGGTAACCTGTTGAATAGCTAAACTCATATGCAGTTTCTCCTCTCATCCTTTTCCTTCTCTTGTTACTCTACGATTCTGACAGAAAAAGGTTTCATTTTCCTACCTGTAATTTATATTTATTTAGACTTTAAATTTTTTAAAAATTATGGAAAAATAATAAAGAATGAAAGATTATTAGACAAAGGGGTAACGATAATGAAAACGTATAAGTTAACGGTATTTGAAAAAGACGGAAAGAAGATTCTCGACGAAACATTTGAAGCATCCTCTGACAATGAAGCAAAGGAAACCGGGGAATCCCTGCTAGAGGAAAAGGGATATCTTGACCATACACACCGCTGTACATCCCCGCTCGGCAAGCTGGTATTATTCCACGCCTAACCTGAAAGCCAATCGAAAGGCCCGTCCCTCAGCGCTTTAAATCACTGAAGGGCGGGCCTTCTTCTATCTTTCTTGCTGTTTTAATTCCCTTTAAACTCCGGTTTTCTTTTCTCTACGAATGCACGTATTCCCTCTTGATGATCACTTGTTTGCCTCATGAGCCACTGGCCTTCTTTCTCGAGCTCCAAAGCATGCTGCAATCTTTCCTTATTCAGTGAAACATAGATCTCCTTTGTCTTGAGCATGGCTTTTACAGGTGCAGCTAAACATTGTTTAATATATCGTTGGATTCCATCCTCCAATTTCCCAGATGGAAGAGCTTCATCGACAAGGCCCTTCATTAATGCTTCCTGCCCTTCAAATACTTTACCATTCCAGATCATTCTCTTCGATTTATGGGTACCCAGCCTTTCTTGTAAAAGAAAATGGCTGCCTCCATCCGGAATCAATCCGATTCCAATAAAGTTCATGGCAAGCTTGCTGTCTTCTTCACATAAAATATAATCTGACGCAAGTGCCAAGCTGAATCCAAGACCGGCTGCTGCTCCATGAATGCCGGTGACCACCACTTTAGGCATCGTATACAACGTCATGACAAGTTCACTGATTGTGTCCATTATTCCTGAAAATTGTTCTTCTCCGCTCAGCATGAGCATTGATTTGATATCTCCGCCTGAGGAAAACCCCTTTCCTTCCCCAGTCAGGATTAATATGGAAATCTCCGGATCTGCTTTGACTTCCTTGAGGGCGCCCAGGAGATCCTTCATAAGCCCTGCATCCAAAGCGTTCAGAGACTTCGGCCGATTTAACTTAAGCCTTGCCACCCTTCCCTCTTTATGTAACTTCACCGTTTCATAATGGTTTGACACTGTCAATGTAATCCCTCCCCTTATTTCTAGAATACCTCATAAAAAATGAATAGTGAATCATTTTTTGAATAGTTTAACTATTTATCTCAATTTAAAAGAGGTCGGGCCCTATAGGCTGACCTCTTCTGAATCATGGCTGCTTGATCTTATCCTGAACTTGATCCCGTAATGTTCTTTTTAAGAATTTCCCTACAGATGTTTTCGGAATCTCATTCATGAATAGAACATCATCCGGAATCCACCACTTTGCGAATTGCGGCTTCAGGAAATCAAGTATATCTTCTTTTGTCACTTTTCCTTGAGAGGATTCTTTTAATACGACACATGCAACCGGACGCTCTTGCCATTCTTCATGCGGTACCGCAACGACTGCAGCTTCAAAAACATCTTCATGAGCCATGAGCGCATTTTCAAGATCTACTGAAGAAATCCATTCTCCACCAGATTTAATCAAATCTTTAGTCCGGTCCACAATCTTGATATAGCCTTCTTCATCGACTGTCACGACATCTCCTGTATAAAGCCAGCCGTCTCGGAAAGCTTCCTGACTTCTTTCATCCTGATAATACTCCGAAGCAATCCAAGGGCCTCTCAGCGCCAGCTCTCCCATTTCTTTCCCGTCCCAGGCAACTTCCCCGTCTTTACCGATGATCTTCATTTCCAAACCAGGAACAAGAATCCCCTGCTTCGCTTTCAAATCAAGCTTTTCATCATTGGACAGGTCATCGTGATAACTCTTTGAAGCGGCAATGACTGCAAGAGGGCTTGTTTCTGTCATCCCGTATGCGTGCATGAATGGAATACCGAACTTCTCTTCAAAAGCTTTGATCATTCCCCTAGGTGCAGCAGAACCTCCGCACAGTACAGAACGCAAACTGGAAAGATCATACGAATTCTGTTCCATCTCATTCAACAGCCCAAGCCATATCGTTGGAACACCTGCCGTAATCGTCACCTTCTCATCCTGCATCAAGCCTGCAAGAATTCCAGGAGTAAAGTACGGACCAGGCAGTACCTGTTTGGTACCAAACCATACAGAAGCAAACGGCAGTCCCCAGGCATTCACATGGAACATCGGCACCACTGGAAGAGCCACATCCCGTTCACAGACTCCCGTAGTATCTGCAAGCCCCAGTGCCATGGCGTGAAGCACAATTCCTCTGTGGGAGTAGACGACCCCTTTCGGATTGCCTGTTGTTGCAGAAGTATAGCACATTCCGGCAGGAGCATTTTCATCCAGATCTGTCCTGAATGAATAGGAAGGATCTCCTTTCTCCAATAATTCTTCATAATGAAACACATTTTCTAATGATGTCTCCGGCAGGTCGCCATCAGTCATGACGATAAAAGCTTCGACACCTGGAATGCTGTCTTTTATCTTATCGACCAGCGGAAGGATATCCGAATCTATGAGGAGTACTTTATCCTCTGCATGGTTGATGATATAGCTGATATGCTGTGGTGATAACCGAATATTGATGGTATGGAGAACGGCCCCGCTGCACGGGATCGCGAAATAGGCTTCGAGGTGGCGGTGATGATTCCAGGCGAGTGTCCCAACCTTGTCACCTTCTTTGACGCCTAATGTACTTAAGGCACTTGCAAGCCTTCTCGTCCGTTCGCCCCACTGTTTGTACGTGAAGCGGTGAATCCCTGATTCAGTGCGTGAAACTATCTCTTTCTTTGGAAAGTATCTTTCAGCTCTTTCAATCATTTGTGTTAAAAGCAGAGGTGTTTGCATCATATTCCATCTCTCCCCTCAAATAGTAAAGCGCTTTCATTTTCTGTCTATAGTTACTATTCTCTTTTTCTCTTATTTCTCCTTTAAGTTTATTGAAAATTTACACTACTTAACGTTACACTAAAAGAACTGGTGAAAAAGACGTCACTTTAAACACCGCTGTTGATTTCCTTGCAAGACTTCGCTTTCCGCGGGTGACCCGTGAGCCTCCTCGTCGCTGCGCTCCTGCGGGGTCTCACATCAGTCACTTCTCCCGCAGGAGTCTTCGTCTTGCACTCCAATCAACAGCTGGAACCAGCTTAGAACAAACTTCAATAGTGTCACAAAGAAAGGAATTTATTATGAGTCTATCTGCTAAGTATCATTTTATGTGGGTTATAGTGGCCGGAATCGTGACGTCCGTTTTATGGCGTGTTCATTTTTCTTCCTCTCCTGTTGTTTTCATTCTTATGCTGATCGCATGGATCGGCACAGCCATTTATATGCCAAGTACAGGTGCAAAGCTTCCGATATTGCGAAAATTCAAGATTGATGTTTTTTGGATGCTTCTTGCTTTGTGTGTCAGCTATCTCTTTATAGCAATACCGAATCCTGCCCCATATCAAACAGTCGACCGCTCTACTTTTTTCATTCTCATGATTTTGGCCGTCTGTTGGAAAATTTGGCGTGGACTCCGGGAGATAAAAAAAAGCAGTTCATGAGACGCATGCTCACGAACTGCTTTTTATTATGAGAATAATTCATTAAGAATCTTGATTTTTTTCTCTGTATATTCTTTAAAACTGAGATTATATGCGTTTGGTTCTTTAGGATTTGCGAAATGGGTGATCTTGCCCGTCTTCGGATCGATAAACTTGCTTGCTGCCCCGCATCCGATGCCGATGATCGTCTGAACTTCTTCCATGATCATGATATTGTAGATACTGTCTTGCCCGGGCAGGGCGTATCCGACATTTTCAAGGTTGCCCAGAATATTTTTCTGGCGATAGAGATAGTATGGCTCATAGCCGTGTTCGCTCGTCCATTCTTCAGCCAGATTCATCATCCGCTCGATTTCAAGTCTGTCGGCAACCTTATACTTTTCTTTATTCTTGGTCATTTCGGATGCCCGCTTAAAAGATAAAGTATGGACTGTAAGTGATTCAGGCATGAGTTTCCCGGTTTCATCCAACGAATGTTGAAGCTCAGGAAGCTCTTCATTTGGAAGACCGATGATCAGATCCATGTTGATATTATTCATCCCCATTTTACGTGCCAGATGAAATTTATCGATGGTTTCTTCTACTGTGTGATGACGCCCTATCGCTTTCAGGGTTTCTTGTGTATAGGATTGCGGGTTGATTGATATCCGATCGATGTTCCATTTATTCAATACCTCTAGCTTTTCTACAGAGATCGTATCAGGACGACCGGCTTCCACCGTCACTTCTCTTACCTTGTCCACATCCGGGAAGGACCTGTACATCTCTTCATAAAGAGCATCCATCTCCTCCGCGGTAATCGAAGTCGGTGTCCCTCCACCGTAATAAATTGTCGTGATTTTGATCCCTTTTTCTTTCAGCCAGCGGCCCATCTCCTGTATTTCATAATGGAGACCTGCCAGGAAGGAATCCACACGGCCTTGTTTTCCGAGGATCGCATATGCCGGAAATGTACAATAGGCACATTTCGTAGGACAGAAAGGGATACCAATATAAATGCTGACCTCATTCTGCACTTCATACAGATCTGGTACCACGGATAGCTGGCGGTCGACGATGTTTTGCATAAGCTGGATCTTTTCCTCTGTAATCAGATATTCTTCCTTCAGCTTTGCATGAACTTCTTCTTTCGGAGTGCCCAGCTGGTTCTGTTTGTGGATAAGCTTAGTGGGACGAATCCCTGTAAGGATCCCCCATTTTTGTCTGATGCCCGTCAAGTCCTGCAGGACATTGAGATACACATGGGACAGCGCCGTCTTCACTTGCCGGAATCGCTCTTTATCCGTTTCAAAGGGCTGCCACTCCCTTGAATACTCTGAGTGAAGATCCTTCTCGCTTTCAGGATCAGATAAAACAGCTTTCGCTTCTATTCGGTCATCTGTGTTTATATCTATATGAACCTTTAAATCATACTCTTCACATACTGAAAAATGAATCGTCGTCTCTTCAAAAAATAAATTGGCTATCAATCGAAGCGGTCGTTCGAAACGTTCGTCTTCCACTCCCGTTATTAAAACATTCACGTTTGTAATCACCTTTCAATAAAACTAACTTTTATTAGTGTACAGAAAGGCAGGAAAATGGTCAATGAGCATTGGGGTCCGTGAAGGGTGTCAAAATCTTTTGCATAAAAAGAGCCTAGGACAAAACCCAAAGACCAATATTTCAGTCAAGGCTTTTAATACCGCTAATGATTTCCGTGCAAGACTTCGCTTTCCGCGGGTAGCCCGTGAGCCTCCTCGTCGTTGCGCTCCTGCGGGTTGGAAAAGCGGAGGGGCTTTGCTCAGAGGCGGTTGGCATAAGGCGAATCGGCCACGAAGGCGTTATTTGCCTTCTTGGCCGAGTTGACTTATGACATGTGCCTCTAAGCCCCGTAGCTGGACACGTCTCACATAAGCTACTCTTCCCGCAGGATTCTTCGTCTTGCACTCCAATCAACCGCTGAAACAAATTAAAACTAGACGTCCATTTTATAAACTATAAAAAAAATCGGACTACTTCGCCTCTCTTAAGGCAAATTAGTCCGGGGTTTACTTAGCCTAAAATATTTTTTCCCAGCCTCTTTATATGTTAAGATCTGATCACATTCATTTTTTTCAAAAACGGAATCGGGTGCTGCTTCCTGAAGAGCTCCGTGATGAAATATGGAAGACCTTTAAGGTCCTGACTTCTTGTAATCCAGTCTGCATGTGCCTTTACCTCCGGAGGCGCTTCCCCCATTGCGACTCCGAGACCGCAGCACCGGATGGCATCGACATCGTCGATTCCCGCACCGACCATGACAATCTGCTCTTTTTTGATTCCGAGTCTCTCTGACAAATACATCAGACCTCTCAGCTTTGAAACTCCTTTAGGAACAATATCAAGGGTATGATCCGACGTAGGAATTGCATCCACTTCCTCATACATTCCTTTTAATGCGGCAACGATATCCCATAAATCCTCCCTATGTTCCAACAGCACAGAAATTTTCGGAACCGCCAGCGGGTTTTCAAGCAGGTGTTCGCTCACCACATTCACATACTGCTTACTGTATAAAAAGCGGGAATCCCTTTCCCACGATAGGGTGGATGTCATTTTCGACTGATTACTTGCTTTTCCTACAATACTCTGTTTTTCATGGGATAATTGTACCTGGCTAGAGAAGCCCTCAAGGAATTGTGTGATTTCATACGTGATATTTTCAGAGATTTTTCTGACATAGATCGGTCGATCACGCTCCGCAGCTATATACGAACCGCCGTGGGTGATGATTGGACCCTCTATTTTAAGGGCTTTTGCGACTTTTCTGGCAGAAGCAAAATTTCTGCTTGTGACAAGCGTAACCCGCACACCTTTATTTTGAACGTACTCAATCGCTTCCTTTGTTTCCTTGGCGATCTTTCCATTTTCATTCACTACAGAGCCATCAATATTAAGAGCCATCATTCTATAAATCATTGGTGTCCCCCCTAAATGTTGTCTACTTCCTTTCTATACTCATATGAAGGAACTGAGACAAATATGACAAGGGGGTAAGGTTTTGAGGAGGTGGGGTGTTGTACCTGGTAAAACCATTGTCATATTTATCAGAGATACAATACAAATAACAAACTGCCCTGCCTGGTACAGAACCGGTAATCCTTACCGGGCTTCCACCATGGCCACTCAATCCCAACAAAAAAAGTACCCGGATCATATCCGGGTACCCTTAGTGAAACTGATTATTTCTGCATGGAACCGTATAGTTCTTCAAGCGGCTTCATGATGACTTTGTTCAAGTCATTGATAACCATGCTCATGCGCTGTTCAGCTTCCATAAGCTTAGCGATTTTGTCATGCTGTTGCACGAGTTGTGCTGTTTTTTGAGCTTGCTCAACTTCTTCTTGTGAAATTTCTTCGCCACTCATTTGTTTTTGCTGAAGAGTCATTTGAATGTTTCTGAAGTTTTCAAACATCTTGTTTGCTGATTCGTCATTGTTTACTTCGTCGTACATTTTTTTCAATTCCAAGAATTCGTCGCTTTGTCTAAGCGCTCTTTCCAGTTCGTTTGCTTGATCATATAAATTAATAGCCAAAATACGTACCTCCTAAAATTTTCACTCTTTGTTTCCTCCACCACTATAACAAACTATGAGGCAGAATTCTAGGAAGTTCCCTTTCCACCTGTTTCGGTACTCATTCATTTTTTTATCAAATCTACGTGAATATCATGACGAATATACTTTGGATCAACCCGATGACGCCTCCGAGCAGGGCACCGAGGTAGGTAATCATCTTGAACTCCCGCCGTGAAATGCCAAGTACCAATTCTTCGAGTCTTGCAACCGAAAATGATTCCACCTGGTCCTGGACGATTTTCTGAAGATGAAGCTTGCCCATCAGATTTGGAATCTTTTTTGATAAAAGGTCCGTCCCTCTTTCAACCCATTTAGGAAGCAACGTCCCGGTGAATGTTTCTTGATGCGGTGACAGCCAGTGTGACAATGGTTTGGAAAGTTGTCCTTCAAAGTTGACGACCTTGATTAATGATACATGGAGCTGAGACATGATATCTTCTTCCGGAAGCTTATCGATTACGTCTTCGATTTTCATGAGCTTGAGTTTTGCCCATTCTTTTCTTAGCAGGTTGTGAAGAATTTCCTGCGTGCCTTCATGCTTGATGAACTTGACGATTTCCGGCTGCACCTTATCGGCTACAGACGTGTTGCCAAGGAACATCCCGAGCATATTGCCAAGCATGCCTCTTTCTTTTAGAAAGTCATCAATCATGACCTTCACTTTCGCTTTTCCTTCTGGGCTGGTAAAGTAGCTTTCAGCGCGACCGGCGATCAAGTCGACCAGTTTCGGGATTGTCTCTTCGACTTTTTCCTCCCACTTTTCAGGCAGTGCTTCTTCTATCCGTTTTGAGCTGTACTCCGATTTTGTATAGGATACTTTCTCTTCAACCCAATCCTTAAGCCACTGATTCAATACATCGGATGAAACAGGGATATGCAGCATTTCCAGCCATTCATTTACAGTTTTTTCTGAAGTGAAGACCGGTTCAGTCTCTTCCTTGAGCCACGCTGCGACATCTCTTTGAAACTCCTCATTCAAGATTTTCTTCTGAAGACTTTCAGGAGTGATTAAATGATCGACCACCATATTGCCGAGCTGTTCAGCCAGTTCTTGTCTTCGTTTCGGGATCAGCCCAGGCGTGAATGGTACTTTGAATCTTCCAATATAGTAAGCCTTATACGGCCGGAACAACATTTTAATAGCGAGTGAATTGGTCACGCCTCCTATAAGGGCTCCAATCACTACCATAAATACAATGAGGATGAAAGCATCCAGCATAATGGCACCTTCCTTTTCTGCTTTTGAACATTTTGCCTATCTTTACATACAATGCTATATCAACATTAGCCCAATAAACAATTATAAAGTTATCTCATCCCCATATGCAAACGAGGAATGTCTTATGATGTATAAATGTCCCTTCATCAGTTTAGAGAATCATAGTGATGAAAATGAATTGATTTTACCCCAACCCATCTATCGTAAATTTGATTTTTCGGGGCAACAGACGCTGAAAGCCGGAGCTTCCTTCCTTCGTGTAAACTGCTCTCCAACTGCCGCCGGGAGTGATCAGGTCATATTAAAAAGCAGGGACCCATTCTTCACCTCCATAAATCAGATGGAAAACGTCCTTATGAAAATCGACCAGGCTCATAATTGCATTTCCATTGGGCCGATAACAGCTTTAATGATTGATCATTGTCATGAAGATACATTAAATACACACTCTTTAAAGGAATATTTTACAGAGTGTCGACGTTGGTTTCAACAAAGAGGAGGGCTCTTTTATTTGCTGCCGGTCACCTCGTTAATAAAGAATGAGCCGGAAGGATTCGTGTTTGATCATAATGACTGGCAGAAGAGATCTGTCCCTCTCCCCCATGTGATTTACAACCGCAGCCATTCACGTAAAATCGAAAGCCACAAACTCTATGATTCTGCCCTGAAAAGGACAGAGGAACAATCCATACATTTATTTAATTCTACTTTTCTTTCCAAGGATATAGTTTATTCCCATTTACAGGATCATTCACTGTTTCAGCCCCACTTGCCTGAAACGGTTCAAGGACTCGATCGACTGGATGAGATGCTGTCCGTTCATAAGGATGTCTTTGTAAAAGCAGTCAATGGAAGCAAAGGACGCTATATCATTCGCATCCAAAAGAGGGAAAAGGATTATCTCGTCTTTCAAAATTCCTTTTCTTCTAAACGTACTCTCACGTTCCCGACTTATTCATCTCTTTACAGACAAATTCAATCCTGGTGCCGCTCTTCGCGTTATATCGTTCAGCAGACAATCTCTTTCATGACGGTAAAGGAGCAGCCGCTTGACTTTCGCTTTTTATGTCATAAAAACCATAAAGGAAGCTGGACGGTGATTTCAGCAGTAGCCCGGATTGCTTCTGAAAAGCAATTTGTTGCAAATGTCGATCTGGGCGGCCGAATGGAACCTCCCCAATCTATACTCACATCTCTTTTCCCTCATGAGGACAGTCAGCTTATATTCAGCAATATGAAAGCATTATCCGTCTCAGCTTCTGCTTTCTTGTCAGAGCACCTTAAAGGACATTATGCGGAGTTCGGCATTGATATCGGGGTGGATTCAGCAGGTAAACCCTGGATCATCGAAATCAATTCCAAACCTTCTAAAAAGACGTTTATTACCAATGATCGCGTTAGACCTTCTGTAAAAGCTTTATATGAGTACAGCTACTACATCTGGAATGAGAAGGAGGATTAACATGTATTATCCGCTCGGGATCATGACGCTGAAGCCTGACCCATCACATCCATATTTTAAAGAAATAGCCAGACATTCAACCTTCTATGAAATCGATTTGTACTTATTTTCACCTCAAGACATCTCTCCACTCAATGAAACGGTGGAAGGGTTAGCATTCAATAGTGAAAGCGGCAGCTGGGAAAAGGCAACCTTTGATATTCCCACATTCATTTACGACAGGACCTACTATGATAAAAGCTTGCAATCCAGGCAGGCGAAGGCCGTCGTTCAATGGCTGAAAAACAAGGCAGACATCCGATTCCTTGGATATGGGCTGCCAAATAAATGGCACCTGTACGAAAAATTAAAAGACTCTCCTCTTTCTTCTTACATTCCTGAAACGTTCTTATTAAAAAATCACTTTCACTTATTTAACTTACTGATTAAGCATAAAGATATCATTATAAAACCAGTGGATGGATCACATGGGTTTGCCGTATATCATGTAATGTTATCAAGAAATGATGTGACGGTCCGAACCACCAAAAACCAACAGATCGCAGAACAGACTTTTTCTTCTAAGACCACCTTTCTCAAGTGGGCAGAGAGACTGCTTGAACAGTACACCTTCATCGCGCAGCAAAGAGTCATTAACAGAACGGATCATGATACTCCTTTTGACTTCAGGATACTGCTAAATAAGGATAAAAATGGGAATTGGAGGGAATTTCAGCGTGCGATCCGCGAAGGTCCTGAAGGAGGGATATTGACAAACATAAGCAGAGGCGGTTCATATTTTTCACAAGACGAATGGGAATCCAGATATCCAAAAGCTGATTGGAGTTTTATCAATACGGAACTGAATGAAATCATGAATGAACTGCCTCAACTGCTGGAAGACCATTTTGCACCACTGTTTGAATTGGGAATCGATGTCCTGCTTGCGAGAGACAGCTCACTGTGGATTTTGGATATCAATTCGAAGCCCGGTCATAAGATTGTGGAAACTCTTGGACATGAAAAGCTGGATTCCCTGCATCAATCCCCCTTGGATTATTGTGAATACCTTTACACACGGTCTCTTCCATCCTTAAGGAGAGGTGATTTTTAATGTTAAAAACCTATAAAATAGAACAATTCCAAGAAAGAGAATACATCCTTTATCTGCCTTCCCGCTGGAAGCCTGAAAAATTCGATTTCCCTAAAACTGCTGTTCTCGGAACCAAAAGACAGGCAGTCGATTGTAAAAGGCATCCGAATGGCAGGAATGTGATCGGCATCAGCTCTTCTCTAGCCAGGAGTCTGAATCTTCCCGACAAAGTGACCTCACTCTCTCTCTTTACAAAAGACGATTGTCTCTACCTTGGAGTGTTAATCGGTGTTTTCACTTCAGGATTTACAAACTTCAAGCTCAGTCCTATCGGAGAACGATCGTATTTCTTCAGGAAACTGTTATCGGTTCAGTCATCATTGGGAGTGATTCCGTTCATTTTTGGCGAGAAGCACATCGACTGGGAAAACGGGGTGGTCAAAGGTTATTTTCATTTTGGAGATGGATGGGTGATGGAAACAGTTCCTTTTCCGAATGTGATTTATGACCGGCTTCCAAACCGGCGCAGTGAAAAAAGAAAGACGTACAAAGAAATCAAAGAAAGGCTGCAAAGGGAATATGGGATTCCATGGTATAATCCAGGTTTCTTCAATAAGCTTGATCTCTTTGAACGGCTGGAATCAGATGAGTCCGTCGCTCAATATCTTCCGGAGACCCACTCTTTTCAATCTTTTGAAGAAATCGAACGGATGCTTTCCCTTTATAAGCATGTTTTTATAAAACCGAAAAATGGCAGCTTGGGTAATGGGATCCACAAACTCACTTTCGACCGTCAGGCACAGGATTATTATTGCCGGTTCCGTGATATAGAAGGTAAAAATCGCCTTGTCAGGTTCTCCTCGCTTGAACGTCTGATGAATTCAGTCTTTAGAAACCGGAGCCTGGATTCATTTCTTGTCCAGCAGGGAATTTCACTCCTGACGGAAAACAGCCGTCCAATCGACTTCCGCGTCCATACTAATAAAGACGAAGAAGGCAGCTGGCATGTGAGTGCAATGGCAGGAAAGGTAGCCGGTATCGGAAGCGTCACCTCTCACGCCAATAATGGCGGGGTGGTAAAAAGTCTCGCAGAGCTGTTTCCGGATGCCTCCAGGAAAAATGAGGTGGAACATTCACTCAAAGAAGCAGCTTTGAAGCTTTCCAGTGCAATCGAATGCAATATGGAAGGGTATATCGGTGAAATCGGGTTTGATTTAGGCATAGATGAAGACGGCCGTATATGGATGTTCGAAGCGAATTCGAAGCCGGGGAGAGCCATCTTTTCTCACCCTCATTTAAGAAACTTTGACATCCTGACAAGGAAACTCGCCTTATCTTTCGGGGTCTTCTTATCTCAACAAGCCCTTCACCACCCTGAGGAAATGATGAAATGAACATTTTATATGACTTGTCCCGAAAGATCTTTTGTCACAGGGAGGAATCACTCACTGCCGTTCCATTCGCGAAGGATTCCTTCCTTCTTTCTTCAAAAGAAAAGGAAGATGTTTACAGATTTAAGGTCCACTCCGATAAAAAGATTCTGTCTGTCCCGCTAGTAGGCATAGTTGCAAGCAAAGATCAAAATAAGTACAAGGGAAACTTCGAATTGTTCCGGTCAATACAGCAGGAGTTTGAGAAGCAGGGAGGCATGTGCTTCGTATTCTCCCCTGAGGATGCTGCCGGACATTCCATCAACGGGATCATCTTTAACAAAGACGTAAATAAATGGGTGAAGTGTGTCTTCCCGATTCCCAATGTCATCTATAACAGAATCCCATCAAGGGAAGCGGAACAACATCAGGAATATAAAAAATTTAAACAGTTTATCAAGACTTTTAATATTCCCTATTTTAATCCCCACTTCTTTAACAAATGGGAAGTACATCAGATTCTTTCTCAATGCGGGGAGCTGCAGGATTACTTACCACCAACGTCACTCTTAGAAAATGAAGAAAGCTTCACGGGATTTTTGGAACAGCATAAAAAAATATATGTCAAACCTTCATTTGCTTCCCAAGGCAGAGGCATAAGGCTGATTGAAATGGAGGAAAACGGCACCATCATAAGTAAAAGCATTAAAAAAATCGAAAAGTATACCTCCCTGCCCCGTTTTATTTACTCATACCATGAATGGTTCCACCATGAACAGAACCTTATCATGCAGAAAGCGATTCCTTGCAAGACGCTCCATGATCACCGGTTTGATTATCGGATCCTGGTCCTGCACACCGGGGAGGAGTTTAAATTGATGGGGATCGGCGTAAGGATTTCTCAGCGGCAGGAAGTGACCACCCATGTCCCTGCCGGCGGTAAAATCATTTCAATCAAGGAGGTTGCAACACCTCAGACAAAAAAAGAAATCCTCACGATTGTGAAGACCTGCGGCAGAGAGCTTGAAAGGGCATTCGGGTATGTAGGCGAGTTCTCTGTCGACCTTGCACCGCGGGAAGAAGGAGGATTTGTCCTGTTTGAAGTCAATTCAAAACCGATGACATTCGACGAAGAAGACATTGAAGCGAAGAGGAGGCGGCAGCTTGTCCGCACGTTTCTCACACTTTCCGTACACAAAGAAGGTTGACCGCTTGAATAGGGCACCAAGGTCAACCTTACTATTAACGCAATGAATTATAAATCGTGGAAAACCGGGTAGCATGCTCCATCTCATCTGTCATTGCAATGAACAGCGGATTATAGGCCTGCTGATTGGGCATTTCCAATAACATATCCCTGTAGAACTCTGCTGCTTCCAATTCATGCTTCAAAGCGCGCAAAATCCCTTCCTTGAACGTGGTATATTCAATCTTTTCTTTCTTATGCTCATAATACTCACCTGTATATAAATAATGGAGATACTGAAACATCTCATAATGTTCCTTCTCATCCTTTTTGGCATGTTCGATGAATTCTACATATAGCGGATTATTTGTCCTGTTCTTCAAATCTTTATAAAAATAATAGGCTGTCCATTCATCACTGATCGCCTTCTCCAAATCGCGAATAAACGAATTCATGCTTCGTCCCTCCTATGGTCACTTCCCTAAATTCTATTAATTGAAAAAGAAAAATATGATTGGATAAAAGGAATTCCTACACAGCGTATGATGAAACGTTTACAATGGTAGTTGAGGTGATTAATTTGATACAGCACTTTCAATACAAAAGTATGTATGAAAACAAACAGCTGCCGGGATGGACATTCTCGTTCTACTACAGCGGATTGAAATACGAAGGAAATTATCATAAAAACGGAAGCATCGAATGGACAAGCCATCTCCCGCCTGCAGATAAAGAAGAAGACCTGAAAAAACAACTGCATGAACTTATGTTGTATCATGTATATGAATAGAAAAGCGGAAGGGCTTTGCTCAGAGGCGGGTGGCATAAGGCGAATCGGCCAAGAAGGCGCTCTTTGCCTTCTTGGTCGGTTTGACTTATGACATGTGCCTCTAAGCCCTGCAGCTGGACAATAGAAAAGCGGAGGCGGCTTGATTAGAGGCGACAAGCATAAGACAGGGCAGCCACAAAGGCGTTTTTTGCCTTTTTGGATGGCATGGCTTATGTCTCGAGCCTCCAGCCGCCGGAGCTGGACACTAGAAAAGCGGAAGGGCTTTGCTCAGAGGCGGGTGGCATAAGGCGAATCGGCCAAGAAGGCGCTCTTTGCCTTCTTGGTCGGTTTGACTTATGACATGTGCCTCTAAGCCCTGCAGCTGGACAATAGAAAAGCGGAGGCGGCTTGATTAGAGGTGAAAGCATAAGATGAATGGGCCGGGAATGCGTACTTTGCCTATTAAGTTCCCTGGTTATGATACAGCCGATGATGGAGATTTAAAAGGAAGAGTTTAGTTAGAATCATTCTAAGTGGCACAATTATCAGGAAAAGTGGCGCAATATTATGAAATGTGGCACGTAAATCTTGAAACCGGCGCAATTATTTTATTTCCGGCCCGAATAATCAGAAAGTTGCGCAATTAATCCCATTGTTCATTAAATACTGCTTCTTTATCCCATAGTAGGATATAGATTTAACTCAAAATAGCTGAAAATCGGATTCTGTTCTTGCAGAAAACCTCAAAACAGATGTTTTCAGAACTATATTCAACATTATTTTTTCTTCCCGCGAACTAAATACACGGAAATCGCATTACACTGACACTCCTTATTTGTTCAATAACCCTCCTGTTCTCAATTCAAACCTCTCTCGACAAAAATCATGAAAGATGAATGAACCCAGGCCTCTTTTCTAAAACTAAACATAGGAGGCTGATAAGAATGGCAAAAGATAAAAATGACTATCAATTTCTTCCTGATACCAATTATGAAGGAAGAGGCAGTCTGTTCCTTGATGTGGACAGATTCATAAACGAAGGCATGTCCGGAGGGTCTGTTCATATGAGAGAGGATTCAACGAATATCGGTGAAGCGACTCTCATTACGGATCATGAGGAACCCCCAGCTCATTCTTAATCATCTTTCAATTGAGGGGTCTGTCTTACTGGCCCCTCTTTATATGTTTCAGCTGAAGCACCCATTAAAATAGCAAGAAGCCCATAAAAAAAGCTGCCCATCGGCAGCTTTCATCAATTATTATCGGCTTCTGACCAGCATGTTAACGGCTTCCTTGATTGCATCTTCTGCATTTCCGCCTTCGAGCTCTGATTCACGGATACATGCTTCCAGATTTTTCGCAACTATTAACCCGATTGTACGGTCTACTGCTGTGCGCACTGCTGACAGCTGGGTAACGACATCCTTACAGTGTTTTTCTTCTTCCATCATTTTAATGACTCCGCGGACTTGTCCTTCTAAACGTTTTAATCGGTTTGTTACTTCTTTATTGTATTCCATATTGGACACCCCATAATGATTTATTCCTTATCCCATAGTATTAGAATTAGGAAGAATTTGCAATGCAGGACCCTTTGATTCCCTAAATATTTTCAGTACAATGGGTTTAATACATATGGATTTGTTTAGAAACACCGCTGCTGATTACCGTGCAAGTACGTAGCTGTTGTCCAAAATACTAACTAAGCATCATTCATATAAACAAAGCCAATAAATAATTCAAATAAGAGGGATGAAATGTTAACTTCTTTACTTTTAAAATACCCTGATGCAACCGTCCAGAAACACTATCCGGCAGAACTTACCCCAATGAAAATCTGGTTTACGAATCCAAATCAAGATGAATTCATCGGTATAAATGCAAGTGATCTCACACAAGAAGAAATAGAATTGTTAAGATGCCTGTTCAAAGAGTTGTCCAGTGACGTAAAGCTTATGAATGAGTCTCCCCGTGCAAATGAATGGTTTGAATTTTTATTTAAAAATGGACCTTCTCCTTCACATAACGAATATGAATATCGCGTTATTCAGTTCACCTTTAGTGAGCAGACGGACGTGCATTTAATCAGAGAAGCATTCAAGCATTTACTCCCGCTTAATGCAGTATTAGTGCTGCTGGATGAGAGAAAAGGGTTAATCCTGGAAGAAAAAAATGACTTGAATTTAGACGAAGAACAACTTCTCTCCATTTCCCATGTCATTGAATCTGACTTTTTTGTAAGCATGTCATTCTTCATGGGTCAGTTCCAACCGGTGAATCGTGATTTTATCAAATCCTTCAAGTATGAGAGTGACATGTATTCATTTTCAGAAGCCAGTCTTCGTACCAACTATATTCAATCAGTTGTTACAGTACTGCCTTCGTTTATGCTGAAGCACCTCCCCATTGAATGGAAGGAACATATTTTCAGCAAGACCATCCAAGTATTTTCAGAAGACACTGAGCTGATTCATACGGTTAGAGCTTTTTTGGAAAATCAATCAAACATCAGTCAAACAGCCAAGAAATTATTTATGCACCGTAACAGTGTCCAATACCGTATTGATAAATTCATTGAAAAAACAACGATAGATATAAAAACATTTCAAGGTGCACTGCTTGCTTATTTAGCCGTACTTGATTATGAATCTGACAACCTGCCTAAAAAGTAAGAATGAATTTTGTGCAGGTTGACCATACCGTTTTGAATCCGCTTTCTTTACAATGAACTCATAGAATAAAACGTTTGCATAACAGGAGGAGAAACGACAATGGCTGAATTAAAATTAGAGAATATTTATAAGATCTATGATAATAAAGTGACAGCAGTAAATGATTTTAACCTTCATATCAATGATAAGGAATTTATCGTATTCGTTGGTCCATCAGGCTGCGGTAAGTCAACAACGCTTCGAATGATTGCAGGATTGGAAGAAATCTCAAAAGGTGATTTCTCCATCGATGGAAAACGCGTAAACGATGTGGCTCCTAAAGATCGTGATATCGCAATGGTGTTCCAAAACTATGCACTTTATCCGCATATGAGCGTCTATGACAATATGGCATTCGGACTTAAACTTCGTAAATTTGATAAGAAGGAAATCGACCGTCGCGTGCAGGAAGCTGCAAAAATCCTTGGTTTGGAAGCATTATTAGACCGTAAACCAAAAGCATTATCAGGTGGACAGCGTCAGCGTGTTGCATTGGGACGTGCAATCGTACGTGATGCGAAGGTATTCCTGATGGATGAGCCTTTATCCAACCTTGATGCAAAGCTGCGGGTACAGATGCGTGCAGAAATCGCAAAGCTTCATCAGCGTCTTCAAACCACGACAATTTATGTAACTCATGACCAGACTGAAGCGATGACAATGGCTACGCGTATAGTTGTCATGAAAGATGGTGTCATTCAACAGGTCGGATCGCCTAAAGAAGTATATGATAAGCCTGAGAACGTATTCGTTGGCGGCTTCATTGGATCTCCAGCAATGAACTTTTTCCACGGTAAAATTGAAGAAGGCACATTCGTGATCGGTAAATCCAAAGTGGCAGTTCCTGAAGGTAAGATGAAAGTGCTTCGTGACCAAGGCTATGTTGGAAAAGACATCATCTTGGGAGTAAGGCCGGAAGATATTCATGATGAGCCTATTTTCATCGATACAGCACAAGGTGCTAAAATCACTGCAAAAATCGAAGTATCTGAGTTAACGGGTGCTGAAACGATGCTGTATTCTCAAATCGAAGGCCAGGAATTCGTCGCTCGCGTCGATTCCCGTACAGATATTAGTGCCGGTCAATCGATCGATCTTGCATTTGACATGAACAAAGCACATTTCTTCGATACTGAATCTGAATTAAGAATTCGCTAATCTCCCATAGATGAAAAAGACCACACTCCTGTTGAGCGTGGTCTTTTTCATTTGTTTTCAGGCTCTATTTACATGACTTCAGGAAAAAGCCTTTTTTAAAACTCTGTTAAATTAATGCTTTTTCCTTCTTCTTCCCCACATCTGATACACGTGAATAAATGCAGGCAAGTATCCGTACAGCTGCTGTTCGGAATTCCATCTGCCAGCTGTACATGGTTTATATCCATATAGGCACTGTATTCATCATAATAATCATAATATCTTCCTTGATCCAATGTGGAATCACCGCATTTTGGACATAAGCCTTTATATTCGACAATCCCATTACATAATGCACAAGCTTTCATGCGTGTCACCATTCTTTCAGCTTAAGTGTATAATGTTATCCTTTTAAGATTGATACTGTTTTATGTAGACAAATTACAGGGAATTAGTCAGGAATAAATTTCCTTAATATGTTTTTGCATATATTTTTTCGGACGAAACATAATACCTAGTAACAAGGTACAACCAACTCATAACCTTGGGTTATACCATTATAGATGGTCGCTAATGGAATGCGTGCTGGTGCAACTCCGGCTGACCCAACCATAAAAAAACATACTATATTTAAGGAGATGACAGATTATGCAACAACAATCTCGCAACAATTCATCTAACCAATTAGTAGCTCCTGGAGCTCAACAAGCAATCGACCAAATGAAATACGAAATCGCTTCTGAGTTTGGCGTACAATTAGGGCCAGATGCTACAGCTCGCGCTAACGGTTCTGTTGGTGGAGAAATCACAAAGCGCCTAGTTCAAATGGCTGAACAACAAATCGGCGGCGGACAATACTAATCAAAAGCAAAATTTAATATGTATGGATAAACCCCTGGCAGATGCCGGGGGTTTTTTTATTGAAAGAAGCTATTTATACCGCTATTGATTTCCGTGCAAGACTACGCTTTCCACGGGTAGCCCGTGAGCCTCCTCTTCTTATTAACGGGGAGTAACTGTCCAGTTCCAGGGCTTAGAGGTATATGTCATAAGTCAAACCGGACAAGAAGGCAAAAAACGCCTTCGTGACCGCTTCGTCTTATGCCACACACCTCTGAGCAAAGCCCTTCCGCATTTCTGATAGGAGTCTCCGTCTTGCACTCCAATCAATCGCTGGAAACAGTCAAATTCTACATCTCACCTTCAAACATGATTCTCCATAAAATTGACCCGCTATTAGCTTCCTAATTCATTTGTTGTTAACCATATTTGCTGGATTGATCCAATCATCGTACTGTTCTTCTGTCAGGTAGCCGGACTTTATGGCAGCTTCTTTTAAAGTCGATCCACTTTTGTGAGCACTCTTGGCAATTTCTGCTGCCTTCTCATATCCGATATGCGGATTCAAAGCCGTCACAAGCATCAATGAACGCTGGACGAAATCCTCTATCACGTCCTCATTGGCTTCCAGGCCTTTTACACATTTTTCGTTGAATGACCGTATTCCATCGGTAAGCAATCGCACGGATTGCAGCAGGTTATAAATAATCACAGGCTTGAAAACATTCAATTCAAAATTCCCCTGGCTTGCTGCAAAGCCTATGGCAGCATCGTTTCCAAATACCTGGGTGACCACCATTGTGACAGCTTCACTTTGAGTAGGATTCACTTTCCCTGGCATGATCGAACTTCCCGGTTCATTTGCAGGAATCGTGATTTCACCGATTCCGCTGCGAGGACCGCTTGACAGCCAGCGGACATCATTTGCCACTTTCATCAAGTCTGCAGCCAGCGCTTTTAATGCCCCGTGCACATATACGATTTCATCGTGGGAAGTCAGGGCGTGAAATTTATTGTCGGATGAAACAAATGCGATACCTGTCTGATTCTCCAGTTCATGAGCTACTTTATCTCCAAATGAAGGGTGTGCATTTATGCCAGTCCCCACAGCTGTTCCCCCTATGGCCAAATGGACAAGCTGTCCCATGCTTTCTTCAATCATGTGACGTGATTTTTCCATCATCGCCCTCCAGCCGCTTACCTCCTGTCCCAGTGTAAGAGGTGTAGCATCCTGAAGATGTGTGCGTCCGATCTTTATGATATCCTGGAACTTCTCTTCTTTTTCATGAAGTGTCTTGATAAACTCATCGATGACCGGCAGCAGATACGCGGATATTTCTTTATATGCCGCGATATGCATCGCTGTAGGAAATGTATCGTTTGAGCTTTGCGACATATTCACATCATCATTGGGATGTACTCTCTCTTCACTTCCGAACTCTTTTAAAAGTTCATTGGCGCGATAAGCAACGACCTCATTTACATTCATATTTGATTGCGTGCCGCTTCCCGTCTGCCAGACGACCAATGGAAAGTGCTCATCCCATCTACTATCGATAATCTCATCACATGCCTGGCTGATCGCCTTTTTTTTATCTCCGGAGAGCTTTCCCAGTGAGTGATTCGCCACTGCTGCTGCTTTCTTTAGCTGAGCAAAGGCATATGTAACCTCGATCGGCATTTTTTCATTACCAATTTGAAAGTTTTCTTTACTTCTTTGGGTCTGAGCTCCCCAGTATTTCTCCCTCGGTACTTTCATTTCACCAATAGTATCCCGTTCAATCCGATAATCCATTTCTCTTCCTCCCTCAACAAATTAATCACATTACCATATTTCCACTAAAAGATCGGAACTAACCACATTCGTGCAAGTTTCTCATCCGTTTATTGTGTGATTTCGTTTGAAGGTAAATTGATCCTTTTCGATTCGTCCTTTTACAGTGGGTTTATTCAGCTTTTCTTTTTTTATGCCCTTTCGTTTTCTGATCTCGGTTTCCCCTAGCATTACTCCTTGAAGGGATCCTGCCATCATATTATAAGCAAAGACAGTTAAAGACAGTGCTGCAAGGGGAGAAAAGATAATCCATGGACCTGTCATGATCTCTACTCGGGCATTCCCTATGTTCCCTGCCCATTCATTTGATAAAGAGAATAAACGGGATTCCCCTACCATGATTTCCTTTTCAACCCCGCCTCCAAGCAATACCCCCAGGAAGCCAAGATGTGCAAATAATATTAGCACGCTGACATTTCTTTGAAAGAATAGCAAGATGATGCGGGGCAATAGGATTTTAAGGATGTGACGGCGGTATAGATACCACCCCCTTGCCCCCAAGGTTTTAGCGCTCATTACGAATTCTTCCTGAAGCATCTTTTGTATCTCTTTAGAGAGCACCGCCACAATTTGGGGAAGCCCGATGACTGTAAGCAAAAAGATTTGAATCATGAGATATTTAGCCGGTTCAACCTCTGCGTCCACGACGAAGCGAATTGGGAAGAGCAGCATAAATGCTATGACAGCCATTGGAACATAAATCATGGATTCCACAATTTCTTCGAAAGCACTTAACATGCTCTTTAAAAATCTTGTAAACACAATTGAAAACAGTAATGATAATACGATTTGAAGGAGACTGATGATCAATCCCAGCAGAATCGTATATTTCGCTCCTTGTACTACATACGTCCAAATCGGGGTGCCTACCCTGTCGGAACCAAGCGGCGGTAACTCCAAAGGAGTAAATGGCGGCCCTACTATTTTCCCATTTACATGTAGGAAGCTGACAGTTTCAATCCCTTCTTTGAAAAGTGGCTCATACAAAAAACTGAGGGTGAGAAGCCCGGCCAGAAAGATGAATCCTGTCAAAAATTTTGGTTTTTTCCACAAATGCCTAAGCATAAGTACCGTCCTCCTTAATTCCAATGCTCTTTTTCATACGCTGCTCAACGAATGTAAAGATCAGGAAGAACGGAAGAAATATCATTGTACTGATTATGACAAATGTATAACCCGTCGACCACATCAAAAGGTCCATCACCCCTCGCAAGTTAAACAGTCGTTCCAGAATGAATAGGTTCGACAGCATAAATGAAAAGATAAGTTTCGATCGATAAAACAGACTGTACACCACATTCCTGAAACTATGGACCACTAATATGTGAAGTGAGCTTAAACCTTTTCCGCGCGCGAGTTCAATATAAGACTTCTGCTCCTCCTCCTTCAACAACAACACAATCGTCTTTATTAAAAAGACGGCAGGTATCACAGTCAAACATGTGACAGGCAATAAATAAATTTCTTCATTCAGCATCGCAATATCCCCAATCAATACCCCCGTCTGCCGGAAATACATGACGACGAGCAGCTGAACTCCGATGATAATAAAGATATCCGGTAACGATTCCACAACATTCACTAATGAAAGAAGAAGGCGGTTCACCATTCCGTCTGCCAGAGAAATCAATATGCTGATCAAAAAAGCGATGATAATTGCCAACGTGAGTGACAGAAAGAATACTTTCATGGAATACATAACTCTGCCTCCAATCACATCAGCAAATGCATATTCCTTCCCCATCACTACAAGCGACCACTGATCAGGCTGTGACAAGTTCAGTAACACCTCATAAATCGCAAGAACAAACCCCAGTGGATAAAAACCAAATGAACCGCTTTCTGCGTTCATATAAACATATTGGAAATCAGTATTAAAAAACAGATTCGGCAGCACACTTATGAATATCAATCCAGTAAATACGAGCAGCAATCTTCTAATTATTTTCATAGAATCCCCCTTTTCTCATTTAATACCTTTTCTTTCCAATTCACGAAAATCCTCCTTTATTTCCCCAACCTAAAAAAAAGATGAATGGTCTCATTCATCTGAGTCCCATTCATCTTGTAAAAATCATTGTATCAAGTTTAAAAATTGTCGGGTACGATCGTGTTTAGGTTTCTCAAAGACTTCTTGAGGAGTCCCTTCTTCCACGATATAACCCCCGTCCATGAAGATCACTTTATCAGCTGCTTCTTTTGCGAATCTCATTTCATGGGTGACAACCACCATCGTCATGCCTTCTTCTGCCAGGTTTTTCATGACCTTAAGTACTTCACCCACTAATTCAGGGTCGAGTGCAGATGTCGGTTCATCAAACAGCATGACCTGGGGTTCGATTGCCAGCGCTCTTGCAATACCCACCCTTTGCTGCTGGCCCCCGGAAAGTTGATACGGATAATAGTCGATTTTATCTCCGAGACCCACCTTTTCAAGAAGGCGGCTTGCTTTTTCTTTCATTTCTGCTTTTTTCTTTCCCTGAACAATGACTGGGCCCTCCATTACATTTTCAAGGGCAGTCATGTGAGGAAACAGATTATAAGTTTGAAAGACCATGCCTGTTCTTCTTCTCAACTTCAATAGTTCGGCGGTCGATACTTTTTTAGAAAAATCCACATTCAATTCACCGATTGATACACTGCCTTCATTCGGTGTTTCAAGAGCATTCAAACATCTGAGGAACGTTGTTTTCCCAGATCCCGATGGGCCGATCAGAACGATGACTTCGCCTTTTCGGACTTCTACATCCATCCCCTTCAGCACTTCTAGGTCATCAAAGCGTTTCTTCAGTCCTTTTATTGAAATCATCTTTACCCTCCTTTACTCATTATTTTGCTATATAGCGATCTAACCTTGCTTCTATTCGTCCTTGTATGATGGATAAGATAAAACAGATAATCCAGTATAGCAATGCAGCTTCCATATACATGAGAAGAAACTCATAATTCGTTGCTGCGATTTCCTGTGCTTTTCTGAACATTTCCGTTACGAAGATCAATGAGGCAAGCGACGTATCTTTAACAAGGCTGATGAATGAATTCGATAAAGGCGGTATGGACACCCTTGTCGCCTGTGGCAGGATGATCCGTTTCAGCGTCTGGGAATAACCCATTCCAATTGAATACCCTGCTTCCCATTGTCCCTTTGGAATGGACTGAATGGCAGCTCTCACGATTTCAGAAGAGTAGGCCCCCATGTTCAAGGAAAAAGCGATGACTGCAGCAGGGAATGGTTCTAATTTAAGGAATTCTATACCGAGTGAACCGAGCCCAAAGAAAATAATGAACAACTGTACCAAAAGGGGAGTTCCCCTGATCGCTGATACATAAACTCTCGCTATGCCTCTTAAAATGGAGACACTTGATAGTCTCGCTAAAGCAGTGAATACAGCGATTATCAATCCTAAAGTAAATGATATGAGCGTTAGAGGGATAGAATAATACAAAGCTCCCTTTATCATCGGAAGCAGGGAGCTTTGTAATATATCAAACATTTCTTCAGGATTTTGAAAGATACTACTCAGGAGATACATTCTCACCGAACCATTTTTTAGAAATCTCTTCGTACGTGCCGTCTTCCATCATATCCTCTAACGCTTTATTGACTTCTTCCACTAATTTGTCATTGCCCTTACGGAACATCAAGCCGCTTTGTCCTGCATCTTCTGCTTCAGCAGCGATTTTGATGTTGGCATTTTTTTGTTTATTCATATAATCAAGAATCGAAATTTTATCGTTCACTGTTACATCCACACGTCCCTGTTCAAGGAGCTGGATTGATTGAGCGAGTCCATCCACACCTTGAATGACTGCACCATTTTCCTCTGCGATATCTCTATAGTTGCTTGTCAGCGATTGAGCCGAAGTAAGTCCTTTGATGTCTTTGAAAGATTTTACATCATTGTTATCTTTCGAAACGACAACCACTGCACTTGATTCAATATATGGTTTTGAGAAGTCATATTTCTTCTGTCTGTCTTCACGGATCCCCACTTGGTTAGCGATCATGTCAAACCGTTCTGAGTTCAACCCTTCAAACATCGCATCCCACTGAGTTTCCTTGAATTCAGCTTCTACACCAAGGCGTTTTGCAACTTCGCGTGCGATTTCCACATCAAAGCCAGTAAGCTTTCCAGATTCATCGTGGAATGTGAATGGAGGATATGTTCCTTCAGTCCCTACTAATAGCTTGCCTTCTTCTTTCACTTTATCGTAAAGGGACTGTTCTGAATCCCCGCCTGATTCTTTATCTTTGGTTTGTCCGCATGCTGAAAGCACCATTGAAAGAGCCAGCAGCAGAATAACTGATAATTTCCATTTTTTCATGTTTAAACCCCCACTATTCTTATCGGAATTAAGTATCACGAATGTCATCATAAAACGATACGGAAAAAAAGTCAATGAAAAAATCTTAATTTCGAGATTTTTTTCATTGATGCTCTTTCCTTTGGTATACTTTTAATCTAACCAAATATATGAATGTGGATACAGATTCCACGGAAAGGCTACTTTCGCATGTGGATAATGAGTTGATTATGGAGGGATAACATAGTGAAACTTGCTCTATTTGGCAGTACCGGCAGAGTTGGTTCGGTCGTCTACGAAAACGCAAAACAAAATCATACTATTCACCGATTAACCAGGGATTCTGTTCAGAAAGACTCATCAAGAGAGCTTTTAGTGATAGGGGATGTGCTAAATGAAGAAGATGTGTTCAATACAATTTCAGGTTGTGATGCTGTGATCAGCTGTTTGAACACCGATAAGGAAGATGTGTTATCGAGAAGCATGCCGCTAATTTTAAAAGCAATGAGGTGTAATGCGGTTAGCCGCATTATTACGTGCGGGACGGCCGGGATACTGAACTCAAGGACAGAACCCCATTTATACCGTTTCCAATCCAGTGAATCGAAGAGAAGAAGTTCAATCGCTGCAGAGGATCATCTCAGAACATTTCTGATGCTTCATTCTTCAGGACTTGATTGGACGGTTGTTTGCCCGACTTATCTTCCTGACGGGGAGCGACTTGGCACTTACCGTGTTCAGAAAAATACACTCCCTGCGAACGGTAAAAGCATTTCGATTTTTGATACTGCTGATTTTATCTGCAAGGAATTGATGCACGCTCAATTTGTACATAATAGAGTCGGGATTTGTTATTAGCAGATCTTGAAAAAGAGAGCCTTAAAAAAAGCACCTGACAAATAGTCAGATGCTTTATCTCTTATCATCCTGCTAAATCTGATGATGAGCCTTGCTGTAGCTGATACATTTGATAATATCGCCCTCTGGTTTTCATGAGTTCGTCATGATTACCCTTTTCAACGATTTCTCCGCGATCTAAGACGAGAATCTGATCCGCGTTCTTAATCGTGGATAGACGGTGAGCGATGATAAAAGTAGTTCTTCCCTTTTTCAATACTTCCATTGCTTCCTGAATTACGGCCTCGGTTTCGGTATCGATGCTCGAGGTTGCTTCATCGAGTATCAAGATTGCCGGGTTAAAGGCAAGCGCACGGGCAAATGAAATTAACTGACGCTGACCGGATGAAAGGGTGCTGCCCTTTTCAATAACTGGTTCGTCATAGCCTTTTTCAAGGTTCTTGAATACTTTTTCTGCCCCTACCGCCTTTAAGGCTTCTTCCACCTTTTCCCTTGAAATCCTTGGATCATCAAGGCTGACATTGGATGCAATTGTTCCGGTAAACAAATACGGATCTTGCAGGACGATCCCCATATGCTCACGTATCGTCTGATAAGGAATATCTTTAATGTCCTGGCCGTCAATCATGATTTTCCCTTCATTTGCATCATAGAAACGGAATAATAGATTCATGATTGAACTTTTTCCCGATCCCGTGTGTCCGACTAGAGCTACGGTTTCTCCTTGATTTGCTTCGAATGTTATATCCTTTAGAACATATTCATTTTCTTTGTAGCCAAAGAACACGTGATCAAAGTTGACATTCCCTTGGTAGCGCGTCATTTTATCATCGGCTACCTTCGTTCCGTCTTCATCCAGCAGCCTGAAAACGCGTTCCCCTGCTACAAGTGCCTGTTCCAGGTTAGCAAGCTGATTGACAATTCCAGTCACTGGCTGGAATAATCGGTTGATGTAATCGACAAATGCATAGAGGACACCCAGAGTCACGACAGACCCGACCCCGATCGCCCCTCCTCCAAAATACCAGATGAATGCCACAAACGTAATATTCCTCAATACTCCGACAAGATTATGAGATGTCATGGAGTTCAAGCTGAGCAGCTTATTTTGATATTTATAATGAGTACCGTTCAATTCTTCAAATTCGCCGCTTGTTTGCTTTTCTCTGCTGAAAGCTTGAATGATGTTCATCCCCTGGATCGATTCATTGATCATCGCGTTGATATCACTGACCTTCGACCGGATAATATGATTATATTTTGATGCATAGATCCGGTACAAATATGTCCAGATGACGAGTATCGGAATCAAGATCAGGCAGATTGCTGCCAGCTTCACATCCAGAATGAACAGGGCGATGTAAATACCGATGATATAGATTGTACTTGTGAAAAATGTTGATAGTACGGTCACATATAAATCTCGTATCGCTTCCGTATCATTTGTAATCCGGGCAACTACCTTCCCTGCCGGCAGATTGTCAAAATAACGGATCGGCAGCTTCTGGATATGCTGAAAGATATCGTTCCGCATTTTCTGGATGACTCTGTTGGCAGCTTTTTGAAGATAAAACCGCTGACCATACTGAAAGAAGGACGCAACCACCAACAGCCCAAAATAAAAGGCGAGCAATTTGATAATCTTTGGAATTTCAGGATTATAAAAGTCTAACAGCTCACCACCATTTATTTTTTGAGCAGGATAAGCTTCTGTTTCTTCTCCTTTTGTGATGATCATTGTGCCATTTTGGAATTTACGTTCACCATCAAACGAAATGGCAGCAGGGATAAAATAAAATTCTCTTCCGACTTGAAGGATTCTTATTTCTTCCCCCATTTGTTCACCACTGCTGAAATACTGTTCTCTTTTATACCATTCTCCTTTATAGGATACGGCATCTTTTCCTTTTTCGGTTTCATACCATGCCGCTTCTATCCCAAGAATATGATCATCAATCATTTTCTTGGCGATGAAAGGGCCGGCAAGCTCTGCTGCCACAGAAACGGTCAGCATCAGCAGGGCTGCTATGATGATTTTTTTATATAATAGCGCATAGTCTACGAGTCTTCTTCCGACTTTCATACGCCCACCTCCTCAAGTGAGGAATCTTCAACCTGCTGACGGTCGAATTGCTCTTTATACCAGCCGTCATTTTCAAGAAGTGTCTCGTGGACCCCT
The DNA here is from genome assembly GCF_056159545.1 of Rossellomorea sp. ABR4_012. Taxonomy (NCBI): domain Bacteria; kingdom Bacillati; phylum Bacillota; class Bacilli; order Caryophanales; family Bacillaceae; genus Rossellomorea; species Rossellomorea sp. ABR4_012. Next base: position 88,952 of record NZ_JBSWVK010000007.1, read on the forward strand.
TCTTCCACCACTTTCCCTTCCTCTAAAACGATGATCCAATCAGCATGCTGAACAGCCGATAGACGATGAGTCGTGATGATCGTTGTTTTTCCTTCACGTTCATTTCGAATGTTTTCAATGATTTTTGCTTCTGTTTTGGCATCGACCGCTGAAAGGGAGTCATCCAGAATAAGAATTTCAGGATTCTTGATGAGTGCCCTCGCAATCGAAATACGCTGTTTTTGGCCCCCTGAGAGCGCAACTCCTTTTTCTCCCACCAGCGTGGATAAACCGTCTGGAAGCATTTCTAAGTCTTTCTTGAAATCTGCAAGCTCAATCGCTTTTTCCAGGTCTCTTTCATCCGCATCATGCCGCCCGAACAAGATATTTTCTTTCACAGTTCTCGAGAATAATACATGATCCTGAGGAACGTAGCCGATCCAGCTTCTGACCTGATCAAGAGTTAGATCCTTTATCGGAACTCCTGCAATCGACAGGGAACCTGCCCCTGCAGGATATTCCCGAAGAAGCTGTTTGATGAAGGTCGTCTTCCCGCTTCCCGTCTTTCCGACTACTCCAAGTGTATCCCCTTGCCCTATTTTCACTTTAAGATTGGACAGATTCTTCACCTGTGAGGATGGGTATTGAAACTGGACATCTTCGAAGGCTACATTTTCGGGCGTACCGACAGATTGAGGATGCTCCGGATCTTTTACATCCTGAACATAATCCAGCGTTTCCTGTACACGATCAAGCGATGCATTTCCCCGCTGCATGATGTTGATCAGTTCACCAATCGCAAACATTGGCCAAATCAACATCCCAAGGTAGACATTGAACGATACAAGTTCACCGAGGGTGATGGATTGATGAAAGACAAGATACGCTCCATACCCAAGCCCGATCAAATAACTTAAACCGACCAGTACTTTTATCGTTGGATCAAACAGCGAGTCAGTTTTTGCAACTCCTATATTCTTTTTATACACATCTTCTGTCATGTCGGAAAATCGGCGCTCATCCGCTCTTTCCTGAACATATGCCCGGATCACTCTTACACCTGCAATGGACTCAAGCACCTTATCGTTAAGATCCCCGAATGAGTCCTGTGCTTCTGTGAAACGCTTATGGATCCTTGCCCCATACACCTTCATCAATAAAGCCATGAGCGGTAAAGGCAGGATGGCAGCTATGGTTAACTTCCAGCTGATCAAAAATCCCATTGTAAACAAGATCGTGAGCATGAATACACTTGAATCGATCAGTGTCAGTACACCGAATCCTGCAGTTACAGAAATCGCCTTCAAATCATTCGTTGCCCTTGCCATCAAGTCACCCGTACGATTTTTTTCAAAGAATGTCGGTGTCATTTTTAATAAATGACCCATGAAGTTAGATCGAAGCTTCCGTTCAACCAGGAACGCTCCTCCAAATAATTGATACATCCATACGTAGGTCATCGCGTATGAAACGAGCGTAATTCCCGCTAATAACCAAAGGTACTTACTTAAAGCGTCGAAGGACATCGATCCGATATGAATATCATCGATCGCATTTCCTACGAGCTTAGGAGGAATCACATCAAGAATCCCCACTATCGTCAAAAGGAAGATAGCAACCGTATATCTCTTCCAATTTTCTTTAAAAAACCATGATAATTTCTTAAAAATACTAAACATCCTTATCCCCCCTTAATCTTCGTTCACTATCCGCCTTCTGTCTCCACCAATGTCATCATCTTTTTCTTTTGTACTTTCAGCATCTTTTTTTCCTCCCAAATAGTCATTATTTATGTGAACAGGTACTGTACCTGAAATCACCGGCAATTGATTGTTTCCAAATAAAAAAGGGCGTTAAAAGGCTTACTTGGCAGGGCTGATTTGCATCAGTGGCCCTGACGGTGCCTTGTTAACGCCCATAAATGGACATAAAAAAGCACAGATTATCGATCATAACCTGTGCCTGTTATCCGCTTGAATTGTGAATAAGGAGTTACTGGTTATGTGATGATATGAAATTAGTAGATGCTGCTCTTCCTTTGCCTTGAACTGTATATACGTTAATCATCACAAACCCTCCATTTCTTCACTATTATTTATTCCATTAATAACCATACTATAGGTTTTGAATTGTGTCAATTTTATTTTAATTAGTAATTTTCTTTATACAGTATGTGAGTGTTTCAGGGCGGGTGCACCCAATTCACTATATGTTTCAGATGAATTGATTATTCCACTGTAACGGCTGTACCATACGCAATAATTTCAGAGGCGTTCTGCATCACTGCAGACGTTTCTAATCTCACGGCGATTACCGCATTGGCTCCTTTTTCTGCAGCCTCTTCTGTCATTCTTTCAATTGCCTGATTTCTGGCTTCTTTCATCAATTCACTATATTCACTGATTTCTCCCCCCAAGATTGTTTTTAAACCAGCAATAATATCTTTACCAATATGCTTGGCCTGGACAGTGCTGCCTCTCACGAATCCTTTTAATTCCTTGACTTCCTTCCCCGGCACATAATCAGTCGTTACGATAATCATCCGATTCTCTCCCTTTTCTTGAACTTCTTCCAAATTTTCTTTGCAAATAGTAAATAAAAAATGAGCGGCATAGGCGTTTGGATCAATCCCCATAATCCCCAGAACCAATAAAGATGTCCATTCTTTCTGGCATCGAGAAATAAGTAGATGCTCTGAGCAAGAAGGACGGGAATGATGAGTAATAACAGATACATTTCTTCCTTCGTCATATCTTCTTCACCTGCTTGAAAAACGTAAGGCTGCTGAATATGGCTGCTCCTATAAATACGATACCTTGAAGCAGAATGAACAGCACTGGTAATTTTACAAGTGTGAGAGAAAGGATAATAAGCAGACAGGTTGCAATTAACATAAACAGGAGGAGGTCTCGTTTCAATCCCGCTTTTATATCTTTTTGCTGCTGAAGAACGAATTGCTCAAACCATTCCTCAGAAGGAACTGTATCTCCCACTTCATCCTCTAAAGGCTCCATCCCGGCTGTAAGGATTTGCTTCAGTTCATATTCTTCATCTGGCTGATGTTTGTTGTTCATCCAGTTTCAACTCCTTTCGTAACCGGATAATGCCGTGATGTGTCCTTGACTTAACGGTTCCGGGTGGCAATCCAATCATCTCTGAAATTTCTTCATAGGAATAACCGTAATAATGTTTAAGGATAATCGGTATCCTCACCCCATCTTCTAAAGTCGATAATGCTGCCAGCACATCATTCCACTCTTCATTTCTTGACTCCATACTCCATTTAAGGCTGCGGTAGCTGGCTTCTCCTTTCTGCCAGTCCTTCTCTTTCCCCTTTTTTCTTTGGATATCGATATACCGATTGGTTGCGATTGTGATAAGCCACGAAGAAAACTTGGACTTACCTTTGTACAGGTGAATTTTCTCTACTATTTTTGCCATTGTATCCTGAGCCAGCTCTTCAGCCTGATCTTTATTCATTGTCACTTTTATCAAATACTTCACTAAAAAAGGATAATGTTGTCTAAACAAGAAAGCAAAGGCTTCGTGGTCCCCTTTTTTTGCCCGTTTAATTAATTCTCTCTCTTCCATCGCATTTTTCCCTTCTATCCGCCAGTGCGTTCATTGATAATACGAATGATATGACAAAACGTTCATTTAAAATTATATTTTCAAACAAATAATTAATCTAGATAGGATTATTATGCAAGAGAGTTCAGGTATAGTAGTTACAATTATTCCACAGTAAAATTCAGCTTCTTCAATAAAAATAATCCCTATGATCACTCATAGGGATTATTTCTATTTAGCCATTTACAACTGCAGGCTTGATTTCCTCTTCTTTCATTAACTTGGGTAAAATCACTGTATAAAAAGCTCCCACTAAGAGTAAACAGCCTCCAACGAGCCAATATAACATTTCTACAGAAACAACTGCAGGGAATGTGAAAGCGATGATACCAAGTGTGATCGATTGGGAGAGCATCATCAGTGGGTTGATCCATCCCTGTACTCTCCCCATCATTTTTGGATCGATGATACTCGGCAGCCAGCCCCCGATTGCAATGTTTACAAGTGGAAGTCCCAATGCAGCGATGAACACGATCATCATGAAGAGCCATGCCGTCGGTGCAAATGAAGCGGCAATGATGAACGTTCCTGAAATAACGAGCCCTGCTACGATCAATTGATAGAATTTAAATTTCTGTGTAAGCATCGACGAAACAATACTACCGATCAAGACTCCCGATCCGAAAGCAACCCCCAGAATAATTGAATATTCTTCATACGTCTCCGGAGCCAACTTGTATTTCAGAATGAATATCGGAATAACGGAGAACCCTCCGTTAACGATACCAAAGACGACAAATCCACTGATTAACGAAAGAAGCAGTTTATGATTCAGGATATATACGAGACCCGACTTAAAGTGCTTCATGACGAACGAGACATTTAAGTCTTTCCAAGTATGCTTTCCATTCGGCTGGCGCACCTCTTCCGGAATGACACATTTTTTGATCAAAATGGCACTTACGACAAATGTAATGAAATCTACCAGGAGAGCACCATATATTCCTGCATTCCAATAAACAAAAATCGCAATGGCATTTCCTAGTAACATGAACAAACTCATGACCATCTGATTCAATCCTGCTGCAGTGGAATAATCATCTTTTGAAAGAACTCCCTGCAGAATGGCTTGCTCAGCAGGAAAGAAGAATTTCTGAACTCCGCTGCGCAGAAAGAGAACAGCAAAGATTAATGGAAGCCATCCGATATAGACTGCCCCTAATAAGATAACTGTTAAAAGAGCACTAATCGTATCACAGTGATAGGCAATTTTCTGCCGGTCCATTCTATCTGCCAATACCCCCACTAGGAAGAATACCACCAGTGTCGGAAGTGAATACATCATTTCTGTTATCGATGCATACATCGGCTGGTCTGAAAAGCGGTCCAAAAGGTAAAACATAAACGCAGTAAGACCAATTACACTTCCCATATGAGAAGTCAAATTAGCCATGAACAACTTCAAAAAAATTGGATTCTTGAAGATTTCAATCATTTTTTTCACAGGAATCATCTCCACCATTTTCTAATTTATGTTAATGTTACTTCAGATTCCGTAGACCGTTGAGCGTCTATTGGTGGTTTTTTCCTCCGTCTGAAGTCTGATGGCTTTTCATCCTCCCTTAATAGCGTTTGGAGAGTTCATCCTTGATTTTGCTTTTCACAGCTTCCCATGTTGATTGATCTCGTTCGATATGAATCCAGTCCACATTGGCATTTGTCAAAATTGATTTTTCGAGTGTTATCCGATGCTTCAGATAGCTCATAACCCCTTTAAAATCATTTTCCAGACCGTGGTTCACCCCAAATGTTTGTTTTGTATAATAGTCCCTCACGAAATTGAACCACTGCTCTGAACGTTCAGCCATGACATGTTCAAATGCTTTTTTGATATCATTCGGCTCTAAGTAAATAACCAAAGGCCGATACTTTTTCACTTCATTAAGGAGATCTAGAATGAATACTTCGATATAATCTTTCGCCAGGTCATTCCTGGCACTCAGAAACGTAGTTGGATTCTGTAACAAACTGCAATCCAATATGTACACATCATCCGTGTTAGCAAGTATTTCGTTGAACTGTTTCCATTTATTTTTTAAGAGCGTCGTAAAAGTTGCAGGTTCCTCGTTGTAGATATCATACCGGGAGATTTCATTTATGATATTCTCAGCGAACCGGTTGCTTTCAGCCATTTTTGCATAATGAACCAGCACACCATTCTCAGTTGGTTCACAATAAAATTGTAAGCTGTTCGCTGACTCACTATTATTTTTTTCAATTAAAGACAACTTCTCTTCAGACAGCCAAGCGACACCCTCATAGTCCGCAGGCTGGTCCCGGTCCCCTTCTATGTATGCTTTTACAGGGAGACCTTTATCCTTTAATACTCTTGATATCATTTGGACTGTAGATGTTTTCCCTGCACCAGGGATCCCTTCCACAAATATTACCCTTCCACTCATCCCACCCCTCCTTTAACCAATATAATCCATTTTATCATGGTGATAATACTTTAAACCACACTATCGACTATTCCCTTGCCAAAAAACGTTCATAATTTTTCATTTAAGGTTCACACTAATAATACGACTCACAATCAAAAGTACATTGAAAAGATATTGAGGAATGTTTCGAGAAGAAAGCAACCGGGTAACAATACATTAACCGGTTGTAATTAGTAGAAAAACACACTATTGATATCTATAAGTCGAGGTGAATCACATGTTACGTACAATCCTAATGGTCATTGGTGCAATTGTAGTAATTGGCTGGATTATCAGCATGCTATAATAATTTATTAAAATCAATTAGCTATTATAAGTTTTATATGTAAGCAACCAAAAAGAGCAGGATAGACTTCCCCCTATCCTGCTCTTTTTGGTTCATTGGTTTACGAGTAAGAAACAGAGGAAGTTTATGGCGATTTATCATAAGTGATTAAATAGTAGTAAAACGGGGTAAATAACGTATATCTTACAAATGAGGTGATTACATGTATAAGCACTTACTAGTAGCTTATGACGAAACTGACGGCAGTAAAAAAGCTTTAGATGAAGCGTTAAAGTTAACTAAATTATCACCGGATACAAAACTTACGATCCTTTATGTTTCAGAGGAAAAAGGGACGACTGAAACCCGTGACAACTATACTCCCACCCATGCACTGGCTGATACAGCCCCTGGATTCGATAATCAGTATATGGGAAACCTATCTGCATCCCGCGATGAAAAATTAAACACTAACAGAGCCGTGGATAATAACCAGGGAATAACGGCGCCATCGTCTTCTCACGCGGTTTTAAGAAACGTAAAAGAAAAATTAAATCCTTATCAGCTTAATATTAACTATGTTCATTTATCAGGTTCAGAAGCAAAGAGAATTTGTGAATATGCAAAAGAAAACAATGCAGATTTGGTTCTGGTGGGGAATACCGGAAAATCAAACTTAAAAAAATGGGTACTTGGCAGCGTCAGTGAAAAAGTTGCTCATTCCTGTGAAGCAAGTGTATTGCTTGTTAAGTAATAGAATACTTTACAAAAAGAGGAAGGAAGCTTTTATCAAGCTTCCTCCTTTTTTGTGATCAGCTCTGTTGAAACTTCATCAAATCGACTGTTTGAGCTTTCTTCATCAAAGCTGCTGTAGATCCGATAGTCATTCCGATCCAATATACGATAGTGTTTGCTAAACAAATTTTGCTGAAGGACGTATCCATCATTCTTCTTTATTTCTTTCCACCAAACTTTCCCGCCAAGCGTTCTTTCTTTACGAAAGTCCATTCCATCACGTGCAATCGTCTCAATTACTTCGAGCGGTTCTCCACCTAGACTTGAAGTCAATGTTTCATTGTCCCTGAACAAGGCACAAACCGCTATCACGGCTGTCCAGCTTGCAGCTACTCTTCCTTTTTCAATTTGAACGAGGGTCTTTTTAGATAGACCGATTACATTCGCCATTTTATCTTGTGTATAACCTGCTTCCGTTCTGATTAATCGCAGCTTATCGGAAATGATGAGGATAATTTCTTCTTTTGTCATTGAAACACCTGCTTTTTTAAACTTAGTGTAATATTACACCATTCCACTCTCTTAATACAACTAATAAAAATCTCCCTAAAAAAAGAAGATAATCGCAAACTAAAGCGATTATCTCCTTAATCTTAAACGTCTCCTCTTTGTTCCTTGATTGTACGCTTCTTCTCACTTTCGGAAACAAACAGGGCACACGCTGCATCTCCTGAGATATTGATTGATGTTCTGGCCATATCAAGCAAACGGTCGATTCCAAGAATCAAGCCGATTCCTTCGACGGGAAGGCCTACAGAACTTAATACCATTGCAAGCAGGATCAATCCGACACCAGGAACACCTGCTGTACCGATACTTGCAAGGACTGCTGTCAGTACGACTGTAACTAATTGTTCAAGAGTCAGATCGATACCATAAACCTGAGCGATGAAGACCGTAGCTACACCTTGCATGATGGCTGTTCCATCCATATTGATCGTAGCACCTAAAGGTTGTACGAATGAACTTACAGATTTCGAAACCTTCAGTCTATCCTGAGCCACTTCCATTGATATCGGTAATGTAGCATTACTGCTGGAAGTACTGAACGCAACACTCATGGCAGGGCTGAAATTCTTGAAGAACCATAGAGGATTTTTCTTGGCAAGCAAGAATACTGTACTGCCGTACGTAATGATAGCATGAATGATCAGTGCAGCTAAAACGACGACAAAGTACAGCCACATCGCTTTAAGCGCGCTCATCCCCTGACTGCCGATAGCTGATGCGATAAGGCCGAATGTTCCATACGGAGCAAACTTCATCACCAGTGTCACAAGATACATCATTAATTCATTACCTTGTTCGACTAATTTCAAGATTCCTTTTGTCTTTTCACCCAAAGCAGTCAGACCCAATCCGATGAAGATGGCAAATGCAATGATTTGAAGCATATTCCCTTCCGTCATGGCGGTCAAAGGATTTTTAGGGATAATATTCATGATTGTCTCCCCGACTGGAGGAGCTTTCTCTGATTTAAATTCCTCTGCCTGAGTACGGTCAATCCCTTCTACTAATCCAGGATCAATGACGTTTGCTAATGTCAATCCGATCACAATGGCAATACATGTCGTTACCAAGAAGTAAACGATGGTTTTCAACCCAATTCTTCCAAGCTTTTTCGGATCTCCAAGTCCGGCAGATCCCAAAACGATGGATAAGAACACGATTGGTACGACCAGCATGCTGATCAAGTTCAAGAATATCTTCCCTAGCGGGGTGAATAAATAAGGATCTAATATATCGAATACATCTTTAGCAAATATATTTAGAGCCAGTCCTACCAAAGCCCCGAGAATCAGGGCAAGGATGATCTTTGTTGTTAAGTTGAATTTCATTGATGTACCTCCTTATAAAAAACTAAAATCAGGATTTCTAAAATTGCACAAAATAATTTACAGATGTTTACCTTATTATAAGAATTTCAAACCTGCATTTTTTAATTTAATTTAATATGCCCTGACAGCCTCTCAATGATTTTACCTTTATCATTATACTGATTAATTTAAAAATTAAATTAGTTTCTCTCTAATTTCAATCTTTTCTACTATGTAAAAAAAGTTTCATTACATAAAATAAGGGATTTATTAATCACTTATACCTATAAAAATTATTTCCAGAAACTTTCATTGATCTTATTGAATACTTTAAATGATATTGGGTAAATAGTAATAACAGCATGAAAACAGAAAGGAACATAGCTATGAATAAAACTGTATACTTTCTTTCAAGCAGCCAGCAGCGCAGTTTAATAGCTGAAGGCTGGGCCGAAAAACTTTCTGTTCCAAACTGGTCTTTCAAAAGTGCCGGGTGGATTGATGGGACTGATCAAGACCTTTCTGTCCTTGCAATGAAAGAATTATGTATTGATATTAGTTCATTCCCCCGTACACGAATAGAGATACCTGACTTAAATCAAGCTTCGGTGATCGTGAAGATCCAGGACACTGAATACGATGAAGACATCAGTCTGCCATCTGATTTAGAAAAAAAAGTCATTTATTGGGATCTCCCGAATCCGAGTAAGCGTTCAAGGAATCAAATGGAAGAATGGGCAAGGTATCAGGAAATTTGTGATGAAATAGCGTTAAAAGTAAAAAGTCTTGAAACAATCCTTCCCGAATTCAATTGAGAGGACTGACGATCATTTTATTCAAATGACATCAGTCCCTTTTTTTATTCTTCCATTAAGTGAAATACTCGAGTTTTGCTTGAGGGAAAAATTCTTCCATATACGAATATAGACGGTCCTTCAATTCCTGTTCTTCATCCTTCTGGTAAATATATTTTCCAATTCCATACTTTCCCCACTTATAACGCCGCTCTTCTTCATTTAATTCAAGCTTCGTCATAGGATAGTTTTTTTCAATCACCCGTTTTGCAGGTTTGGTGAATCGGTGCTGAATGAATTCAAATGTCAAATCTTCTTTCGCTTCTGGTGGAAGATGCTGATTCAGGTGCTCAAACATGTTCCTGTACCCTTCTTCCCACCCATCGTGAATATAAATAGGAGCGACTATGAACCCAAGTGGATATCCTGCCCTTGCCACTTTACCTGCTGCCTCCAATCGTTTATCGAGAGGTGAGGTCCCAGGCTCAAAATTCTTGATGACATAGTCAGCATTTATGCTGAACCTGAATCTTGTCTTGCCATTATGCTTCGCATCGAGCAAATGGTCGACGTGGTGAAACTTTGTCACAAATCTTAGTTTGCCATGTTCCGACTCACCAAAATGTTCGATTGCACGTTTAAGGGTATGGGTCAGGTGATCTACACCTACGATATCGGACGTACACGCAGCTTCGAATCTTGTCATTTCCGGTACTCGTTCAGATATATATTTATCCGCAGCCTCCAGGATTTCATCTACATTCACATAGGTCCGGATATACGGCTTGCTTCCCATTGTCGTCTGTAAATAACAGTAATGACAATGGCCCATACAACCGGTAGCAAACGGAATGGCATATTCGGCGGATGGTTTGGACGTATCGAATTTCAATGTTTTTCTTACTCCCACAACCAGGGTGGACTTCGCAATTCTGTATTTTTGGAAATGGTTCTCTCCTGGAAGATTTCTTACCTGATTATGAGATGTGGTATAGCGTATTTCGACATCCATTTTTTCAAACTTTTCTTTAAGCTCTTTCCCAAGTGGATATTCTAAGGCACCCGGTTCAAAGTAGACCAGCTGCGGCATGAACGGTTTAACCATGTTTCATCCCCCTAAAGGTCCCCAAATGATTGGTTGTATACCTGCTCTGCTTCTGTTTCCGAAGCGTATACAGCCAAATCATCTGTCAGGGGATAATAGGTTTCATATAAAAACAAAGCCAATTCTTCAGGGTTCTCAGGATTTTTAACGACTGCCGCTTCTTGAACATTGGCAACCGTTTGAGTATGGGGATTGCGGTAAATCACGTAAACCACATCTCCTGCATCGTATGGGAGACTCTGATTATTCACATCCATCATCTTCACCTTCTCCTTTTTTCTAGAATTCATTGCTTTCATTTTTTCTCAGAAGAAGAAGTTTTATGATGGTAAATGATGTTTCATCCTTTCATTTTGTAAAAAGTAAGTCAAAATTTTATATATTCTTCATCGCTAATCAAAGCATCGACCTTATTCATGCAATCATAGGCAGCCTCGCCATAACCCTCTTGATCATAAAACATCGTATATTGAAGAAGGAAAAGAATGGCCAATGGCTGAATCAAAATGAGCTCTGTCTCACTTAACTTCTGGTTTCTGGTGTATCCATTAATAAAGTGATGAATCTTCCACGATAAATGTTTGGAAACCTGGCCGCTTTCAGTGTTTTTCAAAATATTCGTTATGATATAGGAGATATCCCCCACACGGGGAGCTTGCCTGATTCTTTCAAAGTCGACAAGACCACTGATATCATTTCCCCTCCATAGAAAATTCCGCAAATGCACGTCACTGTGTACAAGCTGACGAGGCAGTTGTTCAAATAGCAGTTCATATCGTTCAATCCCATCATATACTTTTTCAGCCCATTCATTTAATGCGAGATTCGGTACTGAGAGCCAACTTTTCAAATACCCATAAACATCCCAGACAACTGTATCTTTTTTATATGGATATTTTTCCAATGCCTGATGCAATTTAGCCAAATAGCTTCCAAGCGAGAAAAATTGATCGGAAGTAATCATTCTGCTGTTATGGAGCGAAGTCCCATCCAAGGAAGCATATAATGAATAAAAGCTTCCATCTGTGGCAATGAACGCTTCTCCTTTATTGGTTAAGAGTGGCGTTTCTGCATGAATGCCTTTTCTAACCAAATACTGGGTGATGCGGTATTCTTCCAGACGTTCACTGCAGGAAGTTTGTTTTCTCTTTTTCAAATAAAACGTATTTACTCCGGAAGTGATTTTCATTATCTTGTTTTGATGGCCGTTGATTTTGATTTTTTCAAGATTCCAATTTGATAAAAGGTCTTTCATTTTCATTTCATTCCACATCATAGTAAGATACAATTTAGTATTACTTATTGAAAGTGACTGCATACTGACAGGAAATGGGGTATACATATGGAAAGAATCACAATGAATGAAGAATTATCATTTTCCCGTATCATACATGGATTATGGAGACTTTCAGAATGGAATCAATCAAAGGAAGAGACTTTGTCATTGATTGAATACAACCTTGAAAACGGCATTACTACATTTGACCATGCAGATATTTATGGATCTTACACTTGTGAAGAGATCTTCGGGGAGGCCCTTTCTCTGAAACCTTCTCTAAGACAAGAGATGGAGATTGTTACAAAATGCGGCATCGTACTTCCATCGAAAAACCGTCCACAGAATAAAACGCATCATTACAATACGAGTAAAAAGCATATATTGTCGTCAGTGGAACAATCATTAAAGAATCTGCGCACTGATTACATTGATGTACTGCTCATTCACCGCCCAGACCCGTTCATGGATGGTCAAGAAGTTGCAGAAGCCTTTACCCAGCTGAAGGAACAAGGAAAGGTCCGCCATTTCGGGGTATCCAATTTTAAGGAACATCAATGGAACATGCTGCAATCCTACCTGCCATTTCCATTAGTGACCAACCAGATTGAATTATCCGCTTACCAGCTTGAAAATGTTGAAGATGGCACACTGAATCTCTGTCAGGAAAAAAGAGTGGCACCAATGGCTTGGTCTCCGCTTGCAGGTGGAAACATCTTCTCCGGTCAAGATGAGAAAGCCGTCCGCCTGCGTGAAACACTGAAGAAAATACAGGGTGAGACCGATGCAAAAGGAATTGATTCCATTCTTTATGCATGGCTATTGAATCATCCTGCTGGTATCATGCCGATCGTAGGTTCAGGGAAAAAAGAACGTATTCAAAGAGCAATCGATTCGTTAGCCATCGAATTAAATCATGATCAGTGGTTTGAGATCCTGCAAAGCTCTATGGGTCATGATGTTCCATAAGAAATAGCATAAAAAAAGACGATCCTTCACAAAAGGTTCGTCTTTTTAACTTATCAGATCATTTTTGCTTACATAATACTCAATGTATACTTCCTGAAGTTCGCTCATCGATAATTCATAAAGCTGTTTGCCGAAATATTTATAAACACCTATTCTCAATAGTTGTTGAATATAAAAGTCTTTTTTATTTTCAGGTGAATTTACATTGTTTGGTTTACTTTCTTGGTGCAGCATTTTTCATCCCTCCACTTGGGGATATACCCCAATGAGAGATCGTGTTAAACCAACCGATTGTTTTTTTCCAACATTTACTTGAGGGTATTAGGCTGCTTTTATTCCAGCGTAGGTTTTTAATACCGCTATTGATTTCCGTGCAAGACTTCGCTTTCCGCGGGTAGCTCGTCGTCGCATTCGCTCCTGCGGGGTCTCACATGTCTAGCTGCAGGGCTTAGAGGCACATGTCATAAGCCAAACCGACCAAGAAGGCAAAGAGCTGCCTTCCAGGCCGATTCGTCTTATGCCACCCGCCTCTGAGCAAAGCCCTTCCGCTTTTCTAATTAGCTACTTTTCCCGCAGGAGTCTTCGCCTTGCACTCCAATCAACCGCTGGAAAAAGCTGAAAATATCAGAGAGTACATTTGAATAAACCTCATGGAGTTGGAATCTCGGGTACGAGTTCGTTCTGGTTTTTCTGGACTAAAACCTTTTCCCGGGCTCAATAAAAATGCCCAGGTTCGCAAACCTGGGCTTTCTCTTAATTCTGCTGAAGCTGCTTTTTCTTGTCACGCTTTATAAAGAAATCAAGGCCTGCCCAGAAAACAACCGAAATGATTGCAAAGTACGCAATGGCAAAATAGATGTCTTCCGTTTTCCACTCAAGTCTTGGAATCAAAAGTCCCAACCCGCCTGATACTACATAATAAACACCAATCATTTGTAAATACACTTTTCTTGGCGTTTCAATATTCTCCAGATAGCCTTTTCCTGCTTTGCCAAAGAAAATAGCTATTCCTCTTAAAATAATATAAGCAGAAAATGCTATGATGATAGCTACAACAAACTCCTGATTAAATACGTCTGCCATAATCTTTCTCCTTTCCGACTATTCCGATTTCCCTCTATTCCTTGTACATTTGAACCCGTCATCAGACAAGAAGGTTATTTATTATGTCTGTTAACATTCCATCTATGTAAGGTATTATCTAATGGTTTAAAGATACGGATTACATTATTTATACCTTACCATGATTCAACGGGAAAAAGGTAACAGTTTAATTCTTAATAAAGGATAAATCCAATCAAAACGAAATTCAAGTATATATTCTTGATAATTTTTTACTATTTCTTGACTTTTATTTTTTCACCAAAATTCACATAAAGCCTTGAGCTATAGGAAGAATAATAGCAAATGAATAATCAGAGGTGAATTATGACTAGCATTATTGTTGGATTACTCCTTCTTATGTTATTAGCTTACTTAGGCTGGTCCATTATATGGATTGCTCCTTTGGTAGCAGGATTGGTTGCCCTCATGAGTGGACTTGATCTGCTGCCTGCGTATACAGAGACCTATATGACCGGCTTTGTGGATTTCGCCAAGAAATGGTTTCCAGTATTTCTTTTCGGGGCGATTTTCGGAAAACTTATGGAGGATGTTGGGGCTGCACAATCGGTTGCCTATAAAATTACGAGTATCATTGGAAAGGACCGTGCCATTCTTGGTGTTCTCATTGCAGCATCCGTTTTGACATACGGAGGTGTAAGCCTGTTCGTGGTGGTCTTTGCAATCTATCCATTGGCCATCGCAATGTTCAGGGAAGCGGATATTACACGAAAACTGCTTCCACCAGTATTTGTACTTGGTGCATTCACTTTCACGATGACCGCCATTCCCGGTACGCCTCAAATCCAGAACTTGATACCGATGGATTATTTTAAGACGTCTCCGACTGCCGCACCTATCATCGGGATTGTCGGCGGATTGATCATGGCGGCAGGTGGATATTTTTATTTAAGATGGCGTCAAAGCATGTTCACAAAAAAAGGGGATACATTCACCGAGCCTAACGAGGGCAACGAAGTAAAGGAAATAAACAAAGATGAGCTGCCTAATTTCTATTTGTCCTTTTTACCTTTAGTGATCGTGGTAGTTACATTGAATGTATTCGACTGGAATATTTTAACTTCTCTCTTGGTAGGTATCCTTTCCATACTCTTGATAAATTTCAAGCATTTCAAGAAGTTCATCTCGTCCATAAACGGAGGTGCCAAAGGTTCTGTCATGGCGGTCATCAATACAAGTGCCGCTGTAGGATTCGGTGCTGTCGTAACTGCAGCTCCGGGTTTTAAAACGCTGACTAATCTGATTCTTGGCATCAAAGGAAACCCGGTTATTTCAGAAGCCATTGCCGTTCAGGTATTGGCTGCGATTACCGGCTCGGCATCGGGAGGAATGGGCATTGCACTCGAGGCATTGGGCGATAAATATTATGAACTGTCCCAAACATCCGGAATCAGTGCAGAAGCATTTCACAGAATCGCTTCCATCTCATCCGGTGCATCCATCCTGCCTCATAATGGGGCACTGCTGACACTGTTTGCTGTTACAGGTCTAACCCATAAAGACTCATACCTCGATGTCGCAGTCGTCGGTTTATTGATTCCGACAGTGGCTGAAATCGTTTCCATCATTTTAGCGAATATGGGAATTTATTAATTTGGTTTTTAATGTTGGTTTATAAAAAATAGGTAATGTAAATAGAACGTTTTGTGGCTAGTCAGCTTGAGCCACACACTTTTATCACTGCGAAAAAACCTTTTAGAAACAGACAAAATTAAAAATCTATTTAAAAAATATTGGAGGTTCATTCATCATGGTAAATGAAAAAGTGGTATTTATCACCGGGGCTGCACGCGGCATCGGATTTGAGATCGGGGAACATTTTGCGCAAAACGGCGCTAAGGTTGTATTATCTGATATTAATCAGGAAGGACTTGATGAAGCCGTTGATGATTTAAAAGACAGAGGGTTCGATGCTATTGGTATCAAGTGTGATGTTACGAATGAAGATGAAGTCAAAGCAGGGATCGATAAAACTGTCGAGCATTATGGAAGAATCGATGTATTGATCAATAATGCAGGAATCCAGCATGTGGCTCCCATCGAAGAATTTCCCATTGAGAAATTTGAGCTGCTCATTAAAATCATGCTGACTGCCCCATTCATCGCGACTAAGTTTGCTTTTCCTCATATGAAGAAGCAAAAATTCGGGCGTATTATCAATATGGCTTCCATCAACGGTCTGATCGGATTCGCCGGGAAAGCTGCCTATAACAGTGCAAAACACGGTGTTATCGGACTGACAAAGGTGTCTGCACTTGAAGGAGCAGAACACGGCATCACGGTTAATGCAATGTGCCCTGGCTATGTGGACACACCTCTAGTCCGGAACCAGCTTCAGGACATCTCCACAACAAGAGGAGTACCTCTGGAAAAAGTGCTGGAAGATGTCATTTATCCGCTCGTACCGCAAAAAAGATTGCTATCAGTAGAGGAAATCGCTGATTATTCAATGTTTCTCGCAAGCGATAAGGCGAAAGGTGTCACAGGTCAGGCTGTCGTTTTAGATGGCGGGTATACGGCACAGTAAGCAAGGGGCTAAAAGACCCACCAAAAACACATGAGAATCGGATCAGGATCCTGATCCGATTTTTTCGTTCAACCAGCCACAAATAATAAAATTAGGAAAACTGTCCGTTTCTACATACGTGTTTTTATTGTAAAATATTGTATAGTGAAAATTAGTATTAAGGAAAAGGAGAAGCTATGAAAATCTATTGGCAATTGGGCTATTTTATCATCGGATTACTCATTTTCAGTTATGGCATCAGCCTGTCGATCAAGGTGCAGTATTTAGGCATTCACCCGTGGGATGTGTTGAATATCGCCTTGTTCGAAAAAATCGGGCTGACCATCGGAACATGGAATATCATCATTGGAGCCGCGATGATAGTGGGTACACTTCTATTGAAGGGTAAATATGTCCGCGTGGGTACAATCATCAATGGAATTATGGTTGGTGTCCTTGTAGATTTTTTTCTTCACTTCAACCTGCTTCCTCCTCAAACGAAATTAGTCGGTGATGTACTCCTGCTTCTTGCTGCCATTGTCTTGATGGGGATTGGCGGGGGATTATACTCTGCGGCCCACCTGGGGACGGGACCTCGTGATGGGTTCATGCTGACGATATCAGACAGGACAGGTCTCTCAATCAGCTCAGTAAGAATCATATGTGAATGCTGTGTATTACTGTTGGGACTACTGCTTGGCGGCCCGGTCTTTATTTTTACATTTATTTATACTTTCATCCAGAGCCCGATTTTTCAGAATACATTTCTTTCGTTTACCCGCATTCTGGACACACGATTTCCGGAGCCTGATCGGAGAATGAAGGCCGGTTGACCTTACCCTTGAATGCAGTTAAAAAGAACAAGCCCAGCGGCTTGTTCTTCCGTTGATATACCTATGTCATCTCGCATGCGACCAAACCGTATTGCTGATATGGATCTAACTGCTTTACAAACTGGAAGAGCTCCTGCACCTTAATGTCTCCCATATCCCTTTTATAGTAGTCCTCAAGCAGCGAGAGGATCTCATCAGGATACATGGGGCATGTATGACTTCCCCAATCCGTCTGCCTTCCTTCGATACGATTATAGTAAATGTCATCTAACACCGAAAAAAACAAATCATATCCTTTTGGGAAAAATTCACTTATCCTTTTAGGATAATTATGATTCCAGTCGCCCCCCTCATAATGAAATGTCTGATCTGTAAGGTCGCCTATGAATACTTCAACATCCGCCATATTGAGTTCCCCCTCACCCCATAACTTGTTTACTACTATATATAAGCCTGTCCACGTCATTTAGAACAGGAAAAACTGTGGTGCTTTTTTTGAAGTAATAGAAAAAAACCGATTCCTTCAAATAGAAATCGGTTATCCTCTGGCTTATAGATACTTTCTCTGCACACTCCGTCCATCATACGTAAACAGCATATCGCGGTTTTCCACATGTGTTTCGATATGAACCGGTCTGCCCCAGAGACGGTGAACGTACGGCAGCACTTTTTCCAAATACTTAATATCAAGCTCCACATCTTCGTACCAATGTTTAAGATAAAGTTCCCCGCTCTTCATATAGTCACCGTCATTCACCGTAATATATGGGAAACCTCCATTGACCCTCATGCTTACAAGCTGATCACGTACAGCGGTCCATTCTTTATCAACAATCTTATAATCCTTTCCTTGCTTCTGGAAGAGGTACATATCCTCCCTCATCACAAGATCTTTCGTTAAATAATTGCGTAAAAAGGAGATGTCTGATTCGATTTCCCGCACTTCGAACATTTTATCGCGTCCCGAATCTGGTTTCACACCCCGCTTCTTCATCTCTTCCGTTGGGTTATTATATCGTTCTTCAATATCTTCAAAAATTTTCAACCCCAAATAGTATGGGTTGATTCCTGTACGCGATGGCTGTACGACGCCTGCATTCAGTTTGGCAAACTCAATCGCCTCACCGCTTGTCAGATCCATCTCACGGATAATCCGCTGATGCCAATAGGAAGCCCAGCCTTCATTCATGATCTTGGTTTCAAGCTGCGGCCAGAAATACAGCATCTCTTCCCTCATCATTGTCAGAATATCCCTTTGCCAGTCTGTCAGTTCACGGCTGTATTGCTCGATGAATAGAAGCAGGTCCTTTTCAGGCTGCGGCGGGAACTTCTTTTTCACTTTCTTGGTTTTGCGTTTTTTCGGTTTATCATCAAGCGACCATAAATCATCATAAGGAGTGACTGGATTCACTTCTTCTTCCACCCATTCCACATCCTCCATCGTCCATGAAAGCTTAGGCCTCATTAAGGAAGGATCGATATGTTCATCGATCGCAAGAACTGCATCGAGAAAGTTTTCAACTTCCCGCTTGCCATGTTCGATTTCATACCTTCTTACACGATCGGCTGTCGCCGCCATGCTTTCCACCATATCCCGTTTTGTATTATCAAATCTCACATTATTTTTAAAGAAATCACAATGCGCCAGTACGTGCGCAACAATCAACTTATTTTGTATCAATGAGTTGGAATCCAAAAGAAATGCATAGCATGGATTTGAATTAATGACAAGCTCATAAATTTTACTGAGTCCCAGGTCATATTGAAGCTTCATTTTATGAAATTGCTTCCCAAAGCTCCAGTGAGAGAAACGAGTCGGCATCCCATAGGCACCAAATGTATAAATAATGTCAGCAGGACAGATTTCATATCTCATCGGATAAAAGTCGAGGCCGAATCCGGCAGCTATTTCAGTGATTTCACCAATCGCTTTCTGCAATTGTTTTTGTTCCTCTTGGTTCATGGTCATCCCCCTCTTTTTACTCTTATCACAATGTATGAGAAGAAGAGCTGATTCATGAGAAGAAAAGGACTCTGTTTCTGCCGGGATGATTTTTTCCGATTCCAGGTTCAAAAAAATAAAAGGCTGTACCATCAAAATTGATGAAACAGCCTTCCTTACATCTAAGCTTTTCTTAATGACTGGATCGGAATCAGAGTGAGCATCAGCAGGATTGCTGAAATGGAAAAAATGATTTGTACACTCGTGAATTCCAAGAGCATCCCCATCCCTAAAGATGACAGTCCAAATAAGAGAGTAGTCAACGCCCCCTGCGCAGCATATATCTTCCCGATCTCTTCATGAGGTGAACTTTCCTGCAAATATGTCTGCAAAACGATGGTTTTTATCTGATCGAATGCACCGAAGATCAAAGATAGAACCAGTGCGAGGAGGGCCGCTTTGTTCCAGGCAAAAACCAGTGTTACAATGGATGTCATGATCATGCATACCGGAAGCCAAACGCCCCGTCTCCGTGAAAAAAAGCCGTGAAGTTTGAACACAAGATAAGAAGCAATCACCAAACCGACGAAAAAGCTACTGTTGATAAAACCCCACCAAGCTTCACTCCGATTCAGGACCAGGTCCACATAAAGATAAAGAACGGCAGCAATCCAAACGGCTCCAGCTGCAGATTCCAAACCGTAGATAAAGAATATATTTCTCAGCCGTTCATTGGTCCTCACTTCAGACCAGCCTTCCCCAAATTCTTTCCACCAGTATTTCTTTTGCTGGAGAGTGGTGCCCGGGATGACCGGAAGTTTGAGCATATATAGCGTGCTGGCAAGAAACAGCAAAATGACAAGTACGAATAAGAGGCTTTCATTCATTAATGTGAGCAATAATCCGCCGAGAGCCCAGCTTGAGAATTGAATGGTTTGGTCGACGGTCGATAAAAAACCATTCGCCCCCATCAATTCTTCACGCTTCACAATAAAGGGTATATATGCGTTTCTTGCCGGCAGTGCCCAGCCGTCCAAAAAGGATATCATACTTGCGAGCGCTAAATAGAGCCATACATTCCCTATTGAATATAAAACAATCGCCAAAAAAAGAATAAGCAGCAATGTCTTTGCGAGCTGGGAATACGCTATCAAGGATTTCATTTGTGAACGATTCAATAACAGAGGTGCCATCACACTGCTGATGAATCTCGAAAATGTAATCACCAACGGCACTGCAGTCAAAAATACCGGTGAAGCTGTGACCGTATGAATCAGGGAAATCAATGCCACGATGTAAAAGATATCCCCCATATTCGCCAGTGCCTGACCGATCCAAAGATGCTGAAATGATTTAGAAGCCATGTCTTTTCCTCCCAATATTCAATTTATATTTAAGGTGAAAGACATATCACATTGGATGAAGGCTCCTCTCTCATTTCATAATGATTTTATTTTATCAAACAATTCTGACGGTGAACACCATAAATAAATTTATACAAACAGATAACAAAAGGTTTCCTAGTCTGCCGATATGTTTTACTTGACTAGCGTGCACGTTTTTCCGTTAGTCGATTGCCGAATAAAAGGACTCAATCTTCAATAAACAGCAAAAAACTGACTTAATTCGCATCATGCGATTCTAAGCCAGTCCTATGATGATTCATTTCTTCTCTGCAACAGTAATATTCAACGTCTTCTCATTTTCAAGATCATGTACCACTTTCACAATGACTACCTTCTCTTCATTATTATCCTGAACGGTGAATTCAAAAGAATCCGCAAGCTTGTTTTCGTCTATCTTTTGACGTCCTTGATACTTATAGTCCTTTAAAGGCTGCCCAGGATAATCTTCCTTTATGACAGCTGTCGCTATGCGGCCGAACTTCTCATAATCCGAAGGCTGCGGCTGCTGGGCATGAACATTGCTTGAAAATAAAAGAACAAATACGGCTGCCAGCATCATCATTGACTTTTTCATTTAATCACCTCTTATGTCTTCTCATTACATAGGATGATGTAATAAATAAAAAATATTCACCCAATAGAAGGAAAGTCAGTACAAGCAGGAGTACCAAGTTTTTCAGAGAAAATAATGCTGAGTTTCTTCACACAATAAGATTACCCCCTTCAGAAGGAGGGAAACAAAAGTGAACAAAGTCGACTATGACAGGGCCTTGTACTACACCCACCGATCGGAATGGGATAACCTGCTCATTCTGATGGTAAGGACGAAAGATGACCTTCTTTCGAAAAGAATTGAACAATTCTTGCACGCCTATCACTTTTCAAAGGATTATGCCGTTATCGAGCGCAACCTATACACATTACTGCGATATGTAGAACATGCAAATTACACCTTCAGTGTCGAGCAACCACTTGAGGAAACATTTGCAGAAATGTAAAAAGAGAATTCCACCTAACCGTGCTGATTCAACAGTTTTTACTGTTGAATCAGCTTTTAGTATTTGCATACAGTCGGCTTTTATGTATAAATCACCATCTTAATGGTGAAGAGGTGGATTAAATGTTTATCGGACATTTTTTGGATTTTGCGGGCAAAAATTTTGAGTTGCGGACGATTCATTCGATTTACGGACAAAAATCCGGAAATGCGGACAATTCTTTGTGGTTTACCGACAATTCTACAAGAATCGACATCAAAAGGTCACTTTCACAACCTGCCAGACACAGGACACAGCACAAAAAAAGAAACCGACACCAAGCGTCAGCTTCCAAACATTTAATTATCTCGATGTTGTTTCATTCTTAACAATCTCCGCTGCCTTTATATATACTTTCAATTCCTGTACCATATCATCTACCAATTTTGCCGGTTCTTCCATCAAACCATCATTGTCGTAATCAAAACAGTGAGGGTCCAGTACCAGCTGCTTCGGAATGACATTTGCATAAACGCCCCTCGCCACTATACGAAGATTATTCAGACAGTTGATCCCGCCTTTCCCTCCACCTGCACATGTTAGCAAAGCCACCGGTTTATGCGCGAATTGCTCGCTGCTCAAGAAATCCAGTGCATTCTTCAATGCCCCGCTCATCCCGCTGTGATATTCGGGGGAGGCTAAAATGACCGCATCGGCATTCTTCACTTTTTGTTTGAGCGACTGTACGGAATGAAGCTCAGCCTGTTCCTGTTCACCTGTATAAAGAGGCAGGGTACCATCACTGAGATCAATCAAATCGGCATTATACGTTCTTGCGATGAAACGCGCTGCAATGCCTGTTCGTCCCCTTTTTCTTGGGCTGCCATTTATAACCACGATGTTCATTTTTTACTACGTCCTTTCTGTTTTCAAACCAGATTATGTTTCACGGCATATAGTGCCGCTTGAGTTCGATCGGATACTTCAAGCTTTAAGAATATGTTCGAAATATGGGTCTTGACCGTCTTTTCCGTTATAAACAAGCTTGATGCAATTTCTTTATTACTCTTCCCTTTTGTCAGCTCGACCAAAACATCTTTTTCCCTTTTTGTAAGAGCATGGATTTTATGTGGGGGATCTTGCTTAGAAATTCTCGTCAAAAGATGATTGGTTGCTTTTGGATGAAGGGAGTTTTCTCCTGATAGCAGCTTTCGAATGCTCTCTACCAGCTCATCCGGCTCAATATCCTTTAATTGATATCCCGCAGCCCCGGCTTCAATTGCCGGGATGACATGGTTTTGATCGGAAAAACTCGTCAGCATGAGAATCTGGATGCCGCTGCCATGCTTCTTTTTGATTTCTTTCGTTGCTTCAATCCCATCCTTGACCGGCATCATGAGGTCCATCAAGATTAGGTCAGGCTGCAAGCTATCCGCCAATTGAACGGCTTCTGCACCATTTTTCGCTTCACCTACGATTTCTAAGTCCTTTTGCGTTTTCAAAAAGAAAACAAGACCCCTTCTCACTACGTGATGATCGTCTGCAATCAAGATACGAATCGTCATACCGGTCCTCCTAATAAGGTATCTTTACCGTTAATTTTGTTCCTTTTCCAAGTGCACTTCTCACATGAAACGTTCCTCCCAAGCTCTTAACCCGTTCCCTCATGCTTTCAATCCCGATGGAGGGCAGCAGTTGACCTTCATCATATTGAAAACCATATCCCTTGTCTTCAATTGTAAGAGCGATCCTATTACCATCGTCTTTTAAGAGGTAGCTGATATTCTTCACTCCTGAATGTTTTTTACAGTTATTCAGCGCTTCCTGACTGACCCTCCAGAGTACTTCTTCTACTTTTGAGCTTAAGGAGATGACTCCTTCCACCCTTGCTTCGAGCTTCAGCCCCAGCATGTCAGAATAGCCTTTCGCCGCTTCCACCAACCCATTTTCCAGACCATGCGGCCGCAGCTGCCAGATAAGGGCACGCATCTCGGATAATGCTTCCTGGGCGAGGGTCTGCACCGTTTGAAAAGTCTCCTTCACTTCATCTTCACAGGTCATCTCTGCACCGCCTCGTGCTGTCAGCGTCAGAGAGAATAATAATTGATTTACAGAGTCATGAAGATCCCTTGCCAGCCTATTTCTTTCCGCAAGCAGGGCGATCTCCTGTTCTTTCTTAGTAAGGGCGATCCGTTTTATCGCTGAGCCTATTTGAAAGGCGACCGATTCCAGCAGTGCCAATTCGTCTTTGGAAAAATGGGTTTTGTGAGGAGCTGCTACATTCAACAATCCATAAGCCTCGTCACCGGATTGTAAGGGGACCGTCGCGTGATAGGTGATATCATCGGTTTCCCCCCTATCCTCTTCGATGGCTTTTTCTATTCTTTGGCATTCGATGATATTCGAGGCTTTCGTCAGCTTCCCTTTGCGAAAACGATTGACGCACCAGCACCCGCCGTTATGCATCAATTCACAACCGTTGTTTTCCAGGGATTCAGGCAGATCTTCATAAGACGCCAACTGATGCTTTCCTCCTTCTTCTATAAAAAAGATCCATCCGGTCGTAAAGCTTGTGCCTTTGATTAATTTTTTCAAGGCACCGTGGAGCATATCACTTTGCTCGGTTTCGTTATTCAGGAATTCGGCAATTTCTTTTAAAAGCTCGATATTTGAAAGTGCCTCCTCATTCATTGTCATCGTCCTCTCTAGTCTCTTATTATTATTATACAGTTTTGATCGCAATTCGATATTCTAAGAAAGAAGGAATTTTTCTACGACTTTTTACTGAAAACGTTTGTTCTTTTCAGTTTCTGATTTATTGAGGGATGCCGTTGTCCGATTTCACTGATAGTATTGACTGTCATGTGTGAAGTCCATTTTATTTATATAGACTTAAACGAGCTGAGGGGGGGATATCTGCCATTCTTTTGATATATCTTCTACTTTTTCGTTTTATTTGCCAAAATCATGATATATCTGCCATTTATTTATTTTATCTGCCAAAATCACGATATATTTGCCATTCATCAAATTTCGACAAATTCCACACACACTTGTACATTCTCTCCACCTCACCCCTCATATAATAGGGTCCAAATCAAAAAAAGAGATGAGTCCCCTCATCTCTCTAAAGACATCTATGCTATTGGATAATCCTGCGCGAACGGATGGATCTTGATTTCGTCGATCAGCATATGCTTGGGAGCAGAAGCCATGTATATGACAGATTTAGCGATGTCCTCTACCTTCAGCCAGTCCTCTTTTTCGGGAAGCCCCTGCTTGGAGTCCGCAAAGTAGGTATCGACCATTCCCGGATTAATCGTGCCGACCCTGATTCCATACTCCCTTACTTCCTGTGCAAGTGAACCGCAGAATCCCTGCACGGCATATTTGGTCGCCACATATGCCGAACCGTTAGGAATCGTATAGCGTGCGACATCGGAAGAGATAGTGATGATGGTCCCGAATTTTTGTTTTTTCATATGCGGCAGTACAGCTTTTGAACATAGGAAAACACCTTGGACATTCACATCGAAGATTTTCTTCCACTCTTCTGCCGTCACTTCTTCTGTCGGTTTAAAGAATCCTACCCCCGCATTATTAACGAGGATATCTATTTTTCCATAGGCAGACAGGGTTTCATCAACCACTTTTTGAACGTCCTCTTCTTTGGACACATCAGCTTGAATCGAGATCACATGTTCGAAGCCGCTCGCCTTCAAATCTTGAGCTGCTTTATGTATTTCCTCAGAACTCCCTACCAATGAAAGTTTCGTGCTCTCTTTTGAAAACTGCTGTGCAATTTCACGTCCGATTCCTCTTGTCGCCCCGGTTATGATAGCTGCTTGATTTTTCAACATCCTCATTCTCCTTTTCTGTGTTATCTTTTTTCATTTGTCCAGCATCTCTTCATTTAATCCATATCATTTACCTGAAAAGAGAAGTCCGTCCCTCACTGCATATGATAAGGGACGGACCTTTAATTTACTGGATGATGCTTTCTACTTTGTTCATTAAATCTTCAGTCAGAGAAGCTAATTTCTTGTCACTTTCCTCCTGGGTCTTACCTATGACGCTGAAGTAGAACTTAATTTTGGGCTCGGTCCCTGATGGACGGAGGCATACCCATGAGCCGTCTTCAAGGAAATACTTTAAAACATTCGAAGCCGGAAGTGTGATTGCAGTTTCCTCTCCTGTGGAGAGTTCCACTTTTTTGCCTGTCTTATAATCTTCGGCTGTCACCACTTTCAGACCTGCCACTTCGTCAAGAGGCTCGTCCCTGAACTTCTTAAGGATCCCCTGAATCTGCTCTGCCCCTTCTTTCCCTTTCAGAGTCAGGCTTTTTAAGCCTTCCTGGTAATAGCCATGGAGCTCATATAATTCGTTGAGTACATCATACAGGGTCTTGCCTTGCTCTTTATAATAAGCCGCCGCTTCTGCAGCCATTAATACGGCTTGAACCGCATCTTTATCACGTGCAAAGTCTCCGATCAGATAGCCATAGCTTTCCTCATATCCGAACAGGAATGTAAATTCACCTGATTCTTCATACTTCTTGATTTTTTCACCGATGAACTTGAAGCCTGTGAGGACGTCTTCAACCGAAGCACCGTAATGTTCGGCCACTTTCCTTCCTAACTCGGAGGTAACGATCGTTTTGAAGACACGGCCGTTAGCAGGAATCATGTCTTTCTCCTGCTTCCGGGAAAGAATGTAATTCATGAGCACGGCACCTGTCTGGTTTCCGGTAAGAAGCACATACTCTCCGTCTTCCCCTTTAACGGCAACCCCTAAGCGGTCAGCATCTGGATCTGTTGCAATTAAAATATCGGCATCCATTTCTTTACCATCACGGATTGCCAGTTCGAAAGCTTCTTTATCCTCTGGATTCGGAGATTTTACAGTCGAAAACTCTGGATCGGGTTTTGCCTGTTCTTTTACAATATGGACTTGTTCATAACCGAGGGCCTTCAATCCTCTTTCAGCCATTTTCAAAGCCGTTCCGTGTAAAGGCGAGAACACAATTTTCAATTCTACTTCTTTGCTGATTTGAGGCGTTTCTGAAATCGAAATCAGGTGATCAAGATAAGATTGGTGGATCTCTTCTCCAATCATCTTGATCAAACCTTGTGATTTCAATTCCTCTTCGGATTTGACTTCAATTTCAAGTTCGTTTTCCACTTCATTCACTTTATCGATTACGGCGTCTGCAATATGCGGGGGCAGCTGTGCCCCATCTTCACCGTATACTTTATATCCGTTATACTCAGGAGGGTTATGACTTGCTGTCACCACAATACCAGAGAACGCGTGTAAATACCGGAGAGCAAATGACAGCTCCGGGGTAGGGGCGAGTTCATCGAATACATAGGTTTGAATGCCATGAGTCGCAAGTGTTTTGGCTGCTTCCATTGCGAACTCCGGAGATTTATGACGGGAATCATAGGCGATTGCCACACCTCTCCTTTTAGCTTCATCCCCTTCTTTCTCAATATAACGGGCCAAGCCCTCGGATGCTTTACGAACTGTGTATATGTTCATGCGATTGGTTCCAGGACCGATTTCGCCTCTCATTCCGCCAGTTCCGAATTCGAGGTTTTTATAGAAAGCGTCCTCCAAAGCTTTTTCATCATCCTTCATTGAAGATAAATGATCGTTTATTTCACGATCGATATGTACATAGTCACTCCACTTTTTCCAAGCTGTTTGCCAACTCATAACGATCCCCTCCTAATGCTGTATAATAATTAATTCTATCATAGTTACCCGCATTCCTTTTAAAACCTTCCGTCACATTCCGACACGATGTAACCGTTCTTATTTTAGCATAATTTCATTAGTGGGAGGGGAAGTATTAAGTTGTTTTGATTCTTTGAGGGTTACCTCGGCAGGGCATCATGATCCTTATCCATCCATGCTTGAAAACCATAAAGAATCATGGCAAATGTAACAAATAGAATGAACCTTTCAACCGGGGTGATATTGACCAGCTTATAAATCCCCAAAACATCTTGTAAAAAATAATGAATGGGAAAAAAGGTAAACATAAAATCTGCAATCACATTTGTCACTGCATATCTCCAGAAACGTCCGAAAGTGAAATGGAATATCCACAAAGTGATGACAGGAAATGCGCCAAAAACTCCAGAGACAAAAGCAGGCTCCAAGGAAGGGATGATCGAAACATGTATGACCCAATGGTTCTGATTTTCGGCTACGAGGTTATACACGAGCATGATGAACGAGGCAAGGAGTGAAACTGATATAAATCGCTTGATGACTTCTTTTTTCAAAAATATCAGTGAAAACCAAGGTGCAATAAGAATGAACCATAGGATAAATTTGTTGACCATCATAGACCCTCCTTCTACTCTACTGATTAGTTTATTGTTTTTCAGGTGTTTGCGAATTATTCAACATTCCATGATAAATGATGCGCCCCGCAAACAAAAAAAGACCCAAGGAATAAGACAGATTCCTTGAGTCTTTCAATGTGTACTATTTCTTATAGTTTACACCATATACGTCATGGCGGCGGTCTTTAAGCTGACGAACAGTTCCTGATTGCCTCTGGCGGCGCAGCACTTCTAAATCGACATCCCCGATCATGACCATCTCGATGTTCGGGTTTGTTTCACCGACAATACCATCGCGGGCAAATTCGAAGTCAGACGGTGCAAAGATCCCCGATTGCGCGTATTGGATATCCATGTTCTCTGTTTGCGGCAGATTTCCAACAGTACCGGAAATGACCGTGTAGATCTGGTTTTCAACCGCACGTGCCTGCGCACAGTAACGGACGCGCAGATAGCCTTGTCGGTCTTCCGTACAGAATGGGGTAAAGATGATCTTTGCCCCTTTGTCCGTTGCAATGCGTGCAAGCTCAGGAAATTCGATATCGTAACAGATTTGAATGGCAATCTTTCCGCAATCTGTATCGAACACCCTGACTGAATCGCCAGGGCTGATTCCCCACCATTTCCGTTCATTTGGCGTGATATGAATCTTATATTGCTTCTCGATGGTGCCATCCCGGCGGAACAAGTATGCGATATTATAGATTTCGTCATCCTCTTCCTTTACAAAGTGGGATCCCCCAATGATATTGACGTTGTAACGGACAGCCAAGTCTGTGAAGAGTTCGATATATTCTTCTGTAAAGTCAGTCAGCTTCCTCACTGCAAGGCTTGGTGATTTGATGTTAAGGAATGACATCAACTGAGTTGTAAAAATCTCCGGGAACACAACAAAATCAGATTTTGCATCAGATGCCACATCTGTAAAATATTCAACCTGATTCGCAAATTCTTCAAACGAGTTGATCTTCCGCATCATATATTGCACGACGCAAATCCTGACAGGGTAACTCGTTTTGAAATGACGCTTGCTTGAAGGACGGTAATCAACATTGTTCCATTCCATCAATGTCGCATATTTTTGCGACCGTTTGTCATCCGGCAGGTAATTCGGATTTATACGCATCAGTGTAAATCCGTTCAGTAATTGGAAGGACAGAACAGGGTCATAAATTTTGTGGCGTCCTACCGCATCCACGTATTCCCTCGGTGACATTTCATCTGAATGTTTATAATAATTCGGTATCCTTCCCCCGATGATGATACTCTTTAAATTCCATTGGCGTGCAAGATCTTTACGGGCTTCATACAGACGATGCCCCACCTTCATGCGGCGGTAATCCGGGTGTACCATCACTTCGATCCCATAAAGGTTATAGCCATCGGGATTGTGGTTGGTTATGTATCCGTTGTCCGTGACATCATCCCAGGTATGACGATCATCGTACTCGTCAAAGTTAATGATCAAACTTGAACAGGATGCGATAATATCTCCATCAAGTTCTGCGACCAGCTGGCCTTCCGGGAACACATCCAAATGACTTTCCAGGTGTTCAACCTTCCAAGGCTCCATACCGGGAAAGCAGACCTCCTGCATGCTGATTATATGTTTGATGTCCTTATGTTCCATTGGACGTATGATCATTTTCTTCTCGAATTGAGATAAATCCAGTTTTTCTGCCATCTATCATTCACTCCTCTATACGCTGTTGTTATACCCTTATCATGCACTTGTGAAACGAAGTTCATGAGTGCATAGAAACAAAGTTCGGTTAGTAATCTATATCATTTTACCAAAAGAAAGAATCATTTTTGAAGCATTTTGAACCTGGGAAGGCGCAGATGATTTGCTCAAAAATGCATTAATATATACTATATAGCAATGGGGCATGATAGCCAGAACAAAAAATGTTGAAAAACCATCACCTTTTCTTAACAGATTTGAACGGTTTACCTTTATAATAGTAAGAGAAAATAAGTCAAGAAAGGATTTCATTATGAATAAAAAAGCAGATTCCCTCCTGTTCACTGGATGGGCAGCCTCACTAATCGCTACTCTGGGCAGCTTGTTTTTTTCGGAAGTGATGAAATATGAGCCATGCGAGTTATGCTGGTATCAGCGGATCCTGATGTATCCCATGGTCATCCTGCTGGGGGTTGCTTATGTCCGTAAAGATTTCAAAGTTGCTTTATACTCTTTGATTTTATCCGGAATCGGACTTGCTATCTCCCTTTATCATTATTCCCTACAAAAGATCTCATTTCTATCCGAAAGCGCCCCGTCATGCGGCCGTGTGCCGTGTACAGGCGAATATATAAATTGGATGGGATTCATGACGATTCCGTTCCTGGCACTTTCAGGATTCATTATCATCTTCATTGCAAGTCTGTTAACGCTTAAAGCATTAAAGGAGGACCATTAAGTTGAAGAAAATCATTATCTTTTTAGCCGTTGTCATCGGACTGTTTGCGGCAATCGCCATCGTTACCAACATGCAGAACAGCCAAAAAGCAGAAGGAAATAAGTTCAAAAAAGACGAGCTTCACCCTGCTACCGTAGAATTATTGGACGACCCCAACTATCAAAATGTCATCCTTCCGGAAGAACTTGATAAGAAGCTTGAAAATAAAGAAGATGTGACTGTGTATTTCTACAGTTCCACTTGTCCTCACTGTAAAGAAACGACCCCTGTCCTGGCTCCCCTTGCTGAAGAAATGGGAGTGGACATGGTCCAGTACAATGTGCTTGAATTCGAGCAGGGCTGGACGGACTATCAAATCGAAGCCACCCCTACCCTTGTTCACTTCAAAAACGGTGAAGAAGTCGACCGGGTTGTCGGAAGCCAGCCTGAAGAAGAATTCAGAAGCTTCTTTGAGGAGAATGTGAAATAACTTGGAATGTATAAGGAGGCTGAGACAAAAGTGTTTTAGTCTAAGTAAAACCCGAACTAATTTCCCTAATTAGTTCGGGCTTTTATTTTGATAAAATGGACCTTTAGATTTAGCGCTTCCCAGCGGTTGATTGGAGTGCAAGACGAAGACTCCTGCGGGAAGAGTAGCTTATGTGAGACTTGTCCAGCTCCAGGGCTTAGAGGCACATGTCATAAGCCAAACCGACCAAGAAGGCAAAGAGCGCCTTCCAGGCCGATTCGTCTTATGCCAAC
This sequence comes from Rossellomorea sp. ABR4_012, assembly GCF_056159545.1. Lineage (NCBI taxonomy): Bacteria > Bacillati > Bacillota > Bacilli > Caryophanales > Bacillaceae > Rossellomorea > Rossellomorea sp. ABR4_012. The sequence goes on from NZ_JBSWVK010000007.1 coordinate 120,332, forward strand.
CGCCTCTAAACAAAGCCCTTCCGCTTTTCTTCCCGCAGGCTTGCCGAGGAGGCTCACGGGCTACCCGCGGAAAGCGAAGTCTTGCACGGAAATCATTAGCGGTATTAAGAGTCTACACTGAAATTGTTCGTCATTAAAAAGAGGGGCCGACGAATCATTCGTCAGCCCCTATCAATGAGGAGGAATTTCAAGAGAAGATACACTGTATCCTCAAATTAAAATTGATTACTTGATATATTCCCCGTCCGATCAAAGATAAACGTATTAATCCAATTTTCTAAACAATCATTAAATTAACAGCTGATTGGCAGCCTTTGAATAAACGCTTAGCGAGTGTTTGCAATCCGATTCATCTGTAAATTGATCAAAAGACAGCGGGAAGAAGAGTCCGAACCCTTGCAGGATTTGAACATTATGATAGAACATATCCTCATAAACCTCATCCCTCTCTCCGCATTCCACAATCGAAATCAGCGTCTGCAGACTGGAGATCACTTGGAAAGCTTCCTTCAATGTACCGCAATATTCAAAGTTTCTATTCGTCGTATGTAAGATTTCCATATCTTCAAATTGCTCAATCTCATCGTCTGTGAAATAATCGGGGAAAATAGTACAATACATATGACTGATTAATTCCTGTATTTTTTTGTCCTGTTCATGTGTTGCAGCTAGTAATACCTTCACCAAATAACCCACCTTTGTAATGGTTGTAATCTCTCTGTAATAGATACACTTAGAATAACATAGATATGCACCCTCAAGTGTGGTAATTATACCCATGAATTTGGTAAAACAGGTGCTCAAATGGTACGAAATACCCATTAATGTATAAGATTTTTGTCATTTAAAGGAGCTTTTTGATGAAAACAATGAGAAAAGGTTCACTCTATCAAGTGGTGATACCAGCGAATTGGAAAAATGTAACGATAGATCACATCCTTAAGAATCATTGGCAGGCCCCCAAAAAACTCATTCATTCCATGAGAATGGATAAGGATATTAAAGTAAACGGAGAGTATTTTCCATGGGATAAGGCGTTATCCCACGGTGATCTTCTCCAAATTGCCCTATTCAAAGAAACGGATTATGATGTCCCTCCTTCTTATGGTGAATTGAATGTCCTGTTTGAAGATGATCATCTGATCGTCGTAAATAAACCAGCCGGCATAGATACCCATCCCAACCAGACTGGTGAAAGGAATACCCTTGCGAACCTGATCGCTTTTCATTTTCAGACAAGAGGCGAAAGCTGCCGGGTGATGCATATACACAGGCTCGACCGCGACACTTCCGGAACAGTCATTTTTGCCAAACATCCATTAAGCAAAGCGATTCTCGACCGGCTGCTTATCGAGCGTAAAGTGAAAAGAACATACCTGGCACTCCTCCACGGCAGGCTCAAGCAGAAGAAAGGCACCATTTCCGAGCCAATCGGCCGCGACCGTCATCACAACACAAGAAGAAGGGTCTCTCCTTCCGGTCAGAACGCAGTCACTCATTATAACGTATTAGAAGTCAGAGGAAATATGACTCTTGCTGAAGTGGAACTGGATACAGGGCGGACCCACCAGATCCGCGTCCATATGAGTCATATCGGACACCCATTGGCAGGCGATACTTTATATGGAGGCAAGCCTCTATTTAAGCGCCAGGCTCTGCACGCTGCAAGGATTGCCTTTCCTCATCCATTGACGGGGGAGAGAATTGAGTGCGAGGCTGAGTGTTTGGATGAGATCGGATTGTAAAAAGGGAGTTTTGAAAGAGTCTATATCAAAAAAAGGAGTACCCAGGCTGCTTTCAGCCGGGTACTCCTTTTCACATGATTATTTCAATCCGTTTTTAATCGCTTCAGCTACCTGGATCGTACGGCGGGTTTGATGTTTAACAGCAGGCTCTACGCTTTCTACCATATTCCCTTCCTGATCAACCGTTACACTTGTACCGTATGGGTTTCCTCCAGTAGCAAATGATGATTCATCCGTGTATCCAGGTGCAGCAATGATCGCACCCCAGTGCATCATTGTAGTGTAGAGTGCCAGAACAGTCTGCTCCTGACCGCCATGTGAGTTACTTGCAGAAGATGTTGCACTCACAACTTTGTTAGCCAGTTTCCCTTGGAACCAAAGTCCGCCTGTAGTATCCAGGAAGGATTTCACCTGAGACGGAACATTCCCGAAACGCGTCGGTACATTGAAAAGGTATGCATCTGCCCACTCTAAATCGTCAAGAGTAACTACCGGAACACTGTCTTTTGTTTCATTATAATGCTTTTCCCATGCCGGGTTCGAAGATATAGCTGCTTCAGGAGCCGTTTCTTCAAAACGAAGTACTTTCACTTCCGCTCCTGATTCCTTTGCTGCTTCTTCTGCCCATTTTGCCATTTGGTAGTTCGTTCCTGTAGAACTGTAGTACATGATCGCTAATTTCACGTTAGACATAATAAAAAATCTCTCCTTTTTTCTAAAATATATAGTAAATGGGGTAATACACATAAGTTAGTATGCAGGTATTCCATCAAGCATAAACCTGCATATTCATTCCTCATCCTAAGCATCTGATAAATCACAATCGACATTGCTGTTTTAAAAAGGCAGATGCTTCTTCATACACTAAAAACTTCCTCATTACTGTCTTCCCAATGAAATCACAAACAAAACGTTTCAAATTCATTTATCCTTTAATTGAATATCTTGAATTTGAGATTTAATATTAAAAAAATTCATCAAATTTCTCAGTTGTATTTATTTTGATTTCGAGATAATTGTATATCACCACCTCCTCTCCTGTCAACATAAAAAAATTGATTCCATAGACAAAGGCCCGTCCCTCATCGCTTAAAGCGGTGGGACGGGCCTACAAATTAAAAGTCGAAATTGTCCGGATCCGGGCCGAAACGTTCGTCTTGGTTCAGGTCATTGATTTGGTTCAGTTCGTCTGTGGACAGTTCGAAATTGAATAAATCAGCGTTCTCTTTAATGCGGTTTGCATGAACCGATTTCGGAATGATCACGACATCGTTTTGCAAGTGCCAGCGCAAGATGACTTGTGCTGGGGACTTTCCATGCTTTTCGGCGATTTGTTTTAAAGTTGGCTCATCAAGTACTCTACCTTGTGCAATCGGAGACCATGCTTCTACTGCAATATGTTGATCCTCACAAAAAGCCTTAAGCTTTTCCTGATTCAAACGGGGATGGCATTCGATTTGGTTGATCACAGGTTTCTCATTGCTGTTTCTCATTAAGTCTTCAAGATGATGCTGATGGAAGTTACTTACTCCGATTGATTTTACCAGGCCTTCACTATAAAGTCTTTCAAGGGCTTTCCACGTATCATTGTATTTCCCTTCAACCGGCCAGTGGATCAAATAAAGATCCATATAATCCATATCCAGTTTCTTTAAGCTCGTTTCGAATGCTTTCAACGTAGTATCGTAGCCTTGATCACTGTTCCATACCTTTGACGTAATGAATAAATCTTCCCTATTTGCACCGCTTTCTTTTACACCTTCTCCGACGCTTTCTTCATTCTCATAAACAGCCGCCGTATCAATTGAAAGGTACCCTGTGTCGATAGCCGACTTTACAGCTTCAACCGTTTCACGGGGATCTTTCATTTGGAAGACTCCCAGTCCAACGTAAGGAATTTCTATTCCATTATGTAGCGTCTTCTTGCTTTGTAAATTCTTTAACATATTGCATCCCTCCTTTCTATATTTTACTAAACCTATAAGCAATAAGGCGAATATTATGACTGAAGGTTTCTCTCAGGTGAATAATTTAATAATAAGGAGAACCATACCCTTTCACTACGCAGCAAGGCCCGTCCTTAATGTGTTATCGCATTGAGGGACGGGCCTTGTTGTGGTGATGTTTTTCGCGGTACATTTGCTGATCGGCTTGTTTGAAGAGTTCTTCCATCATGCCCAATGATGATTCCGTATAGGCAGGGCCGATCGACATGCTTATTTTGAAATCAGTACAGGTTTTATTAAAGCTATGAATACCTGAATGAAGAAGACGAATCAGTTCATCAAGGTATCCCGGCGAACAGTGCTCAATTAATATCGCAAACTCATCTCCGCCAATTCTTGAGACTGAAATATTTTCAGTCATTTGCTGATTAAGGATGCCTGATGTCTCTACAAGTAATCGATCCCCCATTTTATGGCCGTAGCGGTCATTTATCAATTTAAGGTTATCAAGATCACATATGATCAAACCTGCAGAGATATCTTCACAGTCGTTGTATTTCTGCATTTGAGATTCAAAGTATTCACGATTGAATAGATCCGTCAGCGAATCATGAGTCGCCTTGTATTCAAGTTCCTTTTGAAGGGCAACCTTTTCATCCACATTCCGGATGATCCCCTGTACTGCTGTCAGTTCACCATTTTCATAAATAGGTGTTACAAATTCCTCGAAGCAGATGTATGTTCCTTCATCATTTTTCCAGCGCTGCCTTACAGGCTTTGTATAATCCAGCTTACCGGAAAGTTTTCTGAGCAGTATATTGTAATCATCGGGATGTATTCTATCAAAGGCAATCAAAGGATTTTCCTTACTTTCTTCTATTAAATTGGCCCCTAATACTCTTTCAATGGCAGGACTTATGTATTTATACTCGAAACCCGGCTTAATTTCAAAATGATAGATAATATCTTGAGAACGTTCTACCAGCTGAAAGATCTTTTCAAAACTTGCAGCCTTTTCTTTATAGTACATAACGACTTTCCAGACGAAGACCATCAGAATCAAGACGGTCACTGCTGATGCTGCAAGCAGTATGATCGAATTCGCAGAGAACATAGAAGCAAGCTCCTTCACTCAAAGTCAAATATAACCAAATTATTCAAGACTATTATACTACAAAACTATGACAAATTACCTATAATTTTTAAAACCCGCCCATCAATGCGTTAAAGCACTGAGGGACGGGCTTTAATCTTAACCATCCTATCTATTGATGAATTGATTCAGGTCTTTTCCTATGAAGGTAAGTTGGTGAAGAGGCCGCGTCATGGAAACGTATTGCAGCTTGATGTCCAGTTCGTTTTGACTGCTGAATACTTCGTTAATGACGGTAATCATGACAACGTCAAACTCCAATCCTTTCGATAAATAGGAAGGCACAACGACGATTTTGTCCTTAGGAATCGATTCCTGTTCTTCCAATAGCTTCACTTTACCGGGCATATGTTCTTCCATGATTTTATAAATCATTTTACAATCCTTCATGCTCTTTCCGATGACCGCGAATGTTTGAAAGCCTTCTTCTTTTCCTCGAGCAACGTTCTCCGCAATGATGCCGGCAAGCTCCTCATTCTCTGTATACGTATGTGAATCCGGTGCTTCGCCATGCCTTACCACCGGATTCACCTTTGGAAACTCATATGGCAGGAGGCTCAAAAGTTTATTCGCTTCTTCCATTATTTCAATCGTGGTACGGTAGCTTTTTTGAAGCTCTGTATATGTGGCCCTCGGAAGCACTTCCCTATAGACCGGGTCCCACGCTTGAAGACCCCTGTAGGAATGGATGCCCTGGGCAAGATCTCCTACCAGGGTAAACATATCGGTTTCCAATGCCCTTTTCAGCGCATAAAGCTGCATATAACTGTAATCCTGCGCTTCATCTATCACAATGTTTTTAGCTTTATAAAACTTATCGATCCCGAACAGGTGCGTCTGCAGGTACAGAAGGGGGGCGAGGTCTTCCACTTCGTATTTCTTCTTCATCAAGAGGTTCAACGTGTAGAAGCATAGATCCTGTGCTTGTACTAAATTCAGCTCGCCTTTAGAAAACTTCACAAGCCGTTCAGGATCGGAAAAGAGCTCTGAATAGTACTGTTCCAGGTTCTTTTTTTCAAATTGCTTCATATACTGGGAAACACTTGTCCTTACAGCCTTCTTCACTTCCTCAAGCCTCTCAGCCTTCTTATCCAGTGCCTTTGAAATATACTCTTTACGGTTGCCGGCATTTGCCCGCTGATAGAGTGCCTTTTCAATTTTCCCGTCAAAGAACGTTTCAACTTTCTCGATCATTTGCTTCTTGTTTGTCCGAACATAGCTCTGCAATAAAGACTTCAACTTTTCAAGCCTGCGGTAAATCGGCATATAGGTGTATTCATTTTTAAATAGATACGTGAATTTCTTTGCGGAGTAAAGTTTATATTTATCCACATAGAAATCTTCGGATGGATAAAACCTTTTTTCGATTTCTTCAATATAGTGATCAAGGATTTTCCTGAAAGTCTTTGATCCCTTGAATCCAGAAATCCACGAAGCCTTTTTGACCTCAACATCATGATTCCTCTCAATCAGCCTGATCAGTTTGTCATCCTCAACGAGCTTCAATTTCTTTTCAAGACATGTCATGACATAATCAGAAAACGTCGTCTGTCTAACTCTCTCCACTCCGAGCTCGGGCAATGCTTCTGAGATGTAATCGATGAACAGATTACTCGGAGCAAGGATCATCAGCTGTCTCGGATCAAAATGCTGTTTGTAGTTATAAATAAAGTAGGAAATCCTGTGAAGTGCTATCGTCGTTTTTCCGCTTCCTGCCGCTCCCTGAACGATAATCGGCTTGTTCAGGTCGGCCCGGATGATCCTGTTCTGTTCTTCTTGAATGGTGGAAATGATTTCGGTCAATCGATTGCTCGAACTCTTTGCCAAAGAATCCTGCAGGAGTTCGTCTGTGGTAGTGAGGTCGATGTCCCTGATTTCTTCAAGAAAACCGTCTTCAATCATATACTGGCGCTTTAAGGAAAGATCACCCTCATACGTTTCACCCTCCGCTTCATACGAGACATCGCCAATCCTTCCTTCGTAGTAGAGATTCGCGATTGGGGAACGCCAGTCGACAATGATTTGCTCCTGGTTTTCACGTTGATACAAAGAAGTCTTTCCGATGTAATGCTTTTCGGTCCTGTCCGAACCGTCATTTTTAAAATCAATTCGGGCAAAATAGGGCTTGTTCTTCGCTTTCAGAAGGGATTCCAATTCTTCTTTAGACATTTCGAAAAAGCTCGAGTTAGTGAGGATATCTATGTAGGCAGCACTGGACTCTCCCCAGTCGACATCTCCAAAAGCTTTTTCCATATTCTCTTTGTACTTCTCTTTGCTTGACTGTGATGTTTCAATCACCACATCAATATACCTCTTTGTGAATTCCAGGCGTTCTGATTCATTTGAAAAATCGGGGTGTAATGCTGATTCCTTCGTCATACCTTTCTCCTTTCAAATATGGTTGCCGCAATGGAGAAAAAAACGTCTTAATCACGCCGCCGGGGTAACGACTCCCGTGCGGTCTAACACGTTAAATGAGACACATCGAAATCTGTAAAAATTATGTAGGCGTTTGGGAGCAGAAATATATATTATCAGATAATTGGTAAAGTTTCAATAAGAAAAGCGGAAGGGCTTCGGTCAGAGGCGGGGGGGCATAAGACGAAGCGGCCATGAAGGCGTTCTTTGCCTTCGTGGCCGGTTTGGCTTATGACATGTGCCTCTAAGCCCTGGAGCTGGACAACACGAAATGCGGAGGCGGCTTGGTCAGAGGCGACAAGCATAAGATGAATGGGCCGGGAAGGCGTTTTTTGCCTTCTTGGACCATTTAGCTTATGACCTCGAGCCTCTAGGACGCCGGAGCTGGACAATAAGAAAAGCGGAAGGGCTTCGGTCAGAGGCGGGGGGGCATAAGACGAAGCGGCCGTAATTGGGACATTATTGGTCACGAAGCCGGAATCTTCGAGTTTTGGTCAATAATCTTTTAATTTCCTCCATTAATCTTTCAGTTTCACCCTAAATTCTTCGAGTTCCACACGATATTCTTTCGATTTGAACATTAATTCCTCCAATTGGAAAATAAACCCACAAACTTCACACCCCCCGTAAAAAACCGACCACACAAAAAACCCCTCCATCCAAGAGGGGCTCCCAATCCATCCTATAATCAAAGCTTGTCCAATTCGCCGCCCAAATACTTAGCAAGTTCAAGCATTCCGTACTTCCCGGCAGCATCTTCTGCATCTTTGTTGTAGTTCGTATTTGTGTTCACGTCATACGTATAAATTGTTCCTTCAGCATCTCTGATGAATTCAATGCCTGCGACATCTATTTTGTTCTCCAAAAGGAAGGTCCGATAATCAGCAATGATTCCATCTTCGAAACCATCGATCACCTGAAACTTAGGTGTCTCTTCTTTCTCTCCGACCGGACAAAATAAGTCATCAATCTGACAGGCATCCGCCGGACATAGTTCAAAACCTTCGGATGTATCCACGCGAACGGCATATACAAACTTCCCGCCTACAAACTCACATCGTGTGATGGAAGAATCAGGTGATTGAATATATTCCTGAATCAACGTTGTACCGTCCAATGGTTCCTCGAAAGAGTCACTATAAACATATTCCTTCAACGCTTGAACAGAATGGAATAATTGTACGCCCAACCCTTTTCCGGCACGGTTATGTTTAGTGATAAAGGACTTCTTTCCAAGTTTTTCGGCAGCTTCAACAATTTGTTCTTTTCCGACAGCAGCGATGGTTTTTGGGGTTTTGATGCCCGCCGCATTCAGAGCCATATATTGATTCACTTTACTGACTTCCAGCCGGAGAGCACGTGTACCATTCAAAACCCTTCGATCATGACGTTCCAGCCAGGACAAAACACTTTCTGTCAGTTCCGGAGCAAAGCGATGATCCCTTGTATGAGATGACGCGCTGATCCTATTATAGAATACGCCAATTGGAGGGATTTCTGTTAAATCGACAACTCCTTGATCGAGAAACCATTCCTCGTATGGAAGTTCCAGTTCATTCAAACGAGCTGTCAAATGATCGGTCCATTCACTGTTTTCATGAATTACATAAATTTTTTTCATAAAGAACACCCCATTTTTTTAAGATCAAGAAGATGATCACAATACAAAGTAATCCTACTATAAAAGTAGGATTACAGTCAAAATAGGATGTTCATTTCACATTCCGTCTCTTTTTAATGTGTATTTTCATACCGCTTTTGGTGAGGGTGGGCTCGACAGGACTTTTCAGCTGAATGGGCTCACTCGTCCTTTCCACCTTCAACAGGTCCCTGATTTCCTGGAGCACTTCGAGATTGGTCGTCTGCTTGACTTTATATTGCTCCTCCCCTCCCTTTAAGCGGTTGAAGAGCTTGATCATAAAAAATATACTGGCAGCAACGAGGAGAAAATCGACTGTCGTCTGAATGAACTTTCCTATTTCAATCACCTCAGCTTTCACTTTCAAGGTCAGACCTTCAAAATTAATGCCTCCGAATAATATGCCAACAATGGGCATCATGATATCCTGCACGAGAGATTCTACGATCTTCCCGAATGCTGCCCCGATAATCACCGCAATGGCAAGATCAACTACATTCCCCCTGGAAATGAACTGCTTAAATTCTCTCCACATCATCCCTTCACCTGCCGTTTCATTATTAAATCATATGGCATAAATTTGTAGTGTATGAGGACAATCGTATTTATTCGCCCGACGCCTGGCTACTTACAAAAATATAAGCCGACCCGTTTCCGGATCGGCTCGCTATCGATATTCTACATAATATACTTTCGTATAATCGCAAAAAGAAGGAATAAGGCAACAACAAACATGACGATGACCAGGATTTTTTCCTCTTTATTACCAAGCATAATGATTCGCCTCCCTGTGATGTACCCATTACCTAGTGTAATATAGTTTTTCTTCTAATTCAGCTCCCAACACTTTTCAATCCGTATCACGGTCGTACAAAGTGGTTCCAAGAATGACCGGGGATGAAGGATTCTCTTCCAAAAAAAGCTTAAAGGCCTCTGCCCCCATCTGTCTGATGGGTACTTCGAACGAAGTGATACCAAAGGCATCCGATAGGGGATGATTATCAAAGCTTAAAATTGCCAGTTCATCTGGTATGGTGATTCCCTTCCTCCCAGCTTGGGATACGATTCCGGCCGACACTTGATCACTTGTAACGATTAGAGCAGAAGGCTTATCTTTCAAAGCCTCCCATTGTTCAACGACATCCCTTCCATCCTGAAGGTGAATGCATTCATTGAAGATCCACTCTTGACGTACTTCATAGCCGGCAGCTTCGGCCCCATCGAAGAACCCGCGGACCCGATCCTCACTATTGGTACCGAAAGTCCTATGCAGGCACAATCCAATGTCAGTATGGCCCTTTGAATGCAAATGATCCATCGCTGTCCGGATCGCTTCATAATGGTTGATGAACACTTTTTTCTCTACCCCATAAAGGTTTTCACAGAAAACGACATTCAGCCCCTCCATCAATGGATGCAGTGTATCGAGGGAGTTCGCCCTGGAAGTGATGATAAGGCCATCCACCTCTTTCATCTGAAGGCGGTGAAACGCATCGAGTTCTGCCTCTTTTTCATAATCGGTCTGAAAAATCTGCAGGTGGTATCCATGTTTCAATGCCTCTCCGGCAATGCCCTGCAGTACTTCCCCAAAGTAAGGCAGGTTCAAGAAAGGAAGGACGACGCCTACACTATAGGTTTTCCCTTTGGATAAGTGAACAGCATTTGCATTTTTTATGTATTTCAGTTCTTTAACAGCGGCCATTACTTTCCGTCTCTTTTCTTCTTTTACATAAGGGTGATCATTCAATACCCTTGAAACGGTTGAAACCGAGACACCGGCAAGATGGGCTATTTTTCGGATATTCGTCATGAGGCTTCCCCTCTTTTAAGGATCGTTAATTTTTTTGCCATAAGCGCTTGCTCTGAAACGCGTTTCATAGATTATAGTCAAGATAAGGTTAACGCATGAAAATAATGAATGGCAAGGAGGATGCGGTATGCTTGGTATTTTATATCTCCCTATTCTTTGTATCATCATTGTCGGGGGCAGCTACTTGGCAATGGAGCCCATTGATTTTTTCACTCAGGCAGATGTTAATGACCCGTTTGATTCATTGTTTAAAAGACAAATGTAATGCTGAATGAGCTGCTTTCCTCTATAGGGGGAGCAGTTTTTCACTATTGGAAGGATGGATTCATCCATTTTTCCGCCCATGTGTGTACCGACTCAAGCACCTGTTGAAGGTCCCTTCCTTTTTCGGTAAGACTGTACAAGATTTTCACCGGCTTTTCCTCCATACATTCACGCTGGACAAGACCGCACCCTTCCAGTTCTTTCAATCTCTCCGCCAGAACTTTTTGACTGATATTCGGGATTTGATCATTTATATCTTTAAAACGGCAGCTTCCGTCAAATAATACTCTTATAATCATTCCGACCCAGCGTTTTCCCAATAGCGAAAAGGCAGCTTCGTATTTAGGGCATATAGTTGAATTCATGATGGTTCACACTTCCTTAAAGACTCATTGCTTGACGCAAAAAAATACGTCCGTTATAGTGGTCATGTTATAAACTACTTACAAAAAGTAAGCAACATCCAGATATACCCTATATTATAGCACTTTTCTCACATCAAGGAGGCATAATCATGACAAACTTCTTTCAGGTGGCAGAAGAACGCCGCTCTACGAAAGTATACAATCCAGAGGTGGAAATCCCTCGTGAAGAATTGGTAGAGATTCTTGAGATCGCCGGTAAAGCTCCCTCTGCATGGAACCTGCAGCATTGGCAATTTCTTGTGTTTGATCAAAAAGAGATTCAGAATCGCCTGCTGCCTATTGCATATAATCAGCAGCAAGTCGTTGATGCGTCAGCAGTCGTTGCAGTACTCGGTGATCTTGAAGCAGATAAAAATATCGACCCTGTACTCGATCCTTCAGTCGAAAAAGGTGAAATGACACCTGAATTAAAAGAAATCCTGACAAAACAGATCAAAGGGGCATACAGCCGCGACCAATATCCAAGGGATGCCGCATTCAGCAACGCATCACTGGCAGCCATGCAGTTAATGCTGGCAGCCAAGGCAAAAGGCTGGGACACATGTCCAATCGGAGGCTTCAATCCTTCGGGACTTATTTCAGAATTCAATATTTCCGGCCGTTACTTGCCGATCATGCTTATCACGATCGGTAAGCCACTTAAAGAAGCACGAAAAACTGACCGACTGGATATCCGTAATTTAATTGATTGGGCAGAATAACAGAAAGCCACATCGTTTTTATCGATGTGGCTTTTGGTTTGAATGAATGTTAGATATTCAATAAGTCCTTTGTTACCCTTTGAATGATTTCTGGCAGAACAGAAAACGTATAAGGCTTATATACCCGTTCCGTCCACTGGTGGCCGTCTTTTCCATAGACACCGATATTAATGGAAGGAATATTAAGTTTTCGAATCGTATCAATCGGGACCGGATATAGGTTGTTAATCATCGGCAAATTCTTTTTTATCACTTCGATGTCTTCATCTTCTTCATGTAAGGACAGAAAGCTTCCATCTGCTAGATACGGAAAAAAGCGTTTCACTACGAACTCTTCTCCTGTCTCCGTGGAAATTTCATTCAGACAGCTGTTCAGTACTTCCTTCACTTTCTTTCCATATTCATTCTCTTCATTCAAATAGTTATGCGGCAGAAATGGCGGTGCGAAGAAAATAATGACTCTTGGCGTTCTGTCAGGATCGAGATGCTGAAGGGCTTCTACCATTTTATAGGCAACCGTGCGCCTGTCCTCACCCTCATGATCACGAAACACTTTTTCCATGACAGGCTCCGGATCAAGACCCCTTTCTTTCAGCCAAAAGATGTATTCTCTTAATGTAAGAACATCAACCTGCCAAGACAGCTCCCGCTCGGGAAAATTGTGATAATTACGGTAGCTTTCGTACTGTTCTTTACTACGTTGTTCGAGCTGTGCCACCGCCTTCATTGCTGTTTTCTTCATTTGGTATAACACATCGCGGGCCGTCTTTTCATACACAAAATAGTTAAAATAGATCGACGTTGAGAGAGGTGTCTGTACATTATACGCCGTCTTATCGTCTTTAAAATAAAGGCATGACGGCGGCAGGGTGAATTCACCTGGTATTTTTTCTACAAAGTCAAGATTCTGATTGATCTCCAAATTGATTTTAGAAGCAATCGCAGTCGGGTCTATGGACGTCAACACGTCGCCAACATGTGCTTCCCTCCCATAAATGTAAAAACCGGGAAGAAATTTTCCGGCTGCTCCCGTGTAAATATATCTCTTACAGTCCCCGTCATAAATGGGGGAAATAAAATCGTTATTAACGGCTGCCAAGTAGTCTAACCCTTCAGTCTTTAAGCGGTCAAGCTCTGTTAAAGCTGCAATCAGCCCCGCGTGCTCACTTTCTTCATCCCCATTGAACAAAAACAAAAGATTCCCCTGCAGAGGGTTGTTTTGTTCGGAAAAATGAAGCAGATTTGCAAGATGAACAGCGATTCCGCTTTGCATATCAAGGGAACCCCTTCCAAATAGCCAATTCCCTGATAGGGCATCCTCCCTTACTTTCTCTTCTCCTTCATAGTCCATAAAGAATTTCTGAAGAAAATCGGGATCATGGGCCATTTCCTGCAAGGCACCGTAATCATCCGTGCCTACCGTATCATAATGGGCATGGAACAATAATGTTTTTGACGCTTCACCGTCCAGAAGAGCAAATACATTCTGACGACCGACCACATCGTTTGGAACTTCTTGCATCCACACTTTATCGGGATGCTTTTGAAAATACGGAAATGACCGGATGATTTCATATATATAATGAGCTTTACGGCCTTCACCGTCTGTACCATTGTAACTTTTCAGAGCGACTAAGGATCGTGTGATGAGTTCAATCTGCTCGGAGATCGGTTTGTCTTTCAGCTGTGAATACACGTTAGTACCGCTCCTTTCCCTCTAAAATATTCTCTATAATTGATAACATCTTAACGAAAAAGCACAGCATTTGGAAGGGGTTTCAAAATTATTTTTTTATTATTTTTTGGATTAACTATTGAATTCCGTCCTAATACCGAATATTATATAATTTGTGCGTTTTTAATGTTCGTTTTTTATGGAGGTATGACAATGTTTAAATTACAAGAGAACGGCACTACTCCAAAAACTGAGTTACTGGCTGGTTTGACGACTTTCTTAACGATGGTATATATCGTGATCGTCAACCCGATCATTCTGGCGGATGCCGGTGTACCATTTGATCAGGTATTCCTGGCAACCATTATATCAGCCGTTGTAGGTACATTATGGATGGCCTTATTCGCAAACTACCCAATTGCGATTGCACCAGGTATGGGATTGAATGCTTACTTTACCTACTCGGTGGTTGGCGCGAATGAAGATATCTCGTATGTAGTGGCATTTTCAGCGGTATTCGTAGCAGGTATCATATTTGTTATTCTTTCACTTACACCATTCCGGGCAAAATTGATCGAAGCGATCCCACAAAATTTAAAGCACGGGATCACGGCAGGAATCGGATTATTCATCGCATTTATCGGACTGCGTTTGACGGGTTTGATCGAAGCTCATCCGACCAATTTGGTGAAGCTTGGGGATCTCCATTCACCATCTGCACTACTGGCACTTGCCGGATTGGCAGTGACACTTGTGCTTATGGTGATGAATGTCCATGGGGCACTATTCATCGGAATGATAGTGACCGCATTGATTGCATATTTTACAGGTGAGCTTTCTTTTGATAAAGGAATTTTTGCCATCCCTCATCTCCCTGAAGGCATCATCATCAGCAATCCGCTTACCGCTTTTGCAGATGTGGTTCAATACGGTCTCTTTGCAGTCGTATTCTCCTTCTTGCTCGTGACCATTTTCGATACGACCGGTACGATGATCGGAGTTGCTCAACAAGCAGGATTGATGAAGGGCAACCAAATGCCAAGAGCACGTGAAGCACTTTTGGCAGACTCAGTTGCGACGACAATCGGAGCAATGTTCGGTACAAGTCCTACATCTGCTTACATCGAGTCTTCTGCTGGTGTGTCTGCAGGCGGCAGAACAGGATTAACGACCTTGACAGTGTCTATTCTATTTATTGCAGCCGCCTTTTTCGGGCCTCTGGTAAGTGCGGTTTCCGGGATCTCAGCAATCACAGCTCCTGCGCTGATCATTGTCGGAAGCTTAATGATGGGCAGCATCTCTCATATTAAATGGGATCAGCTCGATGAAGCCTTCCCTGCATTCCTGATCATCCTGAGCATGCCTCTGACATCAAGCATCGCAACAGGAATTGCGCTGGGATTCATTTCTTACCCGTTATTGAAAGTGGTCAAAGGTGAGTGGAAACAGGTACATCCGCTTGTATACATCTTTGCGGTATTATTCTTCTATCAGCTGGCATTTTTGCCTCACTAAAGAAAAGCGGAAGCGCCTGTTCAGCCTCGAAAAGCGTTGGAGTTCCGTCCGGTGAAGTCGCTCTTTGACTTCAATGGGCGGAGCAAAACGTCTCGAGGGGCTAGGCGCTGGAGCTGGACATTTCTCAATTTCAACTTTATTTCTTATAACTTTTAAAAAAATCGCCCGGACTATTTCCGGGCGATTTTCTTTATGGGTTTTAGCTTGAAGTCTGCCAAATAGGTGCACCTCACTCCCATACCCTCTCAACTCCAACCAGCGATTTTCCTTCAAAAGTCATGTTATAAATATCAGGCATCTCAAGTTCCTTCCAAAAATCATATCCATAACGTTCATCAAAATGATTCATGATCAGGACCATGATGTTTCCGTGAGTCCCGATCGCTACATTCTTTCCTTCATATTTTTCTAAGATTTCCAGAAAGCTCTGAACCCCCCTTTTTTGGGCTTCCCTGTTCGATTCGCCTCCATCAAAAGAAAAACCAGGGTCTTTCCACACTTTCATGATTGCTTGGGGGAAGTCTTCAACAGGTTCACCCGAAAGCTTCCTTTCCTTCATATCTTCATAGATTTCAATTTCTTTCTTGAAAATTGTGGCCGTGCCTCTTACTGTATCCATCGCTCTTTTATAAGGACTAGAGCATACAGCGTGAATGTTCTTATCTTTTAAAAGGGATTCGACACGTTCAGCATCGTATGTGCCCTTTTCTGAAAGCGGCCTCTTCAGCTCTTCAGGGGTATAAACTGAATGGGCGTGCCGTACTAAATAGATATTGGTTTTCATACTTTCACTTCTTTTCTTAAAAACTTGTATAACAATGTGAGCACTGCTGGGCTGATTTCTGCCTTTTTGTATGCCTGTGGCACCTGGGACATTCAACCTCTTTTGAATGTAGATCCAGCCCATTATTGCCGTGGAGCCATCTTAGGTAAGATTTATTTATCAGGTAAATGGTAAAGCCGAGCATAGTACCGATGATAAGTAATAGTAGCGCAAGATCCACTCGTCCACCCTCCCTATTCCTTTGAATTTCTTTACGGGTTTAACGACAGAAAGGTTTCAATTTTTGTTACTCATTTCTCTACTCCACTCTATACTCAACCAGCCATGAATCATGCCAGACTCCCTCGTGCAGTTCGTTTCGAGGCAGGATTTTCATCTTTTTGTAGCCGCATTTTTCATAGCATTTTATCGCTCTCTCATTCCATACCATGGGGTCCATGACAAGGCGGTCAACACCCGCTGTGTCGATTAAATATCTCTTCACCGCATTGATGATCATGGTTCCGGCTCCCTTATTCCAATAGTCAGGCTCACCAATAAACTGATCGGTTCCGTAAATCACCTCATCTGTATGACCGTAACCATACTTATTTCTCTCTACTTCATCAATGGGATAATACTGAAGATAGCCAATCTTCTTTCCTTTATAAATCATGATGCATCTGACTACTTCGTGGTCTCGAATTAGAAATTTTTCTTCCACCATTTCCAGTGTAAATGGACAATCCCTTCCCTCATAGAATTGAAGCACTTCCGGATCAGAAAGCCATTTCGCTACAATATATTTATCATCCTTTTTAATAGGTCGAATCTCTATATCTCCATTTTTGAATTCCATCACTCACACACCTCTTCCTTCTATAATATAAATTCACTCCGCACAAACAAAAATCCTTCAGCCAACCAAATAGAAAAATCCTTTAACACTGCAGTGGAGCGAGGGACGGGCTTTTAGTACTGGAGTGTGATAAAGAAGAAGCTGCTCTACTTTTCCAACCGCACCTATATGACAATAATGTGAAAGTGTATGTATTTTGGGGTGTTTAGGTATTTTCTTAAGTGGAAAGAAGTAGAATAAGCTAAGAATTCATGTTATTATTATTTTGTGAAAAATTTCACAATATAACATATATCAAACAAGTACAATTAAAAACTTCCTTAACGTTAGGTGTGTGATGAAGAATGACAATCAAATGCACAAACAAAGTGGCCCTAATCGGAACTGGATTTGTCGGCTCAAGCTATGCCTTTTCCCTTTTGAATCAGGGAATTGCCCATGAACTGGTACTAATAGATATGAATAAAGAAAAAGCGGATGGAGATGCACGCGACCTCAATCATGGTCTTGCATTTGCTTCCCCTATGAAAATTCACGCCGGGGACTACAGTGATTGTCGGGACGCTGACATCGTGGTGATCACTGCCGGGGCGAATCAAAAGCCTGGTGAAACCCGTCTCGACTTGGTGGGTAAAAACATAAAAATATTTAAAAGCATCGTCGAACAAGTCATGGCTAGCGGATTCAATGGCATCTTCCTGGTCGCTACCAATCCTGTCGATATTTTGACGTACGCAACATGGAAATTCTCAGGCTTGCCGAAAGAAAGAGTCATCGGATCAGGTACCATTTTAGATACAGCAAGACTACGCTATTTGGTCGGGGAGCACTTTGACATTGATACCCGTAACATACATGCCTATATAATGGGTGAACACGGTGATACAGAATTCCCTGTATGGAGCCATACGACCATCGGAGCCAGTCACCTTAGTGAATTAGTTGATATGAGCAAAGAAGACGTACAGAACAAACTGGATGAAATCTTCATCAATGTAAGGGATGCCGCTTATCAGATCATTGAACGAAAAGGAGCTACCTACTATGGGATCGCCATGGGACTTGCCCGGATCACGAAAGCCATTTTCAACAATGAAAACAGTATTTTGACCGTTTCTTCACTGCTTGAAGGCGAATATGGACAGAATGATATTTATATCGGGGTTCCTGCAATTATTAACCGAGAAGGAATCCGTCAAGTGGTAGAGCTTCCTTTAAATGAAAAAGAACAAGGGCAATTCAACCATTCTGTTAAGACGTTAAAAGGGATAATGAAAACAGCATTCGAGGAATAATCGATGAGATTGTACATGAGAACTAGATAGACACGCACGCCCAGGCAGCCTCCTCATAAACTATTGAGAATTCGTTTATGAGGAGGTTCTTCTATGTACGATGAGAGACAGTTATTTCCTGGAGGAGGTTTTCCAGGTGGCGGGCCGCCAAGCTCACCTCCACCTGGAGGACCGCAAGGAGCCGGTAATCAGCCGCCACCTGGACCGCCGCCGAACTACACACCACAGATGACGTCCATGCAAGGCGGACCGGGGGGACCAAGCACCTATGCGGTGGACCCAGGTTCAATCAGGCGCTGCCTATACCGTTACACGTATGTTTGGCTGAGAAGAGATTCGTTTTGGTTCTATCCGACATTTGTAGGCCGCAGTTCGGTTGCGGGTTGGAGATGGATCGGCTGGAGATGGGTATATTTCGGTATTGATTTAGATAGAATCCGATCCTTTACATGTGTATAGGCGATGAATATGTACTCGTACCCATCTTATTATCGAACTACTGAAGTACGCACTGGAACAATCAAAGTTACAGGGGAACATACCATGTATGTAGATCCTGATCAGGCAATTGTTTCTCTTGGAGTCGTTACAAAAAATGAAGATCTTGAAGAAGCTCAGAGTCAAAACAGGGAGATTTCAGACCGTGTTGTGCAATCATTGTTGGAGAATGATATTTCGAAAAAAGACATCCAAACGTCCACCTATCAAATTTTCCCGCAATATAGTTATGAAGACGGAAAGCAGACCTTTACCGGCTATGAAGTAAGGCATGTTTTCCGGGTCACTGTGAACGACATTGATTCCTTAGGGAAAATAATTGACGATGCAGTAAAAAGCGGAGCGAATCGTGTAGAGAATATTCAATTTGTCAACTCTGACCCTGCGGAGACCTACCAACAGGCCCTTGCTGCAGCTTATCAAGAGGCATATGAAAAAGCTCTCACCCTTTCCAATCAATCCGGTCAACAATTGAACCCGTACCCCAAATCCATTACAGAACATTCCGGTACTGCCGTGATTCCATATGCTCCCACTGCCTTCGTTAAAGCAGCAGAAGAAAGCACAACCCTTCAGCCCGGCCAAATCGGCGTAACCGCTTCACTTACCGCAGAATACCGAATCTACTGACAAAAAAGTCCGTCCCCAGTGCTCGAACACTGAGGGACGGACCTTTTTCATTTCCAATTATTCACCCAAAGACTTCGTTTTTCTTCCGCATGCTTCCATGGCGGTTAAGATGGCTCCTTTGAATCCATTTTTCTCAAGTGCTGCCACTGCTTCGATGGTGGCACCTCCCGGAGAGCAGACAGCATCTTTCAGTTCTCCTGGGTGCTTACCTGTTTCGAGTACCATTTTGGCAGCACCTAATACAGCTTGAGCAGCCATTTCATAAGCTTGATTTCTTGGTACCCCCTGAAGAACTGCTCCATCAGCAAGAGCTTCAATGAACATAAACACATAAGCTGGTGATGATCCGCTGACTGCAGGGATCGCATCCATCAATCTTTCTTCCACCTGTTCAGCTTTACCGAAGCTTCCCAGGATGACTGAAACTTCCTCCAAGTCCTCATCCGTTAATCGTTTATTCACACAATACGCCGTCATTCCCTCCCTCACTAATGAAGGAGTATTCGGCATCGTCCGAACGAGCTTTATACCTTTGCCAAACTGAGCTTCCATCCACTCCAACGTGATCCCGGCAGCAATTGTCACGACAATCACATTTTCTTTCACGGTATCCTTCACTTCTGATATGACGTTTTGATATTGATCCGGTTTAACGGAGAGGAACAATATATCCGAGAATGCGGCAACAGCCAGGTTTTCGTCCGTACATTCAACACGAAATTCTTCTTTCACTTTCATTCGTGTTGCTTCTGATTTTGCACTGGTCATCACTGCACTTTTATCCACAAGCCCTGCCTGCAGTATTCCGCCTAAAATGGCCTGAGCCATATTTCCGCATCCAATAAATCCAATGGTTTTCTCCATAGCGCTTCACCTCTGTCTTTGACTATCATCTTTAGAATCATAACAAACTTTTTAAGCCGCGTGAATAAAAGTGAAATTGACAGCCAGTTTAAGCTTTAATCCCAAATATGTACTTCATTCAAATTTCTTATTATAATGCACAAAAAAACAATCCGGTAGTAAACATCCATCAAAAAAGACCCTGCACAAGCTCAAGCTTTTGCAAGGTCTTTAACACTCACTTTATTCCGTCAACTTTCCACAATGTGGACATAGAGTTTTCATATAATCTTTCGGAAGTTTTTTATGGCAGTGAAAACAGGTTTTTATATATTCCCGCTGATCGAACAGATCCTGAGACAATCCATAACCGCTTTTAAACGTTTTCTTTGTCAGACGCACCAGCAGCCCGATGACCGCTCCCGTCACCAACAGGGCCCAGATCACCCCTTCTTACCCTTTAGCCCGCTCAAGAATCGCTTTGAAATCAAGACTGACGATAGGTTCATCGTTCATCAGCCTGTCTTTTAAGCCGGAGAGTAGCGACTCTTCGATTTCTGACAAATTGTTCAGATCCCATTTTTTGTGGAAAACCGTATAAAGAGTGAGATCCCGCAATAATAAAAATGAAGGCATATGATCGATCCATTCTTCTTCCAGAGGATATTCCTCCAAATAGCCACTCAAAAACGCTGTTAAAAAAGTTTCTCCAAATGCCGAGCGCACCTCAAGCTTCTCCTTTCTGAGCTTCCACCACACAGAATAATAAAGAGGAATGGCAATATCACTCAAGAAGAAAAACTGCATGCTGTCATCAAAATCAAACACGTGTATCTCACCTTCATGATAAAAAAAGTTACCGGGATGAATATCAGAGTGGATGACACCGAAGTTTTCAGCAGACTCCTCAAGTGCCTGAAGCTTCTTCTTGTTTCTCTCTGCTTTTTCGATAATGTCAGCATCATCTGAAGGAAGATAGGTTGAATACTGCAAGATATCATCTTCATCCCAGCGATCCCTTACATATTCTAAAGCATGATAATCCTTTGTAACCCTGTGCATTTTGCCCGTGACTTTTCCCCATTTTTTAAAGAGCTCTTCATTAAAAAGGGCATCCTTGATGCTCACCGGCTTGCCTGGAGCTTTATCAAATAAGCATACATAAAAATAGGTATCACCAGCTTCCAGTACTTCAACCAATCTCTCGTCTTCCGAGTGGTTGACCAGCGACACGTTCACTCCATTCTCATGTAAATAATTTACCCACCTGAGTTCAGCTTCCACATCTTTTTTAGAACGGTGGGAACTATGGGTCAACCTTAATATGTACGGCGTTTCTTCCTTATGCACTTCAAATACGTAGTTTTCAAAATCACCAAGCTTTCTTGCGCGGGAAGCATCGCAGCCAAATCTCTTTGCTGCTGATTGCAGCAGCTCCTCACTGAACAGCTCTTCTATCCATTTTTCCATCTTTCATTCTCCTAACCTGCTATTATTCCTTCAGCAAAGCTACACGGTATGGGAATAGCTCCGCTGTCATTATACCCTCCATTACAGACGGATCTTCCCTCATGAATTCCTCTGCCTTTGCTTCACTTTCCGCTTCAAACACAACGATTCCAAATGCATTTTCTTCTTCATTCAGTGTTCTTCCCGCCAATATGACGACACCGCGATCTCTATATTCCTTCAATCTCTCAAAATGTTCTGCCACGGTTTTTTCATCTTCTGCAGTCCAGTTTTCTTCTTTATGTAAGCGGGGTATCAGTCTCAGTACATAGATATATTCCATGATGGCCCTCTCTTCTCTATATTTTTCACACTCACTTATATATATACGACCTTCATCCGGGAAACCCTTTCAAAAGGTTCTGAGACATTTAGTGTTTATCAAGATCATTAATAATCCAAATAAAAAAAACCAACCCATTCAGGCTGGTCTATTATTCATTGATACTCTGAAATTGTATTCCTCTTTGCTGCATTAAATATTGAAGAGCCGTTCTAAATGTAAGAAAGCTTTTTACTTCCAAAATCTGCTGTAATCCTGAATTAACGATAATCTGGGTAAGAGAGGGCGTAAATCCAACAAAAATAACTTCTACCCCCATCAACGAGATAGCTTTTGCCATATTTTCAATATACGTACCGAATACGTCCAATTCACAAATTTCTTTTTCTGAAATAGCCGAGAAGTCTATGATGATTGTATGGATATCTTCTTGATAAGATACATTCAGGATTCTAGAGATGATCATCTCGAAACGCTCAGGTGAAAGGCGACCTGTAATCGGCACAAGAATGGTTTCAGGAACAATTGAAGGTATGATCGGTACTGAGATATCTCTGATTAATTCCTCAGACTCTGCCAGTTGTTTTTTAAGTTGAGCAATTTCCTCTTTAAGCTCATGTATTTGCGTTGATTCGTTTGTCATTCTAAACCTCACCATATCAAATTATTTAAAAATGGGAAAACACATGTATCCTTATTTTAGCACCAATCTTCTCTGATTGAGTACTATTTTTTCATGGTAATGGCATATTCCCGGAAAAACAGAAAAAACCAGCCTTATCGGCTGGTTTTATCATGCATATGCTTTTTCTTCTTCTTTTTTGAAGAAGCTTCTCATGGCATGGAATACATCGGCTTTTTGCTTGAGGATATAGTAACGGAAGTCTTCATTCTTGATGTTTTTGTAAGCGGACATGAGGGTCGAGTGACGGTTATATTGATTTACTTCACCGTATCCAAACATGCTGGATACCTTCATTAATTCTTCAACAAGCTTGACGCAGCGTACATTGTCTGATGTTAAATTGTCGCCGTCAGAGAAATGAAACGGATAAATGTTGTATCGTGTCGGATTGTATTTCTCATCAATGAGTTCCAACGCTTTACGATAAGCAGATGAACAAATCGTCCCTCCGCTTTCTCCTTTTGAGAAGAAATGTTCTTCCGAAACGACTTTGGCTTCAGTATGATGAGCGATGAATTCAATTTCCACGGTCTCATATTTTGTTCTTAAGAATCGTGTCATCCAGAAGAAGAAGCTTCTTGCCATATACTTCTCCCATACTCCCATACTTCCGCTTGTATCCATCATCGCTAACACAACGGCTTTGGATTCAGGCTTCAACACTTCATTCCAGGTTCTGAATTTGAGATCTTCGGTTATGATCGGATGAAAGCTCGGGGCGCCTTTCATGGCATTCCTCTTAAATGCAGACATCATCGTTTTCTTCTTATCTATGTTACCCATAAGTCCCGTTTTTCGAATATCATTGAATTCAATGTGTTCCACGGTTTGAACATCCTGCTCTTTCCTTTTCAGGTTCGGAAGTTCCAACTGACTAAATAATGCCTCTTCAATTTCCATGAGAGACACTTCTGCTTCATAATAATCTTCGCCTGCTTTATCTCCTGCTCCTTGACCTTTTCCGGGACCTTTCTGCTGCTGAGAGCCATCTCTCGCAATTACATCTCCAACCTGACTGTCGCCATCTCCTTGCCCTGCATGTTTATTTTTATCATAGTTGTATCGGATTTTATATTCATCTAATGAGCGAATCGGGATTTTGACGACATCACGGCCATTTGACATAATGATGTTTTCTTCAGTGATCAGATCAGGTAAATTATTTCTTATCGCATCCTGTACTTTTTCTTGATGTCTTTGCTGATCATCGTGACCTTTGCGGTGGAGGGCCCAATCTTCCTTGGAAATGACAAATTGATGATTTTCCATTTGACTCAAACTATTCCCCTCCTTAAAAATTTTTTCACACTTTTTTTTCACGCTGCATACACTATGTTGACTGCCTAATCTACTGTCTTCTTCCCCTAGAAGGAATGAATCGGGGATTACTCTATCCTATGCAGAAGTATTGATAAATTTACAAATAATTTCGACAATTAAACAATCTTTTCAGATTTGGACGAGCCTATTTTTTTCGAAAAAATGAATACTATGATATGTATACAGTTATGTCTCACAATATGTAAGTTTGGAAGGAGAATGTTTATTACATATCTGTAAATCTGTCGAGGGAGTATCTCCTATGGGGGTTCGTTTTTTTGAAAAAAAAATAACCAGGCGAATTCACCTGATTATCTACTCTTCTTCATATTGAGCCGGATCTTGTACTCGATTGTGGTTCTTTAACTCTCCGCTGGAACGCAGCTTCTCCATTTGCTTGCCTAGCTTGATCAGTTCCTCCATATTGGAGGCCATGCTTCCGTTAAAGGGTTCTGCTTCTTCTCGAGGCTGAGGTTTAGAAGGCATCCCCTTCACCCACTTTCATTTGAGATATGGGTCCGGCTCTCTGTATCTATAGAGTATTATATTCTGATTTTTCTGTCAATATATTCATTATTTATCCCTTTCTTTATATTGAACAGGATCCGGCTGCTTGTCATCCTCTTTTAGTTCCTCGTTTGTACGGAGCCTGTCCATCTGCTTTCCGAGCTGCTCCATCTCTTCTATGTCGTGTGCCATCGAACCGTTGTCAGGCTCATAGTTTTTATCGAGCTCTTGCTTTTTATTAACTTCATTCTTCTTGTTCATTCTGTCATCACCTCTTGCTTTTACAATTCCCCTTTCTTTTCATATGTAAACAGAAAAAAGAACGGGATGCGGCAGCACATCCCGTTCCTGGTATCAATATTAACGATTTAACAAGCTGCCTACATAACGCAGCAGTTCATTGGCCGAAGTGGAGTTATAACCGTGCTCATCAATGAGGCGGGCAACGACTTCGTTGACTTTCTTAAGCTGCTGCTCATCCGGCGTTTTTGTGGAGGTCGTGATTTTTACGACATCCTTCAGGTCGGCAAACAGCTTCTTCTGGATTGCTTCACGCAGGCGGTCATGTGAGTTGTAATCGAACCGCTTCCCTTTGCGGGCATAGGCTGAGATACGAATCAGAATTTCTTCGCGGAATGCTTTCTTCGCATTTTCAGATATGCCGATCTGCTCTTCAATCGACCGCATCAGCTTTTCATCAGGATTGATTTCTTCACCAGTCAATGGATCATGCAGTTTTGCTTTGTTGCAATATGCTTCTACATTATCCAGATAATTATCCATAAGCGTTTTAGCCGACTCTTCGTACGAATACACAAAAGCTTTTTGGACTTCTTTTTTCGCGATATCATCATATTCTTTACGGGCAAGCGATATGAAATTCAGATATCTTTCGCGAAGCTCATTAGTGATCGATGGATGTTGATCTAGACCTTCCTTAAGGGCCCTGAGAACATCAAGCGCGTTAATGGTCGGTATCTCTTTACGAATGATCGTAGATGAAATCCGATTGATCACATAACGCGGATCGATACCGCTCATACCTTCATCCTGATACTCTTTTTTCATTTCATCCACATCGGCTGAGTTGAAGCCTTCCACACTTTCTCCATCATACAGGCGCATCTTCTTGATCAGATCGATGTCGCCCCGCTTCGGTTCTTTCATCCGGGTCAAGATGGTGAACATCGCTGCGACACGCAGTGTATGAGGCGCAACATGCACATTGGATACATCACTTTCCCCGATCATCTTTTCATAAATCTTCTCTTCTTGAGTCACTTTCAGATTATATGGAACCGGCATCACGATAATACGCGAGTGCAATGCCTCATTTTTCTTATTGGATATAAAAGAGCGGTACTCCGTTTCATTCGTATGCGCCACAATCAGTTCATCTGCCGAAATCAGAGCAAATCGGCCGGCTTTGAAGTTGCCTTCCTGCGTGAGAGATAATAAATGCCATAAGAACTTCTCATCACATTTCAGCATCTCCTGGAATTCCATCAAGCCGCGGTTCGCTTTGTTCAGCTCGCCGTCAAAACGGTAAGCACGCGGATCGGATTCCGAACCATATTCGGCTATCGTCGAGAAGTCGATGCTTCCCGTCAAATCCGCAATATCCTGTGACTTCGGATCGGATGGACTGAATGTTCCGATTCCGACACGTTTATCTTCTGAGAAAAAGACTCTTTCCACCTGGACATCTTCAATTCTGCCCTGGTACTCTTTTTCAAGCCTCATCGTCGTTAACGGTGAAAGATTTCCTTCAATCCGGATTCCGTATTCCTGATGGAAATCCTCACGCAAATGCTGTGGAATCAAATGAAGCGGATCCTCATGCATCGGACAGCCTTTTATGGCAAAAATGGCTCCACGATCTGTGCGTGAATACTGTTCCAAACCGCGTTTCAGCATCGCCACAAGCGTCGATTTACCTCCACTGACCGGCCCCATCAACAAAAGGATTCTCTTTCTCACGTCTAATCGTTTAGCAGCAGGATGAAAATACTCTTCCACAAGTCTTTCAAGCGCCTCTTCCAAGCCAAATAATTGATTGCTGAAGAATTTATATCGTCGTTTCCCATCTACTTCTTCGACTCCAGCATCCTTGATCATATTATAGACTCTAGAGTGAGCTGATTGACCAATCCAAGGCTTTTCCTTCAACAACTCCAGATACTGAGCAAACGTCCCTTCCCATTTCAGTTTTACTTCTTCTTCGCGGTAATGTTCAACTTTTTTTAAAATATCCATATGGACCTCCCCCTGTCGCTTAATGAGAGACGATTAATATACTGTATGCGCTTGTTCACTCTAACATGTTAAGAAGATGTATTTCGTTCTTATTTACTTGAAGGTGCCGTCTGGATTTCCACTGTTCCTCGTCCTGATTGAAGGCAGAGGATGCCCATTAGAGAACCCAATCGCAATGGAAGTTAATGAATTTGTCACAAAAATATTCCTCTCTCATTCACAACTTTGAGAAAATAGGCTATACTAAAGACAGACTGTGGAATATGAAACTGGAGGTTACCAACTATGGGTACTTTAATGATTTTAGGTGTTAGTGCGGCGTTTTTAACAGCAATCTTCACTGCTGGTTATAACGACAAGCCAGGTTCTAACTAAATAGTTGCGAAAACACCCCGGAAAGCAATTGCTTTCCGGGGTGTTTTGGATTATTTACTTCTTTTTAAACATAAAACATTTAAATCACATGGAGCACATGGAGAATTAACTCCGTCTCATACATTCACTGGTTTTATTATCAAAACCCCTTTTTAGAAGGCACCCCTCAGCTAAATTACCGGCGGAGTTCACAACCCTAAATTACAGATTACCTCTTATCAAACCCGCGCTTCTCCACAAACTCCTTCATGTACATCCTTTTCTTCCCGGACAGCATTTTGGCCATCTGTTCGGTCCAGCGGTCGGAACGTTTGCCGCCCGTACGTTCATGATAGTAGGAAGAGATCGTCTCATCATAGCGGTCCAATTCCGCCTTCATCCCTGCTTCATCATACATATATGCATCCTCATGATACACGGCATTCATCGGCAGACGCGGCTTGACGTCAGTATCTGCAGCCGGATATCCCACGGCCAGCCCGAATAACGGAATCACGCGATGCGGCAGCTCAAGCACTTCGCTCACTGTTTCCAAGTCATTTCGGATTCCTCCTATATAGCAGATGCCCAACCCCATTGATTCGGCTGCAATCGAAGCGTTCTGGGCTGCCAATGAAGCATCGATGAGTGCGACCATGAATTTTTCCGTGCTTTCCAAAGAAGGAATCACATCAGCGTTCTCCCATTTACCAATATTCTCGTGACGATGCAAGTCAGCGCAGAACACGAAGAAGTGTCCATTTTCTTCAACATAGTTTTGATTCCCCGCTAGTTCGGCAAGTTTTATCTTTTTAACGGAATCCTTCACTCCGATGATGGTGTACGCCTGGATATAACTCGAAGTACTTGCTGCTTGTGCACTTTGAACGATGGTACGAATCTGTTCGTCAGTCAATGGTTGATCTTTAAACGTTCGGATCGAGCGGTGATTCAAGATGGTTTCAATTGTCTGGTTCATATATGTAAATCTCCTTTTCATTTGGGTTTTCCTATAGTATAAGCCAAATGAAAAAAGGAATGAAAATCATATGATTCTCATTCCTTGCTTATTACTTCGGCAATTCTCTGTGGAGGCCGGGATAGTTACGCTGCCTGAGCGCTTCGTAGATTAAAATGGCTGCCGTATTGGACAGGTTCAGTGAACGGACATTCTCATTCATCGGGATCCGGAGTGCCCGGTCCAGATTATTTTGGATTACATCATCCGGCAGTCCGGTTGTTTCACGCCCGAATATAAAAAAGTAGTCCTTCTCCTCGATACTGTAGTCAAAATCGGAATGCGGTGTTTTCCCGTATTTGGTTAGATAGAAGAATTCTCCGCCTTCGTTTTTCTCAAAAAATTCATCGAGTGAATCATAATATACGATGTTCACAAACTGCCAGTAATCTAGCCCTGCCCGCTTCAGCATTTTATCGTCCGTCGAAAAACCCAGTGGACGGATCAAATGCAGCGTAGTGTCAGTCGCTGCACACGTTCTGGCGATATTTCCTGTATTGGCTGGAATTTCTGGTTGATATAATACAACATGTACTCCCATGTATGTCACCTCATTCATAAAACTCTATGTGACATTATACCATTTATCCACGGGAGGACAATACTTAACGGTCATCAACAATCGTATAAAACTTATATTTGATGTTCGGGGTATAAGCAGTCGAATCTTCATACTTCCAATATCTCATTCTGCTGTTGAAGGTGTGTGCATTCACCAATGGCATGGCGTCGGCATCCCTGCCTGTCACAATCGTCGTATGGTCGAAGCGGCCGTCTCCCTCGAAATCATAGCAAATGACATCGCCCAGCTTCAGCTTATGCGGACCTTCCACTTCTCTTGCACGAAGTCCGACGGTTGATGCAGGCAGATGCAGCCTCATCGCATTCGCAACCGTCCAGCTATAGCTCCAGCTATTATTTCTCATCCACCATCCCTTTCCCTGTGTCGGGTACCCTCTCATTGGTGCATTGCCTGCATGAAGGCATTGAGAAATATAATTCGTACAGTCATTCTCAAACTTCCGATATTCCGGGTTGAACGTGTTCCACCATTTCTCTGCGTATTGAACAGCCTTCAATCTGTCATATTGATACGAAAACCTATTTTCATCCTTTCCTTCAGGAAATTCTTCTTCAGTACTTGTGACGTCAACCGCAGCGGGAACTTCCCCATCATTATATAGTCTGCCGTCATAATAGACCGCTCTCCGATTTTCCACTTCCTCTTCTAAATATATAAATGACCCTTGTTTCACTAAGTATTTATAATGAACATCATAGAGGACTGTCTGGGTCTCATCGGACATCATGGAAAGCTCATTTATTTTGCCGGCCGCTTCCACTTTGACGATTTCAGCATGCCGTTTCTCACACGATTCTTTCTTTTTTTTCACTTTATCATGCTGAAATTCTGTTTGTCCTCGAGTTGTGTACTCACTGATCACATGATTGATATTATCCATCAGAAGTTTTCTGATCATCGCCTTCCCTCCTCTTTTCATATCTATGAGGGAAACACTCTGTTCACAACAAAAAAGGATAAATCCATTTCTTAAATGGATTTATCCTTATCCCGCATCCGGGGCAAACAGTCGAAGACCTTTTTCGATTTCATCAAGAACGTCTTCGTCTCTTTCAATTGTTTTTTGTTTCAATAATGCTTTTTCAGCTTCTCTTCCACCAATTTTCCCAAGTGCCCAGGCGGAAGTTCCACGCATCACCGGCCTCACATCGTTTTCCATTACTTTAATTAAATCTTCAATCGCTGTCTCGTCTTTGTAATGAGCAAGCGCAATGATTGCATTCCGCTGAATCGGCTTCTTGCCTCTCCATGAACCAGATACATGCCCGTACTTATCCTTAAATTCACGGTTACTGATTGTGAGCAGCGGTTTTAACAATGGCTTCGCAATTTCCGGGTCCGGCTCCATTTCTTCATGAAAATGAAAATCCTTCCCTTTATTTTCGGGACAGACAGTTTGACAGGTATCACAACCGTATAATCGATTTCCAAGCTTCACCCGGTATTCATCAGCGAGGAAACCTTTTGTCTGTGTTAAAAATGCGATGCATTTCTGCGCATCCAGCTGGCCGCCTTCGATCAAAGCCCCTGTAGGACACACGTCCACACATATATTGCATGTCCCGCACTGATCCTCCATCGGTTCATCCTGTGCAAAAGGAAGGTTTGTAACCATTTCACCCAGATACACATATGATCCAAACTCCGGTGTAATGATGGAACAATTTTTACCACTCCAGCCGATCCCCGCACGCTCAGCAACCGCCCGGTCAACAAGTTCACCTGTGTCCACCATCGATTTAAAACGTGCCTCAGGAACACGTGAAACAATATACTCTTCTAATTTAGCAAGACGGTCCCGCAGCACATGATGATAATCGGTACCCCATGAAGCCCTGCAGAAAATGCCCCGTCTTTCACCCCTTTTGCTTTGTGGTGCATCCTTCATTCTGGAAGGGTAGGCAAGAGCAATGGCGATAATCGATTTAGGTCCGTCGAAAATGAGTGAAGGATTGACCCGCTTCTCTATGTCCTTTTCTTCAAAACCTGATTGATATCCAAGCATCTCTTGCCGAAGCAGCCTGTTCTTCATTTCAGAGAAAGTGTCTGCTGTAGTGAAGCCTATCTTATCAATCCCAATTTCTTTACTGTAGTCGATGATATCCTGTTTTAATTGATCGAAATCCAAAGCAACCGCCTCCTTTCCGTATATATAAAAACTAGTAAATACGTTAAAAATGATTACAGACGAGTATTATGATAAACTATTTTAAACAAAATGTGGAGGAAAAAAAATGGAAATAACAATTGATTCTTCAATCACTTCAACCATTCCCAATTTTAAAATAGGCGTCATTCATTACCATGATATCGAAGTCGGGGAATCCCCTCAAATGCTGAAAGGCAGGCTTCAGTTATTTCAAGAGTCCATTTTCTTCGATCTTCAGGAAAAAAATGTGACCGATATCGATGGGGTGAGAGAGTGGCGGGATGTATTCAAGAAAACGGGCAAAGACCCTAACCGCTACCGTCATTCGGCTGAAGCCCTTTACCGCCGTATAAAAAAGCAGAATTATCTTACCACTATCAACTCGGCTATTGATTTGAATAACTTTTTTTCACTACAGTATGAAGTACCGATCGGGATTTATGATCTGGATAGGCTGGCAGGTGAAACTATCAGCTTAAGAATTGGTGAGCACGGAGATACCTATACAGGACTGAACGGACGTGAAAACTCATTGGAGAACTTGATCATTGCAGAAGATGAAAATGGTCCTTTCGGCAGCCCTTTCGTTGATTCCAACCGCGCACCTGTCGGAAATGCAACAAAAAATGCAGTTCAGATCATTTTCTTGAAGCCTTCGATTCCTATAGAGGAAGGTGAGAAGCTGACGAAGTCATTAATGGATATGTTTATCGGGATTCATGGCGGCGAGAGCACTTGTGAAGTGGTAAGCGGATGATTTTTGAAATTGAAAGCCGGAATCTCTGTCAGAAAGCAGGGATTCCGGCTTTATTTGGCTAAAAAGAGTGATGAGGATGGACGAAAACTTTTTATTCTATGAGAAATGGTGATTAATTTATGAGTTTTACGCAATAATCTACGAGAAAAGGCCATTATACTATGAGAAATCGGCAACAATCTATGAGAAACCAGAATTAATCTCTCGTTTTAACAAATATTGCAAACGGCATCAACTCTTCAATAAAAAAAGGACCCTAAAGGATCCTCTCCGACTAACAAGGTCTTTACACCCACCACATATCCGACGGCTGCTCCTCGATCAAAATCGATTTCAGATTCTTGACAGCACGCCCGAATCCTTCTTCGATCGACATGAGCGGATCTTCATGTTCAATACTTACCACATAATCGTATCCGAATGTGCGCAGTGCACTCATCATATCTGACCATTCCTGGAGGCTGTGGCCGCATCCTACCGAACGGAAAGACCACGCACGGGTCTGGATGTTCCCATACGGCTGCATATCCGTCAAACCATACATGTTGACGTTATCCTGATCGATGTACGTGTCTTTTGCATGGAAGTGATGGATGGCATTTTCTTTTCCAAGAATCTTGATCGCAGCCACCGGGTCGATCCCCTGCCACCAGAGGTGACTTGGATCAAGATTGGCACCGATTGCGTCACATGTTTCTTCACGGAGCTTCAGCAACGTATATGGAGTGTGAACCAGGAACCCGCCGTGCAGCTCCAGGCCGATTTTCACTCCATGCTCCTCAGCAATCTGCCCCATCTTCTTCCAATAAGGAATCAACTTCTCTTCCCATTGCCATTTCAAAATATCGCCATACTCATTCGGCCATGGAGATACTGGCCAGTTTGGATGCTTGGCACCTTCATGATCGCCTGCTGTTCCCGAGAAGCAGTTTACAACGGGCACGTTCATCAAACCAGCGAGCTTGATGGTCTTCTCAAGAGCTGCATGCGATTCTTCCGCAAACGCAGAATCCGGTGAAATCGGGTTGCCATGACAGCTGAAGGCACTGATTTCAAGGCCGCGCGATGTCACTTTCTGTAAGTATTCATTTCGCTTTTCATCACTTTCCAATAGGGCTTCGAGGTCGCAATGAGCATTTCCTGGATAGCCGCCGGTTCCGATTTCGACCGCATGCAAGCCTGATTCTTTCACATAATCAAGCATTTCATCTAGATTCTTCTGAGAAAATAATACTGTAAATACACCTAATTTCATCTATGCTTCCCCCAATTTCAATGTGATGCTTTGGCGTGTTTCGCTGCTTTTATAAATCGCATCGACGATCATGGAAACAGCCATCGCTTCTTCCGGTTTTACAATCAGCTCTTCAAGCCCGAGACAACTGTTGATGAAATTCTCGGCTTGAGGAAGGCTCGGATCGTCTTCACCGGGAATCCAGTCAGCCCCGCTGTTTAAGAGCATTCCGTGCTTCATTTGATTGATGTGCAGCGGAAACAGATCGACACCGCCTGTTTCCCCCGATATACTCAAGCTTTCTTCATCGCTTTTCACATTGGCGGACCAGGATGTTTCAAAAAGCATCGATGCACCGTTATCAAACTTGATATAAGCCGTCACATGGTCATCGACCTCAAAGTTTTCACGGTCGAAGTCTCCCCATTGATTGACTTCTCCAGGCATTCTGCTGAGCTTGTTATAAGCTGTGCCAGTCACCACGACAGGCTTTGGATTCCCGAGCAGCCAAAGCGACAGGTCCAGGAAGTGACAGCCGTAATCAATAAGACTTCCACCTCCCTGCAGCTCCTTATTCGTGAATACGCCCCAGCCTGGCACCTTGCGCCGGCGGATTGCTCTTGCCCTTGCGACGATCGGCTCGCCGATTTCGTTTGCAGTGATGAATCGTTTTGCAGCACGGGAATCTTTCATGAACCGATAGTGATAAGCGATCGCCAATACTTTTCCTGATTCATTTGCTGCATCGATCATCGCCTGACATTCTTCAGGTGACATCGCCATTGGTTTTTCACAGAATACGTGGATACCCGCATTTAGGGCCGCAATCGTGATTTCCGCGTGAAATTTATTCGGAGTACAGATCGTGACGGCATCAACATGCTCGAACATGTCGCGGTAGTCACTGAATACTCTAGGGATATTAAATTCTTTTGCCACGTTTTGGGCCGTCAATGCGTTTATATCACTGACCGCTTCCAGTGTGACCGTTTCTGACAGTTTCTTGAACGTAGGGATATGCCGGTTTTGTGCAATCCCGCCAACCCCGATGATCCCCATTCGAAGTTTTGACATGCTGCATTCACCTCAAGTTACAGTTTTACAATTGTTTTCGTTTCATTTGACTCAAGCGCAGATAACACGACCTGCAGAGACTTCATTCCTTCACTTCCGCTGACAGGCGGTTCGGTATCCCCGAGCACGGACTGAACAAACTGATCAATCACGCGCGAGTTCGTCTGGCCTCCGTCTTCATTCGTTTGAATGCCGCCAAGTTCATATCTGACCACTTCACCAGTCGCATATTGAACAACTAATGAATGTACCGGATCATCCTCTAAGCGTAGAATCGCTTTCTCTCCGTAGATAATCGTTGAGTTATCCTCTTTTGACACATATGACCAGCTGGCAGCAAGAGTCCCGATCGTCCCGTTTTCTGTTTTCAGCACACAAACAGCTGTATCATCAACATCGGCATTTTCCTTTGCACTTGTTTCCACAAACGCGCCCACTTCCACGAATTCTTCACCAAGCACATAACGAAGCAAGTCGGTCTTATGTACTCCAAGATCCCCCATCGCCCCGATGAATGCTTCATCTTTCTTAAAGAACCAGCTGTCCTTGCCATCGGCACTCCATCCTTCAGGGCCGCCGTGGCCAAATGCAGAACGGAAGCTGTAAATCTTGCCGACTTCACCTTTTTCAATCAGCTCTTTTGCTTTTTGATGCGAAGGAACAAAGCGCTGGTTATGGGCAATCATCAATTTTCTGCCGTTTTTTTCAGCAGCTGCAATCATACTCTCCGCTTCTTCAACCGACGTCGCCATTGGCTTCTCACATAGAACATGTTTTCCTGCATTCAGTGCGGCAATCGAAATCGGTGCATGCAAATAATTCGGCGTACAAACACTTACTGCTTCCACTTCATGATTAGAAAAAAGTTCTTTATAACTGGTATACGCTTCAGCGCCATATTTTTCAGCTGTCTTCTTAACTCGTTCTTCCACAATGTCACACACAGCCACTATTTCAACATCTTTGTTGCTTGCATATTCAGGCAGATGACGATGCTGGGCGATACTTCCACAACCAATTACACCAATTTTTAATTTGCTCATGTTACTTCCTCCTTTAGTTAGCTCCTTTAATTTCTTCAAGCGGCTTTGCATTCCCGTAAACGGGCCTGTTACGTTCTACAGGCTTTGCCCATTCCACTGCATTGATGATCACTTTTTGGACTTCCCGGTTGTAATAAGTAGGATATGTTTCATGGCCTGGACGGAAGTAGAAGATCTTCCCGTTCCCGCGCTGATAGGTACATCCGCTTCTGAACACTTCCCCGCCTTCGAACCAGCTCACCATCACCAATTGATCGGGTGCCGGGATATCAAAATGCTCCCCGTACATCTCTTCTTTTTCAAGCTCGATGTATTCCCCCAGACCGGCTGTGATCGGATGACTCGGGTCGACAATCCAGATGCGTTCTTTTTCATCGGCTTCTCTCCATTTCAGGTCACAGGATGTTCCCATCAGCTCTTTGAAAATTTTAGAGAAATGGCCGGAATGGAGGACAATCAGTCCCATCCCGTCAAGGACGCGCTGCTTCACTTTTTCAACTACATCATCCGAGACCTCATCATGGGCGATGTGCCCCCACCAAAGGAGGACATCCGTTGAATTCAATACCTCATCTGTCAGCCCGTGCTGCTCTTCATCCAATGTTGCGGTCCTGACGTTGAAGGATTCCTCACCAAGGAATGACGCAATCGTTCCGTGAATTCCCTCCGGATACACTTCGCGCACCTTTTCGCTTTTTTGTTCATGACGATTCTCATTCCATACTGTAACGTTTATCATGATTTGACCTCCATCAGTTATGTTTTAGCAGGGACTGCCTGAATTCATTTGGCGTAATCCCTACTTGCTTTTTGAACACCTTGCTGAAGTATTTTTCATTTACATACCCAACCCCATAGGCAACTTCATATATTTTGAGATAAGGGTTTTCTAATAGTTTCATAGCTTTTTCCAGGCGGATATTCGTTAAATAATCCGTGATCGTCAGCTTGTATTCCTGTTTGAATTTCCTTGAAATGTATTCCCTGCTCAGGAAGAATGTATCGGCTATTTCCTGCAGGGTCACATCTTCCTGATAATGCTGCTGCAAATACTCTTCGATTCTCTGCATATTGTTTTTCTCTTTCTGATATTTCTTCGTAGTTAAGGTTTCGACCAATTCGTTAAATTCTTTCATTTTTTCTTCTTTGAATTTCTGAAGTGAAAATGCCCCCTCTTCACTCCAATAATCCACTCCGTTGTAAAAAGAGGACCGACTCTCAATCTCATATTCTTTCAACCAATTATTCCGGAGCAGTTCAAATTGATTTTCCCAAATCTCAATCTGCTCCAGGGAAAGCGTATGCCTGTTTTCCAAAGTCTGAAAGATTTGCTGGAGTGAGGATTCAACCGCAGCAGGACTGCCTGTACGGATCGTCCATTTCAAGTCATTGGAATAGTCTAATAAGTGCAGCAGCGGTTTAGTTTTTCCACCAGACGTGATGATTTTATCCGACTTTCTTAAATCATGTTTCATATACACTTCCAGAGAGGAAGTATAAGTTTCCTTCAGGTTCAATGATTTCTCCCCTAAAGAGATCGTGATGCAGATTTTGCTGAATTGATAAATCAACGAATAAAGTTCATCCAGTAGAAATGTAACGTTCTTATCGTTCCAAAAGAGAATGACGAGCTCTTCATCTTTATGGATGTTCCTGAAACAAACTCCGTCATTATGTTTTCTCAGCAGCTCATTGCAAATATTCGTCAACGTGAAGAAGGCAAGATCTTTGTCTCCCTGAAATGATTTCATGACAATCGGCTTGATCGGAATGAGTGCAGCTGTCTTTTGCAGTTTACTGAATACAACACCGAATTCATTTTCAATCTTTTCCTCCGCTGCTTCAGGAATGACTTCAGCATTGCACAGGTTTGAAAACAACCGGTCCCAATAAAGCGGCTTCACTTCATTTATTACCCTGTTTTCTTCCACC
Organism: Rossellomorea sp. ABR4_012; assembly: GCF_056159545.1. Taxonomy (NCBI): domain Bacteria; kingdom Bacillati; phylum Bacillota; class Bacilli; order Caryophanales; family Bacillaceae; genus Rossellomorea; species Rossellomorea sp. ABR4_012. The sequence continues at coordinate 157,215 of NZ_JBSWVK010000007.1, forward strand.
AGGTATTTTCTCGAGCGCACCTGTTCCTTCCATTCATTGACCGCTTTCTCCAATGTGTCATTCAACACATCCGGTTCAATCGGCTTGAGGATATAATCAAAGCTTTTATAAAAAATCGCATTTCGCATATACTCAAAATCATCATATCCGCTCACGACAATCGTTTTGCTTTTGATATCGGAAGAATGCAGCCACTTTAAGAGACTGATACCATCAAGCTTCGGCATCCTCATATCCGTGAAGATAATTTCCGGCCGGTGCTCGGTGATCAGTTTCTTTGCCTGCTCGCCATCTTCTGCTTCAAGGATAGTATGAATTCCGTATTGATCCCACTCAGCTAATAAAAGTAACCCTTCACGCACATGTTTTTCGTCGTCAATGATGATTGCTTTCATCCGCTTCACCTTCCATCTTTATTGGCAGCTTCATGGTGACCTTAAAGCCTCCTTCGTCAGGATTTTCAAGGAGTAACACTGCGTTATCATCATAATAAAGCTTCAAGCGTACAAATACGTTCTTTAATCCGATATTCGTGGCATCCCCGATTTTATTTAAGGCAGCAGCTCTGAAATGTGCATATACTTCCTCTAATCGTTCTTGGGTCACCCCAATGCCATTGTCCTTTATGGTGATGACGAGCTGATCATCTTCACTCATGCAGACAAGCTCGATCCTGCCTATCCCATCACGGATATCAAAACCATGCTTGAAATAGTTTTCAATGATCGGCTGGAGGATCATCTTAGGGACGGCAGCGTCCGTTACCCGTTCATCCACTTTTATAGTATAGTCAAGATTCTCCCCGAACCGCTCTTTTTGAAGAAGAAGAAATGCCTTTGTATAACTGATTTCCTTATCGAGCGGAACCATATCTTCTTCCATATTCATTCCGTACCTCATGATTTTCGAGAGATAGGTAATGAGGGTATAAACTTGCGGCACTTTATTCTTCAACGCCACCGTTCCGATGGATTGAAGTGCATTATATAAAAAGTGAGGGTTTATTTGGGATTGCAGCACTTTTAATTGGTTGTTCTTATTCTCAAGCTCGAGCTTATATTCACGATTGATCAACGTATTGATCCGTTCGATCATCTGTTGGAACCTGAATCCCAGCAAACCGATTTCATCTGGACCGAACGACGGGAACTGTACATTCATATTCCCTTTTTCCACTTGCTGGATATTCTTTAGAAGAACCCGGATCGGCGATGTGATCTTGAATGACACGAACAATGTGGCAAGCACGACCAGCGTCAATCCAAGGATACCAAATAGAATATTGATTTTCGCGACACTGAAGGCGCTTTCGTAAAGGTTCAAATAACTGACCCGCTTCGCAAGGATCCACCCCCCTGCCGATACAGGCAGCTGATCATACATGATCACCCCGTTGAAATCATCTTCTTTCCATTCAAGCGTCCCTGCAAGTTCTTTACCCTCAACGATGCGTTTGATCCACTTCTGGTTATTTTGATCATCCGACACATCAAGGTCGGAGCTGTATATCATTTCACCCTGAGGTGTCAGAAGATAAAATTCTTCGGTCTCTTCCGTATATAAATTCCGGCTTAAATCAATGATTTTCTCCGGGGATATCTCAAGGGATATGTAGGCGAGAACCTCATCATCAGGAATATTCCTGAACGCCCTGTGGATCGTGATGATATTTCTTGTACGCTTGATTTCATTCTCCTGCTGAGGAAAAGCCGGTTCAATATACATATTGTACGGACTGCGTTCCGCACTTAGAAATGCTTCTTGGTCTGTCTCGTTCTTTTCACTTGAAAAAACGACGTTTGAACGTTTAGTAGCTGAGATGACTCTGTCCTCTTCCGCAAACGAAATCCTTACCCCGTTGATCGTATCCGCAGTGTATAAAATCGTTTGCACAACATTTTTCACAATCCCGATCGTCAGGTAATCATCCCCCTGACCCGGGTTTCTCATGTAGTTGATAAAATCAGGATTATTATAGAGGGATAAAGTCAAATCATTTAATTCATTAATATAGCTCTCTAGATTAATCTTCCCCTGATATAACAAGTTCCTGCTCTCCGCCACCACCTGATCTTCTATCGAATTCTTGGTGTACAAATATGTAATCACAATGGAGCTGCCGAAAGGTACAATGGTGGTGATCATAAGGAGCACAATCAGCTTATTCCGGATACTGTTCTTTAACATGAGGAAAGGTACCTCCACTTTTTGCTTATCCTTAGTATAATACCAACTTGTACATACATGAAGTGTTTTTTCAAAATAATGAAATATTTCAAACAAGAAAGCTCTTTGACCATCGCAGTTGATTTCCGTGCAAGCAGGACTTCGCATTTTGGTGGTGATCTGTGAGCCTCCTCGATCGTACCTCCCGTAAAGTACTTTTTAGAATAAACAGAAAGCATGCCTTTACAGACATGCTTCCGTTTATTCTGTTTTACTTCAAGTTATCCCAGGATTGCTGGAATCTCTCTAGTAAAGTATCATAGTCGATTTTTCCTGCAGCATATTCCTGGATGGCAGCAGCAAATTCTTTATTTGCTCCATCCGGCCATCTGAACCAAGTCCAAGGAATTGTTTTCTCTTCTTTAGAGTAGTCAAGGATTGACGTACCAAGGTCACCAAGTCCAGCAGGCTCGATGTTATCAAATGCCGGGATGAACGCGAATTCTTCTGTGATATAACGTTTTCCTGTTTCAGAAGACACCATCCAGTTCAAGAATGTTTTTGCTTCTTCAAGGTGCTCTGAGTTTTTGTTTAATACCCAGTTATTCGGAACACCAACTGGTAGACTGTTTGCACTTTCTTCATTGTTCAAGGCAATAGGAAGGAAGCCCATATTGATTTCTGGATTGATTTCCGTGATCATATTCTCTGTCCAGTTACCTTGTTGAAGCATCGCTGTTTCACCAGAAGCGAAAAGCGTTACCTGAGTGTTGTAATCTGTTGTTAGTGGATTATCATTTGCATATTTAAGCTCAGTATCAAGTACTTCCTTGAATTGCTTGAACTTTTCATTACCGACGATTTTTTCAGAACCATCGTATAATCCTGCGATGAATGCTTCAGGATCTTCCTGCTGAGCGAAAGGAATGTTCAGTAAATGCTGACCGATTACCCACCACTCTCCGTATCCAGCCGAGAATGGAGTGATTCCTGCTTTTTCAAGCTTCTTGGAAGCGTCTTTCAATTCATCAATTGTCTTTGGAGCTTCTTTGATGCCTGCTTTTTCAAACAAATCTTTATTGTACACAAATCCGTATCCTTCAAGATTGACCGGCATACCATAAAGCTTGCCGTCTTCAGCCGTCATTGGAACTTTACCGATAGGCAGAACATGCTCCACCCATGGCTCACCTGAAAGATCCGCTAACTTCTCCTGCCAAAGTTCTAACTCTTTAAAACCACCGTTGTTGAAAATATCCGGCTCTTCCCCGGAAGCAAACTTCGCTTTAAGTGCAGCACCGTAATCGGCACCGCCTCCGACTGTTTCAAGCTTCACCTTGATGTTTGGATGTTCTGCTTCGAATTCCTTGATCATCTCTTGAAGCTGATCAGCAATTTCCACTTTGAATTGGAACAAGTTAAGAGTGACTACGTCATCGCCTGACTTAGAATCACCGTCACCTCCTGATGACGTATCTTTTGAAGAACACCCTGCGATGATACCAAATACAAGAACGAAAGATGTAAGAAGTAAAAGAATGCGTTTCATAATTGGTTTGACCTCCCTGATATAAATTTATTGTATATAAAGTCCTGTAGGAATAACAGAACCTTTATATCTACTTAATAGAACCTGAAGCAATTCCTTTAATGATATGTTTTTGTAAAAACAGGAAGAATACGATGATCGGTGCAATGCCCAGCACCAATGCCGCAAGCCCCATATCCCACTGCTTTGTATATTGTGCAAAGAATGAACTTGCAGCAAGTGGAATCGTACGCAGCTCAGCATCCTGTAAAACAAGGAGCGGCAGCAGGTAATCATTCCATATCCAAAGCGTATTAAGTATGATGACTGTAACGGTTATCGGCTTAAGGAGAGGAAATACAATTCTCCAAAACACACCAAACTGGCTGCATCCATCAATCATGGCCGACTCTTCAATCTCAACAGGCACTGTCTTCACAAAACCATGAAACAAGAACAGGGATAATGGTACTCCAAAACCAAAGTACATGATAATCAACCCTGGTATGCTGTTCGTCAGGTTCAAAGCACCTCCGAGTTTCATAAGCGGAATCATCACCGTCTGGAAAGGGATGACCATCGCTGATACAAAAATAACAAATAGAATCTTACTGAACTTGCCCGGAGTCCGGACCATTTTCCAGGCAGCCATTGAACTGATCACCACTAAGCCGATGTTGCTTGCTACAGTGATGACAAGTGAATTCCAGAATGCCCTAGGGAAGTTGATGACGTCCCACACCTTTGCATAGTTCGAAAACATAAATTCCTTCGGCCATGCTGCTGCATCAATGAGGATGGCTGCAAACGGCTTAACAGAATTGATAAAAACAAAGTAAAAGGGAATCAAGAAGATGAGACCAAGCAATATCCCGATAATCTCAAGTACAAATGTCTTCTTTGTATAGCGATTGCCCATTAAGCCTCAACCTCCTTCTTCTTCGTCAGCATGACTTGGAACGTCGTAAAGATTGCTACGACAACAAAGAATAAAATGGACTTCGCCGTTCCAAGACCATAACGGTTATTCTGGAATGCTTCCTGATAAATGTTGATCGCTACAGACTGAGTGGAATTAAATGGCCCTCCCCCGGTCAGCGAGATATTCAAATCAAATATCTTGAAGGCCATCGAAATCGTCAGGAAGAAGCAAATTGTGAATGCCGGAAGGATCAATGGAATAATAATCTTTGTCAGGAGCGTCCAATTCGATGCACCGTCCATCTTGGCAGCTTCCAACAGGGAGTTATCCACCCCTTGCAAGGCTGCTACGTAAATGACCATCATATAACCGCTGATCTGCCAGGCAAACACGATAACAATTCCCCAGAATGCCGTCTTCTCATCACCAAGCCATGGCATTTTGAAGAATGCGATATCCGTCATGTTCCCAACAGAAGCAAATCCTTTAACAAAGATGAACTGCCAGATGAACCCTAATAATAACCCGCCGATGACATTTGGAATAAAAAACACCGTTCTCAGGATATTACGTGTTTTAAGTGCCGCATTTAAAAGCAAAGCAAACCCAAAACCGATTAAATTACTGATGATAACGGCAGCAAACATAAATTTCGTCGTAAACATAAAAGAATTAAAAAACGTTTTGTCATTCGTGAAAATCTGCTTATAATTGTCAAACCCTACCCACTCTACTACAGAACTGACTCCATTCCAGGAAGTGAAAGAATAATAGACTCCCATTAAAAAGGGAAGAATCTGAATCACTAGGAAAAAGAGTAGTGCGGGCCCTACAAAGGCAGCGTACGTCAACAAACTCTTATATTTAAACTTCTTCTTTGACACTGCCTTGATCTGTGCTTGGGTACTTACTGGTCCAGTCTTTAACGTTGGTTCCACACGCATCACCACCCCTTTGTTATGTAACCGCTTTCTTATAGTATAAAGGGGTTTTAATTTTAAATAGGTCAACAAAATTGACAAAGATGGTGCAATATTTTGACTATATGATTTTATTGGTTATTGTAAGGATTCGTTATTAGGGTTTTTGGTTATCTGGAATTTGTGGTGTGAAGTGGACTGGTTTATTGATGGCTTTGGAGGAGTATAGGTGGTGTCGAGTTGAAGATGGTTGTTTTCGAATTAGATGGTAGATCGTTAATGTTGAGGGACGAAGAATAAAGATTTTTTGTTAAAAAGTAGTTGAAAACGTCTGAATCGTAACAATAGAGGAACAACATTCTATAGTTTCGATGTGTCAGAGTGAAAATTCGGCCTGCTGCCAGACAGGATTCTCTTGGTACATAAATAATTGCGCAGGTTTCCTAATAATTGCGCAGGAATCTCATTTATTGCGCCACTTTTTCGATAATCGCGCAGAAATTCTATTTATTGCGCCAAATTCCTGTTTATTGCGCTACTTAGAATTTTTATAAAAAGAAATGGAGCCCAGCAGCTTTCTTCCCAAGAATCACAGACCGCTTCTTTACAATATCATGAAAAACAAAAAAGACTTCCTCACAAAGAGAAAGTCTATCGTATGTATGATTGGAGCGGGTGATGGGAATCGAACCCACGACATCAGCTTGGAAGGCTGAGGTTTTACCATTAAACTACACCCGCAGATGGTACCGGTGGCCGGGGTCGAACCGGCACTCCGTGAGGAACACGATTTTGAGTCGTGCGCGTCTGCCTATTCCGCCACACCGGCATTCATATGGAGGCGCCAACCGGATTTGAACCGGTGATAAAGGTTTTGCAGACCTCTGCCTTACCACTTGGCTATGGCGCCATATGAATGGAGCGGAAGACGGGATTCGAACCCGCGACCCCCACCTTGGCAAGGTGGTGTTCTACCACTGAACTACTTCCGCAATACTACTGGGCTAGCTGGATTCGAACCAACGCATGTCGCAGTCAAAGTGCGATGCCTTACCGCTTGGCTATAGCCCATTGTTAGTATATGTCACGAATTTTATAGTGTGACTTTTATGGGGCGACTGATGGGAATCGAACCCACGAATGCCGGAACCACAATCCGGTGCGTTAACCACTTCGCCACAATCGCCATGATCATATTGGCAGGGGCAGTAGGAATCGAACCCACACCAAAGGTTTTGGAGACCTTCGTTCTACCGTTAAACTATGCCCCTATGAAAATTTGTTTCTCTTCGCTTGAAAGCTTAATGCTTCGCTACGCAATTTTTAAGGATGCTTATTTTACTCCGCTGACGCTTCGTAAAAAAGCTTGGTGGAGGGGGGCAGATTCGAACTGCCGAACCCGAAGGAGCGGATTTACAGTCCGCCGCGTTTAGCCACTTCGCTACCCCTCCATCTGTTCAGTGGTGCCGGCAAGAGGACTTGAACCCCCAACCTACTGATTACAAGTCAGTTGCTCTACCAGTTGAGCTACACCGGCACGTAAAATGCTGATCAAGTTTCGGCTAAAAAACTTATCATTGTATAGATGGTAAACATTAAAGACGTTTATTTTACTCCGCTATGCTTCGTAAAAAAACATGGTGGCTCAGGACGGAATCGAACCGCCGACACATGGATTTTCAGTCCATTGCTCTACCAACTGAGCTACTGAGCCATAATAATTTTTTCGTTCCTAAAGTGAGCATCCAATTGTCCATCGTCCAGCTCTCAGAAGGATTATTCAAGTTGCTGCTCGAGCTGTACGCTGATGATTAATCGGATGAAGATTTTTCACCGTGCTCTTCCAACTGAGCTACTGAGCTATAACATTTTAAAACATTTCAAGAAAAATGGCGGTCTGGACGGGACTCGAACCCGCGACCTCCTGCGTGACAGGCAGGCATTCTAACCAACTGAACTACCAGACCAATGGTATTGCGGGGACAGGATTTGAACCTGCGACCTTCGGGTTATGAGCCCGACGAGCTACCGAACTGCTCCACCCCGCGACGATAATAATTTTATTAAGCGTTTTCCTTGTAGTAAGGAAAGAAGTTTTCACTACGCTACGCAAAGATTGTGGACGCTTATTTTACTCCGCTTCGCTTCGTAAAAAAGCATGGTGGAGGATGACGGGATCGAACCGCCGACCCTCTGCTTGTAAGGCAGATGCTCTCCCAGCTGAGCTAATCCTCCAATTTGTATGGTAAGTTTTTTTCACTTAGGCGAAAAATCTTCTTTGGTGACCCGTACGGGATTCGAACCCGTGTTACCGCCGTGAAAGGGCGGTGTCTTAACCGCTTGACCAACGGGCCAGGTAAATATGTTATGGCGGAGAGCAAGGGATTTGAACCCTTGAGACAGCGTTGACCGTCTACACGATTTCCAATCGTGCTCCTTCGACCACTCGGACAGCTCTCCATATGGCTCCGCAGGCAAGATTCGAACTTGCGACCGATCGGTTAACAGCCGATAGCTCTACCACTGAGCTACTGCGGAACGATTTTAGCCTGGCGACGTCCTACTCTCACAGGGGGAGATCCCCCAACTACCATCGGCGCTGAAGAGCTTAACTTCCGTGTTCGGCATGGGAACGGGTGTGACCTCTTCGCCATAATCACCAGACATATGTATGATGTCTTTTTTAGGGACAAGTACTATTATATCGTCTTTCAAATATTTTTCAAGACTTTTTTTGTACTTTTAAAGAGAATTTTATTCTCTGAAAACTAGATAAAGATTGATGTCAAGATTACCGGTATTGCCGT
>NZ_JBSWVK010000008.1:0-99721 GCF_056159545.1 Rossellomorea sp. ABR4_012
TTCCTTCTTTCATTAAGCAATATAAAGAGCTTCCCGGGAAAAAAGTAGTGTACTGCTGGCGGGGAGGCATGAGAAGTAAAGCTGCCGCGACATTTCTCGATTTGATGGGAATCAGTACATACCGGATCAAAGGGGGTGTGCGCGCTTATCGGAAGTGGGTCATGAACCAGCTGGAAACTCTTGAGATGATACCGAAAGCATATGTCCTGAATGGTGGAACAGGCACTGGGAAAACCGCTATCCTTCACGAACTGAAAAATCAGGGTCTGCCGATCCTTGATATTGAGGGACTGGCCAATCACCGCGGTTCAGTGTTCGGTGCACTTGGCATGACCCCTGTTAATCAGAAAACGTTCGATTCCCTTCTCGTCAAAGAAGTAACAGGTCTAGATCGAGCCCCATTCGTCTTGTTCGAAGCTGAAAGTAAACGGATCGGTAAAATCCTGCTTCCTTCTTTCCTATTAAATAAAAAAGAAGAAGCCACCCATATCTTTATTGAACTGCCAATCAAAGATAGAGTCGCTCATATCATTGAAGAATACGAGCTTCATGAACATCATGAAGAATTCACCCAAGCATTCAGACAAATCAAACGCCGCATCCATAGCCCGATTGCCAATATGATCGAAGAAGAACTGAAAAGCCGCAATTATGAAGCGGTATTGGAATTGCTTCTTGAATACTATTATGACCCGAGATATTTACATACAGCAGAACATTACCGGGATGATCAGAAAATCATCCTGAAAGTAAATACAATCCAAGAGGCGGTGGAAGAAGTAAAAGCCATCGTATCAGGTAAAAGGGGACTTGTCACAAGTAACTGACATCTCCACCATAGGAACCAATAGTTTTGTCGAATATAACCCAATATTTCCCGGAAAATGTCGAGGGGTTGGGATTGGAGTATTTTTTTATTCTAATTGATGCTAGCTGTTGCATGGAAATCAACATCAGTATTTGTGTCAAATGATAAAAAAACATTGACCATGTAGTGCACTACATAGTTTATCATCGTAGTGAGAGGTGGCCAGAATGTACAAAGTAAGTGAGTTTTCGAAGATGACAGGACTAAGTAAAGAGACACTTCGCTATTATGCTGAGATTGGATTACTGCAACCGGTTTATATCGATCCGAACAACAAATACCGCTATTATGATAACGGTTCATACCTTGTCGCCAGATTATTGGTGTACTTGAGGAGGTTCAATTTCAGCATCCAGGAAATGATGCGAGTAGTAAACGATGAATCATTTGAAAACCTGGAAGGATTGATCCGGGAAAAGAAAAAAGCGTTAGAAGCAGAAGTGGCAAGGCTTCAGGAAATTATTGAAGATATGGATGGTTTTTTTGAACTTGGAATAGGAGATGATATGAATGATTAAATGGCACGAAGAACGAGTTATCCCGGTGAACATCGAAGTGATCTGGAACTTGTTCGAACTTGAAAACATTCAGCGCATCATGCCGAATGTGATTGAAAACAAGGTATTGGAAAGAAAAGAAGGCGTGGTCGGTTCCAAGTATCAACAAAAGTACAAAGAAGGAAAACGGATAGAGACTTATATAGTTGAAGACCTGGAATATGAAAATACGCCTGAAAGAAAACACAACAAAATCGGGTTCACATTAGCAAAAGCATTTGAAGTCGAAGCCACCTTCACCCTGGTTAAATTAAATGAAGAAGAAACAAACTTCATCTACACCGGCCAGAACAAAGGGCTGAACTTCCTCGGTAAAGTCCTTCTCAAACTCGGCGGAGAAAAAAACAATAACAAAGTCGTCACTGACTTCATGGACCGGGTAGAAAGCGAAGCGTTACTAGAAAAAAGCAAAAAATAACCTCCTGCCCAGTGAGGTTATTTTTTTGTTTTATGAAAAGTTTCATCAATCCTAAAACGGGATATATAACATTTATTATGTAACCCCTCAATCCATTACAATGAAACGTAAAATACCAATAAAATTTCGCCTCTGAAAAAAATTTTTTTACATAATAAAATCACATAAAAATTCAAAAAAATCTATAACTATGTATCCCGCTGCATGATATTTTTGTAAACGATTTCTTTATTGAAATAGCAAGGTTTTAAAGTTTTTGAAAATTTAGTCAAATGATAAATTTTCCTGCTGATTTTCTTCTCAATATTCTCCAAATAAAGGGTTTAAAAGGGCTAGAACCATTAACTAAATTTTTCGTTTTTTCTAAATTTCATGATATACTAACAAAAATTAAGAAAATTCCATTAAAAGATTTTATTATCTTTCAATAATAGTAGTTAAGAAGAGGGGGACGTTATGAATGAAAAATAATCTTCCTGTGGCGCAGGGATTGTATGATCCGGCGCATGAACATGAAGCATGCGGTATTGGGATGATTGCCAATATAGATGGCAGAAAATCACACAACATCGTCCAAAACGCCATTAATATTCTTTGTAACCTTGAACACCGCGGAGGACAATCCGCCGATACAAGCACTGGTGACGGTGCAGGCATCCTTACCCAAATTCCTCACAGATTTTTCAAAAAGCAATGTGAAAAAGAAGATATCCATTTGCCTGGTGAAGGTGAATACGGAATAGGGATGGTGTTCCTTCCCGAACATTATGACTCCCGGATGCAGAGTAAAGAATTATTTGAACGCATCATTGAAGAAGAAGGACAGAAGACGCTTGGATGGAGACCAGTACCAATCAATGATTCCTTTGTTGGGAAAGTCGCTTCAAAGTCTAAGCCGTTTATCAGGCAAGTGTTCATTGGTGCTTCTGATGAAATGAAAACACGGATGGACTTTGAAAGAAAGCTCTATGTAATCCGAAAACGAATCGAGAAAGAAACATCACAGATTGAGGAATTAAAGGATGTATACTTGTGCAGCTTATCTTCAACAACCATTGTATACAAAGGGATGCTCATTCCCGAGCAGCTGGATTCCTTTTACATCGACCTCAATCACCCTGAGTTCCAATCCGCACTGGCACTGGTGCATTCCCGCTTCAGTACGAATACATTTCCAAGCTGGCAGCGATCACACCCTAACCGATATACCATCCACAATGGAGAATTTAATACATTAAGAGGGAACGTCAATTGGATGAGAGCGCGTGAACAGCTATGCCACTCCTCTGCCTTCAGTGAAGAAGATCTGGAGAAAATCCTTCCGGTCATCGATGAGACGGGCAGTGACTCATCCATGTTCGATAACGCATTTGAGTTTCTTCATTTGTCTGGAAGATCGCTCGCTCATACAGCGATGATGATGGTGCCGGAGCCTTGGGAAAATGATGATACAATCCATCCGAAGAAAAAGGATTTCTACGAATATCACAGCTGCCTGATGGAGCCATGGGACGGACCGGCTGCGCTTGTGTTTACAGACGGTAAACAAATCGGGGCATGCCTTGACCGTAACGGCCTTAGACCTGCAAGATATTATGTCACAAAAAATGGCATGATTGTCCTTGGGTCTGAAGTTGGGGCCTTGGATATTTTTGCTGATGATATCGTCTACAAAGATCGTCTTCAACCTGGGAAAATGCTCCTCGTGGATTTGGAGAAAGGAAGAATGATCCCGGATGAAGAGATCAAACTCAGAGTGGCAAACGAGCAGCCGTACAGACATTGGCTGAACAATCATAAAAAAGAATTGAAAGACCTGCCTGAAGCTCCATATGGTTCAGAAATCTACACTTCTGAGGAAGTGCTGGTTCAGCAGCAGGCATTCGGTTATACAACAGAGGAACTCAATAAAATTATTAAACCGATGGTGACGGATGGAAAAGATCCGGTCGGTTCGATGGGATACGATTCTCCTCTTGCTGTCCTATCGAAAAAACCGCAGCTTCTTTATAACTATTTCAAGCAGTTGTTTGCTCAGGTAACCAATCCGCCGATCGATGCGATACGTGAACAAATCGTTACGTCTGTCGGTACAACAATCGGGGCGGAAGGAAATCTTGTCAATCCCGGTCCGGAAAGCTGCAGGCATATCCGTCTGGAGACGCCTGTCCTTACAACAGAAGAGCTTGAAAGACTGCGTTATCAGAACGAAGAAGGCTTCAAGGCGGTCACATTATCGACTTTGTTTAACGTTACGGAAGAAGAGGACCAGCTGGAAGTTGCGCTGGATAAATTATTCGCCAGAGCTGACATGGCCATCAAAGAAGGAGCCACCCTGCTGATCTTATCTGACAGAGGGGTGACAAAAGAGCGTGCAGCCATCCCTGCCCTCCTTGCGGTTTCCGGCCTGCATCAGCACCTGATCCGTCAGCGTTCACGTACGAAGGTCAGCCTGCTGGTCGAATCAGGCGAACCAAGGGAAGTACATCACTTTGCAACACTTCTCGGTTACGGTGCCGAAGCCATCACTCCATACTTGGCATTTGAATCCCTGCGTGAGCTTGTCAATAAAGGGGAGCTGCAGCAAACGACACACAGAGAAGCTGTTAAGACATATGTGAAAGCTGCGACTGATGGAGTCATGAAGGTGCTTTCTAAAATGGGAATCTCAACGATTCAAAGTTACCGCGGTGCCCAAATCTTTGAAGCAATCGGTATTCACAAAGAAGTAATCGATAAATACTTCACTCGTACCGCTTCAAGGTTAGGCGGGATCAAACTCGATATCATTGAAAAAGAAGTGTTGATGAGACACCGCAAGGCCTTTGTGAACAGGAAAGACATCAATCGTACGCTGGAATCAGGTGATGAATTCCAGTACCGTAAAAATGGTGAAGATCACCAATATAATCCAAATACGATTCATACTCTTCAGCATGCATGCAGAACGAATAATTTCGAAACGTTCAAGAAATATTCCAAGATGCTGACAGATGAGAAACAAAACCTGCAATCTCTGCGCGGACTGCTTTCCTTTAAGGAGAGACAGCCGGTTCCGATCGAGGAGGTTGAATCGGTGGAAGAAATCTGCAAGAGATTCAAGACAGGTGCGATGTCATTCGGTTCAATCAGTCAGGAAGCCCATGAAGCACTGGCGATTGCCATGAACCGCATCGGCGGGCGAAGCAACTCCGGTGAAGGCGGCGAGCATCCAAACCGTTTCACTCGTGATGAAAATGGAGACCTGCGCCGCAGCTCGATCAAGCAGGTTGCATCCGGACGATTCGGTGTGACGAGCCATTATCTTGTCAATGCGGATGAAATCCAGATAAAAGTCGCTCAAGGCGCCAAGCCAGGCGAAGGTGGACACCTGCCTGGTAAAAAGGTTTACCCATGGGTAGCAGAGGTGCGCGGATCGACACCTGGCGTAGAGCTTATTTCACCGCCTCCTCACCATGACATTTATTCAATCGAGGACCTTGCAGAATTGATTCATAACTTGAAAAACGCAAACCCACAGGCGCGGATCAGCGTGAAATTGGTATCGGCAGTAGGTGTTGGGACGATTGCTGCAGGTGTGGCAAAAGGCCGTGCGGATGTTGTACTGATCTCAGGATACGACGGAGGAACAGGTGCCGCTCCGAGAACGAGCTTGAAGCATACCGGCCTGCCTTGGGAAATAGGACTTGCAGAAGCACATCAAACCCTGCTATTGAACCGCCTGCGTGACCGTATAGTCGTTGAGACAGACGGGAAAATGATGACTGGCCGTGATGTGGTTGTAGCTTCCCTATTGGGAGCAGAAGAATTCGGTTTTTCAACGGCACCGCTTGTAGTCCTTGGCTGTGTCATGATGCGCGTGTGCCATATGAATACATGTCCTGTCGGCATTGCGACACAGGACCCAGAGCTTCGCAAGAAATACATGGGTGACCCTGAGCATGTGGCGAACTTCATGAGATTTGTTGCACAGGAAGCAAGAGAGTTGATGGCACAGCTTGGTTTCAGAACGATCAACGAAATGATCGGAAGAACTGATGTCTTGCAATCGAATGAAGCGATTGATCATTGGAAAGCGAAAGGACTCGACCTGTCTGCGCTTCTTTATCAGCCGGATGTACCTGAGAAAGTAAGCAGGTATGCAGTCAGAAATCAGGATCATGAGCTTGAGAAGACTTTTGATTACCAAGAACTGATCCCGAGATGCCGTAAAGCGATTGAAAACAAGGAGCCGATCGAAGTCTCGACTGCCATCCGAAACATCAACCGTGTGACCGGTACGATGCTTGGAAGTGAAATAACGAAGCGGTACGGGGCTGAAGGTCTGCCGGAAGACACAATCCGTTTGAAATTTACGGGATCTGCAGGTCAGAGCTTCGGTGCCTATATTCCGAAAGGTTTGACGTTACGCCTTGTCGGGGATGCGAATGACTTCGTAGGAAAAGGATTGTCCGGTGGTAAAATCATCGTCCATCCAGATCCTACTTCAACATTCATCCCTGAACGAAATACCATCATCGGGAACGTATCATTCTATGGTGCTTCGGCTGGTGAAGCATACATCTATGGGATTGCCGGTGAACGCTTCTGTGTAAGAAACAGCGGCGCGAATGTAGTCGTAGAAGGCGTGGGCGACCATGGATGTGAATACATGACCGGCGGTAAGGTGGTCATCCTTGGCCGTACTGGGCGGAATTTTGCTGCAGGAATGTCCGGCGGGACCGCTTATGTATTGGATGAGGACGGGTCGTTCAGTTCCCGCTGCAATAAGGAACTTGTCCTACTGCAGCCATTATTCGACCCGGAAGAAACAAAGGAAGTATATGATCTGATTCAAAACTACGTTAACTATACAAACAGTGCGAATGGCAAAAAGATATTGGCTAATTGGGATGCCTATGTATCCAAATTTGTACGAGTGATCCCTAAATCCTATCTGAAGATGAAAGAGAGAATTTCAGAGCTGGAAAACAGTGGATTGGAGAAATACGAAGCTGAAATGACAGCCTTCGAGGAAAGTACAAAAATTTTAGAGCCAGCAAAATAAGAAAAGCGGAAGGGCTTTGAACAGAGGCGTGTGGCATAAGGCGAATTGGCCATGAAGGCGTTCTTTGCCTTCCTGGCCGATTTGACTTATGACATGTGCCTCTAAGCCCTGGAGCTGGACAATAGAAAAGCGGAAGCGCCTTGCTCAGCCCCGACAAGCGTTGGAGGGCCGACCGGTGAAGTCGTTCTTTGACTTCATTGGGCGGACCGAAACGTCTCGAGGGGCTAGGCGCTGGAGCTGGACAATTCTCGAGGATAAATTTTACTTTCTTATACAATAAAAAAGAAGGGGGATATGAATGGGAAAAGCAACTGGTTTCATGGAGTACAACAGACAATCGCTAGATGAAAGGAAACCTTCCGAACGTACGAAAGACTGGAATGATTACACACTTCCGCTTTCAGAGGAAGAAGTCAGGAAACAAGGGGCACGTTGCATGGACTGCGGGGTCCCTACCTGCCAGTCCGGCATGGAGCTTGCAGGTGTCACGACGGGCTGCCCTGTTTATCATCTGATTCCAGAGTGGAATGACTTGGTGTATCAAGGGCAATGGAAAGAAGCATTGAAGCGGGAGCATGAAATGAATAACTTCCCGGAGTTCACAGGCTTTGCCTGTCCTGCACCTTGTGAAGGGGCATGTGTACTTGGTATCAATGAACCTCCTGTCGCAATCCGAACAGTGGAAAGGTCCATCATCGAGAAAGGGTTTGAAGAAGGCTGGGTCGTGCCTCAGCCTCCTGAGATCCGTACTGGAAAAAGGGTGGCAGTGGTCGGCTCGGGTCCAGCGGGGTTAGCGGCGGCTGCCCAGCTCAACAAAGCAGGTCATCTGGTGACGGTATTTGAACGAAATGACCGCGTTGGCGGACTGTTGACCTATGGAATTCCTGAAATGAAACTTCCATATTCTATCGTAAAGCGACGTGTGGATATTCTTGAAGAAGAGGGCATCAAGTTTGTTACGAATACAGAAGTAGGAAAGGATATTTCCTCTTCAGAACTAAAAAGTGAATTTGATGCAGTCATCCTTTGCGGAGGTGCGACCGTTCATCGTAATTTAGAAGTTGAAGGAAGAAACTTAAAAGGCGTGCATTATGCAATGGATTTCCTTCATGCGAACACAAAAAGCTTATTGGATTCAAATTTTGAAGATGGAAACTATCTTTCTGCAGCAGGTAAAAATGTGATTGTCATCGGTGGGGGAGATACAGGTACAGATTGCCTCGCGACTTCCATCAGACATAACTGCAAGAGCCTGACGCAATTTGATATCTATGCGAAAAAAGGGGCGATCCGCGATGAAGTGGGGAACCCTTGGCCGCAATATCCGATCATCCATCGTGTGGAATACGGACAGAAGGAAGCAGAAGAAGTATTCGGTCATGATCCGCGTGCCTATGCCGTCATGACGAAGAAATTTGTCGGCGACGAAGAAGGACATATCAAAGAAGTTCATACGGTGAATGTTTCATTGAAGATTGATGAAAACGGCAATCGTATCCGTGAAGAACTTCCCGGCACAGAAAAAGTATGGCCGGCTGACCTTGTTCTTCTTGCGATCGGGTTCAGCGGTCCTGAACAAGGCTTGTTGAAGGAGCTTGAAATCGAAACGAAAAGCAACTCCACTGTTGATGCCGAATACGATAAGTACATGACAAATGTCGAAGGCGTCTTCGCAGCTGGAGATATGCGCCGCGGTCAAAGCTTGATCGTCTGGGCCATCAACGAAGGACGCGGGGCCGCACGTGAATGCGACCGTTTCTTGATGGGTACAACTGAACTTCCATAATCAATAAATTGACAGACCTCCACGGGACCCCTTCCCTGGAGGTCTGTTTTTGTGTTCAGAAATGGTCGAAGTGAAGGGAGATGATATTTTTTATTGACAGCAACACCCTGATTCTGTAAATTATTCTTAATTTACAGAATTATCAAATTTGATTAGGTGATCATCTAATCAGTTGTGGAGGATGTTGATGAATATAGAAATTGCTTTTTCACCTTTTAATGAAATGATTGCGAGTATGCATGTGCTCAGTAATCCGGTTCACCATCCTTACAGGAAGAAATGGGCTGAAGAGGCGGCAACGATGCTGCCGGGCAGGATGCTTGAGGAAATCCGCAGAGTGGGAGCCCTATCATATGATTGGTTCTATTTGATCAATATACGGAATGAATATGAATTGAATGAAAAAACACCGGAGGAAGCGATTGAATTTATTTGCAGCATGAAGGACGATGCATTTGTATTCTATCTGTTGGGGGAGCAGTATTCGATGGCTGATATCAGGGCATGGAGAACGGATTATCGGGGGTCGCCTTTGACGATTGAGCAGAAGGAGCTAGTTTCAAACCCGGGGAAATGGAAAGAAAGACTTCATCATTTGTTCTATGAATATAACGAGAAACTGTTTGCACGGGAGTTATTTAGGATTCAACCATGGATAGCCAAAGCATCCGCTGTGTTCCAGCAAAAGCTTGATCACCACCTGCTGACGGCTTTAAATGAAGTGCATCCGGATGTTTCTGTAGATTCAGTGAGTCTCAAGGTTCAAAAAGGAGAAACATATGAATTTCGTTTGAAGGAATATAGCCGGATCACCTTTCAGCCTTCTACATTCATCACGCCTCACGTCATGCTTGGAGTCCATCCTGCAAGGATCTGTTTGGGACTCCATGTCGCAGTGCCTGAAATGGAGGCAGGGGACGATGAGCCGCCGGATGATTTGATAGACTTGTTCAAAGCGTTGGGAGAAGCCAGCCGATTAAAGATTTTACGTGATGTATTGACCCACCCATACAGTACAAAGCAGCTGGCAGAAAAGCATCGGTTGGCGGAAGCCACTGTTTCCAATCATATCAAGATTCTTCAAAGAGCGGGGCTGGTGAAGAGTGAGAGAAGGGGGTACTACATTTTTTATAGCGGAAACAGGAAAAGGATCGAGTCTTTAAGAGCCGATCTCAGCCAATTTATATCCCTTCCTTTATTAGAACAATTCATTTATGAGCCGGATCTGACATGAAGAGTATTTATATAGGTGCAAAGAAGGGGTTTTTTGAGTATGTGCAGACTTGTTTTGGAATCATTTTCTTACTTGCTTCACCCTCGCTGGTTACAGGGGTGAACAGCTTTGCCGGCTCTGTTTATACCATTGCAGAAGAAATCTCCAGGCCGGGAGAACTTTCATATTATTCTCATTCTGAAACCAGATCTTTTCCGAAGATGCCGGAAGCACGCTCCGTAGTATTTCACCAGCAGATGACGGAAAAGCCGTTATTTCCGTACATGTTAGACCTTTATTCTTACAGCTTCCTCCTGTTGGCAGGCAGTCTGTTGATTGCAGTGGCGACGGCTTCTACAGCAAGTGTGTTGGTATCATGCTGCAGCTCTTCAATAAGGAGATATGTCGTTATGCTGGCTCAGGTTATGGAGGCTCTCCCTGATGTGTTTTTTATTTTCAGTATACAGTTAGCGGTAGTATGGATCTATAAGCAAACCGGCTGGGAAATTGCAGCAGCTTATTCCACGCCGCAGCATCGACTTTTCTTCCTTCCTCTATTTACATTGAGCATCGTCCCGGCCATCTATTTATTCCGGCTGCAGACGCTATTGATCGATGAAGAGAAGGAAAAGGAATATGTCTTATTTGCAAAGTCAAAAGGGCTCAGTAAAGGGTATATCTCGTTACATCATCTGTTCAGGAATACAATGATGGAAGCAATCGCACATGTGCCTGCACTGATTCTTCTCGTTTTCACGAATCTGATCGTATTGGAGTTGTTGTTTCATAGTGAAGGTGTCATGAGCTTCATCATAGGAGATCAGCCTGCCTCTTCACGCGCCTTCCTTATCATCATGCTCATGACACCTTTTTTTGCAGGCATAAAAGGAACGATACATTATCGGGAAAAATTCTATGCGAAAACGATTGGGGACACGGGAGAATGAAGAAAGGAAGGATAAAATCCTATTATATGGGTTTGATCGTACTCATGGTCACACTGCTTCTCAGCTTTGGCTGGACGATCTTTCGGGAAGCACCTGAAGTGGAGAGATTTATGTATGATGAGAATGGTGCATTGATTGATACTCCGCCATATCCGATTTCCAAGACTCACTGGCTGGGAGCGGATCGAGAAGGAAATGATCTCTTTCATTTGATCATTTCCGGTGCTAAGTGGACCGTTATGTTTGCGTTGTTGGTAACAGCGATAAGGGTACTGACTGCCGGTGTTCTTGGATTGATGGCGAGGAGGGTGGTCGCATCCTGGTGGATGACCGGATTTTTTCAAGCTTTTCATTATATCCCTCAGTCTCTTTTGGCCATCATTTGGCTGGCTCCCTATATTTTATATAATTTGAGAAGTACACCTCCTTTGTCATTCGGGGAGGCAATCGTTTTGCAACTCGTTGTACTGACGATTGTCGGTGTTCCCACCCTTGTGAAGGTGGTCGCTGAAACGGCCGATCATATCCATACATTTGATTTTATGGAAAGCGCCCGGGTGCTCGGGGGAAATCGATGGCATATATCAAAAGTGCATGTCTTCCCTCATTTGTTTCCCCGGCTTTTGATTCTATTCGGAAGACAGTTTGTACAAGTGCTGACCCTCATTCTGCATCTCGCCATTTTTCATATTTTTATAGGAGGAACGAATATCCGGTCGGGGCAGGAGCACGATCAGTTCGTTGTCTACTATACCCCTGTGTTTGAATGGGCGGGCATCATCGGCACCCGCTATAAAGAGTTATTGCTGGAGCCTGCCATTATTGCCTTTCCTGTCTTTGCTTACTCATTGTTGATTATGACGGTGAATATGGTGGTGAATGGGATGGAAGAGAATTTCAGGCCTAACGGAACAATAATGAATAAATAACGGGAAATCACGCCTCCTTGGCATTCTGCTGAGGAGGTTTATTGAATTCACTGAACTGATCAATGTGTCGACATATTCACAAGGAAAAAACCAACCAACCCTTCAATTATTTTCCGCAACTATTCTACTAAGTCATAAGTCTCTTTTCTCCGTTGTCCATTAAGGAGAAAATAAATGAAAGGGTTTGCATTGGTATATACAAATGATTCTAAACTGGTCCACTTTTGAATAGTTTCTACTAGAGGAGTTTTGTCCATAACCTGACTAAACCTCCAGCATCCAGAACGACAGGAAGTGATGTCACGGCTATCTATGAGTGGGTCAAAGAGGAATCAACCGAGAACTGACAAGATAGGGGGAAAAGAAAATGATGAATTATTTACAAAGGATCGGACGGTCATTGATGCTGCCGGTTGCCGTCCTGCCGGCAGCGGCGATCCTGATGGGGATCGGTTATTGGATCGATCCGACAGGCTGGGGAGCAGATAGCCCCGTAGCGGCTTTCTTGATCAAGGCCGGTGCGTCTATCATTGATAATATGGCTATCTTATTCGCTGTCGGGGTGGCACTGGGTATGGCGAAAGCAAGGGATGGTTCAGCTGCACTGAGCGGATTGGTTGCGTATCTCGTCATTACAACATTGCTTTCTTCCGGTTCTGTAGCGATGCTTCAAGGAGTGGACCCTGAAAGTGTCAACCCTGCATTTGCTAAAATCGGGAATCAATTCGTCGGAATCCTTTCAGGACTTGTAGCAGCAAGCATGTATAACCGTTTCAGTCATGTGAAACTGCCGGATGCGCTGGCGTTCTTCAGCGGCAAACGATTAGTTCCGATCATGTCGGCTGTAGCGATGCTTGTCGTATCCGGAGTCATGCTATTTGTTTGGCCGGTCATTTATACTGCACTTGTGTCGTTTGGTAAGGAAATCAGTGCATTAAGCTTCACGGGAGCAGGACTTTATGGGTTCTTCAACCGCCTTCTGATCCCGACCGGGCTTCACCATGCATTGAATTCCGTCTTCTGGTTTGATGTGGCTGGAATCAATGATATAGGGAACTTCTGGTCCGGCAATGGAGAGAAAGGTGTTACAGGAATGTATCAAGCTGGATTCTTCCCGGTCATGATGTTCGGGCTTCCTGCAGCAGGGCTTGCCATGTATCATGCAGCCAAGCCTGCGAAGAAGAAGCAGGTCGCTTCACTTATGCTGGCCGCCGGTTTTGCTTCATTTTTTACAGGGGTGACAGAACCTCTTGAATTTGCATTTATGTTCGTAGCTCCAGCTCTCTATGTAGCACATGCGGCGCTGACCGGTTTATCCCTTGCCATTGCGTCATTCTTCCAATGGACAGCCGGGTTCGGCTTCAGTGCAGGTTTCGTCGACTTTTTACTCAGCTCGAGACTTCCACTTGCAAATATGCCATATATGCTCCTTCTTCAGGGAATCGTCTTTGCGCTTATTTATTACTTCCTGTTCCGCTTCCTGATTGCCAAGTTCAATTTGATGACACCTGGACGTGAAGAAGATACAGAGGAGGGGGCCATCGCCGATCCCGTCTCACAGAAAGACAAATTTGCGGCAATGGCAGCAGAGATTTATGCCGGTCTTGGCGGAGATATGAATGTCACGTCTGTTGAAAACTGCATCACCCGTCTTCGTGTGGAAGTGAAAAATATGGATGCCGTCGATCAACAAAGGATCAAAGCGACCGGTGTTCCGGGGATAAAGGTCACAGGTTCCAACTCCATTCAAGTCGTCGTCGGCACATCCGTCCAATTTGTCGCTGATGAGGTTGAAAAGCTTCGCAATAAAAGTGCTTGAGAACTGATTTAATGAAAAGTGTGCTGGACTTTGTTAAACAGCAACAGCTGAGTTATCGTGACAGAAACCTCTGGCAGTGTGTGAAATAATGTAGTTTTGAATGAAGTTCTGCAAGTATTGAGTGCAATTCTGCAAGTATTGGTGCAGAGTACGAAAAAGCTTGATATAAAGGCTGATTTGTCAGTCGGAGAGAGGCTTTATGAAGGTTCACGAAAAATATGATCCCAGCTGGGATTTTATGATCCGTTTTGGAGAAATATGATCCTATCTGCAGATTTATGATCCATTCGACAAAAAATACGCTCCGTTTTTTAATTTTATGATCTTTCAATAATCATTCTAATTAACTCACACTCACATAGTCTGCTGTTACCGAAATAAGCTGGGAAGTATAAAGTTCAACAATAAAGTACTATCATTCAATCGAACACTAATTATCCTTGAGGGACGGACCATTCATACAGGTCCGTCCCTCTCTTAATCTATAAAACCCCTTACAAACCAATACAAATGGTCTATACTTTTATTAAAGAGATTATCCACGAAGAAGGTTTTACATATGACGGAGAAAAAAAGAAAAGAAGCCGACCTCTATCAGCCCATTCAAAAGCATTTTACAAAACTCGGATACAAGGTCAACGGTGAAGTGAACGATTGCGACCTGACGGCAGTGAAAGGGGAAGAATTGATCATCGTCGAACTAAAGCTTTCATTGACGATCGATTTATTGATCCAGGCTGCAAAACGTCAAAGGCTGACCGACCTTGTCTATATCGCGATCCCTAAACCAAAGCGGACCCGTTCGAGAAGATGGAATGACATATGCCATTTGGTAAAAAGACTGGAGCTGGGATTGATCACAGTATCGTTGACGAAAAGGCCGAAGATTGAATTTGTGGCGCATCCCCAGCCATTTGACCGCAAGAAAGTCATGACATACAGCAAACGGAAAAGGACTGCCCTGATAAAGGAAATTGAAGGCCGGAGCGCTGATTATAATATCGGCGGCAGCAATAAGAGGAAAATCATGACGGCCTATAAAGAAAGCTGCATCCAAATCGCTTGCTGTCTTGAGAAATATGGACAGCTGTCTCCAAAAGGATTAAAAGAGCTCGGGACAGGAGACAAAACTCCATCCATTTTGCAAAAGAATTATTACAAATGGTTCGACCGGGTGCAACGAGGCGTCTACCAACTTAATGAGACAGGAAAAAAAGAGTTGGAGGCTTATCCAGAATTGGTTGCTTACTATGAAGAGAAGATGAATGGTAATCAGAAAGTTGAGTAACGCCAACTTCATGATAGTCATTATTCTCCGTTTGATTTAATGCATAGAGTTGGTTTTTTGTTCGTAAAAAGTCTGGGGTTCCATCTCATACCCCTGTGAGGTGGAAGCCCATTTTTGGTTTTTTTTAAAAAAATCAAATTCACTAAAACTTTTCCTGCACTGGGATGTCTAATCAATAGAGGGAAGGGGGAATTCCTGATGAGTGAGCTGGATCTCACCATGGTCAAGAAAGCGAAAAAGGGTGATGAGGATGCTCTGTATCAATTGATCCTGTCACATAAAGAACAGCTTTATCGTATGGCCATATCGTATTTGAAAAATGAAGAAGACGCCATCGAGGCGATTCAGGAAACGACATACCGAGCATATAAAGGGATCAAGAAACTGAGGAAGAATGAATACTTCACCACATGGCTGATTCGGATCCTGTTGAATTATTGCAATGATGAAATCAAGAAAAAGAAACGTGTCATTTATGACGATCAGCTCCTTCACTCAATGGAAGGTCCACCCCAGCGCAGCTCTTTTGAAACGGAGGACGCGATTCATTCATTGGAACAGCCCTACAGGAATGTGATTATGCTCAAATATCTTCATGATTTGAAAATCAGTGAAATTGCCGAAACACTTGAATGTCCCGAAGGTACCGTGAAAACATGGCTGTACAAAGGATTGGGCCTGCTCCGCAATCAGTTGAAAGAAAAGGAGGGTGACTTCCATGTATGAACACGAAGAAAAAAAGCTGTCTGAAGCGAAACAGAAGATGGAGGATCAATCAATGCCGCATCATCGATTGGAAGAAGCGATTTTTTCCGGGATCCGAAAAGGCAAGCGTTCGTCGAGAAGGAATCAGGCTGTCCGGGCTTGGATTGCATCTGCAGCTGCGGTGTTGATCATTGGAATATTTGCTGGATCACTTCGCATGTCAACTGACTTTGCGCGGTTGGTGAGCGGCATGCCTGGTATGGAGAAAATTGTAGAGCTGGTAAGAATGGATAAGGGATTACTATCGACAATCGAGAACGATCATGTACAGATGGCAGGGGAATCGGATGAACATCATGGAATAATCGTCACACTGGACTCGTTTATCTTGGATGAAGAGCAGATTGTGTTGTTTTATTCCATTGATTCAAGCGGCCGTTCATTGGAGAAAGTACATTCTTCTAGAATAGATATTCAAACGGAAGAAGGGGATTCGATTCCTGTCACTGCTTTATCTTTTGGCGGAGAAGATTTAAATGATAAAGAAAAGTTGTATTCCTCAACCATCGGGCTGGAACAGCCTCTAATAGAACGGAACTATGAGTTTGTTCTGCAGTTGGAGAATGGTGAAGATGAGTTAAGCGGGGAATGGCGAATTCCTTTAACGATTAACCATAATAAGGTCGGGAAAACAAGAACCGTTCGAGTAGACAAGACTTTTACAGTAGAGGGACAGGAAATTCATGTAGGTGATGTAAGGGTGGCTCCAACTCGTACAGCGGTTTCGTTTGAATTTCCATCGTCGAATTCGATGAGGATTTTCAATATCGAGGACCTGAGGCTGGTGGATGAGAACGGAGAAATCTGGTCGAAAATAGCTGATGGAGTCGTGTCCACCGGTGATTTCGATAAAAAGACCTATTATCTGCAAAGCAATTACTTTGAAAAACCAGAACAATTATTTCTCGCTTTCAATTCCATCAGGGCTCTTGATAACGATCGATTAGAAGTGGTCGTCGATCCTTCTGAAGAAAAAATTCTTGAGGCTCCTGATGAGCGTTTGGCTTCAGTAAAGTTCGAAGACGACTTACTGCTGTTCTCTTGGGATAAAGCTTACGAACAAGTCAATGATATCAACGCATTTAATTCCTACAAAGACGCCAGTGGAAATAAATATGATTTACAAAGTTTCGTGAAGACGGGAGAAGATGAATTCGGTTTTCCGTACTCCAAGAATGACAGCTTGTCACCGATCACACTCGAACTCCAAGACTATCCATCCTGGATAAAAGGACATGTAAAAATCCCTCTTCAATAACGTTAGAGGCCCGTCCCTCAACGCTTTAAAGCATTGAGGGACGGGCTTTTGTCACCTTTTAAATATGTATGATTAATTTCCCAATTTCAGGATATCCTAATCGATAATAACTATTTCGATGAGGTGATCTCCTGTGCCTAATACGCTTGAAGCATTGTTCGATTATTTAAAAACACGGTTCGATGATGAACCGAAACCGCGTCCGCATGTGGGTGAAGCCATGGGCTTCTGGCTTTATTACACAGCCATTGCGGAAGAGATACCAATCCTCGAAGCAGCGTTAAATACAACGACGGATAAAGACTTGGTTGAACTCTTAAATGATACAAAGAAACTGGCTCTTCACCAAATGCAGACGATAGAAGAGTTTATGTTGAAAGAAGGAATCCCTCTGTCGGATACTTCTGAAAAGAAACCGGTATCCGATCCAAATAGTGTTCCTCTCGGGGTAAAAGCGACAGACTCCGAGATTGCCAATCTGATTTCAGCGAAGATTGCAACTAACATCGTCATGTGCGCAACCAATAATAGTCAAAGTGTCCGGAATGATATCGGCTTGATGTGGATGAGATTCCAATCGGAGAAATCTGTGTTGGGAATGGACTTGAAAACGAAAATGAAAGAACGCGGCTGGCTGAAAGTGCCTCCTGCCTACATCCCCCCGGGTGCCCCGGCCAAATAATCTAAATGCCTTTCTCATAAAAAAGGGAAAGGTTTTTTTATATGATATCCCCTTCAAATACGAATCATTTTCCTATAAAATAAAAAGAAAGAATTTTCCGAAAAAGGATGATCATATGATGAAAGCTTCAGCTATGAGCGACTTTCCATATCCATTCAAAGATCCAGTCTACCGCTATTCCAACAATTCCATTCCTTTACATACACCAAGCTGCATCGAAGTGACTCCGAAATATAAAGAAGAAATGAAGCTGAAACGAATCCTCCTTAAGGATCATCCTGAACGCTGCTTTCAATCCCTTCCCCATAGCCTTCAATCACAGTGGGAAGTTGTGAGCACAGTGATTGATCATTTGGTTACGTATTATCCCCAGCATTTTTCCGTTGAGAAAAGCAATCGGAAGTGGACGTTTCGAAACAACATTCTGAACGATGAACATACCTTCATATATGGCGACGAATCCAGTCTTCCTTGTCAGCCTCTGGATTTTATCGGAAAGCACGTCCAGGAAGATTTGATCTTTATGATGCAAAGGGACGGTAATCTATATCTAGACGCAGGTCAGCTTTGCTTTCCTGCAAATTGGTCGCTTGCATTTAATGCAGGCATGACGTTTAAGGAGATTCATAGACCGATTCCAGGATTCAAGGAAGAGGGACTGGATGAGCGGATTCTCACCTTTTTGTTGAGGATGGAAGCAGGGGATCCGTGGGTACGCAGGAACTGGTCACTGATGGCGGGGAACCGTTTGGATACTTCACTCGAAACCTTCGATAAATGGGGTGCCGATAGAAGGAAGGTCACAAAAGACAATGCAGGGGAGTTTGTTCACTTCAGGGTCGAAGTCCAGAAGCTCTTCAGGATGCCGGGATCGAATGGAATTCTTTTTACCATTCATACTCATTTGCTGTCCCTCGAAGCGTTTGCCTCAAATCCTGATTGGCTTCAACAGTTTTATCAGATACTCGGGGAACTGCCGGAGTCCATCTCTGAGTACAAGGGGATTGCACTTTTTAAAGAACCGGTAATGCATTATTTAGAGGCCAGAATGAAAGAGAGCGGGTGAAATATGTTGGATAGCAGTAATCACTTCACATTTATACCCGGAAGAAGAATGTATTTATTCTGCGGCGATGAAGAAGGTATGAAAAAAATACAGCCTATCATTGAGGAAGTGTCCCAATATAATCTTCCAATTGAAATGTGTGAAGCCGATTTGGCGGAGTTAGCTTCATGGCTGCGCGATCAGAAGATGGGAAGTTATTTATATGTATCTGCATCTTGGAATCGACTCCGGGATATAAGGTTATTGGCAGAAGATATCGGCTTTACAGAAGATGAAGCGCAATACATAGGTCACGGAGAGAGAACCATGAATATTTTTTGCTGCAGATGCCATGGTGTGACACCGTATCAGGAATCAAAAGCAAATCTTCGGATAAACTGTTCACACTGCCAATTAAACCTTACTATTTCTGATCACTATTCTTCACTTCGGGATGCGTATCTGGGTTATGCTGCGAAGATATGAAAGGGCTGAAGGAAAATGAAGAGACTTAACTCGATACCCGTTTCAGTGGCATCAATCGAACAAGAAAGCACCGACGTCAAAGTGTTTGCACTGGTTCCGGAAGAAGGTGCTGTTTTTCCCCTCTTCAGCGGTGGATCTCATATTACGACGTATATCGAAAAGGGAAAGGGAGTCATCGCCAGATCGTATTCGTTGACGAATCATGCTGATGATCAGGAGTACCGGATCGCCATTCGGTTAAGCAGAAATTCAAGAGGGGGATCAGCCTACTGGCATAATCACATAAAGGCAGGGGACAGGTTACGGATCAGTTATCCTCAAAATCACTTCCCCCTTAGTTTCAAAGCAAAGCATCATGTTTTCTACGCGGCAGGAATCGGCATTACTCCATTTCTGGCCATGATGAAGGAGCTCGCCAAAAAAGGTTCCAGCTTTGAACTCCATTATGCTTCCAAAGCCAGAAAGTCCTGCCCTTTTTACACCTATTTGAAAGAAGAATATCCACAACAATGTTCCTTTTATTTCTCCGGGGAAAATAAGAGGCTACAAGTTTCGAGCCTGCTTCAGCACCCTATCGGAACCCATGTTTATTTATGCGGACCCCATTCGTTTATTGAGGATTTTAGAAAGGCAGCAAAGAGCTTCGGATACCCCTCTGCAAGTATTCATTTTGAACGATTTACTGCACCTGAGATAAAGGAATCTCAACCTTTTCTTGTGAAACTGACTTCAGGCAAGATCATTACTGTTGGTAAAGATCAGTCGCTGCTGGATGCACTTCTTGAAGAAGGAATCCAGGCACCATATTCGTGCCGGACAGGAAGATGCGGTACGTGTGAATTGAAAGTCCTTCAAGGTAAAGTAGACCATTATGATTCGTTTTTAACTGATGAAAATAGGAAAAGACATGGATCGATTCTTCCATGTGTGTCCAGGGCTGGATCTAAGGGGTTAATACTTGATATTGAATAAATGAATACAAATTCTTGCTAGATAAAATGAGTATCGGATTTATCTTCCCATAATATGATATATTTATAAAATAGAAAATTCAGTATATTAGGAGTATTAGGATGAAGAAACTTCTAGAGGTACCACTCCAAATTAAAATACTGGGACTGGTCATTTCACTTTTACTGATCGTAATAGGGCTGCTTACTTGGATGTTTGCATATAGAGAATCCCGGGAGGACGTTGAGCAAGCGGAAAACTTGGCAATGCAAACCGCCAAGACACTTTCTTATATGCCAGTCATCCAGGATTCATTTCGGGAAAAGGAGCCAGTAGAAAACTTAAGTGCGGTTACGGAACAAATTCGCGATCAGGTTGACGCATCTTCTATCCTAATTGAAAACAGGGATGGACAGATTGTCAGTTTTGTAGGACAAGGAAGCGGTGGTGATGATAGTAAGGACCGTTACCGTGCGCTTGTGTATGGAAGTAATGACCTTATTCATTCTGGGAAAGGGAAGGATGAGGTATTAAAAGGGATCGTACCTGTCATGATCCGCTACGATAATTTTAAAAAAGTGGAAGGTACCGTAACAGTGGAATTTGATATGGAGACCATTCGTAATAAGATTGCGTACGAAATCCGTACGATGCTTGCCCTTTCCGGTATTGTCCTGATCCTGGGTGTTTTCGGGAGCCTTTTTTTAGCAAGAAGTATACGTAAGGATACATTTGGCTTGGAACCTTATCAGATAAGTGCCCTGTTCAGAGAAAGAAATGCGGTTCTTCAATCTGTCAGAGAAGGGATTTTGGCAATCGATCAACAAGGAATCATTACCATGATGAATCAATCTGCCCGGGAATTGCTGGATACTCAGGAAGCCGTTGAAGGAAAAATGGTGACTGAGGTTATTTCCTCTCAGGCAATGTCAGATATGCTCAATACCTCTCTTGAATTCTCTAACATTGAGCTTCAATATAAGGAAAAGACGATGATTGTAAATGCGCAGCCTCTTATGGAAAATAAAGTGAAGGTAGGTACGGTTTTCAGTTTCAGAGACAGGACAGAAATAAAAAAAATGGTTGATGCCCTTTCGGAAGTCCAACAGTATTCGCAAGACTTAAGGGCTCAGACCCATGAATTTAAAAACAAACTATATGTTCTTCTTGGGTTAATCCAATTGGGTAAACATGAAGAGGCGATTACATTCATCAAGGAAGAATCTGATCTGCAAGAATACCAATCTACCATCTTTTTTCAAAGTATTTTAGATGAGAAAGTTCAAGCCATTCTATTAGGGAAAATCGCGAAAGCATCGGAAAAGAAAATAGATTTTCAGATAGATGGTGAAAGTTCGCTTGATCCACTTCCTGATTTCATAGGGTTTTCACCTCTTATCATCATACTTGGAAATTTGATCGATAATGCATTCGAAGCGGTAATCGATCAAAAGGTCAAGTTCGTTTCTTTTTTTGTGACCGATATTGGGAACGATATCATTTTTGAAATAGCGGACAGCGGAAGAGGGATATCGGGAGTTGATGACCAACTGATACTTCAAAAAGGAATTTCTACTAAAGGCGATCAACGTGGATACGGACTTGCAAATGTAAAAGAAGAACTATCCTTACTTGGGGGATCAATCGAATGGAATTCCCAAAAAGAAGAGGGGACAGTTTTCACCGTAATCTTACCGAAATCAAACGAACAAATGGGGGATAGATATGATTAAAGTTGTAATAGCGGAAGATGACTTTCGAGTTGCACAAATACATGAAGAATTTTTGGCGAAAAACCATAAGATGGAATTGGTTGGTAAAGCGATGAATGCTAAAGAAACATTGGAAATTCTGCATGAAAAAAGTGTAGATTTGCTTTTGCTTGATGTGTATATGCCTGACCAATTGGGGACTGAATTATTACATAGAATCAGGTCCGACTTTCCTTTTGTTGACATTATGATGATTACAGCTGCAAAAGATAAGTCATTTTTAGAAAAGGCACTTCGATATGGAGTCGAACAGTACTTAATTAAACCGGTTATGTTGGAGAAATTTCAAGAGGCAATGAATGCATATATTCAAAAAAAAGTAACGCTTGATTCTGCTGGCGAGGTAAACCAGCAAATACTGGACCAATTCTTTGGTGGGGAAAAATCAAAGGAAGCTGAAAAAAGAAATGATCTTCCCCCAGGAATAGATTATTTAACTCTTCATAAAGTGACTGACATTTTGCAAAAAGAGAAAGAAGGAATAACCTCAGAAAGAGTCGGCGAAAAGATGGGGGCATCCAGGACGACCGCCCGCAGATATCTCGAATATTTGGTGGGAACAAAGGATGCCTCAGTAGAACACGTTTATGGGATTGTCGGCCGCCCTGAAAGAAGATATCGATTGAGTAATGAGAAGATAGTTTGATAGCAGGTCTGGCACAGGTTAAAGGCAATTTCCTTTAATCATATGTGGCAGACCTTATTAGTTTAAAAGAGGAGACCGTAAAGTAGATCTGTTGTGAACAAAATGAACAAAATACCCATAAATTTTTTAAAACACAATATTTTGAAAACGTTTACATAAAGACGTTCGGCAACTAGGATTAAATTAACGTATTTCACCTTTTTGACATGGGGATGATTCGGGTGAGTACAAACAACAAAAAGGGGTGCAGGAAAATATGAAAAAGTATGGATTATTAATGATTATCTGTGTAATGGTTTTGATGACTGCCTGCTCAAGCTCTGCTTCAGGAGGGAAGGAGTTTCCGTCAAAGAATATTGAAATCATTGCTCCAGCCTCTCCAGGCGGAGGATGGGATTTAACAGCTCGTTCCGTACAAAAGGTTTTACGTGACAATGACATTGTGGATAAAAACATCAATGTAATTAATAAACCAGGCGGCGGTGGCGAAGCGGGATGGAAATATCTTGAAACAAAAGACGCTCATTATCTGGCAATCAATTCAAGTTTAGTATTAACGAATAAATTACTGGGACAAAGTGATCTGTCTCATGAACAATTCACACCGATTGCTACATTGGCAACAGAATGGCAGGCGCTGGCAGTCCCGGTTGATTCAAAGTATGAAACTGCATCAGATTTATTGGAGCAGATGAAAAAAGATCCAAAATCAATCAAAATCGGGGTTGGTCCAGGACTCGGAAACGATGACCATCTATCATTAGTACAAGCTGCAAGTGAGAAGGGAATTGATCCTACTAAACTGGACTTTTTAGTATATGAAGGCGGAGGAGATGTAGTGACTGCTCTGCTTGGAGGGCATGTAGATGCTGTCACAACTTCTCTATCTGAAGTGAAAGAGCAGCATTTAGCAGGGAAACTGAAGATATTAGCGGTTTCTTCTGATAAACGATTGGAAGGACTTGATGATGTCCCTACTTGGACTGAAGAAGGTGTCGACATGGTATTCCCACATTGGAGAGGCATCATGGGACCTCCTGATATGACGGAAGAAGAAGTTGCATATTGGGATGAAAAAATCGGAGAAATGGTGAAAACAGATGAATGGAAGAAAATGCTTGAAAACAATGATTGGGATGACTTTTACAAGGACAGTAAAGAAACAAAGGAATTCATGAAGGAACAAGAGGAACTATATACAGAACTTGTGAATAGCTCAGGGTTAACGAATTAAACTAATACAGGATTGGAAGGTCGGGAGGAAGGCTGGCTTAGTCTTCTCCCGCCTTATGTTAGAAAGGAGGCTGAAGTGAATGAGAGCAATCAAACTGGGAATGCCGATCTTTTTAATCCTATTAAGCTTCTCTTTTTTAGTAGGTTCCATGAATTTACCCAAGGCAAATCTTGGGAATCCAAATGGTCCGCTTTATTTTCCAATTGGTTTAAGTGTGTTTATGCTGATATTCAGCATCTTCTATTTCTATCAGGAGTGGAGAAGTTTACATGTCCATAATGAGGAAATTAAGTTGTTACTTAAAGGCAGAACACCTAGATTGATTGGACTGACAGTTTTATATGGAGGTATCTACGCTTTCATATTTGAACGGATAGGGTTCTTATTTTCTACGATTCTATTCTTGACAGCGTTATTATTCACGGTAAATGGAAGGAAAGTTTTTGTGAATCTGGCTGTAGCAATATGTTTTTCCTTTCTATCATGGTATGCATTCAGCGTTTTATTAGGAGTCAGTCTTCCTTAGGAGGTGAGTTAAATGGATTTAAGCAACTTTATGCAAGGATTAACGACTGCTTTAGAACCTATTAATATTATGTGGGTTGTAATCGGGGGATTTCTTGGAACGATAGTCGGAATGCTGCCTGGATTGGGTCCGGCAACTGCGGTAGCCGTATTAATCCCGATTACATTTGGGATG
Source organism: Rossellomorea sp. ABR4_012 (assembly GCF_056159545.1). Taxonomy (NCBI): domain Bacteria; kingdom Bacillati; phylum Bacillota; class Bacilli; order Caryophanales; family Bacillaceae; genus Rossellomorea; species Rossellomorea sp. ABR4_012. Next base: position 24,412 of record NZ_JBSWVK010000008.1, read on the forward strand.
GAGCCCGTCAGTGCAATCATTTTAATGGCAGCCATCTATTATGGTGCGATGTACGGTGGGTCGAGGAGCTCGATTCTATTGAATACCCCGGGTGATGGATCGGCGATAGCGGCTACATTTGATGGATATCCAATGGCCCAGAAAGGTCAGGCAGGCCAGGCCATGGCCATCTCGGCAGTCGCATCGTTCATCGGCGGGATGATGGCTGTAATCGGGTTTATCTTCCTTGCCGAACCGCTGGCTAGTTTTGCATTGAAGTTTGGTCCTGCTGAATACTTTTTATTAATGCTGTTGACTCTCTCAGCCATTGTTGCTCTATCGGTGGGTAAAATGGTCAAAGGCTTTATCGCCATGTTTCTGGGGTTGATGCTCAGTACCGTTGGTATTGACACTCAAAGCGGAGTCTATCGTTTCACTTTTGGAAGTTCTCATTTAAGTGAAGGAATCGATTTCCTAATCGTCATTATCGGTGTATACGCAGTGGGGGAAGTACTTTACAACTATTTGACGATTGATCAAGTGAAAAAAGAGAAAAAGAAAGTCGGTAAGATCTGGTTTACAAAAGCGCAGTGGAGACGGTCATTATGGCCGATTCTGAGAAGCGGCCCGCTAGGATTCGTGGTTGGAGTCCTTCCAGGTGCCGGGGGATCGATTGCTTCTATGATCAGTTATTCGACAGAAAAGCAAATCTCCAAAAAGCCAGAGGAATTCGGCAAGGGTGCAGTGGAGGGGCTGGCGGCTCCGGAGTCTGCAAATAATGCTGCTTCAGTAGGTGCCATGATCCCGTTATTAACAATGGGCATCCCCGGGTCCGGGACTACAGCTGTCATGCTCGGAGCCCTTGTCATGCTTGGTATGAAGCCAGGTCCTTTATTATTTGAAAATGACCCGAATACTGTGTGGACGTTGATCAACAGTATGTTCATTGGAAATATCGCGTTAGTTATAATTAATATCTTACTAGTTGGTCTATTAGTTAAGATTCTTGATACTCCTGCGAAAGTTTTATATCCGGTTATTGTGATTCTTGCTTTTATCGGAACCTACACACTCAGTTACAGTGCAGTGGACTTCTTTCTGTTATTAATTTTCGGAGTATTCGGTTTATTCCTGAAGGTGATGGACTTTCCTATCGCTCCGCTTGTACTGGCATTGATTGTCGGAGCTGATATGGAGCAGAACTTTAGGATGGCAGTACTCTCATCGAATGGAAGTCTGGGTATCTTCTTTGATACACCGATTGCAATTGGATTAACTGTATTAACTCTTTTATCCCTCTTTTATCCATTGCTTATTAAGGTCCTTAAAAAAAGGGGAAGAGATCCTGTAAACCCGATATCAAAAGATATGTAATGAATAGGAGGACAAATAGATGCCAAACCAAAAATCATTTGATTTAGTTGTAGTTGGGGCAGGTAACGCAGCTTTATGTGCAGCCATTTCAGCCCGTGAAGAAGGAGCGGAAGTGTTGGTTCTTGAAAAAGGTCCCAAGCATAAAAGAGGCGGAAATTCATTCTTTACGGATGGGGCGATCAGGGTGGCCTATCATCATTTAGATGATATCCGTAAAGTTGTAACCGATCTCTCGGATGAGGAAGCCGAAGCTATCGTCATGCCGGAGTACAATGAAGATGATTATTATCAAGATATCATGCGCGTTACGAAAGGAGAAAGTCAGCCTGACCTGGCAAAACAGCTGGTTGATCGTTCGTTTGAGACGCTGCTCTGGATGAAAGGGCATGGAGTGAAATTTGAACTTAACTATGATAATCAGTCCTATGAAAAGGATGGCAAACGACAATTCTGGGGAGGACTGCCGATTAAGACCGAAAATAAAGGTATTGGTTTAATGAAGCAGCTTTTTTCCCGTGCAGAGGAGCTGGGGATCGATATCTGGTATGAGACCGCTGCAGTTGAGCTATTAAAAAAAGGCGAAAAAATAAGCGGTGTCGTCGTCCAGCAGGGTGAAAATAGGATGACAGTGGAATCAACCGGGGTTGTTTTGGCTTGCGGGAGTTTTGAAGCAAATAAAAAGCTTCGAAATGAATATATCGGTAAAGAATGGGAAGCGGCAATCGTTCGCGGCACAGAATATAATACAGGTGATGGAATTTCAATGGCAGCAGCTGTTGGAGCAGAGAAGTTTGGTGAATATTCCGGGTGCCATTCAATCGGAACGGATTATCATGCACCAAAAGTTGGTGACTTCAATAAGCCGGGAGATATCTTTAAGAAACATTCCTATCCCCTTAGTATCATGTTGAATAATGAAGGAAAACGGTTTGTAGATGAAGGTGCAGACTTCCGGAATTATACGTACGCTAAGTACGGACGGGAAATTCTGAAACAGCCCGGTCATGTTGCTTATCAAATTTATGATTCCCAAGTACGTCCGCTGCTAAGAAAGGAATATGATCTGGAAGAAGCGACCTATTATAAAGGCGGGACTTTGGAGGAACTGGTTAATCAGTTGTCAGTAAATAAAAAGCAATTTCTTCAAACAATCGAAGATTATAATGCGGCAGTACAAGATGGAGAATACAATCCAACTGAGAAAGATGGAAAGAAGACCGTTGGTATAACACCAGAAAAGACGAACTGGGCATTAAAGATTGAAGAAGGACCTTTCTATGCATTCCCGGTAACTTGCGGTATTACGTTTTCATTTGGCGGGCTGCGTGTTAATTCATTCGGAGAAGTACTGAATAGAGATAATAAACCACTGTCCGGGCTTTTCGCTGCAGGAGAAATGGTTGGCGGAATCTTTTATCATAATTATCCTGGCGGCTCAGGATTGATGTCAGGTGCAGTGTATGGAAAATTGGCAGGTTCCGCTGCTGCTCGTTATGCACTTAGCAATAAGCAGGACTCAAAGATCATTAATCGAACTTGATTGGTTGAAAAGAAAGAAAGTCACCTGTTTTTCGGTGACTTTTTCCTTTGAGTGGTGAATGGGAGTAATGGAAATGAAAAAACAACTCTTACTGGTTATTTCAATCTTTTTATATGGTTTGTTTTTTTTACCTCTTTTTGATTGGGATGAAAAATGGAAGGCAATCGCTGCCCTCATCATCATACAGGTATTATGGATTGGCAAAGTCTTTCCGCTTGCCTTCAGCTCACTTTTGCTGATTTTACTTCTTTCATTTCACTTTTTCAGTTACGAACAAACATTGAGTTATTTTAGTTCGGGTATCGTTTGGCTCTTGTTTTCAACGTTTATTATCTCAACGGCATTTATTAATACAGGTCTTGCGGGCAGGGTTTCCCTCTATATGTTAAAACTCTCCAGGGGTTCCGGGAAGGCATTGATTTTCATCTCTTTTTTACTCATGGTTGTATTGTCTGTCCTTATCCCATCTAATGTAGGGAAAGGGAGCTTATTGTCCTCTGTTCTGGATAGTTTGATGAAAAGTTTAAGAAAAATAGGGGATGTCGGTTATTTAGGCAAATCCCTGTTCATAGGAGTTGCCTATCTAGCTGCGATTTCAGGTGCCTTTGTTGCCACTGGAGCCAGTTCTACTATTTATGCTTTCGGGATCATGAGTGAAGTTTCTCCCACTCTGAACTACTTAAAGTGGTTTGAACTATTTGGGATTCCTGTTTTTCTGTTTATTGTGATCCTATGGGGAATATTTTTAATTGTTTTTCCTCCAGAAAAAATAGACCGTAAGCTGTTATTAACGTTAATTGAGGGGAAGATTGATGAGTTGGGGCCAGTGAGCATCAATGAAAAGAAAATTATGTGTATAATCGCGGGAACCTTGATTTTATGGATTGCACAGCCTGTACATGGGTACTCAATTCCTCAAGTCGGCCTAATGGGTGCTTGCTTTACCGTGTTCCCTTTTGTGGGGGTATGGGATTGGGATGAAGCTAGAAAGTCAATAGATTGGGATTTGATGCTCTTTTTCGCTTCTACATTGATGGTATCAGGGATGTTAATTAGAACAGATACGATTGATTGGATGGCAGCTGGATTAAATGGTATCCTTTCGGGTCATCCACCTTGGGTTGTCATACTTGTCTTAATTATATGCACGAGTGTCATTCGAGTCGTATTCGTGAATATCTTAGGTTTTTTGACAATCATGCTCCCCCTAAGTGTGACGATTGGACATACGATTCCGGATTTATCACCTATGCATATTGCAATGCCGGTATTTCTTGCATGCGTACCTGGATTTTTCCTTGTTACCCAGTCACCTGTACACTTGATTAGCTTCTCATATGGCTATTTTACAGATAAGGACCTGCTACGAGTAGGGCTGGTTGCATCCATTGCATGGATAGCCGTCATCTTATGCTCTGTATTTCTTTATTGGTAAGGCTGATACCAATCAAGATGTTAAAGAGGGTATGAACAGATGTCTGTTCATACCCCATCCCTATTTAATCAAAGCCCGATTCTTCCTATGCTCCTTACGCAGAACCGCGGTGTTAAATAATCTTTTTTCCTCCTCCGTTTCAGGAATCACTTTCGGTACAGGCTTTGGCTTCCCGTCTTCATCCACTGCAACCATGGTAAGGAATGATTCTGTCGTCAACGTCTTGATACCAGTCAATAGATTGGTAGAGTACACTTTTACATAAACCTCCATTGACGTCCTTCCTGTAGAAGTCACAATCGCTTCGAGGCTCAGCGCGTCTCCGACAGTTGCAGAAGAAAGGAAATCAACCGAATCGATCGAAGCCGTGACCACCACGGAACTGGAATGCTTCATGGCTGACAGTGCCGCAATTTCATCAATGAAAGCCAATACCTTTCCTCCAAAGATCGTTTGCATGTGGTTCGTGTCCGGCGGCAGCACCAATTTTGTTTGGATCGTGCGTGAACGTTCAACTGGATAAGCTTGCTCCATCTTTTTTCATCTCCCCATAAGTCTTGAAATTAAAAATGCATCTCCTTTTTGAAAGAAGATGCAGCTATTCCAATCGAACGATCGGGATCCATTGAAATCTCGTTTGTCGTTCCATAAAGCGCAACACCCTCCTATCTCCCGTAGGAACTCTGTGTTCTTCCCGATTGGCAGGTCTCCTGGCTCGGCTTCGTCAACTTCTTATCCCTTCCCGTTCCGAAGACGAAACAGTGGGCTTCATAAGAAATCTCAGCCTTACAGTGGCGGGACCGCGCTGGATTCTCACCAGCTTCCCTTTTAAGAAGAGGGTCTACTGACATCCTCTTCACCAATGAGCAATAATGAAATTGTGAACGCTTTTATTCTACCATATTCGACGTCATTAACATTCATTTTGTCAGAAAAAAGAGAACCTGCTGACTTTTTTACCAATTTTATGAAACCTTTACAGATCCTCTCCCGTAGATAGTCATATAACCAGTTTAATAGCAGAAAAAATATTACTGCAAAAAATTAATAGGGGGTATGTAAGAATGGGTTCTTTAACTGTCATTGGTGTCATTATGTTCCTTATTCCTGTATTGATTGTAGCGGCAATTGCGGGAATCGGGTATTATTTCTGGATGCGATTCCGTTACCGCACGGCAAAGTCCAATCAGGCCTTGATCATCACGGGTCCGAAACTCGGGGATCCAGAGAAAGAAACGAATATCTTTACCGATCAGGAAGGACGTTCCATGAAGATCATCAGGGGTGGAGGATACCGTCTGAGACGATTCCAGACCAGCACACCTGTCAATCTTACGTCTTTCCAATTGAAGCTGTCGACTCCGCGTGTCTACACAAACGGAGGGGTCCCGATCGTTGCTGATGCGGTCGCGATGGTCAAAGTGGCTGATACATTAAACGGGATTGCCAATTATGCAGAGCAGTTCCTTGGTAAAGATCAAAAAGAAATTGAAGATGAAATTATTGAGGTATTAGGAAGTAATCTGCGGGCCATTTTATCAAAAATGACCGTCGAGGACATCAACAGCAACCGGGAGAAGTTCAACGCCGACGTATCGGAGATTGCGCAGAAACAGCTTGATCTGATGGGCTTCAAAATCACTTCTCTCGGCTTGACGGATATACGTGATGCCGATGAAGAAAATGGATACTTAAAGAACCTTGGACGCCCGCGTATCGCGGAAGTACGCAAGCAGGCAGAAATCGCCGAGGCAAACACTGAACGTGAAACGCGGATTCACCGCGCGCAGACGGATCAGGAAGCGAAGGAAGAAGAGTATAAGCGTCAAATTTCCATTGCCGAATCCAAGAAGGAAAAGGACATCAAGGATGCGGCATTTAAAGAAGAAACAGAACGTGCCCGGGCGAAATCCGAGCAATCGTATGAACTTGAAAAAGCGAAGCTTGCAAAAGAAGTAAAAGAAGAAGAATTGACGCTCCAGTTCCTTGAGCGCGAGCGAGCGGTCAAACTCGAAGCGGAAGAATCGAAAGTGCGTCAAACGAAGGCAGACGCAGAATATTATGAAACGACCCGTAAAGCGGAAGCAGAAGCGCGTAAAGCAGAAATCGATGGGGAAGCAAAAGCCAAGATCCGCAGGGAAGAAGGATCTGCTGAAGCGGATGTCATCAGAGAGCGTGGTAAGGCAGAAGCGGAAGCACGTAAACTGCTCGCTGAAGCAATGGAAAAGCACGGGGACGTCATCATCACTGAAAAACTGATCGAAATGCTGCCTGTATTTGCTGAAAAGATTGCACAGCCGTTAAACAATATCGATTCTGTGAAAATCATTGATTCAGGCAATGGGCAGGGTGTCCCTTCATTCGGTAAGAGCATTACAAGGACAATGCTTGATATGCAGGAGCCATTGAAGGAAATGACCGGGATCGATGTGGGTGAATTGTTACGGTCATACGCTGACAGGAAACCTGAAAGACACTATCAGCCTGTCATTTCCCAAACCGGTGAAAGGGAAAGCGCAGCAGGAAAAAACATATCTGAGCCTGACAGGCAAGATGATACAAATGAAGATAATGAAAATCAAAATCAAAATCTGAATTAAGCTTAGGGTCACTCTTCAAATTGAAGAGTGGCCCTTTTTTGAATCACTACAAAACAAGGTATTCAATGTAACAACGCTTCCTATCAAATAGAAGCATTTCATTTGTCGAATTCCTGTTATACCAGGGGTTGTGCAGCCTGTATTTTCCCAATGTGCTGAAATGGCAGTTTAATAGTTGAACATTCTGTTTAATGATTGTACAGTATGTTTACAAGGGTATTACAAAACTTGTACAAAATAAAAAGGAGTGGAAAAGATGAAAAAGATTTTCTCGATTTTTGTTACTGCAATTTTGATGATGTCACTTGCTGGCGGTGCGTTTGCTGCCGACAATGATGCAATGGTACGCATCGTCCATGCTTCACCTGATGCACCGGCTGTAGACGTTTTTGTAGATGATAAAGCGGTTGTAGAAGGTGCTGAGTTCAAAGCGGCAACGGATTACATGAACCTGCCTGCCGGAGAACATAAGGTGGAAATTTATGCTGCCGGAACAATGGGGAGTGAAGAACCGGTCATCTCCCAAACCCTTACTGTTGAAGCAGGGATGGCTTATACAGTTGCAGCAGCTAATACATTGGAAAATTTAGAGCTTGTGGTGGCACAGGATTCAATGGAAGTCACAGAAGGAATGACGAAACTCCGTGTAGGACATCTTTCCCCTGATGCACCGGTTGTTGATGTAGGGCCAATCGGAGGGGACGCATTATTCTCTGGAGCGGAGTTTAAGGCAATTACAGATTATAAAGAGCTGGAGCCGGGCACGTATGACCTTGAAATCAGAACTCCCCAAGGTGAACAAGTATTAGATCTTTCAGGAACCATGTTAGAGGAAAATACAGTGTACAGCGTATTTGCCATCAACACTGCTGATCAGTTGGAAGTGCTTGTCCTGAAAGACTACACGCTCATGCCGGGAAGTATGCCTGAAACAGGGATGGGAGGAACTGCTGAAGAATCTGCATCTACGCTTCCTATCATTCTGGCATCTGCTGTATTCGGCGGAGCAGCTATCCTGTTTGTGGCTCGCAGGAAGCTTGTGAAGTAATGAAGCTTCGTGTAACTGGGATTCTTTTGACGGCTCTTCTTGCAGGATGTTCTGCAGAAGAGCCTCAATTGGTTCAAAAAAAGGAGAAATCATCAATGTCCGTTGTACAACCTGTCCAAAAAGTTCAACCTTCGAAAACGGTTGGAAGTTCAGATGAAGTAAGGGAAGAAGAGGCAGGTATCAATCCATCTGTCCTATCAATCCCTGCTCTTGACCTTGAAGCCGCTGTGAAAGAATTCGGCCTCGATGATGAAGGGAGTATGGAGCTCCCGGAAAACGGCGACGATGTTGCATGGTTTGAACCTGGATCCAAGCCCGGAGAAGCGGGAAATTCGGTTTTTGCAGGACATGTGGATGATGAAAAAGCACCGGCAGTCTTTTTTAGGTTGAAGGAATTGGAGATAGGCGATGAAATTTATCTTATTGGTAAGAACGGGGAAAGGCTTACGTTTGTCGTAAGGGACAAAGCAGCCTATCAAAAAGATGACGCACCTCTTCGGAAAATCTTCGGCCCAACCGATAAACGGATGTTGAATCTTATCACATGCACAGGATATTTTGATAGAGACATAAACAATTATGTAGAAAGACTTGTCGTATACACAGAACTGATAGAAGAGACAAATGAAACCTAAATGAGTTTTTGTTCCGGGATCACCATGGAATGAAAGCTCTTTTTTGCTGAACAAGTTTTCTGAAGGAATGACAACATGAACAGTAAAGTCTCCATCATAAAAAGCCGGTGCCTCGTTAAGTGAGGTACTGGCCTTTTATCATAAATGGGTCTTATCAATTTGATACTATTCACCTTCCACTGAAATATGCTGAAAGTTCTCTACATCAAACAGTCCCAAATCAGTGATTTTTAAAGAAGGAATAACAGGTAAAGTCAGAAATGACAACGTGAGAAAAGGATTGAAACTTCCTGTAAATCCTATTTCCGATAAGGCGGATTTTATCTCCGCCAGCCCGTTGTAAACGGCATTGGAGTCTTCGTTTGATAGTAGCCCAGCGATTGGAAGTGAAAGCGAAGTGATCACTTTCCCACTTTTGATCACCACGAGCCCTCCGCTGATAACGTTTAAAGAATGGATAGCTTTTAGGATATCGCCATCATTGGTCCCGACAGCAACAATATTATGAGAGTCATGGGCTACCGTAGTGGCGATGGCTCCGTCCTTGATCCCAAATCCTTTCACAATTCCTTTTCCGATATTGCCGGTTTGCTTATGCCTTTCCACCACACATATCTTTAATAGATCGTTTGAAACCGAAGGGGAAAAGTATCCATCATCTACATCGACTGTCTCAATACATTTCGTTGTACGGAGCTGATTCGGTATGATTCCAATAATGTGGGCTTTACCAGCATGTTTAATCGGGATTTCGATCTCTTTTTTTGTCATTTCTGGTATGTTTACTGTATCAGTCAATGAAGGGTCCGGAGCAGGTCGTGGGATGGTGTCACCGACATATTTACCGGACTTTGCAACCAGCTTCCCCTTTTTATAGACTTCAGATATTTTTATAGAGTCCAAATCATCCAAAAACAGAAGGTCAGCATCATATCCTGGAGCGATGGCCCCTTTATTTGATAACCCATAGCATTCGGCAGCATTGATTGTCGCCATCCCGATGGCAATCAGTGGGTCGAGACCTTCCTTGATTGCCAGGCGTACATTGTGGTCGATGCTGCCTTCCCCGGTTAAATCATCGATATGCTTATCATCAGTACAGAATAAACACCGCCGAGCATTTCTCTCTGTCACGACCGATATGAGTGACTTTAAGTCTTTGGCAACCGAACCTTCACGGATCAAAAGATACATTCCCCGTTTCAGGCGTTCTTTTGCTTCTGAAGGAGTATGGCATTCATGATCGGTCGTCACGCCGGCTGATTTATACATGTTGACTGCATCCGGACCCAATCCAGCCAGGTGTCCGTCAATCCTCCCCTTATGCCGGGAAGCGTCAGCAATCTTATCGATGATTGAATCATTCCCGTTTTGGAGAGAGGGGAAGTCCATCACTTCTGCCAATCCCAATACCCGTTTATGTGAATAAAATGATTCAAGGTCATTAGCAGTCAGCTCTGCTCCTGAATTTTCAAAGGGAGTCGCAGGGACAGAAGATGGAAGCATGAAAAAAACATCCAGAGGGATTTCCTTTGAGTTTTCCAACATAAATTCAATCCCTTTTTTGCCGGCTACATTTGCGATTTCATGCGGATCTGTTATGACTGTCGTCACTCCGTGGGGGACAACCACTTTACAGAACTCGGCCGGGGTCACCATTGATGATTCGATATGCACGTGACCGTCAATGAAGGAAGGACAAATATAGCGATTCACCGCATCAATCATTTGTTTCCCTTCAAATTCTCCAATCCCGACAATGACTCCGTCGCATATGGCAATGTCCTCTTCCAGTATTTCTTGATTAAAAACATCTATGATTTTTCCATTTTTTATCACGATATCTGCTGGAACTTCGTGATTCGCAACAGCTATTCGTTTCTTTAAAGAATTTTTATCGAGTTGCATACTATTCCTCCTTTATTGGTATGAGTGTAATGGGAAGGGACGCATTCTTTGTGCAGCTTTCCCGAAACTAGAGCAAAATAAAAAACCCTTGATATACCAAGGGTTTGACATTGAAGAGGAATAATAAATATGAAAAGGGCATAAAGCAGCTCTTTTCCCTCTCGTAGTCAAACCATTTACGGCAGTTTGGTAGAAACTTATGGACCATATCTCCAAGATTATACGAGTGAAGCAATGTGCATGGTTTATAAATATTAGATAATATTCTATATGCTGATGTCCAAAGGTGTCAATGCTGGTTTAACAAGCAAAAAAATCACTGATTAATACAAGTCGGCTTGTAACTCATTTGTTGATTGAAGAAGCGTATGCAGTCGGGGATGAGGAGGTGCGCATAAAGCTCAAGTTTTCATATTTTAATACAATTTTCCAAAAAAATCCTTTAACAGCTTCCGTCATTCATTTACTATTGAGGTATAGAGTTTTCTGAAAAGAAGAGAAGTTGGGGGTATTTATGAGACTGAAAATAATCCATACGAATGACTTGCACAGTCACTTTGACGCATTCTCTCAAGCTGTATCACTCATCAAGGAAAATATAGACGAGGATGCTTTGGTCCTTGATGGAGGCGATTTTGCAGATTTTAAGAGCATTGAACTGCAGGGTACAAGGGGCATGGCAGCCATTGAGCTTTTGGAGTATGCCGGGTATGATGCATTGACTATCGGTAACAATGAAATGTTCAATGGGGTTGATACGCTTGAGCACATGGCATCGAACAGCCCTGTTCCATTCATCAGTAATAATCTCCTTAAAAGAGACAGGACCAGGATCGAGGGAGTATGTTCAAGTATCATCCTTGAGAAAAAGGGTCTTCGCATCCTCATTACTGGTGCATCTCCTGACATGCAGGATTTCAGTGATGGTCTGGGTGTACATATGACAGATTATAAAAAAGCAATTGAAGAAGAAATGGTAAGACATGAAGGGAAATATGACCTTTGTATTCTTCTCAATCACCTTGGAACGTTTGTGGATGAAGTTCTCGTGGATGAATTAGAAGGTCTTGATATCATTCTATCTGCCCATGACCATAAAGTCTATCCACATGCAAAAGTGGTGAACAATACGATTATAAACAGTGCAGGCTGTTATGGAGAATATGTAGGGATGATCGAAATAGAAGTAAGTGATACTGGTGTGAAAATGTTGAATTCCCAAAATACAGCCACGAAAGATGCTCCCCTGGATGAAGGAGTCCTCTCCATTTTAAGTAGAAATAAAGAAAAAGCGATAGAAGTGTTGAGCAAGCCGCTCTACACGATCGAAAAACCACTTTGGCATGATGTGATTGAGGAGAATCCTCTAACCAACATAATCGCTGATGGTGTAAGGGATATGCTGAAATGTGATATCGGACTGATGAACAGCGGGATTGCGAATGCCGGGATCTTCGGACATATATCGAATAAGAAATTGATAGAGGTTTGTCCTTCGCCATTGAATCCTACTTCATTCGAGATACAAGGAAAGGATTTGCGGCAAGCGCTTGAGCAATCGCTGGATGCCGGTGTATGCCTGAATGATGGGAAGGGACCGGGATTCAGGGGGAAATTCGTCGGACGCCTGCATGTGTCGGGTGCAGAAATCATTCATGATGGTAAAAAGGTCCATGAGGTTTTTATAGGAGGCGAGCCTTTGAACGAAGAGAAGTGGTATTCAGTCGCCTCTTCTGATTATCTGCAGCGTGGATCCGGTTATCCATCCCTGGCCAACAATCGCAATCAAAAATATCTCGCAGAAGAAATCAAGGATGTGATCCGTATCTATGGAAGTCAAACCGAATTCCTTAAAATGGCTGTTGTTAATCGTTGGAAAGAGAAGATTGATGTGACTGTATAAATGAGATTTGAATCGAAAAAGGAGAATGGAATTTACAAGAGAAAGGATGAGTAAACGTGGAAACTAGTATGATATTTGCTTTTTCCATTGCCGTTGGTTCACTTGGGGTAGCGATCAGTGCCTTATCGATTGCAGGCAAACTTGAAAAAAGGGTAAAAGAATTAGAGAAGAAATAATGTGTTTACGAGAAGCGCTCAGAATTTCTGGGTGCTTTTCTTTGTATAAGGCAGTTCCCTGAAACTGACAGGTTTCTAGTGAAATACTACGGGGTATCATTTTAAAGAATATAAGTATAGTAGTGAAGGAGAAACCTATATGATAAAACGAATCGGCTTAACATTAGGCTGGCTTCTCTTAATATCGGTTATCGTCCTTGTCGGTGGTGCAAATTATATATACAACGTGGCCATCAACCGCAATGATGAGGCAATTACGCTTTACGGGTCAGATGAAGCGGTTGAAGCGGTGAGCGCACTGGAAGAAGAACAGAAAAGATTGCAGGAACTGAGAAGCTGGACGGAGAAACAGGATTTCGAAGAAGTTGAGATACAGAGTGACGATGGATTGACCCTGAGTGCACGATATTTAAAAAATGATGCACCAAATGGGAAAACGGTCATTTTAGCTCATGGATATAAAGGTAATAACGAGCAATTGCCGGAAGTAACAAGATACTATTATGAAAAGGGATTTAACATATTAAAGCCTGACGCCAGGGGTCACGGTAAGAGTGAAGGTGAATATATAGGCTATGGCTGGCACGATCGTAACGATTTAAAAAAGTGGATTGATTATTTAGTAGAGGATGAGAAAGAGAAATTTATCTTTTTACACGGTTTTTCAATGGGAGCATCTACCGTCCTAATGGCAAGCGGCGAGGAGCTTCCAAGGGAAGTAAGGGGAATTATTGCAGATAGCGGATATACCTCTGTGAAAGAGGAAGTGGCCCATCAATTAAAATATCTATATGATCTGCCATCTTTTCCATTGATGGATATCACGAGCCTGGTCACTAAAGTACGGGCTGGATTTTCATTTGAAGAAGCATCAGCACTCAATCAAGTCAAGAAAAAGAGAAATGATTTGCCGCTCTTTATCATCCACGGTGACAAAGATGAACTCGTACCTTCAGAAATGGCTTCTCGGTTATATGAAAATACGTCCGGCATGAAACAGTTATGGATCATTCCAGACGTCGGTCATACGGAAGGCTTTTTAGAGGAGGAAAAAGAATACCAGTTGAGACTGACTGAATTTATTGAGGAAGCCATGCTGCAATAATATGAAGAAAAGGACAAGGAATAACATCTTCCTTGTCCTTTTAACGTTACTTTTTATTCGGATATCCGCTTGAGTCTGGAGAAACCATTCCCCCTGCACCGGTAGAATTAACATCTGGATCAGCTTCTTTCGGTTGATCGGGCATGGAAGAATGCATTTTATCGTAAGAAGAATCTGTGGATTGAGAGTCTTCACTTAAAGAAACCAATTTTAAATCAGTGCTTTCCAGCTTGGTTTTGACTTGTTCCTTCACTTCATCAGCAGTTAAAGAGTCCGGAGAATACTCAAGTTTAAGGGTTAATGTTTTCATGTTCTTTTCCTCCCTTTATTTTTAAGTAATTAATGATTTGTTTCCCTTGAAGTGATTTTTTCAAACTCTATAATTATGAAAAGTTTGATAGTTGGCTTCTATTTTTATTGAAGTACTCACAAATAGTAAAGCTGAGTGAGTGTATAAAAATAACTTTAGTGCTATTGAAAAATTCAGATTATTATGTATAATTGCATACATTATACAATTTTTCCCTGAGGAGGAGAGAAGGATGGCAGTAAAAGATAACGGGCTTCTTTTAAAAATAAAAGAAGTATTGAAAAGACATCAAGTAACTACAAATGAAACGGTTTTGGAACAACATGGGAAGGATGAATCATATCATCACCCTTTCTCTCCTGATATTGTTGTGTACCCTGAGAGTGCAGAGGAAGTAAGCAAGGTTGTTAACTTGGCAAGGTCCTATGACACTCCGATCATCCCGTTTGGTTTAGGTACCAGCCTTGAAGGTCACGTCATTCCTTATAACAAGGGGATTAGCATTGACTTTTCACAAATGAATAAAATCCTGGAGGTAAGGGAAAAGGATTTTTTAGTAAAGGTGCAGCCGGGTGTCACTCGCTCACAGTTGAATAAAGAATTAAAGAAATACGGATTATTTTTCTCAGTGGACCCCGGAGCAGATGCGACCCTGGGTGGTATGGCTGCCACGAATGCAAGCGGGACAACCTCTGTAAAATATGGGGTCATGAGAGATCAGGTGAGGGATTTGGAGGTGGTTCTGGCATCAGGGGACATTATCCATACAGGAAATCTTGCCAGAAAATCCTCATCAGGCTATAACTTGAACAGCTTATTTGTAGGATCTGAAGGGACGCTTGGATGCTTTACTGAGTTGACATTGAGAGTATATGGAATACCTGAACACATCCTGGCTGCGAGGGCTTCATTTCCCCATATCGATGATGCAGTCGAAGCGGTTGTATCGATTCTTCAGGCTGGAATTCCGGTTGCCAGGGTCGAACTGGTCGACGAGGCTTCGATGAGTCAGGTGAACCTGTTCAGTGATACCGATTACATAGAAAAGCCGACTTTGTTTCTTGAGTTTCATGGTAATGAAGCCGGCCTGAAGCAGGATGTGGATTTCATGAAAGAAATTGTTTCAGATCATGGGTGTGAGGAGATTCATTTCGAGGAAGACCAAGCAGCACGGAATAAGCTTTGGGATGCGCGGCATAATCTCGCATATGCCTATGTACACGGTAATCCAGGTAAAAAGATGATGGTAACCGATGTGTGCTTACCTATATCTGAATTATCCGGCGCCATTAAATCTGCCCGCAAAAAGCTTGATGAGCTGAGTCTTACGGGAGGCATCCTCGGCCATGTGGGCGATGGAAATTATCATGCTCTCGTCATGATCGACCTGAACGACCCGGAAGAAGTTAAAAAAGCCGAGGCATTCAATGAACAGATTGTAGAGTATGCCCTTGAGCGCAACGGAACCTGTACGGGAGAGCACGGGGTAGGTGTAGGAAAAATGAAATACCAGCAAAGGGAGCATGGGGGAGCTCTCGAGGTCATGAAAAACATTAAGGATGCCCTTGACCCCTCGGGACTCTTGAATCCAAATAAATTGATCCATATGACAAAGGAGGAAGTAGGATGAGACTTTTAGAAATCATCAGTAATCTGGCAGGAAAGTATTTTGCCATCTGGGTCATTCTTGTGGCAGCGGTCTCCTATTTTATTCCTTCCCCATTTTTACCGTTAGGAAGCTATATCACGATCCTTCTCGGTGTCGTCATGTTCGGAATGGGGCTGACCTTAAAGCCGGTTGATTTCAAGCTTGTTCTTCAAAAACCGCTCCCTGTCATAACGGGGGTCCTTGCTCAATTCATCATCATGCCGCTCGGGGCATTCGGGATTGCGTTCTTGCTTGATCTGCCGAATGAGCTTGCGGCAGGCTTGGTGCTGTTAGGCTCCGTTCCAGGAGGGACTGCGTCGAATGTTATGGTCTATTTGGCAAAAGGGAATTTAGCATTATCGGTTGCGATGACGTCGCTCTCAACACTGCTGGCGCCATTAGCCACTCCTCTAATTTTATTGGCGTTAGCCGGACAGTGGCTCCCGGTTGATCCCTATGCCATGTTCCTGTCCATTGTCCAGGTGATCATCATACCAATCACGCTAGGATTGCTTATCAAAAATCTGTTCCCAGGGACTGTTGAAAAAAGTTTAAATGTAATTCCACTGATCTCAGTGGCAGCGATCATCATTATTGTATCAGCAGTTGTTTCTGCCAACGTCGAGAATATTGCCTCGTCAGGGCTCATGGTCTTTTCAGCCGTGATGCTGCATAACATTCTTGGTTTGGCGCTGGGCTATGGCACAGGTGTCCTGATGAAATTGGATGAAAGCAAACGACGTGCCATTTCGATTGAAGTTGGTATGCAGAACTCGGGTCTTGGAGTAGCCCTTGCAACCGCCCATTTCGGTCCGCTCGCAGCACTACCAAGTGTAATAGCAGCCGTCTGGCATAACATCTCAGGACCGATCATTGCAACCTTCTGGAGTAAAAAGACTGTAAAAGAGGATGAAATGGAAGTAAGGGAAAGAGGACAAGAGCCTCATGTGACTGTGAGATAAAAGAATAAGGGTGATACCGGATATCCTGGTATCACCTGTTTTTTAATATAAGAAGAATAATAGGATGGTTGTAACGGCACCTACCCATATGGCAAGTAAGAAGCAATAACCCATGATATGTCTAATATGAAGACCAACGATACTCAGGATAGGCAATGCCCAGAAAGGCTGAATCAGATTTGTCCATGCATCTCCCCACCCTACAGACATGGCGATCGCTGCTGGATCTACTCCTAGTTTCATGCCTGCCGGAACTTGAAGGGGACCTTGCAGTGCCCATTGACCGCCTCCGGATGGAGCTAAAATATTTACAAGCCCTGCTGACCAGTACGTAAATACATCAAATGTTTCTTTGTTAGCGATTGAAGCCATTCCGTCAATGATCGATTGACCTAATCCTGAACTTGAAAGAACAGCTATAATTCCTGCATAAAATGGGAATTGCAAGATAATTGGGGAAGTGGAACCAACCGCCTCTTTAAATGCATTGCCGTATTGACCGAGAGAACGATGCAAGATTAGACCAAGAGAAAGAAACAGTAGATTAATAATATTTAAGTCTAAATCTCTTCCATTGATAAATTCATTGATTACGTAAATCAATCCGACAGCACCACTGAGGATCCCTAAAATTGGTGTTTGTTCTAATTTTAACGCAGGTGTATCGGCTTCTTGTAGAAGCGTTTCTTTTTTTACTGTGACTTCTCTTACTTGATAAGGTTTTATATTGGTTTTAGGGGCCATGAGGCAAATGACGATCGGCATGGTAATGAATAAAACGGTAAATATAATCATGGTGGATGGATGAAAGATTGTTTGGGAAGTTGGGATGATACCCATTACATCAGCAAGGAAATGGTCTTTGGTTGCGACGGTCAATCCAATCGAGCTTGACAATCCTGCCGTGTAAAGAACTGTTGGTGAATAGGCAGCTGCAACTAAAAGGGGAAAATGTGCCTGTTGATTACGCTTTCCTACTTCCCTGACGAAAATAGCCCCCACTACAACAGCGAGTCCCCAGTTAATATAATAAGCTAGAGCAGAGACGACAAATGTAAGAACATAAGCTTTAGAAGGAGTAATGGCAAGGCCGGCGATTGATTCCAGCCCTCTTTTGATCACAGGGACAGCAGCTAACACCATTCCAGTTAATAACAGCAGGACCATCTGCATGGTGAATGTTAGGTATACCCAAAATCCGTCCCCGAATGATTTAACAAGCGTAATCGGTTCTTGGGGATTCATCACGAACCCAACTATGAAAACGGATAATGTAAGGAGAACTGCAATGACAAAGGCATCCGGCAAGTAACGCTGGACAATTCTTGAGACTCGATCTGCAATTGAGGATAACATCATAACAACTCCTTTCAGTAGTTGTTACTAATATATTTGTATAGACATGGTTTCATGTCCACATTTGTAGGGGGTATTTAATTAAGATGGGTGGGAGATAATTTTGCATTAAGAAAGTGGGGAAATTAGAGATTTATTCGAAAAAAAATCCGAATAATCATTTCAAATTCTTTTAAAGAAGGATGAGAATGAGTTCGGATTTTTTATTGGTTTTAATAAAAATAGGCATTTTTTTTAACTTGTTCTAGCGGTTGATTGGAGTGCAAGACGAAGACTCCTGCGGAAAGCGAAGTCTTGCACGGAAGTCAATAGCGGCATGAATTGACTACACTTAAGTTGTTCGAATAAGTTTTGTTCCAGAATCAAAGTCTTATATCTATTTCTTCAACAACAAATACATAAAGTAAGGTGCCCCTATCAATGCAATCATGATCCCGGCAGGAATCCCGTCCGGTTCCAATATATTTCTGCCGATTGTATCGGCAAGCATCAAGAGCCAGCCTCCGAGTAAAATGGCAACCGGTATGAACATCTGGTTACGGGGCCCTACTAATGCTTTGGCCATATGAGGCGCCATCAACCCGATAAAGGCAATCCCGCCCGTGACGGAGACAGCGGAAGCGGCCAAAGCCACTGCAACGATCAGCATAAGAAAACGTTCTCGATTGATGGAAATACCGACACCTACAGAGACCGGCTCACTTAACCCAAGCAGATTCAACATTTGAGATTTATAGAGTGTGAGCGGTATAAGGACTGCAAGCCAAGGGACAATCGCCCAAATGAACGGCCAGTCAGTTCCCCAGATGCTTCCCGCAAGCCATTTGGCAATGAAGTCGACTTTTTGACGTTCGGCGGCTGAGATCAGTATGATCATGAGTCCTGAGAAGGCCATCGAGAATCCTACACCGACCAGTACCAGGCGTACAGGCTGTATACCATTTCTTTTGCTATATGAAAATAAATAGATGAAGCAGGCAGTGATCATAGCCCCAACGAAAGCAACAATCGGGAGCATGTATGCAAAGGAGGCGGCATCGATTGGGACAAATAAAAAGAAAATCGCGATTGATACCCCGGCTCCTGAATTGATCCCGATGATACCAGGATCGGCTAAATCGTTACGGGTGATTCCCTGCAGGATCGAGCCGGATAGGGCAAGGGCCATACCGGCAAGAACGGTAATGATGATCCTCGGCAGCCTGATCGAAAATAGGATGAATTCTTCTTTGAAGCTTCCATTCCCGAGAAGTGTAGGGATTAAACGGTCATAAGATACCGATGAATACCCCAATCCAATACTTACAA
Organism: Rossellomorea sp. ABR4_012; assembly: GCF_056159545.1. Lineage (NCBI taxonomy): Bacteria > Bacillati > Bacillota > Bacilli > Caryophanales > Bacillaceae > Rossellomorea > Rossellomorea sp. ABR4_012. The sequence goes on from NZ_JBSWVK010000008.1 coordinate 43,699, forward strand.
AAGCAGTTACAATAATTAAAATCGACAGCACCGCAATTAGCAGTCTTTGTTTTTTTACTAAATCAGGATGTATCATTAGAAACCTTTCCCTCCTTTATGAACGATGAACAGGAAGAAAGGCAATCCCATCATTGCTACAATAGCTGCTACAGGAGTTTCGTAAGGTGCGTTTATGGTCCGCCCCAAAGTATCTGCAAGCAGCAGGAATGATGCTCCAAGCAGGGTGGAGACAGGTATGATGAACCGGTAGTCTGTACCGGTGATCACACGTACGATATGAGGGATCATCAGTCCGATGAAGACCATATTCCCTACCAATGCAACCGCAGCACCTGCCAATAAAATAATGACGATGAATAGAATCGTTTTGACAAAAGCCGTTCGCTGTCCCAATCCCACGGCAACTTCTTCATTTAGGCTGAGGATTGTCAACTGTCTGGACAGGAAGAGGGAAACGATGATCCCAGCCGCAATGAACGGGGCAATCACTTGCAGCTGCCCCCATGTAGTACCGATCAAACCTCCTGCAGTCCACATGGATACATCTTTTGAAATCTTGAAGAAAAGGCCGGTACCTTCGGCAATCGCAAATAAAAAAGCCGATACGGCTGCGCCCGCTAGAACAATCCGAAGCGGGGAGAATCCGCCCCTTTTTATGGAACTGATTCCGAATACCATTAGAGCTCCAGTCCCCGCTCCGATAAAGCATGCAATCATTATTCCAAGTGAATTCACGGAAGGGATGAAGGCAAGGGTGATGGCAAGTGCGGCGTTCGCTCCGGCAGTCAATCCCAGCAGCCCAGGGTCTGCAAGAGGGTTCCGCGTCATTCCCTGCATGATGGCCCCTGAAACAGATAAGGCTGCGCCGACAAAGATTGCAGCGACGGCACGCGGAAAACGAATTTCCTGAAGGATGGTCACTTTTTCACCTGTATCGAAAGACGAAATGGCAAACCAAACGTCTTTTACAGTGGTATTTGCTGCACCGAAAACCATTGAAATGAGGAAGCATACAGCAAAGATTGCCACTGAGACTATTAATTTTGTTATAAACGGAATATATCGCTGATTAGAAGTGGTCATATCAATCATCATCTCTTTTTTGGAGTATAAAGGAAGAGGAATTCTTATGTTAAGAATTCCTCTTTGAGAATATTAATCTAAGAATTGTCTAGCTCCATCGCCTAGCCCCACGAGACGCTTCCATCCGGCGGGATGAGTCAAAGAACGACTTGATCGGTCGTACCAAGAGCGTTTGTCGGGGCTGACCAAGGCGCATCCGCTTTTCTTAGTTCCCTAGAAATTTTTCTTTAAAGAAGTCAAGCTGATAATCCAATGTAAGTGGATCGTTGAAGTAGAATTCCATCATATTCACTTCGAATACTTGGTTGTTCTTCACGGCAGGAATGTTTTTATATGTTTCGGTTTCCATGAATGAATTGTCGGCTTTGGGGTCTTTACTAATAATGACATAATCACCTGCAAATTCAGGAAGAACTTCTGTTGAAAGGGCGAAGTATCCCGGCTCCAGCGCTTCCTCTTTTACTTTCTCAGGCATATTCAGGTTCATTTCCTGATAAAGGATCTCAGTACCGCGGCCCCAGTTGTTTCCATAAACGTAAAGCTGCTTGTTGAAGCTTTCAATGACAGAAACGGTTTTATCTTCACCGATTTTAGCTCTGATGTCATCGCCAGCTGATTGAGCGCGCTTCTTGAAGTCATCTACCCAAGTTTGTGCTTCTTTTTCTTTGTTTAATAATTTTCCGATTTCGATGTGCTGAGTGAGATAGTCTACTTTTCCATATGTAAAGGTAACAGTAGGGGCGATTTCACTTAATTTATCGACGTTTTTGATATTGGATAAGCCGATGATCAGGTCCGGCTCAAGCTCAATGATCTTTTCCAGGCTTTCATCCGTTACTTCTTCAGCGTCCTTTAAATCATCTTCCCAGCGGGGGTTCATCTTGGACCATGAATCAACTCCGACAAGGTTCACGTCAAGTGCCATTACATTTCCTGCAAAAGAGGAAAGGACGATTACACGCTGCGGGTCTGCTGGAACTTCAACAGGTCCATTTTCTGATTCATATGTGATAGTTTCGGTTTTATTGTCATTTTCCTTTGGCTCTTTTCCTTCTTCTTTCTCAGATGTAGAGCCATTGCCGCATGCACTAACCAATAGCACCAACAGCAGCGTAATTGGAAGCATCCATTTCTTCATGTTGATCTTCTCCTTTTAGTAAATTGTAGGTGATACACATTGGCTTATTTGTTCGAGGGTCTCTTCCGATCGCCGCGTCAATTTGGAATACTTTCTTCAGGACTTCATGTGTAATGACTTCTTCGCAATCACCAGCCTTGACGATTTCCCCTTCTTTCAGGGCAACGATGTAGTCGGCGAAGCGTGCAGCCTGATTCAGGTCATGAAGAACCATGACGATCGTGCGTTCCTGTTCGACATTCAGCTTCTGAAGGAGCTCCAGTACTTCGAGCTGGTGGGCCATATCAAGATATGTAGTTGGTTCATCAAGGAAGATGATATCTGTTTCCTGTGCAAGAGCCATGGCAATCCAGACGCGCTGTCTCTGTCCTCCGGATAAAGCATCGACCTGACGGTACTTAAAGTCAGCGGTGCCTGTCACATCAAGGGCCCAGTTGATGACCTCATAATCTTTCTTTGACATGCGTCCCATGCCTTTTTGATGAGGGAAACGCCCGTAGGAAACCAATTCACCGACCGTCAATCCGCTGGCACTTTCAGGAGTCTGAGGCAGAATAGCCATTTTCTTGGCTAGTTCCTTCGTATTCCCTTTTGATATATTTTCACCATCCAAAAGCACACTTCCGGATTGATGGGAGATGATCCGGGTAATCGCTTTCAGCAAAGTCGACTTTCCGCATCCATTTGATCCTATGATGGTGGTGATTTTTTTATCAGGGATTTGAACGCTAAGATCTTTCACGATCAGGTGGTCACCATAGCCAATGTTTAATTCATTTGTATATAGGCGAACCATTTTAAGACCTCCGTTTATATGTGGATTGAATGATAACGATTCTCATTCTCGAACAATATCATACTATAATTCTTTTTTCCCAATGTCAACACAATTTTTTTATTGCCACTTCCACTGAAAAGAGGTAGTATGTAATTGAGAATGATAATCAATAACGGTTGATTTCAGGGAGTGAACGGACATGGAAGAGCAAGATTTATTTGACGTTACAGTAATCGGAGGAGGTCCGGCCGGGCTTTACTCTGCTTTTTACAGCGGTCTGAGGGAAATGAAAACAAAGATCATCGAGTATCAGCCGATGTTAGGCGGAAAAGTACATGTATATCCCGAGAAAATGATCTGGGATGTAGGGGGGCTCACTCCTACACCAGGGGCTGAGCTGATCAAGCAGCTCGTTCAGCAGGGACTGACCTTTGATCCTGAGGTAGTCCTGAATGAGAAAGTCGAAAGCATTACGCGTAATGAGGAAGGCTTATTCATTTTAGAAGGGTATTCGGGACAAAAGCATTACTCCAAAACCGTGATCGTGGCAGTTGGAAGCGGGATCATCAACCCTCAGAAACTTGATATTGAAGGGGCAGACAGGTTCGAAATTTCTAATCTCCATTATACGGTGAAATCATTGATGAGTTTCAAAGACAAGACTGTCGTCATTTCCGGCGGCGGGAATTCTGCTGTCGACTGGGCAAATGAATTGGAGCCGATTGCGAAAAAGGTGTACGTTACATACCGAAAAGAAGCACTGAACGGCCACGAAGCCCAATGTGCCCAGCTCATGAACAGCACTGCCACCTGTATATTCCATACTTCCATCACCAAGCTGATGGCGGGGAAAGACCACGAACGCATTGAAAGGGTTCAGTTGACGAATCACCAGACAGGAGAACTTTCTTATCTTGATATCGATGAAGTGATCATCAATCATGGATACGAAATCGATGCTTCGTTGTTGAAAAACAGCAGCTTGGGCATCAAAATGGTGAATGATTTTTATATTGAAGGCAACTCAGTCAGCGAGTCTTCGATTGATGGTCTTTATGCTGCTGGGGATATCCTGATGCATGAAGGGAAAGTCAATTTAATCGCGGGGGCTTTCCAGGATGCAGCAAATGCGGTCAATAAGGCCAAGAAATTCATCCAGCCTGAAGCGGAGGAAAGAGCGATGGTTTCTTCTCATAATGAAGTATTCAAGAAACGGAATAAAGAACTGGTGAAGCAGATGATTAAATAATCATAAAGCCCTCTCGGACGTTGGAGAGGGCTTTATTTGTATAAATAAATTCTAATCTGATCTTGCTTGTCTAGGGTGGCGAGCAAAACGTCATGAACGGAAGCATTATAGGAAATTCTTAGCTGGTTATTCAACCAGGATTCATCTTTATTCAAATGCTGTAATTCCCGATAATTGATCTTCCCTTCTTCAATAATCGGAATCGGCAGATCAAACGGTTTATAAGATGCAGTGAATTCCTTGAGTGTGACCGGCTGATGCTCGCTCTTTTGAAAAATAGAGATTTCTCCGCCAGGTTCCCATAGAGCCAGTGCTACTTTATGTACCTCTTCGGTCTGCTGTTTTCTTAATTCTGATAGGAGGCTGTCGAGCGGAATTCTAGCCTTCTTTAGGTTATGATAATTGATTATTCCGTTTTCAATAAGTGGAATAGGAGATGGGTCCAACATTTTTTTAATAAACGTAAACTTCAAACTGATAAAAACGCCGATGAGATATAATGAGACTAATGTACCCATGGTAATCATGGACCCTTTTAATCCCAGTCCTTCGTCAGACAATGGGTGAGCCATGATATTTCCCAATAATAATGCCATAACAAAATCAAGGAATCTTAATTGAGAGATGGACCGCTGTCCCATCAATTTTGCGATGATCACTAAAAAGAAAAACCCTACTACAGCTCTCAATATCCATTGGACAGCTGTTAATGACTCCTGGCTGGCGAAAAAATCCAAAGCAAACCCACCCTTAGCAATTCATTGCTGATAAACTACAATATAGTCTTTCCACAAGTAATTTATTTCATAAGTTCTAGTAAGGTGTATAAAAAAAGATGCCCAAAAGGCATCTTTTCACGTAATTAATTTGCTTGACGCAGCCTGTCTTCTTCTTGAACTCCGGACTTGCGATTTACAAGGTAGCCAATCAATAATACAGCCACAGTAAGACCGATCGTAATGGCATACGTTACCGGTCCATGATGAATATCAAATAGTTTTAGGAATTGATGATCTCTTACAATCATTTCACCAGCTGTAAAAGCCAGGATACCTGCACCTAAGTACGCAATCCAGCGATATTTCTCGAGAATTTTTACAATCGCTTTGGAACCGAAGATCATGATTGGGATGGAAATGAATACACCGAGTGCAATCATCCCGATATGACCATGGGCTGCACCGGCAACGGCAACCACATTATCAAGGCTCATCACAGCATCAGCTATGATGATGGTCGTAATAGCTTGTCTGATACCGGTATGTGACTTTATATTGGCTTCTCCTTCTTCTTCTACCAATACCTTATATGCAATCCATAGAAGCAGAACTCCACCTATTAAGTGCACATAAGGGATCTTTAACAAATAAACGATGATTGCAGCGAAGAAAATACGTAAAATGACTGCTCCTGCCGTTCCCCAGAAGATTGCTTTATTTTGAAGCTCTTTCGGCAGCCCTCTTGTGGCCATTGCTATGACAATCGCATTATCACCAGACAGGATAATATCTATCGCAATAATTTTTAATAGAGCAATGATGGCCCCAGAAGAAATGGCCAGTCCCAGTGGAAATAGAAAATCCATCGTGGTTCCTCCTCGTATCTTTTAATCCAATGAAAATTAACACAACTTAATTATTCTAACATAAAAGAAGAATGATAGAAGGGCAGTTCAGAAGAAAAGCAAAGATGTACCTGACATTGCCGTAAAAGTAAATCATGCGTTTTAGATAGTCTTCAAGTGGATAAATTAAGAGAAACACAAATCTATCAAGGAGGAAACTACAGTTTTGGGTAATCTACTAGTATTGGGAGCCATCTTGTTTATTTTCATTAACTTAATTTATTTCTTTAAAAATAAAGAATTCAAATACAGTTACTTCAGTACGAAAATGTTCTACAAATTATTCTTTGTGCTGATGGGAGTTACGTTTGCATTTGCCGTACTTTATTACGGTCTTGGAATGAGCGAGATCGTATTACGATACAGCGTACCGGAGGGCAAGCCCGTCCCCCACAGTTTCTCGAACTATCTATACTTCAGCGGGGTAACGATTCTATCCGTCGGATATGGAGACTTCCTTCCGGTAGGCCATCTTCGCTTCTTCGCCCTTATAGAAGCAGCCATCGGCCTGCTTGTACCGTCAGCATACTTTATGAAAATGTTGAATTCAAAGGGCGAAAAATAACCGAAGGCCCGTCCCTCGTTGCTTTAAAGCAATGGGACGGGCCTTCAAATATGTTGAATAATTGTCACTTGTGATGTGAAGGGGAGATTCATACAATGAAAGGAGACAAAACTTGACCGGGGAAGGGAAGCAGGCACTATGAAGAGTATTAAGAAAGGGATTTTTATCGCCCTCGGATTTCTATTTATGGGAATCGGCATCATCGGTATCGTGCTGCCTCTCATCCCTACTACACCGCTATTATTACTGGCTTCCTACTTCTTTGTAAAAGGGTCCAAACGGTTCGAAGTCTGGTTTAAGGGGACAGGTGTATATAAAAAACATTTAGAAGGGTTTATAAAGAATCGTTCCATGACGATGCGCCAAAAAATCACACTTATGGTGTTTTCCGATATGATGATCCTTATTCCTCTATTCATGACCGATAAAATCATCGTCAAGGTGATACTGAGCCTGATCATTGTGTATAAGTATTATTACTTTATTGTTAAGATTAAGACGGTGAGGGTTCGGAGTTCCTAATTAAGTGTGATTAATAGAATGGATAGCGGCAAACGATCTTCTTTCTCTTTTCAATATATAACAAAACCTGCTCTGAATGGAGCAGGCTGGTTTCGTTGAATGCATGATAATCTATGACAGATCATCTACCCTTGGCTATCTGAGTCCGGCCCCTAAAACTAGTAATCATCATCATGCTTCCCCTTACAAAGAATCTTCAAAGAGATATATGCTACTATAGAAGCTAGAATCAACTCAGGTATTACCACATACCACAGCATAAATTCGGACATTATGCCTATAGCTGTAGGCTGTCTGGCGATTCCTTCTAGTGCATACGCACCGGCCATTCCAAGCCCCATTCCAATTCCCACAAAACCTAACAGGGCAATAGCCGCGCCAATACAACAATAAAGCCACTTAGAGAAGTCAGTCATATTTCCACCTCCTTTGCACCTATAGAATTACTATATTCAGTACAAAGGAAATGGTATAGGTGAATGAATCTATTAACTCGCTTTTGTGTTTTTATAAAAGAGGATTTCAATAGCGGAAAATAACCATAATGGTTATTTATGATTTCTCTAAAAAAACATACCGAAATGGCACAAAGAGCCATGCGGTATGTTTTTTTATTGGGACTGACTTTATAAACTGACGGAATTCAGCAAATCACCACAAATTCGGCTTAACCACCATAAACCAAAGCATGGCAAGCAGCAGGATAAGGTAAGTCCAAATGGTTCGCTTCAATTTTGCTATCAATGGTTCACGTTTCTCTTGATTGTCGTCAAACTTCCTGAGCGTTGGCGAAAAAGCCCGTGCAAGGAAAAAGAGTGAGCAAAACATGATGAAAAGTGTCATGACGATCCATGGGGTCCCCCATGTCCACGGTCCCAATAAAACCAAAAGGACGCCCGTTCCCACCAGGACATGACCCGCATGTTTGGATAATCGCACAGTAAAACGAAATGTATCCAAATACGGAGTCAGTTCTTCTTCTGAAGCTATCCGAAGCTTCTTGATCATGGGAAGCAAAATAAAAAACGGACCGATGGAAGCCACTACACTCAGTACGTGCAAATAAATAATGAACCGATAGAATAAATCCATTTTCCTGTCCTATTCGATTACGGCACTGAATTCATGCACCCATACTCGCATTTTGGGGTGCCAAGGCATTCCTGGATGATAAGAGAGGATGGTTTCTTTATATTCTTCAACAGTTTGAAAGCCTTCCTGACGGGCATGGTCGTCTGTCAATTCTCCAAGGGATTGGGAATAAACATTATTCACTATGTATTTTTTTCCTTTAAGTTCCATGAGTTCCCCTACATCGGCATAACGGCCGTTTCGTCGTGTTGCCGTCTTCTTGCCTTGAAGCACCAATTCCACATCGCTTTCTTTCGTTACAAGACGCTCGATGCTGCATGTTTTAGGCGGTAATTCTTGTTTGTTCATAGTCAATCGCTCCTTTCGTTCTTTACTATAGCACATAAATAGAGGGGGAGATTAGAAGTCTTGCAAGATGGAGTAAAATATTACATGTCCCAAGAACTAATCTAGTAAATCTTTACAAAAATTTCGTGATTCACCGTAGTAAAGAAGTAAAATGGGTGATATGATGAAATGAAACAAATGCAGGAACCATACTGCAAAAATCTAGAGAAAAGGTCTTGAGAACAGTGAAAAAGTGGCAGACATACTTAGTATTGGTGTTCATCATGATGATTTGGGGATTCAATGTCCCGGCTTTGAAAACGTTGGTAACAGAATTTACCCCCGTCACAATCACGTCCCTGCGGATCTTTACTGCCGGGCTGACGGTATTTATCATTTTGGGAATCATGAAAAAAGTTCGAAAACCCACAAGGAGGGAGAGCCTTTTCATCATTGGCGGCGGGCTGCTGAATGTAGTGAGCCATCATTATTTTCTATCAGTGGGTCTGACACAGACCACTTCCACCAATGGAGGGCTCATCCTGGGAACAGGTCCTTTGCTGACGGCTCTGCTTGCCTCCATTATTCTTAGGAACCGCCCTACTGTCATCAAGGTGATCGGCTTCATTCTTGGCGGAATCGGTGTATCGATCATTGTACTATCGGGAGGGAAAGGGATTGGAAATCTGAACAGCGGAGATGCGATGGTATTCATTTCAATCTTCTCCCAGGCACTAAGCTTCATCATCATCAGCCGGGCAGCCAAGACTCTCGACCCTCGATTATTGACAGGGTATATGCTTGTATTCGGCTCTGTGATTTTATTCTTTATCGGGTTAATCAAGGAGCCTGCGGGACTCACACAGCTTGGCGATGCTTCCGTGGCAATCTGGGTGCTGTTTTTTGCTTCCGCCATGCTTGCGACTGCACTCGGACATATGTTGTATAATCATTCGATCGGTAAGCTCGGAGCAGCAGAAACCTCTATCTTCCTTAATCTCAACACTTTTTTCTCATTAGTGGGAGCAGCGATATTTTTAGGCGAAAAAATCACTTCCCAGCATTTACTGGGGCTTGTATTCATCATTCTCGGAGTCATTTGCGGGGCAGGCACCCTCGAAGAACTTATCATAAAACGAAAAAGACAAAGATTTTACGGTAAACAACAAAAGCATCATATGTAATACAGAGTCTATCCACGCTGTAATGTGGATAGGCTTTTTTGCATAAATTTTTTTGAAAACATAAAATGTACAGGATTTTCTTGTAGTAATAAAGAATTATATGAGTATTTATAGTATAGTGATAAAGTCATTCGCCTTAAGCAGATTTTGTTTTATCATACGGCACTTAAGTCACGGCAGAATAAAATCAAACGACGGGGACACATTATACATAACATTACGGAGGTGTTGAGTGATGGAAAATAAACCATTTCACTACGATGGAAGCAGCCACATGGCCAGCGGGGCACCAACTGAAAATGAGCCATTCGAATTGACTGAAGAAATGAGAAAAAATGTCGCGGGCAACCCATTTGAAGCGGTTGCAGACGATAAGTAGAAAAAAGGGGGTGCTGCCAGAAATGGCAGCATCTTTTTTTGTTGAAGTACGAAAGACGTTTGCCGCCTCTTCTTCGAATAGAATATCGATTTCTTCACAAACTGAATAAGACGAAAAAATTGATGACAAGGAAGGGTTCAATATGACAAAAGTATTATACATCACCGCGCATCCACATGATGACACCATGTCCTACAGTATGGCGGCAGCGAAAGCTTTCATCGACACATATAAAGAAGTAAATCCAGGCCATGAGGTGGTACATATCGACTTATACAAGGAGCACATCCCTCATATTGATGCCGATGTATTCAGCGGCTGGGGAAAGCTGCAGTCGGGAAAAGGATTTGAAGAATTGTCCCCGGATGAAAAAGAGAAAGTGCAGCGTTTGAATGAGCTATCCGACCAGTTTACAGCAGGGGATAAATATGTGTTCGTCACTCCACTGTGGAACTTTTCTTTCCCTCCACTTATGAAGGCATACATTGACTCAGTTGCGGTTGCCGGGAAAAGTTTTAAATATACGGCTGAGGGTCCTGTAGGGCTCTTAACTGATAAAAAAGCTCTTCATATCCAGGCGCGTGGAGGAGTTTATTCTGAAGGACCTGCTGCTTCGATGGAAATGGGGCACCGATATCTGGAGATCATCATGCAGTTCTTCGGAGTGCCGTCGTTTGAGGGATTATTTATTGAAGGGCATGCAGCCATGCCTGACAAAGCTGATGAAATAAAAGCAGACGGAATTGCACGGGCAAAAGATGCAGCACATACGTTTTAAAGTAAAACGCCTGATCCTTATTATCAAGGAGCAGGCGCTTTTTTTATACGATGGTCGGCTTGCTCACTCCGCCAGCCTTTGGTTCAGGTACAAATGCAAGAATGATCAGACCAATGATAAACAGAATGACAAGACTGAACACCCCGCTGCTTGAATCCCCTGTAACTTGTGCGGTCACACCGACAAGGAGGGGACCGAGGATGGAGGCGAATTTCCCGAAAATATTATAGAATCCGAAGAACTCATTGGAATTTTTCTTAGGGATCAATTTGGCAAAATAAGCCCTGCTGAGTGCCTGTATCCCGCCTTGTGAAGAAGCAACGAGCATCGCGAGGATCCAGAAATCCAAGGTCGTTTCAAGGAAGTAAGCATAAATACATACGATAATATAAATGCAGATTCCGACATAAAGCATCTTTTTACCCGTAAATCGTTCTGCAAGGCGACCGTATAGAATCGCGAATGGGCCGGCAACCACCTGGGTGACGAACAGGATGATCAAGAGGTTGGTCGCCGTAATGCCGAGGTCCGTCCCATAAGCAGTAGACATCGTAATGATCGTTCCGACTCCATCGATATAGAAGAAGTACGCAAGAAGAAATAAGAAGAGAGCACGGTACTGCCTGATTTCTTTGATCGTTTTACCTAACCGCCTGAAACTGTTCACCACGGGTTTCGGTTCCCTTTCGATAAAATAACGCTGATGAACATTTTTGATTAGGGGAATCGAGAACACTCCCCACCAGATGGCAGTAATGATAAAGGCTATTTTACTTGCTATAGTGGTTGTAAGCGGCAGGACGCCATTTTGTGAAAGTACGATGATTGCGATGCTGATGATAAAAGGGATGGTACTCCCGATATAACCGAAACCGAATCCTCTTGAAGATACTTTGTTCATTCGTTCCTCAGTTGTGACATCTGTCAGGAAAGCATCGTAGAAGACGTTGGAGCCTGCCGAACCGATGGCTGCTACCGTATAGAAAATAAGAAGCAGAAGCCATTGGTCACTGGGTACAAAAGCGAGGATCGCAGTAAAGATTACTCCCAAAGCAAAGAAAAAGGTGAAAAATTTCTTTTTATAGCCTTGATAATCGGCAATCGTACCTAAAATCGGACTAAGCATCGCCAGAATGAAAGTAGCGATTGCAACGGTATATCCTAAATACGCAGTGGAATTGGCTGCACTGACACCGGCATTCGTGGCTGCAGCTTTATAAAATAGTGGAAAAACCGCCGTTGAAATAATGATTGAATAGGCAGAATTGGCCCAGTCATAAAAGATCCAGCTGTTTTCTTCCTTGGAAAATCGCTTCATCATTTTATTCCTCCCCAGGAACATAATCGCATTAGTAAAATCTATTCATCTATGAGCTCTGCAAGTACTTTCCCATCTGTTCTTCCTAAGTCGAGTCCCAGCAACCTGGCAAATGTAGGGCCTTCGTCTACAAGGTGCATGCCATCAATTTCTTTGTTCGGGACGATGCCTTTTCCGGATGCCATGAAAATCGTCGTATAGTTTTCTTTCTTGGGAGAGTAGCCGTGCGAGCCCCATGTATACCGTTTTTCTCTAACATCTTCAGGGGTGATCGTATGGATGAAATCACCGTCAAGCTTATCTTTAAAGTAATAGCCGAGCTTGGCTTCCAGCATAAAGGCACTTGTGTGGTCGGCTCCCATTTCTCCAGCTTCTTTTCCGGTATAGATTTGTTGAATCCCATTTGTTGGTGTTTCATAGAGTTCATAAAGAAGTTTCTCAACCTCATTTTTGACAGAATAATCTTTTACATAAATGTAGGCAGAACCATCACAGCCTTTACAGTAAGCCTGCCAGTCTTTTACTCTGCCCTTTTGATCAAGGGAGATAAAGCCCTTTTCTTTGAATAAAACATTTAATTGAACGGCTTTGGATTCATCTAGTGCGCTGTGATCGCCCAGTGCAACGATAGCAGAATTCTCATATATTCCTGCTTCCTTAAGCGCCTCGATGATTTTACCGAGCCTGTTGTCGTGCCGGCTGATTGCGGCATGGGCTTCCTCCGAAGAAAAACCATGATAATGCCTCTGTGTATCAAGATCGGTAAAGTGAACAAGCAGTAAATTGGGCTTTTTCTCTTTGATGGTTGCAATCGTCGATTCCAAAACGAAATCATCAAGTTCAGGCTGGTTGAGCCCCTTTCTGATATGACCGAAGCGGCGATTCATACTTAATTGGTAAAGAGGTGATCCGTTAAAAAGAGAGATTAGTATTTGATTATGCCAGGAGCGATTGGCAAAGATTTCTGGCATGTTGTAATCGATATCCGCCTTTGCTGTAACCGGCCACAAGAGAGCAGCTGTCTTCAAGCCGGCTTTCTTTGCTTCATCATACAGGGTGGTGCCTTTTATATGGCGGCGATGCCAGTACCAATCGGGGGACACCCTGCCAGGCTGTATGAAGGTATTGTTAATGATGCCGTGCCGTTTGGGGAAATTTCCCGTCATGATCGTGGCGTGACAAGGGTAGGTGACAGATGGATAAATCGTTTCGACATTTTTGCAAAGGGAGCCTTTTGAAAGCAGTTCGTTGAAGTGGGGGAGATCTTTTAGTACGGAATGATCCTGTGCTGATAAACAGTCAAATGAAATGACGATCAGATGCTCAGTAAGACGGGTCATAAAGTCCTCCATCATGGTTGATAAGTTTGTACTATATACCTATTAATATAGCAGAACATTCAGAATAAAAATACGCTTTCTTACCAGATTGGGTAAAGTGATTGCTAGAAAAGGTAAGGAAGAGTGAAGGCAACGGGGAGGAATTGAAAAAAGCTTCGTATTGTATCCAGGGTTACAGACATAGGAAAAAGGGTAATGAACATTGATAAAATCAATAAAGCATTATAAGATGACATAGGGCAAATAAATCAGATTTTTATATGGGCTTGCCCTATAATCGAAATTGACTGGCAATTTTTATCGCTGGGAGTGTAACTATACATTGGTCGCTTTACTGATCTTAATCATAGGCGTATTTTTTATTTATTCGATATTAAGTACAATCGTCATTCGGTGGATGAATGTGAAGATCATCAGAAGGGTCCCGCATGACCATACCATCGCATTGACGTTCGACGACGGCCCTCATCCCGTCTATACCCTTGCTCTTTTGGATTTACTTAAAAAACACGGAGTCAAAGCAACATTCTTTGTTGTTGGTGAGAACGCAGATCAAAATAAAGAATTAATCAAAAGGATGCGGGCAGAGGGGCACGCATTGGGCCTTCACCATTACCGGCATGTATCAAGCTGGTTCTTGAGTCCATTGGGTTTAAAAAAGCAATTGGAGAGGACGAATGAAGTACTAAAACGGATAACTGGTGAAGAGACGTATTTATACCGTCCTCCCTGGGGACATCTTAACCTGTTCTCGTTATTCTTCACCAAGCGTTACCGCATTGTCATATGGTCTCATATTTTTAAAGATTGGAAAGTGAAGGAGTGTAAGGAACACTTGCTTCACCGCTTGATAAGTGCAGACTCTGAAGGAGCCGTGTTTGTTCTTCATGACCACGGGGCAACGCTTGGTGCGGATGACGAAGCTCCAAAGTATATGCTAGAATGTTTGGATGCATTCATTGAAGATGCACTGAACAGAAATATCCGGTTTATTCCCCTTGATGATGCATCTTAGTATAAGGAGTCTTGGCATGGGCAGCGAACAAATCATTCATTATATTCAAGAGTACAGTTATTTCATTATCTTCCTTTTTTTATTCTTTGGGATCGTGGGGATACCATCACCTGAAGAATCGCTGCTGTTTTTAGTTGGAGTTTTATCAGCTTATGGCCAATTATCCATGTCATGGGGCATCCTGTTTTCATTCCTTGGAACTTTTGCGGGGATGATCGGGGGATACTATGCCGGAAAATATGTGGGTTATCCCGTCATCAATAAATATGGAAAATGGGTTGGGATTACAGAAGAAAAGGCACTGACGTTTGAGGGGCAGTTCACGAAAAACTCATCGAAAACGCTAATCATGGGTTTCTTCATGCCGGGACTCCGTCAGGTTGCTCCTTATCTATCTGGAATATTTTCAATTAATATAGTGAAATATCTGGTTATTTCAGGTGCGGGTTCACTTCTTTGGACCATAACATACATCCTGCTGGGATGGGGATTGGGAAGTTCGTTTCCGATTAATCCAAACTATGTTCCTTATTTAGGGGTTGGGCTTTTGGTCATTTTCTTAGTGACTTCATTGGCACGCTTTTTAAGGAAGAAGAGGAAAGAGAGGGGAAAGGTTTGAAAATCATCTTATTGTCTATGTTCAGTGTACCGACTGGGCATGTCAAAGTAGCAGAAGTAATTCAGCAGAAGATCAAAGACAACCATCCGGATGCAGAAGTAAAGATTGTTGATTTCCTATCTTTCTCAAATCAATTGCTGGAAAATGCGGTATCTCATTTTTACTTGAAGTGGATCAAGGCATTTCCTGAAAGTTATAAACGATTCTATTCGCAGTTAATGATGAGCGATGACTATACGGGAATGTTGAAGGGTCTTTCAATGTTCTCCATTTATTTTGAAATGAAGCTGAAACAATTAATAGAAGAAGAACAACCATCCCATATCATTTGCACCCATTCATTTCCGTCAAGGATTCTGGGTAAGCTGAAGAAAAAATCTCCGGCTTTCGCTCCAAAAACGGTGAATGTGTATACTGATTTCTTTATCAATGGAGTGTGGGATAAAGAAAATATTGATTTCCACTTGGTTCCTAGCAGTGAAACGAAACAGGAATTGATCAAGGAACATTCCGTTTCATCAGATCGAATCTTTTCCACGGGAGTGCCAGTTTCGGATATCTTTAAAGATGGAAAGACAAGGGAGCAAAGAGCAGAAACAGATCATAAACATCTGCTGGTTGCCGGCGGGAATAATGGGTTATGCGTTTTGCAGGAATTCATGGTGGATCCTTCCCGTACTCAAAATTTCAGGTACACCGTCCTTTGCGGACACAATAAAAAATTGTTCGACATGCTTTCCGATAAACCGAACATAACACCATTAATGTATATAGACGACCGTGAAGAACTGAATGAGATTTACGATTCAGTTGATGCCATCATTACAAAACCAGGCGGAGTCACGATAACGGAAGTTCTAAATAAAAGGATACCGATCTTCATACATGATTATTTACCAGGTCAGGAAGAAGTCAATCTGGAATTCTTAAAAGAAAAAAAATTGGTCTATCTATTAAATAACGATCATCCAATGGAAATCATAACTAGCATTCTTAATGATAGACGGGAAATGGATGATCATCTTGTGCGGTTACACCAATACCTTTCTTCCATTTCTTCATGTGTCGATAAAAGCTTGAACACACTGTTGAAAATAAATCATGAAGACCTGGTAATCCAGCCATCTATGAAACAAGCAAACGTTTCGAAAACAATACTGAATTAAGTTCAAGGCCGGTCCCTCACGTTAAACAGTGAGGGACCGGCCTTTGCAATAAAATCATCTTAAGGATAATCTTTACATAGAAAAAGCCAGAAGAGAATCCCCGGCTTCAATTAACGTTATTGGTGTGAAAAAAATGAGCGAAATGAGTTAATTTTTCACCGTCTTGCCTACTTTACTGCTATCATTAACATCAAATGCGCCCGAGTATTCAACTGTTTCGATTTCACAATTTTCGCCGATCTTTACATTTTTTCCTCTTACCAGCTTTGCCTTTGTGTTTTCAAGATAAATGTCGTCACCTTCGATTAAATCGGATTGGAGGTGGTCATCACGCTGCATGAAGAAGTTCACAACCTGCTTGAAGAGTTTAGCTGAATGCTCGTTTTTCACTTCAATGACTTCTCCACCAATTTCCTTAATGTATGATTCATGGCTTATTTTAATATCCACCTTATCCGCACTGAGAAGGCCTTTGATTTTGACCGATCCCCTTGAGATAAAGGTTTCCACTTCACAATCTTTCTCTACTTTGAGTGATCCATGGGATTTAATTTTGCCCCCATGAAGCTTGCCGTCGATCTTCGTTGCTCCGCTCGAACTAAAGTCCCTGCATGTAAGATTCTCACTGATTTTGCTTGATCCGCTCACTGACATCTCAGCAGCAGTGACCGAACCTTCAATTTTTGTGCTTCCGCTGATGGTCATTTCTTTAGCGTTGATGCTCCCGGTAATTTTTGAAGACCCGCTGCTTTTAAACTCTTCGGACGTGATGTCTCCGTTTACTATTCCGGAACCTGAGATTTTAAGGCTCTTACATTCAATATCACCTTGTATCGTTCCGCTCCCACTGATTTTCACAGAGTTGAACTGACCGCCGCCCGACGTACCAGACCCGCTGATTTTTAAGTCATGCAATTCTTTTTTCTCAACTGTACTCATTCTGTATTCCTCCTCATTAAAAATGAATTTCACTTATTAACATGATTTTTAATTCTTCAACCATCTGGAGTAAATCGAGCTTCACAATCGTCTCGGCTGTCTGATCAATAAAAGTGATGGATTGGAGGGGAAGCAGCATCCAAATGACCGTATTTTGTTTCCGCAGTCCTCTTAGTTCATATGAAGGACTGTTGTTAGCCTCAAAGTTTTCTTCTAAAAAAAGAAACAGTGTCTTTAAATCTTCTTCTGTGTCCATACAGGTTCGTACTTTTTCAAGAATGAACATATTCAGGATGTCTGGAAATTCAATTGCATTCACGTTTTTCAATAGAGGTGTGCAGATCGAAATGGTGTCAGACTGGAGAATTTTTTGCAGCCGTAATGAATCTAATGTGACTTCGATCTTCGTCGGATTTGGTGAAAAGAAATCGGATAATTCATCAAGGGAGTGGGTATCTTTCATTTCTTTCACTTTTGCTATCCTTGCCAGCATTTTTTCTCTTGGAAAGAAGGTTTCCTGGCCAGTAAAACTGGACTTCTTGATAAACCAATCTTCCGGGATGATATTTTTGCGCTTCCAGCGATAGAGCTGCCCATAAGAAATACCTGTCAACTCCAAAACTTCCTTTTTGGATATAAGTTCGCCATCCATGTAAACATCACCTCCATTTAACTGTAACAAAACATTGTTACGTTACTTTATATGTACTATAGCAGAACAATGTTACGCTTGTAAATGGTTTTTCCAAAAATTTCAGGCGTTTATTACTAGAAGGCCCGTCCCGCAGTGCTTTAAAGCACTGCGGGACGGGCCTTGAAATTATTTGTTAGGACGATTGTTTTCAGGCTGCTTTAACCAGTAGCGGACTCCTTTTCCGGCAAGCGGCTCATCGTTGTAACGCGGGATGATATGGAAGTGGCTGTGGAGGATGAACTGATTGGATACCTTTCCTACATTCCAGCCGAGAGTATAACCGTCTGCTTCATATGTTTCATCGAGATAGTTTTTTGCTTTTTGCAACAGTTCATATGTGTCGTTCCATTCTTCTTTTGTCAGCGAGAAAGCATCCTGCTGATGTTTCTTGGGCACGATGACTCCGCAGCCTTCAAGCACATCTTGATGAAGATTGTGCTGCAAAAAATAACAAGTTTCATTTTCGAAAATGATATTTTGTTCGGGATCTTCATGCGGATGGCAGAAAGGGCATTTGGTTTCTTCGTTCATGGATTACACTCCTATTTATTGGGATTTTGTTGTTTTTTTAGAGTATAACATGGTTTTTTTGAGGAGAACGGATATTTGGGCTTTGTTATAAGGTGGAATCAATAGGAGGAGCGAGTTTCGGACGAAAAGTACGATTTGCGGACAATATTTAAGAAATACAGACGAAAAATTTAATTTACGGACAAATATTTAGATTTGCGGACAAAAAACCTTGATTTACCGACAATTCTACAAAATACGACACTTCGGGCAGCTCCAAAAAACTCAGACTAACACACATCGAGCATCCAAATTATGTTTATATCCAAAGGATTCGGGTAAAAAATCAACAGAGAATTTTACATAGCAAATGAAAGGGATGAGAGAATGAGTAACGAGAAGAAGCGCAGCGTAAACGGCAACAGCAAGAATGAACAGCTTGAAGAGTATCGAGTGGATGACAGTGGGAAACATCTGACGACGAATCAGGGATTGAAGGTGTCTGAAGATGAGTTTTCCCTAAAAGCCGGTGAACGCGGCCCTACTTTGATAGAAGATTTCCACTTCCGTGAAAAGATGACTCATTTCGACCATGAGCGTATTCCGGAGCGTATTGTCCATGCACGGGGATTCGCTGCCCACGGGGAGTTCGAAGTCTATGAGTCTATGAAAGAATATACGAAAGCAGGATTTTTACAGGATCCTTCCAAGAAAACACCTGTATTCGTCCGCTTTTCTACAGTGGCAGGGAACAGGGGATCCGCCGAGACGGTCCGTGACGCACGCGGGTTCGCAACTAAATTTTACACAGAAGAAGGGAATTACGATTTGGTAGGGAATAACATTCCGGTATTCTTCATCCAGGATGCCATCAAATTCCCTGACCTTGTTCATGCGATCAAGCCGGAACCCCATAATGAGATGCCTCAGGCAGCGACCGCCCATGATACATTCTGGGATTTCGTAGCCAATAACCAGGAGTCCGCCCATATGGTCATGTGGGCCATGTCAGACCGCGCGATACCACGCAGCTTGCGCATGATGGAAGGATTCGGGGTTCATACATTCAGATTCGTAAATGAGGAAGGACAAGCCCATTTCGTCAAGTTCCACTGGAAGCCGGTTCTCGGAACGCACTCTCTCGTCTGGGATGAAGCGCAAAAAATAAACGGTAAGGACCCTGATTTCCACCGCCGTGATTTATATGAGTCAATCGAGAATGGGGATTACCCGGAATATGAACTGGGTGTTCAACTGATCAAAGAAGAAGACGAATTCAAATTCGACTTTGATGTGCTGGATCCAACAAAACTTTGGCCGGAGGAAGAAGTCCCGGTGAAACTCATCGGTAAAATGACGCTGAACCGAAATGTGGATAATGTATTTGCAGAAACCGAACAGGCAGCTTTCCATCCTGGCTCTGTCGTGCCGGGCATTGATTTTTCAAATGATCCATTATTACAGGGACGCTTATTCTCTTATACAGATACACAGCTGATTCGACTTGGCGGTCCGAACTTCCACGAGCTGCCGATCAACCGTCCTGTTTGTCCATTCCATAACAACCAGCGTGACGGATACGGACGCCATACCATCAATAAAGGACAGGTGAGCTACCATAAAAATTCACTTGCCAATAACACACCAGCACCTGCAAGCGAAGAGGAAGGCGGGTATACTCATTATCAGGAGAAGATGGAAGGACGCAAAGTCCGTGCCAGAAGTGAAAGCTTTAAGGATCACTTCTCTCAAGCCACCCTTTTCTGGAATAGCATGAGTGAGCCTGAGAAAGAACACATGATCAATGCTTTCAGCTTTGAACTTGGGAAAGTCATGAACCATTCAATCCGCCAGCAGGTGGTTGATATGTTCGCACATGTCAGTCTTGATTTGGCAAAAGGATTTGCTGAAGCAATCGGTGCCGAGATTCCGGAAGGACCGGGATCCAAGGTAACCAAGTCTTCTCCTGCTCTAAGTCAGGAAAACACAATTAAAAAACCCCATACCCGTAAAGTGGGGGTTATAGTAAGCAATCAGTTTGACGGTGCGGATGTATCCAATGTCATCGACAATTTAAAGGAAGAAGGCCTTCAGCCTGAAATCATAAGCAATAAGCTCGGCGTGTTAAAAGGAGTAGATGGAAAGGAACTTGAAGTCGACCATACCTTCCTTACATGCGATTCCGTCCTGTTTGACAGCTTATACGTGGCAGGCGGCAAGGTCGTTGATAAGAAATTCAAGGAAGATACAGCCTATTTTGTAAAAGAAGCCTTTGCCCACTTTAAGCCGATCGGGGCTACCCATGAGGGGGCACAACTACTAGAAGAAATCGGAGTCAAAAATGCTTCGGGGGTTGTGACCGGCGAAGATATGAACACATTCACCTCTGAATTCATCAATGCCGTTTCCGCACACCGCCACTGGGATCGCGAACTGGTATAGGAGTAAATAAAAATATTTAAGGAAACTGTCGAGTGAGACAGTTTCCTTTTTGCCTTATGCAGACATTCAAATACCATTATTTTTAACATAAAATTCCACAAACAAAATTCTTGAAAGTCAAAAAAGGTCAAACTATAATATGGTTAGAAGGTCAAAGAAAGTCAAAGTCAAATTGCGATTAATCTTGGCCGTAAAACTTATAACTAAACTTTATCAATATATTTACTACTCATGAGGAGGTAATACTGTATGAAATGTCAAGTATGTCAGCAAAACCAGGCAACGGTTGAAGTCTTTAAAAGAGTCAACAATCATAAGACAAGAATGCATATGTGCTCTGCTTGTTTTCAACAACAACAGTCGAAAATGCCTTCTGGTTTAAATGGGGGATTTCCTCTTGATGAAATATTCAAAGGCATGAATATGGAAGGTCATCAGCCTCATACATTTGGCGGGCAATCTCTTGGCCCTGAGGCTCAAACAGGCGGGAACGGCGGAAACGGGATCCTTGATCAATTCGGACGCAATGTGACCAATGCTGCCAAAGCAGGACTTATCGATCCAGTCATCGGTAGAGATAAAGAGGTCGAGCGTGTCATTGAAATCCTGAACCGCCGCAATAAAAATAATCCCGTTCTCATCGGTGAGCCGGGTGTAGGGAAAACAGCGATTGCGGAAGGGCTTGCACTAAAAATTGCGGCCGAAGAGGTTCCTTCAAAACTTTTAAATAAAGAAGTATATGTGATGGACGTAGCTTCATTGACAGCCGGTACAGGAGTTCGCGGATCCTTTGAAGAGCGATTGAAGGCAATCATCAGCGAGCTTCAAAGCCGCAAGAATGTCATGTTATTCATTGATGAGATTCATCAGCTGGTTGGTGCCGGATCAGCAGAAGGTTCAATGGATGCAGGCAATATCCTAAAACCGGCTTTAGCCCGTGGTGAATTGCAGGTGATCGGTGCGACTACACTGAAAGAGTACCGCCAAATCGAAAAAGATGCGGCTCTTGAACGCCGGTTCCAGCCAGTGATGGTGAATGAACCAAATCCTGAACAGGCAATTGAGATCCTAAAAGGATTGCGTGATAAGTATGAAAATTTTCATGGTGTAACGTATACAGATGAAACCATTGAGTCATGCGTTAAGCTATCCCACCGTTACATCCAGGATCGTTTCTTACCCGATAAAGCAATCGATTTAATGGATGAAGCCGGTTCTAAAATGAACCTTCAGTCAGAAGGAAAAGACACATCAGCCCTTTATAAGAAGCTGAATGAGGTAAAAGCAAAGAAAGATTATGCAACGAAGGAAGAGCGCTACGAGGAAGCGGCTAAGCTTCGTGACAAGGAAAAAGAAATCGAGAAGCTGCTTCAAAATGGTGATGCGAAGGGGAAATCAGTGGTAGAGCCGGAGCTTATCCAGTCAATCATCGAAGCGAAGACGGGCATACCGGTCGGGAAGCTTCAAAGCGATGACAAGAAACGTATGAAAGAACTTGAGACAAATCTTTCTAATAAAGTGATCGGTCAGGCAGAAGCTGTAAAAAAAGTAGCAAAAGCGATTCGCCGAAGCCGTGCAGGATTAAAGGCGAAGCACCGTCCAATCGGTACTTTCTTATTTGTCGGCCCGACTGGTGTTGGTAAAACAGAGTTGACGAAAACGCTGGCTGAAGAATTATTCGGTTCGAAAGATAGTATGCTCCGATTAGACATGAGTGAATACATGGAGAAGCATTCCGTCTCCAAACTGATTGGTTCACCTCCAGGGTATGTCGGACACGAAGAGTCGGGACAGCTCACGGAGAAGGTAAGGAGAAATCCTTATTCCATCATTCTGCTGGATGAAATCGAGAAAGCACATCCTGATGTGCAGCATATGTTCTTGCAAATACTGGAAGATGGACGATTAACAGACAGTCAGGGCAGAACTGTAAGCTTTAAAGATACTGTGATTATCATGACAAGTAATGCAGGTGTGACAGATAAGAAGGAAGCGATCGTAGGCTTTGATACGGGTGGTACTGATGCAGTGAAGGAAACAACTATCCTGAAGTCGTTGGGAGCTTACTTCAAGCCGGAATTCCTAAACCGATTTGACAGTATCATTGAATTCCAGTCGCTTGAGAAAGAAGAACTTCTACAAATTCTTGATCTAATGCTCGCTGATCTGCAAGCCGGGCTTGACGATCAAAAGATTACAGTTACCGTTGATATAGAAGCAAAAGATAAGCTGGTTGAAATAGGCTATCATCCTGAATTTGGAGCTCGTCCATTGCGCCGGGTGATCCAGGAGCAGGTAGAAGACAAGATTGCGGATTTACTTCTTGAAGAAGAAGATATCAACCAAGTATTAGTAACGCTGGAAAACAATGAAATTGTCGTTAAATAAGGATTTTTCAAGGAGCATCTTCTTGATGGTACTCCTAGTTTCTGTGAAAAAAAAGGGCATGAGCCACTAGTGGCTCATGCTCTTTTTGACTATAGGTATTCGTCAGAAGAAAGTACCCTATCAATCGCCTGGGCAACGCCATGGTCAGTGTGCAGACCTGTCACCCAATCGGCGGCTATCTTCACTTTTTCCTGGGCATTCCCCATCGCCACACCAAAGCCTGCTTCCCTGATCATGGCGATATCGTTCATGCTGTCGCCGACAGCCATTACTTCTTCCATGGAGAGGTCGAGCCATTCGCATACCTTTACAAGGGCCGCCGCTTTGTTCACGCCTGCCGGATTGATTTCGATATTCGTAGGACTGGAATTGGTGATTTCAAGTGCCTTATTTTTCATCAATTCATCCATCACCACTTTACGGACTTCATCTTCTTTGATATCAAACCCAAACTTTAACCAGTCATATGCATCTATATCCTGATCAAATGGGTTGTGGGTATTGAATAATCCCTGGGTAGTCGAAGACCAGTAGTAGATATCGTGTTCTTCCTTCAGTGTCCAAAGCAGTTTTACAAGCTCCCTATCAAGTGGCGTACTGTCCACCAGATTGTATTCATGATCATAAATTTCCCCGCCGTTTACAGTGATCAAATAGGAAGAGCGGCCAAGTTGATCGGAAATATCCCTGCATCTGCGAAGAGAGCGCCCTGTACTCAACACAACATGAATTCCCTTTTCCTTTGCCCGTTGAATGGCTTTTTCATTTTCCGGAGAAACCTCGCCTTCATGATTGACAAGCGTTCCATCCATATCAAGAGCAATCAGTTTTATCGTCATTTCACCATCACGTCCTCTCTTTAGCTAATCATTAGTGTAATATAAATAAATGGATTATTGTAGGAAAGAGGCTTGTACCATCATCGTTTCATCCCCTATTACTATTTCATATAATCAGTGAGGCTAAACATATCTGATGATAAAGGAGTAAAGTCGAGTGAAAAGTTTTACAGAAAGAGCCGTGAACATCATAAAAAATATCCCGCATGGTAAAGTCATGTCGTACGGTCAAATTGCAAAATACGCAGGAAGTCCAAGAGGAGCAAGGCAGGTCGTGAGGATTCTTCATTCGATGAGCGAAAAGTATCGGCTTCCCTGGCACCGGGTGATCAACAGTAAAGGAGAAATCGGCTTTCAAGACGAAGAACAATTCAACCGCCAAAAAACATCCCTTGAATCAGAAGGAGTATTTTTGAACAATAAAGGTAAGGTTGACTTGCATTACTATCAATTTCATCCTGATGTTCCGCCAGAAGAACATGAGTGAATGAATTAAACCTGGTTACGTTAAAGTTTGACGTTGTGTTACTGAACATAAAATTAATAAAAACGTGAAATCTCCTACGGAATTACGGTATAATTTACCTATTATATTAAATGTGAGGAAAGATACAGTTATGATAAGTGATTTAGTAATAAACATTTCGCTGTTAATGTCTTTCACGTTTGTTTGGCATCAACTCTTCAGGAAGAAGAGGCTGACCTTAACATCACCGATCCATATAAAAGTACTGGACGGGATTTTAGCCGGAATTCTAGGAATTATCCTTATGCACTACAGCATAGGTGTCAACGATATGACGATTCTTGATTTGAGACATATCCCGGTCATTCTTGTAGCGTTCTATGGAGGCTTCTTACCGACGATCATTTCTGCTTCAGTCATCAGCGCAGGACGTTTCTTCATAGCGGTGAATTTCTCTTCTTATGTGGCCCTTTTCATGATGCTTTCCATTGCAGTCGGGTCGGGATTGATTGTAACTTACATGAAAGGAAGTCCGTGGAAAAGATGGACGTTTCTCCTGCTGTATAGTCAATTGATTTTCTCGATCGCTCTTTACATCGTTGTGGACAAGTATGCAGAGGTATGGGATATTGCATTATTCCATATTCTCAGTACATTGATCGGAGGCTACTTGACCTTATATTTTGTCGATTATATCAGGAAGACAAGCGAGCGTTATTATCAGTATAAAGAAAATGCACTAAGGGATGCTTTGACGGGTCTTTATAATGTCCGGTCGTTTGACAGTCATTATAACCGCATGATCAAAGAAGCGATCGAGGAGAAGGAAACGTGCGCAATCTGTCTGATTGATGTCGATCATTTTAAACAAATAAATGATACCTATGGGCATACAGCAGGTGACGAAGTGTTAAAACAGCTTGCTGAACTATTAAGCCGATTGACCAGGGCAGGCGACATCTTGTCTCGGAACGGGGGGGAGGAATTTTCCTTGCTGCTTCCTAAATGTACTGTGGAACAAGCTAAAGAGATTGCAGGAAGGGTCAGAGAAGCCGTATATGAATATCGATTTCTCCTGCCGGATCAGAAGAAGCTTCAGCTGTCTGTATCCGTTGGTGTTTCCGCTTTCAATCCCCGTGCAGAGGAGCATGAGTCACTCTTCCAGGATGCAGATGAAGCTCTGTACAAAGCTAAACAAAGCGGCCGGAACATCGTCTGTACGAGCTGGGAGTGTTCCTATAGATAAAGAAAGCGTTACTTCTTTAACTAGAAGTAACGCTTTTTTATATCATGATCGATTTTTCACTTTAATTAACCACTTTTTCTGTTTCAATCCGGTAATGAAATAACCTGATATCCCTACCAGTGATAAGGCAGTGCTCCCTTGCCAAAGGACTTCGTTATGATGATGATATCCAAAGAAAAATCCGATTGTTCCGATGATGAAAAGTGTAAATGCATGTTTCTTTTGATTTTCATAAAGCCTGAATTGGAACAATTGATTCTGATGGTCATCTTTCTGCTGAATCAAACGCTCGGGAATGTCCATAAGCTGGCGGACTTTCTGAACACCTTGAAATAAAGGCTGAGCCGTTATCCATTTAAGCAGGAGCTCCCATTTACTTAGATTGGTGCTCTTTACCCAATCCAGGAATGCAGGTTTCATGACGTCGAGTGTTTCTTTTTCAGGGCATAACGTATAGACAAGCCCCTCGATCGTGGCAAATGACCGACCTAGAAAAATAAAGCGGGTCGGAACCTGGATTGGCAAAGAATTCATCATTTCAGTCATTTCTTTTTTCACAGCAATCAGATCCATTTGTTTGAATTGCTCCATATCAATGGCCACTAGTTCCTCCAGCAGCCTCTCGATACCTTTAAGGCTCGCTTCCGGTAACAAGAAGCCCAATTGTGCGAGAGCTCCCGCTGCTTTCTGATAATCTTTTAACAGGATGCCTTCCAGTAATTGTTGAAAATACACAGAATCACGTTTGGAAATTTCACCGACCATCCCGAAGTCCAATAAGACGAAAGTTCCATCAGGCTGAATCAGGATGTTTCCTGCATGCGGGTCTGCATGGAAGGTCCCGGCTTCCAGCCATTGCGGCAGGAACAAGCGGAATAATCGCTGGCCGAGTTTCTCGCCTTCCAATCCAAAACGGGCAATCTCAGGAATATCGTTAAGACGGGCACCCTCCACCCATTCCATGACCAACACTTTATCTGTACATAATTCCGGATAAACTCCTGGTATTTTTACACCTGAATGGTCTTTGAATCTTTCTTTGAACGCGACCGCCGTCTTCATTTCTTTATAAAAATCAAGCTCCTGCTCGATGACCTGTTTCAATTCCTGATACAACATCTTAAAATTGATAAATCCTTTTGGAATCGGGGCAAAATGCCTCACAAACCAGAGGATGATTGCAAGCGATATGAAATCGGTTTTCACCAGATCAGGTATTTCCGGACGCTGAACCTTAACTGCCACGGCTGTTCCATCCATCAGTTGTGCCTTATACACTTCGCCAATTGATGCAGAGGCAACCGCTTCACGGTCACAGGATTTCAGGTTAGACATGACCGCCGACTTCCACTCAGATTCCAGCACCATCTCTATCTCTTCCCAAGGAGATGGGGGAACATGGTCGACCAGATCTTTAATCTGTTCAACAAAACTTTTCGGAAGCAAGTCTTCACGAATACTCATCAGCTGCCCAACCTTGATCAGGACACCATTCAATTCAAATAACGTTTGCTTGAATTCCTGGCCGATTTTTTCCCACAGCCGCTCCTTATCTGCTTCCGTCTTCCTTCTCAGCTCATACCAATACATCCTGATGACGATTGAGACAGCTAAAGAAACGATCTTCCACATCCGCCAAAGCTTTTTATTCGATTTCATAAAGTTCAACCCCCGTCAGGCAGTTTCTATCGATTAAATACCCATCTTCATTTCAAGTTTACTATATTTATTCTAGATTATCTGAAAATCCTGTAGTAGGAAAGGGAATATGTGGTAATATTTATTCAATATCTGTAGGCGATAAGAGATGAAGGGGTGAATGCGATGTTTATTAAAGTATATGAATATCATATCAAGCCGGACAAAGAACAAGAGTATTTAAGAATCCAGAAAAAAGCGGCAGACATTTACAGCCGTCATATAGACTCTAGCTCTCTCCACCTTAAAAGTAAGGACGACCCTTCAAAATGGATGGAAATTACACGATATAGAAATGAAGAAGAATACAATAGAAGCATAGAGTTGATCAATCAATATGATGAAATCCAACGTTTATTCGAAGAGTTTCAATCCCTTCTACTATCTGAAAAGTGTGAGATCAGGGAGGAGGATTTTACTGTGGTAAAAGAGAGGAACACTTTTAATAGAAAGGGTGACAGACTTGGAATTCGAAACGAAACACCAAGAAAGAGATGCTAACTTGATCACTGAACGGGAGAAAATAAAGAATGCCATTAAAAAAGATTTGATTCAGGACGAAAATGTGCTGGCTGTTTTCTATGGCGGATCTATGGCAAAAGGGAATCACGACCGCTATTCCGATTTGGACCTGAGAATCGTCGTAAAAGATGAAGTCTATGAAACGTATCGAAAGCAAAAGAAAGAACGGGCGAAGTGCTGGGGAGACGTCTTATATTTCGAAGACTTCCCTTGGGCGAAACATACAGTAGCCCACTACAAAAGTTTTGTGAAGGTGGATGCTTTTTACTACAAGAAAGAAGACCTCAAACCTTCTCATTACATGAGGGAAGAGGCACATATCGCATATGATCCATACGATATAGTCGAAGAAGTCAAAGAACAATCACAACATTTCCATTATGAAGTAAGCATCGGTGAATTCGAGGTATGGAGGAGTAAGTTCTTTGCTCATCTGCATGAAGTGTATAGAAGGTCGAAAAGGGGAGAACTATACTATGCTCTCCATTCATTGAATATGATGAGATGGAGCGTTGCTGCGGGCTGGGATATGGTGAATGACAGGCAGCCCAATGCCCCGGGTGAGTGGTCAAAATATGAAGGGGAGCGTTCTCAGTTCAATCAGAGGGAGCAGGAACTTTTGGCAGGCTGGGACGCTGGGCGTGATCCTGAAATGATTTTTGATGTGATGAAGCAGATTGTACCCGAATTCAATCGGATTCATAGCCGGCTGTGTGAAAAGATCGGTGAAGATGAACGGACGGAGTGGGTGAATGAGATTGTGGGGCTGGTGTTGTAGCTGGCCACATATAAGTGAGGTTTCAACTGGAAAAATATATTCAGAAGAGTCTGGGTGTTTCAGTTTTGTCCCAGACTCTTTGTCCAAGATCCCTTCATACTTTTGACAGCTTTATGAACTATGCCATTGTCTA
Source organism: Rossellomorea sp. ABR4_012 (assembly GCF_056159545.1). Taxonomy (NCBI): domain Bacteria; kingdom Bacillati; phylum Bacillota; class Bacilli; order Caryophanales; family Bacillaceae; genus Rossellomorea; species Rossellomorea sp. ABR4_012. The sequence goes on from NZ_JBSWVK010000008.1 coordinate 72,531, forward strand.
TTGCATAAACAGGGGGTGAGGAGTATATTATAAGTGTAAGGTAAATGTGAAACATTTCACAAACTAAACTTTAGCAATCAGCTGATAAACACATTATTTTTTTACTTGCATATGTGAAATATTTCACAATATATAACAAGGAGATGAACCATCATGAAATGGTGGCAAAATGAAAAAGTTAGCGTGATTTGGACAGTATTTAGAATTTGGCTGGGCATTAAATGGTTTGAGGCAGGCTGGCATAAGGTGAACGATGGTTTTGATGCAAGCGGCTTTTTACAAGGGGCAATTGCCAAAGCAACAGGGGAACATCCGGCTGTCCAGGGCTGGTACGCAGCATTTCTGAAAGAGTTCGCCGTACCGAATGTGGAGTTGTTCAACTTCCTGATTCCTTGGGGAGAAGTGCTGGTGGGACTCGGTTTGATTACAGGATTGATGACAATACCAGCTTTACTTGCCGGGGCATTCATGAACTTGAACTTCCTGATGGCGGGTACAGTAAGCACTAATCCAATCCTTCTTACAGTGGCAATCCTTCTCCTCTTCACAGGTAAAGGGGCTTACCACTGGGGTGCAGATCATTGGGTGATGCCTTATTTGAAGCAGAACCTTCTCCAGAAAAAAGATCATCATAAAAAAGCAATCGTCGTTTGAAAGAATACCTACCTGCAGATGATTATGAAAATGTAAAGCCACCCGGTCTTAAAACCCGGGTGGCTCCTTTTGAATTCCTCAGGTCCATTCTTTAACCATGAGGGGACTGCTATTGGTTTCTCTTTACACGTGCACGCTGGTTCGCAGCATTTGCGCGAGCCTGTGCTTCCATATCAGCCTGGTCGGCAAGTTCCCTGGAGAACTCTTCGTCTACACCGTCTGACTTTAATGCAGCCGGTGTCTGTGGCAAGCTGTTCAGGTTTTTATCGTGTTTTTTATGTCCTCGTGATCTGCCCAATACGAACATCCCCTTTTATCATTAGGTTAAAAAACAAAGGTTCAAGACTCACTGTGATGTGAGCTTGTACCTTTATTGTTTATCAAAAGGGGAACTTTTAGTTAGGTAATATTTGCTTACGTATGCCGTTTAGGGCTGAATCCGGCAGCACGGTCGGCTCTTTTAAATTCTCTTGAATAGGTAACCTCTTGCATACTAGAAAGCTTTGATCTGTCTTTGTCTTTTTTGCGCTTATTATCCATACTGTGTACTTCCCTTCTTTTCAAAGATTTACTATTATTTTTCCCTTTAAAAGAAGGGGACATACCTATTTTGAATGATAAATATTCACCAATGCGCTTTCAAGTTCAGTATATTCAAATTGAAATCCATTTTCTGAAAGGACGCTCGGCAGCACTTTCTGACCTTCTAACACGAGCTGGCTCATCTCCCCCATGGCGATTTTTAAAGCAAATGGAGGTACCGGCATCCAATGGGGCCTTCCTAATACACTGCTCAGGATGATCCCGAATTCTTTCATCCTGAGAGGTGTAGGGGCTGTGACGTTCACAGGTCCAGAGATCGCTTCATTTTCTGCCGAGAACCTTATAGCCCTTGCAACATCGTGAATATGAACCCAGGACATCCACTGATTTCCGGGTAAAACGGTTCCGCCTACAAACAGTTTATAGGGGAGGGCAATTCGTGGAAGAGCTCCTTCTTCTTTTCCGAGAATGATGCCAAATCGTGTAAAGACTACCCGAAAGCCGGCAGTTTCAGCTTTTGCTGCTTCTTTTTCCCATATTTGAACGGTTTCACCGAGGAAATCATGTGCTTTTTCCGTGGAAGCTTCCGTATACGTATTTTCAGTTGAAGAAGGATAAAATCCAATCGCACTCGCATTGATTAAACATGACGGTGAGTGTGACAGATTTTTCATGATATTGATGATTTCCTGTGTCGATGATATGCGGCTGTTTATAATCCGCTTCTTTCGTTCGTCTGTCCATCTGCCGCTGTTAATGGATTCACCTGCAAGATTGATAAAAACATCCGTTCCTTCAAGTTCATCTAGTGGATTAGCGTCTTCTGTTAACCATTTCACGTAAGTTACTTCAGAGCGATCTTCATATTTATCAGGGCTCCTTGTCAGGATCACGACGTCATGATGGTGAGCCAGCAGCTCCTCAGTCACGGCCTGACCGACAAATCCTGTTCCTCCAGTAATGGCAATCTTCATGGTCATCCCTCCAGTTATAGTTATTATTTTACCTATTTGCAGAATAAAAAACATAATCCGATGTGTTACATTAGTTAAGAGGTGGAAAATATGGGTGTCATAACGAAAATTACGAAACAAGTGAAAAATGATGAACGGTACAATTTATTTATAGACGGCAAATACGCATTCAGCGTTGATGAAGTTGTGCTCGCCAAATTCGGGCTGAGAAAAGGACTTGAAGTGGACGAGCTTGAAATTTCAGAGATGCAATATGAAGACGATGTAAAAAAAGCTTTAAACAAGGCGATTCACTTTTTGTCATACAGAATGAGGACAGAAAAAGAAATCCGGGATCATCTAAAGGACGATGAATTAGAAGAAGGCATCATCGGGGAAGTCATTCATAAACTAAAGGATATGAAGTATATTGACGATTTAGAATTTGCAAAGGCCTTTACTGGAACCCAGATCAATACTTCTGACAAAGGGCCAAGCTGGATACGAGGGGAATTGTACAGAAAAGGTGTCGATGATCCTTATATAGAAGAGGCACTCGAGGCTTTTACTTTTGACATGCAGGTCGACAAGGCGGCTGCGATTTCCGAGAAACTTATGAAGAAGTATCGGAAAGACTCCTTTATGATCGCAAAGCAGAAAATCGAACAAAATTTGCAGCGTAAAGGATATGCAGGTCCGGTCATGAAAATTGTATGGGAAACGATTGACACGGAACGTGATACGGATGAACAGTGGGATGCCCTTTATCATCAGGGGAAGAAAGCGCATAGAAGGCTGTCGTCTAAATTCGAGGGCTTTGAATATGAACAGAAAATGAAACAGACCTTGTATAGGAAAGGGTTTCCGGTAGATAAGATTGAGCGGCTTCTTGAAGTATTGAAGGAAGAGGATTGAATGATGGGGATTTTTAAGAAAGAAGGGGGACACAAGGGGTGGAAGTTGCTGCAGTATTGTATACAGGTTTTATGCTGGCACTTTTAATCGGGACAGAACGAAGATTTAAGCTGATAGCAGGGGGAGTCATTCTAGCCTCGGCTCTGATATTCCTTATCGGTGAGATCATGATCAAGTTCCGGACCGATTTTTATTCATTGGGAACGGTGGAATGGAGAAACCAAGGCTATGCAGAAGCACTGGGGGAATGGGTGGTCCCTTTCGTCCTGATTGGCCTTATACTGTTTTTGATTCTTGTGAACATCCGCTGCATTATGCAGTATAAGAAGCGGATTGGCAGTGCCAGATGGATCTGGATCGCGCTGATGATCCTGATTGATTTATTGGCTCTTGTTACGGTGCCATTTATAATTTTTATTGTTGCTTTTATGTTTTTTCCGTTTGCTCCATAATTTCGTATTTAAAAAGAGGCTGGAACAAAACTAAAAAACCACACATTAAGACGAACAATTTATGTGTAGGCTATTAATACCGCTAATGATTTCCGTGCAAGACTTCGCTTTCCGCGGGTAGCCCGTGAGCCTCCTCGGCTCTTCGCCTGCGGGAAGAAAAGCGGAAGGGCTTTGTTCAGAGGCGGGTGGCATAAGACGAATCGGCCTGGAAGGCGTTCTTTGCCTTTTTGGTCGGTTTGGCTTATGGCATGTGCCTCTAAGCCCTGTAGCTGGACACGTCTCACATAAGCTACTCTTCCCGCAGGAGTCTTTGTCTTGCACTCCAATCAACCGCTGGAAAGCATTAATTCTAAATGTCTATTTGATCAAATAAAAAACCCGAACTAATTTGTCTCATATCACTCAAATTAGTTTGGGTTTTACTTAAACTAAATCACTTTTGTCCCAGCCTCTTTTTGTCATTTTTGTGATTCTATGACGATTTCATCATGAGATTTATATTGTTCCACAATGATTTCCGCCACTTCTTTAGGGGAACGCAAACGTGAGCGATCGCTGATATGATCGGTTTCATCCCAGAAGGGTGTATTCATGCCGCCCATATAAGCGTTGACGACCCTGAGACCAGAACCCTCATATTCCTTCTGCAGACTCTCACCGAACCCTCTCAATGCGAACTTGCTTGCCACATACAATGATTCATTCTTTTTCCCTCTTAGGCCTGCAGTGGAGATGATGTTGATCATAGTGGTATTACCCTTTTCCAATTGCGGCAGAAGGGCTTTTGTTAAGCGGACAGGACCGAGGACATTGGTTTCAAACATTGCCTCAAGTTCTTCATCCTTCGCTTCCGTTAAAGGCCCAAAGTAGCCCACTCCAGCATTATGTATCAATAATTCAATATCATTTTGAAGCAGTTCGGTGGAGCAGACTTGTTCGATATCGATTCTTGCTCGCACATCAAGGACTGCATACGAGATTTCGCCGCCTGCTTGTTTTATTTCATTTGCAGCTTCTTCCAGATTTTCTTTTGTACGCCCTAACAAAACGATATGATACTCTTTTGAAAGCAGCTTGCCCAGTTCTTTCCCTAAACCTGTGCCTCCGCCTGTAATGATTGCTTTTTTCATGATGAAACATCCTTTCTGATCTTAAGTAGTCGGTTTTGACAATTTCCTGCGCAGCAGCAGGACGAAATATAGCATATCCACTTTCCTTATTGTATCATTTTAACTATACTTATCATTAAGTAGAGGTGATGAGAACATGGAACAGCAAGAAAGAAGATACAGTGAAATGTCGCAGCATGAATTACAACAGGAAATTGCAAACCTGAAGGAAAAAGCAAGAAAAGCTGAACAGCTGGGAATCGTTAATGAATTCGCTGTGCTCGAACGCAAAGCATTGATGGCTCAAGCGTACCTGATGAATCCTGATGATTATGAACCTGGCGGTATTTACGCCATTGAAGGAGATCCAGGTGTATTCTTTAAAATAGACTATCTAAACGGGGTATTCGCATGGGGTTACCGCCTTGGCGGCGATGGAAAGGAAGAAGCACTGCCGATCTCCCTTCTCAAATCTGACAAAAAATAAAACCAAGGTCCGTCCCCTGCCGCTTAAAGCGGTGAGTGACGGACCTTGACAGCTTTAAGAACGCTTGCGGGTTTCAGCTTCCAGAATGATCATATTCTGGGTTTGTGTGGTTTGTCCATTTGCCTGGGAATGAGCATGTTTTGGGTTGTAGAATGCTTTAGTAAATGGACTGCTGTACTTATTTTGGTAGAAATTATTTTTCATGTTTGCCATCGTGACTACCCCCTAAAATAACTTTCGTTAAATCGAGTCTTGTTTTCTTTTTCCTGAAGACGCCATACGTTCTTGAGGATGGGTATTGATGGTGCCATTTGCCCTTTTAGATGCATATTCAGCTTTCGCTCTTGGTTCTCCTTCGAATTTATTATTGTTCATATTAGGGAACCCGGTTGTTTTATTACGCATAATCTGCCTCCTAAAAGGTTTTATTTCATACCGTGAAAAAGCAAAGGCTGCCACTAAGCTTAACCACGTACTAATAGTATGGATGGAAAGCTGTACTTTATCATAAAAACAAATGGAAAAGGAGGAGACAAAATGGAGTCGACATTCCATGAGCTTACAGAATTATTATTGGAAAAGAATAGTGAACTTTCATATGAGAGGGCAAGAACCTGGGTCGAGCTTGTGTGGGAGGATTTTGAAACCACATATGCCAAAGCAGGCTATGAATACCAGGGGAAAGAAATGACGGAACGAGTGGTGCGCCAATGGATCACGAACTATGGTTCCCGCATCCATGAGTTCGCCGCACGAAATCCTAAATACAAGCACCTGCTCGAGAGTGAAGACAGCAAAGAAGACGATGGTTTAGTGCACTAAAGAAGTGAGGGACGGGCCTTTAGTATGCTAAAGGCCCGTCCCTCGGTGCGTTAATCGATTAATATGTCGATATCGACTTTTTTACGCAGTTTTTCTTCGCTGAATACCCACCCGGTATAAGAGCTTACAATACTAAGGTCCTTGTCGAGCTGGACGAGTGCGACGAATGGATAATGACCGTTATTTCGGTAACGGAGATCGATGAAGCGAACCTCGAAATGGTCGTCGTATTCGTCCACTTCCCAGCGGTAAACAGGAGAGAAGGAGAGAAACGCCGATAGGTTCTTATCTACTTTGGCAGCTTCAATGACTGGCAGGTCCGGTACGGGAATTCGATTAAATTCGTCAAATATCGTAATAGAACGTCTATATGCCCTGGCGACATAATATTTGTCCTTCGTCACCACTGCAAGCCTCCATTGGAAAAAGCGCATAGTAGGGGATACGATGATCTTTTCGGCTTCCGGTATCCTTCTCTGTACAGCGTTCTTAACGGCTTTTTGTACCTGGAACCGGAGAACATAATAGGCGAAAATTATAATGTACATCACAAGGAACGTCTCTCCCGGCGGGAAGCCAAATCCCCATAAAATCAAACCGATGACATGGATGATAAAAATTGGAAGATCAAACGTGTTTATCACACCCAAAGCGACCCATTTCGACGAAAGCGGCCTCAATGCCTGGGTGCCGTATGCGTTAAATATGTCGACAAATACATGCAGGAAAACAGCTGTAAATGTCCAAATCCATAAGTGAAGCAGATTCGCTTCAGGAAAAAATGGATAGATGCATGCGACTATGAGCAGCGGCCACAGCAGGACAGCCGGGATGCTGTGAGTGATTCCCCGGTGGTGACGTATATATACTGCATTATTTCGCAGTTTCAACACAGTATCAATGTCAGGGATCTGAGAACCGATGACTGCACCTATGAGGACACTTGTAGAAGTAGCACTGCTTTCAGCGACTGCGGGATCAAGAGTGGCTAGACCTCCCAGTGCAAACCCCATAACGATATGAGTACCTGTATCCAAAAAAAGTCCTCCCTTGACTGAATTCGTTTGTTTTCGTTGCACTTCATGATATGGTTAAAAGGAGCTTATTTCAAAATGAAAACTTCATTACACATTTATCTTGAATATGAAATCAAGCAAAGTCTCCACCATCAGTACAGGCAGATCATGAAAAACATCATACATTCATTGCCCGAATACGACGCAATGAATATCCGCTGGGAAAAATCCGAGGCGGATTCCAATCGGTACATCGAAACATTCGTCGTCCCGACAGAGGCCCATTACTATGCCCTTAAACGTTTGCGAACGTCGCGTCGTCATTTACTATTTGGTTTATTGGATGATTGTATCTGTGGCGGATTAAAAGAAATGAAATGCATCGGGCTCAAAAAAAGTTCATAATACATTATTTATTCCCTAATCATCGCAACATCTAACATCTTTGGAGGTACAAATTGAAAGAAGAACCGTTAAAACATTTAGAGACCATTGACCGTGAGGAATTTCAGAAAGATTTAATCTCCTGGTTTTCAAGGGAGCAGCGTGACCTGCCGTGGAGAAAGGATAGTGATCCCTACAAAGTTTGGGTATCAGAAATCATGCTTCAGCAGACCAGAGTAGATACTGTCATTCCTTATTTTAACCGATTCCTTGAAAAATTTCCTGCAATAGAAATTCTCGCCCTTGCAGACGAGGAGGAAGTATTGAAAGCATGGGAAGGTCTCGGGTATTATTCGCGGGTCAGAAATCTGCAATCGGCAGTGAAGGAAGTCCACGAAAAGTATGGGGGAATCGTCCCTGATACGCCTAAAGAAATTTCTTCCCTAAAAGGTGTCGGACCCTATACTGCTGGAGCCATCCTCAGTATTGCCTATGGAAAACCGGAGCCTGCTGTAGACGGAAACGTCATGAGGGTGTTTTCAAGGATACTCTCCATCTGGCTTGATATAGCAAAGCCTTCGTCACGAAAAGTGTTTGAGGAAGCCGTCAGGGCTCTTATTTCAAAAGAAAATCCTTCTTATTTCAATCAGGCTCTAATGGAACTTGGTGCATTGATATGTACGCCGACCTCACCGTCCTGTCTGTTATGCCCGGTACGTGAACATTGTCAGGCTTTTAATGAAGGAGTGCAGGCTGAACTTCCAATCAAATCAAAAAAGAAGGCGGCACGCAAGTTGAATATGTCCGCAGCCGTACTTTTTACAGAGGATAACCGGGTCGTGATCCATAAACGCCCGAGCACCGGCTTGCTGGCGAATCTGTGGGAGTTCCCCAATTTTGAAGTGACAACAACGAGAAGCGGGCGGAAGCAGCTCGGTGAACGATTGGAAGCAGACTACGGTGTGGATGCTTCCTTAAAAGCTGGAGTCATCACAAAAATTCAGCATATATTCTCTCATATTGTCTGGGATATAGAAGTATATGCCGGAAGTGTGGAAAGCACCGCATTAAAAGATACTGAATTGATTGCCGTAACAGAAGAAGAATTAGAAAAATATGCATTTCCGGTTTCCCACCAGAAGATCTGGAAAGAAACAGGACATGTCATACAGAACTGAAAAATATAGAGGCCCGTGGCTGAAGACATGTTAAAACGTCATCAGCCCGGGCCTTGAAAGGCTTCATATCAATCGTATACCGTTTTCGTCCCATGTGTATAATCAGCTTCCCTGCGGTTCAATCCGCCCCTGTTTTCAATCTCTTCAACGATTTCACGATGAATGGATTGTCCTTCTGCGTTTAAATAGGGTACTATTTGTTGTAGTGAATGATGAAAGTAGGCTAACTCGCTCTTTTTCCATTCACTTTTAGGGAGCATGGACAGCTCCGTCATATCTCGACCTACATACATACGATCAGACCTCCAGTTATATCGAATATCCTCATTAGTTTTCAGTAAATGGAGGCTGATTATGCTTTGAAAAAGAATTGCTTGTTATGGAAAATAAATTTGAAAGGATGAACAAGAATGAGTGAAAAAGTAGCATTAGTAACAGGAAGCAGCAGGGGACTTGGAAGAGAAATCGCCATTCAATTGGCACAGCAGGGATACGATATCGTCGTGAACTATGCCCGCAGCAAAAAAGGTGCGCTCGAAACAGCTGAAGAAGTTGAAAAATTAGGACAGAAAGCATTTGTAGTCCGTGCCAATGTAGGTGATGTTGATAAAATCAAAGCGATGTTCGAACAGATCAAAGAAGAATTCGGACGTCTTGATGTGCTTGTGAGCAATGCAGCTTCTGGAGTACTCAGACCTGTAATGGAGCTTGAAGAGTCACATTGGGACTGGACGATGAACATCAACTCTAAAGCGTTGCTGTTCTGTGCACAGGAAGCCGCGAAACTGATGGACAAAGGAGGAAAGATTGTCAGCATCAGCTCGCTCGGTTCGATTCGTTACCTTGATAACTACACAACGGTGGGTGTTTCAAAAGCAGCGGTAGAAGCACTGACGCGTTATTTGGCAGTGGAGCTTGCTCCAAAGAATATCATCGTAAATGCTGTTTCCGGAGGAGCGATCGATACGGATGCACTTAAACATTTCCCGAATCGTGAAGAGCTTTTGGAAGATGCACGTAAAAATACTCCGGCAGGTCGCATGGTGGAAATCGAAGATCTTGTGAAGTCAGTTTTGTTCCTTGTTTCTGACGATTCGTCGATGATCAGAGGTCAAACGATCATCGTGGACGGCGGGCGTTCACTGCTCGTTTAATGCCAGTTTTATGGATTGTTTTTCCATAATTTTTTTGGATAGTCTCCTGCGCACCAGGTTATCTTAATTAGCGTGGAGGTGATTACAATGGCAAAACAACCAAACAAGACTCAAGCTGGTACTAGCGTTCAACACGTTAAACAACAAAACGCACAAGCAGGAGCTCAGCAACAATACGGTACTGAGTTCGCTTCTGAAACAAATGCTCAAGAAGTGCGTAAACAAAACCAACAATCTCAAGCTAAAAAATCTCAAAACCCTGGTCAACAACAATAATCGCTGAAGAACAGACCAAAGCACCCGCTTTCAAAGCGGGTGCTTTTCTGCGTTAAAGTATCGAGGGACGGGCCTTTAGCCTGCTAAAGGCCCGTCCCTCGATGCTTTAAAGAGATACAGAGGAGTTGGTCGACAAAAGTGGTGGGATTGTGACAGATGTTGTCAAAGGGTTTGGGAAGTGGAAGGAGAATGTTCTAAGAGAGCTTGTTTAGAAGGGATGGTAGGTTTGATGCAGCAAAGGTTTAATCAATTGGTATCCGAACAGTTGGCGACAATGGATAAGCTGTTGTTTCTTCAGGCAGAGATTGAGCGCTGCCAGAAGCTTGAAAAGGAACTTATAGAATTGCAGGAAATGACCAAGGTCCAATCATTAAAAAGTGAAATCATCCAAAAGAAAAGAGAGCTAAAAGAAATCCAGCGTATCTTTCAGGAACAAACAGATGATGTGATTCGTTCTTATCAGGAAGAATATAATGAAGTTCCGTCATAGTCATAATTTTAATCTGAAAAATTTTAAGAAGGTTATGGAAACTGAATAGTGGTTGGCGACTATCCAGCAATTGATTGGAGTGCAAGACGAAGACTCCTATGAGAAAAGCGGAAGGGCTTTGCTCAGAGGCGGTTTGGCTTATGACATGTGCCTCTGAGCCCAGCAGCTAGACAGTTAACTATCTTGACTAGGGAGGCTCACCAACCGTCCGCGGAAAGCGAAGTCTTGCAAGAAAATAAACTGCGTTGTTTAATAGGATTTGCTTAATTGCTGCTTGAACTCTCACCCAATTAAAACACCTCAACAAAAATAATAAATAGAAAAAAGGGCCATCTTTAAAGACGAATTTCTTTAAAGACAGCCCTTTTGTTTTAAATTTACGAGGGAAACGTTATAATAATAGAATAAACACTTATATATACATGGAATTTGTTAGGAAAGAAGGGGATACAATGGCTGTTCCCACTGAAGGGCGATCTGTACAAATACATAGTTATAAGCATGATGGAAATATCCACAGGATATGGAATGAGACGACTGTTTTAAAAGGGACAAGTAATGTTATCATCGGTGGAAACGACCGGACACTTGTAACGGAATCAGACGGAAGAACATGGATGACACGCGAACCCGCCATCTGTTATTTTCATTCTGAACTATGGTTTAACATTATTTGTATGATCCGTGAGGACGGGATTTATTATTATTGTAATTTGAGTTCACCATTCGTATACGATCATGAAGCAATCAAGTACATTGATTATGACTTGGATATTAAAGTGTTTCCTGATATGACGTATACCTTGCTTGATGAGGATGAATATGAGGCTCATCGGAAATTGTACGGTTACCCTGATGTGATCGATCACATCCTGAAGAGAAATGTAGACAAGCTTGTACGATGGATTCGACAAAGGAAAGGTCCTTTTGCACCTGACTTTATTGATATCTGGTATGAACGCTACTTGACACATAGGGGGTAACCAACCTGGACAATTGTATAGTTTACGAAGGGCTGACCCAGTAAGGAGCCTCCTTTTCTCTCCCTGCAACAGGCATATGGAGAAAAGGAACACCGTGTTCCTGTTGGGTCATCCCTTTTTAATGGAGGCTGTTTTCGCTCTGCTTTTAAGGGGCGTGAAAAATGTATAAATCTACAGGCTCTTACTTGGAAAGGAGTAATAACTTGGATAGTATCAAACGTTACCTGCAATTTGTTAAGCCTTATCGCTGGCAGATTATAGGTACCCTCTTCATAGGAATCATTAAGTTTGCGATTCCCCTGCTGATTCCGATTCTGATTAAATACGTCATCGACGATATCGTGGGGAATGGAAGCTTAACAACACCAGAAAAAACAAGTAATTTACTTACGATTATGGGCGTCATGCTTGTGCTGTTTCTTATCATCAGGCCGCCGGTTGAGTATTACAGGCAATATTTTGCCCAATGGACAGGAAATAAGATTCTTTTTGATTTAAGGGATACTCTTTTTTCCCACATTCAAAAGCTGAGTTTTAAATATTATTCCAATACCCGCGCAGGTGAAGTGATCTCAAGGGTGATCAATGATGTCGAGCAGACGAAGAACTTCGTCATCACGGGACTTATGAATCTATGGCTGGATGCAGCCACTATCATCATAGCACTTGCCATTATGTTCACGATGGATGTGACACTGACGCTGGTGTCCCTGATCGCTTTTCCTTTCTATGCCTTCTCGGTACGATATTTCTTCGGAAGGCTGCGCGGTTTGACAAGGGAGCGTTCTCAGGCGCTCGCAGAAGTTCAGAGTCATCTGCATGAGAGGGTGCAGGGAATGTCTGTCATCAAGAGTTTTGCGGTGGAGGACTATGAGCAGAAGCAATTTGAAGGACAGAACAGTAACTTCTTAACCAAAGCATTAAATCAAACAAGCTGGAACGCGAAAGCCTTTGCTGTAGTGAATACAATTACCGATATATCTCCATTGATCATCATCGGATACGCAGGTCTTCAGGTAATCCAAGAAGATCTGACTATCGGTACTATGGCGGCATTCATAGCTTATATTGACCGTTTATATAATCCACTGAGAAGGCTCGTAAACTCATCGACTACCTTGACACAATCGATCGCATCGATGGACCGGGTCTTTGAGTTCATGGACGAAAAGTATGATGTCGATGATGAGCCTGGTGCAGTTCCATGCCGCAATGTAAAAGGGGATATCCAGTTTAAGAATGTATCCTTTCAATATGATCCAAAGGAAGAAGAGGTACTGAGGAATCTCAATTTGGATATTCGGTCAGGGGAGACTGTTGCACTCGTCGGAATGAGCGGAGGAGGCAAATCCTCGCTTGTAAGCTTGATTCCACGCTTCTACGATGTGACCAAGGGAGAAATTCAATTAGACGGTACAGACATCAGAAGATTCGAGGTCAGATCTCTCCGGGATAAAATCGGGATGGTCCTTCAGGACAATATTCTATTCAGTGAATCTGTGAAAATGAATATTAAATTCGGAAACCCGGAAGCAAGTGATGAAGATGTCATAAAAGCTGCCAAAGCAGCAAATGCCCACGATTTCATCATGAAGCTGCCGGAGGGGTATGACACACGAGTGGGAGAAAGAGGAGTGAAGCTCTCCGGAGGACAGAAGCAAAGAGTGGCAATCGCCAGGGTATTTCTGAAGAACCCGCCTATCCTTATTCTGGATGAAGCTACCTCTGCCCTTGACCTGGAGAGTGAACATCTGATCCAGGAAGCATTGGAAGTGTTGGCTAAAGATCGCACCACCTTTATTGTCGCCCACCGTTTATCTACTATCACCCATGCAGACAGGATCATTCATATGGAGCATGGAGAAATCGCAGAGATGGGCACTCATCAGGAATTGATGGAAAGGCAGGGACATTATCACAAGCTTTTCCAGGTTCAGCAATTAGATCAATAGATAATTAGGCCCGTGCCTCACTGTTATTTTAAAGCAGTGAGGCACGGGCCTTTTCTTATGCAGGTAAAATAGTCGTGATTATGATACTTGAAACACTGATAATCTCCTATAAATTACAAGCTGGATTCTTTACTCTATTAAAAGATATAGGAGGAATGAAACGGGTTTTTGGACATATATTGAAATGGATTAGGCAACATAGACGAATAAATGATTTAAGAAGAAAATTCTGAAAATAGATTGCAACATTTGTAACATCTTGTATAATAGGAAACATATAAAAATTTAGAAAAGTACCACAATTAAGAAAAGAGAGAATTGTTTCAAGGGGAGGATTTGAATGAGTCAAGCACGTCCTTTACTAACTGTAGAAGATTTAAGGACCTCCTTTTTTACTGATGACGGAGAAGTTCCTGCAGTCGATGGCGTTAGTTTTCATGTGAATGAAGGCGAAATTCTGGGAGTTGTCGGGGAAAGCGGATGCGGTAAAAGTGTAACCTCGCTTTCGATCATGGGTCTCGTGCCCAGCCCTCCGGGGAAAATAACAGGAGGTAAGATCCTTTATAAGGATGAAGACCTGACAAAAGTTTCAGAAAAGCGAATGAGAGATATCCGGGGCAATGACATAGCTATGATCTTCCAGGAACCGATGACATCGTTAAACCCTGTTTTTACGATAGGAGATCAATTGACCGAAGCGATTCGCATACATACAAAAGCGACAAAGAAAGAAGCGAGGGACAAAGCAGTAGAAATTATGAGAATGGTGGGACTCCCTCGGGCAGATGAACTGATCAAGGAATATCCGCATCAGTTATCTGGTGGAATGAGACAAAGGGTCATGATCGCGATGGCAATGGTGTGCGACCCGCAGGTGCTTATTGCCGATGAACCTACCACGGCACTTGATGTAACCATCCAAGCCCAAATTTTAAAACTGATGAAAAAGTTAAACAAGGAATTGAATACAGCTGTTCTGCTCATCACTCACGACTTAGGAGTGGTCGCAGAAACATGCGAGAGAATCGTTGTGATGTATTCGGGAAAAGTGGTTGAGGAAGGCACAGTGGAGGAAATCTTCAAAAATCCACAGCATCCTTATACAAAAGGACTCATCCAGTCCGTACCCGATATGCGTGTGAAACAGCAGCGGCTTCACTCGATACAAGGGAATGTTCCTAAGCCGGGGTCAATCAAAAGAGGCTGCAGGTTTGCAGCCCGATGCGATTTTGCGTTTGACCGCTGTCTGGTTGAAACGCCGGCATTATATGAAACAACACCAGGACATTGCACAAGGTGCTTCCTGTTCGATGAAGCAGAGGAGGGAGTTTATGACGGAACCATTGCTAAAGGTTGAAAATCTTAAGAAACATTTTCCTATTACAGGAGGAATTCTTGGACGACCTGTCAGCTCAGTGAAGGCGGTGGATGGAGTCTCTTTTACAGTCAACAAAGGAGAGACCCTGGGGATTGTAGGAGAAAGCGGCTGCGGTAAATCCACTACCGGCAGGATGCTGATGAGGCTGATCGACCCATCCGAAGGGCGAGTGACTTTCGAAGACCGCGAGCTTACGAGTCTATCAAACTCAGAAATGAGAAAGATCCGCAGGGAGATCCAAATGGTCTTTCAGGATCCATACGCTTCATTGAATCCGAGGCATACAGTAGAAAAAATTTTGGAAGAGCCATTAAAAGTCCACGGAATGGGCTCGGCTAAAGAACGTAAAAAGAGAGTGCATGAGCTGCTGAACATAGTAGGATTGAGCAGTTATCACGCGAAACGCTATCCGCACCAATTCAGCGGCGGGCAAAGACAACGGATCGGAATTGCACGTGCACTCATGACAAAACCGAAACTGATCATCGCAGATGAACCAGTCTCTGCATTAGACGTATCCATCCAGTCACAGGTTTTAAATCTGATGCAGGATTTGCAAAAAGAGTTCGAACTCACCTATATTTTCATAGCTCATGATCTGGGTGTAGTTAGACATATAAGCGACAGAGTGGGCGTTATGTATTTAGGGAAAATGGCAGAGCTCAGTGATAGTGAGACTCTATATGAAAAGCCATTGCACCCTTATACTCAGGCTCTTCTCTCGGCGGTCCCGATCCCTGATCCGGACTTTAAGAGAGAAACTCAGCTGTTGCAGGGAGATATCCCGAGTCCTTCAAATCCGCCAAGCGGATGTACATTCCATACCCGCTGCCCTCACGCAACGGAAGTTTGTAAACAGAAGGTACCGGAATTCAAGGAACACCAACCAGGGCATTATGTAGCTTGCCATCTTTATTAGGCGGCAAGCCTCATAAGTATATAAACATTATTCAGGAGGGGATTTCATTGAGGAAGAAAGGCTGGTCAATTTTAATGCTGCTAATCTTAGTCCTTTCATCCGTATTATACGGATGCGGAGGCTCTGAAGGTTCTTCAGGCGAAGGCAGTGACAGTAAAGATAGCGGAGATCCTAAAGTATTGATCTTCGGACGTGGGGGAGACTCAGTTGCTCTTGACCCTGCGACCGTTACTGACGGTGAATCATTTAAGGTAACAAAGAACATTTTTGAAACATTAGTAGAATTCGGTGAGCAGGATACGGAAATAAATCCTGGACTTGCAGAAGAATGGAAGGTTTCAGATGATGGTTTAACGTATACATTCACTCTTCGTGAAGGAGTTAAATTCCAAGATGGTACAGACTTTAATGCTGATGCTGTTGTCAAAAACTTCGAGCGCTGGATGAATGGGAATGAAGAAGCATTCTACTACTACAAATCAATGTTTGGCGGATTTAAAGGTGATGAAGGCCACGTCATCAAAGAAGTGAAAGCTGTTGATGAAAAGACAGTAGAATTTATGTTAAAGCGCCCTCAAGCGCCATTCTTAAAGAATATCGCGATGAGTCCATTTGCGATTGTAAGTCCTAAAGCACTTGACGAGCTTGGCGACAAGCTTGGTGAAGCTCCAACAGATGCCGGAACGGGACCATTCAAGTTCAAAGAGTGGAAGCGTAACGACAAGATTGTCCTTGTGAAAAATGAGAACTACTGGCAAAAAGATTATCCGAAGCTTGATCAAGTCGTATTTAAATCCATCCCAGAAAACTCTGCACGTCTAAATGCATTGGTTTCAGGGGAAATCGATCTTGCTGATGGTGTAAACCCTAGTGATGCTGCACAAGTAGAAAGCAATGACCAACTGCAGTTATTCGAACGTCCATCCATGAACGTCGGGTACCTTGGTTTAACTTCTACTCGTAAACCTTTTGACGATCCTAAAGTACGTCAAGCGATCAACTACGCAATCAACAAGCAGGAGATTGTTGACGCATTCTTCGAAGGAAGAGCGGAAGTAGCGAAAAATCCAATGCCTCCGGTAATCGGCGGTTATAACGACGAAATCGAAGGCTATGAGTATAATCCAGAAAAAGCAAAAGAACTACTTGCTGAAGCTGGCCACAAAGATGGTTTCGAAATGGAACTATGGGCAATGCCTGTTCCTCGTCCATATATGCCGGACGGTCAAAAAGTGGCTGAAGCCATTCAAGCGGACCTTGCCGAAGTTGGCATTAAGGCGAAAATCGTATCTTACGAGTGGGCGACTTACCTGGAAAAAGCTCGTAAAGGTGAAGCTGACGCGTTCCTACTAGGATGGACTGGTGACAACGGTGACGCCGACAACTTCTTATATGTACTTCTTGATAAAGACAACATCGGAAGTAACAACTATACGTACTACAGCAATGATGAGCTTCATGAGAAACTAATCGCTGCTCAATCTGAAACTGATGAAGCAAAGCGTGAAGAGCTATACAAAGAAGCTCAAGAAATCATCCATGCGGATGCTCCATGGGTTCCATTGGCTCACTCCACACCATTATTGGCTGGAAGTGCAGCACTTAAGAACTTCAAGCCTCATCCAACAGGTTCTGACTTCCTAGGTGAAGTAGATATCGAACAATAATAAGTAACACAAAGGGGAGATGTCATTGATTTCTCCCCTTTGGTACATAGAAAAGCGGAGGCGGCTCGCTTAGAGGCGACAAGCATAAGACAGGGCAGCCATAAAGGCGCTCTTTGCCTTTTTGGATGGCATGCCTTATGTCTCGAGCCTCTAGCCGCCGGAGCTGGACAGTAGAAAAGCGGAGGCGGATCGCTCAGCCTCCTCAAAATAATAACCAGTGTGGATACACTATCAAACGTGTATCCACTCTTGTGAGTAAATGTTCAAGAACTAGCTTCTTAGATTAAGAATCTCCATTAAGAGGGGTGAACAAGATGTTTCAATACACCATTCGAAGATTACTTCAGTTAATACCTGTATTACTGGGTATGACCCTGATCGTATTTTTTATCATCCGGGCAATCCCGGGAGACCCGGCTCAGGTGATCTTAGGTCAGCAGGCGACGAAAGAAGCGATTGAGGCACTTCGGGCACAGTTGGGTCTGGACAACCCATGGTATGTACAATATTTCAGCTACCTTGGCGGCTTATTGACAGGTGATTTAGGTGAGTCATTGCGTACAAAAGTAGAAGTTTCTCAGGAAATATGGCCATATCTGGCAGCGACTTTTGAACTGGCAGTGGTTGCAATCATCATAGCTGTCGTCATAGGCGTAAATGCAGGGATCATCAGTGCATGGTTCCAGAACTCATGGTTTGACTACACGGCTATGATCCTGGCTTTGGTTGGGGTTTCACTTCCAATCTTCTGGTTAGGGTTAATGGAACAGTGGATTTTCGGAATTCAGCTTGACTGGCTGCCTACAACCGGCAGGGAGAATATTAGAAATCCGATTGATTCCATCACAAACCTTTATATTATTGATACGATCATTCAAGGACGCTTCGATCAGCTCGGGGAAGTATTAAAGCATTTGATTTTACCAGGGATAGCACTTGCTACGATTCCCATGGCGATCATTGCACGTATGACGCGATCCAGTATGCTTGAAGTCATGCGTTCGGACTACATTCGTACAGCCCGGGCAAAAGGATTGAAGATGTTCTGGGTGGTGTACAAGCATTCACTGAAGAATGCCATTATTCCAGTATTGACAGTCATAGGCTTGCAGATGGGACTGTTATTGGGGGGAGCCATTCTTACTGAAACGATTTTTGGATGGCCGGGAATAGGCCGTTATATTTATGAAGCGATCGGTTATCGTGATTATCCGGTAATCCAATCAGGGATTCTGGTAGTGGCTACAATCTTCGTAACGATTAACTTAATCGTAGATTTACTGTATGCTGCCGTCGATCCGCGTATTAAATATAACTAACATCAATAGAAGAAAGAGGTGAACTCTGATGGCAGAAATCGCAGAACCGCAAAAGGAATTAAATCCAGGATTACAAGAGGAAACGGTATCTCCCTGGAAGGAAGCATGGAAAAGCTTTGTTAAAAACAAAATCGCACTTGTCGGTTTTTGTATTGTATTATTTTTCGTTCTTCTAGCCATTTTGGCTCCGGTCATTGCCCCGCAGGGAATCAATGAACAGGATTTGTCAAAAAGGCTGCAGGCACCTTCTTCAGAGCACTGGCTGGGAACGGATGATTTCGGCCGTGATATCTTGTCCAGAATCATACATGGTGCGCGAATCTCCTTATGGGTTGGATTCTTTGCAGTAATCGGCTCGGCAGTTGCAGGGAGTCTTTTAGGAATCGTTGCCGGTTATTATGGAAGATGGGTGGATACAATCATTTCACGTATCTTTGATATTATGCTTGCATTCCCAAGTATCCTCCTTGCGATTGCAGTAGTGGCGGCTCTTGGGCCATCACTGAGAAATGCTTTGATTGCCATTGCGATCATCAACATTCCGAATTTCGGACGTCTCATTCGTTCGAGGGTGTTGAGTGTTAAGCAGGAAGAGTACGTTATGGCAGCAAAAGCCATCGGCATGAAGGACAGCCGAATTCTTTTCAGTCATGTTCTTCCTAACAGTATGGCACCTATCATCGTACAAGGTACACTTGCCATTGCAACAGCTATCATCGAAGCTGCAGCATTGGGTTTCCTCGGATTGGGTGCCCAGGCACCGACTCCTGAATGGGGGAAAATGCTAGCAGACGCACGTACCTTCATGCTGCAGGCTCCATGGACAATGGTCTTTCCTGGGCTCGCAATCATGCTGACGGTACTAGGTTTCAACCTTATGGGTGACGGGCTGCGTGATGCTCTCGATCCGAAGATGAAAAACTAAAAAAAAGATCGTCAAATCCAAATGGATTTGACGATCTTTTTTTATTATTCCTCTTCTTCGCCGATTTCCACTTCATTGTCATCCGTATGATAGGATTGAAAACTTGTAATCAGCTTCTCCAAATGCTCGAGATGTTCGTCATAAAGGAAGATGGCTGAGAAGATATGAAGCATATGGAAGTTTTGAACATTTTCGTTCTCACTGTTGTTTTGTATTTCAGCAAGCATCATTTTCAAAAGTTCTTTTCGGTGAAGGCATACATCCTGATAAGCCTCTGAGTCAGTCTGCGGATGCATTTTACCGATGAACTTTAATAATAATTGTTCATGGTAGGTCAGGAGACAGTCAAGCTGCCCCTTGAGAATATTTTTTAATTCATCCGGTAATTGAAGAATTTCATTTTCATAACGGTTTATCCGCTTCAGTATATCAAAGCTCCTGTTTGCCGATGAAATCATCTGTCTGTATATGACCAGTTTTCTACTTTTTGAGATGGAATTCTTTTTAAAATAATCCCTTTCTTCTTTATACAGCAGATAAAGCTGATCAACCTTGATCAATTTTTCTTTCATGCGTTCAAGATCTTTTTTCAGTAAATGGAATTCAGTGGCATGCCTCATGCTCAATCTGATCCATTTCAGGATCTCTTCGCTTGAATCCGAGATCCGGTGATACAGCTTTGTTTCATATTTTGGCGGGAGAAAGACCAGGTTGACTAGAAATGAGGAGAATACCCCAATCATAATCGTTGAAAAACGTATAAGTGCAAACTGGATAAATGCCTGATCAGTGACTTCCATGATGGCGATCATGGTCACCAATGCAAGACCGATCGTTTTTTCCAGTTTTAGTTTAAGTATGATGGCAATGGCGACAATGGCTGCCAATCCCACTACAAGTGGGTTGCTCCCGAATAAAAGAACGAATAATACAGCTGTCCCGGCTCCAATCAGGTTTGCCTGGATTTGTTCGATAATCGATAAATAAGAGCGGTAAATGGTCGGCTGCACAGCAAAAATCGCAGCAATCCCTGCGAAAACAGGAGATGGCAAGCCTAACAGTTGTGAAACAAGTAATGCAATGACAATCGCGATTCCCGTTTTAAGAATGCGGGCACCAAGTTTCATGAAAACAGGTCCTTTCTTGAGTGACTTTTGATAAACAATACTGTACTATACAGGCAATTTCAAGCAATATCAATAGGCAATTGCAAATAGTTTTATACTATTTTCTTACCTTTTTCGACAGGGGTTAAACGGGGGTTTATTCTATTAGGATTGGTAGGGTTTTCATTTTTGATGATAAAAAAATGCCCCTGCTCAATTTGTATGAGCAGGGGCATTGAGTTAAAGTATTAAAGTTGTGCGAAAGCTTTATCGACTGCCTCGAGTGTTACTTTGATATCTTCTTCAGTATGCTCAGTTGTAAGGAACCATGCTTCATATTTGGATGGGGCGAGGTTGATGCCCTGGTTCAGCATGAGCTTGAAGAACTTGGCGAACATTTCTCCGTCTGTTGCTTCAGCTTGCTCGTAGTTTTCGACTTTTTCTTTTGTGAAATAAAGAGTGAGCGCACCTTTCAAACGATTGACTGAAATCGGTGTGTTATGTTTTTCGGCTGCAGCCAGGATGCCTTCTTCAAGTTTTCGGCCAAGTTCATCAAGTTTTTCGTACACTCCATCTTGTTTAAGTACTTCGAGACAGGCGATCCCTGAAAGGATGGAAGCAGGATTTCCTGCCATTGTACCAGCCTGATATGCAGGTCCAAGCGGTGCTACCTGTTCCATGATTTCCAACTTACCGCCGTACGCACCGATCGGAAGGCCTCCGCCGATGATTTTACCAAGAGCGGTCAGGTCAGGCTTAACCTTTAACATATCCTGTGCCCCGCCATACATAAAGCGGAATGCTGTAATCACTTCATCATAAATGATAAGGCTGCCTGCACTGTGGGCGATCTCATTCACCTGCTCGAGAAAGCCTTCCTTGGGTTCGACGATTCCAAAATTCCCGACGATCGGCTCTACAAGTACACCGGCAATTTGTTCTCCCCATTTTTCCATTGCTTCCTTAAATGGTTCGATATCATTAAAAGGGACTGTGATCACTTCCTGTGCGATACTCTTCGGGACACCTGCAGAATCGGGTGTTCCCAGGGTGGAAGGTCCTGAGCCAGCTGCCACAAGAACTAAATCAGAGTGCCCGTGATAACAGCCGGCAAATTTGATGATTTTATCTCTTCCTGTATATGCCCGAGCTACCCGGATCGTCGTCATCACGGCTTCTGTACCTGAGTTGACGAAACGCACCTTATCCATATACGGCATCGCTTCTTTGATCATCTTTGCAAACTTCACCTCATGACGTGTAGGGGTTCCGTAGAGTACTCCGTTTTCAGCAGCATTTTTGATTGCTTCTGTAATATGTGGGTGAGCGTGCCCTGTGATGATCGGACCGTATGCTGCCAAATAGTCGATGTATTTATTTCCGTCGACGTCCCAGAAATAAGCACCTTTTCCTCTCTCCATCGCAACCGGAGAGCCGCCTCCAACAGCCTTATAAGAGCGGGATGGGCTGTTTACCCCGCCGACGATATGTTCCAATGCTTCTTTATGTAAAGATTCTGATTGAGTGAAATTCATTGTGTTACCTCCTTGATCCTTCCTATATGTCTGCTTTCCTTTACTATTGTAGTATGCCTGAGAGCTTTTTAGCAAATTGAATCCAAGCTGTAGAAGAATGGAGTAAGAAGGCGGAATGATTTTTAATACGAAAGCGTACATATACAGAGACAAGCACTGAAAGTGGGAATAAATATGATTTATGTGATAGCTTTCATGATTCTGATATGCATGGTTATGAGTTTAAGAGCCTTGTTCTATCCATCTAAATGGAAGGTACACTATGTTTCCTTTCATCATTTTTTCTTTTTGGGTATGTGCTATGTAACCATTATGCTAGGCTTTGGACTCTTATTTGCCTTACTGGAGCTGGAAGGTATACAAATACTGGTGGAAAATGGTCAGCCTGTTTCCGGTGATTTTTTTGATCATATTTTTACAACGATGTATTTCAGCGGCATTACCCTGTTCTCAGTAG
Source organism: Rossellomorea sp. ABR4_012 (assembly GCF_056159545.1). Taxonomy (NCBI): domain Bacteria; kingdom Bacillati; phylum Bacillota; class Bacilli; order Caryophanales; family Bacillaceae; genus Rossellomorea; species Rossellomorea sp. ABR4_012. The sequence goes on from NZ_JBSWVK010000008.1 coordinate 95,205, forward strand.
GATATGGGGATGTGACTCCTATCGGAATCGGGAGGGGGATCGCTCTTATTGAATCTTGGCTCGGTTATACGATTCCGGCTGCGTTTGTCGTCAAATCGTTTATGAATTATGAAAAGTAATCCCTTATGATTTGAGTTTTTCCTTCCTATTGGGTACGCTAACGATAGAAACGAGCAAAATGGAGGGATTAGGAAATGACGGTTGAAACAGGTCAAAAAGCGCCAGAATTTGAATTGACGGCAAGTAATGGAGAAAAAGTTAAGCTATCTGATTACAAAGGCAAACATGTGGTGCTTTATTTTTACCCGAAAGATATGACTCCAGGGTGCACCACAGAAGCATGTGATTTCAGAGATCAGCATGAAAATTTTGAAAAACTTGATGCTGTGATCCTCGGAGTGAGTCCGGACCCAGTGGAGAAACACGAAAAGTTCGTGGACAAGCACGGCTTGCCATTTCTATTATTGGTTGATGAGGATCATAAAGTTGCTGAAGAATATGGAGTTTGGAAACTAAAGAAAAACTTCGGTAAAGAGTATATGGGAATCGAACGTTCCACTTTTATTATCGATAAAGATGGAAACCTGGCAAAAGAGTGGAGAAAGGTCCGAGTGAAGGGACATGTGGAGGAAGCTCTGAAGTATATTGAAGATAATCTTTCGTAAGCCTATTTTTAAGCCTATTTTACAAAGGGTGAGGCTTTTGTCCATTCACATCATCGTAAGGGACATATAGTAAGAGTAGGGCAACCTCCTCAAATAAGTCAGTCTCATCCGTGTAAAGGACCGATGTTCATCGGTCCTCTTTTTTTATGGGAGAAAGCAAATTATGATAAACTATTTTCAACAGGGATGGGAGGTAAAGTGATGAAGGTGGTTGTAACATATCAGCCTAAGGAAGAGTTCGTAACCGATTTACGGGAACACTTTCCAGATGTTGAATTTTTGTTTTATAAAAAGATCGCTGAAGCTGAAGAAGCACTGCCGCAAGCAGAGATTATCGTCACGATGGGAGAAGACCTGACCGAGCGGCATATAGAACTTTCTCAAAGACTGAAGTGGATCATGGTGACATCTGCTGGAATGGAGAAAATGCCATTTGAAGCAATCAGGAGAAAAGGGATAGTGGTCACCAACGCAAGGGGGATACATAAGATTCCAATGGCGGAATTCACTTTAGGATTGATGCTTCAGCATGCCAAACAGCTCAGGGCCGTTCTGAAACAAGAGGAAGAAGGAGTATGGAGCAGAAGACTTCCTACCTCCGAACTGAACGGTGCTTCTCTGCTTGTTTTGGGGGCAGGGGCAATCGGGAGTGAAATCGCACGATTAGGAAAAGCTTTTAATATGAAGACGGCAGGGGTGAATTCAACCTGTAAAAAGGTGGAACACTTCGATCAAATGTTCACGCTCAACAATTTTGAAGAGTTCCTGCCAAATGCAGACTATATTGTTGCTGTACTACCGAGCACGGAGCATACCAAAAACATTCTTCAAACGGAGCATTTTGAGAAGATGAAGAAATCAGCAGTTTTCATTAACATCGGCCGAGGTGACCTTGTAGAAGAGTCAGTCCTTCTCGATGCAGCAAGAACAAAGAAGATTGGTCATGTTTTTCTTGATGTGTTCGAACAGGAACCTTTGCCTGCAGATCATTCATTCTGGCAGGAAGAAGGGATATCGGTAACGCCGCATTTATCGAGTATCACAAAAATGTATATGCCGAGAGCATTTGATATTTTTAAAAAGAATCTAAAAGCATATAGTAAAAAGAGTGAAGAGTTAATAAATGTGATCGATTCAGAGAGGGGATATTAATATGAAGATTTATACGAAGTCAGGGGATAAAGGAACAACTTCACTTGTATACGGTTCACGTGTTTCCAAGAAAGATCAGCGGGTGGAAGCCTATGGTACATGTGATGAAGCGAATTCAATGATCGGTCTCGGGTTAAGCTATTTAAAAGCGGAATACTTTGACGGTAAGGAAAAATTTGAAGGCTTCTTTCACAAAATCCAGACCGTCCTGTTTCATGTGGGGGCTGAACTAGCTACACCGCCTGGAAAAGAAGTGAAGTGGAAGCTTGAAGATTCCAATATCAAAGAGCTCGAGGAGCAAATCGACTTTATGGATGGAACCTTGACTCCCTTGAGCAATTTCATCCTGCCTGGCGGTCATCCTGCCGGCGCCGCGTTCCATACTGCCCGTACGATTGTGAGAAGGGCAGAACGGGAAGCGGTCGGAATAGGAGAAGAAGTGAATCCTCTAGTCCTGTCATATCTGAATCGATTGTCTGACTTCCTATTCGTTGCAGCAAGATACATCAATCAACAACTTGGGGAGCAAGAGAGAAATTTACATCAAGATTGACAAAAGGCACTCTTGATTAGTACACTATTTATAAAGATTATAAAATAATAATTCTTATGAAAAGAGGTGCATGACGATGTCAGAAGAAGGACAATTAAAAGAAGCGATTTCCACATTGAAAGAAACTGGAGTCCGTATCACGCCTCAACGTCATGCGATTTTAGAGTATCTCATTGATTCAATGGCTCATCCCACAGCTGATGACATATATAAAGCACTTGAGGGGAAATTCCCCAATATGAGTGTGGCTACGGTATACAACAACCTACGAGTCTTCCGTGAAGTCGGTCTTGTAAAAGAATTGACTTACGGTGATGCTTCTAGTCGCTTTGACTTTGTAACGACAGATCACTACCATGTCATCTGCGATGGGTGCGGCAAAATCGTAGACTTCCATTATCCGGGGTTGGATGAAGTCGAACAGCTTGCCTCTCACGTAACGGGGTTCAAAGTCAACAATCACCGCATGGAAATCTACGGTACCTGTACGGATTGTTCATCAAAAGAAACTCATTAAGAAGAATGGTTCTCATGCGGAACCATTCTTTTCTTTTTCTCTGCAGGAGGTCCGGTTGAAACTAAGGAGTAAAAAAAGACCTCCATCCCGGCAGGTCTTTTTTTGACATTCTCTATTTCTTCTTATTATACTCTTCATTAAATTCTTCGCCCTCTAAGTCAGGGTCCAGAGTCAGTGGTTCATTACAATACATACACATGTCTACACGGCCCAGGACCTTTGTGACCTTCCCGCAATTCGGGCATGTGACCTGGACTGCTTTTGTCGATAACATCCCGATCCAAAAGTAGACGACCGTACTGCCGATGATAGCAAGAAAACCGAGCAGCATAAAAATAGTCATGACCCATGGATGCTCTTTGAAATATATACCTACATACATGATGATAAATCCGATGAAAATCAAACTTAAAGCAAATGTACGGATTTTATTGATCTTACTGGAATAATTCTTCGCCATGATTGTCCCTCCTAGAAAAATACTATACCATATTTAAAGGACTTTAGTGGATAGGAAAACCATTTGTCGAAAAATGACTATATTAAGAGAAGGAAATCCCGCTTCAATGTCGAAATAGTTACCAACCAATGATTGATGTGGAGGAGTTTTTAATGGAAGACATTTTACGCCCGATTTACCAGGAACGTACCAGCCACCCAAATACACTAGGTGTCTTATTAATAGAACAAAGCAAGAAATCCAGTCCTGTAACAGACACATTTGATATCGTTTTATTTCTTATTGTAAAAGAATCTGAAGAACCGGTTTTTGTTAAACATTATACCTATAAAGAGCATAAGGCTGCCTTACATATCGTCACTGAACAAAAGTTAAAAGAGTGGATCCTGCTCGGGTCCAATCGAAAAGTGATCGATTGGCTGTTCAATGGAAAGATCTTATTTGATCGCAATGAATATGTACAGAACCTCAAAACTGAGCTTAGGGACTTCCCGTTTTACGGCAGAAAGATCAAGATGGGAATGGAATTTGGAAAGTTGATCCGTCGCTATATGGATGGAAAAGTGTTCTTTGAATCCAAACACTATCTAGACGCCTATAATCATATTGTTCATTCTCTGCACCATTTGGCAAGGCTTGCTGTAATCGAAAATGGATTTCATCCCGAAGTGACGGTCTGGAATCAGGTGAAGCAGATTGAACCTGAAATATACAAATTATATGAAGAGCTTGTCACAAGCGAAGAAGAAATCGATAAAAGGCTTGAACTATTATTCTTGGCCAGCGAGTTCTTGATCCATTCCAGAACCAAGGTGGCATCAGAGCACCTGATTAATATTTTGGAACAAAAAGAACAGTGGAGCTTTCAGGAGCTGCTTAACCATGAAGAAGCTAAACATTATTCCGTAGATCTAGGCATGCTGATCGAATATCTAACTGATAAAGGCTTCGTGGAAATAGTAGACGTAGAAACAAAAGGGAAAGGTGTTTTTCACCGATATTACAGGGCTCCAAAAAAACTATAGCAAAATACCATTTTTTTATTGACTTCAACTAGGAACCTTGATATATTAGTACATGTCGCTGCTGAACGACAATTGAGTCCGGTCAGTGGCGACATGAAAAATTTAAAAAAGTTGTTGACATCGAGTTGATAACTTGATAAGATGA
>NZ_JBSWVK010000009.1:0-57291 GCF_056159545.1 Rossellomorea sp. ABR4_012
TGTTTTATCAATAAAATAGCCAGCAGCACGGTAGAAATGGTCCTTATTCTGGGCTAGGACTGGATATATTATCAAAAACGGGGTACTTATTATCAAAAAAACAGATATATTATCAAAAACGAGATGTTTATTATCAAAAATCAAAATATATTATCAAAATCTCAAAACCCGTTATCTCATTTAACCGAACGCCTCACCAATAAAAAATAATGGATTAAAAATGCCGCCGAAAAAGTACCATTTCCGGCGGCATTCGATTTTTAAAAAATAGTCAAACCGACTTCAAAAAATTCCATACCATATTCGTGAATTTGTGGGCGTGTGATTCATTTTCAGTCTCGTTGAATAGCTGCTGAAAAGGTTTTAAGAGCGGCTTAAGGACAATTTTACGGATGCGGTCGCGCCGCAGTTCGCTTAGGATGGCATCGAATAAGTCCTGCTGCTCTTCACTGAATGAACAGTGCTTTTGAAACCAGTCTGCGAGTTCCATTACTTCTGATTTTGTTACTGTGTGTTTATCGATGTTGGATTGCAGCAGGTCTATTGCAGAATGGCTCAGCATCGATGTGTCATGCTTTAACATATAAGGGATAATCAGTTCGATATAGGACAGGATTACATCGACCAGCCGCTCCAAAGGATAGGAGCTGTTCGTCACCCTCATGGTAAACAATAAGTATTGAAGCATCCCGTAGAACAAAACAGTACCCTCAAATGCAACTTCCCTGATTTCATCGCCCATGACTTCGATAAAACGGTTGGAGAGCCATTCCATTTCTATCATCCTGTGCTGCATCACCAGTTTCTTCAGATCGGCTTCATTTGAAGATAAGATGGCTTCGAAAAGGACATTTAGATTTCGTTCTTTGTTCAATCTAATAAGTATCGTGATCTGTTCGACTAAGACATTTCGCTCCTTAGCATCCTTTCCGATCTGCATCGCGACCCTCTGCTGGCTTGCGTCATAACGCAGATACTCTAATATATCTGCGATACAATCGTTTTTAGAAGAGAAATAGTTATAGAACGTCCCTTTTGAAATGTTTGCTTTTTCAATGATTTCCTGGATCGAAGTCTGTTGGAAACCTTTTTCTATAAACAATGATAATGCGATATCTGCTACTTTCCTTTTTCGATTATTCATACCGTCCTCCAGTCTCTCTCTATAGAGTAGTATAGTTTTCTTGGACTGGAAATACAATCTTTTTATACTGGTGGTATAAAAGTGTTGATTTATTTAAACTACGGGTATAAAATAGTTCGAGTAACAAAATAAATAATTTAAACATAAAGGGATGAGGGTATGGACTCTGCAATTCAAAATAAAAAACCGCCATATTTAATGTTGGCGATTCTTTTCATTGGAGCTTTCGTCGCATTTTTAAATAACTCGTTATTAAATGTTGCACTGCCATCGATCATGTTGGATTTGGAAATAGCAGATTATTCAACGGTACAATGGCTTGCTACAGGTTATATGCTTGTGAGCGGGGTGCTGATCCCAGCGTCGGCATTTTTGATCACACGTTTTTCGAATCGTAATCTGGTTATTACTTCTCTGGCAATATTCACATTGGGTACTGCATTGGCAGCTTTTGCGCCGAATTTTGGTGTGCTGCTTACCGGCCGCATGGTTCAGGCAGCAGGATCCTCTGTCATGGGACCGCTTCTGATGAACGTCATGTTAGTCAGCTTCCCTCGTGAAAAACGAGGAGCAGCGATGGGTGTCTTCGGTTTGGTTATGATCACTGCCCCCGCGATAGGACCTACGTTATCCGGTTACATTGTAGAACATCACGATTGGCGATTGTTATTTGAAATGATATTGCCTTTAGCTGTCATGAGTTTATTATTGGCCGTTTGGAAATTCAGAAATGTAATGGACCAAAATAAAGAGGCATCTCTTGATACGCTGTCACTTGTTCTTTCCTGTATCGGATTTGGAGGATTATTATATGGGTGCAGTACGGCAAGTTCTGATGGATGGACGGATGCGATTGTATTAACGACCCTGATTGCGGGGGGCATTGCATTAGCTGCTTTCATCATCCGCCAATTCAAGATTGATGAGCCGTTATTGGATCTTCAGGTGTATAAGTATCCAATGTTTGCCCTTGCATCGGTGATTGCAATAGTCAATGCGGTTGCCATGTTCTCAGGTATGATTTTAACACCTGCGTATGTTCAAAGTGTTCGCGGCATTTCACCGCTGGATTCCGGCTTGATGATGCTGCCTGGTGCGATCATTATGGGAATCATGTCGCCTATTACGGGGAAGTTATTTGATAAATTCGGTCCCCGTGCGTTATCTCTGACCGGTCTTGCCATTACAGCGATTTCAACTTATATGCTTGCACAATTACAGATCGATACAAGTTATACACATATTATCCTGATCTATACATTACGTCTATTTGGGATGTCCATGGTCATGATGCCGATCATGACGAATGGTTTGAATCAACTGCCTAATCGATTGAATCCACATGGGACGGCAGTTAATAATACAGCACAGCAAGTATCCGGGTCGATTGGTACAGCGATCCTGATCACCATCATGAACACCGTCGCGAAAACAGAGGCGGAAAGCCTGATGAGCGGTGTTGATCCGGCAACCGTCACGGAAGCGTCGACTGCTGCTTTGACACAGCAATCACTATTGGCAGGGATTCAATATTCATTCTACGTAGCACTTGGAATCAATATAGTTGCATTGATATTGGCACTCTTTGTTAAACGCGTCGACACAAGTGAAGATGCAGTCAATGAAATCGAAAGCCAAAACAAACCTGCAGCCAAACCGGCAACAGTCTAATAAGCAAATAAAAAGAGGTTCAACGACATTGATGAGTTCATCAGAGACGTCGTTGAACCTCTTTTTGTCAAAAAAAAAGACAAAAGCTACAGCTAAGCTTTTGTCCAAAATAAAGAAATTTAGAATGAGCCTCATTTTATAAAGATTTTTACATGAAGTAAGTGGCGTTTCCTCATGTTTAGGAGTGAAATCTTTATTCATAAGCAAGTCTAATGATAACCGTATAAAAAGTGAAAGCTATTAGAGTAAGATTAGAATTTGATGAGAAAATCCATTCAGTATAGGGAAATAATACGTTTTGGCACTGCGGAAATAGGAAAAACACACTAATGGGGACGTTTTTCTAAAAATTGTCACTGGCAGCGCAAGGATTATTTTACGTTTGATGGTTCAACTTTTACTTTTTTTTTAGTAGAATTAATACTTAATTTGGGTATGTGTGGCAGAGGAGGAATGACAAGTTGTTAGAGAACAGTGTAATGATGGTTTTGATCATTTTAGTGATAAATATTGTGTACGTGTCGTTTTTTACGATACGGATGATTTTGACCTTGAAGGGATACCGTTATTTTGCAGCATTCGTGAGTACATTTGAGGTGGTCATTTATGTCGTCGGGCTTGGTCTCGTACTGGACAACTTAAATGAAATACAAAACTTGATTGCGTATGCGGTCGGGTACGGTATAGGTGTAGTGGTCGGCATGAAGATTGAAGAGAAGCTGGCGCTGGGGTATATTACGGTTAATGTCATAACGAAGGAATATGATATGGCACTTCCTGATCAGCTCCGTTCGAAAGGATATGGCGTGACGAACTGGGAAGCGAACGGTCTGGAAGGAAATCGAATGGCCCTGCAGATCCTGACTCCGCGGAAATATGAAATGAAGCTGTATGCGACGATTAAAGAGCTTGACCCTAAAGCGTTTATCATCGCGTATGAACCGAAGACAATCCACGGCGGATTCTGGGTGAAGACCGTTCGAAATATACGTAAAGGAAAAATCAAAGTATGAGTAAAAAGAAGCTATTATTTGAAGTGCAGGAGAAGGAAACGATCAGTGAGTGTCTGGACCGCATGAAAGAAGCAGGTTATATGCCGGTCAGAAGGATGGAGAAGCCTGTTTTTGAAGAGCAGAAGGACGGAGGTAAAATAGAATTTGTCCCTGTAAGGCAGACAATTGTGTTTGAAGGAAAGAAAATCGAAGAGTGATTTTGGTGAAATCCGAACATTAATTTTCAGACATTTAAAATCGTTCGATTATTCGTTGACAGTGCCGGGAAATAGCGGTATGATGAAGACAAATAAATCGAATACCCTCATATAATAATGGGAATATGGCCCGTAAGTTTCTACCTGGCTGCCTTAAACAGCCGGACTATGAGGGGAAGTGACTGTCTGGATACAGAAGCGTCTTTAATGCCCCTGGCTGGAAGGGCTCTTTCTGTACGGTTAAAATACCCAGATCAATTGCTTTCTCTCATGATGCAGAGATCAATTGATCTGGGTATTTTTTTGAGGAAAAACGAGTGGAGGTGTCTGTCACGATTATGATAGCGGTTATTATGGGAAGTACATCAGATTGGGAAACGATGAAGCATGCATGTGACATTCTGGAGGAGCTTGAGATCCCGTATGAAAAGCGGGTCGTGTCCGCTCATAGAACACCTGATTATATGTTTGAATACGCAGAATCTGCGAGAGATAGAGGAATAAAGGCAATCATTGCAGGAGCAGGAGGCGCAGCCCATCTCCCTGGAATGGTGGCATCGAAAACGACACTTCCTGTCATCGGGGTGCCGGTCCAATCGAAGGCACTGAATGGAATGGATTCGCTTCTTTCCATCGTGCAGATGCCTGGAGGCGTGCCGGTAGCGACGGTTGCGATCGGAAAAGCGGGAGCTGTAAATGCAGGACTCCTTGCAGCGCAAATCCTCTCAGTCGAGGATAAGGAATTGGCAGGAACATTGGAAAATAGACGGGATACCTTACGAGAAAAAGTGTTGGAAAGCAGTGATGACCTTGTTTAAGAAAACGATTTTACCGGGACAGACAATCGGGATCATCGGCGGAGGCCAGCTAGGCCGGATGATGGCTCTCGCAGCAAAGCATAACGGATTCAGGATTGCCGTATTGGACCCATCTCCTTCATCGCCTTGTGCACAGATTGCAGACTTGGTGATCACCGCTCCATTCGATCAATATGACGCGTTGGACCGCCTTGCAGAAGAATCGGATGTGATTACCTATGAATTCGAGAACATCGACTATGACGCTTTGAAATGGCTGTCAGGCAGGGCTTATCTGCCGCAGGGTGCGGAACTGATCCGCATCACGCAGGACCGTATAACAGAAAAGGAAGCACTCACATTGGCCGGTGTCGAAGTGGCACCTTACGCAGTTATTCAACAGGAAGAAGACATCTATGATAATATAGAAAAGCTTGGCTATCCAGCTGTTTTAAAGACATCAAGGGGTGGATATGACGGCAAAGGGCAATTCGTGATCCGAAGAGTGGAAGAAGTAAGCGAGGCGGCAGTTCTTTTAGATAGCGGACCTTGTGTACTTGAGAAATGGATCCCTTTTGAAAAAGAGTTATCAGTGATCGTGAGCAGGAATCCTGACGGTCAGCAAACTCATTTTCCGGTAGTGGAAAATATTCATGTGGATAATATCCTGCATGAAACGATTGCTCCTGCTCGCATCGCTGAAGACATTTCACGTAAAGCGGTTGATATGGCTGAGAAAATCAGCGAGACGCTTGATCTGGTCGGGACGCTTGCCATTGAAATGTTCCTGACGGAAGACGGCTCCATTTACATCAATGAACTGGCGCCGAGACCACATAATTCTGGTCATTATTCAATCGAAGCGTGCGACTCCTCTCAGTTCGCTCAGCATATCAAAGCGATTTGCAACTGGCCGCTTGTTCAACCCGAATTATTAAAGAACGCTGTGATGGTTAATCTATTAGGAGAACATATAGAACCTATAATGAAAGCTATTCCAAATCACCCTGACTGGTTTGTTCATCTGTATGGCAAGGATGTGCCAAAGCCAAAAAGGAAAATGGGCCATGTCACCCTTTTAACAGATGACGTCGGGGAGACGCTGGCGGCTGTGAACGATGCCGGGGTTTGGAAGGTGCAGGAAAAGATCGGAGGACGAATGAAATGATTGAACGTTATACACGCCCGGAAATGGGAGCGATTTGGACAGAGGAAAATAGGTTTCAGGCCTGGCTTGAAGTAGAGATACTGGCATGTGAAGCATGGGCTGAAATCGGCGATATCCCAAAAGAAGATGTTGCGAAGATCCGTGAAAACGCAGGCTTCAATGTGGACCGTATCAAAGAAATCGAAGAGGAAACACGCCATGATGTAGTGGCTTTTACAAGAGCGGTTTCTGAAACACTAGGAGAAGAAAGAAAATGGGTTCATTACGGATTGACTTCAACCGATGTGGTGGATACTGCTCTTTCTTATCAACTGAAGCAAGCGAATGAAATCATCCTGAAGGATCTTGAGCGATTCGTGGAGATTTTGAAAAACAAAGCGATCGAGCATAAACATACGGTCATGATGGGAAGAACGCATGGAGTCCACGCTGAGCCGACGACATTCGGTTTGAAGCTTGCTCTTTGGTACGAAGAGATGAAGCGTAACGTCGAGCGTTTTAAAGCAGCCGCTGACGGAGTGGAATTCGGTAAAATCTCCGGTGCTGTGGGAACATATGCAAATATCGATCCATTCGTTGAAAAGTATGTGTGTGAAAAGCTTGGCATCAAACCGGCACCAGTTTCCACTCAAACGCTGCAGCGTGACCGCCACGCTCACTACATGGGTACACTTGCTTTGATTGCAACATCGATTGAGAAGTTTGCAGTTGAGGTGCGCGGCCTTCAAAAGAGTGAAACACGTGAAGTGGAAGAGTTTTTCGCAAAAGGCCAAAAGGGTTCATCGGCCATGCCGCATAAGCGCAACCCGATCGGTTCAGAGAATATGACGGGGATGGCACGCGTGATCAGAGGGTACATGATGACCGCTTATGAAAATGTTCCGTTATGGCATGAGCGTGATATCTCACATTCTTCTGCTGAACGTGTCATTTTACCGGATGCGACAATTGCTCTTAACTACATGCTTAATCGATTTGGAAATATCGTTAAGAACTTGACGGTGTTCCCTGAGAATATGCAGCGCAACATGGATCGCACGCTTGGGTTGATTTACTCGCAGCGCGTTCTTCTTGCCCTGATCGATAAAGGCATGACTCGTGAGGAAGCGTATGACACAGTTCAGCCGAAAGCGATGGAAGCATGGGAGAAGCAGGTAGCATTCCGCTCGCTGATCGAGGAAGACAGCACGATTACATCCAAACTTTCTCCAGCGGACATTGATGACTGCTTCGATTATAACTATCATCTGAAGCATGTCGATACCATCTTTGAACGCTGCGGACTGGAGTAATAAGTACTTAGACAAGTACATAGGGCAGGGGTTTTTAAAAGGATCCCTCCCTTTTTTTATCCAGATATAGACTGAAGATTGCCAATATTGACATAACAGGGGGATTTCAGATGGAAAAAGGGACTCTTTTATATGAAGGAAAAGCGAAGCAGATTTATTCCACGAGTGATGAAGAGGTCGTTTGGATTCAGTACAAGAATTCCGCCACTGCTTTTAACGGGGAGAAGAAAGCGGATATCGACGGCAAAGGGGTTTTAAATAATAAGATTTCGAGTCTGCTATTTTCAAAGCTTGCCGAAAAAGGAATCGACAGTCATTTTGTTAAGGAATTATCAGATCACGAACAGCTGGTCAAACGGGTGGACATCATCCCGCTTGAGGTGGTCGTACGGAATGTGATCGCCGGAAGCCTTTCGAAGCGCCTTGGCATTGAAGAGGGGACGGAGATGCCGAAGCCGATCATCGAATTTTATTATAAAAATGATGACTTGGGCGATCCGCTGATTACGGATGACCATATTGATTATCTGGAGATTGCTTCAAAGGAAGAACGCACTGTATTAAGAGAGATGTCCCTGAAAGTAAATGGAGTTCTTCAAGAGATTTTTAAAGAAGCGGGTGTGCTTTTAGTAGATTTCAAGCTGGAATTCGGAAAAGACCACAGCGGAAACATACTGCTGGGAGATGAAATTTCGCCGGATACATGCCGCCTTTGGGATTGGAATACGAAGCAAAAGCTGGATAAAGATGTTTTCAGAAGAGATTTAGGCAGTTTAACAGAAGTATACTCAATCATTTTAGAACGCTTAGGGGGAAATAGTCTATGTACAAAGTAAAAATTTACATCACGTTAAGAGAAAGTGTATTGGATCCGCAGGGAAGTGCTGTTAAACAGGCCCTTCATTCAATGGAGTTCAAATCCGTGGAAGATGTGCGTGTCGGGAAGTATATGGAGCTTACTCTTCCTTCAACGGTCGAGAATGTCGAAGCCGCTGTTGAAGAAATGTGCCACCGTTTACTAGCAAACCCTGTGATCGAGGATTATCGATATGAGATCGAGGAGAGTGTGACTCAATGAGATTTGCGGTGATTGTATTTCCTGGTTCCAACTGTGACATTGATATGTACCATGCAATCAAGGATGAAATCGGAGAAGAAGTAGACTACGTTTGGCATGATGACCTTTCTCTGGAGGACTATGATGCCGTTCTGCTGCCTGGCGGATTCTCTTACGGGGATTACCTCCGTTCAGGAGCGATTGCACGCTTTTCAAACGTCATGAAGGAAGTCGTGAAAGCGGCAGAAGAAGGCAAGCCTGTATTAGGCGTGTGCAACGGATTCCAGATTCTGCTGGAAACGGGTCTATTGCCAGGGGCGATGCGCCGGAATGACAGCTTGAAGTTCATCTGTAAGACAGTTCCTTTAACGGTTGAGAACAATGAAACGATGTTTACAAGCAGCTATGTAAAGGGAGCGGAAATCCAAATCCCGATCGCTCACGGAGAAGGGAATTACTTCTGTGATGAAGAGACGCTTGCAGGACTTCAGGAGAACAACCAAATCGTATTCACCTACAGCGGTGGAAATCCGAACGGAAGCGTGGCCGATATCGCGGGAATCACAAATGAGCGCGGGAATGTCCTTGGCATGATGCCTCACCCGGAACGTGCGATGGACACTTTATTAGGTAGTGAAGACGGGAAGAAACTCTTTCAATCGATTGTCAAACACTGGAGGGAAAAACATGTCGTTAATGCTTGAACCAACCCCATCAAAGGTGAAAGAAGAACAGCTTTATCGTGAAATGGGATTAACAGACGAAGAATTTTCAATGGTGGAAAACATCCTGGGAAGAACACCTAACTACACGGAGACCGGACTTTTCTCGGTCATGTGGTCAGAACACTGCAGCTATAAAAATTCCAAGCCTGTCCTTAAGAAATTCCCGGTAACAGGCGAGCGTGTTCTTCAAGGACCTGGAGAAGGAGCTGGGATTGTTGATATTGGCGATGATCAGGCAGTGGTTTTCAAAATCGAAAGTCATAATCACCCTTCAGCGATTGAACCTTATCAAGGAGCGGCGACGGGTGTCGGGGGCATTATACGTGATGTATTCTCGATGGGAGCGAGACCTATTGCACTCCTCAACTCTTTACGCTTTGGAGAGCTGGATTCTCCTCGTGTTCAGTATCTATTTAAAGAAGTAGTGGCCGGAATAGCGGGCTATGGTAACTGTATCGGCATTCCGACTGTCGGAGGGGAAGTACAATTCGATTCTTCGTATGAAGGAAACCCTCTCGTCAACGCGATGTGTGTCGGGTTGATCGATCATAAGGATATTAAAAAAGGACAGGCGCACGGTGTTGGCAATACGGTCATGTATGTGGGAGCTAAAACCGGACGTGATGGAATCCATGGCGCAACATTTGCTTCAGAAGAATTGAACGAAGGGTCTGAAGAGAAACGTCCTGCGGTTCAGGTTGGAGATCCTTTCATGGAAAAATTGCTACTCGAAGCATGTCTTGAGCTTGTCCAAAACGATGCGCTCGTCGGGATTCAGGATATGGGGGCGGCCGGTTTGACCAGCTCGTCTGCGGAGATGGCGTCTAAAGCAGGTTCTGGGATTGAAATGAATCTAGATCTTGTACCTCAGCGTGAAAAAGGCATGACGGCATATGAAATGATGCTCTCGGAATCACAGGAGCGTATGTTGATCGTTGTTGAAAAAGGCCGCGAGCAGGAGATTGTCGATCTATTTTCAAAGTATGACTTAGAAGCGGTTTCGATCGGAAAGGTGACGGATGACAAACGTCTTCGCCTTCTTCATAAGGGGGAAGTGGTTTCGGATGTTCCGGTCGATGCCCTTGCGGAGGAAGCGCCTGTTTACCATAAGCCGTCTAAGGAAGCGGATTATTATAAGGAATTTCAAGCAATGGAAACTCCGGTGCCGCAAGTAGCGGATTATAAAGATACTGTGCTCGCTTTATTGCAGCAGCCGACGATCGCAAGTAAAGAATGGGTTTATGACCAATACGACCACCAGGTTAGAACAAGTACGGTTGTAAGCCCCGGATCGGATGCAGCGGTTGTCCGTGTGCGCGGGACGAGAAAAGCACTTGCCATGACGACGGATTGTAATTCGCGCTATCTGTACTTGGATCCTGAAGTTGGCGGGAAAATCGCAGTTGCGGAAGCAGCCCGGAATATCGTTTGTTCAGGCGGTATCCCACTCGCGATCACTGACTGCTTAAACTTTGGTAACCCGGAGAAGCCTGAAATCTTCTGGCAAATCGAGAAGTCTGTTGACGGAATGAGTGAAGCATGCCGCGAGCTTTCCACACCGGTCATCGGCGGGAACGTATCACTCTATAACGAATCGATGGGTACAGCCGTTTACCCTACTCCTGTTGTGGGGATGGTAGGACTGGTGGAAGACTTGGATCATATTACGACTCAAAGCTTCAAGGAAGCGGGAGATTTAATTTATATCATCGGGGAAACACGCCAGGAATTTGGTGGAAGTGAATTGCAGAAGCTGACGGAAGGAAAAATCTTCGGCCAAGCACCTGCCATTGATTTGAAAGTAGAACTTCGCCGTCAAATGCAGCTCTTAGAAGCGATCCAAAAAGGATTGGTTGCCTCGGCTCATGATATCGCAGAAGGCGGCCTTGCTGTTGCTCTCGCGGAATCGACGTTCGGCACAAAAGGATTGGGAGCTGAAATCTTTGTTAACGGAGACTGTCATGTGTCAGAGTTATTCAGTGAGACGCAATCACGATTCCTGATTTCTGTGAAACCTGAACATCGGGAAGAATTCGAAAAGCTGGTTGGGGAAGCGAAGATCGTCGGAGCGGTAAAAGAAGATGGGGAGATCACCATCGCATCCCGCCAAGGGGAAATTCTTATACAAGCGACTGTAGAGGAACTTGAATCAGCCTGGAGAGGAGCGATTCCATGCTTGCTGAAATCAAAGGTTTAAACGAAGAGTGCGGGGTGTTCGGGATATGGGGACACCCGAACGCTGCACAAATTACGTACTACGGCCTTCATAGCTTGCAGCACCGCGGACAGGAAGGAACAGGGATTGTTGTGTCAGATGGCGACACGCTGCGAGGTCATAAAGGGGAAGGGCTCGTAACGGAAGTGTTTCAGGAAGGTTCGATCGAGAAGCTTACGGGGTACGGAGCCATCGGCCACGTACGCTATGCGACGGCTGGGGGAGGGGGCTATGAAAATGTACAGCCTCTCCTTTTTAACTCGCAGAGCGGGGGGCTTGCACTTGCGCATAACGGGAACCTGGTCAATGCAAACGCCTTGAAGCATCAGCTTGAAGGTCAGGGGAGTATTTTTCAAACAACTTCTGATACGGAAGTTCTGGCTCATTTGATAAAAAGAAGCGGATATTCCAGGTTGAAGGATCGGGTGAAGAATGCGCTGACGATGTTAAAAGGGGCCTATGCGTTCCTTGTCATGACAGAAACGGAGATGATGGTGGCACTGGATCCGCATGGTCTTCGCCCGTTATCTCTTGCAAAACTAGGCGATGCGTATTGTGTGGCATCCGAAACCTGTGCCTTTGATATCGTGGGCGCAGAATTCGTACGTGATATCGAACCGGGAGAGCTTGTGATCATCAATGATGAGGGAATCACCTCTGAACGGTTCAGTTTTTCAAATGGAAATGCAATGTGCACGATGGAATATGTGTATTTCTCAAGACCTGACAGCAACATCCAGGGAATAAACGTTCATTCGGCCCGTAAGCGGATGGGAATGGAACTCGCGTATGAAGCACCGATAGAAGCGGATGTTGTTACGGGGGTGCCAGACTCAAGTATTTCAAGTGCGATCGGTTATGCCGAGGCATCGGGCATCCCTTATGAGATGGGACTCATTAAGAACCGCTATGTTGGACGTACATTTATCCAGCCTTCTCAGTCCCTTCGTGAACAGGGTGTAAAGATGAAGCTTTCTCCTGTAAGAGGGGTAGTCGAAGGAAAGCGCGTTGTGATGGTGGATGATTCCATCGTCCGCGGAACGACGAGCAAGCGGATCGTCAGCATGCTGAAGGAAGCGGGAGCAAAGGAAGTGCATGTCTGCATCAGTTCCCCTCCTATTAAAAATCCATGTTTCTACGGAATTGATACGTCGACTCATGAAGAATTAATCGCCTCTTCTAATTCGGTGGAAGAGATGCGTAAAATCATCGGGGCGGATTCACTGACATTCCTTAGTACGGATGGTGTATTGAAAGCGATCGGGCGCGATGATTCTTCAGAGAACCGCGGGCAGTGCCTTGCGTGCTTCACCGGAAAGTATCCGACTGAAATCTACCCGGATACTCTTCATCCGCATGAAAAAGAGCTTGTGAAATAGGGGGAGATCGAGATGGCAAATGCGTATCGCCAGGCAGGCGTGGATATAGAAGCAGGATATGAATCGGTCGAACGGATCAAGAAGCATGTGAAACGGACGGCACGCGAAGGCGTACTCGGGCAGCTGGGAAGCTTCGGAGGTATGTTTGACTTATCACAGCTTGGTTTAAAGGAACCGGTGCTTGTGTCGGGGACGGATGGAGTCGGTACAAAGCTGAAGCTTGCGTTCATGGCTGACCAGCACGACACGATCGGCATCGACTGTGTAGCGATGTGCGTGAATGATATCGTCGTACAAGGAGCAGAGCCGCTTTATTTCTTAGATTATATAGCGACCGGAAAGGCTCATCCGGCAAAGATAGAAGGTATTGTAAAAGGTATTGCGGACGGATGTGAAATGGCAGGCTGCGCGCTCATCGGCGGCGAAACAGCCGAGATGCCGGGGATGTATACAGATGAAGAATATGATATCGCCGGTTTTGCAGTGGGTGCCTGTGAAAAGAAAGAAATCGTAACAGGGGAGAACATTTCTGAAGGAAATATGTTAATCGGACTGGGTTCGAGTGGTATACACAGTAATGGATACTCTTTAGTACGAAAGATCTTTTTTGAAGATCATTCTTTCGCTTTGGAAGAATCCTTACCGGAATTAAAAACCACACTAAAGGAAGCTTTACTTACACCGACCAGGATTTATGTGAAACCTGTGCTGGCTGTTCTGAAGCAGTATCGTATCAATGGAATGTCGCATATAACCGGAGGGGGATTCATTGAGAACATTCCCCGGATGATGCCTGATGGACTTGGAGCTGTTATCCAGGAGGGCAGCTGGGAAATGCCGGATATATTTACTGCACTGAAGCAGTACGGCAGGATTCCTCATGAAGAAATGTACAATATCTTCAATATGGGGGTCGGCTTTGTGCTTGCAGTGGACGAGAGTGACGCCGAAAATATTGTTGGATTCCTAAAAGAACAGGGAGAAGCAGCCTGCATCATCGGTAAGGTTTCTAAAGGTGAAGGAGTACAATTCGTACAAAAACCGAGTCAGTAATGGAGGCTTAGTCATGAGACAGATTGCCATTTTTGCTTCAGGAAGCGGAAGTAACTTTCAAGCATTAGTAGATGCTGTTCAAGCGGGTACGCTGAAGGCCAATATCAAGCTTTTGGTGTGTGACCAGCCTGGCGCCTTTGTCATCCACAGGGCGCAGTCGGCAGGCATCCCTGCTTTCGTATTCCGGGCAAAAGACTATGAAAACAAACAAGCATTCGAACGTGAAATTCTGCATCAGCTCGAACTTGCAGGCGTGGATTTTATTGTGCTGGCAGGCTATATGAGACTGATCGGCCCTACACTCCTTGAAAGCTACGGGGGAAGAATCGTGAATATCCATCCGTCTCTTTTGCCTGCTTTTCCGGGCAAAGATGCGATTGGCCAGGCACTTGAAGCCGGAGTGAAAATCTCAGGGGTGACCGTTCATTATGTGGACGCAGGGATGGACACAGGGGAAATCATCGCTCAGGAAATTGTCCGCATCTCAACAGGGGAAACGCGGCAGTCACTCCAGGAAAAAATTCAGCATGTCGAACACTATCTATACCCGACCACCTTGAACCACCTTTTCCTCACCACAGGCTACTGATCGATAAATAAATGATATTGCTTTATCATGGTAGTGTGGTAAAGTGGTGAGGGACGGGCTTTGAAAAAGGTAGATAAACAGTGACTAGTCAGAGGAGGAGCCATATGAAAAAAAGAGCGTTAATCAGTGTTTCAGATAAAAGTGGAATCGTGGAATTCGCACAAGAGTTAAAACAATTAGGGTACGAAATCATTTCTACAGGGGGAACCAAAAAGCTTCTCCTTGAAAATGATGTCGAGGTCATCGGAGTGGAGGACGTGACAGGCTTTCCGGAGATCCTCGAAGGCCGTGTAAAGACGCTTCACCCATCCATTCATGGTGGACTGCTTGCGAAACGGGGAGAAGAATCTCACCGCCAGCAGCTTGAAGAACAAGGGATTGAAGGTATCGATCTTGTCTGCGTGAATCTGTATCCTTTTCAGCAAACAATCGCCAAGCCGAACGTGAGCGTTGATGAAGCGATTGAGAACATTGATATCGGCGGACCTACGATGCTTCGTGCAGCAGCCAAGAATCACGCGTATGTGACCGTTGTTGTCGATGCACTGGACTACGATCAAGTCATTGCAGAATTGAAGCTGAACGGAGAGGTATCCCATGAAAACCGCCGGAAGCTTGCTGCGAAAGTGTTCCGCCATACAGCAGCGTATGACGCGCATATCGCGGGCTACATGACAGAAGCGTCCGGTGAAGAGAATCCAGAGCGCCTGACGCTGACTTTTGAACTGAAACAAAGCTTGCGTTATGGGGAGAACCCTCACCAAAAGGCTTCCTTTTATCGGGCGCCGCTGGGATCTGAATTTTCAGTTGCGATGGCAAGGCAGCTGCATGGGAAAGAGCTTTCCTACAATAATATCAATGATGCAAATGCAGCCCTGCAGATCGTAAAGGAATTCACCGAGCCCGCAGCAGTTGCTGTCAAGCATATGAACCCGTGCGGAGTCGGTGTGGGTGAAACCATTCATGAAGCATTCTCGAAAGCCTACGAAGCGGACTCGACATCAATCTTTGGCGGCATCATTGCATTGAACCGCGTGGTTGACGAAGAAACGGCTAAACAGCTTCATGAAATCTTCCTGGAGATCGTCATTGCTCCATCATTCAGCGATGAAGCGTTCGAGATTCTCTCAAGTAAAAAGAACATCCGTTTATTGACGGTGCCATTCGAATCCACTAACAAACTTGAGGAGAAAATCACCACTGTAGAAGGCGGTCTTCTCGTACAATCGGATGATACCTTCACGCTTGAGGATGCAGATGTAAGAGTCGTCACCAAGCGAGAGCCTACAGCTGAAGAGTGGGCTAGCATGGAACTTGGCTGGAAGGTCGTTAAGCATGTGAAATCCAATGCGATCGTGCTGACCGATGCCCAGATGACCGTCGGGGTGGGAGCAGGACAGATGAACCGCGTCGGTGCAGCCAAGATTGCTATAGAGCAGGCGGGAGAAAGAGCAGTTGGATCCAGCATGGCTTCAGACGCTTTCTTCCCGATGGATGACACCGTGGAAGCGGCAGCCAAAGCCGGCGTCACAGCCATCATCCAGCCGGGCGGATCGATCCGTGATGAAGATTCGATCAAAAAAGCGGATGAATATGGTATTACGATGGTGTTTACAGGGGTTCGTCATTTCAAGCATTAAGATATTCATCTGCCCCTCCTCGTTTGTAAAAAAGGAGGGGATTTTTTATAAGGGGGCTTTTTCTAATGAAGGTACTTGTAATTGGGCGCGGCGGCCGTGAACACGCCATCGTCCGGAAGCTGTCTGAGAGCGAAAGTGTATCAAATGTTTACTGTGCACCAGGTAATCCAGGGATGGCGGAGATCGCTGAGCTGATCGCTATAAATGAAACAGACAGTGAAGCGCTGATTTCCCTCGTGAAAGAGAAGGAAATCGATTATACGTTTGTCGGACCTGAAAACCCATTGCTTGAGGGGATCGTAGATGAGTTTCAAGCCCAAGGGTTAAAGATATTTGGACCTTCAAAGGACGCAGCCATCATTGAAGGCAGCAAATCCTTTTCTAAGGAACTAATGAAGAAATACGACATTCCGACTGCTGAATATGAAGTGTTCACAGACATCGAAGCGGCTTCGGCTTATATCAAAAAAGCAGGGGCCCCGATCGTCATCAAAGCAGACGGACTGGCTGCAGGAAAAGGCGTGGTTGTGGCGCAGACGGAAGAAGAGGCACTGCAGGCGCTGGAAGAAATGCTCCTTGATAAAAAATTCGGGGACGCTTCTGTAAAGGTGGTCATCGAAGAATGTCTGGTCGGAGAAGAATTTTCCCTGATGGCATTTGTACAAGGTGAGGATGTGTATCCAATGGTCATCGCTCAGGATCATAAGCGTGCATTCGATGGAGATCAGGGTCCGAACACAGGTGGAATGGGTGCCTATTCACCGGTGCCTCATATTTCAGATGAAATCGTGAAAGAAGCAGTATCGACTGTTCTTTTGCCGACAGCAATAGCGATGGTGAAGGAAAATCGTTCGTTTACGGGTATTTTGTATGCGGGGCTCATGCTGACAGCCGATGGTCCGAAGGTGATTGAATTCAATGCGCGCTTTGGCGATCCGGAAACTCAGGTCGTTCTGCCGAGATTGAAATCCGATTTGGGACTGATCATCAGAGATCTCCTGGATGGCCAGGAGGTCAACCTGGAATGGAAGGATGAAGCGGTTCTTGGAGTGGTCCTTGCTTCAGACGGATATCCTGATGGATATAAAAAAGGCGTGAACCTGCCTGATTTACAACATCTTAAGCAGGATACACTCATTTATCATGCCGGAACAGCCCGCAATGAAGAAGGGGAACTGGTTACAGACGGAGGCAGAGTTCTGTTGATAGCTGTAGAAGCTGGCACAGTGGAAACAGCCTATCATTCTGTTTATGAAGAATTAAACACTCTTGAGTGCAACGGTCTCTTTTACAGAAAGGATATTGGGAAGAAGGCTATCGAACACGTCTCTTCCTAGTTCTGCGGATAAACACATAAGCAATCGCGATGATTCCGCCGATCAGTGAAAACAAAACGTAAGACATATCGGTCAAATACTCCCAAAACATAACACGCATCTCCTTTTCATGATAATTTACCACGTTAATGTGACGAGGGACGGGCCTTTAGCGGGTTAAAGGGCGTCCCTCCCTGATTAGATTTGAGTGAATCCCTGGTTATCGAAGCTGCTTGTTTTGCTGGATGATGTACCAAGGTCGCCGTTCAGTGCTTCCTGGACCTCTTTATTGGTGAGTTCTTCCGGGTTGAAGTCGGCGTCTTTTTTTGTCGCGG
Organism: Rossellomorea sp. ABR4_012; assembly: GCF_056159545.1. Lineage (NCBI taxonomy): Bacteria > Bacillati > Bacillota > Bacilli > Caryophanales > Bacillaceae > Rossellomorea > Rossellomorea sp. ABR4_012. Next base: position 17,592 of record NZ_JBSWVK010000009.1, read on the forward strand.
TTGATTCAGTTTTGTTTTTATTGGTTTCGGTGCTGCCGAAATTCCCGTGTTCGTTTTTCTTTTTGTCTGATTTCAGCATGTCTTTCACATTGAACATGTCCATTGCTTTAAAGCTTCCTAGACCTTTTGATTTCTTGTCCCCATCGCTGTCGCCGCTCTTTTCCAAAAGATCGGTAACTGGGCAGTACCGCAGGATTCCTTCTCCCACTTTCATGGCTCCGATCATCGCCATTACCAGGTACGAATCTCTCCATGGTCGTTTAACAAGCTTGGATGTAGCCCATGCCAGAATCGTGAAGCCCACTGTAATGCGGAATAAAGCATTGATGATCCCGATGTTTGATGATACTTTCATTTGTAAACTCCTCCTTAATAGAAAATTCACATAATTGTTGTAAACCTTTAATGCGTTAAAAGACAAAATATGTTAACATAAATGAAAGCCCTTTCTTCATGGGAGAAAAACTCATTTAAGTGAGTGTTACGGGCGTTTTCAAAGGTTTTCTCAATCAACTTACATTGTAAAGAAAGACTTTAAATAAAACAGACAATACCATTCCACCAGAGGAGTGTTCGCCTTGGAACAGCGCTACAGATGGAAGAATAAACAACTGCGGGAACACGTACAGGTTCTCGACGGAGAGCGATCTCCAACCATCCTTTTGAAAAATGCAACATATCTGCATTCAACATTGAAAAAATGGGTGCAGGGTCATATCTGGGTGTACGAAGACCGTATCGTTTACACTGGTGACCGGCTCCCGGATCTCATGGGGGAATGTGAAATTGTAGATTGTTCATCACAATACCTTGTCCCCGGATATATAGAACCACATGTGCATCCGTTTCAGCTTTATAATCCCCAATCTTTTTCCAAATATGCATCCCAAACAGGTACAACTACATTTGTGAATGATAACCTTATGATGTTTTTGCAATTGGAAAAAAAGAAAGCGTTTTCTTTATTGGGGGAGTTTAATAAGCTGCCGTATTCGATGTACTGGTGGACGCGATTTGATTCACAAACCGAAATGGTAGAGGAAGACACTACTTTCTCAAACGGAGAGGTGAAGTCGTGGCTGGAAAATGAGGCGGTTGTACAGGGAGGGGAATTGACTGCCTGGCCGCGTCTCCTTGAAGGTGACGATCTAATCCTTCATTGGATGCAGGAAGCCAAAAGAATGGGAAAAATCGTTGAGGGACATCTACCGGGAGCTTCAGATAAGACGATCGCGAAACTCGGACTGCTTGGAATCGACGGCGATCATGAATCGATGACAGGGGAAGATGTTTACAAGAGGCTCATTCAAGGCTTGACGGTGACGCTTCGCCATTCATCCATCCGGCCGGATCTGCCAGTCCTTCTGGAAGGTCTTCAAGAAAAGGGGATCGAGAATTATGATTCCATCCTTCTGACAACCGATGGTTCCACACCTGCTTTTCATGAAGATGGTGTCCTGAACGTACTGATAAAAATGATCATCGATAAAGGCATTTCACCGATAGAAGCATACAATATGGCCAGTTACAATGTCGCAAATTATTATAACCTTACACACCTGCACGGAATGATTGCCACCGGGAGAGTCGCCAATATCAATTTCCTTAAGAGTAAAAGGGATCCGACACCTTTATCGGTGCTGTCAAAAGGAAAATGGGTGTTGAGAGACAATCAGCCTGTTAACCATGATGAGACGATTCATTGGGAGGAGCATGGCTTCAGCCCCCTTTCGCTGGACTGGAATGTCACGAATGACGATCTCCAGTTTTCCATGCCATTTGGAATCGAAATGGTAAACGATGTGATTACCAAGCCATATTCAATCAACATCAATCCTGCCACTGATGAGCTTCCTTCAGACCATGACGAGTCTTTCCTGATGCTCCTGGACCGAAACGGGAAGTGGAGAATCAGTACACTGCTGAAAGGCTTCTCGAACGGGGTGAAGGGATTTGCATCATCCTACTCCAATACGGGGGATATCATCTTGATAGGAAAAAGCAAATCGGATATGATTGCTGCTTTTAATCGAATGAAAGAAATTGGCGGAGGCATCGTCCTCACTGAAAATGGTGAAGTACTGCATGAAATTCCGCTCCCGCTCAGCGGTCTTCTTTCGAAAAAAGAAATGCCGGAACTGATTGAAGAAGAGAAAATCATGAAAGCATTGCTGTCGGAACGAGGGTATAAATTTGCCGATCCCATTTACACACTGCTCTTTTTGCAATCGACTCACTTGCCTTATATAAGGGTGACACAAAAAGGAATCTATGATGTAATGAAGAAAACGGTACTCTTTCCAACGATAATGCGTTAAAATATGAAAGTATAGAGACAACATTTAGGGGTGTTACGATTTTATGCTTAAAAAGCCACTTATTATTTTGTTAAGTGCACTGACCCTTGCAGCATGCAGTTCAGATAAAGAAGAAGCAGGGAAAAAACCTGTGAAGGAAGAAAATGCTTCGCCAGTGGCTAATGAAAATGTCGAGAATGTGATGAAGTTTCAGTCACCTCTTACTGGTGAAGAAATGAAAGAAGAAGCGACCGCTCGTTCGGTCGCAGTCATGGTGAATAATCACCCGAAAGCAAGACCTCAATCTGGTCTTTCCAAAGCGGATATTGTATATGAAGTGCTGGCAGAAGGAGATGTGACAAGGTTCCTTGCCATCTATCAAAGCAGGCAGCCTGAAAAAATCGGTCCGGTCCGGAGTGCGAGAGATTACTATATCGACCTCGCAAAAGGCTACGACAGCCTTTATATCGCCCACGGTTACAGTCCCGACGCAAAAGAGAAACTTGACAGCGGGGAAATCGATCACCTGAATGGCATCAGGTACGATGGGACGCTATTCAAGCGGGCGGATTTCCGGAAGGCTCCTCATAATTCATATATTTCTTATGAAAATATCCAAAAAGGGGCAAAAGAGAATGATTTCTATACGGATACTCCCCCGCAATCGTTAAGCTTTTTATCAAAAGAAGAATCAATGACTGGAGAAAAAGCAAATTCAATCATGATTTCTTACTTTAATAACCCGCTGTTTGATGTCGTCTATGAATACAATCAGGACGAAGGCAAATATGAACGTTACTCGAACGGAGAACAGACGAAAGATTACGAAACCGAAGATCCCGTGCTGCTTGAGAACATCCTGATTGCCGAAACGCCTCATAGAATCATTGACAGTGCCGGCAGACGTGATATCGACTTACAATCAGGCGGCAGCGCTTATCTTATACAGGATGGAAAACTCCGAGAAGTTCAATGGCAGAACGTAGATGGAAGGATTCTTCCGTATGAAAACGGCAAGCAGATCCCGCTGGGAAAAGGGGCTACCTGGATCAACATCATACCAAGCTCTCCCGGGTTATCAGGATCTGTCTCGTATCAAGAATAGAGAAGGAAAAGGAGACTATTTATGCAAATAAACAAACTAAGAGGGAAAGAACTGGATCAGCTATTTAACGCCATTCTTTCTCTGCAGGATATGGAAGAATGTTATCGTTTCTTTGACGATTTGTGTACGATCAATGAAATTCAGTCCCTTGCCCAAAGACTTGAAGTGGCCCGCATGCTTCAGGAAGGCAAGACGTATCATAAGATCGAGACCGAAACGGGAGCAAGTACCGCAACGATCTCCCGTGTTAAACGCTGCTTGAACTACGGCAACGATGCGTACCAGCTTGTTCTTGACCGTGTACATGATAAAGAGGAAAAATAATAGGTGAACCGTTATCTTTAGGGATAGCGGTTTTTATTTTGATTTGGGATTGAGGCTGAAGGGATAGCGGTGGATATTTGATTCGATTGAGGCTGCGGGGAAAGCGGTTTTTATTTTGATTTGATTGAAATTGATGGTGGAATGTGCGGTTTGTGCATTAGATTTAAAAGTTTTTGATGGTTTTGGTGAGAAAAGGGAGCTCTGGAGGTGGATTCGGGGTACGATTTTACCAATTTTAGTGGCTGTAGGAACAAGCAATGATGCTGGTAAGGAGATTTATGATCCTGTTTCAGGATTTATGATCCATTTTCAGGATTTATGATCCAATCCGTGAATATATGATCCAATTTCAGGATTTATGATCCAATCCGTGAATATATGATCCAATTTCAGGATTTATGATCCAATCCGTGAATATATGATCCAATTTCAGGATTTATGATCCAATCCGTGAATATATGATCCATTTTCAGGATTTATGATCCAATCCGTGAATATATGATCCTAAATCACGATTTATGATCCCAATTTGAAATTTATGATCCTAATCCAGATTTTATGATCTTATAAGAATCATTCTAAAGAAGCGGCCCAGCAAACCCTCATCCCCAGCGCCTGCTAATAAACGTCCACCAAACCCGCCTAATTTCAATTTTTAACAAAAGACGAGGTAATGCGACTCCCTTCTGCACATGATATAATACGTTAGATGGATGTATGAATGGAGGAACGATCAATGTATGATGTCCAAAAGTGGAGCCATGTGTTCAAGCTGGATCCCAATAAACACATAGATGATGAAGAGCTCGAAGCTGTATGTGAATCAGGAACGGATGCAATCATTGTAGGGGGAACGGACGGTGTAACCCTCGAAAAGGTCCTTGATTTAATGGCGCGGGTAAGACGCTATACAGTTCCTTGTATTCTGGAGGTTTCAAATTTGGAGTCGATTACTCCAGGATTTGATTTGTATTTTATTCCGATGGTGCTGAACAGCTCCAATACTGACTGGGTCACGGGTCTTCACCATCAGGCGGTAAAGGAATATGGGGAAATCATGAATTGGGATGAAATCCTTGTTGAAGGGTATTGTATATTGAACAAAGATTGTAAAGCGGCGAAGGTGACGGAAGCGAATACGGATCTGACGAGCGAGGATGTCGCTGCGTACGCCATGATGGCGGAGAAAATGTTTAACCTCCCGATTTTTTATTTGGAGTACAGTGGTACATATGGGGATGTTGAAACAGTGAAGGAAGTCAAAGATTCACTTGAGAATACGACTCTATTCTATGGCGGCGGCATCAAAACACCTGAGCAGGCGAAGGAAATGGCCGATGTATCAGACGTAATCGTCGTTGGAAATGTTGTATATGAAGATTTGAAAGAAGCGTTAAAAACGGTCAAAGCCGTCAAAGGATAAGATTACTGCTGGAGGTTCCATCCTCCTTGAGATATAATAAAAGACAACAAATATAGAACGTATGTTCGTTATGGTGGTGAGTGTTATGCAATTTTTGACTGATCGGTTATTGAATGGAATGAATCCGCAGCAGGCAGAGGCTGTGAAGGCAACAGAGGGTCCTTTATTGATCATGGCAGGTGCAGGATCCGGTAAGACGAGAGTGCTGACGCACCGGATTGCGTATCTTATGGTGGAAAAAGGAGTGAATCCTTATAACATCCTGGCGATTACCTTTACGAATAAAGCGGCACGGGAGATGAAGGATCGTATCAATAACATCCTGGGGGGCGCATCCGAGAACATCTGGATTTCGACGTTCCACAGTATGTGTGTGCGTATATTGCGCCGGGATATCGACCGCATCGGGTTGAACCGTAATTTTACGATTTTGGATTCGACGGATCAGCAGTCCGTGATCAAATCCATTTTGAAAGATAAAAACATCGACCCGAAGAAATTCGATGCACGTTCCATCCTCGGGTCGATCAGTTCCGCGAAAAATGAACTGATCACTCCCGAAGAGTTCTCCAAGACAGCGGGAGGCTATTATGACCAGGTGGTATCGGATGTTTATACAGAATACCAAAAGCGTCTTCGAAAGAATCAGGCACTCGATTTCGATGACCTGATCATGACGACCATCCAGCTGTTTCAAAGGGTACCTGAAGTTCTGGAGTTCTATCAGCGCAAATTCCAATACATCCACGTGGATGAGTATCAGGATACGAACAGAGCCCAGTATATGCTCGTTAAATTACTCGCATCACGCTTTCAAAACCTTTGCGTGGTAGGGGACTCCGATCAATCCATTTATCGCTGGCGCGGTGCTGACATTGCCAATATCCTTTCATTTGAAAAGGATTACCCGCGTGCCAATGTCATTCTGCTTGAGCAGAATTACCGTTCGACGAAGCGTATTTTACAAGCAGCAAACGAAGTGATCCAGAAGAACTCAAACCGGAAGCCGAAAAACCTGTGGACAGAGAATCTCGAAGGGGAAAAGATTTCTTATTACAGAGCGGATTCCGAGCAAACGGAAGCTCAGTTTGTAACAGGGAAGATCAAGGAGATGGTGGAAAGCGGGAAACGCAAATACTCTGACTTCGCCATCCTGTATCGAACGAATGCGCAGTCCCGTGTAATGGAGGAAGTTCTGCTTAAATCGAATATCGAATACTCCATCGTGGGCGGCATCAAGTTCTACGACAGAAAAGAGATCAAGGATATCCTTGCTTATCTGCGTTTGATTGCCAATCCGGATGATGATATCAGCCTGCAGCGTGTGATCAATGTACCGAAACGAGGGGTCGGTGCGACCTCGATCGATAAAATCGCCCGTTATTCACAGGATCATGACATTTCCATGTTCTCTGCACTTGAGGAAGCTGATTTTATCGGACTGAGCCCGAAAATCACAAAAGCAGTGATTGAATTCAAAGAGATGATCAAAGGCTATACAGGTATGCAGGAGTATCTATCGGTCACCGAACTTGTAGAAGAGATCCTTGAAAAATCCGGCTATACGGATATGTTAAAAGCGGAAAAATCCATCGAGTCGCAGAGTAGACTGGAAAACTTGGATGAGTTCCTGTCTGTTACAAAAAGCTTTGAACAATCAAACGATGATAAGAGTCTTGTTGCCTTCTTGACGGACCTGGCGCTGGTTGCCGATATCGATAAGCTTGATGAAGATGATCAGCCGAAGGAATCGGTCATATTAATGACTCTTCATGCTGCAAAAGGACTTGAATTCCCTGTCGTATTCCTGATGGGGATGGAGGAAGGTGTATTCCCTCACAGCCGTTCTCTGATGGAAGAAGACGAAATGGAAGAAGAACGCCGCCTTGCATATGTCGGCATCACGCGTGCAGAAGAAGAGCTTTATATGACAAATGCTCAAATGAGGACGCTGTTCGGTCAGACAAAAATGAACCCTGTATCAAGGTTCATCAGTGAAATCCCTGCAGACCTGCTGGATGATGTCATGGCCGAAAGCAAAAGCAAAAGTCCATTCTCTTCGTACGGCAGATCAACCGGAAGTGGTCCTTCCCGTCCAGCTCCAAGGAAACCTGTCACCCGTCCTGTCGTCCAAAAGACAACCGGCGGCGAATCAGTATCTTGGCAAGTCGGCGACAAGGCCGCCCATAAAAAATGGGGCACCGGTACCGTCGTCAGTGTGAAAGGCTCAGGAGACAGCGTCGAACTCGACATCGCCTTCCCAAGCCCGACAGGAATCAAACGCCTGTTGGCAAAATTTGCGCCGATAGAAAAAGCCTGATTAGTAATTTAGATGCGATAAAAGTTAGGTTGATCTTAGGTTGATTCCAGCTGTTGATTGGAGTGCAAGACGAAGACTCCTGCGGGAAAAGCGAAGCTGGGGAGACCCCGCAGGCGCAAAGCGCCTAGGAGGCTCCCCGCTCGCCCGCGGAAAGCGTAGTCTTCCACGGAAATCAACAGCGGTGTATAGGGACAATACAAAACTGACAGGAGTAGTGGGAAAACACACTCCAACCAGTTAAACAAACGTTTGATTAACAACAATAGACATTGTTAAATCAACGGTCACATATTTAAACACTTGTTTAATAAGCGTGAAGATTAGCAAGAAAGGGTTGTTAGAATGGATCAACAATCGGCTGAAAAACGTGTACAGGAACTACATGAATTATTGAATCAATATAATTATGAGTATCATGTCCTTGATAAACCTTCAGTGCCGGATTCAGAATATGATCAGTTATTGAGAGAGCTGATCGATCTAGAGGATCAGTACCCTGAATTACAAACAGCGGACTCGCCTTCTCAAAGAGTCGGGGGGACAATACTCGATGCATTTGAAAAGGTGGAGCACCGCAGTCAAATGCTGAGTTTGGGGAACGCTTTTAATGAACAGGATCTCCGGGATTTTGACCGTCGTGTCCGTCAGGCAGTCGGGGATGATTTTTCCTATGTCTGTGAGCTTAAGATTGATGGCCTGGCTGTTTCCCTGCGTTATGAAAAGGGAGTATTCGTTCAAGGTGCCACACGCGGGGATGGTTCGATAGGGGAGGATATTACATCCAATCTGAAGACGATCCGTTCGATCCCATTAAAGATCAAGGAACCTCTTTCGTTTGAAGTCCGCGGGGAAGCTTTCATGCCGAAGCGTTCATTTGAAGCTTTGAATAAAGTGAAAGAGGAAAAAGGAGAAGAACCGTTCGCGAATCCGCGTAACGCTGCTGCAGGTTCATTGCGTCAGCTGGATCCTAAGATAGCCGCTTCACGAAATCTTGATATCTTCCTTTATGCCCTGGCTGACATCGGTGATACAGGTATAGACTCTCACAGTGAAGGTCTCGATCAATTAGATAAGCTTGGATTCAAGACGAACCCTGAACGCAAGCGCTGTGCTGATATAGAAGAAGTAATGGAATATGTGGAAAGCTGGACGGAAAGACGTCCGGATCTTTCGTATGATATCGATGGGATCGTCATTAAAGTTGATTCGTTTGAGCAGCAGAAAGAACTTGGGACAACGGCTAAGAGTCCGCGTTGGGCCATAGCATTCAAGTTTCCTGCAGAAGAAGTAATCACGATACTGAAAGAAATCGAACTGAGTGTAGGACGTACCGGAGTGGTTACACCAACCGCTATTCTTGAGCCTGTAAGGGTTGCCGGAACAACGGTTCAGCGTGCTTCCCTGCACAACGAAGATCTCATCAGGGAAAAAGATATCAAAATCGGAGATCATGTCGTGATTAAAAAAGCAGGGGACATCATCCCTGAAGTGGTAAATGTACTGGAAGAAAAAAGAACAGGCGATGAACAGGAATTCAATATGCCCACTCATTGTCCTGAATGTGAAAGTGAGCTTGTGAGGCTTGAAGGGGAAGTGGCGCTACGCTGTATCAACCCTAAATGCCCTGCCCAGATTCGTGAAGGTCTTATTCACTTTGTTTCCAGAAATGCGATGAACATAGATGGGCTTGGTGAAAAGGTCATCAGTCAGCTTTTCAGGGAACAATTGATTGTGGATGTGGCAGATCTATACAAATTGGAGCGTGACCAGCTGCTTCAGCTCGAGCGAATGGGTGAGAAGTCGGTGGATAACCTTCTCCAGGCGATCGAGGCTTCAAAAAAGAATTCACTCGAGAAACTACTATTCGGTTTGGGAATCCGTCATGTAGGGGCTAAAGCAGCCAAGACCCTTGCCCAGGAATTTGGGAGTATGGATCAACTGATGAAGGTTTCAAAAGAAGAACTGACGAACATCAATGAAATCGGAGAGAAAATGGCCGATGCGATCGTGGCTTATTTTGAAAATGATGAAGTCAAAGAGCTGGTCCAGGAGCTTAAAGATGTTGGAGTCAACTTGGAATATAAAGGTCCTAAACCTGTGGCGGCAAGTGAATCGGATTCTTACTTTGCAGGGAAGACCATTGTGTTAACGGGGAAAATCGAACAATTGGGACGTAACGAAGCGAAAGAGAAGATTGAAATGCTCGGCGGTAAAGTGACAGGGAGCGTAAGCAAGAAAACGGATCTTGTCATAGCCGGAGAAGACGCAGGCTCGAAGCTTGCAAAAGCAAACGAGCTCGAGATAGAGGTTTGGGATGAGGATAAGCTGATGGAAGAACTTAACCGATAAGAGGTGTAGAACGTAATGAAAAAAAGGTTATCGGCAGCATTAGCCGCCTTGTTGATGTTGGGAGGCTGTGCGCCGACGTTTGAAAAGCAGGATCAAGTCGTTCAGGAAAATCAGGATAGTGAATCGAAGAAGGCGATCATTCCTAACTTTCAAATTTCAAACGATTATTATAAGACCATGCTTCCTTATGATACAAGTAAAACACGCGGAATCGTCGTGAATGATCTTGGCTCAAGATACGATATTAATGAGATAGAGAATGGTTTGCTGCGTGTTGCCCAAAAGCGTTTTTCAACCAATGATTATTTTTTCAAAGAAGGGCAATTCTTAAGCAAAAAGACGATCGACAGCTGGCTGCAGCGGAAATTCACAAGTGAACAACTCGCCGAGAAAAAGCTGAAGGAAAGCGAAAATCTTGGCTTGAATCCAGTGCAGACAAAAGGGAACAATGCCCCGATCTATTTAGCTCATATTGTTGAACATAATTACTTGATAAAGAAAGAAGATGACAACAAAGTCCAGCTTGGAGGCGTGGTCATCGCCCTTTCTCTGAATTCCGTCGATTATGAAACCAATCTCTCGAATGGAACGAGAACGGTAAAAAATATCAGCAATCAAGTACTGAAGGAACAGGGAGCCAAGATGGCTGAAGAGGTTCTGAAAAGATTACGTCAGAGAGAAGATCTTCAAAACGTACCGATCATGATTGCTCTATACAAGCAAGCTCCAAAGCAACAGGTAGTCCCCGGGCAGTTTTTTGCGTATACAACAGTGGAAGCCGGGTCAGATATGATACAAAATTGGGAAGGGATCAATGAAGAATACTACATCTTCCCATCCCCGGAATCAGCGGAAAATCACCCGAATGATAATAAGATATTCCAGGACCTGAAGAAGGAAATTGAAGGTTATTTCCCTGTGTTCACAGGTGTAACTGGCGAAGCACTTTATCAAAATCAAAAGCTTACCGACATGAAAATGGAAGTGGCACTGACATTTAACGGAAAGACAGAAACAATTGGTTTTGCCAGACATCTATCCAATTTGATCGGAAAGAATACCCCTGAAAGCTGGAACGTGGAATTGCTCATTAATTCTTCTTACGGACCCGAGGCATTGGTCGTGAAGAAAAAAGGAAGTAAAGAAACATACTTGCACATTTATGAATAATAGCGTTTTATACAACCATGAACCGATCTTGCTAATTTGCAGATCGGTTTTTTTATGAAACCCGCCATTCTTTCGCTCGTATAATAACAAAGGAGGTAATTAACATGGATGGAATTTATTCTGCCGGGTTACTCATTGCACTGGCTTTGTTTGTCATAACGCTTGTCATGATTCCTGTTCAATATCGTTACATTAAAGAGATGGAAGAGGAAAAGAAAAAGAAAAAACGTGAATCCGGTGAAGTTTTTGAAAACATGCCGTTCGGAGAAGCATTCCTTCACCAAAATGCCCAAATCAATCCTCTATTTTTACCCGCAAACTTAATCGCCTATATAATTTACAGAATGAAACATAAAGAAAAATAATGGAGGGGTTATCCCTCCATTTTATTTTGGTTATAATCTAAGATTGCTTAAATTTATTTCATGCATATTTTAAGTCTTTTGGTACAACCTAAAAGAGCTAACGTTAGCTAATTTTTCTGAAAACAACACAGATTTGTCAAACAAATCAATTTAATTTTATAAATTTTTATGAATGAATATAGCTATTTAAGCGCTTTCATAAAAATATATGCAAAATTAGTGAATAAAAATGCATATAGGTCTATATATTCAGAAAATTGCGTATGGATTTTTTTGAAATGTATGTTAGCATTAATAACGTTGTGAACTTGTTACGGAAACATCGCTTCGCAGAAGAAACTTTTTCAAACAATATTGAGTGAATAAGTTTACAACCTGTATGCATAGGGTAAAGAACTGCTGGACTGCATTTTCAAAAGGTCTTTAAGCATGTATCAAAAGTCGGATTAAGCACCTGACAAACATCTATACAAATTAATTGAAAGGGGAATGCTGACAACACAATGGATATAGCTACTTTAGTCACGTTTATCGTATATTTAGTTGGTATGCTTGCAATTGGTATTATTTCGTACAGATTAACAAGTAACTTATCGGATTACGTTCTTGGAGGACGTAGTTTAGGACCGGGGGTAGCAGCTCTAAGTGCTGGTGCATCCGATATGAGTTCATGGTTATTGCTTGGACTTCCTGGTCTGGCTTATGCAATTGGATTAGGTTCCATTTGGTTAAGTATTGGGTTAGTAATTGGTGCTTATTTAAACTGGAGATTCGTTGCTTCAAGACTACGTGCTTACACGGAAGTTGCGAATGATTCAATCACGGTTCCTGACTATTTTGAAAATCGTTTTAAAGATGGATCACGTCTGCTTCGTGTCATTTCAGCAGTGATCATCCTTGTATTCTTTACCTTCTATACATCTTCTGGTCTTGTAGGCGGAGCGTTACTATTCCAAGAAACGTTTGGTATGACTTATAATACAGCACTTTGGATTGGTGCGATTGTAATCATCTCCTATACGTTCCTGGGAGGATTCTTAGCGGTAAGTTGGACTGACTTTGTTCAAGGGATCCTAATGTTCCTCGCTCTAATCGTGACACCTATCGTAGCGATTACAGAGCTTGGAGGATGGAATGCTACAGTTGATGCTGTACGTACAGTAGACCCTGCGAATCTGGATACTATGAACACTATGACAGGCATCGGTGTTATTTCATTATTAGCTTGGGGTCTGGGTTACTTTGGCCAGCCTCACATCATTACACGTTTTATGGCATTGCGTTCAACAAAGGATGTACCAAAGGCACGCTGGATCGGTATGAGCTGGATGACAATTGCCATGATCGGGGCAGTCATTACCGGGTTCACTGGTATTGCATACTTTGCTGATGCTCCATTGATTGCCGGAGATGTGGATAATTCAGAAAAAGTATTTATTTTCTTTACAGATGTTCTCTTTAACCCTTGGGTTTCAGGTATTCTGTTAGCTGCCATTCTTTCTGCTATCATGAGTACAATTGACTCTCAATTACTTGTATCTTCAAGTGCGTTAGCAGAGGATTTCTATAAAGCGATCATCCGTAAAAATGCATCTGACAAAGAGCTTGTATGGGTAGGTCGTATCGGGGTACTATTAATTGCGTTTGTCGCAATCCTTCTAGCCCTTCAAGGTAACCCTGCAAATGGAGGCGGAACGAAGATCCTTGATCTAGTAAGTTATGCATGGGGTGGATTTGGTGCAGCATTCGGACCGATCATCCTATTATCTCTATACTGGAAAGGCATGACACGCAATGGTGCGCTTGCTGGTATGATCACTGGTGCTGTGACAGTCGTTGTATGGAAACAGCTGACAGTAGCAGAAGTGATTCCATTCAGTCTTTACGAAATCGTTCCAGGATTCGTACTTGCGGTGCTGGCAATCGTCATCTTCAGTAAGGTTGGACCTCAACCAAGCGAAGAAGTTAAAGCTGAATTTGATGAAGCTGTAGCAAAAGATATCGTAAAATAAACAAGTACATGGGTCTGTCATCATCACTCTAAAAAGTGATGGTGGCAGGCCTTTTTTGTGTTTGTAACAGGTCTTTTAGCAACCGCGAAATTTGTCGAAGAAAAAATAATAAAAAAAGGTTCCAACTTTAAACACACTGTTATATAATACAAACATGTTAATTAAACTGTATTATAACAAAGTTTATTATCACGTTTCACTCAACTCATCATGACGACTTCTCAGGAATTCTTCTCATTACAAAAACCTTCTATGAACACGGAAACAACCTGTTTCCATACACCAACGCATACTTAAGTTTTAACAAACCACTAAATTTATTAAGGGAGAGATATTCAATGACAAAAAACAGTGTAAATGAACGTGCGAGAGCTTTACAGGAAAGCTGGGAACTGGACGAAAGATGGCGCGGGGTCACTAGACCTTATTCCGCAGAAGATGTTATTCGATTAAGGGGCTCCATTGATATCGAACACACTTTAGCTAGACGCGGTTCTGAGAAGCTGTGGAATATATTGCACGAAGAAAACTATATCAATGCACTGGGAGCTTTGACTGGTAATCAGGCTGTCCAGCAGGTCAGAGCAGGACTCAAGGCTATATACTTAAGCGGATGGCAGGTAGCTGCTGACGCCAACCTGTCAGGCCAAATGTATCCCGATCAAAGCTTGTATCCTGCAAACTCAGTACCTTCTGTCGTTAAGCGCATCAACCAGGCTCTTCAGCGTGCGGACCAGGTCCACTATGTAGAAGGTGACGAATCCATTGATTGGTTTGTTCCGATTGTCGCGGATGCAGAAGCAGGATTCGGTGGTCAGCTGAACGTGTTCGAATTGATGAAAGGGATGATTGAATCAGGGGCATCAGCGGTTCACTTCGAAGATCAGCTTTCCTCGGAGAAAAAATGTGGCCACTTAGGCGGGAAAGTACTGCTTCCTACTCAAACCTCTGTGAAGAATTTGATTTCAGCACGTCTTGCAGCCGATGTCATGGGTGTTCCGACGTTGATCGTTGCACGTACAGATGCGAACGCAGCGGACTTGATCACAAGTGATGTCGATTCATATGATGCTCCATTCATCACCGGGGAGCGCACACCTGAAGGCTTCTTCCGTACAAATGCCGGTCTTGACCAAGCAATTGCAAGAGGTCTTGCTTATGCGCCGTACGCCGACCTTGTATGGTGTGAAACATCTGAACCGAGCCTTGAGGAAGCCCGTCAATTTGCAGAAGCCATCCATAAAGAACACCCTGGGAAACTGCTGGCATATAACTGTTCTCCATCCTTCAACTGGAAGAAGAAGCTGGATGATGAAACAATCGCTAAGTTCCAAATCGAGCTGGGCAAAATGGGTTATAAATTCCAATTTGTTACGCTTGCTGGCTTCCATGCACTTAATCACAGTATGTTTGAGCTTGCGAGAGGTTATAAAGACCGTGGAATGGCCGCGTACTCTGAGCTGCAGCAAGCAGAATTTGCAAGTGAAGTGCACGGTTACTCTGCAACAAGACATCAGCGTGAAGTAGGAACAGGTTACTTTGATGAAGTATCCATGGTCATTTCAGGCGGTACTTCATCGACAACCGCACTGAAAGGATCTACTGAAGCGGAACAATTTTAATCACATAAAAAATGAAGGCCCGTCCCTCGGCGCTTTAAAGCGCTGAGGAACGGGCTTTTTCTTTGGGAAGAAAAATTGTTAATTAATTTTTAATAAATATACTATTGATTTTATGTTTATGCAGTCATATAATAAGACCTAATTTAAATCTATTGTGTGTGGTGAATGATTGATGAATGTTGGAATCGTTGGGTCTACTGGTTATGGTGGTGTGGAACTGCACCGCCTTCTGTCGAATCATCCTTTTATCGACAATTGTATTTTGTATTCATCGACATTGAATGGAAATTCATATGTTGAGCAATATCCCCATCTGACTGGATTATCAAATGAATCGGTCCACGGCATTCAGCTCGATGAAATGAAACAGCTCGATGCCGTGTTCCTGGCGGTTCCGGCAGGGATTTCCAAAAAGATGACTCCAAAGCTTCTGGGAGGGAAGGCGAAGATTATTGATCTTTCCGGTGATTTGCGATTGCAAGATCCAAATGATTATAAAGACTGGTATAAGGGAGAGGCGGCAGCCACTTCCGTCTTAAGCGAAGCGGTCTACGGGCTGACAGAATGTAATCAGGGCGCGATTAAAGAAGCTGACCTCATTGCTAACCCGGGCTGCTTCCCTACAGCGACCCTGTTGGCGCTTGCGCCTTTGGTCCAGCAAAAGCTTGTACATGCGGATTCACTGATCATCGATGCCAAGACAGGTCTTTCAGGGGCAGGACGGAAGCCATCGCTATCCAGTCATTTTTCAGAAACACAGGAAAACTTAAGGATCTACAAGGTTCATGAGCATCAGCATACCCCGGAAATCGAACAGCAGCTGAAGCGCTGGAACCCTGATTCAGCAGCGGTCACCTTTACGACGCATCTTATTCCGATGACCCGCGGCATCATGGCAACCATCTATGGTGAGCTTCTGTCCGAACAAACGACAGAGGAGCTTCACGAGCTTTATCAGAATTATTACAGCGGCCGTCCGTTTGTGCGGATCCGGCCGATCGGTCAATATCCAAGTACAAAAGAAGTGTTCGGCACCAATTTCTGCGATATTGCTATAAAAGTAGATTCCAGGACAGGCAGAGTCACGATCGTTTCCGTCATCGACAATCTGATCAAAGGCGCAGCAGGCCAGGCCGTTCAAAATATGAATCTCATGTTCGGCCACGAAGAAACGGCCGGGCTTCAATATTATCCAATTTATCCATAGCCTATTTTAAAGGAGGAGAGAGAAATGAGTGTCATGGAGAAAAAAGCAGTGCTAGAGGTTGAAGGGGGGAGCGTATTATCCCCTGAAGGCTTCAAAGCAGGAGGCATCCATATCGGTCTTCGCTACGAAAAGAAGGATTTTGGCGTGATTTACAGTGAGACACCTGCTCAGAGTGCAGCGGTTTACACAAAGAGTCATTTTCAGGCAGCTCCTCTTAAAGTGACGCAGGAAAGCATTGCCGCTGACGGCATCCTCCAGGCAGTAGTGTGCAACAGTGCGATTGCCAATGCCTGTACCGGCGATCAGGGATTGAAAGATGCATATAAAACACGGGAACTGATTGCAAAGCGCTTCAGGCTGCCTGAGGAATATGTTGCCGTTGCCTCGACAGGAGTAATCGGCGAATGCCTCCCGATGGAAAAAATGGAGCGCGGATGCAGCGAAATTGCGGTCCACAGGGATTACAACGGTGCAAAATCTTTTCAACAGGCGATCTTGACAACAGACACAGTTGAAAAGGCCAGCTGTGTCGAGGTAGTGATCGATGGGAAGACCGTCACGATAGGTGGTGCTGCCAAGGGATCGGGAATGATTCACCCGAATATGGGTACGATGCTCGGCTTTATAACGACTGATGCCAATATCTCCTCCCCGGTCTTACAAAGCGCCTTGAAGACAGCGGTCAATACTTCTTTCAATCAGATTACAGTGGACGGAGAAACGTCAACGAATGACATGGTCATTGTGATGGCAAACGGAGCGGCTGAGAACAAGCCGTTAAATGAAAATCATCCAGATTGGGTGCAATTTCAGGAGGGGCTCACTCTTTTATGCGTAGACCTGGCAAAACAAATCGCCCGTGACGGGGAGGGTGCCACAAAGCTTATAGAGGTTAAGGTGAAAGGCGCCAATTCAACAGAAGATGCAAACATCATCGCTAAGAAAATAGTCGGATCGAATCTCGTCAAGACAGCGATTTATGGAGCGGACCCTAACTGGGGAAGGATTGTAGGTGCTATGGGTCACAGCGAAGTTACCCTGCAGCCTGAAACATGTGACATTTACATTGGCGGGGAACTTGTTTTCTGTAATGGAACACCACAGCTTTTCAATGAAAAGAGTGTAAGTGAATATATGAAAAACGAAGAACATGTGGTCATCGAAGTTCTTTTACAAGATGGTACGGGAGAAGGAAAAGCTTGGGGGTGCGATTTAACATATGACTATGTCAAAATCAATGCCAGCTACCGAACGTGAGATGCTCGTCATCAAGCTGGGGGGAAGCATCCTTTACAGACTTTCCCCGCAATTTTTTGAAAGTCTGGCCGAAATGATGAAGGAGTACCACGTTGTGATCGTTCATGGCGGCGGACCAGAGATTACCAATATGCTTGAAAAGCTGAATATAGAAACGACCTTTATTAACGGACAGCGCAAGACGACGGAACCTGTTTTAGAGGTTGCAGAAATGGTTTTAAAAGGGAAGGTGAACAGCTACCTCACCAACCAATTGAATCATCATGGATTGAAAGCGGTCGGGCTGTGCGGATATGACGCCAATTTATTAAAAGCCTCTCTGATAGATGAAGAGTCACTTGGGTTGGTCGGTGATATTGTAGAGGTACAGAACGACTTTATTGCCGGCATGACCTCAGCCGGGTATCTTCCTGTCATTGCGCCTCTTGCCCTTACAAAAGAAGGTACAAAAGTGAATGTAAATGCTGACCTCGCTGCTGCTTCGATCGCGAAGGCAGCAGGAGCAGGGAAGCTTCTCTACGTAACGGATGTACCCGGCGTCCTTCAGGATGACGGGCTGATTCAGGAAGCGACAGCGGAGGAAATAAATCAATTGATCGATACCGGAGTGATCTCGGGAGGAATGATTCCGAAGGTCAATTCCGCACTTACCGTGTTATCGCCCACCATGAAAGAAGTGATGATTGTCGGAGGACAGCAGGCGATTTTTCAAAACGGAAACATTCTGGGTACAAAAATTACCGATAAAGGAGCGGTTGCAGCCTCATGAGCCATTTATTCCCTACGTATAATCGATTGGATATTGAACTGGTTTCGGGTGAAGGGACCAAAGTGAAAGATTCCAGCGGAAAGACATACCTGGACTTCATTGCCGGTATTGCCGTCTGTAATCTCGGGCACTCCCCTTCAGCAGTCAAAATGGCCGTGGAAGAGCAGCTGGATAGTATATGGCATGTGTCCAATCTCTTTCAACTACCGCTGCAGGAGGAAGCCGCTAAACTTTTGAC
This sequence comes from Rossellomorea sp. ABR4_012, assembly GCF_056159545.1. Classification (NCBI taxonomy): domain Bacteria; kingdom Bacillati; phylum Bacillota; class Bacilli; order Caryophanales; family Bacillaceae; genus Rossellomorea; species Rossellomorea sp. ABR4_012. The sequence continues at coordinate 36,050 of NZ_JBSWVK010000009.1, forward strand.
CGGGGCCAGCGGATTGGATGCCGTCTTCTTTTGCAACAGCGGGGCGGAAGCGAACGAAGCCGCTATCAAACTGGCAAAAAAGTATACTGGAAAAACAAAGATTCTTACCTTCAAACAATCCTTCCACGGGCGCACGTTCGCGACGATGAGCGCGACAGGACAGGAGAAGATCCACAGCGGATTCGGTCCGCTGCTCCCGGCATTTGAATACTTGCCGTATAACGATGTGGAGGCTATCGGGGAAATAGAAGCTGACGACATTGCAGGAATCATGGTGGAAGTGATTCAAGGAGAAGGCGGAGTAAATCCCGGGACAGATGCCTTTTTGAAAGAAGTGGAGAAAAAGTGCAGGGAACTGGATGCCCTCTTGATCATCGATGAAGTGCAAACAGGGATCGGCCGTACTGGAGCCCCTTTTGCTTTTCAGCACCACGGTTTACAACCTGATATTGTCACAGCCGCCAAAGGACTCGGAAGCGGATTCCCGGTCGGCGCGATGATTGGCAGGAAAGAGCTCGTTTCGACTTTCTCACCGGGCACCCACGGCTCCACGTTCGGCGGAAATCCCCTGGCAATGGCTGCGGTAAAAGCAACTCTCGAAACGATAATGGATGAATCGTTTTTAAGTGAAGTGAAAGGTAAATCCAATTCATTCATCCAGTCCCTTAAAGATAAGCTGGAGCCATTATCGCATGTGAAAGAAGTGAGGGGAGAAGGCTTCATGATCGGGATTCAAGTAGAGGGTGAAGCGAAAGAGTCCATTGAACGGCTGAGGGGAAACGGACTGCTGACACTGCCTGCGGGTCCTGATGTCATCCGTTTGCTGCCTCCTTTGACGGTTACGGAAATCGAGCTTCAGGAAGCACTGGCAATACTGGAACAATCGCTTAAGCCGCAAGCGGCAGAGACTGCCCGATAAATTTTTTTGTTTGTGACTGTATAAAAATACTAATAGTATAATAAAAATTCATTTTGAGGAGGGATTAGTCATGACCGGCTACTTAAGTTTAGAAAACGGGAGAGTTTTCAAAGGAGAACTGTATTCCGTCAGCAAAAGCCCCGTTGTAGGAGAAATTGTCTTTTTTACAGGAATGACGGGTTATCAGGAGGTTCTCACTGATCCTTCCTATAAAGATCAAATCGTTGTATTCACCTATCCGCTGATCGGCCAGTACGGAGTCAATGAGGGTGATTCGGAAAGTGCAGAGCCGCAAGTGAAAGGTGTGATCATGCTGCATTGTCCAGACGTTTATTCTCATTATCAGGCGACGTCCTCCCTAACAGAGTATCTTCACAAGTGGGAGATTCCTTATATGACCGGGGTGGATACCCGGCAGGTGGTTAAAACGATCAGAGAGCTTGGGAGTCAAAATGCATGTATAAGCGTAACAGCGGAGATCCCTGCATCCAAAAAGCTGAAAGGTCAGATTGAACAAGTGGCCTCTGCAGAATTGAATCATTATGGAAGCGGGAACGTACATGTGGCACTTCTTGATTTCGGTGTAAAAAAATCAATCGTCACGAGTCTCGTGAACATGGACTGCTCGGTAACCGTCGTCCCTTATGACCGAATCGAATTGCTTCATACTCTGAAGCCCGATGCTCTCGTCATTTCGAATGGTCCCGGCGACCCGAAAGAAATGGCAGACGTACTGCCGCAGCTGAAAGAACATATTCTTTCATTGCCGACACTCGGGATATGTCTGGGTCATCAATTGATTGCCCTTGCTTTAGGGGGCAATACACGGAAGCTCCTATTCGGGCACCGGGGAGCGAATCATCCAGTCATCGACCAGGGAACGGGCCAGGTGTTCTTAACCTCCCAAAATCATAACTATGTGGTGGAGGATGAAAATTTACAGAATACACAGCTCAATCCGCGTTTTTTCAATGTAAATGACGGTTCTGTAGAAGGGCTGCAGCATAAGACGAAACCGATTCTTTCCGTGCAATTCCATCCTGAAGCACGACCGGGTCCTGAAGATGCATCATACATCTTTGAAGAATTCTATCAATCCATTAAACAACCAGGGAGAGAGAAGATTTATGCCTAAAGATTCAAGTATACAGAAGATCCTTGTCATTGGATCAGGTCCGATCATCATAGGGCAGGCAGCAGAATTTGATTATTCCGGAACCCAGGGCTGTCTTGCCCTGAAAGAGGAAGGGTATGAAGTTGTCCTTGTAAACCATAACCCGGCGACCATCATGACCGACACTGAAAATGCAGACAAGGTCTACTGTGAACCCCTTACTGTCAAAACGGTAACATCCATCATTGAAAAGGAGAGTCCCGATGGGCTGGTCGCGAATCTCGGCGGCCAGACGGCTCTCAATCTTGCAGTGGAGCTTCATGAAAAAGGGGTGCTGGAGAAATACGGCGTGAAGCTGCTCGGCACCTCGGTGGAGTCGATCCAGAAAGGGGAAGATCGTGAGAAGTTCCGTACCCTTATGAACGAACTCGGTCATCCTGTCGCTGAAAGTGAAATAGTCGAAGACGTTGAAGCAGCACTAGTCTTCGCGGAAAAAATTTCGCTTCCGATCATTGTCCGCCCTGCCTATACATTAGGAGGCAGAGGAGGGGGGATTGCATCCACGAAAGAAGAGTACATCAAGTATGTCCAAACCGGACTGAAAGCAAGTCCGATCAATCAGATCCTTGTGGAAAAGAGCATTGCCGGCTTCAAGGAAATCGAGTATGAAGTGATGAGGGATTCGAAAGGAAATTGTATATCGGTGTGCAACATGGAAAACTTCGATCCCGTCGGTGTCCACACGGGTGATTCCATTGTCGTTGCCCCATCCCAGACGCTCAGGGATCAGGAGTTTCATATGCTCCGTACAGCGGCATTTGACATCATCAATGCGCTTGAAGTAGTGGGGGGCTGCAATATACAGTTTGCTTTAGACCCTGATAGCAATCAATATTACGTCATTGAAGTCAATCCTCGGGTCAGCCGTTCATCGGCGCTCGCATCGAAGGCGACCGGCTACCCGATTGCGAAAATCGCCGTCAAGCTTGCCGTCGGTTTTACATTGAATGAAATCATCAATCCGCTGACGAGAACGACCTATGCAAGCTTTGAACCGGCCCTTGATTATGTCGTCGTCAAGTTTCCGCGCTGGCCGTTCGATAAGTTCCCGGAAGGAAACCGCCGCCTAGGGACCAAAATGAAAGCGACCGGAGAAGTCATGGCCATCGAACGTACGATGGAAGCGGCTTTTCAAAAAGCGGTTCAATCCCTTGATATTGGCGCAGGAGGCCTTTCCCTTAAAGAAGAGCTGTCTTCTTTTACAGACGATGACTTGCTTGAGGCAATCGAAACGCCGACAGACATCCGATTCTTTCAGCTTGTAGAGCTTTTGAGAAGAGGACATGGAATGGAAGTACTGCATTCTAGAACGGAAATCGATTTTCTGTTTCTGTCTCTATTGAAAAATCTGTTGGCAATCGAGGAAAAACTAAAAAAAGGTCCCTTAAATGAAGAACTGCTGCAGCAGGCGAAGAAATACAGATTTGAAGATGGTGAAATTGCGAGGCTGTCAGGCATTGAGGAATATGAAGTCACCGCATTGAGGAAGGCTCTTGGAATCAAACCGAGCTTTAAAATGGTCGATACATGCGCCGGCGAGTTCGAAGCCATCACCAACTATGCTTACTCCACCTACTATGGAGAAAATGAAATCCAGCCGCTCGAGGGCGGGAAGAAGGCGCTCATCATCGGCTCGGGCCCGATCAGGATCGGCCAGGGAGTAGAGTTTGACTACAGCGCCGTTAAAGCAAATCAACGTTTGCAAAAGCACGGCTTCAAAACGATTATCGTCAATAATAACCCTGAAACAGTCAGCACTGACTATGAAACGGCAGACCGCCTGTATTTCGAGCCGGTGACATTGGAGAGCGTCCTGGCAATCATTGACCATGAGGAAATCGATACCGTCCTGGTGCAATTCGGAGGGCAGACGGCATTGAATCTTGCGCCTCTTTTGGAAGAGAGAGGGGTTCATCTTCTTGGCATCACCTCTGACACCATTGATGCTGTCGAAGACCGTGATCGATTCTATCAATTGCTTGATGGGTTATCGGTTCCCCGGGTTAAAGGGGATATCTGTCATAGTAAAGCTGAAGCGCTGAAGGTAGCGAAGGAGTTGCATTTTCCGATTCTATGCCGTCCGTCTTATGTCATCGGAGGTAAAGGAATGGTGAAAGTGGAAACACTGGCAGAACTTCAGAAGTGGCTTCAAGGAGCAGATGATGAATATTTCCCTATTCTCGTAGATGAATTCAAAATGGGCGGGGAAGCTGAAATCGACCTGGTCGCAGATGGGGAAAACGCCTATATTCCAGGAATAATGGAGCATATCGAACGAGCAGGTGTGCATTCAGGTGACAGCATGGCTATTTTCCCTGCTCAATCACTGTCTAATAAAGTTAAGAAAGCCATTGAAGAATATGCCGGAAAAGTGGTCTCTGCCCTGAATTATACAGGCATCATGAATATCCAGTTCCTTCTGCAGGGAGATGAGGTATTCATTTTAGAAGTCAATCCGCGGGCAAGCCGCACGGTGCCGATCATCAGTAAGGTCATCGGCTTCTCGTTAATTGATATGGCGACAGACCTTTTATGTGATAAGAATCTGAAAATAGATTCTTTCATGGCACCGTCTGTTGATGAATTGAAAAATGTGGCTGTCAAATATCCGGTTTTTTCTTCCCACGCACTTCCTGAGCTAGATCAGATCTTAGGGGCGAATATGAAATCGACCGGAGAAGGGATGTGCCTGGGGCGAACGGTGGAAGAGGCTTTGTTTAAGGTATTTGAACCTATACATGATCACGTGCAGAGCGGAGGCACTATTTTCATAGATGGAGACATAGGCAGTCTTCAAGCCTATCAAACTTCAGGAGTAGCTGGATTTGATGAATGGGTGGATTCTCCCGGGGCTGCAGTCTATTTCAACAACCAGAATACCGAAGAAATGAAGAAGAAACGCATTCAAGCATTGGAAGCGGGAGTCACAGTCATCACGGAAAAAGAGACTCTGCTCGCTTTTATCAATAGTATGGAGGCAGCCGATGTCGATCCGATTCCATTGGCGAAACCTAAAATGATGCAAGGAGTGAAATGAACATGACGAAATCAAATGCTGTCCTGTCCCCTTTTAAGAAAATTTCCCTGAAAGGGAGAGACTTATTAACGTGGCTGGACTATACAACAGAAGAAGTGCATGAACTCCTGTCATTGGCAGAGCATCTGAAAAAGAACCCGGTCTCTAAGAAACTTGAAGGCAAAACACTCGGAATGATCTTTGAGAAATCATCGACAAGAACCCGTGTATCCTTTGAAGCGGGCATGCTGCAGATGGGCGGGCATGCAATCTACCTGAACTCCCGTGATATCCAGCTTGGCAGAGGTGAATCGATCGCTGACACAGCGAAAGTGCTTTCCTCGTATGTCGATGCGATCATGATCCGTACCTTTGAACATGAAAAAGTCGCCGAGCTCGCTGAACATGCAAGTGTGCCTGTCATAAATGGTTTGTGTGATACGTATCATCCCTGTCAGGCACTTGCCGATGTACTGACCATTTACGAGTTGAAAGGCCAGCTCGCTGGATTGAAGGTTGTCTATATAGGGGACGGAAATAATGTCGCCCACTCCTTCATGATCCTGTGTGCGAAGCTTGGAATGGATGTGGTTGTTTCTTGTCCTGAGGGATATGAACCTGCTCAGGAAGTGATTGATGTCACAGTTGAACTGGCTAAGGTGAGCAGCGGGAGTTTCACGCTTACCCATAATCCAGTGGAAGCGGCTGCCGGCGCTGATATCGTCTATACAGATGTATGGGCCAGCATGGGTCATGAAGAGGAGACGGCCGAGCGCCTTCAGGTATTTGAACCTTATCAGGTAAATGAAAAGTTGCTTGCTTATGCCTCGGACGATGTGAAATTCCTGCACTGCCTTCCTGCTCACCGCGGTGAAGAGGTGACAGCGGAAGTCATCGACGGCGTGAAGTCCGCTGTGTTCCAGCAGGCGGAAAACAGACTGCATGTGCAGAAGGCGATTTTGTTGTCAGTGCTTTGAACATAATGAAAAAACCGTTCCATTCGATGGAGCGGTTTTTTTTATGGAGTTATTTCTTGATGTGTTCCGGTTGTATATGTTTTTACTGGTATAATGAGTGTATGTAATAATTTTCCTGTTAGGGAGAGGGGGGGAAGTGAAAATGATGGAACTCTTTTTGTTCATGGTTTCAATTGCTGTTGTCATCATACTATACCGTAAATCAGAAGAAGAAGAGCCATACTTATTCATGAAGCTTTTGGGATATGCCATCCTTGGAGCTTTCATGTTGGAATTAAACAGGGTGAAGCTGCCGCTGGGGTTCGTGGTGTTCCTATTGTTTTTTCGCGACATTCCAAACAATGCCTGGGGGAAAAAGCGAGCGGCTTACTTAGGACTTACCGTCTTTCTGTTGTCCGTGATCATACCGTTTGTCGAGAAGGAATGGTATGAGCGGCCGAGAACCGTGACGCTCCAGCAGACTAATTTTTACGAAGGAAGTCTGCTGGATGAATGGAAGAATATCAAGAAGGAACTGGACGTGGAGAATGAGTATGGCGTTAAGTTGAGAGATTTTAGGATGGTCATTGATAAACAAGGGGAGTATGAACGATTGGATTTGTCGATCGTCGATGAATCTCACCCTTATACCGTCTTTTATCAGATAAGACTTTCCGGGGACGGTGATGCGGTCAGAGTGAAAAGAAGCAGATACGAAGCGGAACAATGGGGTACATCTCCTCATACAGAAGCAGATTTTGTCCTGACACAATTCGACCTAATAACGAAACCAATGCTGAGCGATGACCGCATGAATTACTACGAATTGAGATCGGATGGTCAGCGGATGGGCTATGCAGTGGAGGATCAGAATAAGTTCCGCATCGATACCGCTGGGAAAAAGGAGCTGAAGGACAGTGAGCTTCCGGTTGATGGTATTGTAGTCGATGTGTGCGGTACGGGAGGGACCATTGATGAACACGGAACGATCTTTGAATGTGATACGTATGAGCATTATTTATTTGATGTATTGAAAAATGAAGGAATGTGATAGGCTTAGCCCATTGTCACCTTCATCACATAAGGGGTATCGTTTGTCTGAAAGTGTTTGCATAAGAGAAAATGGGAGACAATGAGATAAATGAAACAAATGAGCTGCTGGAATCATATAGTGTAGGGAAAATCAGCATAAAGCCTCGGAGGTGCCGGAAGTGAGCAAGCCAACGATTGATGATTACTTGGAAAATGGGATGTACGGGCAGAAACAGACGAAGCCTGACGAACGGCGAAAATTTCTGGGAAGCTTAAGGGAACGGATCGTCATTGCCCTGACGCAGAATCAAGTGCGGGAGAAAAAGGTATACCGGGAAATCGAGGAAAGTCTGAAGGAACACCCGGATGCGAAACTTCTTTTGAATGGAAACATGAACTATGACTACCTGACAAAATATATAAAACTCGCTAATCAGTATGGAGTATCCTTCTCCATGGTGACGAATAAAGAATCTCAAACCGACATCGGTCTGCTGCTCGTATACGATCATGCAATCAATAAGGAAGAGATTTATGTAAAAAAGAAGTCAGACAAACCAATCAATAAAGCAAAGCCCAAAAAGAAGAGTCTGTTTTCTACTATTAAAAATAAGCTTTTTTAATGAGGATATGTTCTAAACCGTTCCCGCTGTCATGTGGTGGGGCGGTTTTTATTAATGGAAGCGAAGCCTGGAGAAGGACGTTATTCGAGAAGGATTTTTAACGGAAGAAAGTCTGGTGTATATTCCATTATTTGTTAAAGTCAGCATAAAACGAAAAAAGTCAGCATAACATGATATTTTTCAGCATAAATCTCAAAAAGTCAGCATATATTCATTTTTTTCAGCATAAATCCGAGAATAGTCAGCATAAAACGAATATTAAAAAATTTCATTGAACCAAGACGCTGATATTTCTACGAATCAAGCATTATGGCACGTCCCCGAACCGATATTTAACCGAAACTCAATCCATTTCTCTAAAAAACTGCCGATCTAAAAAGAAACCTATCCACAAACCCCTATCCAACAGTCATCAAAGAATCTGCTCCTCCATCCGGTTTACCTACTGCAATCCACTTCATCCAGTCCTCGCCTATTGCTTTAACACCGCGAATTTTGGTATTATCAATAGTATTGTTAGTGTTCGAAACTATATGGAGGTGAAGAGGATGTCTAGAATTTCAGAAGATCAGGTGAAGCATGTTGCACACCTTGCACGACTAGCCATCACAGAGGACGAAGCGAAAAAGTTTACAAGTCAATTAGATGCGATCATCGGGTTTGCCGAGCAGCTGAATGAATTAGATACAGAGAATGTGGAAGCGACAAGCCACGTTCTTGATATGAAGAATGTGATGCGTGAAGATAAGCCGGTAGAAGGGCTTCCGCGTGAAGAAGTGTTAAAGAACGCACCAGACAAACAAGATGGACAAGTACGCGTTCCATCGATTTTGGACTAAGGAGGGCAACTCATGTCATTATTTGATCATAAATTATCAGAGCTTCATGAGCTTTTACATAAAAAAGAAGTTTCTGTTTCAGATCTAGTTGACGAATCATACAAGCGTATCGATTCTGTCGAAGATAAAGTGAAAGCATTTCTTACATTAGATGAAGAAAATGCACGTGCGAAAGCGAAAGAAATGGATGCGAAGCTTGGGACGGATGAATCGAAAGGTCTTCTATTCGGAATGCCGATCGGGATCAAGGATAATATCGTCACAAAAGGTCTTCGTACGACTTGTGCGAGTAAAATCCTTGAGAACTTCAATCCAATCTATGATGCAACAGTCATTAATAAATTACATAGTGCCGATACGATCACAATCGGTAAACTGAATATGGATGAGTTTGCCATGGGTTCATCCACTGAGAACTCTGGTTTTCAAAAGACAAGCAACCCTTGGAATCTTGAAACGGTTCCAGGCGGATCTTCAGGTGGATCTGCAGCTGCGGTTGCAGCCGGGGAAGTTCCATTCTCCCTGGGTTCAGATACAGGTGGATCGATCCGTCAGCCGGCATCGTTCACAGGTACGGTCGGGTTAAAACCGACATACGGACGTGTGTCCCGTTTCGGTCTTGTGGCATTTGCGTCTTCACTTGACCAGATCGGACCGATCACGCGCAACGTAGAAGATAATGCTTATTTATTACAGGCAATCGCTGGACTCGACCCGAACGATTCCACTTCGGCAAATGTTGAAGTTCCTAACTATGCTGAAGCATTGACGGGAAATATCAAAGGTCTGAAAATCGCTGTACCGAAAGAATACCTGGGTGAAGGGGTTGGAGAAGAGGCACGCCAATCTGTTCTTGCTTCTCTTAAAGTATTGGAAAGCCTTGGAGCTACTTGGGAAGAAGTTTCACTTCCACACTCTAAATATGGCGTAGCTACATACTACTTGCTGGCTTCATCTGAAGCATCAGCAAACCTTGCCCGTTTTGACGGTGTCCGCTACGGCTACCGTACGCCGAACGCTGAAAATCTTCTTGACCTTTATAAGAAGACACGTGCTGAAGGTTTCGGGGACGAGGTAAAGCGCCGTATCATGCTTGGTACGTTTGCCCTCAGCTCCGGTTACTATGATGCTTATTATAAAAAAGCACAACAGGCCCGTACACTGATCAAGAAAGACTTTGAAGATGTATTTGCAAAGTATGATGTCATTGTTGGACCGACAACACCGACACCTGCATTTAAAATCGGTGAAAAAATCGATGATCCACTTACAATGTACGCGAATGATATCCTGACGATTCCGGTTAACCTTGCGGGTGTTCCAGGAATCTCTGTTCCAAACGGATTCTCTTCAAACGGACTTCCGCTTGGGCTGCAAATCATCGGGAAGCACTTTGATGAAAGCACAATCTACCGTGTAGCACATGCCTACGAGCAAGCTACAGATTTCCATACAAAAAGACCACAACTGTAAGGGGTGAAATCAATGAACTTTGAACCAGTAATCGGACTAGAAGTCCACGTAGAATTAAAAACTGACAGTAAAATGTTCTCGCCGGCACCGAACCATTTCGGGGCAGAACCGAACACGAATACTAACGTAATCGACCTTGGATATCCAGGCGTGCTTCCAGTGGTGAACAAACGCGCCATTGAGTTCGGAATGAAAGCGGCAATGGCATTGAACTGTGAAATCGCACAGGATACAAAGTTTGACCGTAAGAACTATTTCTATCCGGATAACCCGAAAGCATATCAAATTTCTCAATTTGACAAACCGATCGGCGAAAACGGCTGGATTGAAATCGAAGTGAACGGCGAAAAGAAACGCATCGGTATCACACGCCTTCACCTTGAAGAGGATGCTGGTAAGCTGACGCACTCCGGCGACGGTTATTCCCTAGTCGACTACAACCGTCAGGGAACACCTCTGATCGAGATCGTGTCAGAGCCGGACATCCGTACACCTGAAGAAGCGTATGCATATCTTGAAAAGTTGAAATCCATCATTCAATACACTGGCGTTTCCGACTGTAAGATGGAAGAAGGGTCCCTTCGCTGTGACGCAAACATTTCCCTGCGCCCGATCGGACAGGAGCAGTTCGGTACGAAAGCTGAGCTTAAGAACCTGAACTCCTTCAACTTTGTTAAAAAAGGGTTGGAGTACGAAATCGTCCGTCAGGAAAAAGTCCTTTTATCAGGCGGCCTGATTCAACAGGAAACGCTCCGTTTCGATGAATCCACAGGTAAAACGATCCTGATGCGCGTTAAAGAAGGATCGGATGATTACCGTTACTTCCCAGAGCCTGATCTTTTGAACCTGCACATCGACCAAGAGTGGATGGACCGTATCCGCGCGGAAATCCCTGAACTTCCTGATGCGCGTAAACAGCGCTATGTAGAAGAATTGGGACTGCCTGCATACGATGCGATGGTACTGACATTAACAAAGGAAATGTCCGATTTCTTCGAAGAAACGGTCAGTGAAGGTGCAGAAGCGAAGCAGGCTTCCAACTGGCTGATGGGTGAAGTATCGGCTTACATGAACGCCCAGCAAAAAGAACTTCACGATCTTAAACTGACCCCTGCAGGTCTTGCAGGAATGATCCAGCTGATCGAAAAAGGAACGATTTCTTCCAAGATTGCGAAGAAGGTATTCAAAGAGCTTGTTGAAAACGGCGGAGATCCGGAACAGATTGTAAAAGATAAAGGTCTTGTTCAAATCTCTGACGAAGGAGCTCTTCTGAAGATCGTCACTGAGACCCTGGATAACAATCCACAATCGATCGAAGACTTCAAAAACGGTAAAGATCGTGCGATTGGATTCCTGGTCGGTCAAATCATGAAAGCAACAAAAGGGCAGGCAAACCCGCCGCTCGTAAACAAACTGCTGCAGCAAGAAATTCAAAAACGCTAAATTTCACCATTCCAAGGCCCGTCCCTCGCCGCTTTAAAGCGGTAGAGAGACGGGTTTTTTGTGTGGCATTATATGGGAATTTCAGAAGAGTGGTAAAAACACTCTTCTTTTTATTCAAATTTTCCTGAAATGGGTGATTTTCAGGCTTTTTTTATAGGTATTAAGACACGGAGTTGAGAAATTTGTTAAATGGGTATTTAGGCTCATTCGGTGGATGTCGGGCTTGTACTATAGTTTTATCTACAGTTTGAAAAGTTAGAAAATTCTTAAAAAGAGGTGTTGTAATTGAAGAAAAAAGTCGTAGCATTAAGTTTAACAGCAGGTTTGATGATGAGTCCCGTATTATCAGCGGATGCCTTGGGTGCACCTGATTTAAACCAGAAAGTAAATTTCAATGAAAAGATTGGGGCTCCGCAATTCATTTCAGGGAAGCTGACGAAGCCTTCTGCCAACTCTCCTGAAAAAATCGTGATGGATTATTTTACACAAAAGCAGGACATATTCAAGTTCAAGGGAGATGCAAATCTTTCTTTCAAAGTGGTAGAAAAGAATAAAGATAAACTTGGATATACATATCTTCGCGTTCAGCAAGTGTATAAAGGAACTCCTGTATACGGTGCCGTTTTGACAGCTCACGTAAACAAGGACGGAGTATTAACGGCAGTCTCCGGCGCACCTGTTCCGAATCTTGCAGAAAAGCAATCTCTTAAAGCTTCGAAGAATGTATCGAAGAAAGATGCGGTGGCAGCAGGGGGAAAGGACTTAGTTGCGGAACTTGGCAGTGAACCGGCATATGAATATGCACCAAAATCAAAATCGGTGATCTATATGAAAGATGGCCAAGCACATCAGGCATATCTAGTAAATTACAATTTCCTTGATCCAAAGCCGGGTAACTGGAATTACTTCATTGATGCGGCGAGTGGGGAGATTTTAGATAAAGTGAATGAAATCCATGAGGCAAACGGAAAGGGCGGCAAACCGGGCGGACCTGGTGCAACGGGATCTGATACGGTCGGTTCCGGAACAGGGGTACTGGGTGATACGAAGTCACTAAACACGTACCTTTCATCTTCCACCTATTATTTACAGGATAATACGAGAGGTGGCGGAGTCTTTACGTATGATGCGAGCAACCGCCAGCGCCTGCCGGGATCCCTTTGGGCAGATGCCGACAACCAGTTCCATGCAAGCTATGATGCAGCGGCAGTCGATGCTCATTACTATGCAGGCCAAACATATGATTATTATCTGGATACTCATAACCGCAACAGCTATGATGGCAACGGTGCGGCATTGGAGTCCACGGTTCACTACGGAAGAAGTTACAATAACGCATTCTGGAACGGCCAGCAAATGGTATACGGTGATGGGGACGGATCAACATTCGCTCCGTTATCTGGAGGGCTTGACGTCGTTGCGCATGAATTGACACATGCCGTGACAGATACAACGGCTGATCTAATCTATCAAAACGAGTCTGGTGCGATCAATGAATCGATGTCGGATATATTTGGAACGCTGCTTGAATACCATACAGGTAACAATCCAGATTGGGAGATCGGGGAAGATATTTACACACCGGGACAAGGCGGGGATGCTCTGCGCTCCATGTCAGATCCAACAAAATATAACGACCCGGATCACTATTCCGTAAGATATACAGGCACAGGCGATAATGGCGGTGTCCATATCAACAGCGGTATTGGAAACAAAGCTGCTTATCTATTGAGCCAGGGCGGCACTCACTATGGTGTGAGTGTGACTGGAATCGGAACAGATAAAGTGGGTGACATCTACTACCGTGCATTGACTCAATACCTGACTCCATCTTCTACATTCAGCCAGCTTCGTTCAGCTGCAGTCCAATCAGCGACCGACCTTTACGGTTCTGGAAGTGCTGAAGTGGCCAGTGTAAATGCTGCATTTGATGCAGTTGGGGTCTATTAATACGTAAAAATGAAAAAGGGAGGGCTTCGGCTCTTCCTTTTATTTGTATTTTAAGGTTTTATTTAGTATAAAGTGATCCCATACATAAGTGTTTTTCAAGATAAACGGTCATTTTTTATTTGTCTCAATTAATTTGGCAGAAGGTGGGCTTGGAGATCTTCAAATTATGATCCGGTTGGGGGATTTGGAATCCTATCTGTGGATTTATGATCCAGTTTGGGGATTTATGATCCTATCTGGAGATTTATGATCCTATTTCAGAAAATATGATCCTATCTGGAGATTTACGATCCTATTTCAAAATATATGATCTTCCTAGAATGATTCTAAATAAACCCATCCCTTCATTCCTCCATCCACCATCCATCAAACTCAACCCATCCCGCAAATTGGACCAAATCCAATCAAAACGCTCGTTTCTAAACCTTACCCGCAGACTCAGCAACAAATACAACTCATTTCCCGTCTGGAAGGAATGCCTTCTAAACATGGTCAAAAATAAAAACCAAGTACGAAAGACTTGGCGTGCGTTTTTACATATTCAGTTCAGCCGGTGACGGAGTAAGTCCTGTACCCTCATGCCGGACTGCACAAAATATCCATTGGAGGACTGCACATAAAATAAATCCCAAATACATTCCACACAGCACCTAATTATGCCTGCTTCCTGCCTCTTTCAAGAATCTTTTTTGCCATTCGATAATACATATCCGCTTCTGCTTTTGATTCAGCTCTTTTTAGCTGCATCATATAGTTTTGGAATCGAAGTTTGTCGACAGACGAGACTTTCATCACAATTTTCCTCATTTTTGCTCTCCTTTGGTGGACAAATTTGCGTCCAATTATCTATTCTGAATATTCTGTAAATAATGTATAATAATAGTAAATGATTCCAGAGGGTGGATAGAATGTCCTTAATTGAAGTGATCTTGTTGCCAATGTTGATGGGCGGTATCGGGGGCTTAGGACATATTCTGATTTTCAAAAATGGTCATTTCACCTTTCCAAGAAAATTTATCGATGACCGGGGTGAGAAGCACTACCTTTTTGGTTCAACAAAGGATATTATCATAGGCGTTCTAGCAGGTTACCTCTCTGTACTTCCAGTCATTGACACAATCCCGATGTGGTATGCGATCTACATTAGTTTATTATCAGGAATCGGGGGAAGTTCCGTCATTACCAGAAAAATGGAGCAAAGTTTAGCTACCACGAAAGCATCCTATATCCAAGAGCTATCTCAATATCAGCTCGAATTGACCTCTAAGGGAGGATCTTCAAATCACAATGAGGTGAAACCTGTTGGCAAAGTGGAAGAAAAAAAGAATCAAGGTTGAACTGCCGCCTGAAGATTATGAGAAAGCGAATCTCTATATGAAAAGACTGAAGGAGGCAGACAGTGTGATCGAGCTGAACTACTACTATAAAAAAATGGCACAGATAATAGAGAATTCCAGACATTTTGAAGATGGTTCAATTGAAAAATAATCCTATAACCATATACATTCACCAAAAAGAAGAGGATTAAACTGACTTTTGAGTCAGCTTTTTTTGTGAGAGTCTGTTTTTCGGTTTTCTGTATAGAACGTGAATTCTATAAGGGCAATATGTAAAAACTACCCTATTCCCCACTGGAATTTCCTTTGAATAGCCCTCTATGGCTATTCCTTTTTTTCTGTGGAAACGGAATTGAGACTGCTTTCTTATATTATATTCCTACAGGCATAATCGTACAATTGAAATTTTAAGTTGTTTTGATACATGACATTGTGGATATTATTGCTTCCCGCTGTTGATTGGAGTGGAAGACCTACACTACTGCGGCTCAAGGTTTGCCCGCAGTAAGCGATGTCTTGCATGGAAATCAACAGCTGTGTATAACGCAGGAATAAACACAAATAGATATTACTTGTGGATTTAAGTAAACATGAATAAGATAAAGAGAGAAAATGAGAAATAGGTAAGTACTATTTTTATAGAGACGCAGCCTAGGAGGAGTAAATATGACCTTGCAAGATTGGTTCGATGAAGGAATGTCACCAAGTGAATATTTAGAATATATGAAAACACACAAAGAAAATACATTGTCTATCTTAAATAATTTTACGATTCCCGATGAAGACAAAGAAGTACTCGTGAGGCTTGCCGATCAATCTTTACGTGTGATCGTACTCACAGAAGATTGGTGCGGGGATGCAATGCTGAACATTCCGATTCTGCTGAAGGTCGCTGAAGAAGCTGATATGGAAGTGAAAATGATTCTTCGCGATCAGAATTTGGAACTGATGGATCAATATCTTACGAATGGTACATCAAGAGCGATCCCTATCTTTATTTTCATTGATGAGAATGGTGAAGAGAAGACCGTCTGGGGGCCGAGAGCACCCATGGTGAAAAAAATCGTCGATGATGAAAGAGCGAAATTGCCGCCGAAGGATCATGAGCATTTTCCAGAAAAACAAAAAGAAATGATCGAGCGCTTAACATCTCAATACACCAAGGATAAAAACATTTGGAATGAAGTGTATGAAAGCCTTAAGACAACCCTGGTACAGAAAGTATTGATGTAGGCGGGAGACACAAAAGCTGAGGAGATTCTGTTCTCCCGGCTTTTTTTTCTGGAATGACAGCCGAACGATTCTATTCCGAGTAGAGAAACAGGAAAAATTATTTAGGGTTTTATTACATGGGGGTATTCCCGTTATAATAGGTATGGTATAAAGTGCCCTTGTGATTGGAACTTTTTCCCGGTTCACGAATGACGTTATTCACGGTACTATGGTATAGGATGAGGAGTTGAAGCATCATGATTCACCAAAAAACAAATACGATTGTAATTGAATCACTGGATAAATTTCCCCATAAAATTCACATTAAATTGGGGGACATCCTTCGTGAAAGAGGATTGACACAAGGTGATTTACATCGCTTGACAGGTTTACGGGTAGCGACGATCAATGAATTAGTGAATTTCAAGAAAAAATCATTAACAGTTGCTCACCTTGTTTCTATAATGATCGCCCTTCGAATCACTGATATTCATGATCTTATTGAAATCGAATTCGATGAAGAAGTACAAGCCTACTTTAAAGAAGAAAACGAGCGAATGAAAAATGGATTCACTCCAGACCTGACGAAAACAGCAGAGATGAACGTAAAGCGCATCGCAGCTGGAGTCAAAAACTAAATCACCGACACATAGTTCAAGGCCATCTCTGATGGGCCTTTTTTTCTTGCCTTCTTAGCGAGGGACGGGCCTTTAGCATGCTAAAGGCCCGTCCCTCGCTGCACTAAAGCAAAAATGAAGATGACATGAAAACGTAACGTGATTTGGAAGGATTTTGGTTTATGATAGGAGAAGAAGTATGAAAGGCAGGAAACAGGTTATTTTCTTGGAAGATACCCGTTCAATCGGTTGAATCTATACTTTTACGGGATTATCATAATATACATAGCTTGGAATAGAAAGAGTGATAGAATGAACGCTGTAGAAAAGTACGTAAACTACTTGAACATGGAAATCGAGCAGCCTACTATAAATTATTTACAACGATTAATTCAACAGCATCTTATTCGAATCCCCTATGAAACCTTCAGTAAATTTTATTACTTCTCTAAAGGGGGATCCTATGTCCCTTCGCTTGAGGAATTTACAGAACATTTGTATTCAAAAGGATGGGGAGGCACATGCTTCACCTTGAATATCAATTTCGGAAGGCTTTTAAAAGAATTGGGCTTCGATTGCCGCTTTGTAAGAGTGAAGCCGGGGCACCTTGGCCTGATGATCACGATCGATGGCAAAAAGCTGTACGTCGACGTCGGTTATGGTTCGCCCATTATGAAACCGGTTGAACTGGAAGCAAGACATAAGCATCTCCTGCACGGGTTCGGGGAAGAAATCATTTTCACCCAAAGAGATCAGTATGAGTTCGAAGTGGACCGCCGTTCAAATGGGAAATCCTTCGTAAAGAAACTGATCGAGTGGGTGCCGCTTGAAGAAGAAGACTTGATAAAGGATATCGAAGCATCCTACCAGGATACAGACGATAATATCACGATGAGACGCATCACAGCCGTCCGTTTTCAGGGCAATCAATGCTATTTTCTCCGCAACCACACGCTGAAGGTCATGACGTATCGTAACATCCGTGAATATCAAATGAGGAACCTGGATAAGTGGAGAGAGATGATCCAGGAAGTGTATCACTTCGACGACAGTTCCCTTCAGGACTCCTTGCAATTTCTTGAACATCGCAACATAAAGCTGTTTTCTTAAGCCACCTTGAATGATCCGTTCATTCCCGGTGGCTTTTTTGTTGGTTCAGTTAAACAATTCACTTCTTAATGACTACTCTAATCACGGTTTAAGAATCATAAAAATAAAGAGAAGGACTCCCAATGAGGAGGCTAGATAGAATCGTCGATAAATACTTACCAATGCAGTTTGAATTTCTTCTGGGGGAGAGCCCGTCAGCTCCAGATTTTCAGGCCGCTCGAGCCACTCATTCACTTTTTTCGTCGGAGGAGTAATAAAGCCGATCACGATGATTTGAATCAGAATGTACAGAATCAGAGAGCCGAGCAGCCAAATTTGAGTGAATGAGCCGTAATCTCCCAAGAGAACAAGGGCAATTCCGGTCAAAACAGCAATACTTCCGCCTATCTTTGGGAAGAATTCTAATAACTTGCTGTATTTCATCGCGACCCGCAATTCATCCACATTCTTATTTGGTCTCGTCAAAAGGTGCGCGAAGAACGTGGGGCCGACACCGATGATGGCAGAAAGCACGTGAATCAGGATCAATACCTTCATAAATGACCTCCATCTTAGATATTTTCCAATCTCTTAATAGTACGATGGTTGGAGTTCTTTTATGAAAGACTCTTTTGGATGAAGATAGGACTCCTGCGGAAATCAACAGCGGTGTTAACACATTATCTTAGATATCAATCTTATGTGATAAATTAAATACTAATAAAAGTCATAAAACCTTCTTTAATTTCCTATATTTTTATTAGATTTTTTTTCGGAAAAGAGTTATGATATTGAGCGGTAGATGCTCAAGGTTTAATAAAGGCATCTATTTGTCATTTTATAAAAGCAGGAAGCAGCAAAGCGTTATTGCAAGTGAAGGTTTATTTTAATATGATGTTAAAAGATGGAATTTGAACATAATCTCCGAGATCAGGTAATTTAAAATAAAGATTAGGATGATGGGGTATGAAACGCGCAAGAATTATATACAATCCTACTTCAGGCCGGGAGCTCTTTAAAAAGCATCTTGCCGAGGTATTAATTAAACTGGAACAGGCCGGTTACGAAACATCTGTTCACGCTACGATCTGTGAAGGAGATGCGACGGAAGCCGCCCGAATCGCTGTTGAACGTAAATACGATATCGTCGTCGCTGCAGGCGGGGACGGGACTTTGAATGAAGTGGTAAATGGCCTGGCGGAACAGGACTACCGTCCGAAGCTTGGAATCGTACCGATGGGAACGACCAATGACTTCGCAAGGGCCCTCCATATTCCGAGAGACATCGGACAGGCAATCGATGTCATCACAAAGGGTGAATCCATCCCAGTGGACATTGGCCGTATGAATGAACGCTATTTCATCAATATTGCCGGCGGTGGACGAATCACAGAGCTGACATACGAGGTTCCAAGTAAACTCAAGACCATGATGGGACAGCTTGCATATTATTTAAAAGGCATCGAAATGCTGCCATCCATCAAACCGACAGATGTAACGATTGAGTATGATGGAAAGCTCTTTGAAGGAGAAGCAATGTTATTCTTGATCGGACTCACCAATTCGGTCGGAGGCTTCGAGAAGCTTGCCCCGGATGCGTCCATCAACGACGGCTTGTTCTCCTTATTGATTTTGAAGAAAACGAATCTCGCTGAATTCATTCGCATCGCTACACTTGCCGTTCGGGGCGAGCACGTGAAAGACCCTAACGTCATTTACACACAAGCGAACCGTATCAAAATACAAGCCAAAGAAAAAGTGCAGCTGAACGTGGACGGCGAACTCGGAGGCGTCCTTCCTGCAGAATTTGAAAACTTATACCGCCACCTTGATGTATTTGTCCCGCTGGATAAAATCCGTCCTGAGGATAAGGCGCTTTGATTTGAAAAGGAATGTCCATTGGGCGTTCCTTTTTTTGTTTGTTGATTTCTTGAGTGGAATTGGTAATTTATAGTAAGTGACGGAATTATTGTAAAAACTCGAAGATTATCAGGCGAAACTGGAAGATTTTCAATGGAAACTAAAAGATTATCGTGAAAAACTCGAAGATTATCACCAAAAACGAAAGAATCAAGATCAAAGTCAGCATACAAAACGACTGCAGGGCCCCAAACAAGGTGAGATAACAAAAAACGGCCCCCCGATACACATTTGGGGAGGCCTTTTTCACGCAATCTCTAACGAACCAAAATAAACACTAAAAAAACCAGCGGGAATCCAAGAAGAAAGCCCCACCCGATCTGCTGTTTATGACGGAAAGGCAACTTCCTGACGATGAAAGAAAGAATATGCGCAATGATGACAAATACAAATGCCCATATCAGCTGACCGACGACGAATACAAATAAATAAGACAAAATCGATTGTTTGTTCAGTACAAGAGATATACCGAATCCGAAGGTGAGGGTTAAAAAGGTGAGCCCCATCAAAATATAAGGGAGCCACCAGCGTCGTGATTTTAACGTGAAAAGTACACCGAGGAATACATTCCCAACCAGGATCAGGTTTACTAAGATGTCTGGATTCATATGATCTACCTACTTTTTGTTGATCTTTTTTAGTCATTATTTTAAGAATGAATGATATACAGCATTGCTTAATTCCCTATGTGTGCCCCATGAAACGAGGTAAGTTTTTACATCAAGCACTGCTTGCTTCTCTTAAAATATCTTTCTATACTAGCAATTCTCTTAGATTCTTTTCAAGCGATAACATGGAGCTTCCAGAAATAGTAATGAAGGGTAGTTTCCCTGAGCCCTCTGTTGTGTTAAAGTGGGGAAAAGATGTCGGAAGCAAAAGCCAGGGGAGGAGTGGATTTCATGTATATCGTACATTCAACATTCGTCGTTCCGGATGAAAAGGCGGAAGAAGTCATATCGATCTATCATTCGCGTTCAGGGCTGGTGGATGAAGCAGAAGGGTTCCAGCGATTCCTGCTGCTTCAAAATGAAAAGAAGCCCGGCGAAATCACCGTGCATATGGAGTGGGATACGAAGGAACATTTCATGACATGGATACAAAGTGAGGACTACAAGCGGATTCATGAGCTTGAAAAAAAGTATCCTGATCAGGAACTTGCTTCGATCATCCCATCGATTGATAAGTATAAGGTGGTGGCATATTGATGGAAAATATGTATAAGTCTGTGATTGACAGTGCAGTAATGAAACTGTATAAACGCTACCCTGAACTAGAAGAAAGATTCGGGGAAATCGGAAGGCAGAAATGTTACGAAGATAATGTCCACCATTTCAATTATCTCAACACTACAGCTGCAGCAGGAGATGAAAAGGTCTTTACCGACTATGCATTATGGCTGAACAATGTGTTGATCAGCAGGGGCATGAAATCCGATCATCTGATTGATAACTTTGTGTGCATCGTTGAAGCGCTGGAAGAGAGCGGCATCGAGGAAGCTGGCTGTTTTCAGGTTTATCTGAATGCCGGGATCACGGCCATCCGCGAAAATGATTTGGCAGAGCAGCTAAGATCATAGATATGTGAAAAAACATCGAAGACGGTATGTGTTCGGTGTTTTCTTTTTCATAAATCACCTTAAAAC
>NZ_JBSWVK010000010.1:0-35529 GCF_056159545.1 Rossellomorea sp. ABR4_012
GGCGGCTAGAGGCTCGAGGTCATAAGCCATGCCATCCAAGAAGGCAAAGAACGCCTTCGTGGCCGGTTCGCCTTATACCACCCGCCTCTATTCAAAGCCCCTCCGCTTTTCTTATTCACTTCTACTTTGAACATCCCTTAAATCTTCAAGCCTTTTTTCTTCTTCTTCAAAAAACTGTACCAGGTCACCGATCCTGTCAATGGAATCCCAGCTTAAGTGATGTTCAATGCCTTCTACATCTTCATATATATGTTCTTCCTTTACACCGATCACCCGAAGGAACTGCTCAAGGAGCTCATGTCTGTAAACTAAGCGTTTTCCTATTTTATTCCCCTTTGGAGTCAGTACGAGCCCACGATATTTTTCATATACCAGGTAGTCATCTTTATCTAACTTCTGCACCATTTTTGTCACTGAGGAGGGATGTACGGTTAAAGCTTCAGCTATATCAGATACTCTCGCATACCCTTTATTCTCAATTAACAAATAGATCTGTTCTAAATAGTCTTCCATGCTTGGTGTAGGCATTCTGCACCCTCCAAATTCCCATAAATATCAATAAAAGTTTACTATAAGAACAGGATGAATACAACCCGGATACTTTATATCACTCTTCAGACAACCTTCTTTGATTGAGGAATTTAGATACTAAGCCGTACTTTGGTGAAAGCATCCATACAATCAGGAATACTATGCCGGCAGCGACTGCCATCGCACCAGAAATGGAAACGTCGAATATCTTTGCTCCATAATATCCCGCAATACTGTCAAAGATTCCAATAGCTCCGCTTAAGAAAAGCATCACTACATATCTGTCTGTCAACAGATAAGCAGTAGCACCCGGGGCAATCAACATGGCAACCACCAGAATCGCTCCCACACTGTCAAATGCAGAAACCGTCGTCACCGAGACTAATCCCATCAAGATATAATGGATGGCTAAGACGGGGATGCCAATGGCTGCGGCCATATTGGGATCGAATGAAGTTAACTTAAATTCCTTGAATAAAAGCAAAATGACTGCAACATCGATAATCAGAATGGATCCAAGCATAACAACAGACTTAGGTATTGCCCCCAGGAATGGTATTGATATGGTGTTCCACGGAACAAATGCAATCTCACCCATCAGTGCATGCTCAACGTCCAGATGAACATTTTTAGCAAATAAGGATATGAGGATGACACCAAGGGCGAACAGGGAAGTAAATACTACACCGATTGCAGCATCTTCCTGGATACCGCTAGAATTCAATAGCTGTACGATAAAAGTCGTCAATAGTCCAGCCGCAGCTGCCCCGATAAGCATATTGAAACCATTCATACTTTGACTGACGATGAAGGCCATTACCAGTCCAAGAAGAACCGTATGACTAATTGCATCAGCAAGCATCGACATCTTTCTAAGTATCAAAAAACAGCCGATGACCCCGCATGATAATCCTACCAGGCTGCCTGTCAGGAGAATCCAAAGTTCATAGCTCATACCCCTGACCCCCTCTCTCAGCACGGACTTTTATGTTCAGAAAAGGATTTTGACTATAAATTTCCGACATTTTCAATTGCAGCTTCCTTAATTGATCCTTTGATAAAGCTTCTTCTTCTTGCTCCTCGATCCAGTTGATGTCAAGTGATCCTAGTTCACTGGGATACATTTCTTTCAATTCAATAATTTCATCCACAAACCTGAATTGTTCAGCTTTCATAGAACCTGAATCCGTAATGCAAATTTCGCCATCTGATTTAGTTATATAAGCGTTTTTCACAAGGTGATTAATGACTCGCGCAAATCGATATTTTGATATATTCGTCTCCTGGAAAAGGGAGGCTTCTCTGATCGTTTCTCTTCTCAGAGCATAAACTTTCTTCAAAACGAAACGAATGGCTAAGCGATCATCGTTCCTTGTTCTTCTCAGGATAATCGAAATCAGCCCTCTTTTAGGTGAAAACAGCAAGGAAAAGATGAAAATGACAGTTGCGGTCAATACGATGAATGGACCTGTCGATAAACCTTTACCCAATGTACTGATCAATGTGCCCGCTGCTCCTGATAGTCCGCCGACTATTCCTGAAATAATGACCATCGTACGCAGTGAATCAGTCCAGTATCTGGCTGATATTGCCGGTGTAATCAGCATGGCTGCCATCAAGATGACCCCTACAGCCTGTATACCGATCACTACGGTAATCACCAAAAGGGAGACGAATAAAAAATTCAGGAATCCCACGGGGAGGCCGATCCCCCTTGCAAATTGAGGGTCAAATGTACTAACTTTAAATTCCTTAAATAACAGTGTTGTGATGACAATTAATGCAGCTGCTGTCAGGCCCATCAATTGTACATCTCTTCCTACGAGGGAAGCTGCCTGACCGAAGATGAAATCATCCAAGCCGCTCTGGTTTCCTGTAGGCATCTGGGCCACCTTTGTCAGTAATACGATCCCTAATCCAAAAAAAACCGACAGAACCAAACAAATCGCAGTGTCTTCTTTGATTCTCGTTGTATTTGTAATCAATTGTATCGTATAAGCTGCCAGCAATCCGGTTGCGGCAGCACCAATCAGTAATACGAAGAAATTCTTTTCACCAATGAACATAAAAGCAAAGCAAATACCAGGAAGCGCGGCATGGGCAACGGCATCCCCTATTAAACTTTGTTTCCTTAAAAGCGCAAAACTTCCTAATACCCCGCTTGCAATCCCCAGCAGTAATGTACTGAGCAATACCCATTGTGTGTTTCCATCAGTTAAAAGAGATTGCCACAAATGACTCATTCTACTCACCTCTCTTATGGTTGAATCAGCATTTTATCCTTTTCCAGGAAGGATAAATTCCCGCCGTAGGTCAGTTGTAAGTTATCTACATTGAACACATCCGCAGTTGGTCCGTATGCAATTGTCTTTCTATTCAGCAGAAGCGTCCAGTCAAAATATTCCGTAACTGTCTGAAGGTCATGATGAACAACCAGTACAGTCTTTCCCTGTTCCTTCAATTCGTTCAATAACGAAATGATGGCTTTTTCAGTTGCCGCATCCACCCCTACAAATGGTTCATCCATAAAATAAACCTCTGCTTCCTGGGCTAGTGCCCGTGCAAGGAATACTCTTTGCTGCTGGCCTCCTGAAAGCTGGCTGATCTGTCTTGAGGCAAATTGAGTCATCCCTACCTTTTCAAGACACTCCATAGCGTAGGCAACATCCTTCTTGGATGGTCTTTTAAACCAGCCTAAATGTCCATATCTGCCCATCAACACAACATCAAGGGCATTTGTTGGGAAATCCCAGTCAACTGATCCCCTCTGCGGGACATACCCAACTTTCTTACTCTTAGGAGAATACGGTTTATCAAATATTTTGATATCACCGGATGACCGGGGAATCAATCCCAGAATAGCTTTAATCAATGTCGATTTTCCTGCGCCATTTGGACCTACAATCCCGATCAGTTTCCCTTTCGGAACAGAAAATTCTACATCCACAAGCACTGGTTTTCTATGATAAGCAACGGTCAAACCCTTAATTTCCACTGAATTCATGAATGATCCTCCTTACATTACTTTAATGCGTCAACAATCGTATCGACATTATGACGGTACATTCCGATATACGTACCTTCCTCTGTTCCTTCTTTCCCCATGGCATCAGAGAATAATTCTCCTCCGATACTCACTTCATGTCCTTTATCCTTTGCTCCTGCTATGACTGCGTTGATCGATTTCTCTGAGATGCTTGATTCCACGAATACAGCTTTGATATTCCTGTCCACAAGTGTATTTACAAGCGATTGTACATCTGCGAGACCATATTCTGCATCTGTACTTAAACCTTGCAGTCCCATGACTTGAAGATCATATTTTGCACCAAAATAGTTGAACGCATCGTGAGCTGTAACTAGAACTCTTTGCTCTTCCGGGATGGTAGACATCTCTTTTTCAGCATATGATTTCAGCTCATCCAATTCCGCAAAATACTTTTCGGTATTTTTAATATAATCCTCTTTGTTATCCGGATCTTTTTTAATTAAACCGTCACGTACTTGCTCCAATGCTATTTTCCATAGGTCAATATCAAACCATACATGTGGATCCATTGCTGTATTGTCCGCTGCATCTTTTCTCAGCTTATCCTTAGGGATGCTGTCTGCTATCGCATATGTTGGTTTTTCTTCATTCATTTTTTCAAAAATTTCAAGCATCTTCCCTTCTAGATGAAGACCGCTGTAAAAAATGATATCTGCTTCTTGAAGTTTCCCGATATCTGATTGTTTCGCTTTATATAAGTGAGGGTCTACACCAGGTCCCATTAAACTGTGAACTTCTACATGATCTCCTCCGATATTTTTTACAGCATCCCCGATTTGCCCGATTGTTGTGGTAACCACTATTTTATCGTTCGACTCTTTACCCGCTGTCGTTCCGCATCCAGAAAGGATCAGCCCTCCCATTAAAATAATGATCATTCCGATAAGTACCATTAATCTTCTGTTCATGTTTAATCTCCTCTCTCACTGTTTATCTCGATTTTTATTCCGCTACCTCTAACCTATTCAGGAAGTTTATATATGTTCACCTTTTTTTACATCAGCAATTTATTTTTAACTAAGTTATAAATTTTCGCTGTTGCAACAAAAGTTTCCTTAGTGCAAATTTTATTTCCTTATTCAATATCTGTCAACCAAATCTGAAGAAAAAATTTTGAATACTTCACTGTTCCTTAAATGGTTACTGTTCTTTCGCCTTATCCAATCAACGTATCCTATTAGTTCTGCTTAATTTTTTAAAAATTTCCGCAAAATAAATTTCGGGGATGTTGACTCTAAAATTCTCATATTGTATAGTAAAGACATCATTGAAGTGGGGCGATTTTTAGTGCTAATGCAGTGGAAGTCAACATTTCATGATAAATATTTTCCAGAAGCACCATGGTGCTTGATCGATTTAGGAGGATTAGAAGAATATGCAAAATGGTAAAGTAAAATGGTTCAACAACGAAAAAGGATTCGGCTTTATTGAAGTAGAAGGCGGAGACGATGTATTTGTACATTTCTCAGCAATTCAAGGCGAAGGTTTCAAGTCTTTAGAAGAAGGTCAAGAAGTTTCTTTCGAAATTGTTGAAGGTAACCGCGGACCTCAAGCTGCTAACGTAGTTAAATTATAGTCAAACCCATATATGAAAAAAAAGCGGACGATTTTTAATCGTCCGCTTTTTTCATTCTTACCGTTATGCTCTTACAATTCACTTTAATTTATCTCCGTAAAGCTTAATTTGTTCCCCGACCGTACATTCTTCGATGCAGAAACGATGGGCACGTGCTTTACCGAATTCCTTGCGGAAAGATGCTTTAAGCAAGCAGTCGCTGCAATAGGTGTCGATTAGCTCATCCACTTTATCAACTACTTGTCTGCGGTCCATTCCATCACTCCTAAACTTCTTCCATCTTTCGATTTGTTTGTATTTATAGAATATATTATATGGCCTGAATTTATTCTATCCTTTTATGACTGTGCACTTCAGTACCCAATAAAGCCTGGTTCGCGAGCTTATCCGCTTCCTTGTTAGCATTTCTGTTCAAAATATCGAATGTTATGTTCAATTTCAACTTGCCGATGAGAGCTTCTATTCGATCGAGCCATCTGTTTAACCCTTCATCAAAGCACGGCCATTCCCCTTCAAGCTGTTTCAATACAACTTGTGAATCTCCTTTGATTGTACAAGGTGCATTTTTCACACCAATCTCTTCAAGGAGGAGAAGGGCGTTATGCAATGCGGCATACTCCGCTTCATTATTATTCTCCAGCTCTTCAAGTTTTTCATTTTTACGGATCCTGAAACGTTCATCACCTTTATCATAATAAATGACCATTCCAATACCGGATAGAGTTTTAGCCTTATCAAAACCGCCATCAAAGTAGACGACGATATTTTCAGGTTCTTTATCTAACTCCTGATTTAATTTGATAAATTCTTTCCTGGTCCAGGAATTTCCCATTTCATCGATGATTTCAAGGTCGATGATTCTTCCCGTTTTCATTAAATCATCAACATGAATCATGGTTTCCTTCCTTGAAAACCATGTGGATTCAAACCAAATGTCGCTGCTGGTTTTACTTGCATATTTGAACTTCAGCTTCATCTTCAAAGTGATCACTCTCTTTCACCTGGAGTCTTCATTGTTTAACATTTCTTTTATTTGTATAATGGAGATTATTGTTTGTAAAAAGGAGGGTTCCCATGTTTAATATTTGGTTTGGTCTCTTGTTTGTCCTCATCACATTCTCACTTTTACTCATTATGTATAGAATGTTCGGACGGACAGGACTATTCGTTTGGATTGGCGTATCAACCATCCTTGCAAACCTGCAAGTGGTCAAAACCATCGAGATATTTGGTTTGACAGCTACTTTAGGAAATGCGATGTACGGATCGGCTTTCCTGGTAACAGACATATTAAATGAACGGTATGGAAAAAAAGAAGCACAAAAAGCTGTTTGGTTAGGCTTCTTCACTTTGATCATTATGACTATTATTATGCAGCTCGCTCTGTTATTTCAACCCCATCCAGAAGATATTTCTCAGGAAGCATTATCCACTATTTTTGGTTTGATTCCGAGAATAGCGCTGGGAAGTCTGGCCGCTTACTTGGTAAGTCAATTTGCCGATGTATATATTTTTTCATATTTAAAGAAAAGGTTCCCGTCAGATGCCCAGTTTTGGATACGTAACAACGGTAGCACCATGATCAGTCAGCTTCTCGATACGCTCGTATTTACCAGCATTGCTTTCTTGGGTACATTTCCTTTTGATATCTGGTTGGAAATTTTCATTACAACTTACTTATTGAAATGGCTGATTTCCATATTAGACACACCTTTTGGATATCTAGCTAAACGATTCCCTAAAGATATAAATTAAAACCTTCATTAAGGAGAGGTGGCATTGATGTTTGAAGTAAATATAGACGGGGCAAGCGCAGGTAATCCAGGTCCAAGCGGGGCTGGAATCGTCCTGAAACAAAAGGGGGAGCTGAAACATTTTTCTTTACCCCTTGGTGAAATGGATAATCATCTGGCTGAATTCACCGCATGTAAAAAAGCACTGGAACTTTGCTTGGAAAATCACGCACAAACGGTTTGGATCCGCAGTGACTCACAAGCCCTTGTACAAGCCGTGGAAAAAGAGTTTGTAAAGAGTTCAGCCTATAAACCTGTGTTAGCGGAAATATTGGAGCTTTCAAAGAAAATCCCCCTGTTTTTTATAAAATGGGTGCCAAGTAAAGAAAACAAAATGGCTGATGAACTGGCAAGGAAAGCCATTCATTTAAATTAAAGGGCTTTTACGGATACGAACCCACTTCACGGAAAAAAGGAGGCCAGACCGGCACTCCTTTTTGTTTTGTTTCTGTGAAACACAGCAGCCCATTTCCGTGCATGACTAACATAGAGAAGCAACAATCTATTATTAAGCAGCTTTCTCCTATGCAAGTCCTTGATGGGCCATCCATTGTAACGCTTCTTTCCTTGAGGTGATCTTCTGGGAATGAAGACGTTCTAATATAGACATATAAAAGCTTGAGTCAAACTGTTTTTGAGCTTTTAATGTAATCTCGATTGCACTATTCACTAATTCATCAGATGCATCGGTGTATTTTTTCCCGAAATATATAAATCCAATTGCATCTTCCTGAAATTTAAATCCCCTGTTTTCCAAATCAATGAGAAAATCTTCAGTTGTTTTTTTCACTTTTCTCCTCACCCTAATTACAGCATTGTCTTCTTTCATCTTACAAAAAAATTTTTTCCTTGCCTATCCTTTTTTGATATCAAAAATCCCAATGTCCCCATAATCAATCCTAATAGTGCGCCCCCTACCACCTCTTGAGGCTGATGTCCAAGCATTTCTTTCAGGCGCTTAGGTTTCTTCTCTTCAAATTCGACCGATTCTTTCTCATGTGCTTTTCTGACAAGCTCATCTAAACTATTCACTTTAAGCGTCAATTCACCCGTTTGCCTTCTTATCCCCTGAGCGTCATACATGACGATCAATCCGAAGACAAAGGAAAGAGCAAAATCAATCGTTTTCACTCCTTTTTTCAATGCAATAAAAGTGGTTAAAGAAGCAACTCCGGCACTGTGAGAGCTAGGCATACCGCCTGTCTGAAAAAACAGTTCAGGTTTCCATTCCTTCTTTTTTATATAATGAAGCGGGATCTTGAAGCCTTGAGCCAAAAAGATACTCAACAAGGCTGTCAGTACACCTTTATTCAAACCCTATACACCTCCCTTATCATTAGTCTGTCCAAAAATTCCTGTCTGCATGGGATAATTTTAATGAACAACACGCAAAATAATGATGTATGTATCTTGTTTTGGGAGGCGTTACAATGAGCAAAAATGATAATAAAAATAAAGGAAAAATAGCAGGCAGTGTCAATCCGCAGGGTAATGCAGCGGATACAGAATTTGCACAGGAACCAAAGAGCAAGTTAGAGAACGCAGCTAAAAAGCTGAATACAAAGTAGTCATCTGCTGCGTTTGCTATTGAAATAAAGAGTCAGGTTTGCAACCTGACTCTTTGTATACTTAACTGGATGCAATTAAAGATTCGGCAGTTAAGAGGAATCTTCTCAGTACTTTTAATTCAAGCTCTTCGATATACGATATAGAAGTATGCGATACATGACTCCAAACAGCATTTTCAATCGAAAGGGGAAGTGGGACCTCACAATGAATCTGGGCTAATTTCCTTGAAACGTGCAGCATCTCCAAATCTGATTCAATTTTCTTTCGCTGGGAAGGGGTTAATTTATCAAGGTTATTCAAGATACCGGGAATATCTTCGTATTCCTGTATCAGCTTTACAGCCGTTTTCTCTCCTATTCCCTTGACACCAGGATAACCATCGCTAGTATCACCCATTAATGCTTTTACATCAATAAACTGCGTTGGCGTAATTCCGCGTTCTTCGATAAACAGGTCCGATGTGTAGGTCTGATAGTTTCCAAACCCTTTTTTCAATAGCATGATCTCAATATTTTCATCAAGAAGTTGAAGTAAATCCTGATCCCCGCTTAAGACCGTCACCTTGCGTTCCTTGTGATGTGCCTTCGCGAGAGTACCGATACAGTCATCAGCTTCAAAGCCGGGTACTCCCACGTTTACCAAATTGAACCCTTCCGCCACTTCTTTTGCCAGATCAAATTGGGGAATAAGCTCAACCGGAGGAGCATTACGATTGGATTTATACTCAGTATATACCTCGTTGCGGAACGTTTGGCTTCCCATGTCCCAGCAAACCAGGATATGGGACGGTTTAACGTGATCGACCGCCATTAAGAGGTGCTTCATGAAACCTTGTACCCCGTTGGTCGGCAGCCCTTGGGAATTCATCATGAATTGGCCTGTTACAGCTGTAGCGAAAAATGACCGGAATAAGAGCGCCATCCCATCTATCAGTAATATGTGTTCATCTTTTTTCATTTCATCCACTCCTGCCTGTTACTAATCAGTCCGATTTACACTTGCTTCAGTTAAAAGCAATCCTATAAAAGTATAACATATTTTCATTCACTCCCCATTGGAAAAGAAAACAAGCCTGTAAATTTACAGGCTTGTTCCATCATCACTGCTTGTCCACTTTATGATGTTCGTATGATACCCAATCGCTGTAGCTTCCGACGTACAATCTCACATCCTGGAATCCAGCTTCCAATAGGGAGATGATGTTAGGTGTCGCAGTTACACCCGATCCACAATAAACAACGATGCGACTATTTCTGTCAATGTTTTCAAACCGCTTTTTCTGCCGCTCTGAATCCAGGAAGAATCCTTTGTCTACTCCTTCTGTCCAAGGAGCATTGATTGCTTTCGGGATATGACCGGGAATCCGGTCGATCGGCTCCTCTTGACCCAAATAGCGTTCCTCACTGCGTGAATCTAGTAATACCGCCTGGCTCTTCCCTTCGGATATGCGCTCCACTTCCTCTAACGATGAAAGCATGTCTTCATTGAATGTCGGGGTATAACTCCTTTCACCATAGTCAGGAATAGAGACTTGTGTTTCGTATCCCCTTTCCTTCCAGGCTTTAAATCCACCGTTCAATACAAATACATTCTCATGCCCCAAGTAACGAAACAGCCACCAGCATCTGCTTGCAAAAGCACCCTCCTCCTGATCGTATGCGATAATCATTGATTCATTATCGATGCCTGCGTTTTCTATTTTTCTGAGGAGGTTTTTCATATTGGGAAGGGGATGACGGCCTCCATGTTCTTTTACATGACCCGACAGATCTTTTTCAAGGTCAAAATATACCGCACCCGGAATATGCGCTTTCAAGTATGATGTCTTACCGGCTGATGAATCCCCCAAGGAAAAGCTGCAGTCGATCACTCTCACATTTCTATCGTTCAGATGATTCTTTAACCAATCCACACTTTTAACAAAACGCATTAAGATATCCCCCTCTTTTTCATCAAGTCCTTTACAGCTTCCTTCGGTTCCCAGCAGGAAAATTGATACGAAGTCTTTGTCTCATAACCCAGGCGGGAACAAACATAGGTGGTCTTTGAATTGTTAAATGATTTATTCGCCCGGATGTGGATGCAGGTGGCACAGCAGTGAAATGGATTGTCTCTCAACACTTTCACCCTCTCCTAAGGTATTAGGTTGATTCCTCTTCAAGCCATTTAAGTTCGTTGCGAAGCTTTTCAATATCTTGAACATTGCTCAACGCTTCGATATTCGAATCGATTTGTTCAAAGGCCTGTGCTTTTACTTCTTCATTCAGTTTCTTGAATTTAACTCTAATATCCTGTTCACTCCAGGACTTCAACCTTTGTTTTTCATTCCTTAAATATTCATCTGCCGGATCATGAAGTTTCTTCTCCAGCTCTTCCTGAATTTCTTTCTTTCCACCCTTCTCAAGGAATTGCTTAGGGTTCTTGAATGTGGAAAATGCCCCTTTAAATCTATCCAGACTGATATTCTTGAATGCTTGTTCAAACTCGATGGCTTCTTCATTTTTATAATCAGTGGAAGAAAGCATAATTCCGCTATTCATTTCTTGAATGATTGATTCTAATTCATTCCACTGAGCTTCAAGCTGCTTCCCGATAAATTGCTGAACCCTTAAAGAAGTCGCTCTCAGTTCCTGGGATAAATCAAACCCGACACTTGAAATAAATTCTCTCAATCCGATTTGTAAAGCCTTGGCAACGTTCGGTTCATTCATGAAGAGTCCTGAATGGAAAGCCTCTTTATAAAAATCGGAGACCCTGAAAAACACTCGTTGTTTCAAATAATAAATCAACTCATCCAATTCCTGTTCCACTTCTGCTTCCATTGCGTCGGAAGTTCTTGTATCAAGAAATTCCTTCACAACAGATTTCGTATGCTGCAGCTCAGTAATCCGATGCTGTTTACTCCATTGGTCGCTTGAAGCGGCCTCAATATAATGCTTTAAACGCTTGATGCCTTTCTGCCATTCACTAATTGCAGAATCCACACTCATACTGACAAGTTCGTGCCGTATGAAGGAATCGAATTCTTGTTTGAAAATTTCCATGCCGGTCGATTCCTCCTGATTTTCCAGGGCCAGCAAAGACGAAACCCCAAATATCCTCGGGAAGCGGATTCCATATTGAATCAACTGATTTTGAACATATTCTATTACTTCATTCTTTTCTTCATCATTTTTAGCGAGGTCGATCGCATTTACGATAAAGAACATTTTATCGAGTTCAAATGTATCTTTTACCCTCCCTAACTGAATGAGGAATTCACGGTCTGCTTTAGCAAACGCATGATTATAGTAAGTGACAAATAAAATAGCATCAGCATTTTTAATATATTCGAAGGCAACCCCCGTATGCCGGGCATTGATTGAATCAGCTCCTGGCGTATCAACCAATGTGATACCTTTCCTGGTTACATCACAGTCATAGTACAGGTCGATTGATTCCACAAAACAGGATTTGGTTTCATCAGCTACATACCCCTTATAATCCTCTAGGCTGACAGTGATTTTTTCACCTAAACAATGTTTGAATTCATCAAACCCCTTATAAAATGCCGCTAGAAATGAAAGATGGATCTTTTCTTTGGCATCCCCTTCTGCTTCATCAAGGAGCCTTGGTATGATTCTCAATGCTTCCTCTACATTGGAAATGCTTCTTTCAAAGAACGAAAGTGAATGGGAAAGGTCCTGAAATAGCTGTTCTTCGCATTTAATTTGTACATCTGCTGTTTCATGGTGATGCTTGTCGGTTACAGGCTTAATCCGGTTAATAGATGCAGTTGTAGGATTTGGACTGACAGGTAATACCTTTTTGCCAAGAAGTGCATTGGCAAATGATGACTTGCCTGCACTGAAAGCCCCGAATAATGCAATGGTAAATGTTTGATGGGCAAGTCTTTCTTTCTTCCCTTCCAAAATATCGGCTATCTTAGTAAATCCTTGCAGGTTTTTAAACACGTGGGTCATACGATCAAGTCTGTCTATGGCATCTTCAACGGAAACCTGTGATTCCTTATTGTCCTGGTACTCTAATGGTATTAGGTCCTTTTCAACCAAGGTTTCAGTGTCAGGCACAGCCCCGGCATTCTCCATTTCGGATGCCTCAATATACTGATCATCCTTTTCATTCCACCGTACTACCCATTTCTGAATCATGTCTTCTTTCTTATCTGACTCTGCTGCATGCTCCAGCTTTTCCATTTGCTTAAGCTTTTCATCCTCGAGGAGCTTCCATTTATGCACATACACTGTTTTTTGACGAAGAGCCTGAAGCCTATCCTGAAGTTGGGTCTGTTTGCTTTCTGAATCATTCCCGAGATGTTTTAAGTTGCTTTCTACTAAATCATTCGTTTGTCTTCTGGCATTTTTCTTTAAATCTTCTGAAAGATTATCACAATACTGCAGTACGTAATCACCCGTAACCTTGGCACCGGGTTTTATCAATCCAGTCAAATAATCCTCATCCACTTTTAGGGATAAATTCTCCCAACCTTCCAGGAGGGTCGATGAAGATGCATTATTTTTCTTTAATAATGACTTTCCGAGTGTCTTCAAATGCCAATCGAGCTGTGTTTCGATTCTGTTGTTCACTTCTTGTTTGAAGGCTTGAGCTCTTCGTACTTTTTCTTCTTCAGTTTTTTGCTTTGAAAACAGGAAACCGACTTTAAAATCAGCCTGCTGGCTTTCTAAAAACTCCTTTGCAAGGTCTCTTGTCTCAAAAGGCATTAAATATGCATTCTTTAAGATTTTATTTCTATCATCCTCAAAAGCCTGCCGTATCTCGCTGCTGTCGGTCTCACTTAATTCGTCCAGAATTCTTTCTTCTTCGAGAAGCAGACTGTCTTTATTTCTCCACTCTTCTTCAGAAAGATGTTCTTCGCCTTCTTGCATGACATGATGCTGCTGTTCTTCATACCAATTTTTATGTTCATGTACAAGTTGTGACATGGCTGACCGGGCGGAGGATTCGATCAATGCCTCCTTCTCTGTCACCTGTTTCTTTATTAGTTCACGAAGGTCTTCAGCTTGATTATTTTCATTCTCCAAATCCTTTAGACTGGTATAGAAAACCCCATCGGGGACTACTCCCCAGGAAGCGAAGGAATCACTGACACCTTCCTTGAAACTCTGAAGGGATAATTCCTCGTCCTGGTGCTTATCAATTTGATTTACTACAAGGTACAGCTTCACTCCATGACGCTTCAATTCTTTGGTGAATTGAAAGTTCACTTGTGATTGAACGTGGTTGTAATCCATTACATAAAAAACCGCATCCGCCAAATGGATAGCTGATTCGGTTGAAAGCCTGTGGGCGTCGTCAGTACTATCGACCCCTGGTGTATCCAGCACAGAAACCCCTTCCGGCAAGGATGTGTTACTTCTGCCTATTTCTACGGAGTAAACATCGTCCCCGTTCCTGCAGAATTCTTTGATCGTCGAATACTCAAATGGTGCCTTGAAATAAACCGGCTTACCTGTATGATAGTGAATTTTAGCATAATCCTCCCGGGACTGATGCACTTTCACCAGGTTCGCACTAGTTGGTATTGGGCTTGAGGGAAGAATTTCTTCACCCATCAGGTAATTGATCATGGTCGATTTTCCAGCAGAGAAATGCCCGCAAAAAGCCAATATAAACTCTTCCCTGTAGATTTTTTCTGCCAGTCTTTCAACTTTTCGGGAACGTTCTTCATCCCCCTTGTCTCGAAATATCTCATCGTATCCTGCCAGCTGGTGAAGGATTGTATGTAAATAGGTACTTTGTTGATCAATGCGGCTCATGTCTAAGGTCCTTTCTCTTTCAAAAAATGATAACGCTTTTATTTTATCGTATTTAAAGGGATTTCTCTATGGTTTGATATTTATCTTTTAAGACCATCTCTTTATCATATTCATTTTTCCGTAACTTGGGACGAAGATATTTAGGCAAAAAAAAAAGCCTCCTTCAGTATTAGGAGACTATCTGGACGATTCTGTTGTTATAAGATTGGCTGGAACAAAAGATTGGGCATTAGTTTGTGTAGACGCTTTTTTCTGAACCGGCTGTCGATCCTTCATGACATTCGACAAGACGTATTTCATTATGAAGCCATATGTAACCACTGTCAGCAAAATAAGAAACCAAACCATTTCATTCCCCACCTTTAACTATATTTGGACGCGCAATTGAGAATAATTTTCATGTTCAATTACATCGTATCAAAAACGATAATCATTTTCAATAAATATTTTCATTTTTCTTTCTTGACTGTTCCAATCCATCCCGGCGTCCCTAAATGGACACGTTCATAATCCGTCTCATTTTTTAATGCCTGTTCTTCCACCGTTATTCTGGTGAATAGAATCAGCTGGTTGAGAA
Organism: Rossellomorea sp. ABR4_012; assembly: GCF_056159545.1. Classification (NCBI taxonomy): domain Bacteria; kingdom Bacillati; phylum Bacillota; class Bacilli; order Caryophanales; family Bacillaceae; genus Rossellomorea; species Rossellomorea sp. ABR4_012. Next base: position 14,873 of record NZ_JBSWVK010000010.1, read on the forward strand.
GGGCAAAAATGATCAGCGTCCAATAAGCATTGAATAGTATTGGAATTATGGCTAACTCAAGCGTAACGATAAGATAATTAGGGTGTCTGAACAGTTTATAAGGACCTGTGGCCACTACCTCTGTATTCGGCAGGACGATGATTTTTGTGTTCCAGTACTTTCCAAGGGAGGATATGACCCATATCCTCCCGGCTTGAGTGAGAAAAAATCCAGCAAGCAGGTACTTCCAAAGAGGATGAACGCCCGAATGAAAAATTCCTCCCTCTATTAATAATGAAACAAAAAAAGCAAAGTGAATCATCACCATGGCACGATAATGACCTTGTCCGAACTCCTTCGCTCCCCTCTTTTTCATCCATATTTCGTTTTTCCGTGCAATCACTAATTCAACTAAGCGCTGAATGATCAGTATGGTAAAGAAAAGAACAAAAAATTTCATCATTCCCACCTCATCAGTACTAATTCCGAGCTGAAACCCGGACCTAACGCAGTTCCCAAGCCGATATCACCTATTTGGCACTGGTCTTTCAGAAATTCCTTCAGCACATAAAAAATAGTCACCGATGACATATTGCCGAATTCCCTCAGCACCCTCATTGAATGGCTGGTCATGTTGTCGTCAAATCCCAAGGCATCCTGATATGCCTCAATCACTTTTTTTCCACCGGGATGTGCTACAAAATGTTTAATCTCTTCCATTCTTATTCCCTCTGCATGGATAAATTCTTCTACATTGGGCCTCAGCCAATTTTTCACAAGTGATGGAATATCTTTTGAAAAAACAACATATAGACCTTCATTTTTGATATTCCAGCCCATCACATCAAGAGAGTCCTTTAGAGTGGTGGATTGTGTAGCAAATATCGAGGGAAGGGGGGTGCTTATGTTTTTGATCGCTTGGCTATCGTTTCCACATACAAGGGTACATGCCACCCCATCAGCAAACAATGATGTCCCTACTAAGTTACTCTTTGAACGGTCACCGTGCTGAAATGTCAATGAACATAACTCGATCGACAGGACTAACACATTCGATTGCGGAAACGCCAGGCAGTATTCATACGCCCTGGATAATCCTGCAGCTCCACCTGCACATCCCAAACCCCATATTGGAATACGCTTTACGTGGGAAGGGAATGGCAGGATATTCATGATCCTTGCTTCAATGCTCGGTGTCGAGAGCCCAGTAGTGCAAACAGTAAATATGGCTTCTATATCTTCATACTCAACTTGACTATTCTTCAAACATTTTTCGATCGCCCTGCTCCCCATTTCTACAGCATGTTGAATGAAAAGATCATTTTTTTCCTGAAAAGAATGTGTAGTAGAAAACCACTCAAGATCATTAACAAAATACCTGCTCTCAATTTCTCCATTTTCAAATATGGGAAGCAGTCTATCTATATCCTTAAAACTTTCCGAAAATAAATTACGTGCAAATTCTGCTGCTTCAGATTGAGTGATTTTATAAGGCGGGATTTCTGTTTCGACTGCAAGAATTTTAGGCATTACAACCATCCTCCTTATCTTTTTTCCATGTAAGGATAGCTTTACCATAATATGAAAGAACATGTATGGAAACTATTCACGGTGTACAGTTTGTGATTCTTAAGGAATCCCTGTTTAAAAGTTTTCATCCCAGTCAAGAATACAAGACTTTTATCATGGTAAATATGGTATAATTATTTTTGACAAATTTCCGGAGGTTTCGACATGCCCTTAACCAGCAGTATCGCGGATTTAATGAACAACTTTATCACTGCTTTAAAAGGGGTGATTCCGTTAGAAGTAGCCGTTTATGATCCAGTCTCCCTTACGGAGCCATATAACCAGCATGACATTGGTGTATTAATCGGGATGACCGGAGATATTCGTGGCAGATTCGTCATCGACGGAGATCAGGAAGGTTTCCAAGCTCTGGCGGCTTCTATGTTCGGAATGCCTTTAGCAGGTGAAATGCTTGAGTCTTTTGTCGGAGAATTGGGAAATATGATCGTTGGGAACCTCGCGACCTCAATCGCACAAAGCGGGCATGACGTAGATATTACTACACCGACCGTCATCGTGGGAGAATCAAAGCTGTTCGGTTTTCAACAAGCTATACAGCTTCCTTTGACTATCGAGAATGTTGGGGATTTTCTCATTCTCTTAATGATTGAAGCTTGACCGTAAAAAAAGCGGACGATGTATACGACCGCTTTTTTGCATTTTATAAGATCAAAAGCCTTGAATCGTCATGCCCCCATCGACAAACAACGTCTGGCCTGTCACATAATTACCCGCATCCGATGATAAGAACACTGCCGGACCTACCAATTCCTGCAATTCACCAATTCTTTTTAATGGCGTGACCGCTAATATATCATTTACATACTCCTGCTTCTTAAGGAGCTCTTTCGTCAGAGGTGTTTTGAAATACCAAGGCCCTATGCTGTTGACGTTAATATTGTACTCTCCCCATTCAAATGCTAAAACCTTAGTCATCTGGATCATTGCAGCTTTTGTCGCTGCATAAACAACCCCTGTCCGTAGAGCGACATGACCTGCAACAGACGAGATATTGATGATTTTCCCCTTTCCATGCTCTTTCATATGATTTCCGATTTCCTGACTCATCATGAATGCAGATTTCAAATTGGTGTCCATGATCGTTTTCCATTCTTCATCTGTCACTTTAAATGCATTAGACCTGATATTCATTCCTGCGTTATTAATTAATATATCAATTGTCAAACCTTGTTCTTCTATGTATTGAACTGCCTCTTGTATTTCCTCCCTGGATGTTACATCTGTAGGCAATATATAAGCATGACGTCCCAACTCATGTATGCTGGCCGCCGTTTCTTCCAAGTCTGCTCTCGTACGTGACAACAGGACTACATCTGCCCCTGCTTCTGCCAGTCCGATACTTAAAGCCCGTCCTATCCCGCGGCCTGCCCCGGTGATGACGGCTGTTTTATTTTCAAGCGAAAAAGAAGGCAAATACATTTCACTCACTCCAGTCTTTTTTAACTCTTCTATATCTTATCATAATTCCCTCACTTTCCTTTATAACCTTATTCCTTTTTATCTGGTTGAGAATGGACTTGTATAAGAATCTTAGTTTCTGCTATCTCTCCGCAATAGGTACATCTCATTTTCTCGTTATAAATTTGACAGCACTTTACACAGTAATATTTCTCCACATTATCTGCCTCCCGACAACTGATTAATACAGTTTATGAAGCATATTTTACATTGGAACGGGAGAATTCTCCCCTTTTACAACTAACTGTGTGACAAACTTCACATTTATTTCACAATTACCCCTATAAGGTGTGACATTTATCACAGATGGACTACTGCTCTTAGAATTATGATTAGGGTAATCAAGAAGGTCACCTCAAATGGTGAAAGGAGTGAGCATTGTGGCAAATCCTGAATTGAACAAAAAAACTGAAACCAAAGTGGAAGATTCATCTACCCTGAAAGGGACTTTCACTTCCGTATTACTGCTGGGAGGGTTCCTGGTCATTTCATGGATTGGAGTATTTTTACTATTCATTAACCGTTTTTAAGGAAGAAGGAGTGATTGAACATGCACATGCATCGTTATGAAAAATGGTGGTTGACTCTTGGAACCGGCTCTCTTATTATCTTTTTAATTATTTTAGGTATCAGTGCTTTTCATCAAGGTCATCAGCCTCCCAGTGCCAAGGCTTATATTAACCCTGAACAAGTGGATGCGATAGCACCTTTCGATCAGCCCGGACTGAAAAAAGTGGAAGGAAAAGAATGGGATTACGAACTTGTCTTTGTAGCTTCCACATTTTTATATAATCCTGGCGAAGTCGAAGTGCCTAAGGGATCTACGTTGAAAATAATCGCTACGACCAAAGACGTGATTCACGGCTTTGAAGTAGCAGGTACGAACATAAATATGATGCTAGAACCGGGATACATCAGTGAATATACCACTACATTGGATAAGACCGGAGAATTTTTAGTGGTATGCAATGAGTACTGTGGAGTTGGTCATCATACGATGAAATCCATGATTAAGGTGGTGGACTAAAATGTCTGAACGTTTTATCAAAATTGACACGAGAGACGGAAAGCTTGCGATGGCACATATCTATGTAGGATTTATCGCATTGGCACTTGGAGGACTGGCAGGTTTATTACAAGTTTTGGTCCGTTCTGGAAGTTTTACTTTACCTGCAGGAATCGGGTATTATCAAGTACTTACCGTACATGGGGTATTACTTGGGCTTGTATTGACCACATTCTTTATTTTAGGTTTTCAACATGCTGCTATATCAAGAACCTCAGGCACTTATTCAGGTACTTCCCGTCTATTAGGCTGGCTTGGCTTCTGGATAATGCTGCTTGGGACAGCAATGGCAGCTGTGATGATTCTGCTAAACGAAGCGACCGTACTTTATACTTTTTATGCGCCTCTTAAAGCTCATTGGATCTTTTATCTGGGATTGACCTTCGTGGTAGTCGGCAGCTGGTTAGGTGGAGCAGCTATGATCATGAAATATGTACAGTGGCGTAAACAGAACCCTGGCGAATCCAGTCCACTCCTGACATTCATGGCTATTATCAATATGGTTCTATGGATCGTTGCTACTTTAGGAGTGGCAGGAACCGTTTTATTCCAGCTCCTCCCATGGTCTCTGGGCCTGGTTGAAAGAGTTGACGTCCTTATCAGCAGGACTTTATTCTGGTATTTCGGCCATCCACTTGTTTATTTCTGGTTATTGCCGGCCTATATGGCATGGTATGTCATCATTCCGAAGATCATCGGAGGAAAGATTTTCTCTGATTCACTTGCAAGATTATCATTTGTGTTGTTTCTTTTATTCTCTATACCTGTCGGCTTTCACCATCAGCTGGTAGAACCGGGAATTGATGCTTTTTGGAAGTTTTTACAAGTCGTTCTCACATTTATGGTTGTCATACCTTCCTTAATGACTGCATTCTCCTTATTTGCTACCTTTGAAATGTATGGACGCTCAAAAGGCGGCTATGGATTATTCGGCTGGTTCAAGAAGCTCCCTTGGGGAGATGCCAGATTTACGGTGCCATTTATAGGTATGGTTGCATTTATCCCTGCAGGTGCTGGCGGATTGATCAATGCTTCCAATCAGATGAACCAGGTCGTCCACAATACCATCTGGGTTACCGGCCACTTTCACTTGACACTGGCAACCTCAGTGGTGTTAACGTTCTTTGGGATTTCTTATTGGCTTGTCCCTCACTTGACAGGTCGGGTCTTGACGAAAGCAATGAATAAAATGGCCATCGTTCAGGCCATCGTATGGTCAGTCGGAATGGGTATCATGTCCGGCGCAATGCATGCAGTAGGTTTATTAGGTGCACCAAGACGTTCTTCCTTCTCTACTTATGGGGATGCACCACAGGCACTTGACTGGATTCCTTATCAGGTTGCACAAGCGATCGGAGGTACGATTCTCTTTATCGGAATCATTCTCGTCATATACATCTTCATTAACCTGGCATTCTTTGCACCGAAGGGAGAAGAGGAGTTCCCAATTGGTGAAGTAGCAGACGGTGCAGAAAAAACACCGATGGTTCTTGAAAATTGGAAAATCTGGCTCACAGTCCTTGCTGCTCTCATCCTTGTAGCGTATACAGTTCCATTTATGGATATGTTCCAGAATGGTCCTCCGCCTTCAAAAGGATTCAGAGTCTGGTAAAATCAAAAGATAAGCTCATAAAACAGACCGCTTCTATAATACAGAAGCGGTCTTTCATTATTATTAAAGTGAATATACTTCCGAATACTTTTCAATTAAATAATCTGCCAGATGGGAAGCATTCAACCCTTCCCCTGTCACCTCATTAAGGATTTCCAGCGGCTTCTTCATTTTGCCCCATTGATGCACATGGTCTGTCAACCATTCTTTAATAAGGGTAAGATCGCCTTTTTCCAGAAGGTCATCAAAATCAGGAATATCTTTTTCCATCGCTTTTCTGAATTGGGCCGCATACATATATCCAAGTGCATATGAAGGGAAGTACCCGAAGCTGCCTCCTGCCCAATGAACATCCTGAAGGACTCCTTCACCATTATGAGAAGGTTTGATCCCAAGGTATTCTTCATACTTTTGATCCCAGATCTGAGGCAGATCCTTCACCTCGATTTCATCGTTGAACAAACCTTTTTCAATTTCGTAGCGAATGATGATATGTAACGCATAGGTTAGTTCATCTGCTTCAATCCTTATCAATGACGGCTTTGATTCATTGATCGCTTTGTAGAATTGGTGAATATCCACTGAGTCGAACTGTCCGTCAGCATGTTGTTTAAGCAGTTCATAATTTTGTTTCCAAAAAGAATAATTTCTTCCTACAAAATTTTCATAAAACAAAGACTGTGATTCGTGAATTCCCATTGACGTTCCTGAGCATAAAGGAGTACCGATCAATTTTTTCGAGATGTTCTGTTCATATAGGGCATGTCCCCCTTCGTGAATCGTCCCGAATACAGCCGTTCTCCAATCACTTTCATCGTACTTGGTTGTTACCCTTACATCCCCCGGATTTAATCCGATTGCAAATGGATGAACGGTTTCATCCAGTCTTCCCGAGTTGAAATCATATCCCATTTGCTCCAGGATTTTTAAACTGAATTCCTTTTGTTTCTCTTTTGAGAAGTGTTCGAAAAGAAAATCAGTATGCGGTTTGTTTTCAGATTCTGAAATTTTATGTACTAACGGTACGATCTTGTCTCTCAATTCACCGAATACCTTGTCCAGAACTTCTACCGTTACACCCGGTTCATACATATCCAGAAGAGTATCATATTTATTCTTTTCATAACCCCAATAATCTATGAATCGCTTCGTATAGGATACGAGTTGTTCCAAATAAGGCTGAAACATTTCAAAATCCGCTTTGGACTTTGCGTCTTCCCAAACATTTTCTGCTTTGGATTGCAAAACAACGTATTCCCTGTATTCAGAAGCCGGGATTTTTTTATTCCGGTCGTATTCCTTCTGGCATTCTTCAAGTAATTTTTGCGTCAGTTCATCAAGCTGATCTTTCTCTGGCGAAAGCTTCGCAAGGTAAGCCGCCATTTCATTGGAAGTGGACATCGCAAATAATTCGGATGACAGCATTCCGATAACTTCTGAGCGCTGTTCCACTCCATTTTTGGGAGCACCTGTCCTTAAATCCCAGAACATCAATCCAAGTGCTTCATTATACCCTGTCATTTTTTTGGCATAATCTAGAAAATTGTCTTTCATTTCTACTAATTCTTCTCTCATCTATAAGCCCCCTTAATAAACATCCCCTCTATTTTATCATATTTTTCTGACAAATACTTCTATAAAGAATCATAAAAAAAGAGCCGCCTTTATGGACGGCTCTCATCAGCTCAGACCTTCATCGTATCCACTTGGACAGGAAGAATTGATTTAACAAGTTTACTATATGAAGACTCTTGTTCATTTAATAATATATGGATCTTGCCGTGATCTTCACTTGTCCGGATCAAACGTCCGATTCCCTGTCTCATACGAAGAAGCATGTATGGAATATCCACTTCTTCCTCAGAGTTCCCGGCATGCTTTCGTTTTGCATCGAAAACAGGGTCTTTAGGAGGGAAGGGAAGCGATGCGATCACTACCTGTGTAAGGGATTCCCCTGGTACATCAAGGCCCTCCCATAAATGGTAAGAGCATAATACTGACGTGTGGTCATCCTGAAATTCTTCAACTGTATAACTGATTTCTTTGTCCCCTTCAAAGATTACCTTCCATTCTTGATTGGAATTGCTTAGATAAAAGTCCCTGAACTCGTTCATTTCTTCCTTTGATGAGAATAATAAAAGAGACTTCCCTTTATTTTGTTTCAATTGCTCCCATGCATATCGGAATTTCACTTCATTTCCGGAAAGGTTTTCAGGTACAAACACTTTCATCATTTCATCGTAATCGTATGGGGACTCAACCGAGAATTTTTCGAATTTTTCAATTCCGAGTGACTGTGCAACGTATGAAAAATCACGATTATATGATAACGTAGCAGATGAAAAGATGAAAGGAATATTTTGGGAGAACACTTTCGTTCGTAGTATTTCTTCCACCAGTCTCGGCATGACGACGAATGTATGCTCGTCCTCCGAAGCCTCGAGCCAGTATATTCCTTTTTCATCTTCAAGGAATAGCTTTATCGAATACTGAATCTGTTCCAGATATTCCTCAACTACCTTTAATAAATAATCATCCATTACATACATTTCCGATTCGAACACAAGTTCATTCAAAAGATTTTCAATGCTGTCCGTTAAAAGCCTTCCCTGTTCCAATACCTCAGAAGAACGAGTGATATATTGGCGAACCGTACCGCTTTCAGACCTCGCTTCTTTCTCTAATAACTCAAACCATTTTTCATTCGCGAGCATAATATCTTCAATCTGATATAGTGTCGTTTCCCTCATGTCAGATGCGGACAATCTTTCAAGCAGGCCTTCCAACGTTTCCATTCTCATGCGATAGGTCATCGCCTTCTGGGAGGCAAACTCCAATAAATGCCCTTCGTCAAAAACGACCGAACTTGCTTCCGGTAACAGCGGCAGCTGTCCTTCCCTTTTACGGGAGTCCTTCGTCCAAATATGTTCCATATAAAAGTCATGGGAACAAACAATCAGGTCAGCAGAGTTTCTATAATATTCTCTATTAAGAGTTTGTCCGCACCGGTGGCGGTAGACGCATGACATGCAATCCTGCATTGAATCCCAGCCGATTTCAGTCCATTCATCATCTGGCAAACCAGCGTACTCCTTGCGATCACCATAGTGGGTGAATTTGTTCATTGAATTGGTTTCGTGGACGAAAGCGGGCAGCCCCTCCCAAATTTCATGGAAGGTTTCGTTCATCGGCAGATTTTCCTCCAGCTTTTTAATACAAAGATATTGTTCTCTTGATTTAGCTAATCTGACATCTATATTCAATTCAAGTGCCTGCTCAAGCTTTTGGATGTCACCGTCTTTTTTCACAAGTTGTTCAATCAGTGTTTCATCTGCACATGCGATGATGGCAGGCTTGCCTGTATACCGGGCGTAGGACAATGCATACAATAGATAAACCAGTGTCTTACCTGTACCCACACCGGCTTCTGCAAACATGACTTGTTTCTGTTTGTACGCCTGGTTTAATTGAAACGCCATAAATACTTGCTCATCACGAAGATCGAACCCCTTTTCGGGTAAGATATCGTAAAATACATCTCCGACCCAATCTGAAAGTGCTTCGTAAAAGGATTGATCTTTCGATAAATTAAAGGGTAATTTCCTTTTCATATTGACCTCCTGCATCCCGCTGTACTATAAATCTATAAATTAGAAAATAATCACTATTCCAGAACCCAAATATCCGGACAAAAAAAAGAAACACTTCATACAAAGGGGATATTGCCATTTGTATGGAGTGTCCCTGGTTTTAATCGTAAATTCTATTTTGTCTAAGCAGTTCGTATTGAAATGCTTTATTTAGATTGACCTTTGCATTCATCAAGGTTTCATGTATGGTTTTAGTGCCATCATCATCCATGGAAATGGATGATAAGGAACCTTCCAATGCCTGATAAATTTTTTGATAATCCGTTAGAGAATGTTCCATCCCCTATTCACTCCCCTAAAAATGATAGCACTATTATACGCAGGGAGAGATGGAAATATTCTATTTCTCATTTATATTGTTGCTGTTTATGATTCATTCTTATCTTTCCTCGGAGGGCGAGGTCCCCAATATTGATAGTAATCCGTCCGGATGAAGCCGTTAAAGAGCTTCCGCTTCTTCGTGGCAGGTTTACCGTAAAACTGTTCAAAATCTTCATGTGAAGTCAGCATATATACAGACCAGGTATCAAGTTTTTCGAATGCCTGTCCCATATCTTTATACATCTTTTCAACCTCTGGTCTTTCCCCCAGTCTTTCTCCATAAGGAGGATTACCAACGACTACTCCGTACTCAAGGTCCGTAACAAAATCTTTCACTTGCATCTGTTTGAATTTCACCAGGTCTCCCAGTCCTGCCTCCAGCGCATTTTCTTTCGAAACATTCACCATCCTGTGGTCGATATCAGTTCCGATTATCTCAAGCGGCTGGTCATAATTCGCGAGATCTTCGGCTTCCATACGGGTTTTATCCCAGATATCATCTGAAATGAAGGACCAGTTTTCTGATAAAAATTCCCGATTGAAACCAGGAGCGATGTTTTGTCCAATGAGGGCTGCTTCAATGGGTATCGTACCCGAACCGCAGAAAGGATCGAGGAAAGGGCGTTCCGGATTCCAAGTTGTCAATTTAATAAGTGCTGCAGCAAGTGTCTCTTTAAGAGGAGCCTCACCCTGGCCGATTCTGTAACCCCTTTTGTGTAGGCCCTGCCCGCTTGTATCCAATGTAATGCTGGCTGTGTCTTTATGAAGGGCAACTTCAATTTTATACAGCGGGCCTGTTTCATCCAGCCAAGATGTGCGCTTATACGCTTTCCTTAATTTTTCTACAATGGCTTTCTTCACGATTGCCTGACAATCAGGAACGCTGTAAAGCTTTGATTTGACAGACTTCCCTTGAACAGGAAATTCAGCATCTTCCGGCAAGTAACTTTCCCAGGGAAGTTTTTTGGTGTTTTCAAACAGCTCATCAAAGGAATAAGCCTTGAATTCCCCTACCAGTATTTTGATCCGGTCAGCAGTACGAAGCCACATATTCGCTCTCGCAATTGCCGTTTCGTCTCCTTTGAAAATGACTTTTCCATTTTCCACTTCGCATTCATATCCCAAGTCCTTCACTTCTCTTGCTACAATTGCCTCCAGCCCCATAGCAGCAGTCGCAATTAATGTATATGTACCCATCTAATGCACCTCGTCCGTCTTTATTCTCTATATTATTATGGTCAATTTCATGTGAAAAATAGGCCGCCTTCTTTAATAGTGCTGTTTCCGTTTTTTATTCGAAAGAGCCATATGTAAAAACAAAAAATAAAAAGGACTGATACCAAAGGTAATGTATTACCTGAATGTATCAGTCACTTGGGTTTGTAGTCAAAAAATGATTGTCTTCTCCAGAAATAGCGCTCTGTAAGCCATGTTTTGTTCCTTTGTACTGCAAGCGACTTTTCATCTCGTACTCAGGTGGTAATCATCTATCTACAAAGGAAATACCTTTGTCCCTTTCTTCGTTCGTTTCCTCCGAAAGGGTTCCCCTACCAAATTTGGGTTTCTCGCTCGTGGGGTTTACCTCGTTCCACTCCTGCCATTTCTAACAGGACTTCGTCACTGTGGCACTTTCAAGGTAGTCATACCATATCCGGAAGGACTTAGGTATTTTCCCTGCCGTCAACTCATTTTGAGCTGCCCTAGCTTATGAATTGGCTAGGCACGAACACTACGGGCATCTCAGCACCGTGCGAGCATGGACTTTCCTCTACAGCAGTAAGCTGCAGCGATTACCCAAACGCTATTAAGGATCAGCAATTACTAATTATAAAGTAATATCTCAATCATTTCAACTGGTAATAAATGTCATTAAAGACATGAATATCAACAGATATCAATCGTAAAGCTTATTTCCGAACACATGTTTTTCAAGATTCGATAATCGTTTAAGAATATCGAAATTGGTTGTGCCTGATGCTTGAGGCTGGGCTGCAGGACGCTTGCTGGCACCTTCAACCTGCTTCTTCAAGCGCAGGTTTTCCTGTTGAAGTTCTTCTATTTCCTGATGAAAGGTTTCATAGTCTTTAATAATCAAATCAAGGAATTTATCTACATCTTCAGGCTTGTAGCCTCTCATTCCGCTTTTGAATTCTTTTTCCAGAATATCTTTAGCTGTTAATTTCACTTTATCTGAGATCATCGCATTCACCTCTATATTTATCTTTTTCATTTTTTCAAATTACCTTCATTTTGTCAAATAATTTTAATGAGAGCATAGATCGTATAATGTATATACGTTTCATTCAATATTATCAGCTATTCATTTTTCCATTGTTCTTCTTCCACTACCCATTGCAGATCATTAAATGAAATTGCCCTGATTTCGAAGTGAGGATTCCTCTCCTGATACTTTCTTGCTTCCTGATAAAAATATTTTGGAGAACCTTCCTTTTCTTCATCGTACAAAATAACGAGATATTGACTCTTATTAAGAAATAAAAAATTTCGGTTTTTAAACTGCTGAGGACTTTTATATGGTTCTTTCGACACTGAGTCTACAAAATCTGCCTGGGACAGAATCATTTCATAGTATTCTTTATTATTTTCGTTCCAGTTTTCTTCCTGGTTAATAAAGGGTGTGAGTACTGCGAGTTTAAGTTCGGGATATTCTTCTTGAAGCTCGAAAACCACTTCAGCTCCCCATAATTCCACTCCAAGCTGACCACTGATCGTTACCCATTCCAAGTCTTCTTCCAGCAATGAAAGCAGCTCTTTCTTCAATGCCTGTTTTATGTAATGAATGGCTTTATCGTCTTGTTTGAATATTCCCAGCTCAAAGGATTTATAACCTGTTAAGCATGCAACCTTGCTCAAAAAGCAAAACTCCTTTACTTAGGATCATGATAAGAAAGCAAAGGACATTTATAGTCTGCCCTATTCTTTATACTCTATTGTAGCACATTTTAATCAAACGTTCTTTTCACTATCAAGAAATGCAGGGGTCTTGTTATATTCGAGAATTACATATGGGGATTCACAGAGGAGTTTCGAAACAGTCCATACATATCATCTGACTTAGAGAAAAGAAGGAGGGTGACTCCATTAGATTCCTCCACCTCATCCAGCTTTATTTTCCACTGAGATTCGTGAAAAAGCCTTCTTGAAGAATCTGGAAGTCACCCGATATCCCTTAATATCAAGTATATCCTTACTAATTAGTAAAGTCCGAAAGGCGGTCGGGGGCGCGGGCCAAACCCTGGTCCTCCTGGTCCTCCTGGTCCTCCTGGTCCGCCAGGGCCGAATCCAGGTCCACCGGGTCCTCCAGGGCCGAATCCAGGTCCACCGGGTCCTCCCGGGCCACCCCCGCAGTTAAACTGCTGGTTCGTCACGCTGTCAACTGCTGATTGAGTTTGAGGGAAGTAGTGTTTGTGCTGATATTGGATATTGTTTACTGTAGTTGTATGCTGTGGGTGAATATGCGGCACCTCATAGGTAGTGAAAGTCTGGTTTACACAATTTTTTGCAGGGTGCATAACTGCTGGAAGCACTTTACTGGGTCTTGGTCTACAAAACATAGTCATGTTCTCCTTTCATCATGTTATTGATACATTAATAGCCTATGAAAGGGGTGGAGAACATGTACTAATGAAAATACCTATTTTTAAATATGGAGATTGGAATCAATTTTGGAAAAGGTTGATCAGTCACTCCCATTACATGAAGCTATATAAAGTCTCAGAGTAATTCGAAAAGAAAAACGCCGTTAAACCAATGACGACAAAGAATAAAATTAAGATCGCACGGTTCATTTTCATCATCCTATCTAAATATAAATAATTTCCACACAATTATTCATTTTACAACTACTTGTGAAAATTCTCAATATATAAATAAGGAGAATGGACCATAAATTTACGTTATTTTACTAGATTCAAGTAAGTGCTTGAAATCAAGTCAATTTCTTCCTGTCTCTCTTTGAACACACACGATTGATCCGGGCATAAAGCTGCTCCTGTGACTTGGCCTTCTTCCTCTGATTAAAATCGATTTTATTAAGAAGCTCCTCGAGTTCGAGGCATTTCTCCAATGCCTTATCATAGTCCTTTCTTTTATGTTCATAGATTTTCGCCAATTCTTCAAGGACGGCCACTTTAATCTCGAAGGGACAATCGTTGTCGATCCCCTCCCATAGTTCGGCCGCCTTATCGAAATCCTTATCTTTTTTATAACTTAAAGCAAGATGATGTACGGATTCATAGTGCTGTTCCCCTCTATGATTCACAATATGTTCAAAGCGTTCTTTCGCCATATTCGCATTACCCGTATACTCGAGCCATCTGCCCGCTTCGAATGTTTCCTGCTCTGTGGATGATTTCGAAATCTCCAGCAGCTGAAAGGTTATATGCGTATATAATGTGATCAATGAAAGGATATCCAGCTCATTATGTTCCATCACTCTTAAAATACCTACCGGATCCCTTCTCTCTATGAAATCAAAATAAATCATCGGCGCAAGATACCCGGGCACATCATCCACTCTCTCAAAATCAAGGATTTTCCCTTCCACGTTGATTAATTTCACCGACTCCATTTTATGTTTGAAAAGTCTTCTGGATCCATGGAATAAATCAAAATGCCCAAATGACGGAAGCTTCGGAACGTGCTCTTTGATGAGTGTGTGCCTGGTCTTGACCTGCGGCCAGTCAAATGCTTTGCCGTTATACGTTACAAGAGTATTGTAATCTACCGTCTTCAAAAAACTGTGATAGAGGGGAATTTCACTTCCGGGCTGTGGAAGAAAATGTTGCGTGACAATCAATTCATTTCCCACAACCCTTCCATGTCCAAGCAAAAAAATCGTATTGCCGACCCCCCCTCCGAGTCCCGTTGTTTCTGTATCAAAGAAAAACAGGTCCTCGGGCGCAAGTCCCTTGGAGGACAATGGATGGGTGCCGTTAAATTCCTGCCAGGCTGAGACTGATTTCAAAAGATCTTCGAATTTATATTTGCCATGCTGATGGTGAAGAGGGTATCTCTTCTCCCTTACCAGGCAAAAATCATCATCGACAAAGTAAGTAGTAGTCCCATGTTCTTTCCAGGTTTCTTTATGAGGAAGGTCAGTATTGGAAATATCAATCGATTTTACCGTATTCCTTTCGTTCTCTGCATCTTCCCTGACAATGTGTTTTTTCATTCTGTTCAGTTTGTTTTTAAGAGACAATTTCTCCCTCCTCTTCTTCACCATGGAATAATGCAAGCAATTTTAATGTGTCCGCTTTTGCCGTTTTCATGGAATGTTCCGTCCCTATACACGATGGACAACCGGTTTGACACGGACAGCTTTCAATCAACTTTCGTGTTTCTGAAAGAACCTGTTCAATTTGCTCATATACTTTTTCACTTAAGCCGATCCCGCCTGGATATCTGTCATAAATAAAGATGGTCGGTTTATCATTATGGGCCGCTTTGACCTGAGGCACAACAAAAATATCACTCGGGTCGCACATCACATAAAGGGGAATGATGGAATTCAAGCTTTGCGCAGCTCCGATTAATCCTTCTTCTAAACGTTCTTGCGTGAAAGAAGAACTGTCACTTAGTGATATCCAGCTGGAGCTGGTATGAAGTTCTTCCTCGGGAAGATGAATCGGCCCGGAACCGATGTTTTCATGAGTATCAAACTTGATTTTCTTGAAAATCGTGGCCATTGCCTGGACTGTAACATCACCATAAGCTATTTCACAAGAGCCCGCATTCCGGTCCTTGTCCGTCTCTAAAACACGGAGCTGAACAGCTAAATTAGCATCGGTAAAGTAATCAACATCCACTTCCCGGACAAAGGCTTTCTTTTCTTCCCAGTCCAACTTCTCTACCTGATACTGAATTCCCTGATGCAAATATATGGCTTCATCGTGCAGCAGGGTCATGGCAGAAAACCGATCCATTTCCCCGATGACTTTTACAGCTGCAATATCGGTTTGATCAATAATGATCACATTTTCCTGGGAAGCGGAACGAAGGCTGATATTATGGGCAGGAAACACATCATTCATCCAATACCATTTATCCCCATTCTTATGAAGAAGCTTCTCTTCTGCCAGAAATTCAAGAATATCCTCCACCTCATGAGAACCGAATTGTTCACCGTCTTTAAAAGGAAGTTCATATGCGGCACATTTAAGATGATCAATCAGGATAATTAAGTTATCAGGATTGATTCTTGCTGTTTCAGGTGTTTGATCAAAGAAGTAGTCAGGGTGATCGATGATGAACTGATCCAACGGACTGGAACTCGCCACCATGATAACAAGTGATTCACCATGTCTCCTGCCGGCTCTCCCTGCCTGCTGCCAGGCACTTGCAATTGTCCCCGGATACCCAGTCATGATACACACCTGCAGCTGACCGATATCCACACCCAATTCAAGCGCATTGGTGCTGACTACCCCGTAAATCTCTCCTGAACGCAGCCCCTTCTCAATTTCTCGTCTCTGGGTTGGAAGGTAACCGCCCCTGTAGCCGCGAATTGATTTAGCACCTAATTGACCCTTTACGAGCTCTTGTAAATAGGTGAGGATAATCTCGACTCTTACACGGCTGCGGGCGAATACGATGGTTTGGATTTTATTCCTTAACAGCTCTCCTGCGATCCTCCTCACTTCAAGTGTTGCACTTCTTCTTATGTTTAGAGGTTTATTGACGATCGGGGGGTTATAAAAAACAAAATGCTTTTTCGCACTCGGAGCCCCGTTATTATCAATCAGCTCCATCTCCGAACCTGTAAGGTGTTCTGATAATTCTTTTGGGTTAGCAATGGTTGCCGAGGTACAAATGAACACAGGGGAGGCACCATAAAACTCGCAAATTCTTTTGAGCCTCCTGATGACATTGCTCACATGCGAACCAAATACCCCCCTATAAATATGAAGTTCATCGATGATCACATATTTTAGGTTCTCAAATAAAGATACCCATTTTGTATGATGAGGGAGGATAGCGGAGTGAAGCATATCGGGATTGGTGATCACGATATGTCCAGCTTTTCTGACCTTTTGCCTGATATTAGCGGAAGTATCCCCATCGTATGTATAACTATTGATGGACGCACCAGCTTCAGAGATTATTTCATTCAGCTCGCTCTTCTGGTCCTGAGCAAGCGCTTTTGTCGGAAAAATATATAATGCCCTGGCATTTGGGTCCTTCATGACCGTCTGTAAAACGGGCAGGTTGTAGCACAATGTTTTACCGGAAGCAGTAGGTGTCACGGCAGTAAAACTCTTTCCTTTCATTGCCAGCTGAAATGCATCGTGCTGGTGGCTATATAGCTTTTCAATTCCTTTTCCTTTTAAAGCTTTTCTTATCCGTTCGTCAATCTCTTCCGGAATATCAGTAAGTTTTGCAGTTTTTTCATCTATTGTATGCCAATGTATGATTTGTTTATTGAATTGTTCGTCTTTCTTGAATTGCTCAATTAATTCCTGAAGGTTATTCTTCCTGAACATCTTCTTCACCTCTAAAACCATTTTATCGAATCTATGTTCGAATGTAAAAATAAAAAAATCCGGCGATAGTTTCGCCGGACCGAATAAATCTTCATTTCTTATTAATAAATTCTTTGAGCGCATAAGCAAGCTGTTCAGGTTCTTCAAATAATCCCATATGGCCGGATTGTGTGAGGACTTTAGTGTCCGTATGAGATGATTCTTCCTGGAAGACTTTTTCTTTCGGAATGATTTGGTCATGTTCCCCAGCTACAAGCAGTACGGGGATTCTGCTGTTCTTCACTATATTGGAACGATCTATTCTGTTTCTCATTGCCTTAAGGGTTTCAATCGCTCCGACCGGGCTGGTTTCATATCCAATATCTTTAGTAAGCTGGATTTCATCCTTCAGTTCATCCAACTTGTCGGGGTTGAACAGCTTAGGTGCCAGGTCATTTACGAATGTGTTTAGTCCGTCTTCTTTGATGACTTCAATCGACTTCAATCGGTTTTCCTTTGCTTCATCACTGTCAGCAAGAGCCGTGGAATGAATGAGCCCGTACCCTTTTAGCTTCTCACCATATAATTCCGCAACGGCCAGAGTCACATATCCCCCTAAAGAATGACCGAATAGATAGACATTATCCAACTGCTTCTGATCCATAAAATAATGAATATCTTTTGCCATATCCTCTATGCTGAATCCAGAATCACTTATCCCTGATTGACCATGGCCCCTAAGATCAATTGTGATGACACGGGATGTATCCAGTAAAGGAACTACCTCCTGCCAATAGGCAGAACTCCCGCAAAAACCATGAAGAAGTATAACTGTCTCTTCACCTTCACCGCGATCTTGGAAAGCTAAATCAAATCCTCCTACATGCTGCTTTTCCATAACCTTGTCCCCCTTTGTGGATTTCCCTTATATTTTTCCTCCCTCACAAATTTTTAAACAACAATGAAATAGGCACACTTGCTTGAAGTGTTCATACATTAATATGAACAGATCTGTCCCGAAAGGAGATACCATCCATGAACAGCCATTTTTCAAATGATTCATCCAAGAAAAAAGGTTTTGGAGACCTGATGCATTCAATGAATGAATTTTTTCACGAAAAGCCGATGAGGGGAATGCTGCAGAGTATTGATGATTTTTTCACATCTGCCTCAAATCCTTTCAATTCCTTTCCTGTTGATTTTAAAGACCATGAAGATTATTACCTGATAACCGCCGAACTTCCCGGTGTAAAAAAAGAACAAATAAATCTGGAGGTATTCCCTAACTTTGTCACGATTACGATTTCGAATATGGAACTCTATTCCGAGGAAAATGAAAAGAATCAAGTAATCAAAAGAAAACAATCGATGAATAGAAGCAGCCGCACCATCCCATTTCCAAACGTGGTAAATGAAAAAGACGTAAAAGCTTCGTATAAGGACGGTTTACTACAAATAAAAGTGGAAAAACAATCCGGCAGAAAAATCAACATTGAATAATGCGATACCGGTTTAAAGCGACTTTAGACGGTGCACAAGAATAAGAGCAGCTGGGACCCAGCTGCTCTTGTTTCATATTCTTATAGCTTAAACATTCCTCCGAGACCTTTTACGAGTGAAGACACTTGATTCACTGTTCCCATCATCTGACCAGCCGTATTCATCACTTTATTGAAGTCAAATGAACCATCCTGGGACTTGAACGAGTTCATGATGGTGCCCATTCCAGAATTTGACTTTTTCGCCATGAATGATGCTTTCGGATAAGGATTCGCATATGCCTGTTGCTGCATCGCCTTCATTTGATAAGGATTATATTCTTCATGTTGAAGAGGATTTTCAAAATATGGATTCGTATAACCTGCTTGGTTCATTTGGGTGTTAGGGCGCACGGGTTCATGTGAATAATGGAAAGGCGCAGAAAAATACTGAGCTTCCCCCTGCATTTGGTAATTTACCATTTGACCCATATTATGAGTGGCCGGGTAGGGATATGGATAAGGATAATGATTCTGATAGCGGTGACGATAACGATATGAATTCATACTAAGCCCCCTTACATTATTACGGTTACTACACAGTATGAAATATTGGGTCACATGGTGAAAGAACCCAAAGTTTTCTTTCGACAAAACCTCAAAAAATGTCGGAAGTTACACTATTCTAACAACTTAAAGAAAGGGCTTTCTATGTTAGGATAATGATAAAGGTTGCCTGCCTTAAATTGACTGTATTGGGAGGAATGAGTATGAACTTTAGTGAATTGTTACAGAAGTACGAGAATCAGAAGCAGTATCAGACAGCCGATGGACTGGAGCTTCTTACATTGACAAAAAAACTATATATTTCAAATGAAATTTCTCTGCATAACTACAAGGAACTTGTAAGGCAAATAAATAAAAGCTGTGATCGTGCAGTTCCCACTCTGTAAAAAATGAAATCATGTTGAAGGGCTTCCGCGGGGAAGCCCTTTATTTAATCATTTAACTCATCAAGAATAGTTTTCAACACGTAGCTAACAGATTGATGATGACTGATAAAGCGGTTATAACTGGACTCAGGAAAGAAACAGTGTACGGAAAGCATTTCAATATTATCGTATGTATTCATGACCTGCGGTAGGTGAAGATGTTTTGGCCGATCTGCTTTGATCCAATCAAGTGAGAGCTCCTTCCACTTGTCATTCCATTCTTTGACTTTATCAGCAAACGGTTTTACTTCATCATAGAAGTCACCTTTTTCTCCGGTTTCCCGCCTTTTTTTATATTCGTTCATCATATTATCGATCAATGCTAGCAACTCTTCAGTCACAAATATTAACTGTTCCATATTAAACCTCCAGGCAAGGATAGAAAAAAATAATAAGTAGCAAAGCTGCTACTTATAATAGTAAGTTTATGACGTCTTATATGATAATTCAAGCTTTTGAGCAAGAAATGAATGTTCCCTCCTATTTATGAATGTTTCCGCCCTGCTTTCCATTGTAGTTAGTTTCCCCTCAAGATCTTCAATTTTGTTAGCCAGTTTTGATTCCTCAACCTTTTCCTCCATTGAAATACGATCATACACACTTTGCTCAAGCTGATTTAAGCTTTCTTCAATTTCGGCTAGTTTCAACATAATATTTTGTTTTGGAAGCATTCTTCTTCCTCCCGGCTTTTTTGGATTTACATAAAGTATTCTCCTTTAATTAACCTTTACCTCCCCCCTGACAAAACTAGAAGCGTTTCGTCAAAGAAAGTGAATTTAGGACAACCGCCCTTTTATTTTTCGACAGTTGAATAAAACAAGTCAAAGCTCAAATAATAGTAGCGGAGGTGTTCATATGAAAACACAAAATAACAAAAACTCAAAACAACCGACCGATTCCAACAAGCACCAAACAAAAGCATCAAAAGGAAACCCTAAACTGGAAGGCGAAAACAGACCCGCTACTTAATACAAAAGCGGAGGCGGCTCGCTTAGCCCCGACAAGCATAAGATGAATTGGCCGGGAAGGC
>NZ_JBSWVK010000011.1:0-1411 GCF_056159545.1 Rossellomorea sp. ABR4_012
CGATGATGGGATTTGCCTCATCATCAGCCTAACTGCTTAGACGCACATATCCAGCAGTGCGCTTACCCTATCCTCCTGCGTCCCCCCATTGCTCAAACGGAAAAGAGGTGGTACAGGAATATCAACCTGTTGTCCATCGTCTACGCCTATCGGCCTCGACTTAGGTCCCGACTAACCCTGAGCGGACGAGCCTTCCTCAGGAAACCTTAGGCATTCGGTGGATGGGATTCTCACCCATCTTTCGCTACTCATACCGGCATTCTCACTTCTAAGCACTCCACCAGTCCTTACGGTCTGACTTCACTGTCCTTAGAACGCTCTCCTACCACTGACACCTAGAGGTGTCAATCCACAGCTTCGGTGATACGTTTAGCCCCGGTACATTTTCGGCGCAGAGTCACTCGACCAGTGAGCTATTACGCACTCTTTAAATGGTGGCTGCTTCTAAGCCAACATCCTGGTTGTCTAAGCAACTCCACATCCTTTTCCACTTAACGTATACTTTGGGACCTTAGCTGGTGGTCTGGGCTGTTTCCCTTTCGACTACGGATCTTATCACTCGCAGTCTGACTCCCATGGATAAGTCTTTGGCATTCGGAGTTTGTCTGAATTCGGTAACCCGATGAGGGCCCCTAGTCCAAACAGTGCTCTACCTCCAAGACTCTTACACATGAGGCTAGCCCTAAAGCTATTTCGGAGAGAACCAGCTATCTCCAAGTTCGATTGGAATTTCTCCGCTACCCACACCTCATCCCCGCACTTTTCAACGTGCGTGGGTTCGGACCTCCATCCAGTGTTACCTGGACTTCATCCTGGACATGGGTAGATCACCTGGTTTCGGGTCTACGACCACATACTCATTCGCCCTATTCAGACTCGCTTTCGCTGCGGCTCCGTCTCATCGACTTAACCTTGCATGGGATCGTAACTCGCCGGTTCATTCTACAAAAGGCACGCCATCACCCGTTAACGGGCTCTGACTACTTGTAGGCACACGGTTTCAGGTTCTCTTTCACTCCCCTTCCGGGGTGCTTTTCACCTTTCCCTCACGGTACTGGTTCACTATCGGTCACTAGGTAGTATTTAGCCTTGGGAGATGGTCCTCCCAGCTTCCGACGGGATTTCACGTGTCCCGCCGTACTCAGGATCCACTCAAGAGGGAACGAAGTTTCAACTACAGGGTTGTTACCTTCTTTGACGAGCCTTTCCAGACTTCTTCGTCTACTCCGTTCCTTTGTAACTCCGTATAGAGTGTCCTACAACCCCAAGAGGCAAGCCTCTTGGTTTGGGCTACATCCCGTTTCGCTCGCCGCTACTCAGGGAATCGCATTTGCTTTCTCTTCCTCCAGGTACTTAGATGTTTCAGTTCCCTGGGTCTGCCTTCCATACTCTATGTATTCAAGTAAGGATA
>NZ_JBSWVK010000012.1:0-1390 GCF_056159545.1 Rossellomorea sp. ABR4_012
GAAGGCTGAGCTGTGATAGCGAGCGAATTATAGTAGCGAAGTTCCTGATTCCACACTGCCAAGAAAAGCCTCTAGCGAGGAAAAAGGTGCCCGTACCGCAAACCGACACAGGTAGGCGAGGAGAGAATCCTAAGGTGAGCGAGAGAACTCTCGTTAAGGAACTCGGCAAAATGACCCCGTAACTTCGGGAGAAGGGGTGCTCTTTGAGGTGCATAGCCTCGAAGAGCCGCAGTGAATAGGCCCAGGCGACTGTTTAGCAAAAACACAGGTCTCTGCGAAGCCGTAAGGCGAAGTATAGGGGCTGACGCCTGCCCGGTGCTGGAAGGTTAAGAGGAGTGCTTAGCGCAAGCGAAGGTGCGAATCGAAGCCCCAGTAAACGGCGGCCGTAACTATAACGGTCCTAAGGTAGCGAAATTCCTTGTCGGGTAAGTTCCGACCCGCACGAAAGGCGTAACGATCTGGGCACTGTCTCAACGAGAGACTCGGTGAAATTATAGTACCTGTGAAGATGCAGGTTACCCGCGACAGGACGGAAAGACCCCGTGGAGCTTTACTGTAGCCTGATATTGAATTTTGGTACAGCTTGTACAGGATAGGTAGGAGCCTTGGAAGCCGGAGCGCCAGCTTCGGTGGAGGCGTTGGTGGGATACTACCCTGGCTGTATTGAAATTCTAACCCGCGCCCCTTATCGGGGTGGGAGACAGTGTCAGGTGGGCAGTTTGACTGGGGCGGTCGCCTCCTAAAGAGTAACGGAGGCGCCCAAAGGTTCCCTCAGAATGGTTGGAAATCATTCGCAGAGTGTAAAGGCACAAGGGAGCTTGACTGCGAGACCTACAAGTCGAGCAGGGACGAAAGTCGGGCTTAGTGATCCGGTGGTTCCGCATGGAAGGGCCATCGCTCAACGGATAAAAGCTACCCCGGGGATAACAGGCTTATCTCCCCCAAGAGTCCACATCGACGGGGAGGTTTGGCACCTCGATGTCGGCTCATCGCATCCTGGGGCTGTAGTCGGTCCCAAGGGTTGGGCTGTTCGCCCATTAAAGCGGTACGCGAGCTGGGTTCAGAACGTCGTGAGACAGTTCGGTCCCTATCCGTCGTGGGCGCAGGAAATTTGAGAGGAGCTGTCCTTAGTACGAGAGGACCGGGATGGACGCACCGCTGGTGTACCAGTTGTCTTGCCAAAGGCATCGCTGGGTAGCTATGTGCGGAAGGGATAAGTGCTGAAAGCATCTAAGCATGAAGCCCCCCTCGAGATGAGATTTCCCATCACTTTATGTGAGTAAGATCCCTAGAAGATGACTAGGTAGATAGGTCAGAGGTGGAAGCATGGTGACATGTGGAGCTGACTGATACTAATCGATCGAGGACTTAACCACAAAGAGTCATTTTT
>NZ_JBSWVK010000014.1:0-283 GCF_056159545.1 Rossellomorea sp. ABR4_012
TTCTATACAATTGACTGGTAAGTATTAAAGCCGCGAATATGCATGATTAACCGTGCATGTTCGGGCTTTTTTCTTCCAAGATATCCTAAGCGTATTGATACAATGGAGATTACTTCTGTGATACTATTATTGATGTGCATTAAATAAATATAGAGGTGAATGAAGTGCATATCTCAGAAAATACAGTTCAAGTAAGGTACGCAGAGACAGATCAGATGGGGGTTGTTTATCACGCCAACTATCTCGTTTGGATGGAGCTTGGAAGAACAAAACTGATTGAAGA
>NZ_JBSWVK010000015.1:0-251 GCF_056159545.1 Rossellomorea sp. ABR4_012
GCTTTTTGCCTTCTTGGACAATTTAGCTTATGACCTCGAGGGGCTAGCCGCCGGAGCTGGATGACAACAAAAGCGGAGGGGCTTTGCTCAGAGGCGACAAGCATAAGACGAACCGACCGGAAAGGCGCTATTTGCCTTTTTGGTCGGTTTGACTTATGTCTCGAGCCTCTAAGCCCCGGAGCTGGATGATTACAAAAGCAGAGGCGGCTCGCTTAGCCCCGACAAGCATAAGATGAATTGGCCGGGAAGGC
>NZ_JBSWVK010000016.1:0-234 GCF_056159545.1 Rossellomorea sp. ABR4_012
AAGCCACCTTTCAACAGTTCCTCATGCGAGGAACTGAGTTATCCGGTATTAGCCCCGGTTTCCCGGAGTTATCCCAGTCTTACAGGCAGGTTACCCACGTGTTACTCACCCGTCCGCCGCTGATCTCAGGGAGCAAGCTCCCTTTGATCCGCTCGACTTGCATGTATTAGGCACGCCGCCAGCGTTCGTCCTGAGCCAGGATCAAACTCTCCGATAAAAGTTTGAATAGCTCTT
>NZ_JBSWVK010000017.1:0-221 GCF_056159545.1 Rossellomorea sp. ABR4_012
TTTGCCTTTTTGGATGGCATGGCTTATGTCTCGAGCCTCTAGCCGCCGGAGCTGGACAAATAGAAAAGCGGAAGTGGGCGTTTTGCTCCCTTTGAAAAATGTTCTTAGGCTTTAGAGGCGCTTTTTGCCTCAAAAGCCTAAGGTTAATTTTCAAA
This sequence comes from Rossellomorea sp. ABR4_012, assembly GCF_056159545.1. Classification (NCBI taxonomy): domain Bacteria; kingdom Bacillati; phylum Bacillota; class Bacilli; order Caryophanales; family Bacillaceae; genus Rossellomorea; species Rossellomorea sp. ABR4_012. The sequence continues at coordinate 156 of NZ_JBSWVK010000017.1, forward strand.
CGGGAGCAGACCACTGTAGCTGGACAAGTAGAAAAGCAGAGGGGCTTTGCTCAGAGGCGGGTGGCA